>NZ_CYSD01000037.1:2500-510000 GCF_001458415.1 Tritonibacter multivorans | reverse complement strand
ACGGGCACCGCCCGCAGCGATGCCCGTTGTGCCGTACCAATCCCCCAGACAATGACCCCTTTATATGACGGGCTTCTGCGCCACCCCGGCGGCATAGGTTTGCACCACCGCGCGATCATCACCGAGCATCTGCAATACAAAGAGTTCCTCACTCAATGTGCCACAGCTGTGCGCACGTAGATCCATCGCTGCGGTTGCCTTGGCGTTCAACACAACAACATCGGCTTCCGTGCCCGCATTCAGCGTGCCAATCTTATGGGACATGCCGAGCACATCTGCGTTGCCACGTGTGATCCAGTGGAAGGCGCGCAGCGGGTCAAGCTTCTGCCCCTGCAGTTGCAAGACCTTATAGGCCTCGTTCAGAGTTTGCAGCATGGAATAGCTGGTGCCCGCCCCAATATCGGTGGCGATCCCATTCTGGATGCCGCGGCCGCGAAGACCCGCATCATCAAACAGACCGCTGCCCAGAAACAGGTTGGACGTCGGGCAGAACACCGGCTTTGCCCCAGTGTCGGTCAGAAGATCGATTTCGCGCGGCTCCAAGTGGATCGCATGACCCAGCAGCGCACGCTCTGACAGAAGGCCATATTTCTCATAGACACCCAGATAGTCGGGGGCGTTCGGGTAGAGGCTGAGCGTATAGGCAATTTCGTCGCGGTTCTCGGACAAATGCGTCTGCATGTAGCAGTCGCCATGTTCAGCAACCAAGGCACCGGCTGCCTCCAGTTGCGCCGGGGTCGACGTAATCGCAAAGCGCGGTGAGATGGCATAAGACAGGCGCCCGCGACCATGGAAGGCCGCGATCAGGGCCTTGGTTTCATCATAGCCCTGCTGCGCTGTGTCCCGCAGCCCATCGGGGGCATTGCGGTCCATCATCACCTTGCCACCGATCATGCGCATGTTGCGGTTCAACGCTTCCGTGAAATACGCCTCCGCCGACTGCGGATGCACAGAGCAGAAGGCAACGGCGGTGGTGGTGCCATGCGCGGTGAGCAGATCAAAGAAGGCCGTTGCCATCGCCGCCGCATGATCGGGGTCCACAAAACGCGTCTCTGCCGGGAAAGTATAGGTGTTCAGCCAATCCAACAGCTGCTCCCCCCAGGAGGCAATCACCTGCACCTGCGGAAAATGAAGATGGGTGTCGATGAAACCCGGCATCAGCAGGTGGGGGCGGTGGTCGATCACCTTGGCCTCACCAGCCTGCAGCGCGACCTCATCAAAGGCGCCATGGGCCTTGATCACCCCATCCTCGATCAGAAGGGCACCATCTTCTATATATGTGTATGCCGCGTGATCGTCGGGGCCTTGCGGTTCCCGGTCAAAGCTCAAGGTCCGGCCACGCAGCAGCGTTTTAGATGTCGCAACAGATGTCATGGATCTTTTTGTCCTTTGAAAACATTTGGGGCCGGACAGCACGGGGCTCGGCCATTCGGGAAGGGCGGGGCGCAGCACCTGGCGCAACCGCGCCGCGCAAGCGGCGCTCGGCCCAACGGGGGAAGAGGCATTTCAATGCCTCAGACACAGGCGGGAGCCCCCGCCCTGCCCGCGCTTAGTTCGCGGCCAGCGAGAGCGGCAATTTGGCAGCCCCATCCACATACCACCTGCGGATCAAGGCACGCTCTTCGGGCTCCATATAGCTGACATTTGCGGGCGGCATTGCATGGGTCACGCCCGACTGCAGATAGATCTGGCTCGCGTATTTCGCCACATCCGCCGGGGTTTCCAAGAGCACGTTTTTCGGTGCTCGACGGATGCCATCGTAAAATGGCTCGCGCGCATGGCACATGGAACAGCGGCCCGGCACCACATTCATCACCTCTTCAAAATGCTCAGAGCTGGCAAAAGCCAGCTCCGTTTTGGTCAGCGCGCGCGCTTCGCTTTCCTCATAGCTGTCCTGCTCCAGCCCCGCCTGGCTCAGGATCATAACCGCAAAGAACAGCAGCGCAGTGACCAACCAGGTCCAGGTTGGATTGCCTGCGCGCGCGTGGCGGGTGTTGAAATAGTGTCGGATCGTCACCCCCATCAGGAACACCAGCGCCGCAATGACCCAGTTGTACTCGGTGGCAAAGGCCAGCGGGTAGTGGTTCGACAGCATCAGGAAGATCACCGGCAGGGTGAGGTAGTTGTTGTGGGTCGAGCGCAGCTTGGCGATTTTACCGTATTTCGCATCCGGCTTGCGGCCCGCCTTCAGGTCCGCCACCACAATGCGCTGGTTCGGCATGATGATGAAGAACACATTGGCGGTCATGATTGTGGCGGTGAACGCGCCCAGATGCAGCAGCACCGCGCGGCCCGTAAAGACCTGATTATAGGCCCAGCCCATCGCCACAAGCATGACAAACAAGAGGAGCATCAGCACGGTCGGCCTCTCGCCCAGCTTGGATTTGCAAAGGGCATCATAGATCAGCCACCCCACCGCCAGCGAGGCTGCAGAGATCAAAATCCCCTGCCACAGCGCCAAATCGGCTTTGGCCGCATCAATCAGATACAGCTCCCCGCCCGCCCAATAGACAATCATCAACAGCGCAGCGCCCGACAGCCAGGTGGAATAGCTTTCCCATTTGAACCAGGTCAGGTGCTCGGGCATCTGGCCAGGCGCGACAAGGTATTTCTGGATGTGGTAGAATCCCCCCCCATGCACCTGCCATTCTTCGCCATCAGCGGGGCCTTCGATATTGCGGTTCAACCCCAGATCCAGCGCAATGAAATAGAACGAGGAACCAATCCAGGCGACGGCCGTGATGACATGCAGCCAGCGCACCGCAAAGGCCAGCCAGTCCCACATGATCAAAAGCTCTTCCATATTTTCTTCCTCATAGTTCCGGGGCGTTTTTCCGCGGGTAGCCTAGTGCAGCCCCTTATTTTCCTGTATCGGTGAAAAATTCCAAGCTGTTTCAAAATCTGCCTGACAATCTTATCCGCGCCTATCCGAGGCGGCCCACCCGGAAGTAACCCATGTCCTATCTGAACAACATCCGCACCTTCGTTCGCGTCTACGAACTCGGCAATATGTCTGCTGCTGCCCGCGATATGCGCATTTCTGCAGCTGTGGCCTCCTCGCGGATCTCGCAACTCGAAGATCATCTCAAGGTCCGCCTGTTCCAGCGCACCACCCGCCTGCTGAACCCAACCGAGCAGGGGAAGATCTTCTATGAGGGTGCCGTAAAAATCCTCGAAGCGGTAGAAGAAGCCGAAGCCGACATCTCAAACGTCACGCAGATCCCGCAGGGCACATTATATGTGGCGGCTCCGCTGGGTCTGGGCCAGCGCTTCATTGCCCCGGCTGTTCCCAAGTTCCGCGCGGCCTACCCGCTGATCAATATTCGCCTGCGCCTGTCAGACCGCAAACTCGATCTGGCGGCCGAAGGTCTGGATGCGGCCTTTTTCCTTGGCGTGCCCGAGGATTCGAATCTCAAAATCCGCAAAATCGCCGACTGCCCGCGCCTCTTGTGTGCCTCACCCGACTATATCGCCAAACGCGGCACCCCAAAGTCGAGCGCAGAACTAAAGACAGACGCCCACGATTGCCTCAACCTGCGCTTTCCCGGCGCGCCGGAATTCCAATGGACGCTCGATGGCCCCGAGGGCCCGCAGCGCATCGCGGTCACCGGCCCCTTTGAAAGCGACCACGGCGAGGTCCTGACTCAATGGGCGCTCGATGGGCACGGCATTGTGATGAAACCCAGCTTCGAGGTCTCAGAACATCTGAACGCAGGGCGCTTGGTGCCGGTTCTGGAAAACGAACCGCCCCTGCCCATTCAACTGGCCTGCCTTTATATGCACCGCCGCCATCAAGACCCCAAAGTTCGGCTGTTCCTCGACTTTATGGTCGACCACATTCTGGCCGAACTGCCAACAACATAACCAAAGGCCGGGAGGATCCCCGGCCTTTCATCTTTGGCCTTTCATCTTTTCAAAAATATCCCCGCCGGAGGCTCCCTCAGCTGCCCCGATAGGTGGAATAGCCATAAGGCGACAGCAGCAGCGGCACATGGTAGTGGTCGTCTTCGCTCATGCCAAAACGGATCGGCACCTGATCCAGAAACAACGGATCAGCCCCGGCCTGGCCGGTTTCACGCAGGTATTCACCGCAGAAAAAGATCAGCTCATAGGTGCCGGTCTTAAACTTCTCCGCAGGCAGGATTGGCGTATCCGTGCGCCCGTCCGCATTGGTCACGGTTTCGGCGATTTTCTTGTGGGAATTGCCCGTCACCTTATAAAGCGCGATTTTGATCCCCTCCGCGGGGAGGCCACGTGCAGTATCCAAGACGTGAGTGGTGAGAAATCCGGCCATCGCGGCCTCCTTTTGCGTGTCAAAAAGCCTGTGTTGTCGCCATATTGGCGCCTCTCTGCCCAATATGCACGCATCCGCGTGGAATAGCTCTTTCAAAAAATGCATGAGAACACCCAAGCACCCTTTGTAATATAACGTAGAAAACAACAGCTTTGCTGGAGACGTCCCCGTGAATTCCGCACCCCCTTCGAACCGTTACCCCCGAGACATGCGCGGCTATGGCCCGAACGCCCCC
This sequence comes from Tritonibacter multivorans, assembly GCF_001458415.1. GTDB lineage: Bacteria > Pseudomonadota > Alphaproteobacteria > Rhodobacterales > Rhodobacteraceae > Epibacterium > Epibacterium multivorans. The sequence goes on along the minus strand of NZ_CYSD01000037.1, from coordinate 505,471 downwards.
GACCCCCAATGGCCGGGCGGCGCAAAAGTCGCCGTTCAATTTGTGCTGAACTATGAAGAAGGCGGCGAAAACTGCCTGCTGCATGGCGATGCGGCCTCCGAGGCGTTTCTGTCCGACATCCCCGGCGCCGCCCAATGGCCCGGCCAGCGCCATTGGAACATGGAATCGATCTATGAATACGGCGCGCGTGCAGGTTTCTGGCGGCTGCACCGCCTCTTCACCGGCGCGGATATCCCGCTGACCATCTATGGCGTTGCCTCCGCACTCGCCCGGTCGCCCGAACAGGTTCAGGCGATGAAAGACGCAGATTGGGAGATCGCCTCGCATGGTCTGAAATGGGTCGAACACAAAGACATGCCCGAGGAAGAAGAGCGCGCCTCCATCGCAGAGGCCGTTCGGCTTCATACCGAAGTGGTCGGTGAACGCCCGCGCGGCTGGTACACCGGGCGCTGTTCTGCCAATACCGTGCGACTGGTCGCCGAAGAGGGCGGCTTTGACTATATCTCGGACACCTATGACGACGACCTGCCCTATTGGCTGGAGGTTGAGGACCGCGATCAGCTGATCATTCCCTATACGCTGGAAGCCAACGATATGCGTTTCGCCACCGCGCCCGGCTGGGTCACGGGCGACGATTTCGGCCAGTATCTCACGGATGCTTTTGACGCGCTTTATGCCGAAGGGGAGGCAGGCGCGCCGAAGATGATGACCATTGGCCTGCACTGCCGTCTGGTGGGCCGTCCCGGCAAGATCGCGGCGCTGAAGCGGTTTATTGACCACATCCAGTCCTTTGACGATGTCTGGTGCCCGCGCCGGGTTGAGATCGCACAGCACTGGGCTGAAACCCACCCGCACAGCCGCCGCGAACGCCCCAGCCAGATGGACCGCGCGCGGTTTGTTGAACAGTTCGGCGGCATTTTTGAACATTCCCCCTGGATCGCCGACCGCGCCTTTGATCTGGAGCTGGGCCCGGCCCATGATTGCGCCATTGGCGTCCATAATGCGCTGTGCCGCATGTTCCGTGTGGCCAGCGAAGAAGAACGGCTGGGCGTGTTGACCGCACACCCGGATCTGGCGGGCAAGCTGGCGCAGGCGGGCCGCCTGACATCCGAGAGCACATCTGAACAGGCCTCAGCCGGCCTAGATATGCTGACCGATGGCGAACGCTGGACCTTTACCTCGCTCAACGAAGACTACGTGGCCAAACACGGTTTCCCCTTCATCATCGCGGTGCGCGATCACAACAAGGCGTCGATCCTCGAGGCGTTTAAGCGCCGCATCAACAACGACCGCGACACCGAATTTGCCGAGGCCTGCAAACAGGTCGAGCGCATCGCCCACTTCCGCCTGCAGGACCTGTTCGCATGAGCCGCGATCTGATTGCCAAGCCCCTGACGGCAGAGGCTTTCGCCCCCTTCGGCGATGTGCTGGAGGTCGCGGAAAGCACCCCCGACAAAATCATCAACCAAGGCATGTGCGGTCGTCACCACGACCGCGCCACCCTCGATTTCAGCGATGGGCAGGCGGGGCTGAGCCTGTTTGACAGCAAACCGCGCGACCTGCCCTATGCGGTGGAACTGGTCGAGCGCCACCCCGAAGGCAGCCAGGCTTTTGTGCCCCTGAACGGCGTGCCAATGCTGGTGATCGTCGCAAACGATCTGGGCGATCGCCCCGGTCAGGTCCATGCCTTCCTCAGCCAGCCCGGCCAGGCGATCAACCTGCATCGCGGCACATGGCATGGGGTGCTCGCCCCTTACCAGGCGCAGGGCCAATACATTGTCATCGACCGCATTGGCGCAGGCGCTAATCTCGAAGAGCACTGGTTCGACACCCCTTGGGTCGTCACCGAAATCGCCACTGATACTTCGCCGGCGGAGGGCTAGCCCGATGCCATAATCCAAGGGGCTGATCCCTGCCCATCAAACGAGGCGGGGGCGGCTCTCCCAACAGGGACTATTTCAAATGACCGAGACTTCCTTAGGAACACCGTCGCAATTGCGCGACCCTGACTATATGCCGCCGTTCGAGAAGGCGGTTCCCCTTGGCATCCAGCACGTGCTGGCCATGTTTGTGTCCAATGTGACACCTGCCATTATTGTTGCAGGCGCGGCCGGGTTTGGTTTTGGTTCGAACAGCCCGGATTTTCCCGAACTGCTGTATCTGATCCAGATGTCGATGCTGTTTGCGGGTCTTGCCACCCTCTTGCAAACGGTGACCCTTGGCCCGGTTGGGGCCAAGCTGCCGATCGTGCAGGGCACGTCTTTTGCCTTTCTCCCCATTATGATTCCACTGGTGGCGGGCAAAGGGGTTGATGGGCTGGCCGCACTTTTTGGCGGCGTTCTGATTGGCGGGCTGTTTCATGCCGCCCTGGGGCTGGTTATTGGCCGCATCCGCTTTGCGCTGCCGCCGCTCGTCACCGGGCTGGTGGTTACCATGATTGGTCTGGCACTGGTGAAAGTGGGCATCCAATATGCGGCAGGCGGCGTTCCGGCCATTGGCACGCCGGAATATGGCTCGCTCCTGAACTGGTCTGCCGCGATTGTGGTGATCCTTGTGACACTGGGGCTGAAGTTCTTTGCCCGTGGGATGCTGTCGGTATCCGCCGTATTGATCGGGCTGTTTGCGGGCTATGTCTTTGCGCTGGCCACCGGCATGCTGACGGTCGAGGCCGTGTCCCTATCGTGGGAGCGCGCCGCAAGCTTTGCCCTGCCGCAGCCCTTTAAATACGGGTTCGAGCTGTCGTTCGCCGCGATCCTTGGCTTCTGCCTGATGGCCTTTGTGTCCGCGGTTGAGACCGTGGGCGATGTATCCGGCGTTGCCAAAGGCGGCGCAGGGCGCGAAGCCACCGACAAGGAAATCGAAGGTGCGACCTTTGCCGATGGTTTTGGCACCGCAGTCTCTGGCATCTTTGGCGGCCTGCCGAACACATCCTTCAGCCAGAACGTCGGCCTGATTGCGATGACCGGCGTGATGAGCCGCCATGTGGTGACCATTGGCGCGCTGTTCCTCATCCTTTGTGGGCTGGTGCCCAAAGTCGGCGCGGTCATTCGCACCATCCCGATCGAAGTTCTCGGCGGCGGCGTGATTGTGATGTTCGGCATGGTGGTCTCTGCCGGGATTTCGATCTTGTCCGATGTCAGCTGGACCCGGCGCAATGGGGTGATCTTTGCGATCTCCATCTCGATCGGTCTGGGCCTGCAGCTGGAGCCTGGCGCGCTGCAACATCTGCCGTCGACGCTGAAGATCCTGCTGTCGAGCGGCCTGCTGCCTGCGGCCGTTCTGGCAATTGTGTTGAACCTGATCCTCCCTGAAGAACTTGCGGCAGAGGCGACCGAGGAAATCTCGGGCGGCCTTTCGGGCACCAAGGACGCGTAAAAACAAAAGGGCCACATCACGCGGCCCTTTTCATCAACGAAATGGGGTCATCGGCATGTGCCGGTTCACATCCTTATAAAGCAAGTAGCGGAAGCGACCCGGACCACCTGCGTAACACGCCTGCGGGCAGAAGGCGCGCAGCCACATGTAATCGCCCGCCTCGACCTCGACCCAATCCTGGTTCAGCCGATACACCGCCTTGCCTTCCAGCACATAAAGCCCGTGTTCCATCACATGGGTTTCGGCAAAGGGGATCACGCCACCGGGTTCAAAATTGACGATATTGACGTGCATGTCGTGGCGCAGATCTTCGGGATCGGCAAAGCGCTGTGTACCCCATTTGCCATCCGTATCCGGCATGGCATTCATGGGCACATCGGCTTCATTGGTAACAAAGGCTTCGGGCGCATCCAGACCTTCGACCGCGTGGTACGCCTTGCGGATCCAGTGAAACTTGACCGGCGCATCCGTGCTGTTGGCCACCGACCACTCTGCCGCGGGCGGCAGGAAGGCATAGCCACCTTCCGCAAGCTGATGTTGCTCACCATTCAGCGTCAGCGTCATGCCGCCTTCAACCACAAACAGCACATGTTCAATGCCGACATCGGTCTCGGGACGGGTGCTGCCACCGCCGGGCTGCACCTCGGCGATGTAATGCGAAAAGCTTTCGGCAAAGCCAGACAGAGGACGGGCGATCACCCAGAACCGCGCCTTGTCCCAAAACGGCAGGAAGCTGGTGACAATATCGCTCATCGTGCCCTTGGGGATCACGGCATAAGCATCCGTGAACATGGCCCGGTCGGTCAAAAGCTGCGTCTGCGGCGGCAGCCCACCTTGCGGGGCGTAATAGGTCGGTTTGGTCATCGCTTCGCCATTCACTGTTGTTCGCCCCATCAAACCCTGTGTGCAAGCTCAGGCCAACGCAAAAGAATTGCCCGAACGCATGAAGGATTTTTGGGGGAAATTTGAAAGCCCCGGCAAAGCCCCTTGCGGCAAGGCCCTCTGCTCCACAAAGTGGGTGCAAACAGGAGGAGAGCAAATCATGAGCAGCCTGCGCGAAACGGCAATGACCTTGTTTGAAGCCGCGATTGCAGCCGCTGATCCAGAAGCCGCCGTCAAACGCCAGCTGGACCGGCACCCCCTGCCCCCTTTGCCCCCCGGAGCGCACCGGTTTGTGATTGCAGTGGGCAAAGCTGCCGTGCCGATGATGCGGGCAGCGCTGGAAATTCTGCCAACACCAACCGCTGCCTTGGTGGTCACAAACCCCGAAAACCTGTGCAACCTGCCCGGTGCACAGGTCATCGCGGGCGCGCATCCGGTCCCAGATGAAACCAGCGCCGCAGCAGGTCACGCCGTTTTGGAACTGCTGGCGCAGACCAAAGCAGGGGATCAGGTTCTGGCGTTGATCTCGGGCGGTGGATCGGCCCTCATGGTCGCCCCGCGCAAAGGTCTGAGCCTTCAGGATAAATCTGCAGCCAATGCGCTGCTGCTTGCTTCGGGGCTGGAAATCACAGAGATGAACCTTGTGCGCCAGCAGCTGTCCGCGCTGAAGGGCGGTGGACTGCTGCACGCCGCAGCCCCAGCCACAGTGCACGCGTTTCTGCTGTCGGATGTCATCGGCGACGACCTGCGGGCCATTGCCTCGGGCCCCACGGTTGCCCCTCTGGGCACTCCAACGGATGCCCGCGACTTGCTGCGTACCCACGGCCTGCTGCGCCAACTGCCCGATGCCGTTCAAACATGCCTCGAGGCCGCGACACCGCAGCGCGAGGCCTTACCGGAGGCTCAGAACCATTTGGTCGGCTCGAACCAACAGAGCTTGCTGGCGATGAAAACCTGCGCGGAGGCTCAGGGATGGCAGGCAGAGATTGTGGACAATGCGCTGACAGGCGATGTCGAAGAGGCCGCCCAGAAAATCGCGGCGTCTCTGCGCGCGTCAAAGGCTGATCGCCCCACCGCGCTGCTGTTTGGCGGTGAAACCACGGTTCGCCTGCGCGGGAATGGCAGGGGGGGCCGCAATCAGGAACTTGCCCTGCATATTGCGCGCCTGTGCCAGAACGACGATGGCGATTGGGTCTTTCTCTCTGGCGGAACCGACGGGCGGGACGGTCCGACGGATGCTGCGGGCGCTTTGGTCGATGCCGCAAGCTGGTCCCGGATAACGGCCGCCGGCGAAGATCCTCAGGCGCTTTTGGATAATAATGACAGTCATCATGCGCTTCACGCCGCCGGAAATCTGATCCGCACGGGCGGGACTGGCACCAATGTGGCCGATGTCCAAGTTCTGCTGATAAAACCCTAGCTACAAAATGCCCGAGGGGCGGAGTCTAGAAAAACCGTCCCCCGGACCGCGATGTCGTCGATCCCTAACGTCAGTGCGCGTTCGGCAGGGAACCGAACCGGCGCTCCAGCTCTAGGCGCGGGTGACCCAGCTTGCCAAAGGTGCAAATTTCCACCTGGCTTTGCAGATCCACCAAACGCAGTCGGCCAGCGCGCGGGCGCATATCAAAGCCCTTCTGTCGCAGCAATTGCCTCAGGCTCGGCCAGTTACTGGCGAGACCAAACGACTCATTCAGGTTCACCCGCAACTGAACCAGGGCTTCAGAATCAAGCCCCTGCCTTTGTCGCGCGCTGGCCCATGGCGTTTGCTTGTAAGACAGATCGTCGTGAACTTCGGTTTCAGGTGTATAGTCCCCATCCTGTTTCACGTTTTACCCTCCAAAAACACTCATTAACAAACAACTCCCATTTTAAGGCACAAATGGGTCCTTGGACGGTCGAGGATACAGCCTTTTGAAGGCAGCCGAGTTCAAATTTATGAAATATTTTAACCCCTCAAACATCTCAAATACGACCAATCTTCCCGCAACAGTTTTGAAAGAAACGAAAAATCGCACCTCACCCCAACCCACTGCGCAGGCACAAAAAAAGGCGCTCCGAAGAGCGCCTTTCGAATTCTCGTCAGGGTTAGCGGTATCAACCCTTCTTAAGAACCTCACGGCCCAGCAGCTCTGCGATCTGGACGGCGTTCAGGGCCGCGCCTTTGCGCAGGTTGTCGGACACACACCACAGGTTCAGACCATTGTCCAAAGTGGAGTCCTGACGGATGCGGCTGATGAAGGTTGCGAAATCGCCAACGCATTCTTTCGGCGTGACGTAGCCACCGTCTTCACGCTTGTCGATCACCATGATGCCCGGCGCTTCGCGCAGGATGTCGCGGGCTTCATCTTCATCGAGGAAGTCTTCGAATTCGATGTTGATGGATTCAGAGTGACCAACGAACACGGGCACACGCACGCAGGTCGCGGTGACCTTGATCGCCGGATCGACGATTTTCTTGGTCTCGGCAACCATCTTCCACTCTTCTTTGGTGGACCCATCGTCGAGGAAAACGTCGATGTGCGGGATCACGTTAAACGCGATCTCTTTGGTGTAGACGGTCGGCGGGACATCTTTGGTAGGATTGTAGACCGCTTTGGTCTGTTCCCACAGCTCTTCCATCGCCTCTTTGCCCGAACCGGAAACCGACTGGTAGGTGGACACAACCACACGTTTGATGGTCGCGCGGTCATGCAGCGGCTTCAGGGCCACAACCATCTGCGCAGTCGAGCAGTTGGGGTTGGCGATGATGTTTTTCTGGTTGTACCCGTGAACGTCCTGCGGGTTCACTTCCGGCACGATCAGCGGAACTTCCGGATCGTAGCGGTAGAGCGAGGAGTTGTCGATGACAACACAGCCAGCCGCTGCCGCCTTGGGCGCGTACTGTTTGGTTGCCTCAGAGCCCACAGCAAACAGCGCCATGTCCCAACCCGCAAAGTCAAAGGTATCCAGATCCTGGGTCTTCAGCGTCTTGTCGCCAAAAGTCACCTCTGTCCCCAGCGAACGACGAGACGCCAGTGCGGCCAATTCGTCCACAGGAAACTGGCGCTCGGCCAGGATGTTCAGCATTTCACGGCCCACGTTGCCCGTGGCGCCGACGACAACGACGCGATAACCCATTTTGTTTCTCCAACTATGATCCGGCCTCGTGACCGGCTGACGTGTGATATAGAACCTCATCCCTTTAGAAAAGCCGCGATTGCAGCGCTGGTGGAGGTTTTCCGGTGTTTTCGTCGATTTCCGCAAAATTTGATCGCTATCGGCTCCGAAATTTCCTGCGAAATTGGATCCAACGAAAGCGTGATTCCCTTTGAACTTGCCCTGCTTTCGCTCTGCACCACATAGACCATGGCAGCCCCCAAGCCCTGTGAGACCATGAAAGACACCCAATCCAACCCAGATACCTTCTACGATGACCTGCCGCTTTTTGCAGAGTTCTCAGGTTTGCAACAGGACGCGTTCACCCCATTGCCAGACGACTGGCTGCTTGGATGTTGCGACATTGTAGACTCCACTGCGCTGATCGATCGGGGGCAGTTCAAAACCGTCAACATGATTGGGGCCGCCGCGATTGCGGCGCTGCGCAATACGTTGCCGGATCGGGCTTTTCCCTTTGTTTTCGGCGGCGATGGGGCCGGTTTCGCCTTGCCGCCGGATTGCGCGGATCTGGCCGCACGCGAATTGGCCCGTCTGCAGGCCTGGGTGGCCCAAGAATTTGCGATTGATCTGCGCGCCACTTTGGCCCCTGTCGCAGATGTGCGCGCCAGCGGGCAGGACGTTCGCGTGGCACGCTTTGGCGCGTCGCGCGATGTCGACTATGCGATGTTTGATGGCGGGGGGCTCAATTGGCTGGAAAGCCAGATGAAGGGAAACGACCGCACGCTGAGCACGCAAAGCGATGGCACACCGCCGGATCTGACGGGGCTGTCGTGTCGCTGGGATTCGGTCAAAGCCCGCAATGACATGATCCTATCGGTGCTCGTGAAACCAGAGCCCACAGCCCCCTTTGCGGCGGTTGCCGAGGTCACTCAGGCGATTCTGCAACTGGCCAATGGCCTGGATCGCGGCGGCCACCCCTTGCCAAAAGAGGGGCCGGGTTTCCGATTCCCACCCAAAGGCCTGATGCTGGAGGCCCGTTTGGGCCGCGGCAAAACCGCGGCGATTTTACGAAAAGTCACCCTGACACTGGGCACTGCACTGGTTGCAGTGCTGTTTTGGCGCGGTCGAAAACTGGGTAATTTTGACCCCGTCAGCTACCGCGCCGAAATCGCCGCCAACGCGGATTTCCGCAAGTATGACGACGGGCTGAAACTGACCTTGGACTGCCCGCAAGAAACGCACGATCAGATCGAAGGGTTGCTTGCCGATGCAAGGGCTGCGGGGCTGGTGCGCTATGGGCTGTTTGCACAGGACGAAGCGATGGTGACCTGCATCGTACCGTCGGCCATGCGCGCAGATCATATGCACTTTGTGGACGGCGCTTCGGGTGGCTACGCACGGGCTGCACAGATGCTTCGGGCGCAAGGCAAATAGCTGCCCTGGACCACCGGACATCAGACCGCGAGGAACCTGTCCTGCACCGCGTCATAATACTCCAGATCGCCTTCGCCAATATCGGTCCACAGCCCATGCAAACTCAGCTCTCGGGCCTGTACCGCGCTGTCAATAAACGGGAAGGTCATCAGATTTTCTAATGAAGCAACAACAGCTTGGCGTTCGAAACGGCGGGCTTGTTCGACGGGATCTTGGATGTCAGCCACCTGCTCAAACTTTGGCTTCAGGATCTCCATCCATCGACCAACAAAGCTGGTCTTTGCTTCCAGATGCGGGGCATTGCCCTTGGCCATGTCAATACAGCCCTGCACACCACCACATTGGGAATGCCCCAGCACAATAAGATGCGACACTTTCAAAGCTGTCACCGCGTATTCGATTGCGGCAGAGGTCCCGTGATGATCCCCATCAGGCGCATAGGGGGGAACCAGGTTGGCGATATTTCGATGAATAAAAAATTCGCCCTGATCAGCGCCAAAGATCGAGGTCACATGCACCCGGCTGTCACAGCAGGAAATCACCATCGCACGCGGGCGCTGTCCTTCTTCGGCAAGGCGGCGATACCAATGTTGGTTTTCTGCATAACCGGTGGCTTTCCACCCTTGATAGCGCGTGACCAGATATCCGGGCAAAGGTTTGGCATGATTCATGTTTTCGTCTTTCCTTGCAAACGCGCGGTGCGCCCCTCTTTGCCGCAATTGTTACCAAATTCGACAGATATCAAGATCCGTCAGCAACCTTTTGACAACCGTTCAACGTCAGATTGGTTCCGTGCCGTGGGGGCATACCGAATACGGGGTGAATCGTGGTGGCTAATATTCTTACAGTCAATCATAGGGAAAACGTCCATCTGGACTCGCAAAAGCTTTCGGAACTCTACCGACAGCTGGGCGAAGTCAGCGCAGAGGACGTTGTCTGTCGCGCCATTGAAGAGCTTGCCGTGCGTCTGACGCATTGTGAACGTCTTTGGCGACAAAACGATGTGGAGAAACTCCGCAAAAGCGCGCGGTCGTTGATCGCGATCTCAGAGCAGATCGGTCTGACCGATATGGCCAGCATTGCACGCGACGTGACCGTCGCGATCGACGCAAGCGACCATCCGGCCACAGCGGCAACGCTGTTCCGTCTGATCCGCGTGGGGGAGCGGTCTCTGACCGCCGTCTGGGAACAGCAAGACCTGTCGGTCTAATCCACTTCGTCCAGACTGGATCTGTGCCCGGGCGCTTTTAGCGACCTGGGCACAGCTGTTTTGAAAACATATGCTTAGCTAGCAGTGAACATGATTTTCACACAGCTTTGAGGCCCGCTGGGGCTTGCGGCTGCAGCTATGGCGGATACTCTGTGGGCAAAAGAACCCTTACGCCCTTTGATCGGAGTATCCTCCATGCCGACGCCTTCCTTCGCCCTGCCCTCAGATCAGGCCATTGCGGTTCATGTGGTCTCTGCCGATCACTGCGAAGAATTTCTCGTCGGCCAACCTGAGGCTGTGCGCAACTGGGCGCAAGTGCAGGGGTTCACGGGCGGCTGGGGGCAATGCCTGACCATCGCCAACACCGAAGGTCATATTGAACGGGCGCTGGTTGGATTTGGCACCGCCGCACAACGCAAACGCCAGCGGTTTGCCCTAGCGGCTGCGGCTGAAAAGTTGCCTGCGGGCACTTACGCCCTGACCGACACGCTGCCCGAAGGGTTTGACCTCGAAACCGAAGCTTTCGGCTGGTTGATGAGCCAATATCGCTTTGATCGCTACAAATCCTGCACGCCCTCTGGTGCGCAGCTGGTGGCCCCAAACGGGATCGAGGTCGCGACTGTCGAAGCTCTCGCCGCCGCAGAGTGGCTGACCCGCGACCTGATCAACACCCCTGCCGAAGACATGGGGCCTGGCGCGCTGCAGCAGGCCGTTGAAACCTTGGGGGAAACCCATGGGGCGACGGTCAAGACGATCACCGGTGAAGACCTGCTGACCCAGAACTTCCCGCTGATCCATACTGTGGGACGCGCCGCCGGTGACGGAAACCGTGCCCCACGTCTGGTCGAGATGCTGTGGGGCAGCTCTGGCCCGACCCTGACGCTGGTCGGCAAGGGCGTCTGTTTTGACACCGGGGGCCTGAACCTCAAGCCCGGCGGCAGCATGGGGTTGATGAAGAAAGACATGGGCGGCGCGGCCAATGTTTTGGGGCTGGCGTCGATGATCATGACCGCGAAACTGCCGCTGCGCCTGCGCGTTCTGATCCCGGCGGCTGAAAATGCTGTCTCTGGCCCCGCGTTCCGCCCCGGCGATGTCCTGACCTCGCGCAAGGGGCTGACGGTTGAGGTCAACAACACCGACGCCGAAGGGCGCTTGGTGCTGGCAGACGCGCTTGCACTGGCGACAGAGGATAAGCCGGATCTGCTGATTTCAATGGCAACGCTTACGGGTGCGGCCCGTGTTGCGGTGGGCGCCGACCTTGCGCCGTTCTACACCGATGACGAAGGCGATGCCGCGGCCCTGTCCAAATCGGCGACAGAGATGGCTGATCCGGTCTGGCGCATGCCCTTCCACGCCCCATACGAAGCACAGATTGAACCCAGCATTGCGGATCTGGACAATGCACCGTCGGGCGGGTTTGCCGGTTCGATCACTGCCGCGCTGTTCCTGCGCCGCTTCACGGATGAGGCGCGCTATATGCATTTCGATATCTACGGCTGGTGCCAGTCCAACCAGCCCGCCCGCCGGAAAGGCGGTGTTGGCCAAGGCACCCGCGCGCTGTTTGCGGCCCTGCCAGACATGCTGAACCTGTGAGCCTGTCTATCGCACATCCCGTTGTCGACCTGCTGCGCACCCCCAATGGGCCGCGTGACCGACAGCTGTTGTTCGGAGATGACGTCACTGTGTTGGCGCGCACCGAAGGGTGGGTCGAGGTGGCGGCTGCAAAGGACGGCTATCGCGGTTTTCTGCCCTCGGATGCTGTGCGGGACACTGCGCGGGCAACCCATTGGGTCAGTGCACCTGCGACACATGCCTACGAGGCCGAGGATTTTAAATCCCCAGACCGCGCCAGTTTTTCATTTGGCACGCAGCTGCGGGTGCAGAGCACAGGCGATAGATTTGCCAAAACCGATCAGGGGTATGTCCCCAAGGCACATCTGCGCGCGATCGGCGATCCCCTTGCAGACCCCGTCGCTGTTGCAGAGACGCTGATCGGCACGCCGTATCTCTGGGGCGGCAACAGCCGCTTTGGTATCGATTGCTCGGGACTGGTGCAGGTGGCGTGCCTTGCCTGTGGTCTGCCCTGCCCCGGCGACAGCGGCCCGCAAGAGCGCGCTCTTGGCACCCGCCTGCCCGAGGGCAGCGCCTATCAGCGCGGCGATCTTTTGTTCTGGAAAGGCCATGTGGCCTGGGTGCGGGACCCGGACACGCTGCTTCATGCCAATGTGCATGCCATGGCCGTGGCCCTGGAACCCCTCGACGCAGCGATCACACGGATCGCGGAACAGGGCGACGGGCCGGTGACGGCCCATAAGCGGTTATTCGACTGACCGGATCAGCTTGCGTTCCAGGACGCGCAGCACCGCTTTGAGGTCCTTGCCACGTTTCAGGATCTGACCATCCGTGCCGACAACAGCGTATTGCCCCTGTTTGTGGCGCAGTTTCGGGCGTTTCTCGATCCGGTACAGCGGATGTTCAGCGGTGCGCCGAAACACGGCAAAAACCGCCAGTTCTCGCAGCGATGACATGCCATAGTCCCGCCACTCTCCGGCAGCGACCATGCGGCCATAAAGGGACATGATCACCGACAGTTCGCTCCGGTCGAAATGCACCTGTGTCGGAAAGGTCTGACGGGGAAAAGGTTCAATGGGTTGGTAGCTCATGCCCCCAAGGGTCGTCGCTCTTGCGCTGCAAATCAAGCCTCTTGCGTCACATGTGGCAGATCGGCCACCGGCAGCCCCAGCATCTGGTGGAACGCCCGCGCCCCCGGCGTGGTCAGCAGCAGCTCTCGATTTTGCCCAGCGCGGCGCAGCCAACCTGCCTCTAACCCGTGGTTGAGGATCTGTGTCCCCATGGGGCCTGCAATGTGATCGCGTCGTTCGGTCCAGTCCATGCAGGGACGGGCAAAGGGGCGCGCGCCTTTGTCTGGCGCAAGCGTCACGCCAAGCCCGGCCCAGACCGCGCTGTCTTGGGCAACAAAGCGGCCGCCGTCACGCCGCAACAGCCCGCGCACTTGCAAGCTCTCCGTCATGGCCACCGCCAATGGCCCGGCAAGATGGTCATAACAGCTGCGCAACTGCGCCAGCCCGCCCGCTTTGCGTTTCTGCGCGCGGTGCAGACTGTCACGGGGCGCCAAGGCCGCCAGCTGTTCAAGCGCCTGTGCAACCTCGGGGCCTGCAAGCCGGTGAAACACACAGCGGCCGCGTTTTTCTGACACCACAAGGCCTGCATCCTGCAGCATGCGCAAATGCGCCGTGGCGGTTTGCGGGGTCACGCTGGCGGCGCTGGCCAGTTCCTTGTTGGTGAAGGCCCGCCCCTCCATCAACTCGCAAAGCATACGGGTCCGGCTGGCATCACCAAGAGCCTGACCAATGATATCGAAACGTGGGGTTACCATGCCCTCAGCTTAGCCGCAGCAGGCACATCTGCCCAAGGAAATCACTTCGCCCACCATCGAAGCGTTTCATGCAAAGCTGCCCTGACAAAACCATCCCCTCGACATCGTGCCCCCATGCGCAAAGTACAGCCACAGCCGCGCGCCGCAGGTGGTCACGACACACCAGTAATCCCGCACCCCGCTGCGCCAGTTGGGGTCATCCAGCCACCATTCCGGCGCGATCCGTTCTGGACCTGTGGCACCGGCCAGCTGCCAGTCCCGCCCACGCCACCGAAATGTACCGTCCAGACGCGGCACATCGGGTGCCATGACCAGCTCGGGGGGCCACAGCAGCAGCGGGCGGGGACGCGGCGGCGTGGGCCAGTCCTGCGCAGGTTCTGACCACGCTGCGGCAAGAGTTTTGGACGTCTTTTCAGGAATATGGCTGTCGGCTGGATGCAGGCGGGTGAGGTTTTCCAGCCCCACCCGTGCGCCCAGCCGCCCCATCAGATCTTCGAGCGCTGTGCCGTCTTCCTGGCGGGTGCGGGCGGCCCGGCGCGCATCCGCATGGCCGGCGGGCGCGCGATCATGCAGCGCTTCGACCTGCAGCCCCTCTAGGCGCAGCATGTCGATGCCAAATCCGGCATCGATCTGATCCAGTTTCATCTCCAGAAGCGGGCGGATGCGGGCGGGGTCGCGTGTGGCACGGGCCAGCCCCAGTGTCAGCACCTCGGTTTCCTGATCCGCGCGATGCGCCTCCAGCCGCAAAAGCCGCACGCCCTTGCCGCGTGCTTCAAGCCGTGCACAGAGCCGGGGCAACATCCGGTCCACTCCCGCCATCAGATCCTCGATCAGCCCAATCGGGTCGGGAAATCCCATGCGCACGGCGAAATGATCCGGAGCACGGGCGGGGGAAATCGGCTCCGGTGCTGAGCCCATCGCCTGATCCAACCGATCAACAAGACCACGCCCAAAGCGCCGGGCGAGACTGGCGCGCGGCTGCCCCAGCAGATCCCCAATCTGCCGCAGCCCCAGCCGGTTCAGCTGCGCCACGATGCCTGCCTCCAACCGAAGCGCCGCAACAGGCAAGGGGCTGAGCGCGCTATAGGCCTGACCGGCCGGGATAATCCGCCCCGCGCCACCATGAACCGCGACCTCAGGTGCGGTGCCGCCGCGGGTCCAGTGACGGGTTTTGCCCTTTTTGCGCGGATGCGCGCGGGACCGCGTGGCGCGGGCCTCTTGGTCGATGGCGTCACCTGTGCGGTCCGACCCCACTTCGGCCCCGCCATAGCGCGCCAAAGCCCAGGCCGCCCCCAGCGTATCCGCAAGCCCCAGCCGCACGGATAACCCCATCTCAGCGCAATCGCGTTCAACCTGCAGGATCAACTCGGACTCGCCACCAAAAAGATGCGCACACCCCGTCAGATCCACCGTCAGACCGTCCGGATCAGCCACCGCAACCCAAGGCGAAAACTTACCTGCCCAGCGCTGCAATGCCGCCAGAAACCGGGCCTCGGCCAACTTGTCCTGCGGACGTGTCAGCAGGTGTGAACACAGGGCATGGGCATCGCGCAAAGGCTGGCCGACATACAGACCTTCCGTTTCTGCCGCCGGGCTTAACGCACAAATAACCTGTGCATTGGACACTTCGGCCACGACGGCCAATGGCGCGTCAATATGGCCGCGCGCTCCACGGAGGATGCGGTCGGCCCCAAGATGCGGGAACCAGAGGGAAAGGATACGGCGATGGACCATCAGATCGACCGGGACAAGAAGAGCAGCAAGAGCAGAGAGGGCAGTTTGTTCTCTTTATGTTCTTATTTTGCGATTCGATCAATCCTGCCGCTGCTGTTGTTGGCCACTCTCTTTGTCCCCGCGTCCAATGGCACCCACGCCAGCGAGCCGCGCCAGATGCACCCGGCAATGGCCCAGCGCATTGCCCTGATGAACCGTCAGAAAGAAGCAATGGAACTGCTGAGCGATATGGCCGCAGGGCGTCACGTCTTTGACCCCAAACTGGCCCGCGCCGCCCGCAAAAGCCTGATCGACACGACACAGGCCATTCCCAAGGCATTCAAGAAAAATCGCCAAGGGCTGCAGTCCCATGCGCTGCCCGAGATTTGGCAACACCCCAAAGATTTCAAAGCCCGTGCTGTCACAGCCCACAAGGCCGCACGTGGGATCGCAACACGAAATGTCATCCGACTGCGCAAGACCCTGCCACCCATGGTGCAGGCCTGCATCAGCTGCCATCAGGGGTTTCGCGATCATGACCGGGAATTCACCACGCACTAAGTGACCTGCGGCGCAATTCGCTCAAAGGGATCACAACCGGCCACCCGTTTTACGCGACATGTAATAGGTGACTAGGCGAAGTGGTCAAAAGTCTTTACCACTGGCCCCATGATCGAGATTTTTCTGCGCACGCTTCCGTTCTTTGCCATTATTGGCCTGGGTTTTTGGGCCGGGCGCAGTCGGTTTTTCACCGAAGAAGCCACGGCCTATCTGACCCGGTTTGTGTTCTTCTTCCCGCTCTCGGCGATGATTTTCCGCTTTGCGGCCAACCTGTCGATTGACGATATTTTTCAGCCCAATCTGATCATCGGATATCTGGCGGGCACCATGGCGACCTATCTGGTGGCCAATTTCATCGCCTTCATCCGCCGTCAGGACATGTCGACCGCCGCGGTCGAGGCCCAATGCGCCGCCATTGGCAATGTGGGGTTCTTAGGTCTGCCGATGATGGTGCTGCTGTTCGGTGAGGCTGCTGTGGCGCCGATGATGACCGTGTTGACCGTAGATCTGGTGGTGTTCTCCTCGCTGATCGTCATGGTGATCAACACCCATCGCGGCGCAGGTGCCAGCCTGACCACCCTGCGGCTGGTGGGCATGGGGCTGGTCAGCAATCCGATGATTCTGTCGATTGTCGCAGGTCTTGCGTGGTCGGCCTCTGAACTGCCGATCCCCCGACCAATGAATGATTTTCTGGCTATTCTGGGCGGCGCGGCCACGCCCGGAGCGCTCTTTGCCATTGGCGCGTCGCTTGCTTCCAAATCGGCAGAGCGGGTGCAGGTCGCGGCTTGGCTGTCCTTTACCAAACTGGCGCTCCATCCGGCACTGGTTGCGGTGGGCGTTCTGTGGCTGATGCCGGTGCCGACCTATGTGGCAGGGATTGCCATCGCCGCCGCCGCATTGCCTGTTGCGGGCAATGTTTTCATGTTGGCGCAGCATTATGGCGTGGCTCCGCAGCGCGCATCTGCGGCGATCCTGATCTCTACCGTGGTGTCGATTGTCTCTTTCCCGTTGGTCGTCGCATGGGTGAATACCCTGCCCTGACGTGCCAATCGGAAACGCAGCCTTCAATGTTTTGCAACCTTATGACGCGAAAAGCACAAATGCTGACGTGACGACACTGGATTTGCGTCGCCCACGCAGGTAGCGAAGGGGCAAAGACATTAGAAGGAGGTCACCCCATGGAAACCGTCTCGGAGAACCGGGCCTTTGGCGGCACACAGGGCGTCTATCGTCACACCAGCACATCCACCAACTGCGAGATGACCTTCGGTCTGTTCCTGCCGGAAGAAGCAAAGGACGGCCCTGTGCCTTTGCTGTGGTATCTCTCGGGTCTGACCTGCACCCATGAAAACGCCATGACCAAAGCAGGCGCGCAGGCCTGGTGCGCCGAGCAGGGCATTGCGATTGTGTTCCCCGACACCAGCCCGCGCGGCGAAGGGGTGGCCAATGACGACGCCTACGATCTGGGTCAGGGCGCTGGTTTCTATGTGAACGCGACTGAGGAACCTTGGGCGCCGCATTTCCAGATGTGGGACTATATCGCCGAAGAACTGCCCACCCTGCTGGGCGAGAAATTCAACCTCGATATGGACCGCCAGGCGATCACCGGCCATTCCATGGGCGGTCATGGCGCGCTGACGCTGGCGATGAACCTGCCGGGCCGGTTCAAATCGGTCTCGGCCTTTGCGCCGATCTCCAACCCGACCGCCAGCGACTGGGGCCGCAAGCAGCTGTCTGCCTATCTGGGTGATGATGAGGCCGCATGGGCCAAACATGACGCCAGCCTTCTGATGGCAGAAGTTGGCTTTGACGGTCCTGTTCTTGTCGACACCGGCACCAATGACCAGTTCATTGACCTCCTGAAACCCGAGGCACTGGCGAACGCCGTCGCCACCAAACGTCAACATGCCACCCTGCGTCTGCAGAAGGGCTATGACCACAGCTATTTCTTTGTCTCCACCTTCATGGAGGACCACGTGTCCTTCCATGCGGAGGCCCTTTATGGGGAGTAAAGACACATGACTGATTTTGACTATGACCTGATCATCATCGGCTCCGGCCCGTCGGGACGCACTGCGGCAATCCAGGCCGCAAAGCTCAAGCGCCGGGTACTGGTGATCGACCGCAAGGATCGTCTGGGCGGTGTGTCGGTGCACACCGGCACCATCCCGTCCAAGACCCTGCGCGAAACCGTGCTGAACCTCACTGGCTGGCGCGAGCGGTCCTTCTATGGCCGCTCTTACCGGGTGAAAGACCAGATCAAAGCAGACGACCTGAAGGCGCGCCTGCATATGACCCTCGACTACGAAGTTGACGTGCTGGAACACCAGTTCAACCGCAACCACGTGGAAACACTGGCGGGCATGGCGCATTTTGTCGGCCCCAATGAGGTCGAGGTGGAAATCGAGGCAGGCGACACCACCCGCGTGACCGGCGAAAAGTTCCTGATCGCCACCGGCACCCGCACCTATCGCCCGGACTATGTCCCTTTCAACGGCAAGACCGTTGTGGATGGCGATGAGTTCCTCGAAATGGACGAAATCCCGCGTTCGCTGGTTGTTGTGGGCGCAGGCGTCATTGGCGTTGAATACGCCACAATGTTTGCCGCATTGGATGTGCGCGTCACCCTGATCGAACCGCGCGACAGCTTCCTTGATTTCATCGACCGCACGCTGATCGATGAGTTCACCCATCAGATCCGCGAAAACGGTGTCGATCTGCGTTTGGGGTCGGCGATTTCGACGATCGATGACGAAGGCTCCCACATTGAGGTAACCCTAGAAAACGGCCGTCACATCCGTGGCGAGATGCTGCTGTTTGCGGCTGGTCGCATGGGCAACACCGAGAAGCTGAACCTCAAGGCTGTGGGTTTGGAAACCGACCACCGTGGCCGTCTTGAGGTGGAACGTAAAACCTATCAGACCGCCGTGCCGCATATCTATGCCACTGGCGATGTGATCGGCCACCCGTCGCTGGCGTCAACCTCCTTGCAGCAGGGGCGCGTTGCAGCCTGCCACGCAATGGAAGTGCCGACCGTGCCGGAAAGCCCCTGGTACCCTTACGGCATCTACTCGGTTCCGGAAATGTCCACCTGCGGCATGTCCGAGGAAGAGCTGAAAGAGCGCGGCGTGCCTTACGAGGTCGGCGTTGCCCGGTTCCGCGAAACTTCGCGCGGGCACATCATGGGTCTGGAACATGGCATGTTGAAAATGCTGTTCAGCCTCAAGACCCGCCGGGTTCTGGGCGTGCAGATTGTCGGCGAAGGCGCAACCGAGCTGATCCACATTGCCCAAGCCGTTCTGAACCTGCAGGGCACCGTGGATTACTTCGTCCAGAACACCTTCAACTACCCGACCCTCGCAGAGGCCTATAAAATCGCGGGTCTGGATGCGTTCAACCGCATGCCGATCCCCGAAGAATACAAGGTCCACGCGCGCTCCTCCAAGGCCAAGAAAGCCGCCCCCAAGGCGGAGAAGAAAGCCGAAGAAAAGGCCGGGGAGAAGGCAGATAAGGCCGCCGAGTGAGCGCGCTTTATATTGACGCCGATGCCTGCCCGGTGAAAGCCGAGGCCGAACGTGTCGCCACCCGTCATGGGTGGCGCATGTTCGTTGTGTCAAACGGCGGTCTGCGCCCCTCGCCCAATCCGCTGGTCGAAACGGTTATCGTCTCGGAAGGCGCGGATGTGGCCGACATGTGGATCGCCGAACGTTGCGGGCCGGGCGATGTGGTCGTAACCGGCGACATCCCGCTGGCCTCAAAATGCATCGAGGCCGGCGCCCGCGTGCTGCGCCACAATGGCGAGGCTTTCACCCAGGCCAACATCGGCCAGCAGCTGGCCATGCGCGACCTGATGGCCGACCTGCGCGCGGCCAATCCGCTGGGCATGCAGGGCGGCGGCAAGGCCTTTTCCAAAGCCGATCGTTCGCGGTTTCTCGATGCGCTGGAACGCGAGATCCGCGCCGCAAAATCGCAGGCGCACCGTTAAGGGCGCATCCTTTCTAAATTGTACCAAAGGGGCGGAAGCATTTGTCTGCCGCCCCTGCCCGACCTAGGGTCAGCGCGAAAAGACGCCTGATCAAAGGACACCTGGATGGAGCAGCGACTGAAGCTCTTTGGCATGGCTGCCGCTGCCGGTGCCGCTGTTGGCTTTTCCGTTATTGACCTGCTGTTCAAGTTCCTCTCGGGAGACTACCCGCTGTATCAGATGGTGTTCACCCGTTCGATTGTGGCGCTGTCCTTTGTGATGTTTGTGCTGGTGCCCATTGACGGCGGGTTGCACATCCTGCGCACCGCGCATCTGCCGCTGCATCTGGCCCGCGTGACCGCTGTTCTGATTGCCAATATCACCTACTTTACCGGCCTTGCCCTGATGCCACTGGCCGAGGCCGTCAGCATCACCTTTGTCACGCCTCTGGTCGTCACCGTCCTGTCGGCGGTGTTCCTGCGCGAACATGTGGGCCCGTGGCGATGGGGTGCGGTGGCCATTGGGTTTCTTGGCGTTCTGATCATTCTGCGACCGGGGCCCGAAACATTCCAGCCCATCGCGCTCTTGCCGCTGATCGGGGCAAGCTCCTATGCCATTCTGCACGTTCTGACCCGGCATATTGGCGGCGCGGACAAAGCGGCGACTATGGCGTTTTTTCCGGCCTTTGGGTTCCTGATCTTCAGCGCCCTCGCCGGGCTCGCCTTTGGACAGGGACAATGGCAGACCGGCGTGCCGATTTTTGATGTGGTCCTGCGCCCCTGGGTCTGGCCCAATGCGTTCGAGCTGTTTCTGATGCTGCTTTCCGGCGTCGCCGGATCGGTCGCCGTCTATTTGATCAGCCAGTCTTACCGGCTCTGCGAGGCCGCTCTTGTTGCGCCTTTTGAATATGTTGCCATGCCGATGGCGGTGATCTGGGGTGTTCTGATCTTTGGCGAATGGCCGGGCTTGCCGGTCTGGATTGGGTCGGGCCTGATCGTCAGCGCTGGCCTTCTGTCCCTATGGCGCGAAACACGGGTATCCAAACCGCCAACGCGCCCCAATCCCCGCAACACCGGATAAGTTTTCAAAAGGTAGATAACTATGACCATCCAAGCCGTTGTTTTCGATATTGGCCGCGTCCTGATCCATTGGGAGCCAGAAGCCTTTTATGACGCCCAGATCGGCGAGGCACGCCGCAAGGCCTTCTTTGCGGAGGTGCCGATGCATCAGACCAACCTCGACATTGATGCCGGCGCACCGTGGAAGGAAACCGTCTACGCGCTGGCCGAGGCGCACCCCAACTGGGCGACTGAAATCCGCTGGTGGCACGACCGCTGGTTAGAGATGGCCAGCCCAGACATTCCCCACACTGCGCGCCTGCTGCGGGCGTTGAAAGCCAAGGGCGTACAGGTCTTTGCCCTGTCGAACTTTGGCATTGGCACCTTTGAACTGGCAGCGCGCGAATACGCGGTGCTGACCGAATTCGACCAACCCTATATCTCGGGCTATCTGGGCTGCATCAAACCGGATGCGGCGATCTATGAGAAACTGGAAGAGGGGTCCGGTCTTGCTGGTGCATCCCTACTGTTTGCCGACGACCGCCCCGAAAACATCGAGGCCGCCGCAGCGCGGGGTTGGCACACCCATCTGTTTGACCAGCCCGAGGCTTTTGCCGCGCGTTTGGTGGCTGAAGGTCTGCTGACCGAAGAAGCCGCCGCTTAAGCCGCCTGTGCCTGCAGCGGCTTTTCCCGGATCGGCAGATGGACAATCGCGCTGAACGCGCCGACGCCCACGCCGATCCACCAGACCATGGTGTAGTCGCCATAAACATCATACATGCGCCCGCCGAGCCACACGCCAAGGAAACCGCCGATCTGGTGGCTCAGGAACACAATGCCATAAAGCGTGCCCATGTAGCGCAGGCCGTAGATATGGGCGACCAGCCCCGAGGTCAGCGGCACAGTGGCCAGCCACAGCGATCCCATCGCAACCGAGAAGATGATCACCGACATGGGCGTGATCGGCAGCAGGATAAACAATGCCGCAACCACGGTACGCGCGGTATAGATCCCCGCCAGCAGGTATTTCTTGGTGTAGCGTTTGCCCAAGTAACCAGCCAGCAGCGTGCCGCCGACATTGGCCGCGCCAATCAGCGAAATCGCCACCGCCCCAAGGGCCGAGGTGGTGGTGACACCGACCGAATGCAGAATACCGCCCGGCATAATAGGGCCGCACATCTCGGTCACAAAGGCCGGGAAATGCGCGGTGATAAAGGCCAGTTGATAGCCGCAGCTGAAGAAGCCAAGGAAAATCATTGTATAGCTGGGGTCTTTGAAGGCCTTGACCAAGATCTGGCCCAGGCTTTCCTCCAGTTCGGATTTGCTGGCCATCTCGGGCGCACGCATCAGCGGCAGGGACAAGATCAACGCCAGAACAGCCCCCGCAAAGACAAAGAACACCATCTGCCAGCTCATCTGTGTCAGCAGGAATTCCGCCACCGGTGCGCCGACGATCTGCCCGGCAGAGCCCGCAGCCGTCACAATCGCCAAAGACATCGACCGGTTTTCATCCGAACTTGCCCGGCCCACAACCGCCAGCACCACGCCAAAACCGGTGCCCGCAATGCCAAAGCCCACCAGCCATTCATAGGCTTGCATCTCAAACGGCGTCGTCGCCCCTGCGCTCAGCACCAGACCGGCAGCGTACACGATGGCACCCAGCACAATGGCTTTGCGATCCCCGATCTTTTCCGCCAGCGCGCCAAAGATCGGCTGACCAATGCCCCAGGCAAGGTTCTGGATCGCAATCGCCAGCGAGAACTCGGCCCGCAGCCAGTTGAATTCTTCGGCAATCGGGATCTGGAACACACCAAAGGACGCCCGCACGGCAAAGCTCACCATGATAATGAGACAGCCCACGATGAGAACGGGCGTGAACAGATTTGCTTTGGGCTGGTCCATAAGAGGTCCCTTCTGGGGCAGGTCGGAGGTTGTCGCCACCATCTTTGGTTTCACCCCATGGGTCAATTCAGGATGTTTGGACGCTCACATCAGGATTTCTGAACCAAATGGCGCTAAACTCCCTGAAAGCGGCGCTTTAAATGCGCGCCATCGCAGGGTATTTGACGTGCCATGACGGATATTTCAAACCAGTATCAGGCCAAGATCGCCGCGGGCGAGCTGCGCCCGGATCCGGCCCAAGAGGCGGTTCTGCCCCATTTTGATCGCATCGCATCAGGCCTGCGCGCCGAGCCGGTGAAACGCGGCTTTTTCCGCAAAGCCGTGCACGAGCCAGTCTCTGGGCTCTATCTCTGGGGCGGGGTGGGACGCGGCAAATCCATGCTGATGGACCTGCTGGTCGACAGCCTGCCGGATGTGCCCAGTCGCCGCGTGCATTTCCATGCCTTCATGCAGGAAATTCATGCGCAAATGCACGAAGCCCGCCAAAACGGGGTCGAAGACGCGCTGGCACCCGTGGCTGCCGAAGTTGCAAAATCCGTCCGGCTGCTGGCCTTTGACGAAATGCAGATCACCGACATTACCGATGCGATGATTGTTGGCCGCCTGTTCGAGGCGCTGTTCGAGGCAGGCGTCACAGTTGTGACCACCTCGAACCGGGTGCCAGATGACCTGTACAAAGACGGTCTGAACCGACAGCTGTTCCTGCCCTTTATCGCGCTGATCAAAGAAAAGCTGGATGTCTGGGAGATGGTCTCTCCCACCGATTACCGGCAGGATCGATTGACCGGCAGCCGGGTGTATTTCACGCCGCTGGGGCCGGAAACCCGCGCAGAGATGAACGGCATCTGGACAGACCTCACCGGCGGCGCTGCCAGCCCGCTGACGCTGACGGTCAAGGGCCGCGAGGTCACCTTGCCTGCGTTCCGCAATGGCGTGGCGCGTGCAAGCTTCTTTGATCTATGCGGCACGATGTTGGGCCCCGGTGACTATCTGGCGGTGGCAGAGGCAGTCAAAGTGCTTGTTCTGGATGATATCCCTGCGCTCAGCCGCAGCAACTTCAACGAGGCCAAGCGTTTCGTGACCCTGATTGATGCGCTTTACGAGGCGAAGGTGCGGCTGATCTGTTCGGCCTCTGCGGAGCCGGAATACCTGTATCTGGAAGGTGAAGGGGTGTTCGAGTTTGAGCGCACGGCCTCGCGCCTGCGGGAGATGCAGGACAAGGATTGGGGCCGGGAATAGGGGGCGCTGCCCCCTCGGGCTTGCGCCCTCACCCCCGGAGTATTTGCCGCCAAAAGAAGAAACAGGGACACGGTCCAATGGCCGCGTCCCCTTTGGGTCAACCGTTGCTGCGCAGGATATGGCCTGCAAGGTAAAGGGATCCGCAAATCAGAACGCGTGCGGAGGGGTCTTTGGCCACAATTGCGCGCAGCGCAGCGTCGACGCTCTCGGCGGTACTTGCGTCAAGGCCGACCTCGGCTGCCGCTGCGCAGGTTTCCTCGGCGGAGAGCGTGTTCATCTCATCGGGGATGGACACTCCTGTCAGGCTGGTGGCTTGTTGCGCCAGTGGCGCCATATAGCCGGTCACATCCTTGGTGTTCAGCATGCCGCAGATCAGATGTGTCGGGCGTTTGGGCAGACCTGCCAGAACCTCTGCCAAAGCCACGCCAGCCGCTGCATTGTGGCCACCGTCCAGCCACAGCTCGGCTTCGCCCGCGGCATCGACCAGTGGGCCGGTTTTCAGGCGCTGCATCCGCGCGGGCCAGATGGCATCCACCATCGCCGCTTCGCAGGCAGCCTCATCCGCCCCCAGATGGCGCAGGGCAGCGATCGCGATACCTGCGTTCTGGACCTGGTGCTTGCCCAAGAGCGCGGGCAGCGGCAAGTCCAACAGGCCGCGTTCATCCTGATAAACAAGACGGCCTCGTTCTTCGCTCACATGCCAATGCTGGCCATAAGCGATCACCGGCGCACCAAGGCGCATTGCCGTCGCCTCGATCACATCCATGGCTTCTTCAGACTGAGGGCCGACCACAACTGGCACGCCGCGTTTGATAATGCCTGCCTTTTCGCCCGCGATCTTGGTCAGGGTATTGCCCAGGAATTGTTCATGATCGATGGAAATCGGAGTAATCACCGACAGTTCCGGCGTGATGACATTGGTGGCATCCAGACGTCCGCCAAGGCCGACCTCGAGCAGAGTGTAGTCCGCCTGGTTTCGCGCAAACGCCAACAGCCCTGCCACCGTTGTGATCTCGAAATAGGTGATGTTTTCACCACCGTTTTTGACATAACACTCGTCGAGGATTTCGGTCAGGTGATCCTCGGAAATCAGCGCGCCTGCCAGACGGATACGTTCGTGGAACCGCGCCAGATGCGGCGAGGTATAGGCGTGCACCGATTTGCCCCAGCCCTCGAGACCCGCGCGGATCATCGCCTGGGTCGACCCCTTGCCATTGGTGCCCGCAATATGGACCACCGGCGGTAGCTTTTCCTGCGGATTGTCCAGCGCAGCCAACAGGCGCCAGACCCGGTCCAGCGTCAGGTCAATGATCTTGGGGTGCAACGCCATCATGCGGGCGAGGATCGCGTCAGAGTTCTGTTGGGTCATGGTCTCAGCTCTTGAACCGAAAAAGGCCCGCCCTTTGATAAGGCGGGCCCGTGTTGGTGTCAGGTTAGCAGGCTCAGCCTGCCTTTTCTTCCTCAGAGGCGGCAGCCTCGGGTGTGTTTCCGTCTTCTTCCGCAGCGGCGGGCTCTGGTGCGGGCAGATCGCCCACCACCTGCGGCGGCAGGTTCATCAGCATGCGGATAATGGTGATCAGCTCGTCGCGCATCTCGGTGCGGGGGATCACACGGTCCAGCATGCCGTGATCCAGCAGGTATTCTGCGCGCTGGAAGCCTTCGGGCAGTTTTTCACGAATGGTCTGTTCGATCACGCGGGGACCGGCAAAACAGATCAGCGCATTGGGTTCGGAAATATGCACGTCGCCCAGCATCGCATAAGACGCGGTCACACCGCCGGTGGTGGGGTGGGTCAACACAACGATGTAGGGCAGGCCTGCTTCTTTCAGCATCTGGATCGCGACCGTGGTGCGCGGCATCTGCATCAGGGATAGGATGCCTTCCTGCATACGTGCGCCGCCTGCGGCAGAAAACAGAACCAGCGGGCGGCCCAGTTTCACAGCTTCTTCTGCGGCAGCAATGATGGCGTTGCCCACATACATGCCCATGGAGCCACCCATGAACGAGAAATCCTGTGCGGCGGCCACGATCGGGGTGCGGCCGATTTCACCGGCAGCGACCAGCATGGCTTCTTTTTCGCCGGTCTTCTTCTGCGCCGCTTTCATCCGGTCGGGATAGCGCTTCTGGTCGCGGAACTTCAGCGGGTCGGTGATCGGCTCCGGCACGTCGACCTCGGCGAACACACCGCCATCAAACAACGCGTTAAAACGCTCGCGCGGGGTGATGTTCATATGGTGGCCGCAGCTGGTGCAGACGTTCTGGTTGTCGCTCAGTTCGCGGTGAAACAACATGGTGCCGCAGGAGTCGCATTTCTTCCAAAGGTTCTCGGGCACTTCGCGGCGCGAGAAGATGGAATTGATCCGCGGCCGGACGTAATTGGTGATCCAGTTCATCAGGAGCCTCTGCTCAAGGGGGGCATTTGCCCCTCAGATAAGGCGACTTTGCGTCAATTGCAATCAGGAGGGCTCAGAGCGGCCTGTATCGCCGTTTTCTAACGCCTCCGGACCGCCGTGCACCTGCCGCAAGGCATCTGTGACATTCAAAAGATGGGTGGAGACGGTTTTCAGCAACTCCACCGCGACGCTGGCATCGCTTTCGATCACGGCGCGGTATTCCTCTGCCCCGATGCGCAGAAACAGACTGTCTTCGCCAGCAACCAGATCCAGCTGACGCGGGGCATTCAGGATCACCGCGAGATCGCCAATAAGACGCCCCGGCAGCACATCATCCAATGCCTCATCGCGCCCGGCCCAGCGGATTTCCGCGCGCCCCGACAAACACAGATAGACCGCATCCCCCGGTTCACCACTCAGGAAGACAGGTTCGCCCGCAGCGACCGGGCACCATTGCGCCGAAAAGGCCAGAAGACGGCGATTGCGCGGATCCAGTTTGGAGAACAGCTCCACATTGCGCAGTTCGGCAAGCTTTCGATCAAAATCAGCAACATCCCCTTCGTTGACCGGTTGGCGCAATGCAGGGATACCGTCCAGCCGCCCCTTCTTGATTTCGATGAACACATCATAGCGTTCCGGATGGGCAAAATGATCTTCCATGTAAATCATGGTGGTATGCGGCAACAGCTGCTGCAATTTGCGGCGCGTACCCAGACGGCTTTCGGCATCATGGCTGGCCAGGGCACGGTCCAGGATCAGTACATCCGGTCGCTTGATCGCCGCGCGCGTAAACGCGGCGCGTTCGCGAAAGACGGGTTCAAGCAAGCTCCCGCCGAGACCGGTCGGCAGATCATAGAGCATCAGCGCAAGACGCGCGCGCAGATCATGGGCCGCCAGCACTTCGGCCACTGCATCCTCAACGGCCTCTGACCGCGCCCCTGCAAAATCGGAAACCCGGCCAAACAGGGCATTTTCCAGAACGGTCAGTTTGCGGGCGTATTCGTCAACCCGCAGTCGGCGGAACACGCCTTTGCACTGCGACAAAAGCAGATCGCCATGAGTTTTGCGCAGGCGGAGGATCAGATCTTTGAAAGTCTCGGGCAGGCCCGGACGGAATTGTTCTTCGGTCAGCAGGAAAGGCAGCGTGCACAGCAGCGCTTTTTCCTCGTCGGTCAATATGCGTTGCGAGCGCAACCGCTCGGCCGCCGCAAGAATGCGGCGATACAGGGCTTCGTCCAGACCAATGCGTTGGAACAGCGGGTGGTTGGTGCCATCGCGTCCAAAGGTCCGTTCCAGCATATCCAGCAGGTTAAGGCTGATCTGGCGCACCTCCAGATCCAGTTTTTCGGCGCGCAGAAGCCGCTGAAACGGGCCGTCGGGGTCGGTGAACAGCGTTTCGGGCACCGGTTGAACCGGGAAAGCAAACAGCAGGTTTTCCGCGAGGGTCAGGGTCGGGTTGTAGCGCTCGGGCACAAAGCGGAAAATCGCGTCCCGGATGCCCTTCTCGACAAGCTTGGCTTCGATCTGCGGACGCAGCGCTGTGATCTGTTCTTCCAACCCGCGGTGGTTTTCCTGCAAACGCGTGTGCAGGGTGCGGTGAAACAGCTGACCATCAATGCCCATGGCCTCGACCAGTTGGAACCACCAATCCCGCAGGCCGTCCTGATCCGCAATCCCGGCCAGTTCCGGTGAAATCCAGTCCGCATCCAGCGTATCGGGGCTATTGCCGGCCTTCACCGCCTCGATCCGTCCCATCAGCTCCTGCGCTGCATCGCCCCGAGGGCGGTTGCGCAGCGGCATCAGCACATTGTCCCCGACAGACCCATCAAACAGGTAAGGGTCGGAATAGGCATAGCCAATCCGCGCCGCAATCACCCCTTGATGCAGGTCGTTCAGCGGGTGGTTAGCAATGGTCACCGTGCCGCTCGAGGGCAGAATTTCACGGGTCAACAGCTGGGCAAAAGCCGCGCGTTCCCGTTCCGATCTGCATTGAACTGCGACCCGCCCCCCCGCAGGCAAGGTCAGGGTCAGACCATCCAAAACCGAATTGCCTTCGCTGTCTTTGACCACCACATCGCGCAGCTCAATATCGCCGCGCAGATGCGGAATGTCCTTTGGTTCGCCATCGAACAACTCGGGCTTGATCATCTGCGCAGGGGAAAATTTTTCGGTCATCACCTGCCAGCGCAGGGACATGTCCTGCACCTGATTGTAATAGGTCAGCAGTTCTTTCCACGGCGACGACAGGTCTTTGTAGGCGGCCAAAGCTGCCACCAGCGCGCCGACGGTGATTTCCCCGCGGATCGCCAGCACCCCGCCGATTGCATAGAAAAAGAACGGCGTCAGATGGCCGATCAGGTTGTTGAGGAACTTCATGAAGAACTTCTTCATGTAGATCCGGCGGCGGATTTCAAACAGATGCCCCAGCCGATTGGAAACCTGGGCCAGCCGATACCGCCAGCCGCCATTGGCGCGCAGATCGCTGAGACCCGCCGCCGTTTCACCGATCTCTGCCGACAGGGCGCGCACTTCGCGGATGCGGTCTTTGTTCAGCAGGTTGATCTGGCGCTGCAACAAGGGGATCAGCCAGGCCTGCAACGGGATCAACGCCACCGATGCAAGGCCAAACCAGACGCTTTGCATGAACAGAAAGCTGACAATGGTCAGCATTTGGCCCGCCTGAAACACCGGCTGTGCCACCGCATCGCCCATCAGCCCGCCCATGGGTTCGCTTTCGGCGGTGACCATAGCGACCATTTCGCCCTGAGAGGTGGTCCGGAAATACGTTGATGGGAACCGCATCATACGTGCGATCATCTGATACCGCAGCCGCCGCAAGAGCCGTTCGGACAGGATACCTTTGAGCGTATTGAGCCGCATTTTCATCAGCCCCGACGCCAAGACGGCAGCCAAAAATCCGAAACACAAGACCAGCAGGTATTGTTCCGGATGCAGCTGCCAGCCGAAGACATCGATCACGGACACCGGCGCGCCAATGGCGTCATTTACGATTCGCTTGGGCAGTTCCAGCGTGGCATAGAGAAAGGGAAAACTTGCCAACGTGAACAACAGCAGACCAATCTGCTGCGGGCGCGAATAGCGCCAAATGAAGGCAAACAGGCTGGGCTCCATACCCCGTCCTCTCTCGAATCGGTTGTCGGCCTCTGGCATTTCGCACCCTGACCGCAGGGACAGGAAACACCGCTTTGTGACGCCTTAACGTCAACTTAGCCGGTAAAGACCGCAGGAGGTAGGCACCAATCCGCTGATCTTCAAGCCTTCTTTCACAGCGCGTCTTTGTTGCCAGCCTTTGGCCGGGAATGTCCTTGCCCGTTGAAACCGGGAGGTCTACACCTTTTGCAAACGTTAATTGGAATAAAATTGACGCATTTGATCATGGCCCTCGCCCGAAAGAAATCAGGTCGCGGGGCCACACAAGGGACAGACATGACAGGGACGACCGGTTCAAAAGCACTTACGCCGCGCGGGCTTACGTTCCGACGTCTGGGCCTGACCGTTGCCGCGGTGATGATGCCACTGGTGTTGGCTTGCTGCATGGAAGGCAGTCAGTTTGCCTTTGCACCCGACCCCTCAACCGCAAACAGCGGGCAACGCGGCGGCTTTTTTGGCCGGGCCAACCCTGTGGTGACCACCGCGTTCGACGAAGGCCAGCTTGTGCTCGCGGCCCCAAACGGGTTCTGTTTTGACTCGCAGATGGAACAGCACACCAGCAAAGGCGGTTTCGCCCTGCTTGCACGCTGTGACCGTATGCGCGGCGCGCGTCGGCTGGGTCGTGGGGAAGGGGTTATTGTCACCGCTTCCATTGGATCTGTTGCCGCCAATACAGCGACGCCTTCTGCCACTGCGCTGCACAAGGCCTTTACCCGCGCCCGCAGCGACGCACGGCTTCTGGAACAGCGCGAAGATGCGCAGATCCCGCTGGTGAAGCTGCATATGCAGCCGGACGACACGACCCCCGGCGCCAGCCCGACCCATTGGCGCGGCGCTTTTGTCCAAAACAGCCATATGGTCGCCGTCGCGCTCTATGCGCCTGCAGGCAGCAGCTACCTTGGGGATCGCGGTGCAAAGCTGATCCGCGATTTCATGCGCGCAAGCCGCAGCGCAACCGAGCTGGCCCAGCTGTCGAAACCCACGGTGGATCCGGCAGGCAGCTCGCCACGGCCTCGCCTGCGCCCGCAGCTGCAGCAAAGCGAAACCACCAGCGCGTCAGCAGACGACCAAAACGGCTGATCACGTCACGACCGCCGCAGCTGTTGTGAGTTTCCCCGTTCATTTTCCAGTCGCCCTGATTTATTGTGACGGAAACCGACCCGCGCCGCCTCCAAAACGGCAGGCTTGGCGGGCATCCACAGGCAAAACAGGATTTCAATGGGCAGCTTTCTGGACCGCTTGGTGCACACCACAGCCCTGCGCCGTTGGCGTCGGGACACGGCTTTGGCCGACCGCACGCCGTTGCACCGGCTGCGCAGCCAGCGCAATCAGGCCCGCAAGCTGCGCCAACACCTGAGCGAGCTGATCCACCGCGCCGACGGGAAGCTTGCCATGCCTCACATTGGCTCGGACCGTTTTTCCCGCCCCCATGGCACCGATTGGTCTTGGCGGCCGGAACCCTGGCGCGGCCCCTTGCCTGTCGCAGGCGTCGCCGCTGTTCCCTCCAAGGCCCGGCTTGGCCATGAGGTGCAGCTGTTCCACGATTGCCGCATCTCAGAGCTGACCCTGCGCCAGCTGCGCAACACCCGCGAAGAGGACCTCGCGCCGTTTGGCCTGCGGATGGATGTGTTCCAGTTTGATGGCTCTTTCCTGTCGCTGGTGCTGGACCTTCCCTCTGCCGCGCTCGAGGGATTGGGACGCCAGCACGTCATTCGCGTGGATGCAATTGTCGAGCGCGAGCGCCCGCTTGAAATCTTTGCCCGGCTCAATCTGCAACACGGCCCCAACACCGTTCAGATCGTGCAGGAACTGCCTCAGTCCCAGACTTCAGTGTCTGCGGAATTTGATCTCGCCCACAGCGACATGAACGAAAAACGGCTCGAGAAAGCCTGGGTGGACCTGATTTTTGAAGCTCCGGACATGAATCAGGTGATCATCCGCGACATTACCTTTGCGCGCTATCTGCGTGCGACTTTTTGAATGAGGTCCTGATGAGCACGCTCAAGCTGCATAAAATCCGCTTTCAGAACGGGCTTTGGGAAGGGCTTCTCGAAGCGCCAGATGCAACCGATGCACCCGCCGTTCAGGTCCTGCATCTCGATCGTCCCCTGACCGAGGTAAACTTGGCCCCAGAACCAGAGGGCAACCAATGGTCACTGTCCTTCAAAGTGCCGAACTCGGCACTGACCGATGGCGTCCAAAGCTTTCTGATCTGCGATCAGAGCAGCAATGAAACACTGGGCGAGCTGACCTTGATTGCGGGCGATGCAGTTGCCGATGATCTGCGCGCCGAGGTCGAACTGTTGCGCGCGGAACTCGACATGCTGAAAGGCGCGTTCCGTCGCCATTGCCGCGACACCCAGCACGACGGCTAATCAGAGCTGCACTGCGCGCGCCAGTTCGCTTTCGATTTCGACCAACCGCTGCTTGCGCCAAAGCCCCCCACCATAGCCCGTGAGCGACCCATCCGCGCCTAGGACGCGATGGCAGGGCACCATAATGGCAATCTGGTTGGACCCGTTTGCGCGCGCCACAGCCCGGCTGGCGGTCGGGCGGCCAAGATCCTGAGCCAAGGCCCCATAACTGCGGGTTTGCCCCGCGGGTATTTCACGCAAAGCCTGCCAGACCTGCCGCTGGAACGGGGTGCCGTGCAAGGTCAACGGCGTCTGGAACGTTGCAGACTGACCGGCAAAGTAGCGCTCCAGTTCTTCGGCGGCCTGGTCGATCACCGCAGGGCGTCCAAAGCCAAGCCCACCCGGCTGCTCCTTTTGCAATCGCGCGACCTCGCGCGGCAGAGCTTTGCGGTCGACAAATTCCAATAGATGCAAGCGATGGCGGCATCCAATGGCCACCATGGCGCCAAGCGGCGTGTCAATCCAATCAACCAGAAGTTCAGCATCCTTGCGGAAATGTCCCGGTGCCTGCCCCAACAAGGTGGCAAAGGCCGCGCGAAACGCGCTGGCACTTTCAAATCCCGCGTCAATCTGCGCCGCAATCACCGGTTCCCCGGCCTTGAGCGTCGTAAACCCCTCGCGCAATCGGCGCTGGCGCGCCATCTCAAGGAATGTCATGCCGAACTGCAGCCGGAAGGCCCGGCGCACGGTCGAAGGGTCAAGGCCCCGCGCGATCAGGTCCGCCTCTGCCCAGCGTTTGGTGGGCGCGGCTTCCAAATCAGCCAAAAGCCCTTGAATCATTGGATCATTTCCAGCAGCCGCGCTCAGCGGTTTGCAGCGTTTGCACGGACGAAACCCAGCATCAATGCATTCGCCTGGCGTGTGAAAGAAACGGCAGTTTTCGAACTTAGGCTTGCGGGCAGGACAGGTAAGCCGACAGAAAATGCCGGTCGACGTCACGCCAACATAGGCGCGCCCGTCATAGTCGGGATCGCGCGCCAGCAACGCAGCATAGAGGGTTTCGTGATCAGGTAATTCAAACATCATGAAGCTACTCTAGCGCAGGTAAAGAGGGCGGTGTCGCCGAAAATCGGGCAGCTATTTCGATTTCCTGTCAAGACGTTCACGCAAAACGTGTAACTTTGCATGCTATTGAAAATTGTGGTAATTTAACGATTGTTCAGTTGTTCTGTGAGTGTCCAGTAGGTGGTTGCCATTTCCGGTTCGATTACGGCCAAACAAATCAGTGAGTCTGTCCTCGATCCCGTGAGCCTCGCGCTCACACATGGGGTGTTTGGCGACTTTGAACGTGCGTTTCATCTGCCGCAAAGCCTGCGCAGCCCGTTGGGCCCATTGCACCTCAAAGGGCGCTCTGACCTGCGTGATCTGTTTGTCGCCCTGCGCAATCAGTTCCGGTTTCTCGGAGTGACCCTGTTTGATCAGCGCTGCGTCTCCGCAGACTTTCGCAATACACTGAACATTGATGCGGCTTGCGAAGCACGGCTGGTCTATGCAGGCACCCAGCTGCAGCCGCCTTTTCCAACACGGCTGCGGTTTCGCATGACGGGACAAGACTGGCAGATCATCTACTGCGACTTCTCTGCCTGGCCGCAGGCCGGGCTGCCTGCGGATTTTGTGCCGAAAAACAGCCCCCCAAAATGAAAAAGGGCGCCCGCTTGGGACGCCCTCTGACATGACATAATGAACCGGATCAGTTCTTCGGACCCAGCGCCACAAGACCCTTCAGGATGTCGATGGCATAGGCCAGCTGATAGTCCTGTTTGCGCAGCTCGGCGGCCTTCTCGGCCTTCTCGCGATCTGCCTCGATCTGGCGGACCTCGTCCTCGGACAGGCTGTCATTGTTCAGACGACCGCGCAGGTCCGCTTCGGACCGCTGACGACGTGCTGCGGTTGCTTCGTCCTCTTCCTCTGCCTCGGGGCTGCGACGTGGCTGTTCGACCACGATGTCAGGGCTGACACCCAGCGCCTGGATCGAACGGCCCGACGGGGTGTAGTACCGCGCGGTGGTCAGGCGCATGGCCCCATCGCTGCGCAGGGGCATCACGGTCTGAACCGAACCCTTACCAAAGGATTTGGTGCCCACGACAATGGCGCGGCGGTGATCCTGCAGTGCACCAGCCACGATTTCCGACGCCGAGGCCGAGCCGCCATTGATCAGCACGACAATCGGCTTCCCTTCAATCAGGTCGCCGGGGGTTGCGTTGAAACGCTCGCCATCTTCCGGATTGCGCCCACGGGTCGAAACGATCTCACCGCTTTCAAGGAAGGCGTCTGATACGCTGATCGCTTGGGTCAGCAGACCGCCGGGGTTGTTGCGCAGATCCAGCACAACGCCGTTTACATTGTCCATGCCACCCAGTTCCTCAACCTGCTTTTCAAAGCCGGCCACAAGGTTCGGGGTGGTCTGTTCATTGAAGGTTGTCACCCGCAGAACAACAGTGCTGCCCTCAGTACGGGTGCGCACAGCAGTCAGCTTGATGGTGTCGCGGATAATGGTGACGTCAAAGGGTTCTTCTTCGCCTTCGCGCACCACGGTAATGACGATCTCGGACCCCACCGGGCCGCGCATCAGCTCAACCGCGCCATCCAGCGCAAGGCCAAGAACGCTTTCACCATCTACATGGGTGATAAAGTCGCCGGCCTCGATGCCTGCTTCATCGGCAGGGGTGCCATCAATGGGTGAGACCACTTTGACAAAGCCGTCTTCCTGCGTCACCTCGATGCCCAGACCGCCAAATTCGCCACGGGTCTGCACGCGCATCTTGGCGGCATCATCGGGCGACAGATAGCTGGAGTGCGGGTCCAGCGATTGCAACATGCCGCCAATGGCTGCCTCGATCAGCTCTTTCTCGTCGACCTCTTCCACGTATTGCGCACGAATGCGTTCAAAAATATCGCCAAACAGATCCAGCTGTTCGTAGACATTGGTCTCCCGGGCCTCTTGCGCCAGAAGGGGGGCTGCAACATAGGTTGTCGCCACGATCCCCGCCAGCGTGCCGCCCAGAGCGGCCATCGCAAATTTCTTCATAGAATGCCTATCCACCTTGTCCGGTCCGGAACCACGTCGCCGGGTCCACAGGACTGTTTTCCATTCTGATTTCTATATAGAGCGTTTCTGTGCGGTCAGTACCAGCCCCTTCACCGCTCAATGGCAAAATCGTGCCCGCCTCGGGCGTCTCTCCGCCCATCAGCCCAATGGGTGTGCCTTCGGGGATCACTTGCCCCACGTCGCCAAAAACCTCGGCCAGACCGGACACCACCAGAAGCATGTCCGCCTGCGGTTCCAAGATCACCACATTGCCCAGATCCAAGAGCGGGCCGCGATAGCGGATGGTCGCCGCCGTCGGGCTGGTCACCAGCGCACGCGGGCGCGTGGCGATCAGGAAACCGGGCCGTGCAATGCCTGCCGCGTCCCGCTGGCCATAGCCGCGCAATAAGATCCCTTGGACCGGCAGCGCCAAACTCCCGCGCCGCGCCGAGATATCCCCGTCGCTTTCCGGCAGATCCTCGGCCTCGGCGATCATCGCCAGACCATCGGCAAATCCCGTGAGCGTATCCGCCGACGACATCAGGATCGCGGTCTGCACCGGATCTTCAATATAGCGTTGCGGCAGATCCTGGCGGTCTGCCATGGCCGTCGACAGCGCAATGCGCGCGGTCTGCGCCCCATCAAGCCCTTTTTCCAGCTGCTGCGCCGCGTTCATCTGCAACAGGCGCAGCTCTTGCACCTCTTGCAGGTCGCCTTTCAGCGCATCGGCACGGGCCTGCAGGCCGGGTGTGACCTCGGCCAGCATCATGGCAGAGCGCGCCGCGCCCAATGGCCCCGAAGGGTGCAACATCAGAACCGGCGGGGTTGAGGTTTCGATCGTAGTAATAACCCCGATCAGATCCGCAACCTCGCCCTCGCGCGCCTGAAGCTGCTGGGTCAACGCGGTTTCCCGGCGAGTTACCCGGCGCAGCCCTTCGCGCATGGCCTGAAGGCCCGCCTCATAGGCGCGCACGGTTTCTGTCAGCGCCTTGACCCGGTCGCTGGCCTTTTGCGCAGCAGCCAACCCATCCGCGGCCGCCTGCAATTGCGCGGCGGCCTGTTCAGCCGCCACCGCAGGATCTTCGGCAGAACAGACCGGCGCAGCAAGCCCCAGCATCACCAGAAGGGCGCAGAGCCATCTCATGCCAGCAGGCTTTCCCCGGTCATCTCCTCGGGTTGTTCAAGGCCCATCAGATCCAGAATGGTCGGCGCCAGATCGGCCAGACGGCCATCTTTCAGGCTTGCGCCGCCCGGGCCGCCAACCAGTGCAACCGGCACAAGGTTGGTGGTATGCGCCGTATGCGCCCCGCCGGTTTCCGGGTCCAGCATCTGTTCGCAATTGCCGTGGTCGGCGGTGACGATCATGGCGCCACCGGCGGCATCAAGCGCAGCCACAACCTTGGCCAGCCCCTGATCCACCGCTTCACAAGCCGCCATCGCCGCTTTCAGGTCGCCGGTATGACCGACCATATCCGGGTTGGCATAGTTGGTAACGATCAGGTCATAACCAGCCTCGATTGCCTCCACGAATTTCTCGGTCACCTCCGGGGCGGACATTTCCGGCTGCAGGTCATAAGTCGCAACCTTCGGCGACAGCGGCATGAACCGCGCTTCGCCCTCATAAGGTGTCTCAACCCCGCCGTTCAGGAAGAAGGTCACATGGGGGTATTTCTCGGTCTCGGCCAGACGGAACTGGGTTTTACCCTGCTTCGCCACCCATTCCCCCAGCGTGTTCACAATGGCACGTTTCGGATAGGCGGTGGTCATATAGTCATTGTGACCGGCAGAATACTCCACCATGCCCAAAAGGCCTGCCAGTGCGGGGCGCACACCGGTGTCAAATTCCGCAAAGCCCGGCTCGCCAATGGCACGTAGGATTTCACGTGCACGATCAGCGCGGAAGTTCAAACAGAAAAACCCATCGCCATCCTGCACGCCCGCAAACCCTTCGATCACCGTGGCCTCAACAAATTCATCGAGCGCCTCGCGGCCATAGCTCGCCTCTACCGCGCTACCTGCATTGGCAGCCACATGCTGGCCTTCGCCTTTGATCATGGCAGCATAGGCTTGGCTCACCCGTTCCCAACGGTTGTCGCGATCCATTGCAAAGTAACGGCCTGTGACGGTTGCGATTTTTGCGCCACCCGCCATCTGCGCCTCAAGCTGTGCAATGTATTCCAGTGCCGACTGCGGCGCCACATCGCGGCCATCGGTGACCGCATGCAGCCAGACCGGCACGCCCGCATCAACGATCGCTTTGATCGCAGCGAGGATATGGGTCACGTGGCCATGCACGCCACCATCGGACACCAAACCCATCAAATGCGCCGCACCGCCGGTTTCTTTCAGGTTGGCGATAAACGCTTGCAACGCCTCATTGTCAAAGAAGGACCCATCCTCAATCGCCAGATCGATCTGGCCCAAATCCATCGCCACCACGCGCCCTGCACCAATATTGGTGTGGCCGACCTCGGAATTGCCCATCTGACCGGTCGGCAGGCCCACGTCCGGGCCATGGGTGATCAACCGTGCCTGCGGGCCCTGCTCCATGATCGCATCAAAGGTCGGCGTCGCTGCCAGATGCGGCGCATTGGCGGCCCCGGCTTCGGCGCTGCCCCAGCCATCAAGGATACAAAGGACGACAGGTTTCGGTGTGCTCATGGGCTCGGGCTCCGCTTCGAAATGGACATGTTCGCAAGCCTTCTACAGCCTCAGTCGCGCCGGGGGAACCAATTTGCCGCGACACATCTCACCGCGCGCAACCAAGGGCCCATGCTTTCATCTTTTCTGAAATATCCCGGGGGAATTGGCCACAGGCCAAGGGGGCAGAGCCCCCTCTTCAAGGCGGCGTCAGCCGGTCCCGCAACAAAGCCAAAGGATGCGCCTTGAGCGAGAACCGCGTGGCCACGTAATCTTCCACCACTTCTTCCCCCAAAGTCATCTGCGGCAGCTGGGCGTCGGGTTCATAGATCCCCTCCCCCTCCAGCTCGCGGGCAAACAGCGGCAGGGGTTTGGTTTTGGCCAGCGCCTTGGCCGCCCACAGCGCCTCGCGGCGGCCCAAACCAAGGCTCGCAAAAGCATCCGCCTCGGCCAGCCGTTCAATCACCGCAGGGATCAGCCCGGCCTTACGCCACAGGTCCTCAACCTCGCGGTAGCCATTGCCGCGTGCCGCCGTGAGCCAGCCTGCGTCCTCTTCGCTTATGCCTTTGATCTGCCGAAACCCCAGCCGCAACGCGAACCCACCGCGCCCGTCAGGCTCCATCACATTGTCCCAATAGGATGTATTGATGCAGATCGGGCGCACCTCTACGTCGTGTTCGCGGGCATCGCGAATGATCTGTGCAGGCGCGTAGAACCCCATCGGTTGCGAATTCAGCAGCGCGCAGGCAAAAATGCCCGGATGATGGCATTTGATCCAAGCCGAGGCATAGACCAACAGCGCAAAGCTTGCCGCGTGGCTTTCGGGAAAGCCATAAGACCCGAACCCTTCGATCTGGGAAAAGCAACGTTCGGCAAAATCCGCGTCATAGCCGTTCTTCGCCATGCCGCGCATGAACAGCCCGCGAAATTCGCTGACGGTGCCGTGTTTCTTGAAAGTCGCAAGCGACCGGCGCAGGCGATCGGCCTGTTCGGGCGTGAAATTCGCTCCCACCATGGCGATCTGCATCGCCTGTTCCTGAAACAGTGGCACGCCCAGGGTTTTACCCAGCACCTCGCCCAGCGCATCAGAGGGAAACGACACCGCCTCCTCCCCGTTCCGCCGCCGAATATAGGGATGCACCATATCGCCCTGAATAGGCCCGGGGCGGATGATCGCCACCTCGATCACCAAGTCATAGAAATTCCTAGGTTTCATACGCGGCAGAAAGTTCATCTGCGCGCGTGACTCCACCTGAAACACCCCAATGCTGTCGGCGCGGCACAGCATGTCATAGACTGCGGGGTCTTCGGGCGGCAGGGTCGCCAGATTGAACTCCTGCCGATGGTGGCGCTGCATCAGATCAAACGCCTTGCGGATGCAGGTCAGCATGCCCAGCGACAGCACATCGACCTTCAGGATGCCAAGCGCGTCAATGTCATCCTTGTCCCAGCAGATGACCGTCCGCCCCTCCATCGTGGCGTTTTCAATCGGCACCAGTTCGTCCAGACGGCCCTGGGTGATAATGAACCCACCCACATGTTGCGACAGATGGCGGGGGAAGCCGATGATCTGTTCGACCAGATCCAGCGTCAGGCGCAACCGGCGATCCGACGGATCGAGGCCAATTTCGCGCAGCCGGTGGTCCATCACCGCGTCGGTCGCATAAAATCCCCAAAGCTGCGAGGACATGGCAGAGATCGTGTCCTCAGACAGCCCCATCGCGCGCCCCACCTCGCGGATGGCACGTTTGCCCCGATAGTGGATCACCGTCGCGCAGAGCCCGGCGCGTTCGCGACCATAACGCTCATAGATCCACTGGATCACCTCCTCGCGGCGTTCATGTTCGAAATCCACGTCAATATCGGGCGGTTCATCGCGGGCCTCGCTGACAAAGCGTTCAAACACCATCGTGCCGATCTCGGGGCTGACCGAGGTCACGCCCAGCGCATAACACACCACGGAATTGGCCGCCGATCCCCGCCCTTGGCACAGAATGTTCCGCGACCGCGCGAAATCGACAATGTCGTTCACGGTGAGAAAATAGGGCTCGTAGTTCAGCTTGCCGATCAGGGTCAGCTCATGCTCCAGCATGTCCTGCACCTTCTGCGGCGCCCCCGCCGGATAGCGCCAGCGCAGCCCCGCATGCGCCAATCGGGCAAGCCGTTCTGTCGGCGTTTCCCCCTGCCCCTCATCCGGGTAGTCATATCGCAGTTCGTCCAGTGAAAAGGTTAGCGATCCGGCCAGATCGCCGGCGCGGTGGACAGCATCCTCGAACCCTTTGAAAATCCGCAGCATCTCGGCCTCGGAGCGCAGGCGCTGTTCCCCATTGCACAGGGCCGCGCGCCCCAGATCCTCGACCCGGCACCCAGACCGGATCGCCGTCAGCACATCGCCCAGACGGCGACGGCTGCCGTGATGCAGACAGGGCGCGGCAGAGGCCAGGGTTGGGATGCCCCAGGTCTGCGCAAAGCCGGTCAGATGGGCAAAACGCGCATGGTCCCGGCCGTCATATTGCGGAGCCATCATCAGGTGTATCCGCCCGGCAAAGCAGCGCGTCAAAGCATCCATATGCGGCCCCCATCCGCCTGCGCCGTCGGGCTGCGGGTGCGCCTGTGGCACCAGAAGCAGATGGAGATCCTCCGCATGTTCCAGAAGATCCGCAATCTGAAGACTGCAGTCCCCTTTTTCCGCCCGAAGCCGCCCCACAGACAACAGTCGCGACAGCCGCCCCCAACCGATCCGGGTCTGCGGCAGGGCAATCACATCCGGCGCATCGGTAAACCGCAGCCGCGCCGCCGGGATCAAACGCGGCTGGGCTGTGACAGGGTAGGAGCGCACCACGGGTAAATGCGGCGGCCGGGGCGGCCCAATCTCTCCGTATTCTGCGTCCCAAGCGGCACGCTCTTTGACCTTGCGCGCCACTTCCCGCGCCCAGACATGCGCCCGGACAATCCCGGCCACGGAATTCACATCGGCAACAGCCAGCGCCTCCACGCCAGTCTCAAGGCCCGCGCGCATATATTCCTCCGGGTGCGACGCCCCGGTCAGGAAGGTGAAGTTGGACAGGCAGGAAAGCTCAGCAAACATGGAGGTATAATATTCCCGTTTTGTTCTCATTGCGAGTCCTGCCGAACATCACAAGAGCGCCCCCCTCTTGTTTTGCGCAAGGAACACTGGATATGCTTCATCGCATATTTGACGCGGTTCTTTCGGTCCCCAATGCTAAAATTTCGCCGCCTTCCCAGCGCCCGCCTGACAGATGTGTTTGAGATCAAGGATAAGGCCACCGGCCAGCCACGACTCATTTGGATGTTGGACAAACTCACAAATCTCCCAGAACCCGGCGACATTCTGCATCTGGGCAACGCAAACTTGGAAATTCTAGAAGTAAGCACACGCAACACTCGCAATTGTCTGACGCGATGGCCCCTGTTTGGGCTTGGCCAAATTGCCGTCGCCACCGACAGCACAGCCATTCGCCACACAGACCGGGCCCGCAAAAAACAATTGGTGCAATGGACGCCAAAGCAAGACGCCCCATGGCATTTCCACGAAGCCGATTTACCAGAGTTTGAAAAGCTCAATGTGGATTGGAACGCGCATCCCAATGCTCCGAAACCCCAAGCCATTGCAGCAGGAAAGACTCTAACGGTAAGTTTTGCGCCAAACACTTATCAATACGGACACTACGAGGGCGTCTCTCAAATCTCGTTGACCTTCCAGAATTGTAGTCGCTTTCGCATCACGCCGGTCAATGATCACGGCTGGTACGGCGGTCAGTGCCGCTTTAGCGGGTTGGCACCAGCTTGGGGGAATTCTACGAAATCTCCGGGAACACGCGTGACGAAATGGACGTCACCCCATGGACAAAACTGCGCGGGCAAGGACAACGCCACTTTCATTTCTATTTCCGCGATGAAACGCTCGAGGTGAAAGCCGAAGACTGGCACCTCACTGCCCAGACGCCCTAGCCCCTCAAAAGCTTCGACATGGCAAAATTATACATGGCGACGCCACGCAGGTCGAAATCGCGCCGCGCGTCTTCCTGAAACCCCTGACGCAGGAAAAAACGACGCGCAGGTTCGCTGGCCTCGACATAAAGGCGGGGCATGCACGCCACGCGTGCTGCGGCCTCAAGCTGCGCATAGAGCAGCCCGCCGACCGCGCGCCCAGAACAATCAGGGGAAAGATAGAAACAGTCGATGTGACCATCCGGCTCCAGCTCAATGAAGCCCTGTGCCCGGTCCGTGTCATCCACGGCAACCCAGACCTGCCTCCCTTCGACATGGGCTAATACCCGTTCGACTGGCGGCACCTCCGGGCTCCAGGCTGCGCATTGCTCGGGGGAATAAAACCGCGCACCAACCGCATGGACAGCCGCATGAAAAATGCGCCCCCAGTCGCCCGCGTCACGCGATTCAAAAGGCCTGATACACAGACCCGAGGTCATTTCGAAGACGTCAGCGCAAGGAATACATCTTCCAGATCCGCCTCTTCGGTTTTGACATCGCGAATGGTGATCCCGGCGGCACGCACCGCTTCCAGCACGGCTTCGGCAGGGGTTTCGTTGCTGTGATACCGCAGGACGATGGATCCATCTGCCCGGGCTTCGGCCTGGATGCCGGGGCCTGTGGGCAGCGCCGTGCAGGTGTCTGCGGGCTGCACCACCATGGCGCGTGCATCCAACCGCGACAACATATTGGCGGTGCTGTCCTGCGCCACGACCTCGCCTTGATTAATAATGGCGATTTGATCGCACATTTCCTGCGCCTCTTCGAGGTAATGCGTGGTCAGGATGATGGTCATCCCCTGCTCGTTGAGGTGGCGCACATTCTCCCAAAGCATCTGGCGCAGCTCAATATCCACACCTGCGGTGGGCTCATCCAGCACAAGGATATTAGGCCGGTGCACCAGCGCCTTGCCCAACAAAAGCCGCCGCCGCATACCGCCAGACAGGGTGCGTGCATAGGCTTCGGCTTTGTCTTCAAGACCGATCAGCCGCAGGATCTCATCGCTCATCCGTTCGGATTTCGGCACCC
The DNA here is from genome assembly GCF_001458415.1 of Tritonibacter multivorans. GTDB lineage: Bacteria > Pseudomonadota > Alphaproteobacteria > Rhodobacterales > Rhodobacteraceae > Epibacterium > Epibacterium multivorans. The sequence goes on along the minus strand of NZ_CYSD01000037.1, from coordinate 462,954 downwards.
CATACAAGCCCGCCTGCACCTCCAGCGCACCACGCGGGGTGAAGAAGGGATCCAAATTCAACTCTTGTGGCATCACCCCGATCGAGGCGCGGCTTTGTCGTGGGTTTCGGTCCTGATCAAAGCCCCAGATCGTCACCTTGCCGCTGGTTTTCAGCACCAAACCGGCCAGAATATTGATCAGGGTCGACTTGCCCGCGCCATTGGGCCCCAAGAGCCCAAAGACCGATCCACGCGGCACGCTCAGGTCAATGCCCTTCAGGGCCTGTTTCTCTGGCTGCCCTTTGCGACCTTTGTAGGTTTTACGCAAAGCTTCCAAACGGATTGCGTCCTCAGTCATCGCGGCCCTTGCTCCCGGAATTACCATGGCTCATAAAGCCCCTAACGCATTAGCCAGAGGATCGCCAGCGATGACCATTGAAGCGCCAGAAACCAAGATCGTGGACAGCTACCGTGTGGCCTGTGACGGCGGCGAAGGCGCATTGGGACATCCCCGCGTGTTTCTGCAGATCCCTGAAGACATCGGCTGGGTCGAATGCCCCTACTGCGGCTGCAAATATGTCCACCGCGATTTTGCCGATAAGCTGGATATTGCTTCGCTCTGAACCTGTCGCCCAGCTCGGCTGAGGGTTTGTCCAAGGCCTGAACCAAGGAATGAAAAAGGCGCACCACGTTTGCAGTGCGCCTTTGGTCTGGAGATGACTTTGACCCGAAGCAAAATATGCTTTGGGTCAATTCGTCTCACCCATCAAGAGCGTCCAGTCTGCGGCCAAAATCTTGGGCGCGGGACGAACAAAACACATCGAAACCGAGGCCTTCTGCCGAGATTCGCGCAATAATATCGCGCCCGGTCCAGGCCAAAACCTTACGGTTTTCGCTGTCAGAACCACTGCCGACAAAATACCCGGCTTCGCGGTGACGTGCGTTCCAATTGACCTCAGCTCGGGTCCCATTGGAGCAGTTGATCTTGGCTTTGCCGACACCGACTTCGCCGTCGCGCTGCCAAAAGCCAGAACAATGCGCCCCAGACCCAGTGCGGCCCCGCAATAAACCCAGCTCTCCCCAGCCGCGCGCTTGCCCTTGAAAAAATTCACCTTTTTCACCAATACAAGCAAAGATCGGCGTGCAGCTATGGGGGCGACCTGGTTGCGTGGCACAATGCATTGCTGTGGTCGAAACAGCAGTGCTTTCAGCCTGTGTAACCGCGCCATCATGGGCCCAGGCAAAGCCCGACAGCGTAATAACCAATGCACAAAAATGAGTAAGTAACAGTCGCATAAAATTGAATTGTCCAAAACTCGTACCAAGAAAAGGTACGTCCAAACCGACGCTAATTCGCGTCGTTTCAAACAGTGACTACGGTTGCCCTACACGTCAAGGCACCCGCCCCCTTACCTAACGGCACCCCATTTTGGCAATCCCCTTTGGTGTATCTGCAATGGGCAATTGCAGAGGTCGAAGCGATGGAGGATAAGTCGTTTCAGACAATTGCCCGCAGGCGCGGCAATCGCCCTATTTACGCGCAAAACGCCGACGAAACACGCCAACACAACACGCAGGAGACACCCATGGGACAAACACAATTCGGCAAGGGCTGCCACCTGCATCTGATCGACGGTTCGGCCTTTATCTTCCGCGCCTATCACGCGCTGCCGCCGCTGACGCGCAAATCCGATGGGCTGCCGATTGGCGCTGTGTCGGGCTTTTGCAACATGCTGCACCGCTATGTCGAAGGCAACACTGGCCCGGACGCGCCGACCCATGTGGCGGTGATCTTTGACCATTCCGGCAAGAGCTTCCGCAATGATCTCTATGATCTTTACAAGGCGAACCGCCCGCCCGCGCCCGAAGACCTGCGCCCGCAGTTCCCGCTGACCCGCGATGCGACCCGCGCCTTCAATATCGCCTGCAAAGAGATCGAAGGGTTCGAGGCCGACGATATTATTGCGACCCTTGCCTGCCAGGCCCGCGAAGCCGGCGGGCGCTGCACCATTATCTCGTCCGATAAGGATCTGATGCAGCTGGTCGGTGACGGTGTGGAAATGCTGGATGCGATGAAGAACAAGCGCATTGACCGCGACGGCGTGCACGAAAAATTCGGCGTCGGTCCCGAACGCGTGGTGGACGTGCAGGCGCTGGCAGGCGACAGCGTTGATAACGTCCCCGGCGCGCCCGGCATTGGCATCAAGACCGCCGCCTTGCTGATCAACGAATTTGGCTCTCTAGAGGAGCTTCTGGACCGCGCCGAGGAAATCAAACAACCCAAGCGCCGCCAGACCCTGATCGAAAAACGCGATCAGATTGAACTGTCCAAGCAGCTGGTGCAGCTGGATTGCGGGATGGAGCTGGACTTTACCATCGACGACCTCGAGGTGCGCGACCCAGAGCCAGACGTCCTGCTGGAATTCCTGAGCCAGATGGAATTCCGCACCCTGACAAAACGTCTGGCTGATCAGCTGGGCATGGAGGCCCCGACCATCCCCGAGGCCGCGCCGCAGGCTGCCGCAGGCGAGGTTGAGGCCCCCGAAGCGCCAAGCTTTGATCAGGCCGAATACACCTGCGTGCGCGATGCCGCGACCCTGCAGACCTGGGTCGACCAGATCCGCGAACGGGGCTGGGTTGCGGTGGACACCGAAACCACTGGTCTGGACGAGATGGTGGTGGATCTGGTGGGCATCTCACTCTGTGTGGAAGCAGGCAAGGCCTGCTATATCCCGCTGACCCATAAGGCGGGCAGCGATGATCTGTTTGGCGGCGAAGGTCTGGCCGAGGGGCAGATGCCGCTCGATGAGGCGCTGGCGATCCTGAAACCGGTTCTCGAAGATCCGGCGATCATCAAGATCGGGCAGAACATGAAATATGACGCCAAGATCTTTATCCGCTATGGCGTCGATGTAGCGCCGATCGATGACACCATGCTTCTGTCCTATGCGCTGCACGGGGGCCTGCACGGCCACGGCATGGATACCCTGTCCGAACGCTATCTGGATCACAAACCGATCCCGATCAAACCCCTGTTGGGCAGTGGCAAATCGGCGATCACCTTTGACAAGGTGGCGATTGACGATGCGGTGCCCTATGCGGCTGAGGACGCCGATATCACCTTGCGCCTGTGGCAGCTGTTCAAACCGCAGCTGCATGTGCAGAAGGTCACAACGGTCTACGAGACCCTCGAACGGCCGCTGGTGCCGGTGCTGGCGCAGATGGAGCGTCACGGCATCAAAGTCGACCGCGATGTGCTGAGCCGCATGTCCAATGCCTTTGCCCAGAAGATGGCCGGGTTCGAGGCCGAGCTGCACGAGATTGCGGGCACGGAATTCAACGTCCAGAGCCCGGCACAGGTGGGTCAGATCCTGTTCGAGGACATGGGGCTGGAAGGCGGCAAAAAGACCAAGACCGGCCAGTGGTCCACCCCGGCCGATGTGCTGGAAGACCTTGCCACGGAACATGATTTCGCCGCTCGCGTGCTGGATTACCGCCAGCTGCAAAAACTGAAATCCACCTACACTGACGCACTGCAGGACCATATCAACCCCGACACTGGCCGCGTGCATACGTCTTATGTGCAGACCGGCGCAAACACCGGCCGAATGGCGTCGAGCGATCCGAACCTGCAGAACATTCCCGTGCGCTCAGAGGAAGGCCGCCGCATCCGCGAGGCCTTTGTGCCGGAAGAGGGCAACGTCCTACTGTCGCTCGACTATTCTCAGATCGAACTGCGCATTCTGGCGCATATGGCGGGGATCGACGCGCTGAAGCAGGCCTTTGCCGAAGGGCATGACATTCACGCCATGACCGCGTCAGAGATGTTTGACGTGCCGATGAGCGAGATGACACCCGAGATCCGTCGTCAGGCCAAGGCGATCAACTTTGGCGTGATCTACGGGATTTCGGGCTTTGGTCTGGCGCGCAACCTGCGCATCCCGCGCAAAGAGGCGCAGAACTTTATCGACCGCTATTTCGAACGCTTCCCCGGCATCCGCACCTATATGGATCAGACGGTGGAATTCGCCAAAGAGCACGGGTATGTGCAGACGCTGTTTGGGCGCAAGATCCACACCGCTGAGATCAACGCCAAAGGCCCGCGGGCGGGTTTTGCCAAACGCGCCGCGATCAACGCCCCGATTCAAGGCACCGCCGCCGATGTGATCCGCCGCGCCATGGTGCGCATGCCCGATGCCATCGCCCATTTGCCCGCCCGCATGCTGTTGCAGGTGCACGATGAATTGCTGTTCGAGGTCCCCAAAGACCACGTGGAAGAAACCATCGCCACCGCGCGCAAGGTCATGGAAGGGGCGGCAGATCCGGCGGTGCATATGGACGTGAAACTGGTCGTGGATGCGGGTCAGGGCCAGAACTGGGCCGAAGCGCACTAACCCCTGCCCATAATGACAACAGCGCGCCCCTTGGGCGCGCTGATTTTCGGGTCTATTTGGGTTGGGCAGTACTTAAGCCGCCTCAAACGCAGGCATCCAACCCAGGCTTTCCTCTGTACGTTTGGTGCTGGGGGTGTATTCCGCACTGACCCAGCCCTCGTATCCACTGTTGTCAATGGCGGTGAACAGGGCTGCGAAATCCACCGGACCCGCGCCCGGTTCACAGCGCGACGGCGCCGCCGCGACCTGCACATGCGACGCGCGATCCCCAAAGGTTTCCCAAACCTTCAGCGCATCACCATGGATCATCTGCGCATGATACGCATCATATTGTAGCTGCACGTTATGGCGCCCGACCTCGTCCAGAATTTCGGCGGCAAGGTTGTAGTCGTCCAAGAAATACCCCGGACGATCCCCTTGGTTCAGCGGTTCGATGGTGAACTGCTGATAGGGGGCAAAATCTGCCGCCCAGCGCAGGTTTTCCACGAATGTCTTGCGGGCCTCATCGCCGCTGGCGACCCCCGCCATAATGTGAATCCGCTGCGCTTTTAGCACCTCTGAATAGCGCAGCACCCTACGTACATCGCGCTGAAAACGATCGCTACCGCCGGGCAGCGCTGCCCAGCCCGGCTCTCCGCCTGTGTAGTTTGGGGGCGGTGCATTGATCAGCAGCAGTTCAAGCCCATTGGACAACAATGCGCGTTGGGTTTCTTTGGCTGCAACGTCATAGGGAAACAGCACCTCGACCGCTTCAAACCCGGCTTCTGCAGCCGCCCTGAAACGTTCCAGATAGGGCAGTTCTGCAAACAACATGGACAGGTTTGCCGCGAATTTGGGCATGGTTTCCTCCCGATTTTCCACTTACGCCCCAATGGGGCTGCCTCTCTTCAATCCATATTTTAGGACCTTGGACGCAACACCATTAAAGCATCATAGTTCACGCAATTTTAACTCTCGGGTTGCCGCAGCGCTTAGACCTCTAGCTGTTCAGACGGCAGCAGCGGAAAAAACTGGCCTTCGGACCACAGGCCAAACCACCCCTCCCGGTGCACGCCCAGCTCTACCAATCGGTAGAAGCTTTTGCGGTCAATCAGCGCCTCTAGACCCGCACGGACCATGACATAGGGCGAAGGTTCACCGGTTTCAGGATCCAAATGCACCCGGATTGGGGTTTCAGGACTGGCGGTCGTGACGTCGCCCACATGGGTTTCAAAGGTCAGGCTCTGCGCGTCGCCCTCCCCCGCAACCTCAAAGTCCACCGCAACAAAAGGCGCGTCTTCGACCCGGATGCCGACCTTTTCCACCGGGGTCACAAGGAAGTATTTGCCGTCTTCCATCTTCAGAATCGAAGAGAACAGCCGGACCAGCTCGAACCGGCCAATCGGCGTCCCAAGGTAGAACCACGTGCCGTCGCGTTTGATCTCCATATCGAGGTCACCGCAAAACGGCGGGTTCCACAAATGAACCGGCGCGGGGCCGCCTTTGGACGCTGCTTTTGCAGCCGTTGCCAATGCGTCTGCGTTCGGGGTCACAGGTTTTTGTCCGCTCATTACTTTTGCCATTTCCTCTTTGCGCGATACAGTAAGACCATACACCCCCAGAGAAAGGGACGCCATGACTGACGCAGACCATGGGACAGGCACGCAGCAGACCTCCGGCCAGACAACCGAAGATCTGGTGGCGGAGATCGAATCTCTAGAGGAAAACCTTCAGGCCGCGCGGCAGTCGATCACCCGCCGCTTCATCGGACAGGAAAGGGTCGTGGATCTGACGCTGTCGACCCTCTTGTGCGGTGGTCACGGGTTGCTGGTCGGCCTGCCCGGCCTTGGCAAAACCCGACTGGTCGAGGCCCTTTCGACCGTCATGGGCCTGAAAGGCAACCGGGTTCAGTTTACACCAGACCTGATGCCCGCAGATATTCTGGGGTCCGAGGTGCTGGAAACCGCAGCTGATGGCAGCCGCGCCTTCCGCTTTCTCGAAGGGCCGGTGTTCTGCCAATTACTGATGGCGGATGAGATCAACCGCGCCAGCCCGCGCACACAATCTGCCCTGCTGCAGGCAATGCAGGAAGGTCACGTCACCGTCGCAGGCGAAACCCGCCCGCTGGAGGCGCCGTTTCACGTGCTGGCAACGCAAAACCCGATCGAACAGGAAGGCACCTATCCACTACCCGAAGCGCAGCTGGACCGGTTCCTGTTTCAGATCGATGTGCCCTATCCGGACCGCGACACCGAACGCGCCATTCTTCTGGCCACAACAGGGGTCACCGAAGACGAGGCCAAGGAAGTGTTCACCGCCGCCGATCTGATCGCCGCGCAGCGCCTGTTGCGGCGAATGCCCGTCGGGGAAAGCGTGATGGAAGCGATCCTTGATCTGGTGCGCGCCTTCCGCCCGGACGAAGCGGATGTGTCAGATCACGTGGCGCAGACCGTGGCCTGGGGCCCGGGCCCCCGCGCTGCACAAGCCCTGATGCTGGCTGTCCGCGCCCGCGCCCTGCTCGAAGGGCGGCTGGCCCCAACCCCTGCTGATGTTTTCAACATGGCGCAACCGGTGCTCAGCCACCGGATGCAGCTGAACTTTGCTGCCCGTGCGCGCGGCGAAAGCCTCGAGGCACTGATCCTCGAAACAGCTGAGGCGCTGCTGCCACAGGGAGCCGCCGCGTGAGCCCAGACACTCCCCCGCGCGCCGCGTCGCGTGAGGCCGCCCTGCGCGGACCCGGCGGGCAATTGAGGCTGCGCGCCGAAGAAGCCGCAAGTCCGCTGCCGCCCCTGCTTGTGCAAGCTGAGCAATTGGCCGGGGCCGTGCTGCTGGGCGATCACGGTCGCAGGCGGTCCGGCATGGGGGATGATTTTTGGCAATATCGCCCCGTTCAACCCGGCGATTCCCGACGGATGATCGATCACCGCCGCTCTGCCCGCGGGGATCAGCAGTTTGTGCGCGAACGCGAATGGCAGATCGCCCAGACGGTGCATTTCTGGACTGATCGCGGCGCATCCATGCGGTTTGCCTCCAGCGACCACTTGCCCACGAAGGCCGACCGCGCGCGTCTGCTGGCCCTGGCGACTGCGATTTTAATGGTCCGCGGCGGCGAACGCGTGGGCCTGACCGGAGGGCTGCTGCCGCCCCGGCGCGGCAATATTCAGATCCTTCGGATGGCCGAATCCTGGACCAAAGACGACGATACCCCTTATGCACCGCCGGAACACCGCGCGTTGATACCCCATGCCCGCGCCCTGTGTATTTCCGACTTTTTGGGGCCCATGCAGGAACTGGAAACCGCTCTGGCCAAATCCGCCGACAGAGGCGTGCGTGGCGTCTTGCTGCAGGTGCTCGACCCTAGCGAAGAGGCCTTTCCTTTCGCCGGGCGCACAAGATTTGAAAGTGTGACCGGAGAACTGGCCCATGAAACCCTGAAGGCACGCGGACTGCGGGATCGGTATTTAGACCGGCTTGCTGAACGACGGGACGCTCTGGACCACCTGTGCCGGGAAACAGGCTGGCAGCTGGGTCTTCACCATACGGAACAAAGCGCGCAAGCGGGGCTTTTGTGGCTGCATGGCGCGCTTGGACGGCGCGCAGGACACGCCACATGAGCGTGATTTATGGCATAGGTTTTGCCAGCCCCTGGTTGTTGGTTGCTCTGCTGGCGCTGCCGATCATATGGTTTCTGCTGCGGGCCATTCCACCGGCCCCCAAACGGCAGCTGTTTCCGGCGGTGACTTTGCTTTTGGGGCTGGGAGACAAAGAAACGCAGGTTGACCGCACACCGTGGTGGTTGCTCTTGCTGCGCCTGCTGGCGCTGGCCGCTGTGATCCTTGGCCTGGCCGGACCTGTGCTCAATCCCGCGCGCGCCATAGACAGTCCTAAGCCCCTGCTGCTTGTGGTCGACGCCAGCTGGGCCGGGGCTGCGCATTGGTCTGAGACACGCACTCAACTGCAGTCGCTTCTGCAGGATGCCGCGCGCGCCAATCGGCCAGTGGCCCTGCTGTCCCTGACCGACCCTACACCACTGCAATTTCAACCGGCTGATGTGCAGGCGCGGCTGTTGGCTGGTGTGGTCCCGCAGCCCTGGCAGCCCTCGACCGAAATGCTGTCGGCGGCCACCCGCCACGTGACAGAGGCGCAACAGGGGTTTGACACGCTCTGGATCAGCGATGGCCTGTCCTTTGTCGACGACCGCGAAGCGCGCAGAGATTTCATCGCAGCCCTGCGCGACCGCGGCGCGGTCGAAGTGCTGCAAAACCAACATGAGGTCGTGGGTCTTTTGCCCGCCGCATTTGAAGACGGGGCCATTGTGCTGCAGGCGACACGGGCAAATCCCGGCCCGGCCAGTGCGCACCAGCTTCAGGCCTTGGGACTGGACCCCGGTGGGCAGGAACGCATCCTTGCCAGCGTCGCGTTTCAGTTTGAGGCTGGCGCCACGACGGCGGAAACCCGGCTGTCGCTCCCGGCAGAGCTGCGCGCGCGGATCAGCCGCTTTGCCCTCGCCGATGTACGCTCTGCTGGAGCAATTGCACTCAGCGATGATCGGCTGCGGCGGCGCGAAGTGGCTTTGATTTCGTCACAGGCTGGCAATGAGGGGCTCGCCCTGCTGTCGCCGCTTCATTACCTGCGCGAGGCGCTGGCCCCCAGCGCAGACCTCCTGGAAGGCACGCTTGCCAATCTTCTGCCTGCCAAGCCGGACGTGATTGTCCTGGCCGATGTGGCCCATCTGCCTGCGGCTCAAGAAGAGGCTCTGGTGAACTGGATTGTGGATGGGGGGCTTTTGTTGCGGTTTGCAGGCCCGCGGCTTGCGGCCTCGGACACGGCGCGCGACCGCGAGGAACCCTTGATGCCTGTGCGCCTGCGTATTGGTGGACGCAGCATTGGCGGCGCAATGAGCTGGGGTGACCCGAAAACGCTGGCGCCTTTTGCCGAAGGCTCCCCGTTTTACAAGCTGGAGATCCCAGACGAAGTGACCGTGCGCAGCCAGGTCGTTGCGCAACCGGATCCTGAACTGGCCAATCGCGTCATTGCCGAACTGGCCGATGGAACGCCGCTGGTCACACGCAAAGACCTTGGCCAGGGGCAGATCGTGTTGTTCCATGTGACCGCCAATGCGGAGTGGAGTAGCCTGCCCCTGTCGGGCCTGTTTGTTGACATGCTCGAGAGGCTGGCTGTTTCTTCAGCAGCCAAAGCGCCCGAGGCCACAGAACTGGACGGAACCATTTGGCAGCCTGTGGACGTGCTGGATGGCTTCGGGCGCTTGCGCGACGCGGGAACGCAACCGGGTGTTGCCGGGCCCGCGCTCATTGAGGCCGCGGCTGGACCTGACCTCTGGCCCGGCCTGTACCAAAGCGGCAAGCGCAGTCTGGCGCGCAATGTCCTGCCTGTTGGATCCACGCTCCAGCCTGCCATCTGGCCACAGGACATTCCTGTGCGTGCGTTTGAAGCCAGCCCGGAACGCCCCCTTGGCGGCCTGTTCCTGTCCATGGCACTGATTTTGATGGCGTTGGATGTGGCCGCATCTTTGCTGGTGTCCGGCCTTTGGTCCCCCGCCAAAGCGGCCAAAGGCACCGCAGCTGTTGTTCTGGCGGGGCTGCTCCTGCATCCTAACCCCGCTCCGGCGCAAACCGCAGCAGAACTGGCCGGTGAACTCCGGCTCGCCTATGTGCTGACCGGGGATGCGTCAGTGGATGCCACCGCAGAGGCCGGGCTGCGCGGGCTGTCTGATGTGCTGCGATACCGCACCTCTGTGGAACCCGCAGCCCCCTTTGGAGTCGATCTGGAACGGGACGAGCTGGCCCTGTTTCCGATCCTCTACTGGCCGATGACCGCGCAACAGCCGATGCCCTCGGCCGAGGCCTATGGTCGGCTGAACACCTATCTCGCGAACGGTGGGATGATCTTTTTTGACACCCGCGATTCGGATCTGTCCGTCACCGGCAGCACCAGCCCGGCCGCGCGACGGCTGCAACAGATCGCGCTTGCTCTGGATATTCCGCCGCTCGAAATTGTGCCGCGTGACCACGTGCTGACCCGCGCGTTTTACTTGTTGCAGGACTTTCCCGGTCGGCATCTCCGAGGCCCTGTCTGGGTCGAAGCCATCGCCACCGAGGCCGAAACGGTCGAAGGCTTGCCCTTCCGCCAGCTCAACGATGGGGTCACACCAGTGGTGATTGGCGGCAACGACTGGGCGGCCGCTTGGGCCGTGGATGCCTCTGGCGCGCCGATGTATCCGGTAGGGCGCGGCTATGGTGGTGAGCGGCAGCGGGAACTGGCACGGCGTTTTGGGGTCAATCTGGTGATGCATGTGCTGACCGGAAACTACAAATCAGATCAGGTGCATGTGCCGGCCCTGCTGGATCGTTTGGGGCAATGAGGAGCACATTCAAATGAGCCAGAGCCTGCTTTTTGACCCTTTGGTGCCGCTACCGGTGCTGGCCGCGCTGGCAGCGCTGACTTTGCTGGCCCTCAGCGTCGCTCTTTGGCGGCGACTGCCGGGCTGGGGCTATCGGGGATTGGCCGCTCTGTTTGTGCTGGCCGCCCTTTCAGGTCCCATTCGCCAAGAGGCCGACCAGAGCCCGCTGTCGGATATTGTCCTGGTTGCTCTGGACCAAAGTGCGTCGAACCAATTGGCCGATCGTCCGGATCAAATGGCAACGGCGCGTGACGCACTTGCATCCGCCCTATCGGATCGCCCCAACACAGACGTGCGCTGGATCACCATCCCCGACAGCGCGGACGACAGCGGTACACAGTTGATGACGGTCATTCGCGAGGCGCTGGCGGATGAGCCGCGCGCGCGGATTGCGGGCATCATTGCGCTGTCCGACGGGCAGGTCCACGATATGGATCAAGCCCCCGATCTGCCTGCGCCGCTGCATCTTTTGCACACCGGCCGCAGCACCGACTGGGACCGCCGCCTGATCGTCCGCAACGCGCCGAGCTTTGGCATAATCGGCGAGCCCCTGACGCTAACTCTGCGCATTGACGACGCTGGCGCAGTGCCAGCAGGCCAGAGCCATGCGGAACTGGATATTGCCGTCGACGGCGAAGCGCCGCAAAGATTTGCCCTGCCAGTGGGACGGGACTTTGAACTGCCCGTAACCCTGCCCCACGGCGGACGCAATGTGATCGAATTTCGCACCCCCCCCGCATTGGGAGAGCTGACAGATCGCAACAATGTGGCCTTGGTGCAGATCAATGGTGTGCGCGATCGCCTGCGGGTTTTGCTGGTGTCCGGTGCCCCACATCCGGGCGGCCGCAGTTGGCGCAACCTGCTGAAATCAGACAGCTCGGTTGATCTTGTGCATTTCACCATTCTGCGCCCCCCCGAAAAACAAGACGGCGTGCCGGTGGAGGAACTGTCCCTGATCGCGTTCCCCACACGCGAGCTGTTTCTGGAAAAGATCGACGACTTCGACCTGATCATATTTGACCGCTACAAGCGACGCGGCATCTTGCCGACCATCTATCTGGATAACGTTGCCAATTATGTGCGTGACGGCGGCGCGGTTCTGGTGGCTGCGGGTCCTGACTTTGCCAGTGCGGATAGTATCTTCCGCACGCCTCTGGCCGACGTTCTGCCGGCGCAGCCCTCGGCCCGTGTGCTGGAACAATCCTATCGCCCTGCCGTGACCCTGACGGGCGACAAACACCCGGTGACCGCTGACCTTGAAGGTCGCGACAGCTGGGGCCGGTGGCTTCGTCTGGTCGATCTGGCTGCCACAAGTGGCCACACCTTGATGCAGGGCGTTGATGATCGCCCGCTTCTGGTTCTGGACCGCGTCGACGAAGGGCGTGTCGCACTTCTGGCATCCGATCACGCCTGGCTTTGGTCACGTGGCTACGATGGCGGCGGACCGCAGCTGGAGCTGCTGCGCCGTCTGTCCCACTGGATGATGAAAGAACCAGAGCTGGAAGAAGAGGTGCTGAGCGCGACCGCTTCTGGGCAGTCCCTGATCATCCGTCGTCGCAGCCTCGGCGACACGGTCGGGACCGTTGAAATCCAGCGCCCGGACGGCGAAGTTGAAACGCGCGAGCTGACACAGACCGCACCGGGTCTTTGGGAAGGGCGATATGAGGGGCCTATGGTGGGCCTCTATCGCCTGCGCGAAAGCGATCAGGAAACCGTCATCGGCCTTGGCCCACAGTCGCCGCGAGAATTTGAAACGCCATTGGCAACGGGTGCTGTCCTGGCACCGCTGATCCAAACATGGCGCGGCGGCACGCTGGCCGTTGAAGATGGTATTCCAAGGTTGCGCGACATCCGCGAAGGGCGCCCCGCAGCCGGGCGCGGTTGGATTGGGCTTTTGCCACGCGGCGCGGCCGAAACGACGACAGTCCGACAAAGCCAGCTGCTGCCTCCCTGGCTGATGCTGCTGCTGGCGATGGGCACTTTGGTCGTCGCATGGCTGCGCGAAGGACGCCGATAAGTGACATGGTTTCCAGCCGCTAAACCCTGATTAAGGAATCTCTGCAAAAGTGGGCGGGTTGATATCACACCCGCACCTTTTTTTGGAGTTTGCTGCATGTCGCTTGCAGACAAGTTGGCTCAGGAACGACGCGCCCGTCTTGCCGCTGAACGACTTTTAGAACTGAAACAAGCCGAATTGACGGAAGCCAACCGCAAGTTGGGCCGGCACGCGCTTGCCCTGACCAAACGCATTGGTGTGACGCAAGCGACCATCGCCAATGTGCGTGATGAAAACGAAAAGGTGAAAAGCGATCTCAACACTGCCAACGAAAAAGTAGAACAGGCCGAACGCCGCTTGTGGCATTCAATCCAGGCCTTTCAGGACGGGTTTGCCTTTTTCGATTCGCAAAGCAGATTGATTGGCGCGAACACGGCCTACCTGAATATTTTTGAGGGTGTGGAAGAGGTTGCGCCGGGCATTTCCTATCAGCGCATTCTTCAGATCCTGACCGACGAAGGGCTGATCGATACCGAAGAACTGACCGCCGATTCCTGGCGCGCCATGATGTCCGAACGCTGGCAATCGCCACAGCCGGAACCGACCGTAATCCGGCTGTGGAACGACCGCTATGTCAAGGTGATCGACCAGCGCGGTCATGATGGCGATATGATCAGCCTTGCGCTCGATATCACGTCGACCGTCCACTACGAAGAAGAACTGCGCACCGCCCGCGAAAAGGCCGAGGCCGCCAGCCGCGCCAAATCCGCCTTCCTCGCGAACATGAGCCACGAGATTCGCACGCCAATGAACGGCGTTGTCGGCATGGCAGAACTGTTGTTCGACACCACCCTGACGGACGACCAGCGCCTCTATGCCAATACGATCAAAAACTCGGGCGAGGCACTGCTGGTCATTATCAACGACGTTCTGGACTATTCCAAAATCGAGGCCGACAAACTGGTTCTGCATCCCGAACCCTTCGACCTCGAAGCCTGCATGCACGAGGTGGTCATGCTGCTGCAGGCCAATGCGCGCGACAAAGGTTTGGAGCTGCTGGTTGATTTCGACCTCTTCATGCCAACCAATTTCATCGGCGACCCGGGGCGTATCCGCCAGATCCTGACCAACCTCATTGGCAATGCGGTGAAATTCACCAGCGAAGGCCATGTTACCGCCCGCGTCACCGGCGTCCCGCATCCCGAAGAAAACACAGTCAATGTCCATATCTCGATCGAGGACACGGGCATCGGCATCCCGGAAGAGAAGATCAAACATATCTTTGGCGAATTTAATCAGGTCGAAGATGCCACCAACCGCCAGTTCGAAGGAACCGGTCTTGGCCTCGCCATTACCGAACGGCTGGTCAAGCTTATGGATGGCGAAATCTGGGTTGAAAGCACCCATGGCGAAGGGTCCTGTTTTGGCTTCCGCATCCCGCTAAGCGAGGCCGCCAATGGCGAGCAAGCCACGCCAGAACTGCCCGGGAATCTGAAGCAGGTGCTGTTGGTGGATGACCTTGTCGCCAACCGCGACATCCTTGCCCGTCAGCTGAACCGCATGGGCCTGCAGGTGACCACCGCCGATACAGCGGCACAGGCGCTGGAGCTGATGAACGCTCAGATCGACGTGGTGATCACGGATCGCAACCTGCCCAATATGGATGGGCTCAAACTGGCCCGCGCCCTGCGGCACGACTGGCGTGACGTTCCGATTCTTTTGCTGTCCTCGGATCCTGCCGACCACAAGGACGCCTCTGTCGCAGAAATTTTCAATGGCGTGCTGCAAAAACCCCTGCCCCGCGGCGGGATGTTTGCAGCTCTCAGCAACCTGCAGAAAACTGGCACTGCCGCCGCAGCAGCCAAAACGCCCCCGGCCACGCAATCCGATCCAGCACCGTCCACGTCTGCCCCGGCACCTTCGGCCCCGTCGGGCAATATGCGTCGCATGCGTGTCCTCGCTGCCGAAGACAACCGCACGAATCAACTGGTCTTCCGCAAGATGGTCAAAGAACTGGATATTGATCTGCAATTTGCGGGCAATGGCCTGGAGGCTGTGGAACTTTATCAAAGTTTCCAGCCGGACCTGATCTTTATGGATATCTCCATGCCAAAGATGGATGGCAAAGAAGCCACGCAGGAAATCCGGCGGCTGGAAACTGAAACCGGCGCCCATGTACAGATTGTGGCCCTGACAGCCCACGCAATGGACGGCGATTCCGAAGGGATCTTGGCCGCAGGGCTGGACCACTATCTGACCAAACCCCTACGCAAGGCGTTGATCCACGAAAAGATCCACGCCTACCACCCGACAGATGCCGCCCCGCTGGAACTCGCACTGGAACAGGCAGGCTAGGGCTTATCCGGCCCGCAAGAACACCGGTTTTTGCGGCTCTGACAGCTCCGCACGATAGGCATAGCCACCTGTGTCAAACTCCAGGATGCCAGCCGAATTTGTCAGACGGCGCTGGATAATGAAACGGGCCATTGCACCACGCGCACGCTTCGCGTGGAAGCTTACAACTTTGGGGCCACCGGGCTTGTCTTCCATAAAGACAGGGGTGATCACCTGCGGTTTCAGCGCGCCCAAATCGACGGCGCCAAAGTATTCCTGGCTGGCGCAATTCACCAGAACATCGCTCCCGATAGCCGCCGCCTGCGCATTGAGGGCTTCGGCAATCTGCGCCCCCCAATACTCATAGAGGTTCTTTCCGCGCGGGTTCTTCAGCCGCGACCCCATCTCCAGACGATAGGGTTGGATCGCATCCAAGGGGCGCAACAAGCCATACAGACCGGACAGGATGCGGAAATGATCCTGTGCCCAAGCCATTTCCTCCGCATCCAGGGACGCTGCTTCCAAGCCCTGATAGGTATCTCCGGCAAATGCCAGTGCGGCGGGACGCAGGTCTTCCGTTTTCGGGTCATCGGCAAAATCGCGGAAACGGTCATAGTTCAGCTTGGCCAGATCTTCGCTGATGTGCATCAGCTTCATCAGGTCAGCGACCGACAGATCGCGCGCAACTGCAGCAAGTGCAATCGCATCCTGCTGAAAAGCCGGGAAAGTCACGTCGTGCTCCCGTGTGCTCCAATCAAGCTTCTTGGCTGGTGAAACCACAACCTGCATGTTCTGTCCCCTTTTGATCCTTGGTGATGACCTAGCCCGCGCCGCGCAAGACGTCCAGAAACGCCGAAGAAAAACGTTCCGTGCGGCGCTCTCCCAGCAGCCGGGCGAGCCCGGCTTCATCATCGGCGCGCAGTGCTGCGACCTTGGCCAACATCGACGCCGAGCAGGTCAGCGGCTTCAGCGTGCCACATGTTCCGTATAGAAGCTGCCCCTGCACTTCCAGCAGTTGATCGTACAACTCTCCAACACCGCGCGCGGCCAGCTTGCGGCGCGCCGGGTGCAGCTCTTCGGTTTCGCCACTGATAACCGCAACAAATTCCGCGCCATAGCGGTCCAGTTTTTTGGCCCCGACACCAGAAATCCGCGCCATCGCATCCAGAGTCTGCGGACGGTTTTCGGCCATCTCGATCAGGGTGCGATCTGGGAAAATCACATAAGCCGGGACTTTCTGTGCCTCTGCCAGTGCCCGTCGTTTGGCTTTAAGCGCCGACAACAGCGGCGCGTCTTCATCCGACACCAGCGCTTTTACCGCAGGGCGGCGACCAGCGGCTTTGATCGTGTCTTTGCGCAGAGTAATCGACGCCTCGCCTTTCAGGATCGGCAGCGCAGGTTCGGTCATCCGCAACGCGCCATGGCGTTCGGGGTCGGGACGCACCAGATCGCGGCCCATCATCTGCCGAAACACCGCCTGCCATTCCGCTTTGGAATGCTCCTGACCGCAGCCAAAAACCGACAGATCATCATGGCGACGTGCCCGCACCCGGTCGGTCGTGTTGCCCAACAGAATGTCGATCAAATGGCCTGATCCATAGGTCTCATCCGTGCGCAAAATTGCTGACAGCGCCTTGCGCACCGACGTGGTGCCATCAAAGGTCGCAGGCGGGGTGTCACACAGATCGCAATTGCCGCAGGGCTCTGCCGCTTCGCCGAAATAGGCAAGCAGTGTCTGGCGGCGGCAGGTCATGGCCTCTGCCAACCCCAGCAGCGCGTTCAGGCGCGCATGATCCGCTGCGCGCCGTTCGGCCGGGGCCAGACCTTCGTCGATCTGATTGCGGCGCAGGCGAATGTCTTCGGGGCCAAATAGGGTCAGCGTTTCCGCCGGTGCCCCGTCGCGGCCGGCGCGACCGATTTCCTGATAATAGGCCTCGATTGATTTCGACAGGTCCGCATGGGCCACCCAGCGGATGTCCGGCTTGTCGATCCCCATTCCAAAGGCCACGGTGGCCACCACAATCAAACCGTCTTCGCGGGCGAAACGGGTTTCCACAATGCGGCGGTCTTCGGCATCCATGCCGCCATGATAAAAGCAGGCGGTATGACCGGCCGCGTTCAGCGCATTGGACAGGTCTTCGGTTTTGGCGCGCGTGCCGCAATAGACAATGCCAGACTGCCCCGGGCGGGCGGCCGCAAAGTCCAGGATCTGGCGGCGGGGGCTGTCTTTGGCGGCAAAGGCCAGATGGATATTGGGCCGGTCAAAGCCACGCAGAAAGGCGCGCGGGGCTTCGCCGTCGAACAGTTTCTGGACGATCTCTTCCTGCGTTTCCTGATCCGCAGTGGCGGTAAAGGCCGCCAAAGGCACGTCCAGCGCGCGGCGCAATTCGCCGATCCGCAGATAGTCGGGGCGGAAATCATGGCCCCATTGGCTAACACAGTGGGCCTCGTCCACGGCAATAAAGCTGACCCCGATCCGCCGCAGCATGCCCATGGCAGCCCCCGAGGCCAGACGCTCCGGCGCCATGTACAGTAGTTTCAGGCGACCTTCTTCGATGGCATCCCAAACGGCTTCGGTCTCTTCCTCGGTATTGCCCGAGGTGAGCGCACCGGCGCAGACACCCGCTTCCTGCAGGGCGCGCACCTGATCCCGCATCAATGCAATGAGCGGAGAGATCACCACGGTGATCCCGTCCCGCATCAACGCAGGCAGTTGGAAACACAAAGATTTACCACCACCCGTTGGCATGATCGCCAAGACGTTTTCGCCCGCGGTCACGGCATCAACGATCTCTTCCTGGCCGGGCCGGAAGGCGTCATAGCCAAAAATGTCGCGCAACAGCGGCAAGGCAGAGGTTTGGGTAATGGTCACGGACGGGGATCGCTGCTCGTTCTTTTACGGGCTGCACAATCCCACAGAGCGATTCGACCGGCAAGGGGCAAGCGCAGCTTTGTGCTGCGCTTCGCCACGTTAGAAGCCGTAGCGGCCTACACCAAAGACGGCAGGCAGAATGATTGCGCGCAGCGCGATCACGGCGATCAGCGCCACAAGCGGTGCCAGATCAAGGGGGTGCGTGTTGGGCAGAATACGACGCAGCGGCTGATACAGCGGCTCCAGCAGGCGGTTAATGCCGTACCAGATCTGCGCGACAAGCTGCTGACCCAGGTTCAGAACCTGAAAGTTGATCAGCCAGCTCATGATGATGTGCACAATCATGATGGTGTAGACGACACCCAGAACGAGTTGAAGTAGATCGTAGATGGCCAACATGAGGTCCGTTTCCTAAGCTGTTTGTCCTTCCACCTATGCAGCCTGATCACAATTCGCAACCCTGCCGCGAGGTTGCTGGTTGACGCGGGCTAAACAGGTGGCAAGACAATCACAGGAATAAATCAAAAAATCATTGCGGAGGCCCTATGTACCCGATTGTTCGCCTGTTGAAGGACGCGTTTAAGGCCAAGCGTATGGCGCCTCTGGGCCCGCTCGACATGCATGTGTCTCATCACCGTTGCTGGCCTTGGGATCTGGATATCTGGATGGAGCTCAACAACGGGCGCACCTTCACCCTGTTTGATCTGGGCCGCACCATGCTGACCGTTCGGGTGGGGCTGGTTCCGGTTTTGAAGAACAACAATTGGGCCGTGGCCGTCGCCGGCAGCACCATCCGCTATCGTCGCCGCATTTTTGCGTTTGAACCCTTTGAGATGCGTAGCCGCGCCATCGGCTGGGACGACAAGTTTTTCTACATCGAACAGAGCATCTGGAAAAAGAACGGTGAATGCGCCAGCCACGCGCTGTTGCGCACCTGCTTTACCAGCAAAAAAGGCATTGTACCGCCAACCGAGGTGGCCACTGCCTGGGGCCAGGCCGACCTGCAAAGCCCTGCGCTGCCAGACTGGGTGCAAGCCTGGTGTGATGCCGAAGACAAACGCCCCTGGCCGCCGATGCAGGACACCCCCGAGACGCTTGCCAGAGCGGGCTGAGCGCTTCATTAGGGTATTTAGCATTGAAGGATAAATACCCATGGCCGAAATTTCCGCAGCCACGAACAACCGCAAACGCATCTGGGGATGGTGGTTCTTTGACTGGGCCAGCCAGCCCTATCATACGCTGCTGGTCACCTTTGTCTTTGGCCCCTTCTTTGCCGCAGTCGCAACCGAGCACTTTCTTGGCCTTGGCCTAGAGGACGAAGCCGCCAAGGCCCGCGCGCAGGCCATGTGGTCGACCTCGATGACCCTGATCGGTCTGACCATTGGCCTTCTGGCACCTTTGATTGGCGCTATAGCCGACCAAAGCGGGCGACGCCGCCCTTGGATTTCGGTCTTTTCGATTGCTTATATGATTGGTGCCTTTGGCCTTTGGTACACGGATCCCTCTGGCAGCAATCTGGTATGGGTGCTTATCAGCTTTGCCATCGGCTTTATTGGAGCGGAATTCGCTGGGATCTTTATCAATGCGCAGCTGCCCAACCTTGGCAGCAAGGACGAGGTCGGCGATATTTCGGGGTCGGGATTTGCCTTTGGCTATCTGGGCGGCGTTGTCGCGCTGGCGCTGATGCTGGCGTTTTTTGTCGAACAGGGCACGGGAAAGACCATCGCCGAATTTGATCCGGCCTTTGGCCTAGAGGCGGCCACCAAGGAAGGCACCCGTGCGGTTGGACCATTTACCGCGCTGTGGTTTGCGGTCTTTATGGTGCCCTATTTCCTTTGGGTGCGCGATCGCAATGTGCGCGGCCGGGGCGGTGATATTGCCGGGGCCCTGCGACAGGTTCTGAACTCGATCAAAGCGCTGGGTCAACGCCTGAGCCTCGCTTTTTTCCTTGGTGCGTCCATGCTGTATCGCGATGCGCTCAACGGGCTTTATATGTTCGGCGGTGTTTACGCAAAACTGGTGCTGGACTGGGAACTGACCCAGATCGGGGTGTTTGGTATTCTTGGTGCCACGTCAGCGGCGCTGTGCTGCTGGCTTGGCGGCAAGGCCGACCGCGCTTTTGGCCCCAAGCCGGTTATCATTGCCTCTATCCTTGTCCTGACCGCCGTGTGCATTGTCGTGGTCAATATGTCACGCGAAGCGATCTTTGGCGTGCCGCTGGCCGAAGGCTCCGACCTACCTGACCAGCTGTTCATGGCCTGCGGCGCGCTGATTGGCGGTTTTGGCGGAGTTTTGCAAGCGGCCAGCCGGTCGTTGATGGTGCGTCATACGACACCGGAAAACGCGACCGAAGCTTTTGGGCTTTATGGTCTGTCGGGCCGCGCCACCGCCTTTCTTGCCCCTGCACTGATTGGTCTGGTGACCACATTGACGGAAAATGCACGCATTGGCATCTCTCCGGTTATTGCGCTGTTCCTAGCTGGTCTGCTTCTATTGAAATGGGTGGACAGCCAAGGAGACCAGCGTTGAAGCAGATCCCAGTTCTGATCGCATTTGTAGCCAGTATTTTCTGCGCGCTTGCCTTTCCTGCGCAAGCTGAAGCCCCTGCAAAACAACTGTTCGGGGCCGAAACCAAAGGGTCGCAACAACGCCCTGCGCCTCTGGGGTCCTATTCCAAGGGCTGTGTCGCAGGCGCAGTGGCCCTGCCAGAAACCGGCCCCACATGGCAGGCCATGCGCCTGTCGCGCAATCGCAATTGGGGGCATCCGGACACCATCGATTTCATTCAGGACCTGAGCCGTTTCGCCGCCAAGCAACCGGGTTGGGAAGGGCTCTATGTGGGGGACATCAGCCAGCCGCGCGGTGGGCCCATGTTGTCCGGCCACCGCAGCCACCAGATTGGTCTGGATGCCGACATCTGGATGCTGCCGCCGACCCGTTTGGATCTGAGCCGCAAAGCGCGCGAAAATATTTCCTCCATCTCTCTGCGCCGGGCCAAAGGCGCCTATGTGAACAAGAACTGGAGCGCCCAGCACCATGCCGTCCTGCGGGCCGCTGCCAAAGACAAACGTGTGGCACGGATCTTTGTCTTCCCCGGTGCCAAAGTGCAGATGTGCAAGGATGAAAAAGGGGACCGCCGCTGGCTGCGCAAGATCCGGCCTTGGTGGGGGCATCACTACCATTTCCATGTACGTCTGGCCTGCCCGCGGGGCGCCAAAGGTTGCGTCGATCAGGCCGCGCCCCCCAAAGGGGACGGCTGTGCGGACGCTGAACAATGGGTGCGCGATATCCTGAGCCCCCCCGCACCCAAACCGCGTGATCCCAACGCCCCCAAACCCAAACCCCGTCGCGAAGCTCGACTGTCTGACCTGCCCGATCAATGCGCACGCGTTCTGCGCTCAAGATAGCGGTTGCCGTGTGCATGCTGGCCCCGGCCAGCTGGGCAGCTGAACGGTTCGCGCCGGGTGTCACGCATCTACAAAGCTACAGATGGCATATTCGCGCGCCATGGTTTGGCGGGCTTTCCGGTCTTGAGGTCAGCGATGATGGCGCAGGTTTCACCGTGCTCAACGACAAAGCGCAGTTTTTCAAGGCGCGCATCGCGCGTGACAGCGATGGGCGGATTGATACCGTCGCGGCCCAGCCCCCCGTCCATTTGCGTGCGCCCGATGGCAAACCGCTGTCATCACGCCTGGATGATACGGAAGGGCTGGCGATTGCGGCCGATGGCACAATTTTTGTGTCCTTAGAAAGCCCACCCAGCGCTTTGCACTATACCGCGCCCAGCGCCCGGGCCACCGCACTGCCGCGTCCGCGTGCATTTTGGCACGCCCGTCGCAACAAGAGCTTTGAGGCTTTGGCGATCAGCCCAGACGGCGCGCTGGTGATGCTGTCCGAATTGCCCGCAGTCCCGCGTGATCCACTGCGGGTGTGGGTCTGGAATGGCGCAGTCTGGGCTTCCACATTCAACTATCCACAAACACAGGGTTTTATGCCGGTTGGGGCCGATTTTGGCCCAGATGGGCGGCTTTATGTGCTGGAGCGTTCCTTTGCCAGCATTGGGTTCCGATCCCGCCTGCGCCGATTTAATTGGGGCGCAGGCCAGCTGAGCGGGGCCACCACGCTGCTGGAGACCTCGGTTGCGACCCATGACAATCTGGAAGCTGTTTCGATCTGGCGTGACAGTCAGGGGTCACTGCGCGCAACGATGATTTCAGACGACAATTTCCTTTGGATACAGCGCACCGAGATTGTCGAATACCAGCTGCCCGACTAGCCCAGCCCACCAGAATCGCTTGCCTTGTGGATAAATCCCGCCTAAAGCCTGCCGATCACTTGTGCCACCCAAACACAGGCACACAAGTCTCCGCGACCTTGTCTAAAAAACGGATCCAACATGACCCGCTCTTATCTGCCCGGCATTTTTGCCATGGCTGCCGTTGTGGTGGCCTCTAACATCCTCGTCCAGTTCCTGTTCGGCCAATGGCTGACCTGGGGCGCCTTTACCTATCCGATCGCATTCCTTGTGACCGACGTCATCAATCGCGTCTATGGCGCAGGTCCCGCCCGCCGCGTTGTGCTGGTTGGTTTTGTCGTCGGCGTTATCTGTTCGCTGATTGGCACCCAGATCATGGGCGAATTCGGCCCGCTGGTGACCCTGCGCATTGCCATTGGCTCTGGTCTGGCCTTCCTGATTGCACAGCGGACAGATATCGCGATCTTCTCCGCACTGCGCTCGGGCGCATGGTGGCGCGCGCCGCTGGCCTCGACCCTTGTTGGCTCATCGCTGGATACCGCGATCTTCTTCACCATCGCCTTTTCCGGCGCATTGACCTGGATCGAACCGGCCAATGACGTGTCCTGGGCTGGTGAAATCCTGCCCATCCTGGGCGCAGGCCCGGAAGCCCCGCTGTGGGTGTCGCTGGCTGTGGCGGACTGGATGGTCAAGCTGTCGCTGGCGCTGATCGCGCTGATCCCCTTCCGCGTGATTGTTCAGCGCCTTTCGGCACGCCCTGCATAAGCTCGCATTTTTGATTTGGAGATCCCCGGTTTCTGTGCCAGCCTGAGGCCAACGGTAACAGCAAAGCAAAGGAGGTGATCCAGTGTCTAAGAAGGTATTGGAGCAAGAGGTAGCAACAACCGGGGCGGCGCTGATCTGAGGCAGCCCTTGGGGCGGAGGCCACTCGGCTGGGCCATATTGGCCCTAACCTGCCCTTGCTTTCAAAACATTCGGATGGGCCGCCCGCTTGGGTGGCCCTTTTCCGTTTGTCCGCATATGCTTGGCCCATGTTGCGGATCAACGATACGATTACCCTGCAGGACTGGGAAATGACCGAGAGCTTCATGCGCGCCTCGGGGCCTGGTGGGCAGAATGTAAACAAGGTCTCCTCGGCTGTGGAGCTGCGGTTCGAGGCCGAACGCTCGCCTGCTCTGCCGGGCCCTGTGAAATCCCGGCTCAAACGGATTGCGGGGCGGCGCTGGACCAAAGATGGGGCGATCATCCTGCAATGCGACGAAAGCCGCAGTCAGGTCCGCAACCGCGAGATCGTGCGTGAACGTCTGGCCGAGATGATCCGCCGCGCCTTGGTCGCACCCAAGCGGCGGATTGCGACCAAACCAACCAAAGGCTCCGTGCGCCGCAGGCTCGACGCCAAGAAACAAAGATCCGAGATCAAGGCAGGACGGGGTAAGGTTCAAGACGACTGACACCGCGCAGTGTTTCACGTGAATAAATCGTTAATGCCAAAGGGGAGACGGTATGAAGACGATCAATCTGGCCGCGAAACTGGAACAGTTCACCAGCCATTGGGATCCCCATGTGGTGGCAGACTACAACGACAATGACGTGATGGTGGTCAGGTTTCAGGGCGAGTTCCCCTACCACCTGCATGAAGACACCGATGATTTCTTTCTGGTTCTGGCAGGAGAGATGGCCATGGACCTTGAAGGCCAGCCTTCGCAGACCGTCCAAGCTGGTGAACTGTTCATTGTCCCCAAGGGCGTGGTGCACCGCCCGCGCGCCGAGGCCGAATGCAAGGTGCTGCTGATCGAACCCAAAGGGGTTCCCAACACCGGCGACCCTGAAACCGCCGCCCCAAAACCCCGGATCTGACCCATGCAGCCCGGCGCGCGTAACCTGATCACGGATGTTGGCGGCCTAAAGGTCGGCCATGCGCAAGACGACACACTCAAATCCGGCAGCACGGTTTTGATAGGGGACCAACCCTTTGTCGCTGCGGTCCATGTGATGGGTGGCGCGCCGGGCACGCGGGAAACCGATCTGCTCGCACCAGATAAATCGGTGGAGGCCGTGGACGCACTGGTGCTGTCCGGAGGCTCTGCCTTTGGGTTGGATGCCTGTTCAGGCGTGGTGGACGGGCTGCGCGCGCAGGGGCGCGGGTTTCGTCTGGGCCCGGCTGTCGTACCAATTGTGCCCGGCGCCATCCTGTTTGACCTATTGAACGGTGGCGAGAAGGACTGGGACGAAAATCCCTACAGGGCGTTGGGCCGCGCGGCACTCGCGTCTGCAAGTCCAGACTTTGCTTTGGGGTCGGTTGGTGCAGGCACGGGTGCGCTGACCGGCATGCAGAAAGGTGGGCTTGGCTCTGCCTCACTGGTGCTGGACAGTGGCCATACAGTTGGTGCTTTGGTCGCAGCCAACCCCGTTGGGTCCGTCACCACCCCGGGCGAGCGGCATTTTTGGGCCGCCCCATACGAGATTAACGCAGAGTTTGGCGGCTTGGGCCCCGACACACGCGCGGGATTGGGGCGCAACTACCGCGCCGCCAAGATCGAGAAAATGGCAGACCTCGCGGGCCTTTCCATATCGCCTGAAGGCAGCAATACAACGATCGCAATTGTCGCGACCGACGCCACGCTGACCAAAGCCCAAGCGCAACGGCTGGCCACCGCCGCCCATGACGGCATGGCCCGCGCCATTGTGCCTGCGCATACCCCTCTGGACGGCGATCTGGTCTTCGCCGCCGCCACCGGCACGTCAGCCCGCCCTACTGGCGCAGAAGACATTGCAACCCTCTGTCATGCCGCGTCGCTGTGTCTGGCCCGCGCGATTGCCAGAGCGGTCTATGAAGCCAGCCCTGCGGCGGGCGATATCCTGCCCTGCTGGAAAGAAAGCAAACCTTCATAATTACAACCATTTGCGCCACCTTCGCATTCACTTTGGCAGCTTCTGCGACAATTGCCGCATTGACTTCACTTACTGAAAAACTCCTATTTCAAAGCAGCCAAACGCTACAGGAGCTACCTCATGAAACACCTGCTGACTATTGCAGCCCTCGGCCTTTTTGCAGCCCCTGCATTTGCCGAAGGAGACACCGCCAAAGGCGAAAAAGCGTTCAACAAATGCAAGTCCTGCCACATGATCGTCGCAGACAATGGCGATGTGATCAAAAAGGGTGGCAAAACCGGCCCGAACCTCTGGGGTGTTGCAGGCCGAACCGCCGGCACTGTTGACGGTTTCCGCTATGGCAAGGATCTGGTTGCTGCTGGCGAAGCCGGTCTGGTCTGGGATGAGGCAAGCTTTGTTGCCTACACCGCTGACCCGAAGAAATTCCTGAAAGAACAGCTCGACAGCACCAAAGCCAAATCGAAGATGAGCTTTAAGCTGAAAAAAGGCGGGGAAGACATCTACGCCTATTTGCTTGAAAATGGCCCCGCGCCCGCAACGGACGCCGCTGTCGAAGAAGAGACCACCGACGCAGACGCCGTCTCGAACTAAGCGATCGAAATCGAGAATATTAAGGGTCGCGGGCCATGCCTGCGGCCCTTTTTGACGGTTGGATACCGGACCGGGCTTGCGCAATGGCCGAGGCTCGCGTAGGCGCCAAGCCATGCTCCACGAGGACACTACAATGCACCAGATGATCCCCGCCTGGGTCGATGGGACACTGACCCCTGTCGAAAAGCTGGACGTTCACCAACGCGGCCTGCGCCACAAGGCGGTCTCGGTCTTTGTGCTGCGCGGCAAAGAGATCCTGATGCAGCGCCGGGCGCTTGGCAAATATCACACGCCGGGTCTTTGGGCGAACACCTGCTGCACGCATCCGATGTGGGACGAGGACAGTGCCGCCTGTGCGCAAAGACGCCTGCAGGACGAACTTGGCATCACGGGGCTTACCCCCGAATTTCGCGGCCAGCTGGAATACCGCGCGGACGTCGGCGGTGGTTTGGTAGAACACGAGGTGGTCGATGTATTTGTGGCTCAGGCCACAGCAGGCCTGCAAGTTGCGCTTAACCCGGATGAGGTCATGGACACGCGCTGGATGTCCGTGGCGAGCCTGAACGAAGAGATCGCCCACCACCCGGAACAGTTCACGCCGTGGATCAAGATCTACCTCAAGGACCACGCCGGTCTGATTTTTGCGGAGGAGCTGCCCCGGTCTTAGACCCGCAGCTCTCACCAATTTCGTGTCGACGGGCAAGATCGCCCTGCCCGCCGACAAAAAGCTTAGACACTGATCACCGCATCAACCGCACGTTTCCAGCGGGCATAAGCCGCCTCGCGCGCTTCTTCTTCCAGATCAGGTGTAAACTGGCGATCCAGCGCCCAAGTGGCGGCAAAACCTGCTTGATCCGGGTAGATCCCCGCCTTCATGCCCGCCAGCCACGCTGCGCCCAAAGCGGTGGTTTCCTGCATCACCGGGCGATCCACAGCAGCCCCCAAGAGGTCAGACAGGCTCTGCATGGCCCAATTACTGGCGCTCATGCCGCCATCGACCCGCAGGGTGACCTTGGCCTCACCGCCCCAGTCTGCGCGCATCGCTTCCCAGAGGTCGCGGGTCTGATAGGCCACAGATTGCAGCGCGGCGCGGGCAAATTCAGCCGGACCAGAGCCACGGGTCAGGCCAAACATACCACCGCGGCATTCAGGCTGCCAGTAAGGCGCGCCCAGACCGGTGAAGGCCGGGACCAAAATCACGTCCTGACCCGGATCTGCTTTTTCGGCCAGATCGCCTGTTTCCGATGCGCTTTGGATAATGCCCAGCCCGTCGCGCAGCCATTGCACGGCTGCACCGGCAATAAAGATCGACCCTTCCAGCGCATAGGTTGGTTTACCGTCCAGCTGGTAGGCGATGGTGGTCAGCATGCGGTTTTCCGACAGAACCGGCGTATCGCCCGTGTTCAACAGCGCAAAGCAGCCCGTGCCATAGGTGGATTTCATCATGCCGGGCTCAAAGCAGGTCTGACCGACGGTTGCTGCCTGCTGGTCGCCTGCCACGCCAAGGATCGGCACAGCCGCCCCCAGCAGATCGGGATCGGTGACGCCAAATTCTGCGGCGCAGTCTTTGACCTCGGGCAGCATCGCGGTCGGCACATCCAGAAGCGCGCAGATTTCAGCACTCCACTCGCCCTTGCGGATGTCATAGATCAGCGTGCGCGCCGCATTGGTGGCATCCGTCACATGGCTTTCGCCGCCGGTCAAACGCCAGATCAGGAAGCTGTCGACGGTGCCAAACAGCAAATCGCCCGCCGCAGCCTTGGCGCGTGCGCCTTCGACGGTGTCGAGGATCCATTTCACCTTGGTGCCCGAGAAATAGGGATCCAGCAGCAGACCCGTTGCATTGCGCACCATGTCTTCGTGACCCGCTGCGCGCAGCCCCTCGCAGATGGTGGCGGTGCGGCGGTCCTGCCAGACAATCGCATTGTGGATCGCCTTGCCTGTGGTCTTGTCCCAGACAACCGTGGTTTCGCGCTGGTTGGTGATGCCGATACCCGCAATGTCGGACGCGGCAATGCCAAGCTTCGCAATTGCGGCGCGACAAGTGCTGAGCGTGGTGTTCCACAGATCTTCGGGGTCGTGTTCAACCCAGCCCGCCTGCGGATAGTGCTGCGGAAATTCTTCCTGGGCGCTGGCCGCCACCTTCATGTCCTGGTCGAACAGAATGGCACGGGTCGAGGTTGTGCCTTGGTCGATGGCGAGAATATAGGTCATTTGGTCCCCTTCGAAGTCGCTTTGGAGGGGACAGTAGCCATAAATCTGCTACCGCTACCAGCCCCTACGAAATCTTTCGTTGGGACGCTGCAAACTAGACCGCGATATTGTCGATCAGGCGAACACCGTCCAGCCAGGCTGCCACAAACATCCGCGCCGGTTTGTCAGCCTGTTCCAGCGCCACCAACGTCTCTGCGCAGCGCAGATCGATGTATTCGACCTCACCGAAACCAAGCGTGGCCAGATCGGCGCGCAGGCCAGTCTCGATCGGGGCATAAGGTGCGCCCGAACGCAGGCGTTCGGCAGCCGCTTCCATCAAGGGGTTCAGCTTGCCAGCCGTCACAAGCCCGGCTTCAGACAGCCGCGTATTGCGTGACGACATGGCAAGGCCCGAGGGTTCACGCACGGTGGGACACCCAACCACTTCGATCGGGATGTCCAGGTCACGGGCCATGCGGGTCACAACCATCAGCTGCTGGTAGTCTTTCTGACCAAAAAACGCCTTATCCGCACCGGTCTGCAGGAACAGTTTGGCCACCACGGTCGCCACACCTTCGAAATGGCCGGGACGGAAGGGGCCTTCCATCACGCTGGTGATCGACCCACCCACGGCAACCTCGGTCGCATAGCCTTGCGGGTACATCTCGTTCGGGTCGGGCACAAAGATCGCGTCCACGCCAAAAGGAGCGAGCTTTTCTGCGTCCTCAACCTCGGTCCGGGGATAATTCGCCAGATCTTCCGGGCTGTTGAACTGTTTGGGGTTCACAAAGATTGTCACCACAACGCGATCGCAGGCAGCTTTTGCAGCTTCGACCAGCGACAGATGCCCCTGATGCAGCGCGCCCATTGTCGGCACCACAGCGAGAGTCTCGCCTTTCATCATGCTTTCACGGCGCAGGGCGCGCAGGTCAGCAAGCGAGCGCAGGATCGGAGCGGCAGTCATAGCGGCGATATCCTTCATTTGGACGAACCGGGTGCGGTTTCGGCAAAGGTATGTTCCGGCGCCGGGAAGGTCCGGGCGCGTACCTCGGCGGCATATTCCGCAATCGCCTCTTCTGCAATAGGGCCAAGTTCGGCATAGCGTTTCACAAACTTTGGTTTGAACGCGGTGAAAAAGCCGACCATATCATCCACGACCAACACCTGACCGTCACAGCCAGCCGAAGCGCCAATGCCGATGGTCGGAATGCCGATCTCTTCGGTCACGCGGTCGGCCAGTGCGGCGGGAACTTTTTCAAGGACAACCGCGAAAGCGCCTGCTTCCTCGACCGCTTTGGCGTCAGCCAACAGCTGATCGCCCGCCTCGCCACGGCCCTGCACCTTGTAGCCCCCCAGTGTGTTGATCGACTGCGGGGTCAGGCCCACATGTGCCATCACCGGAATGCCGCGTGCCACAAGGAAGCGAATGGTCTCGGCCATTTCCACGCCGCCCTCGAGCTTCACCGCAGCGCAGCCGGTTTCCGCCATCATGCGGGCAGCATTGCGAAACGCTTGCGCCGGACCTTCCTCGTAAGAGCCAAAGGGCATGTCGATCACCAGACACGCGCGGCTCAGGCCGCGTGCCACGGCCTGGCCATGCAGGATCATCATCTCCATGGTCACGCCCAACGTCGAGGTCAGACCATGCAGCACCATGCCGACACTGTCGCCCACCAGGACAAAGTCGCAATGCGAATCCATCAGACGCGCCATCGGCGTTGTATAGGCGGTGAGGCTGACAATGGGCTGGCCGCCCTTCATGGCGCGGATATCCTGCGCATTCAGGGCAGTCTTACGGGCTGTGGCACTCATCACGGTCTCCTCCGGGGGCGCGGGCCTGTCGCGAGAGGCAGCTTGCGCGCGCTGTCACAGTCAAAATTTGACCGTCTTTACCAATTTCAAAGGTTGAATGCCAGTCATGCGGCACCGCGGCGAAACTTTATTACGTCGGGAAAAAGGTCAAGGCGGCGTGCGGTCGCAACAGAGATTGCAACGCTGGTATCACTTTTCTAACCCTCGCGAGTCACACTGCGCTGACGAAATCAAACAAAGGCGTCGCGGACCAAGCCGATGACGAACACGACCTATGACCTCTGCCCGGTGACATTGCGGGCCATCTCGCCTGACGAAAAGGGGCGATTTGCGAGTCAGCTGGCCAACTACCTTGCCGAGGTGCGGCCGGAAGCGCGTTTGGACGTGATGCAACGTGCCGGGCAACTGCTCAACCGGCGCGACACCTACGTCTGGTGGTTGATAGATCAGGCCACGACCGTGGGTTTTTCCGTGGTCCTGAAGCTGCCGGAAGACCGCCGCGAGCTGTCAGAGTTCACCATCTTTCCCCAGTACCGGCGCAAAGGCTTGGGTCAACAGGCGGCGCAACAGGTTCTTGCCACCCATTGCGGCCATTGGCGTATGGGCATATCGCGGACCTCTCATGCGGCGCTGTCTTTCTGGGGCACCTGCCTGAGCCTGCTGCCGGACATCAAAGACCTGCGCACCGGCGCGGCCTTTGCGGCCGAACAGGAAAAGAGCTTCACCTTTGTGGTCGGCCGCAGCTAACGCTCAGACAATCACATCCATGGACTCTTGGTGCCCCACCCCAAAGACACGCTTATAGCGCTCGATCTGTTCGGCTGGGCCCATGGCTTTTTCCGGATTGTCGGACAACTTAACCGTTGGCTTGCCATTGGCAGAGACCGCCTTGCACACCAACGAGAACGGCGCCAGCGCGTCGTCAGGCACCAGCCCGCGGAAATCATTGGTCAGCAGCGTGCCCCACCCAAAAGAGACATTCAACCGATCTGCGAACTGCCCGTGCAGCTCGCGGATCTTTTCAACGTCCAAACCGTCCGAGAAAATCACCCGTTTTGCACGCGGGTCTTCGCCGCGTTCCTGCCACCACTGAATGGCGGTTTCAGCGCCGCCTGCGGGATCACCACTGTCGATCCGAATCCCGGTCCAGCCCGCCAGCCAATCCGGGGCATTGTCCAGAAACCCTTTGGTGCCATAGGTGTCCGGCAGGATAATCCGCAGATTGCCGTCATGTTCTTCGTGCCAGTCAGACAGAACGTCATAGGGTGCACGCGCGAGGCCTGCATCGTCTTCGGCCAGAGCGGAATAGACCATAGGAAGCTCGTGCGCGTTTGTGCCGATCGCCTCAACCTCGCGACGCATGGCGATCAGGCAGTTCGAGGTACCGGTGAATTTGTCGCCCAAGCCCTCCATCATCGCCTGCGCGCACCAGTCCTGCCACAGGAAACTGTGGCGGCGACGGGTGCCGAAATCCGCAATCGACAGCCCGTCAATGTCGCGCAACTGTTCGATTTTTTCCCAAACCCGTGTCATCGCACGGGCATAAAGAACCTGCAGTTCAAAGCGCCCCATGTCGTCCAGAACAGCGCGCGAGCGCAGCTCCATCAGGACCGCCAAGGCGGGGATTTCCCACAGCATGACCTCGGGCCAGCTGCCTTCAAAGGTCAGCTCGTACTGATCGCCGCGCCGTTCCAGATGATACGGCGGCAGACGCAGACCCTCGAACCACTCCATGAAATCGGGGCGGAACATCTGACGTTTGCCATAAAACGTATTGCCGCGCAGCCATGTGCTTTCGCCCCGCGACAGCGACAGTGACCGGATGTGATCCAGCTGCTCGCGCAGCTCGCCTTCGTCAATAAGACGCGCCAGCGGCACCTTGTCCGACCGGTTGATCAGCGAAAACACCACGCGCGTGTCGGGCTTGTTGCGAAACACCGACTGGCACATCAGCAGCTTGTAGAAATCGGTGTCGATCAAGGACCGCACAATCGGATCGATTTTCCACTTGTGGTTATAAACGCGGGTCGCGATGTCCAAGGTCAGACCTTTCTGGCCAAAAAGAAATGTAGATACCGCTGCTGCGCCAAAGGCGGGGCTGGGTCATGAAGGAGCAGGCACGCTGACCTGCTCTGCTACTTGCAGCAATATCGCGACAAGTTCCCGGCGGGCAAGCGGTTTACTGAGAAAGCCATCCATACCGGCCGCTATACAAGCCTGTCGACTTTGGTCATCCACATTGGCCGTCAAAGCCGTGATATAGGGCTGTTCCACCGCCTGAGCCCGGATTTCGCGGGTCGCATCCAAACCGTTTTTGCGCGGCATTGAGACATCCATAAGGACCAGCTGTGGGCGCTCCGCCAGAGTTTTGGCGACCGCTTCTTCGCCATCCTCCGCAAAACTCAATTCAATGGGAAACCCATCCAGGAACTTGGTGATGATCAGGCGGTTGACGCGGTTGTCTTCCGCAACAAGAACGCGCAGGCTGACCCCTTCGGGCAGGGTCGTCGGGATCTCGGGTTGAGGCGCGGCACCCCCCTCTGGCCGCGTCTGGGCCGGGCTCAGCAACAGGTCGACGGCAAAGGTTGCGCCATCGCCCAGACCCGACCGCACCGTGATTGTGCCGCCCATCGCTTCGGCCAGATGCCGTGAAATGGGCAGCCCCAGACCCGTGCCGCCAAATTTGCGCGTGATGGCCGCATCTGCCTGCGAAAACCGTTCAAAGATCTTGTCCAGCTGCTCGGGCGCGATGCCAATACCACTATCGCTGACCTCGAAACAAAACCGCACCGCATCACCTTCGGTCCGGGCTGTGGCCGAAACCTCAACGCTGCCTTTTTCGGTGAATTTAATGGCGTTGCCGACAAGGTTCATAATGATCTGCCGCAGGCGGCGATGATCACCGCGCAGAAGCTGCGGCACTTCCGGCGCGACGGACAGGGCGAGTGTCAGCCCTTTCTCGCGGGCTTGTGGTCGCAACAGGCGCAGCGCATCCCCAAAACAGGCCCGCGGATCAAAATCCGCCTCTGTCAGCGTGACACCGCTGGCGTTCATCTTGGACAGGTCCAGCACATCATTGATCAACTCAAGCAGGGCCTGCGATGAATTCTGAATGGTATCAACGTATTCGCGCTGCGCCTCATTAAGAGCGGTTTCTTGCAGCAGCTGGGCCATGCCCAACACACCATTCATTGGCGTGCGAAATTCATGGCTCATCGTGGCGAGGAATTCTTCTTTTACGCGCGCGCCTTCCTCGGCAGCGGCCTTCGCCGCCTCGAGCTGTTCTTCGTGATGTTTGATGGCCGTAATATCACGTTCGACCGCGATAAAGGCCTCGAGCTCGCCTTTTTCGTCAAACACCGGCACCTGGTTTGTATCCAACCAAATGGTCGTGCCATCTTTACGTTGGTTCTGCAGCGTCATGCGGAAGGGTTCCGCATTGCGGCGTCCCCGTTCAACCGCGGAAACTTCGTCCGGGATATGTTCCCCGAAATGGAGAATATCACAGGGCGATTTGCCAACAGCCTCGTCCGCAGAATAGCCAGTGATGCGGGTAAACGCCTCGTTCGCCCAGAGTATCTCTCCGTCACGGCCAAGCAGCATGACACTGTCATTTGCATTCTCCGCGATCAAAGCAAGGCGGCGCGCTTCCTGTTTCTGGTCGTAAAGACGCATATAAGCATCTGCCAAAGCCTGACGCTGAAGCGCCTGCGACCGCATCGAGCGCTGCGACCGTTTCTGACGGCTCTGGATATAGACGCCGGTCCAAACCAGCGCCATACAGAGCGTAACACAGGAGGTCAGCAACAGCCCGATTGCATGCGTGCCATAATGCACGTCGCAGCAAATCTGCTGGTATAGCGCAATGCCGATCGGAGAGGCGGCCAAGATCCCCACGCGCAGCAGGCTCGCGACCCGATGGTAGCGCAGATCGAAACACGCCGTCAGCGCAGGCCCCAAAATCCCGCAAAGACTGAAGAATGGGACTGGCAATGACAGCTGACCGTCATCTGCCTCCAAACCGTAAAGCATTGGAAACGCCGCAAATGCTACAACAGAAAGCGCAAATCCAACCGCAAAAACACTGGCTATACGAAAGCCGCTTCGCAGCGACATCCCACGCTCTAGCAGTGCGGGCAGATTAAAGAGAAACCCCGTCTCCGCAAGTTCGGCCACCAGATAGATGAACAGCAACAGCAAAGGCAGGAGCGGGTCGAACCACGCAGACAACAAAAGAGTGACCACAGCACCGATCAGAATGCGCGGCCAAACGGTTGCGACACGGCCACGCGCATAGCGCAGCAGCATCCCTCGTTTGCTGAACTGCTCGTTGTGCAGGGCCAAGGGGCCTGGCGTGCCCGGCTTCAAGTTTTCCATGTGCCCTGTTTCCAAGTCCCGTGCTTTCCAACCCGCGATTTTAGGTTTTTCTATAGTGGTGTCCTTAATTTTCTCACACTTTGCTTAGGCAATAACGACACCTCGCGCGCGCATATTGTTCAAGGCCGTGTCAAGGGATCCATCCAGATCGATCGCCCGGCAAGCATCCAGAACAACCGTAACATCAAAACCCAAGCGGCGCGCGTCCATTGCGGAAAAGGCCACGCAGAAATCGGTCGCCAGACCGACGAGCGTCAATTCTTCAATGCCCCGGGTGCGTAAATACCCTTCGAGCCCAGTGGGCGTCACCTGATCGTTCTCAAAAAACGCGGAATAGCTGTCGATGGCGGTTCGGAACCCTTTGCGAATGATAAGGTCACCATCGGTGCGCAGGTCAGGGTGGAACGCCGCCCCATCGCTGTTTTTTACGCAATGATCCGGCCACAGCACCTGTGTGCCGTAGTCCAGTTCAGTTGTTTCAAAAGGCTGTTTGCCGTCGTAAGACGACGCAAACGAGGAATGCCCTGCCGGATGCCAGTCCTGTGTCAGGATCACAGTGTCAAACTGCGTCATCATCGCGTTTATTGGGGCGACGATCTCATCACCACCGGGCACAGCCAAGGCGCCGCCCGGGCAAAAATCGTTCTGGACGTCAATGACGAGCAAGGCTTTTGACATGAGCCGGTCCTTTCCAATGCAACCAATATCTGTTGGGCAGGCCTGCGAAAATCTGCAAGAGCCCACCCTGCGTCGACCTGTCATCTGACTGCGATGTTGCGAAAAGGCCAACAAAATATGATACTCTGTTACACCATTTAATCTTTTGGCATCGACCAAAACGAGGCTTGAATTGCCCCTCTCATCGCTCTAAGGGCGGGACTATGTACACGATCGCCGCTCTCTATCAGTTCACCCGATTCCCCGATCCCGCAGCCATTAAACCTGCGCTTCTTGACCTGTGCGTTGCTCAGGAAGTGAGGGGCTCTTTGCTGCTGGCAAACGAAGGGATCAATGGCACCATCGCAGGCCCCCGCGCAGGCATTGATGCGGTTCTGGCACATATCAAGTCCCTGCCGGGCTGCGCAGACCTTGAGTGGAAAGAAGCCACCGCCAAAGATGCGCCCTTCGGCAAAATGAAAGTGCGGCTCAAGAAAGAGATCGTCACCCTGGGCCAGCCAGATGTGGACCCGCTGTCCACGGTTGGCAACTATGTGGAGCCCGAGGATTGGAACGATCTGATCCGCTCTGATGATGTGGTGGTGATCGATACCCGCAATGACTACGAAGTTGCCATTGGCACCTTTGAAGGCGCGATTGACCCCAAGACGGAAAGCTTCCGCGACTTCCCGAAATGGTGGGAAGACAACAAGGACCGCTTCCACAACAAGCGCGTTGCCATGTTCTGCACCGGTGGCATTCGTTGTGAAAAATCAACGAACTACCTGTTGGGACAAGGGGTAGAGGATGTCTATCACCTCAAGGGGGGCATCCTGCGGTACCTCGAAGAAGTGCCCAAGGAAGACAGCAGCTGGGAAGGCGATTGCTTTGTCTTCGACAACCGCGTCTCTGTGGGGCATGGGTTGGTCGAAGGCCCGCATGAACTGTGCCACGGCTGCCGCCGACCGATCTTGCCCGAAGACAAGCTGCGTCCCGAATATGAAAAAGGCGTCTCGTGCCATCAATGCGCACACGAGACCTCTGAGGCAGACAAAAACCGCTTTCGGGAACGCCAAAAGCAGGTCCGTCTCGCCCGCGAACGGGGCCTTAAATCGCATGGGTGGATCGACTGAAGAAGCGGTGGCGCTAGCCTTGCGCCACCATTTTCCCGGGGTTCATCAGGTTCAATGGATCAACAGCCTGCTTTAGCGTTTTCATTAACGCATAGGCTGCGCCGTGTTCCTGCTCCATATACTTCATCTTGCCGGTGCCGACGCCGTGTTCGCCGGTCACAGTGCCACCGAATTTCAGGGCTGTCTGACTGACGGCTTCGGCCAGCGCTTTGGCACGTGCCAATTCGTCCTCTGACTCTGGATCAACCAAGATGAGCAGGTGAAAATTGCCGTCACCCACATGCCCAACCAATGGCGCAATCAGTCCGCTCTGTGCGATCAGCTTCTTGGTGTGTGCGATACAATCCGCTAGCGCAGAGATCGGCACACAGCAGTCTGTCACCATCCCTTCGCAGCCTTTGCGCAGAGATTTACCGGCGTAATAGGCGTTGTGACGGGCCTGCCACAGGCGGTTGCGCTCTTCTGCTTTTGTGGCCCAGCTGAACCCGGATACGCCGAGGTCTTCGGCGATGGCTTCGAATTGCTCCACCTGCTCTCTCACCCCAGCTTCTGTTCCGTGGAACTCTAGGAAAAGATGAGGCTTTTCAGGCATGTCCATGTCTGGATTATAGGTATTCATCCCGCGCATCTGAACCTCGTCCAGAAGCTCGATCCGTGCCATAGGCAGACCGATTTGGATGGCAAGGATCACCGTATGCACAGCCTCTTCGATGGTCTCAAAGGCGCAGGTTGCAGACAGGATCGCCTCGGGTTGACCAAACAGGCGAACAGTCAACTTGGTGATAATACCCAAGGTCCCTTCTGACCCCACAAAGAGATGAGTGAGATCATAGCCCGAAGCCGACTTACGGGCGCGTGATCCGGTTTCAATCACCGTGCCGTCCGGCAGAACGACCTCCAACGCGAGGACGTTTTCGCGCATGGTGCCATAGCGCACGGTGTTCGTTCCAGACGCCCGGGTTGCCGCCATTCCGCCGATCGTGGCATCGGCACCGGGGTCCACCGTGAACATCAGGCCCGTGTCGCGCAGCTCTGTGTTGAGCTGGGTCCGGGTCACCCCAGGCTGCACCACTGCATCCAAATCAGAGCTGTGAATTTCCAGCACGCTGTTCATCCGACTGGTATCGACGCTGATGCCCCCGTGGATCGGAATCACGTGGCCTTCCAACGAAGACCCAATGCCAAATGGCACAACCGGAACCTTGTATTTGGTGCAAACCTTCATGATCGCAGAGACTTCTTCGGTGGTCTCTGGAAAGGCCACCGCATCCGGCAAAGCAGGTGCGGAATAGGCCTCGTCTCGGCCGTGAAGTTCCCGCACGGACGTGCCCGTTGAAAGCCGCTCGCCCAGCAGATCGCGCAGGTCGTCAATGGCTTCTGAAATCATGGTCTGCACCTCCCCTGCATACGGTCACATCATGCCCATATTCAGTCAGTGTCGGTCAAGAAAAAGGGGCCTTAACGGCCCCTCTAACACATTTAGAAATCGAGGTTTTCCACGCTAAGCGCGTTTTTCTGAATGAACTCTCGACGGGGCTCAACCACGTCGCCCATCAGCTTGGTGAAGAGATCATCCGCCTCAATCATATCGTCGACGCGAACCTGCAGCAGCGTGCGGGCATCCGGGTCCAGCGTGGTTTCCCACAGCTGGTCAGGATTCATTTCACCCAAGCCTTTGTAGCGCTGCAGGGAGAGGCCCTTTTCGCCCTCTTCCAGGATCGCTTTCAGCAGGCCAAGGGGGCCGTGGATCATCTGGTTGCGGTCCTTGCGCTGCAGAACGGCGGTGGAGCCATAGATTTCCTGCAAAGACGCGGTGAAGCTGCCGGTTTTGCGGGCTTCGCCCGAACGCAGCATCGGGCCATCCAAGGTCCGCAACTCTTCGACGCCGCGCAGGATGCGGGACAGGCGAATGCCGTGATCTTGCGTGATACGACCCCGCCAACCGCGTTCGTATTCCAGCGCGATCAGGTCCAGACGCTGCGCCACCTTGTCGGCCACGCCCTGAAGGTCGCTGTCCACAGCACCCGGAATAAAGGCGCCTGCAACGGCAGCCTGCTCGAGAATGTGGCGCGGATAATGGGTCGGGAAGGCGTCCAGAACGCGCTTCAGCTGGCGGGCCTCGTCGACCACACGGGTCAGGTCCGCACCGGCGATCTCGGCTCCATTGCCCAGTCGTAGCACCGCGCCATCGACACCTTGGTTGATCAAGTAATCATCCAGCGCGTTCTGGTCTTTGAGGTAGACCTCGGACTTGCCGCGCGACACTTTGTACAGCGGCGGCTGCGCAATATAGAGGTAGCCCCCTTCGATCAGCTCGGGCATCTGGCGATAGAAGAAGGTCAACAGCAGTGTGCGGATGTGCGCGCCGTCGACGTCCGCATCCGTCATGATGACGATCTTGTGGTAGCGCAGCTTGTCGATGTTGAACTCGTCCCGCCCAATGCCGGTGCCAAGCGCCATCACCAGATTGCCGATCTCTTGAGAGCCCAGCATCCGGTCAAACCGCGCGCGTTCCACGTTCAGGATCTTACCGCGCAAGGGCAGAATGGCCTGCGTCTGACGGTCACGGCCAGTCTGTGCGGAACCGCCAGCCGAGTCACCCTCGACGAGGAAGACTTCGGTCTTTGACGGGTCTTTCTCAGAACAGTCTTTCAGCTTACCGGCAAGGAAGTTCACATCCATCGCGGTTTTACGGCGGGTCAGCTCGCGCGCCTTGCGGGCCGCTTCGCGGGCCAGCGCGGCCTCGATGATCTTGCCGACAACCTGCTTGGCAACGTTGGGGTTTTCTTCAAACCATTCCGCCAGCTTTTCACCCATCAGGCTTTCAACAACCGGGCGCACCTCGGAAGAGACCAGCTTGTCTTTGGTCTGAGAGGAAAATTTCGGATCCGGCACTTTCACGGACAAAACACAGGTCAGGCCTTCACGGGCGTCATCACCGGTAAAGTTGACCTTCTCCTTCTTCGCAATGCCCGAAGATTGCGCATAGTTGTTGATGGTCCGGGTCAGCGCGCCGCGGAAGCCCGCAACATGGGTACCGCCATCGCGCTGCGGGATGTTGTTTGTGAAGGGCAGCACGGTCTCGTGGTAGGTGTCATTCCACCACATGGCGATTTCAACACCGATGTCGTCTTTTTCGCCTTTGATGTAGATCGGCGCGTCCATGACCGGGGTTTTGGACCGGTCGAGGTATTTAACGAACTCATTGACGCCGCCTTCATAGAACAGCTCCACCTCGAGCCGTTCTGCCGGGCGTTCGTCCGCCAGAATGATCCGCACGCCAGAGTTCAGGAAGGCCAGCTCGCGCAGGCGCTTTTCCAGCGTCTCATAGACATATTCCAGGTTGGAGAACGTGTCGGTCGACGCCAAGAACCGGACCTCGGTGCCGGTGCGATCCCCGCACTCGCCAACCACTTCCAGATGCTTCGCGGTGTCGCCGCGCTCAAAACGCGCAACGTGCTCTTTACCGTTTCGCCAGATGCGCAGTTCCAGCCAGTCAGACAGCGCGTTCACAACGGACACACCCACACCGTGCAGACCGCCGGACACCTTGTAAGAATTGCTGTCGAACTTACCGCCCGCATGCAGCTGCGTCATGATGACCTCGGCCGCTGAAACGCCCTCTTCCGGGTGGATATCCACCGGAATACCACGTCCGTTGTCGCTGACAGAGATCGAAGAATCTGCGTGAATGGTGACGTTTACCGCATCCGCATGACCAGCCAGTGCCTCGTCGATGCCGTTGTCGACAACCTCATAAACCATATGATGAAGGCCAGAGCCGTCATCGGTGTCACCAATGTACATGCCAGGGCGTTTGCGGACCGCCTCCAACCCCTTGAGAACCTTGATGGAATCTGCGCCATATTCTGCCGGGGATTGCTCGTTTTCGGACATTCACGCTTTCCTAAATTTGCTTTCGGATTTTATACGCCGAAAGAGGGGGCTTGTCACGCGCAAGCCCCCTTTTTTCTTGCCAGAATCGGGGGTCGAATCAGGCGGCTTCGGCGCCAAGCTGCGCAACTTTTTCACGCCAGCTTTGCACCTTTTTCTCATCCGCATGACTGGCCGGCGAAAAGGAGGTGAAACGCGTGGGCTTAATGCCGACAAATCCAAGAATCTGACGGGCGAAGATTTTCTTGATCGCATTGCCATACATCAACCACAGCAGGACCGCCGGGGTATCCGCTGTCAGCAGAACACGGGCGGTCTTGCCCTTCAGCATTGGAGAGGGAAAGCCAATCGCCGTTGTGTTGCGGGTGTCAAACGCGCGGCCCGGCAACAGCGCCCGATCAAACGCGCCCTTCAGCTTGGCCGGCATCGCCCCCCACCACAGCGGGGAGGTCACGACCACATGCTCGGCCCACTCCAGATCGGACAGCAACGCCTCCAGCGCCGGCTCAAGCGGCTTTGTATCGCTATACCCCCCCTCGCCGTAATCCATGTCAAACTCCATGGCAGAGATGTCGTGGTAGCGCACCTCGTGCCCACGCGCCTCGGCGCTTCGGCGGTAGGTTTC
The DNA here is from genome assembly GCF_001458415.1 of Tritonibacter multivorans. GTDB lineage: Bacteria > Pseudomonadota > Alphaproteobacteria > Rhodobacterales > Rhodobacteraceae > Epibacterium > Epibacterium multivorans. The sequence goes on along the minus strand of NZ_CYSD01000037.1, from coordinate 422,550 downwards.
AGCCAGAGATTTATTCAGCGACGACTGACCGGGGTGGCCATTGATAAGGATGATCTTCTTGATGGACATGACGGGCTCCAGATTGTTAAATTGACCTCGGTCAGTTTATGACTCACAAAAATGACCTCGGTCAATTATTATTTTTGACCATGGTCACATTTTCACGGAGACCCCATGTCACGCGCGCCCCAGAAACGCCGCCTAGAAACCCGCGCCAAACTGCTCGCGGTTGCACAGGAAATCGTGTCCGAACAGGGCTATAGCGGCTTGCGAGTCGAAGATGTCGTTGCCCGCGCTGGCGTGGCCAAGGGCACGCTGTTTTCCCACTTTGGCGACAAGGACGGGCTGCTTGCGGTGCTGATCGGTGGCGAAGTTATGGGCCAGCTAGATCAGATCCATGGCCTAGGCACCCCCGAATCGATCGACGATCTGACCAAGCGCCTGTTCGTTCATTTGGATTTCGTCGCCAAGGATCGGATGATTTTTGACATCCTGCTGCGCTATTCCGGCGCCACTGGGTCTGAAACCAATGAGGTCGTCACAGAAACCTTCACCCGTCGCTGCGACCTTGCCAAAGGCTGGATTTCCCAGATGCAGGCCGCAGGCACGGTGCGCGCGGGGTTGGACCCCGAATTTCTGGCCGAAGGTATTGAGGCCTTCCTTGCCCATGTGCTCGCCATTAGCTTCTGCATGGAACACGAACTGCGCGACCCCAAAGCGGCGCTTCAGCCCTTTTTGCAGGCCTGGCTCAGCCCGTAATCAGGGCTGATTGCCCGTCTTCGTCGCGCACCTCTACCCTCTGTGCCCGATCTCCAAGCTCACCAAAGAGCTCTGGACCCGTCCCCGTCATCCAGGCCTGCGCGCCAAGCGCGCAGATCTCGTCATAAAGTGCCGCACGACGTCCCGCGTCCAGATGCGCCGCGACCTCATCCAGCAGCAGAATAGGCGGTGCGCCCTCCGCCTTTGCCAGCGCCCGCGCATTGGCAAGGATCAGCGACACCAGCAGCGCTTTCTGTTCCCCGGTCGAACAATCCTTCGCAGGCAGACCTTTGGCCTGATAGGTGCCGATCAGATCGCTGCGGTGCGGACCAACCAGAGTGCGCCCGGCGTTGAGATCCCGAAACCGGCTTTCATCCAGCGCATCCCGAAAATCCTCAACCGTGGTGGGCATGCTGCCCTCGCTCTGGATCAGTTCCAGCTCCGCCGTGGGAAAGGCCGTCTCTGCTGCAGACTGCGCCGCCATAAGCCGATCTACCGCGCCGACACGACCCTGATGAATACGGTGACCCGCTTCGGCCATCTGGCTTTCGAGCACCTTGTACCAGACAGCATCGCGAATATTGTCTTTCAGCAGCCGATTGCGTTCACGCATGGCTTTCTCGTAAGCCAGCGTGGCCTCCGCATGGGTGGGGTCAAAGCTCAGAACAATCCGATCCAGAAACCGTCGCCGCCCTTCTGCCGCTTCGATCCACAGCCGGTCCATCGCAGGGATCAGCCAGACCACCCGGGCAATCTGACCCAGCGCCACCTGATTGGCGGGCTTATTGTCAATTTTCACCTGACGTGCATTGCCACCTTCGGCCCAAGTCTCAACCTCAAACGCCATGTCCGGCGCCTGCAGGACAGCCGACAGCTTCCAGCCAAGCGCCTCGGGACGGCGCGCCATTTCTGCGGCCGCTGCGCGGCGAATACCGCGCCCAGGTGAAAACAGCGACACGGCTTCAAGAATATTGGTCTTACCCGCCCCGTTGTTGCCATGGATGGCCACCGGGCGGCCGTCCAAACGCAATTCCGCTCGCAGATGCGAGCGGAAATGAGACAGTTGCAAGGAAGTCAGCGCAGACATGGCGCGCGCCTATCTTTCATCTTTTTCCAAATATCCCCGCCGGAGGCATCCGACCGCGCTCACACACGCATCGGCATGACGACGTACACCGCGCTTTCGTCTGTGCCTTCGCGCATCAGGGTCGGATCGCCGGACGAATTGAACATGAACACAGCATTTTCGCGGTCCACTTGGCTGGCGATCTCCAGCAGGTATTTCGCGTTGAAGCCGATTTCCAGACGCTCGTCACCGTAAGCCACGGCCAGCTCTTCTTCGGCGGCACCGCTGTCGGGCGCATTGACCGACAGGATCAGCTTATCCTCTTCCAGCTGCAGCTTCACCGCACGCGAACGCTCGGACGACACGGTCGCCACGCGGTCCACAGCTTTGGCAAACTCGGACGCGTCGACTTCCAGACGGCGGGTGTTGCCGACGGGAATAACGCGCGTGTAGTCGGGGAAAGTGCCATCAATGACCTTGGAGGTCAGGGTGATGGTCGGCGTCGCAAAGCGCACTTTGGTCTCGGACACGGACACTGCGATGTCCATTTCGTCATCGTCCAGCAGCTTGCGCAGTTCGCCAACGGTTTTGCGCGGCACGATCACGCCCGGCATGTCCTCGGCGCCCATCGGCAGATCGGAATCGATCCGCGCCAGACGGTGACCATCGGTGGCAACACAGCGCAGCGCCTTGCGGCCATCAGACCCGTCGGTCACATGCATGTACACGCCGTTCAGGTAATACCGGGTCTCCTCGGTGGAGATCGCGAACTTCGACTTGTCGAACAGACGGCGCATGACGGCAGCGTTCGCGGTGAAGTTGGAGTGGTATTCGGAAGTCGCCATAACCGGGAAGTCTTCGCGCGGCAGGGTCGCCAGCGAGAAGTTCGACCGGCCCGCTTCAACCGTCAGACGGCCCGAGGCCGCATCAGCCGTCAGCGTCACCAGCGCACCATCGGGCAGTTTTCGAACGATTTCATGCAGGGTGGTTGCAGCCACAGTTGTCGCACCGGCACGTTCGACCTGTGCAACCGCTTTGTCGACCACTTCGATATCAAGATCGGTGGCGCGGAACTGAACGGTTTCGCCTTCGGCTTCGATCAGAACATTGGCGAGGATCGGGATGGTATTGCGGCGTTCAACCACCGACTGCGCCTGGGCCACGGCCTTGAGCAGGGTGCCGCGTTCAATGCTGATTCTCATATCCGTCATTCCTCTTCATCTGGCGTCCCGGATCGGGGTCCCTGCGTCTTGGGTGTTCTTGTGCGGGCGTTTCTGCCGCGCCAACGTTGGTAGGGACCGGCAGGTTACCGCCTCGCGCCTGTGACACAAGGTTTTTTGTAGATTTCTTCTAAGGTTTTACAGAACCGTCAAGGGCTGACCCAGCACCACGGCCGCAAACCTTGCCCAAGGCCAATGCGGTGTTGCGCAAGGCACACTTAACACGGTGGGTTGGGTCAAAAAAACGGCCCCGGCGGGCAACCGGGACCGTTTGGCAACAGACCTCATAGAGGCGCGGCCTGTTGTTCGCTTGTCTTAGGCCTCAAGCGCGCGGCGCAGCATTTCCACATCTTCGGCGATCTGGCCGTCGATGGTCTTCAGTTCTTCGATCCGCTTCACACCGTGCATGACAGTGGTGTGGTCGCGCCCACCAAAGCGGCGGCCAATTTCCGGCAGGCTGCGGCTGGTCAACTGTTTGCACAGATACATCGCCACCTGACGCGGACGCGCATAAGAGCGCAGGCGCTTCGGGCCGATAATATCCGACATCCGAATATTGTAGTACTCGGACACTTTACGCTGGATCTCCTCAACGGTGATCTTGCGCTCGGACGCCCGCAGCACGTCGGCCAGACAGTCCTGGGTCAGCTCCATGTCGATCTCGCGACCCACCAGCGAGGCAAAGGCGAACAGGCGGGTCAGCGCACCTTCAAGAACACGCACGTTGGTCGAAATGCGGTGCGCCAGCAGCTCCAGAACGCCATCCTGGATCTTCAGATCCGGGTAGGTCTGGCGGTTCTGTTGAACCTTGGTCTGCAGGATGCCCAGACGCAGCTCATAGTCGGTCGGGTGCAGGTCGACGACCAGACCGCACTGCAGACGGGATTTCACTCGGTCTTCCAGATCCTTGATCTCGCCGGGCGCACGGTCGGCAGAGATAATGATCTGTTTGTTCTGGTCCACCAGCGCGTTGAAGGTGTGGAAGAACTCTTCCTGAGTGGAATCTTTGCCGGCGATAAACTGAACATCATCGACCATCAGCACGTCCACGGACCGGAACAGATGTTTAAAGTCCATCATGCGGCGTTCGCGCAGCGCTTGCACAAAGCGATACATGAACTGCTCAGCCGACAGATACAGCACGTTCAGGTGCGGGTTCTTCTCGGTCAGCTCCCACGCAATGGCGTGCATCAGATGGGTTTTACCCAAGCCAACACCACCATAAAGCACCAGTGGGTTAAAGGTGACCGGACCACCTTCGGCAACGCGGCGTGCGGCAGCATGCGCCAGTTCGTTCGGTTTACCCACAACAAAGCTGTCAAAGGTATAGCGCGGATCAAGCGGCGCGGCTTGCAGCTCTTCCAAGGGGGATTTCTCGGACACGGCAGTCTCCATCACACTGGACGCCTCGCGCACCGGGCTCGGGGCCGCAGCAGGCTTGGCAGGGGTGGGCTGCACGGGACGTGTCGGAGAATTCGCCGCCACTTTAAAGGCCAGTCGCTGCACCGGTTCACCCGACAGGGAGAATTCGTGCAGAATCAGGTCAGAGAAGTTCTGACTGACATAATTGCCCATAAAGTTCGTTGGAACCTGAAAGGTTGCCACACCGGCATCCACGCGCTCCAGTTCCAGCGGTTCAATCCAAGTCGTATAGTTGTTCTGCCCGACCGTCTTAAGCAAACGGTTTCTTAGTTGGCCCCAGGTATCTTCGTTCATGCTGCGCCTCACGCATTCCTATCATTGTGGCCCCAATTGGAAGGGACCTTTCCTTATTCGTCTCAGCGTCGGACCAACCGAAGGCCGCCCGACAGCGATCAGGCATAGGAAGAGCGTCGACTGACTTTGCACAAAGACAGCCTGAGAGATGTTTCCCAATATGAAAAACGCCACCACGCGCGGAACACACACATCCGACGCGTAAAACGCTCGACCCGAGCTCACCGAAAAAGACAGGATATCCACAACCGGTAACCGACAAAGGTCTCCGGAAGTGGCAAAACAACTTCATCATGGCCCACAAGACATAGGTCTCGAAAGCGCAAGATCCGAAGCTGTTGGCGGTTCTAATGCCCGTTAGAATCGCCGCTGGCAGCCTGTCCCCCCAGCGAATGAATCGCTGGAACAGTGGTACCAATTCCAAGCGGTAGGCGGCAACTGAACTATGATGTTGACTCCGGAATCCCCCACAAAGAATCCCCACGACTCTGTGGGGGAAATGGGAATCCGGCAAATATGAAAAAGGCGCCGCGGGGCGCGGCGCCTTTGAATGTTCGATTCCGTCAATTTTATCCCCATCTGGGGAAGGAATCAGCAATTCCGTAAAACCGTAACGCTTGCGTCACAGCTCCGTTTGGAATCAGCCCAGCGCTTTAACGCGGGATGCCAGACGGGACACTTTACGGGATGCGGTGTTCTTGTGGTAAACGCCTTTGGTGACGCCGCGCATCAGTTCCGGCTGAGCTGCGCGCAGAGCTGCGGTCGCTGCTTCCTTGTCACCGGATTCGATGGCTTCTTCTACTTTACGCAGGTAGGTGCGGATGCGCGAACGACGGGCTTTGTTGACTGCAAAGCGTTTTTCGTTCTGACGTGCGCGCTTCTTGGCCTGAGGGCTATTTGCCATGGTATTGGACCTTATCTTCGGGTTCGTTTCAAAAAAGGGCGAATGCCAGCCAAACCCGGATCAGATCCACCGGTGTGATTCTAGCCAGAGCGGGCTGCACGCGCATGTATGGCGGAGGTCTCTACCGGAAAGGGCGGGGCTTGGCAAGTGGGTCGAACACCGGACCCTTGTTTAGCCCCCCTGACAAAAAAGCCATCAAAGCTTTGGAACAAAAACGGCGGGCCCTGGTTCGGGACCCGCCATCCTCTCCTTTTGGCGTGGTGACCTCACGGGGAGATCACCTAAAGGTCACCGCCCCTATCCGCCTTGTTACTTGTCTCGGAACTGTGCTTCGCGCTTTTCTAAGAAGGCAGCCATGCCCTCTTTCTGATCTTCGGTCGCAAACATTGAATGGAAGACCCGCCGCTCGAACAATAGCCCCTCGTTCAACGGCAGCTCGTAGGAACGGTTCACCGCTTCCTTCACCGCCATAGCGGTCAGCAGAGATTTCTCAGCAATCTTCTGCGCCGCGCCGGTGGCTTCTTCCATCAGTTTCTTGGCCGGAACCACACGCGAAACGAGACCCGAACGTTCCGCTTCTTCTGCGGTCATAAAACGGCCTGTCAGGTTCATGTCCATGGATTTGGACTTGCCCACAAAACGCGTCAGGCGTTGCGTGCCACCAATACCTGCGGTCACACCGAGGTTGATCTCGGGCTGGCCGAATTTCGCATTGTCGGCCGCGATGATGAAATCGCACAGCATTGCCAGTTCGCAGCCGCCGCCCAGCGCGTAACCGGCGACTGCCGCGATGATCGGTTTGCGGATCGCCGCGATACGATCATTGGCGCTGGCGAACAGATTGGAGGCAAAGACCTCCACATAGGTCAGCTCGGACATTTCCTTGATGTCGGCGCCCGCAGCAAAAGCCTTCTCGGAACCAGTCAGGATAATACAGCGCACCTTGTCGCTGGCGTCGGCTTCCTCAAGAGCTTCGCAGAGCTCTCTCACAAGAACGCTGTTGAGCGCATTCAACGCTTCAGGCCGGTTCAGCTTGATGGTGCAGACGTGGTCCTGAATATCGACGTTGAGCGTCTCAAAGGCCATGACAATTCGCTTTCAGTTGTTTCTCTCGAGCCCGAGTCCTTACCACGCACTCAGGTTCATTCAAGCTATCTTTGGCACTTGCCACAATAGAAAGAAGACCGACCTGATTGCGTGATTCTGTTTACGCTACCACCGCAACCCTCGCGTCGGCAGGGCTCTCCCTCGCGGCCATAGACGTCAAAGGAATGCTGGAAATATCCAAGCTCTCCATTGGCTTGCCGGAAATCCTTGAGCGAGGATCCGCCCGCGTCAATGGCGTCTCGCAGCACCTCCCGAATGATCGGAACCAGTGCTGCTATGCGCGGGGCAGATATCTGGCCTGCCTTTCGTTTGGGCGAAATACCCGCCCGAAAAAGGACCTCGCAGACGTAAATATTTCCAAGCCCGGCAATGATTCCCTGGTCAAGAAGCGCGGTTTTGATCGGCGTGTTCTTGCCTTTCAGGGCCGCAATCAGGTGGTCTTCGTTGAACTCATTTGCAAAGGGTTCGGGACCAAGGACCGACAGCAGCTTGCTGTCCTCAGCAGTTGCCGTATCCAGCAGATCCATCGCCCCAAATCGGCGCGGGTCGTTGAAGGTGATGCGCGCGCCATTGTCCATGTCGAACATCACATGGTCGTGCTTTTCCTGTTGCGGGTGATCATGCACAAACTGCCCCAGCGGGTCGCCTGACACTGTCATACGTCCCGACATGCCCAGGTGGATCAGCAGTGTCTCACCGGTGTCCAGTTCCGCGAGAATGTACTTTGACCGCCGTCGCATCGCCAGAACCCGCGCACCGGTCAACCGCGCCGCCATGCGATCCGGAAAGGGCCAGCGCAGATCCGGGCGGCGGACCTCGGCGTGCTGGATCACCGCACCTTCCATCGATGGGCGCAGACCGCGCATCACCGTCTCGACCTCGGGCAATTCAGGCATTACATGCTCCTCGTACACTTGGGCGCATTGTGCCGCCCTGTCAGCGCTCTATAACAAGAGCGAAACATCAAGGACGGCAAGCCGCATGACCGAGAAAACTGAGAGCACCACCCATTTTGGTTTCGAAACCGTGCCCGAGCATGAAAAAGCCGGGCGTGTTCAGGGGGTCTTTAACTCGGTCGCCTCCAAATACGATATCATGAACGACGTGATGAGTGTCGGCATCCACCGCGTCTGGAAAGACGCGATGATGGATTGGCTGGCACCGCGCCCTGGTCAGAAGCTGTTGGATGTGGCGGGCGGCACCGGTGACATTTCCTTCCGCTTCCTGAAACGCGCAGGCTACGGCCATTCGACCGTGCTGGATCTGACACGCCCGATGCTGGAAGAAGGCCGCCTGCGCGCCGAGGCCGACCAGATGGCAGATAGCCTCGACTGGGTCACCGGCGACGCCATGGCGCTGCCGTTCAAGGACAATACCTTCGACGTCTACACCATCTCTTTTGGCATCCGGAACGTGACCCGCCCGCAAGTGGCCCTGAACGAGGCCTACCGGGTGCTGAAACCCGGTGGTCGGCTCATGGTGCTGGAGTTCTCGCAGCTGCCCAATGAAGGGCTGCAGAAGCTCTATGACCTCTATTCCTTCAACGTCATCCCCCGCATGGGCCAGATGATTGCGGGCGACTATGACAGCTACCAGTATTTGGTGGAATCGATCCGCAACTTCCCGGATCAGGACACTTTCTTGTCGATGGTGCGCAAAGCGGGTTTCGAGAACGCCAAGTACCGCAACCTGTCGATGGGCATTGCCGCCCTGCACTCTGGCTGGAAGATCTGATCCATGCGTGGTCCCCATAATATTGTCCGCCTGATCCGCACAGGCGCAACACTGGTGCGCACAGGTGCGATGAATGTCGTGCTGGACGCGTTTGAGGCCCCTGCCCCCCTGCGCGCCGTTGCTTATGCGCTGGGATGGCCCTTCCAATGGATGGGCTATGCCGGTGATCCTGACATGCCCCCCGCCACCCGCGCGCTGACGGCGCTGGGTCCGGCCTACATCAAATTCGGTCAGGTTCTGTCCACGCGCCCCGATGTGGTCGGGGACGAGCTGGCCCAGCAGCTGCGTGTCCTTCAGGACAAGCTGCCGCCGTTTTCCAAAGACGAAGCCCTGGCCGAGGTCGAGCGCGAACTGGGCCAGCCGGTGTCTGAGATCTTTTCTGAGTTTTCCGAACCCATTGCCGCGGCCTCGATCGCGCAGGTACACCGCGCCCGCTTGAAACAAAACGGGCAGGAAGTGGCCGTCAAAGTGCTGCGCCCCGGCATTGAACGCGCTTTTCGCAAGGATGTAGACGCCTTCTATCTGGCAGCGCGCATTGTCTCGCTCTGCGCGCCCGGTGCGCGCCGCCTGCGCCCGATGGAGGTCATCACCCATTTTGAAGGCGTGGTGAACGGCGAATTGGACCTGCGTCTGGAAAGCTCTGCTGCCTCGGAATTTGCCGCCAATACCGACAAAGACGAAGGGTTCTGCCTGCCGCCGGTGAATTGGGAATACTCCTCGCGTCGCGTGATGACGCTTGGCTGGGCCGATGGCAGCCCCATTGGTGACAATGATGCGCTGGATGCAGCGGGCCACGATCGCCGCGCGCTTGGCGAACGGGTGCTGTCGCTGTTCCTAAACCACGCGCTGCGCGATGGTTTCTTCCACGCCGACATGCACCAGGGCAATATGAAGGTCGCCCCGAATGGCGATATCATTGCCTATGATTTTGGTATCATGGGTCACATTGATGAATATACGCGCCGCGTCTATGCCGAGATTCTTTTTGGATTTATCCGCCGCGATTACAAGCGCGTGGCCGAGGTCCATTTTGAAGCCGGCTATGTGCCCGCCCATCAGGATGTGGACGAATTTGCCCGTGCCCTGCGTGCGGTTGGCGAGCCGATCTTTGGCATGGATGCCTCGCATATCTCTATGGGACGGCTGCTGAATTACCTGTTTGAGGTGACCGAACGCTTTGGCATGGAAACCCGAACCGAACTGATCCTGCTGCAACGCACCATGGTTGTGGTCGAAGGCGTGGCGCGCTCGCTCGACCCGCACATTAACATCTGGGAAGTTGCGCGCCCCGTGGTCGAGGACTACATCAAGACCTCCATCGGCCCCCGCGCTGTGGCCTCGGATCTGGCGAAAACCGCTAAGGTTCTGGCCCGTTTTGGCCCCCGCCTGCCCGCATTGGTGGAACGCGCCCTTATTGCGCAGAACGGGGAAGACGCCCAAAACAACGCCCGTCGCGCCTGGATAGCGCCAGCTGCGGGCGGTTTGGTTGCAGGGCTTGCCATTGCCGCGCTTGGCAGCTGGCTGATGTAAGCGCCTAGGCTTGAACCGGGCGCCCCTCTGTCTGAAAGGGCACAAGAACCGGGGCCGGGCCTGCCAATAGATCACTGAGGCGGTACTTCATCAGAACCGCCTCAAAGGCCTGCGCGGCCTCACATAGGACCCCCGCCAGTTTGCAATTGCTGACCAGCAAACAGGTCGAGCAATCAACCATCTGCATCCCTTCGCCCATGGCGCGCACCACATCGCCGACACGAATTTCTGCGGGGTCTTTGCCAATGCGAATTCCGCCAGACCGGCCGCGTGTGCTGTGTACAAACCCGGCCGCGACCAGTTCGCTCACGATCTTCATCAGCGAACTTGCGGGCAAATCATAGGTGCGGCTCAATGTCTCAATATCAAACATCTCCTCCGGCTTATTACTGAGGAAAATCAGCACCCTAAGCGCATAGTCAGTTTTTAGATTCAGCTTCATCGCGCCCTCCTTGCCTTCTGATTTAATATTCAACTGGGTTGAATGTTTCAACTCCACCAAATACATTCATTCTCACTGAATGTTTTTAGCCTCCTCGGAAAAGCAAAGAGTTTGGACCATGACCAACCCACTGAGCCTTGAAACCAAAGCGATCGTCGCCGCAACTGTTCCTGCCCTTGAACAGCACGGGAAGCAGGTCGTTGCGACCATGTATCAGCATCTGCTGGCGGATCCTGAAATCCGCGCGCTGTTCAACCAGAGTCACCAATCCGGCGATTCGCCCCAGCACGCAGCGCTCACCAATGCGATCCTGGGCTACGCAAAGAACATCAATAACCTCGCCGTGCTGGGCCCCGTGGTGGACCGGATCGTCAACAAACACGTCGGTCTTCAGATCAAGCCGCATCATTATGTTCACGTCGCCAACGCCTTGCTGCAGGCGATCGCCGATGTGCTGGGTGAGGCTGCAACCCCCGATGTCCTGAATGCCTGGGGCGAAGCCTACTGGGTCCTTGCTAACCTGCTGATCGACACCGAAGACAGCATGTACAAACAGATCGCTGCCAGCGAAGGCGGTTGGGAAGGATTCCGGGAATTCCGCATCGCCGAGATCCGGGAAGAAAGCGAAACGATCAAATCCTTCGTGCTGCGCCCAGTGGATGGCAACAGCGTCATGCGTCACAAGCCGGGACAGTATTTGTCCTTCGCTTTTGACCGTCCGGAAACAGGCCAGGCGCGGCGAAACTATTCCATTTCCTGCGGTCCGAACACCGATCATTACCGCATCACCGTGAAACGCGAGCCCGGCGGCAAAGTCAGCGGATGGCTGCATGACGGCGCGAAGGTCGGTGACCTGTTGCACGTGGCCGCACCCGCGGGCGAGTTCTTCCTTGCCCCGGAAAAACGCGATGTGGTGCTGCTGTCGGCCGGCGTGGGCCTGACCCCAATGGTGTCGATGCTGGAAAGCCTCTCGGGCAGCGTGGCTCAGACCACCTTCGTACACGCCACATTGAACGGGAAAACCCACGCAATGGGCGCTCATAGTCGGGCTTTGGCCTCGCGGTCTGTGGTCTTTTACGAGGCCCCGGAAGACAGCGACACTGCAAACTATGACATTGCCGGACGGATGAGCCCCGACTGGCTAGCGGCCAATACCAACCTGGCGGCGTCTGACTACTACATCTGTGGACCAAAAGGGTTCATGGCCATGGCAATCAAGGGGCTGCGCGATGCGGGCGTCAGCATGGATCGCATCCACTTTGAATTCTTTGGCCCCGCCGAAGATCTAGGTGTCGCTTAAAACCGCAAAGAAGCCGGGCATCACGCACCCGGCGCCTTTCATCTTTTTCCAAATATCCTGGGGTGAATGCGCGCCAGCGCAGAGGGGCAAAGCCCCTCCCCTGATCAGAGGCGTTCGATTGCGATGGCAATGCCCTGACCACCGCCAATACACATGGTGATGATCGCGCGTTTGCCGCCAATGCGTTCCAACTCATACAGCGCCTTCACCGTGATGATCACGCCCGTCGCCCCCACTGGGTGACCCAGCGCAATTGCGCCACCATTGGGGTTCACAACCGCCGGATCCAGCCCCAACACCTTGTTCACTGCCAGCGCTTGCGATGCAAAAGCTTCATTGGATTCGATGACATCAAAATCGCTCGCTTGCAGGCCGGTTTTCTCCAGCAGCTTTTGAACCGCAGGAACGGGGCCAATGCCCATGACCTCTGGGCGAACACCTGCATGCGCATACCCAAGGATACGCGCCTTTGGTTTCAGGCCTGCTTTTTCTGCTGCTTCTGCGCGGGCCAGAACCAGCGCGGCGGCACCATCGTTGATGCCGCTGGCATTGCCTGCGGTGACCTGCCCGTCTTTCTGGAACACCGGGCGCAACCCCGCCAAGGCCTCGGCGGTGGTGGCCTTGGGGTGTTCGTCCACTTCAAATGGCACCAGGTCACGCTTGATCTTCACCTCAACAGGGACGATCTGCTCTTTGAAGTATCCCGCCTCAATCGCTGCGGCGGCACGCTGTTGACTGGTCAGGGCAAAAGCATCCATTTCCGCGCGCGTGATCTCATGCTCGTCAGCGACATTTTCGGCCGTGACACCCATATGGCCCGTGCCAAACGGGCAGTTCAGCGCGCCCAGCATCATGTCGAGCGACTTCACATCGCCCATTTTCTGACCCCAGCGCGCGTTCTGCATAATATACGGGCTGCGCGACATATTCTCAGAACCCGCGGTCAGGGCAAACTCAGCGTCCCCCAGCATCAGCGACTGAATACCAGAAACAATCGCCTGCGCACCCGACCCACACAGGCGGTTCACCGTCATTGCGGGCGTGGTCTCCGGAATGCCCGCCTGCATGGCGGCCACACGACCCACATACATATCGCGCGGTTCCGTATTGATCACATGGCCAAAGACCACATGGCCGATCTGCCCCCCGTCAACACCCGAACGCGCAAGCGCCGCTTTAGTGGCGACCGTCCCCAGATCGATCGGGCTGGTTTGCGCCAATGCGCCACCGAACGTACCAATCGCCGTCCGTGCGCCATCCAAGATCACGATATCCGTCATAGAAATTCTCCCTGCTGAGCGGTTTGGCGTCACTATGACCTCTGCCATGGGTGGTGTCGCGCGCAACGTCCCGTCATTGACAAAGCAAGACGCAGGCAGCAGACATTCCGCCATGACGGAAAACAGCGACGACATCCTCACCCTCCTGCCCGCCCGCTTGAAGGAAGCGCGCCGCGCACAAGGCCTGAGCCTTGAAGCCGTGGCCAACCTGTCGGGCGTGTCGCGTTCGATGGTAAGCCAGATCGAACGGGGCGAAAGCTCTCCGACGATTGCGACGCTGTGGAACCTGACCCGCGCGCTGCAGGTGGATTTTGCGGGCCTGCTGGAGAATCACGAGGCCAAGGACAGCATCGATGTTCTGCGCGCAAATCAGGTCCCGATGATCGAGAATCGCTCCAAAGGATGTCGGATTATGATCCTGTCCCCGCCCGAAGATGCCGGCGGACATGAGGTCTATGACATCCGGCTCGATTCGGGTGCGGAACTGGCAAGCCAGCCACACGGCCCCGGAACACTGGAACAGCTGACCGTTCTGGAAGGTCAGGTGACGGTTGAATCCGGCAGCGCCTCCGACAGGCTCTCTCCCGGCGACACGGCGCGCTATGCCGCTGACGTTGCTCATAAAATTGTAACCTCTGATGGGCCAGCAAGGGTCTTTCTGATCGTCAAATCAAGCTAAAACACTCCGATATGTTACAGTCATAGACAGGCCGCACCCAATGGGCGCGGCCTGTTTCTATTTGGAACTGCTGTTTCCGATAGTGTCCGCAATGGTGGATTTTTCCTCCGCAATGTCGCAATCCGGCTTTACGGAATAAAATCCAATATGTCAGAAATTCAGGAAATCGACGGAGAGCATCCATGGCCACACAGTTTCTGAACCACATTTCCGAGACCCTCACGCAGATCGAAGCGGATGGTCTTTATAAGCGCGAACGCATGATCACCTCGCCGCAGGCGGGCACGATCAAGGTTGGCGAACGCGACGTGATCAACCTTTGCGCCAACAACTATCTGGGTCTGGCAGATCATCCCGATCTGATTGCGGCAGCAAAAGGCGTCATGGACGACAAAGGCTTTGGCATGGCCTCGGTCCGCTTTATCTGCGGTACACAGGATCTGCACCGCGAGCTGGAGCAGAAGCTGGCAAAGTTCCTGGGCAAAGACGACTCGATCCTGTTTGCGGCTTGCTTTGACGCCAATGGCGGGTTGTTCGAACCGCTGCTGACGTCCGAGGACGCAATCATTTCCGACAGTCTGAACCACGCATCGATCATTGACGGCATTCGCCTCTGTAAGGCGCAGCGCTATCGCTATGCCAACAACGACATGGACGATCTGGAAGCCAAGCTGAAAGAGGCCCGCGCCGCAGGTGCGCGCCATATCATGATTGCCACCGATGGCGTGTTCTCCATGGATGGGTATCTGGCGAACCTGCCCGCCGTGCGCGCGCTGGCTGATAAATACGACGCAGTTGTGATGGTCGATGACTGCCACGCCACAGGCTTCATGGGGCCGCGCGGTGCAGGCACGCCGGACCATTTTGGCGTCGATATCGACATTATGACCGGCACACTGGGCAAGGCGATGGGTGGGTCGATCGGTGGCTATATCGCCGGTCCACAGCCGGTGATTGACCTGCTGCGCCAGCGCGCCCGCCCCTATCTGTTCTCGAACTCTCTGCCGCCGGCGATTGTCGCCGCGGGCATTGAGGCGATCCGCCTGGTCGAAGAAGGCGACGCCCTGCGCGCGCAGCTGTTTGAGAACACCAAGTTCTGGCGCGACGGGCTGACCGAGCTGGGGTTTGAGCTGCTGCCCGGCGAACACCCGATTGTCCCTGTTATGCTTGGCGATGCCAAACTGGCACAGGCGATGGCTTCCACCCTGTTTGAAGAAGGCGTCTATGTCTCTGGCTTCTTCTTCCCGGTTGTGCCCAAAGGGCAGGCCCGCATCCGCACGCAGATGAATGCCGCCCTGACCCGCGAGGACCTGACCCGCGCGCTGAACGCCTTTGAGGTGGCCGGCAAAGCCTGTGGAGTGATCTGATATGCTGCCGAATACGATGAAAGCCCTTGAGAAATCCAAGCCCGAAGAAGGCCTGTGGATGGTGCAGGCCCCGGTGCCGGAAATCGGCCCGGACGAGGTGCTTATCAAGGTCAACAAGACCGGCATCTGCGGCACCGATATTCACATCTGGAACTGGGATGACTGGGCGGCCAACACGGTGCCGACACCGATGATCACAGGCCATGAATTTGCCGGTGAGATCGTGGAGCTGGGCAAGGATGTGACTGGCCTGCGGATTGGTCAGCGCTGCTCGGGCGAAGGCCATCTGGTGGAATATGACAGCCGTCAGTCGCGGTCGGGCAAGTTCCACCTAGATCCCGGCACCCGTGGCATTGGGGTCAATGAACAGGGGGCCTTTGCGCAATACCTGCGCCTGCCCGCGTTCAACGTGGTGCCCCTGCCCGACGATATCCCGGACGAGATCGGCGCGATCCTCGACCCGCTTGGCAATGCGGTGCACACCGCGCTGAGCTTTGATTTGTTGGGCGAAGACGTGCTGATCACTGGCGCGGGCCCCATTGGCATTATGGCGGCAGCCGTCGCGCGCCATGCCTCGGCCCGCAATGTGGTGATCACCGACATCAACCCCGACCGTCTGGCGCTGGCCGAGAAGGTTGCCGATGTGCGCACAGTGAATGTCGCCAAAGAAGACCTGAACGACGTCAAACAAGAGCTGGGCCTGAAAGAGGGCTTTGATGTGGGGCTGGAGATGTCCGGCAACCAGGTCGCGCTGGATCAGATGGTCGAAAGCCTCGTGATGGGCGGCAAGATTGCGCTCTTGGGCATTCCGCCGGGCAAATCCCCCGTCGACTGGTCGCGGATTGTGTTCAAGGCGATCACCATCAAAGGGGTCTACGGCCGCGAGATGTTTGAAACCTGGTACAAGATGATCGCAATGCTGCAAAACGGCCTCGACGTGAGCAAAGTGATCACCCACCGCTATGGTGTGGATGAGTTCAAAGATGGCTTTGCTGCGATGAAATCCGGACAAAGCGGCAAGGTCGTGCTGGATTGGACGTAATCCAGACCTGGTGACCATGGCCCGTTGATCAGGGCACATGGATCAGGGCCGAAAAAAAGAGTGAGCAGGCCACATGGAACAAAGGCCTGCCCACTCGAAAAAAACAAAGGGACAAAATAAAAAACAGGCTGATTAACTGGTTACATGGAACCTAACAAGGAACCGACCAACCAAGGACGAACGAAATCAGCCTATGGTTGAGTTTAGGCGCTAACCGCGCCTTTCTCAAATGAAATTCCTGTAAATGTCTGCGAACCTCAGGAATTCCTTACCATCGGCTCGCGCCCCTGCGCCGAAAGAAGCTGCACGTCGGTGCCGTCAAACACCGCAGACCGCAGCGCGCGGCCATAAGCAGCCCCACCGTCCAGGTCGACGCGATTTCCAAAATGGATGGGGTGGTCCAGCGCCGTGTGCCCATGGACAACAAGCCAAGGGTAGCTGCCGTCGAAGTCCAGAAACCCGTCGCGGATCCAGACGAGGTCATTTTCGATCTGATCCTCCAGCGCAACGCCGGGCCGTACGCCTGCATGGACAAACAACAGCTCTTGTTCCTGATGATATGGCCTCAGCGCCTGCAGGAAATCCACATGGGACTGTGGCACCACGGCCTTTGCCTGTGCGTGCAGATCTTCGAGCCGGATGCGGTCGGGCACCTCGACCCCGTAAGAGGCCAGCGTGGCGACGCCGCCAATACGGTCATGCAGCCAATGATAGCCGACCAGCATATGCGGATCATGGCGCGGCACGTCTTCGAGGAACCATTCAAACATACGGTCATGGTTGCCCTTGAGGCAGACCCAGTTGCGCCCCGCATCCAGCCCCTGCGCCAGATGTTCGATCACGCCGTAGCTGTCGGGGCCCCGATCCACATAGTCACCCAAAAAGATGATCTTTGCGTCCTTGCCCCCATCAGCTTCGATCAGGGCAATCTGTTCAAGCAATTGGTCAAGGTGGCCGTGGCTGTCGCCAATGGCATAAATGGGCTGGGTCATAAGAAAGCCGCCTTCAGAGGAATACCTGCACCCCAATAAACCCCAAGAGTAACAGGAACCCAATGGCCTGCCGCACACGTGCCTCTGTTTTGGGCAAGCCCGCTTCAGAAGGCTGGGGCACTGCGAACAGCATAGCGACCCCGACCAAACCGGCTGCGGACAGCGGCAACCCACCGCCCAGAATCATCAAAGTGGGACCGAAGACACCAACGGCCAGTCGCATTGCCATGGCCCGCCACACCGACTGCGGCACAAGTGGTGCATTGGGATGACCTTTTTGAAAGCGCAGCATTGACGCCCCAAAGATCCCACCCGAGAGCAGCAGGGAGATGAGCGGCTCAATGATGACCCCTTCGCCGGAAAGAGCCAGCATCATCATAAGCCCGAAGTACAATCCCAGAAAGACAGCAAAACAGACCTTATATCCAAGCGGTTGCCCCAATGCATTTGGCCAGTAGCGCAGCGGCCACAGCGCGACGGACAGCAACATGACAACCACGAAACGCGACCAAGCCTCACGTTCAGACAGGCCGTCGTCACACAAGAACCAAAAAACGAGAGGGAGCGCGGCAAGTCCTAAAACTTCAAAGAGTTTTTTCTTGTTCAAAACCATAATTTCAAAAGCAATCCACAAAACAATATGGTGCCAACCTAGCAGCCCTACCGTGGTTGCAAAGGCTGGAAAACCCGCACTCGCCCCCTGCAAACACAAACAAAAAAGACCCGCCAAATTGGCGGGCCTTGGTGATTTTATCGGCGGGGTCGCTTAGGCAACATCGAAGTGCAGCGGTTTGATCTGGGTGAACAGGCCCAGCTCTGCCAGTTTCGCACGCGCTTCGGCGGGCACCGGTGCGTCGACGTACAGAAGCGCAATCGCTTCGCCGCCCGCGTCAGAGCGGCCCAGGGTAAAGTTCGCAATGTTCACGTCCATATCACCCATGGTCTGACCCAGCGCACCGATGATGCCGGGGACATCTTCGTTGGTGGTGTAGAGCATATGCGCGCCCACTTCGGCGTCGATATTGATGCCTTTGATCTGGATGAAACGCGGCTTGCCATCCGAGAAGACGGTGCCCGCAACAGACCGCTCGCGCTTGGCGGTGACCACGGTCACTTTGATGTAGCCATCAAAGGAGCCGGATTTATCCTGATTGGTGGTAGAGATCTGGATGCCACGCTCTTTGGCGACAACCGGGGCCGACACCATGTTCACATCCGGGTTCACGTTTTTCATGATACCGGCGATCACGGCGCAGTTCAGCGCCTCGAGGTTCATTTCAGACACGACGCCATCATAAAGCACATTGATCGCGGTGATCGGCTCGTCCGACATCTGGCCCGCAAAGTTGCCAAGGTGGTCGGCCAGTTTGATCCACGGCCCCATCACGCGCGCTTCTTCGGCGGTCACGGACGGCATGTTCAGCGCGTTTTCCACGGCACCGGTCAGCAGATAGTTGGACATCTGCTCGGCGACCTGCAGGGCAACGTTTTCCTGAGCCTCGGTGGTGGCGGCACCGAGGTGCGGGGTGCAGACCACGTTGGGCAGGTTGAACAGGGCGTTCTCTTTTGCGGGCTCTTCCGCAAAAACGTCGAACGCCGCGCCAGCCACGTGGCCGGATTTCAGCAGCTCTGCCAGGGCTTCCTCATCGACCAGACCCCCGCGGGCACAGTTGATGATGCGCACGCCTTTCTTGGTCTTGGCGAGGTTTTCAGCAGACAGGATGTTGCGGGTGCCATCAGTGAGCGGCACGTGCAGGGTGATGAAGTCGGCGCGGGTCAGCAGATCGTCCAGCTCGACCTTCTCGACGCCCATTTTCGCGGCTTTTTCTTCGGACAGGAAGGGGTCAAAGGCGACGACTTTCATCTTCAGGCCACGGGCACGGTCGCAGACGATGCCACCAATGTTGCCCGCACCGATCACGCCAAGGGTTTTGTTGGTCAGCTCAACGCCCATGAACTTGGACTTTTCCCACTTACCCGCGTGGGTGGATTCGGACGCCTCGGGGATCTGACGGGCCACCGCAAACATCATCGCAATCGCGTGTTCTGCCGTGGTGATCATGTTGCCGAACGGCGTGTTCATGACGATCACGCCCTTCTTGGAGGCCGCTTCTTTGTCCACATTGTCGGTGCCAATACCAGCACGACCCACAACCTTGAGGTTGGTGGCCGCTTCCAGAATGGTCGGGGTCACCTTGGTCGCGGAACGGATGGCGAGGCCATCATATTGGCCGATGATTTCCGCCAGCTTTTCCTTGTCCTTACCCACGTCGGGCAGGAAATCCACATCGATGCCGCGGTCACGGAAGATCTGGACGGCGGTTTCAGAAAGTTTGTCAGAGACGAGTACTTTGGGAGCCATGGGTCTTGGTCCTTTGATGTCGGGGGGCCGCTTTGGGCCACAAAATAGGGGAAAATGGCCCGGCGTCCGCCGCCGGGCACATGCCTTTAGGCTTGGGCTGCGATCTCGGCCTCAAAGGCCCATTGCAGCCAGGGCAGCATCGCCTCAATGTCGGCGGTCTCAACCGTGCCGCCACACCAGATGCGCAGGCCCGCCGGGGCGTCGCGGTAGGCGCCGATGTCCAGCGCGATGTTTTCCGCCTCCAGACGTTTTGCCACGGCCTTGGCAAAGGCCGCACCATCCTGAATGCGCGCATCCGCGAACTTCAGACAAACCGAGGTGTTCGACCGTGTCGCCGCATCCACCGCCAGATTTTCGATCCAGTCGTTGGCATAGACAAAGGCATGCACCGCTTCGGCATTGGCATCCGCGCGGGCTTTCAAGCCCTCAAGCCCACCCAAGCTGCGCGCCCAATCCAGCGCCAGCAGGTAATCTTCAACACACAGCATCGAGGGTGTGTTGATGGTCGCGCCGGTAAAGATGCCGTCGATCAGCTTGCCACCTTTGGTCAGGCGGAAGATTTTCGGCAGCGGCCATGCGGGCGTGTAGCTTTCCAGACGTTCAACTGCGCGCGGGGACAGGACGATCATGCCATGCGCCGCTTCGCCGCCCAGAACCTTCTGCCAGGAGAAGGTGGTCACATCCAGCTTGTCCCAAGGCAGATCCTGCGCAAAGGCGGCAGAAGTCGCATCACAGATGGTCAGACCTTCGCGGTCATCTGCAATCCAGTCGCCATTGGGAACCTTCACGCCCGAAGTGGTGCCGTTCCAGGTGAAGACCACATCGTTTTTGGGATCAACGGTGCTCAGGTCGACAATCTCGCCATAGTCGGCGGTTTTGACCTCGGCGTCGATTTTCAGCTGTTTGACCACATCGGTGACCCAGCCCGCGCCAAAGCTTTCCCAAGCGAGCATCTCGACCTTGCGTTCGCCCAGCAGGTTCCACATGGCCATCTCGACCGCGCCGGTGTCGGACGCGGGAACAATACCGATTTTGTAATCAGCAGGGATCCCGAGAACCTCGCGGGTGCCTTCAATGGCGTCCTTCAGCTTGGCCTTGCCAACAGCGGCACGGTGGCTGCGACCCAGAGGCGCATCGCTCAGTTTAGCGAGATCAAAAACGGGGGGTTTGGCACAGGGGCCAGAGGAAAAACGCGGGTTTGCCGGCCGCGCTGCCGGTTGTTCAATAGCCATTACTGCTACCCTTTCAGATACGCGCCTCTCGTTGGGGAGAGGTGTCCCACGGACCGATCTACGGGGCCGCACGCCGGTGCACAACAGCTAAAATCGACCGATAGCGGCCATATCAGATCAAATTGCGACCTATATTGACGCCTATCGGAAACTTTTGGGTGCGACGCCGCTGCCCCCTAGCCCTGTTGTTCAGCCGTCGTTAAGAAAGCGGAGACTCCGCTTTCCAAAGGACAAAACCGCATGTTTACCGCCACTTTGCTTGTGAACCCCACCACCCCGTCGTTGGAGCCTGCACTGGTTGAAAACCTGCGCAATGCCTGGGGCGGCGGCGAGGCAAACTGGCTGAACCCAGGCATTGCGGCTGAATTTTCGCTGGCTGAGAAGCCGGGTAATCAATGGGACGTCTGGGCGGATCTGCAAAAAATGGGGGTGGATTTGGTGATTCTGCCCACCGAAGGCCGCCGCAAGAAAATGCTGCTGGCCGATATGGACAGTACCATGATCCAGCAGGAATGCATTGACGAGCTGGCCGATGAGGCCGGTGTTGGCGAACGGGTCAAAGACATTACCGCCCGCGCCATGAATGGCGAGCTGGATTTTGACGGTGCGCTGACCGAACGGGTTGGCCTGCTGAAAGGACTGCCGGAAGACGTGATTGGTCAGGTTCTGGACACGCGCATCACCTTTATGCCCGGCGGCAAAACCCTGCTGGCGACGATGAAGGCAGATGGCGCCTATGCGGCGCTGGTGTCGGGCGGGTTCACCGCCTTTACCGCGCGGGTCGCGTCCGAGCTGGGCTTTGATGAAAACCGCGCCAATACGCTGATCACCGAAGATGGCAAACTGACTGGCGAGGTCAGCCGCCCGATTCTGGGCCGCGAAGCCAAAGTTGACGCGCTGGAGCAGATTACAGCTCGTCTGGGCCTGACGGAACAGGACGTGATCGCCGTTGGCGATGGGGCCAATGATCTTGGCATGCTGGGCCGCGCAGGATTTGGCGTCGCCCTGCACGCAAAACCCTCGGTCGCGGCGGAATGCGAGATCCGCATCAACCACGGCGACCTGACCGCGCTTTTGTACATCCAAGGCTACAGCCGCGACGACTTCGCCGTCTGATCCATGTTCGAGGTTTCGATCGAAGTTCTGGCGCTGCTGCTGGCGGCAGGGTTTGCGGCGGGGTTCATCGACGCGGTTGCAGGCGGTGGCGGGCTGATCACTGTGCCGGTGCTGCTGATCGCGGGCGCAAACCCAGTGACCGCGCTGGCCACCAATAAAGTCCAAGGGCTGTTTGGCGCGGCCACCGCGGCGCTGACCTATGCCCGCGGCGGCCATGTGAACCTGCGCGCACAGGCGGGATCCGCAGCCATTGCCTTTGTGGCGTCGATCCTAGGCGCGCTTTTGGTGACACGCCTCCCGGTCGAGTTGATCCGGCTGGTACTACCGGTCCTGCTGGTCGCCGTTGCCCTGTTCTTTGCCCTTAAGAAGGGGCTCAACGACAGCGACCGCGCCGCGCGCATGGCGCCTGCGGTATTTGCCGGCACGATGGTGCCGCTGTGCGCCGCCTATGACGGCCTGCTGGGTCCGGGGGCGGGCAGCTTCTATATGATCGCCTTTGTGTCGATGGCGGGCTATGGCGTGCTGAAAGCAACCGCACATACAAAGCTGTTGAACTTTGCCTCTAACGCCGGGGCACTTGCGGCTTTTGCGGTGGTCGCAACGCCGTGGTGGGCAACCGGGCTGGCGATGGGCTGTGCCCAGATTCTGGGCGCACGCGCAGGTGCGGCGCTCGCACAAAAACAGGGCGCGCGACTGATCAAGCCTTTGCTGGTGCTGACCACCCTGACGCTGGCCGCAAAACTGATCTGGGATCTGCTGTAACCGGTTTGCTGATTCTACCCCTCCTTGCGTAGGCTTGCCCCATCGCAAAGTGGAAGGAGTAACGAGATGCCCAAGTTTTTACTGGTCTATCACGGTGGCACCCCACCCGAGACCCCGGAAGAAGGCGAAAAGGTCATGGCGGCCTGGATGGCTTGGTTTTCGGATATGGGCGCAGCCGTGATCGACGGCGGCAACCCGGTGATGATGTCAAAAACCGTGTCTCAGGCAGGCGTGCAGGGGGATGGCGGAGCCAATCCGGTGTCCGGCTACAGCATTATTGCCGCCGACACGATCGACGCCGCCTGCGATTTGGCCAAAGGCTGCCCCATGGTTCTCGATGGGTCTGGCAGCGTCGAGGTCGCGGAAATCCACGAGATGTAATCTCAGGCCAACAGCCCCGCCGCAGGGCGCATGACCCCGCATTGCAGCCCGCGCCAGTTCTGGATCGGCGCGTTAATAAAGGCCTGTGCCTCCGGGTCATCGCGGTCAAGCGCCCCAAGGCGCACCAAAAGCGCGGCAATGGCGCATTCCGCAGCCCGCGTAGCGCCATCCGCAATCTTCAGCGCCACGCCCAGCTCTTGCTCGGGAAGGATCGCAACAAAATACCCCTCGGCGCCGGTTTTCACCGCCCCCTTACCATTCAGCGCCCGCATCAGGCGGGTGCAGGCCCGGCCTTCGCCCGCCACAAGGTCGGGATGCGCCATCATGGCCGAACGGATTTGCACCGCCGCCGCGCTCAGCGGATCAGCGCGCTGGTGGGCGGTGGCAAACCACGCCATCGCCCGCGCCATCCCCACCATTGAGGTCGAGAAATTCGGCGCAGAGCAGCCATCCAGACCAATATGATCAGACGCCTCGCCGGTGACCTCCTCGAAGGCGGCGCGTACGGCCTGTTGCACCGGATGATCAATAGCCGTGTAGTCCGGCCCCGAGGCCAAATGCTGGCTCAGCGTCAAGAATCCAGCGTGTTTGCCAGAGCAATTGTTGTGGAACTGGCCGGGCTTTTGTCCGGCGCGGATCACACGTTTCCGTTCCACCGGATCTTTCGGCGTCTGCGGCCCGCAGCACCAGTCGCCTTCAGTCAGACCCAGCTTTCCAGCCCAGTCCGACACCGCCTCCACATGGATCGCGCCGCCGCTATGAGACGCCGACGCCAGCGCCAGATGTTCAGGCCCCAAGCCATATTTCGCCGCCGCACCCGAGGTCACCAGCGGCAATGCCTGGATCATTTTGGCAGAAGAGCGCGGATAGACCACAGCCTCAGGGTCGCCCCAGGCCTCCACAATCTGACCAGCTCCGTTACAGACCACCGCATGGCCCCAATGCTGGCTTTCCAGCAGGTCACCACGCCAAAGTTCCACAAGGCTGACAGGCTGTGTCATGATCTGATCTCCTCTTTGCTTGATCAGGCTGTGCACGCTAGGCCAGCCCCATACCAGAGTTTTTTGCCCAAAGATGGCAATTTCCTGCCCAAACCCCCAATTGCGCATGGCCCTTGCGTCGCGAATATGTTTGTGTCAGCAAAAAAGCGCGCCCGTTAAGAGAAGAGTAACGGTTAACCCGACCTCCGGGCGCATATTTGAGGTTTTAGACGGTCTTGGAGGCAGGACAGATGGCTTGGAAACTGGGACAAATTTCCGCTCGTGCATGCGTGGCTGCAGTGGCATTGGCAGCAACAACACTGACAGCATCCGCACAGGGCACTTCAACCAATCGCGTCGGCGCCCATGTGGCGTGGAGCGTGTTTGAAGAAACCGATCCAAAAGAATGCTTCGCGGCTTCGCAAACCTCCAAACCGCCGGTCAACACCCGCGACGGCCGCGTCGTCGCGGTGCGCCGCAGCGCCATCCGCCTGTTTGTGTTCTTCCGCCCGTCCGAAACCAAAGCCCCCAACGTGACCTTCACCGGCGGCTATCCCTTTGCCCCGAACTCCACCGTAGACTTGGAAATCGGCGATGACAAATTCGCGCTGGTCACCCAAGGCGAATGGGCCTGGCCGGAAACCGAAGACGCGGACGCAAAAATCATCGCCGCCATGAAGCGCGGCAAAGAAGCCGTGCTGACCGCGCGCTCTGCCCGTGGCACGCAGACCAAAGACACCTTCTCGCTGCTGGGCTTTACCGCAGCGCTGGATGATGCCCGCAAGCGCTGCAACTGACGCTCGGGCGGGCTTCTTTTGGCCCCAAATACTCTGGGGTGAATGCCCATCGGGCAGAGGGGCAAAGCCCCTCCTCCCCTATGCGTCTCAATCATAGCCGACAGTAAGCCGCCCCTTCCGGGCGGTTTCCTTTTGCTATTTCCGCAATATCCTATATAGAGCCGCATCCACCCTGAAAGCTCCTAGCCCGTTCCGACGCGAGGTTCCCACATGTCCGCATCTGCGCCGATTACCCAAGACGTCCTGACCCTGCCCCGCAAAGAGGCCGAGGGCGATAAGATCAATCTTGTCGGCCTGACCCGCGACCAGATGCGTGAAACCCTGATCGCCAATGGCACGCCGGAAAAGCAGGCCAAGATGCGCGTCGGTCAGATCTGGCAATGGATCTACCAATGGGGCAAGCGCGACTTTGCCGAGATGACCAACCTCGCCAAAGCCTACCGCGCTGATCTGGAAGAAAAGTTCGAGATCCGAATTCCCGAAGTCGTCTCCCGTCAGGTGTCGACCGATGGCACCCGCAAATATCTGGTGCGCATCAATGGCGGCCACGAGGTCGAGGTGGTCTATATCCCCGAAGACGACCGCGGCACGCTGTGTATTTCGTCTCAGGTGGGCTGCACGCTGACCTGTTCCTTCTGCCACACCGGCACCCAGAAGCTGGTCCGCAACCTGACCCCGGCCGAAATCATCGGCCAGGTGATGATGGCGCGCGACGATCTGGACGAATGGCCCGTCCCCGGCGCCCCCAAGGATGAAACCCGCCTGTTGTCCAATATCGTGCTGATGGGCATGGGCGAGCCTCTCTATAACTTTGAAAACGTCCGCGACGCGATGAAGATCGCCATGGACCCGGAAGGCATTTCCCTGTCCCGCCGTCGCATCACCCTGTCGACGTCTGGCGTGGTGCCGGAAATTGCCCGCACCGCAGACGAAATCGGCTGCCTCCTGGCGATTTCCTTCCACGCCACCACAAACGAGACCCGCGATGTTCTGGTGCCGATCAACAAGCGCTGGAACATTGATGAGCTGCTGCAAGCACTGGCGAGCTACCCCAAAGTGTCGAACTCGGAACGGATCACCTTTGAATATGTGATGCTGGATGGGGTGAACGACAGTGATGAAGACGCACACCGTCTGATCGAACATATCGAACGCTACAAGATCCCGGCCAAGATCAACCTGATTCCCTTTAACGAATGGCCCGGCGCGCCTTACAAACGCTCGTCCAACAACCGCATCCGGGCCTTTGCGAATATCATCTATCAGGCGGGCTATGCCTCTCCGATTCGCAAAACCCGTGGCGAAGACATTATGGCCGCCTGTGGTCAGCTGAAGTCGGCCACCGAACGCGCCCGCAAATCCCGCAAGCAAATCGAGGCCGAGGCAGGCATGTCCAAGGGCTAAACATTGGGCTCAGAATCACAAAAGGGTCGCCGGTGGCGGCCCTTTTTGTTTGCGGATCAAGATCTGGGGGCAGCGCTGGCCCCGACTACCCCACCGCCACAATCTTTCCCTTTTTGCGCAAAATTTCCGCCATTTCCGGCGAACAGTTTCGAATTCAGGAACAGTTAGACACGGATGGAGGCAGAAGCCATGACCCCGCAGACGACCGCTCAAGAGATGGATCAATCCGTTCTGGCGCTGGTGCGCGAAGAACGCGCCAAAGCGCTGAGCCCGCGCGAATGGAAGTTTCGCCTACGTGGCCACGGCCTGTCGGTGCGCGATGAAAACGGCACCCAGGTGCTGACCCGGCTGCCGCGTGGTGAAATGATCGGCGTACTGCCGGCTGAGTTTGCCTAAACCGCCCCGCCCCTGAAAGGCGAGGCAGATAGGATCAGTTGCGACCCGGAAGGGTTTCGCGCACCGGTTCCGGCTGCCAGTTGGCAAGCGCGTCCATCGCCTCTTCGGCGCTGTCGACGAACTTGAACAGCTCCAGATCTTTGTCGGCAATGGTGCCGGCATCGGCCAGGGCGTCCCAGTTGACGATGGTTTTCCAGAACTCGGACCCAAACAGCAGGAAGGGAACCGGCTCCATCCGGCCGGTCTGGATCAGGGTCAGCGCCTCGAACAACTCGTCCAGCGTGCCAAAGCCGCCCGGGAACACACAGATCGCTTCCGCACGCATCAGGAAATGCATCTTGCGGATCGCGAAATAGTGGAAGTTAAAGCACAGCTCGGGCGTGACGTATTCATTCGGCGCCTGCTCGTGCGGCAAAACGATATTCAACCCGATCGAGGCCCCGCCCGCATCAATCGCACCGCGGTTGCCCGCTTCCATCACACCGGGGCCACCCCCTGTGACGATCACATGGCGCTTGCCGCCGGTCGCCATAGATTTTTCCGTCATCAGCTTCGCAAACGTACGCGTCTCGTCATAGAAATGGCTGAGATCCGCAAGCGTTTGTGTGCGCGCGGTGTCTTTCTTGGCGGGTTCAGGAATACGCGCACCGCCGAACAGCACCACGGTGCTTTCAATGCCGGCCTCATCAAGCATCAATTCGGGTTTCAGAAGTTCCAGCTGCAGGCGCACCGGGCGCAGGTCCTCACGGCAAAGGAAGTCCTCGTCCGCATAGGCCAGCCGGTAGGCCGGAGCATTGGTCTGCGGGGTGGAGGGCACATGTTCCGCACGGTCGATGTCTTTGTGGGCATCGGTCAGTCGGCTGTGACGGTCGTCGCTCATATGAATTGCCTGCTTATCGTAAAAATTGACTTCGAGAGGATCAGGTTAGCGCCATCCGGGCAAGCAGACCAGCGTCAACGCCACCTTGTGGCGTAGAACGGCCAAGTTGAACAGACAGTGCCCCCTTGCGCGACGCTTCATGGCCCCCTATCGAGTCTCTCATGCAAGAAACCACGGTCGACAGGATCTATCACGCGCTGCTCGAACGGATCGTTACCGGCGATCTGGAGGCAGGCGCGCCGTTGCGGCAGGACCATATCGCCCGCGAATACGAGACCAGCCATGTCCCCGTGCGCGAAGCGCTGCTGCGACTGGAAGCGCGCGGGCTGGCAATTTCCATTCGCCACAAAGGCACCCGCGTCACGGATCTGGAGCCAACCGAGATTCGCGAAGTCATCGAAATGCGCATTGCCTTGGAAACACTGGCGCTGACCCATGCGCTGCCGCAGCTGACAAAAACGGACCTGGCCCGCGCCACAGCCGCGCGCGACGCCTGTGATGCCGCCGAAACCATGGCCGAATGGGACCGGCAGGACCGGCTGTTTCATATGTCCTTGCTCAGCCCCTGCGCCATGCCACGGCTGCTGTCTTCGATCGAGGATCTGCACATTTCGGCCTCGCGCCATGTCTTTGCCCGCCTGCCCGAACGCCGCCAACCGCGACAGGACGCGGATCATGCGGATCTCTTGGCAGCTGTGGCACGGGATGACCTGTCAGAGGCGTGTTCGATCCTGCGCCGCCACCTGCGGCGGGTCGGTTAAGCAACAATTGGGCGCGACCTGTCGTCATTATGCCGCGCTTGCCCCATGACGTTCTGACAAAATGCCGTTATGAGGGTTCGAATCCTTCTAAACTTGGAGCGAACACCCATGTCGAACGCGCAGCTGGAAGCCGCAATCGAGGCCGCCTGGGAGGCCCGTGACACCATCACCCCCGCCACCACCGGCGAAACCCGTGACGCCATTGAGAGCACATTGGCAGCGCTGGACGGCGGCACACTGCGCGTCGCCGAGAAGCTGGAAAACGGCGACTGGCACGTCAACCAGTGGGCCAAAAAAGCGGTTCTGCTGGGCTTCCGCCTGAAAGACATGGAAGAGCAGTCCGGCGGCCCGCAGGGCTCTGGCTGGTGGGACAAAGTCGACAGCAAGTTCAAAGGCTGGGGCGAAGCCGAGTGGAAAGACGCAGGTTTCCGCGCCGTGCCGAACTGCGTTGTTCGCAAATCCGCCTATATCGCACCCGGCGTGGTGCTGATGCCGTCCTTTGTGAACCTAGGCGCGCACGTTGGTGAAGGCACCATGGTTGACACCTGGGCGACCGTTGGCTCTTGCGCGCAGATCGGCAAAAACGTGCACCTGTCCGGCGGCGTCGGCATTGGCGGCGTTCTGGAACCCATGCAGGCAGGCCCGACCATCATTGAAGACAACTGCTTTATCGGCGCCCGTTCCGAGGTTGTCGAAGGCGTGATCGTGCGCGAAGGTTCCGTTCTGGGCATGGGCGTATTCATCGGCCAGTCCACCAAGATCGTCGACCGCGAAACCGGCGAAGTGATGTACGGCGAAGTTCCGCCTTACTCCGTGGTTGTTGCGGGCTCCATGCCGTCCAAGAACGGTGTGAACCTTTACTGTGCAGTGATTGTGAAGCGCGTGGACGAGAAGACCCGCTCCAAGACCGGCATCAACGAGCTGCTGCGCGACTGATCAAAGTCTCAGTTCTGTTTTATACATGGCGTTCCGGCTTTGGCTGGGACGCTTTTTCTTTGGGGCTCTGCCCCAAACCCCGGGATATTTTTGAAAAGATGAAAGGCGAGGCCCGCCGGCCGCTTGCGTCAAACCCGGCGCGGCGCTATGGCGGAGCCATGTCTGAGAAAAAGCCAGAAAAAAAGCCCTCCCGCCAGCAAGTCTATACGCTCCTCGTCCAGATCGGCCGCAAGGAGGGCGATGGGCTGCCTGAAGGCGCTACGGGCGCGGCGCTGATGATCTATGCCTCGGGCGTGGATGAAGCCGAGGCGGTACGCGAAACCGTTGCGATCCTGAAACAGGCCGACACCGCACCGCTGGATGTCACAGGGTATGGCACCCTCGCCGAACGCGAGGCCGAAGGCCATGAGATTGGTGATGAAGAGCGCGATCTGATGCAGCGGGCGCTGGAAGAAAACGCCGTGATCGTGGCGCAGATGACCCCGTTCTTTGGCGACGAGGACATTGAAGGCGCGGTGCTGCACTAAGCCCTGAAGACCTCGCGCGCCTTAGCGGCGCGCGCCAAACCATTTCCGGTAAAGCTGGTCGTAGCTGCCGTCTTCCTGCATGGCGAGAAGCGCGCGGTTTGTAGGCTCGACCAGGGACGAGCCCTGACCAAACGCCAGACCATAGTATTCGGTCATAAAGCGGTTGCCGACAATGTGACCTGTGGTGTGGCCGCCAGCGCGGATGTAGTGGTCAAGGATCGGCGCATCAAAGACCACAACGCGCACATCACCGTCCTCGAACGCTTCGATCAGCTGATCCAGCCCCGGATAGGCAATAAAGTCGATCTCGCGGCGGTCCAGAAATCCGGCCGCAGTTGAGGCCTCTACCGTGCCGACACGTTTGCCATAGAGGTCATTGACCCCCTGCACCGAGCCGGTGATTGCATCCACAGTCATCACAGCGGTGATTTTCGCCACAAAAACGGACACGATAAACAGGGACGACAGCACCAGAAGCACCGCAAAGACCCGCCCAAAGGCAGAGCGCGGCACGCGTTCCTCGAACCCGCCATTCACCACCAGATTGAGCGCCCACCAAAAGGATGGGAACCAGGCGTCTTTCAATGGGCGGTCAAAATAGGGCTGCGCTTTGCGTTCAAACACCCACATCAGCATGCCACCGCAGAACAGCATCAGAAACGCCAGCCCGATCGCAGCCGCCAGATCCCAGGAAAACAACGCCCGCAGCAGGCTGGGCTGCCGAAGGTCTTCGTTGGAGACCATGATCGACAACCCGCTTTCAAAGATCGGCTGGCTGAAGTCCATTGTTTCTTCACGCACCGCAGTGATCGAGATATTGGCACCCGCCACATCTGCCTGCCCGCCCGGAACCCCATAGAGCATGGCAGCAAAGCTATCTTGACGATGAATTTCAAGATCCCAGTTCAACCGATCCGCCAGCGCGCGCAGCAGATCGATGGTGAATCCCGTCTCTGCGCCGTCTTCCTCCATCGAAAACGGTGGCCGCGTCACGGTGTTCACCACCACCGTTTGCCGGTCTGCAGTGTCCACAGAGGCGCCAGCCTCTTGCCCCATGACAAAAGCAGGAAGCAGCAGGAACTGCGCCAAAACAACGATGCGGAGGCAGAATTTAATCAACGGGGGAGACCATCACTTTGCGTGGATTTCGGCAATGCGAATAGGCCCTGAAAAGGATCAAGGCAAGGATCACTGAACGCCGGACCATTCAAGGGGAAAAAACGCGACCACAAAACCACGCAATGCGCTGAATTGCTGGGCTCTGATGAATTGCACAGGGGGGCTGATCCGCGCTAGGTCTGCTGAAATCAGAATTTTCAGACAAGGTGTTGACCATGACTGCAACAGACCCTGCCGCCCTCACAGCTGCGTTGATCCGCTGTCCTTCTGTAACGCCGGTCGAAGGCGGCGCGCTGGTTCTTCTGGAACAGTTGCTGAGCGAGGCAGGCTTTGACTGCACCCGGGTGGATCGCGGCGAGACGTCCAACCTCTTTGCCCGTTGGGGGGCCAAAGGCCATGCCCGCACCTTTGGCTTTAATGGCCACACTGATGTTGTACCGGTTGGGGACGAAACAGCCTGGACCGTGGATCCATTCGGGGCTGAGGAAAAAGATGGGTTCATGTACGGCCGTGGTGCTACGGACATGAAATCTGGCGTTGCCGCCTTTGCCGCCGCCGCAGTGGATTTTGTGCGCGACACGCCGCCCGATGGGGCGGTGATCCTGACCATTACCGGCGATGAAGAAGGCGACGCGACCGACGGCACCACAGCGCTCTTGGATTATATGGACGCCGAGCAGGAACAGATGAGCCACTGTCTGGTGGGCGAGCCCACCTGCCCCAACCACATGGGCGAGATGCTGAAAATCGGCCGCCGTGGGTCCATCACTGCATGGTTCACCGTTCTGGGCGTTCAGGGACACGCCGCCTACCCGCACCGGGCCAACAATCCGCTGAATGGGATGGTGCGCCTGATGGACCGGCTGGCCGGTCACGAGCTGGATCAGGGGTCGGAACATTTTGATGCCTCGACGCTGGCCGTTGTCCAGCTGGACACGGGCAATGCCGCCACCAATGTAATCCCGGCGCACTGCACCGGGGCGGTCAATATCCGCTTCAATGACCTGCACAGCGGCGCCTCACTGACCGACTGGCTGCAAGCCGAGGCAGACAAGATCGAGGCGGAATTCGGCCTGACCGTCGAGATGAAGGTGAAAATCTCGGGCGAGAGCTTCATCACCCCGCCAGGGGACCTGTCCGATCTGGTCGCAGGCGCGGTTGAGGCCGAAACCGGTATTCGCCCCGAACTGTCCACCACCGGCGGAACCTCGGATGCACGCTTTGTGAAAAACCACTGCCCTGTCGTCGAATGCGGTCTGGTCGGCAAGACCATGCACCAGGTGGACGAACGGGTCGAGGTGGCGCATATTCATCAGCTGAAGGCGATCTACAGCCGTATCCTCAAGGAGTATTTTGCATGAGCCTTGAAATCGCGGTGACCGACGACTTTGACACCTGCCTGCGCTTGCGGTTTGAGGTGTTTGTCGACGAACAGGGCGTGCCCATTGAAGAAGAACGCGACGCGCTGGACGACAGCGCGCTGCACCTGCTGGCGACGGACAATGGCACGCCTCTGGGCACCGCGCGGATTGTGTTTATCGGCGACACCGCCAAAATCGGCCGGGTTTGCGTGGTGAAATCCGCGCGCGGCACCGGCCTTGGCGCGAAACTGATCGAAGCCTGCGTTGATGCCGCCCGTGCCCGCGATGGCATCACCCGCGCCAAGCTCGGCGCGCAGATTCATGCGCTTGGGTTTTATGAGAAACTGGGATTTGAGGCCTACGGCGACATCTACCTGGATGCAGGCATTGAGCACCGCGACATGGTCCGCCGCCTGAGCTGACACCAAGCTGACCCAAGCATCCCCGCCCTTGCCCCAGACAGAGCACCCGAGTCACAGCGCCAAACTCCTGCATTTTTCAACATGACGTTGTCATGCGGGCGTGGTACGCGGGGATATGGCTCGCATTCCTACCAAAGCCGAGGTCCTCGATTGGATCTCCGCCAACCCGACTCAGACCTCCAAACGCGACATTGCCAAGGCTTTTGGCATCAAAGGCGCAGAGCGGATTGACCTGAAACGTGTGCTCAGGGAGCTAGAGGCCGAAGGGCATCTGGAAAAGCGCAAGCGCAGCTATGGCGACCCGGATCGCCTGCCGCCGGTGACCGTTCTCCTTGTCAAAGCCCCAAATGAAGACGGCGACCTGTTCGCGCAGCCGCTGGAATGGCACGGCGAAGGTGTTGAACCGGTGGTTCTGATCATCCCCCGCGCCTCGGATCCGGCCCTTGGCGAAGGCGACCGTATTCTGGCGCGGATGACCGTGGTGCAGAACGAAGACCACAATTACGAGGCCCGTCTGATCCGCCGCATTGGATCGAACCCGAAACGTGTGCTGGGTATTTTCCGCAAAGGATCCGAAGGCGGGCGTGTGGTGCCGATCGAGAAGGCGTCATCAAGCGAATTTCAGGTGGCCGAGGACGCCACCCATGGCGCTCGCGACGGCGAACTGGTGGAGGCCGAACAGGCGGGACCCAAGACCCGCATGGGCCTGCCACGGGCACGCGTTGTTGAACGCCTGGGCGACCCAAGCGCCCCCAAGGCGGTGTCGCTGATCGCCATTCATCAGCACGGCATCCCCGATCACTTCCCCGATAGGGTGATCGAACAGGCAGATGCCGCCAAACCGGTGGGCCTGTCGGGCCGCACAGATCTGCGCGATATGCCATTGGTCACTATCGACCCCGCCGATGCGCGCGACCATGATGACGCCTGTTTCGCCCATGCCGATGACGATCCGGAAAACCCGGGCGGCCATATCATCTGGGTCGCGATTGCGGATGTTGCAGCCTATGTGAAACCGGGCTCGCCACTGGACCGCGAGGCGCGCAAGCGCGGCAACTCCAGCTATTTCCCGGACCGCGTGGTGCCAATGCTGCCCGACCGCCTGTCGGGCGATCTGTGTTCGCTGCACGAAGGGGTGCCGCGGGCCTGTCTGGCCGTGCGCATGAAGATCGATGCCGAGGGCAACAAGATCAGCCACAAGTTTGTGCGCGGTCTGATGAAATCCGCGGCCTCGCTGCACTATGAAGAAGTGCAGGATGCCATGGACGGCCGCGTGTCAGAGCGCACCGAACCCTTCCTGGAAGAAGTTATTAAGCCGCTTTACGCCGCCTATGCCGCGCTGGTCGAGGCCCGCAAGCGCCGCCAGCCGCTGGATCTGGACCTGCCAGAACGCAAGATCGTGCTGAACGACAAAGGCGAGGTCACTTCGGTCAATTTCCGCGACCGACTGGATGCGCATAAGCTGATCGAGGAGTTTATGGTGCTGGCCAATGTCGCCGCCGCCGAAACCCTGATCAAGAAACGCAGCCCGCTGTTGTTCCGGATTCATGAAGAACCCGAACAGGAGAAGCTGGATAACCTGCGCGAAACCGCGCAAGCTGCCGGTCTGAACCTTGCCAAAGGTCAGGTGCTGCAGACCCGCCATCTGAATGCGCTGTTGAATGCGGCCGCGGGCACGGATGATGCAGAGCTGATCAATATCTCGACCCTGCGGTCGATGCAGCAGGCTTACTATGCGCAGGAAAACTTTGGCCACTTTGGCCTTGCCCTGCGCAACTACGCGCATTTCACCTCGCCCATCCGCCGCTATGCGGACCTGATCGTCCACCGGTCGCTGATCAAGGCGCACGGCTGGGGGGATGATGGGCTGAGCGTCGAGGAAATCGAACAGCTGGAGGACACCGCGACCCATATTTCGCAGACCGAGCGCCGTTCGATGGTGGCGGAGCGGGACACAACGGACCGCTATCTGGCGTCTTACCTGTCCGAACGGGTCGGAAATGAGTTTGCGGGCCGGATTTCGGGGGTTGCCCGCTTTGGGGCCTTTGTAAAGCTGGACGAAACCGGTGCAGATGGTCTGGTGCCAGTGCGGTCTATCGGGCGCGAGTTTTTCCACTTTGATGCCGATGCCGGCACGCTGATGGGCGTCGACACCGGGCTGACGATTGCGATTGGTATGCGCGTCACGGTAAAGCTGGTGCAGGCTGCGCCGGTGACGGGCGGGCTGGAGCTGGAGCTGTTGTCGCTGGAAGATGCCGCCATGCCAAAGGGGCACGGTGGCCGCCCCGGCAAAGGCAGCGGGCGTCGCCGCAGCCCCGCGGGCCGTACGGTGACTCGCCGCAAGGTCGAAAAATCGAAACACAAAGCTGCAAAAACCAAGCGCAAGGTCACCCGCAAACGCAAGTGACCCTGACCATGGATCAGGCTGCGACAGGCAGGGTGAGGGCAAAGCGTTGCGCCACCCGGTCGCTATAGGACAGGAGCGCGCTGTGGTTCGCAGCGCGCTCTGCCGTTTCAGGATCCGTTGGGAACCGCGTGAGGGCTTCCACCATGGGGGCCAGCGAACAATCCGCCGCCGTGGGCTGGTCGCCAAACAGGAAGGGCTGGTCGCCAAGTGTCACGCGGAGCGCCGACAGATCCTGATCAAGCCGCAGCAGACGTTCTTGTTTGTCAAACCGGGTAAGGCCGGTGAAATGCAGGCCCGCCAGCACCCCAGCGCGGAATTGTTCAACAATTTCCTTTGGCGCTTGGGCAAAAATCGTCTGGTGCAGCGCATCCCAGCCTGCGGGTTCAAACCAGCGCGCACAAATCAGCCGCAGGATCAGGCTTTCATCGACCATGCGGATGATCTGCCGGGACTGCGCTTTTTGCTGCGCGGTGAGCCCTGCATCAAAGTCAGCTCCCTTCCCTTCAAGAAACCGGCGAATGCCTTCGCTGTCCGGGATCAGATCTGTGCCGACCCGCAGCACGGGCAACTTGTGATGGGGCGTCGCGGTGAGATCGCCAAAGTCCTCGCGCTGCCAGGGTTGGCCCGACAGTTCGAGCAGATAGGCCGCTTTGGTGCAAAAAGGCGAAAGGCTGTAAAGGCCACCGCCCCCCTGATGGGACAGAAGAGTGAGCATGAGGAAATTTCCTTCTATTTTAGGGTCGTTTAAAGGATCGTTGTCCGTTGCGATGGCTTTGGTCTAACCTCCCCTCATGCCAATTTCTGTCATGAGCTCGCTCCACAGTTCTGAAGACTCGCGCAAGGACCCAACACACCAATGGCCAAAACCGCCCGCCTGTTCCGCCTGATGCAATTGCTGCGCTTGGGCACACCGCCGATCACCGCGCAGGTGCTGGCCGCAGATTTGGGCGTATCGGTGCGCACCCTGCACCGCGACATTGACGAGCTGCGCAAACTGGGTGCGGTGATCGATGGCGAGGCGGGGTTTGGCTTTACCCTGATCGAAGACGCGACGCTGCCGCCTTTGGGGTTTACCGCAACGGAACTGGAGGCGCTGGTTCTGGGCCTGCGCGAGGTGCAGGAAACAGCGGATCCCGAATTGGCAACGGCCGCGCAGAAGGCCCTTGGAAAATTGGAATCGCGCCTACCAGAGAGCCAGGCCCACCGGCTGCGCCACGCCGTTTTGAACGCGCATCGCTTTGATCGGCCTGCGGTTCCCAATGTGGATCCCGCCACCCTACGCACGGCCTGCTGGGACGAGCGCGAGATCACGTTCGACTATGTGGATGGCGCTGGCAAAGGCAGCACGCGGCGGGTGAAGCCCTTGTCCTTGTTCTATTTTGATCGCTCAACCGTTTTGGTTGCCTGGTGTTATCTGCGACAGGATTTCCGGGTTTTCCGATTGGACCGGATGGATGTGCTGACTGTCAGCGATCAAAGTTTTCGACCAGACCGCGTGCCCCTGCTGCGCGCCGCGATGGCCCAGTTTCGCAAAACAGCATCGCAATAAAAGCGTGATGGCCGGCAAGCGCTTGCTCACGCGGAAAGAGAGTTCTTCCGCCGCGCCGCGCCCCCCGCTACAGTCAAACGAAACAACGAGCAGCATAGGTTAAGGGTATCATGACGACATGGCTGAAACTGGCCGTCGCGGCGACCGCGATCATGGCAACACCAACCTGGGCCGAAGCGCCGCAAACCAGCCCGCGGCCCACCATAAGACCTGCCCTTTTGGATCACGCAGCGACGGCGACACCGCGGCCGCGGATGCGCGCATTGGTGAACGCGACGGCAAGTTCGGAAATCAAAGTCGCCGACAACGCACGTTTTGATCGCTGGCTTAAGGGCTTTTTTGGCCGTGCCCGTGCGCAGGGCATTTCGCAAGCCACACTGAACCGGGCCTTTCAGGGCGTAAGCTATGACGCCGATGTTATAAAACGCGACCGCAATCAGTCCGAATTTACCAAAACCATCTGGCAGTATCTCGACTCTGCCGCCTCGGATACGCGGGTGAAAAACGGCGGCAAAGCGCTGCGACAGCACCGTAAGACACTGGAGCGGATCGAAGCACATTATGGCGTCGAAAAAGAAGTGGTTGTGGCCGTCTGGGGGCTGGAAAGCTCATTCGGCAGCTATCGCGGGGATATGGATGTGATCCAGTCGCTGGCGACCCTTGCCTTTGACGGGCGGCGCGGCAAGTTCTTTGAAGCGCAGTTGATTGCGGCGTTGAAAATCCTGCAATCGGGCGATGTTGCGCCGCGCAAAATGAAGGGCAGCTGGGCCGGCGCAATGGGCCATACCCAATTTATTCCAACTTCTTATCTGGCCTATGCAGTGGATTTTACCGGCGACGGCAAACGCGACATCTGGTCGGAAAACCCCACCGACGCGCTGGCCTCGACCGCGGCCTACCTCAAACGCTCTGGCTGGACCAAAGGCCAGCCCTGGGGCGTGGAAGTGCGCCTGCCCAAAGGCTTCAACTATGCCTTGGCCAGCCGCAAAGTGCAGAAAAGCCCCGCCGAATGGGCCCGTCTGGGCGTGCGTAATATGGAGGGCGGCAAAGTGCCAAACCACGGCACCGCGTCGATCCTGCTGCCCGGCGGCGGCAATGGCGCGGCCTTTATGATCTTTAAGAACTTTGCCGCGATCGAGCGCTACAATGCGGCCGATGCCTATGTGATCGGGGTTGGTCACCTGAGCGATCGACTGGCAGGCGGCCCCGAAATCAAAGGCCGCTGGCCGCGCGGCGACCGGGCACTGAAGTTCCGCGAACGCAAGGAAATGCAGCGCCGCCTGACACGCGCCGGGTTTGACACGGATGGTGTGGACGGCAAGATCGGCCCCAAGACCATTACGGCGATCCGAAACTATCAGATCGCAAAGGGCCTGACCCCGGATGGCTATGCCTCGCTCAGCTTGCTGCAACATTTGCGGTAAGCGAGGAGGGGGCCCTGCCCCCGCCCTTCGGGCCCCCCGGAGTATTTATAGCCAAAAGAAGTGCCGGGGGCCTACCCCGGGCTCAGGCCGCGGAGTTTTTCGGACCGTCGACGCAACAGTTCTACTGTGGTCAACAACGCGATGGAGATCAGAACGAGAATTGTTGCAACCGACAGGATCGCCGGGCTGATCTGTTCGCGAATACCGTTCCACATCTGACGCGGGATGGTCTGTTCATCAAGGCCGCCGACAAAAAGCACCACCACGACCTCGTCAAAAGATGTGACAAAGGCAAAGAGCGCGCCAGAAATCACGCCCGGCAGAATCAGCGGCATCTGCACGCGCAGGAAGGTGAGTGTTGGACTTGCCCCCATGCTGGCCGCGGCGCGGGTCAGCGAATGATCAAAGCCCACCAGCGTTGCGGTCACGGTGATGATCACAAAAGGTATGCCCAGTGTCGCATGGGCCAAGATCACCCCAAGATAGGGAATGCCCCAATCCTGGATCGAGATCGCGGAGTAAAAGAAGAACAGGCCCGTTGCCACGATGATAATCGGCACAATCATCGGCGAAATCAGGATGGCCATGATCACCCGGCGGCCCGGCATTTCAGGCCGCGACAGACCAAGGGCTGCAATAGTGCCCAGCACGGTGGCCAACAAAGTCGAGAAGAAACCGATAATGATCGAGTTCTTGGTGGCCTGGATCCAGGCCGCATTGGACCAGGCATCCGCCCACCAGCTGCCATCGCGCGCCGCGTCGGGGGCCTGCATGCCAAAGGTCAGCAGCAGGTCGTACCAGCGGGTTGAGTATCCTTCGGGATCGAGCCGCAGCATTTTCTCGGTGAAGGTAAAGTAAGGCTCTGCGTTGAAGGACAGCGGGATCACCACAAGGATCGGCGCCATCAGGAACAGGAAGATCAGCGCGCAGATCACCAGATAGGTGTAATGCCAGATCCGTTCGAGCCGTGAGGCATGTTTGGGAAGGGCCATGGTCGTTTACCCCAGCTTCAGATTGTCGATGCCCACCAGCCGGTCATACAGCCAGTAGAGAAGAAGAATGCCCCCCAAGAGAAGCGCAGCCAGCGCCGCAGCCAGCGACCAGTTCAGCGATTTCTGCATATGGAAGGCGATGAGGTTGGAGATCAGCTGACCATCCGCGCCGCCCACAAGCGCCGGAGTGATGTAATAGCCAACGGCCAGAATAAAGACCAACAGCGCCCCCGCCCCAATGCCGGGCACGGTCTGCGGGAAATAGATCCGGCGGAAGGCCGTCCAGCTGGTTGCCCCCAGTGACCGCGCCGCGCGCACGTAGGACGGGTTGATCGGGCGCATCACCGAATAGAGCGGCAGCACCATAAAGGGCAGCAGAATATGGGTCATGGCGATAATTGTGCCCAGCTGATTGTACATCATCTGCAGGCGATTCTCGTCGCCCAAAAGCCCCATGCTGACCAGCGCGTCGTTCACCACACCCTGGCTTTGCAACAATACCATCCAACTGGTTGTTCGCACCAAAAGCGAGGTCCAGAACGGCAGCAGCACAAGGATCATCAAGAGGTTCGATTTTGCCAGCGGCAGTGTCGCCAGCAAATGGGCAATCGGATACGCGAGTAGGAAACAGAGGAAAGTAATCAGCAGCGACAGCATCAGCGTCCGGGTGAACAGCTTGACGTAAACCTGCCGGTTCTCATTCACGGACACCACATTGCCGTCAACATCTTTGGTCCGGTCCATCGCCGCGAGGTAGAAATTCGCAGTATAGGCCGAGGTTGCATCGCGCATCACACGCCACAGCATCGGGTCGCCCCAATCTTCGTCCAGATCAAGGATGGCTTCTTTGTAGGGCGGTTCCAGTTTCTTTGCGCGACGCGCAGCTTTGGTGAACATGGACCGCGAGCCAGAGAGCTCATAGTTGATGCGCGTGCCCGCCTGACCTGCGGCTTTGACCTCGCGCAGGACCAGAAGATCAGCGGCCAGAGCCGCAAAGGCAGCCTCGTCTGGGTCCGTGCCTGCAGGGTTGTCCTTGAACCATGTCTTGAGGTTGGTCATCAGCGGGGTTTGAGTGCCCGAACCGATATCTTCGTGCAGGGTGAACCCGTCATTATAGACCGAGCGATGCAACATCTGGCCGATGGGCACAACAAATGTCAGCAGGATAAAAGCCAGAAGCGGTGCCACCAGAAAGAAGGCGCGCCAGCGGGCATGGGATTGCGCCCGGGCAAGGGCCTGTTTCAGCGGGCGTCCGTCAGCTGTGGTCAGCCCCTTTGCCGGGGCTTTGGCCACATCTTCATCCGGGGAAAAAGTCGCGTCGGTCATGAGGTCTTTCTGAATGTGTCAGAAGAGGAGGGGCCGATGCCGGCCCGCTCCGTTGATTTTCAGATCAAGATCAGTTGGCGAGCCAAGCGTTGAAACGCTCGTTCAGCTCGGCGTCTTTATCAACCCAGAACTCAAAGTTGTTGACGAGCGCATTGCCAAGGTTGGCTTCGGCCGTCGGCATATGCGGGGCCATTTCAGTTTTGCCGTCCGAGTATGTGCCGACCAGCGCACCGGAGGATTTCCGCGCCGGACCATAAGAGATCCAGGAGGCCTGATCCGCCAGGCGCTGGGTATCCGTGGAGAATGAGATAAACTGCAGCGCTGCGTCCTTGTTCGGCGCTCCTTTGGGCACAACAAAGAGGTCAAAATCGAGGATCTGACCATCCCAGACGATTTCCAACGGCTGACCTTCACCCACAGCGGCGTTGAAGATACGGCCATTGTAGGCGGTGGACATTACAACCTCGCCATCAGCCAGCAGCTGCGGCGGCTGCGCGCCAGCTTCCCACCAAACAATATCGGATTTGATGCTGTCGAGTTTCGCAAATGCGCGATCCACACCTTCGTCCGTGTCCAGCACA
The DNA here is from genome assembly GCF_001458415.1 of Tritonibacter multivorans. Classification (GTDB taxonomy): domain Bacteria; phylum Pseudomonadota; class Alphaproteobacteria; order Rhodobacterales; family Rhodobacteraceae; genus Epibacterium; species Epibacterium multivorans. The sequence goes on along the minus strand of NZ_CYSD01000037.1, from coordinate 381,697 downwards.
TCGTAAACGTCGCCTGCGGGCACACCATCCGCCATCAGCGCCATTTCAAGGGTCGCTTTGGCAGATTTGCGCAGACCGCGCTTGCCCGGATAGTCAGCGATGTTGAAGAAGTCGTCGATCGAATCTGGCGCGGTGGCGTTGTTTTCGGTGTTGTAGGCCATCACGGTGGACCAGACGATATTCGCAACCGCGCAATCCTGCAGCGCACCTTCGATAAAGTCATCTGCCGCCGGGGTGCCATCGGGTGCAGCCGGCAGGATGGAGCTGTCAATCTCTTCCAGCAGGCCTTCGTCACACAGACGCACCGCATCCGAGAATTCAACGTCTGCAACGTCGATGCTCACATTGCCGGCTTCCACCTGCGCTTTGATCGGGGTTGCCGGGTTGTCGGCATCAACAGAGTTGATCTTGATACCGGTCTCGGCGGTGAAGGGCTTGTGATAGGCTTCAACCTGGCTCTTGGTGTAGGCACCGCCCCACGACATCACGGTCACTTCCGCCGCCTGTGCGGCAAAACCCACCGATGTCAGCGCGGAGGCCAGCAGGGCTGTCTTGATCTTCATAAGTCTTTCTCCCGTATCATGCCCATTTGTCTGGTGAAGCGGCAGCCTGGGCATTTCAGCCGCTGCTTCTAATCGAAACCTCTTGAACAAAAACGGGGCCGGAAGCTGTGGCTTCCGACCCCGGTTTCAATGTCATGCATCCAATGCGCGGCAGTCGTCCGGCATCCAGCCGATCTGCACCGTGCTGCCCGGCACCAACCGCTGCTGACCCGGCGCATTGCGGCATTTCATAATGAAGTCGTCATTGCCGGCAACGGACAGGCGAGTGCGGAAGGTGTCACCCATGTAGATGAACTCTTGCACTTCCGCAGTCAGCATATGGGCACCAGCGGGCAGGCGCTCCGGCTTGAACTCGACCCGTTCGGGACGGATTGACACGCGCGTGCGTTCCCCCGCTTGGCTGACGTTAACTGGCTTGGCGTCGATCACTTCGCCACTATCAAGCTGCACCAGCGCACGATCGCCGGTGATTTCGGTCACCGTGCCCGCCAGCGTGTTGTTTTCGCCAATGAACTGCGCCACGAAATTGTTCTGCGGTTCCTCGTAAAGCTCATCCGGCGGTGCAAGTTGCTGAATGCGGCCATCGTTGAATACGGCAACCCGGTCCGACATGGTCAGCGCTTCGGTCTGGTCATGGGTGACGTAAACAGTGGTGATCCCAAGGTCGTGCGCCAGACGCGTGATTTCGAACTGCATCTTTTCGCGCAGCTGCTTGTCCAGCGCGCCGAGCGGTTCGTCCATCAGCACCAGTTCCGGTTCAAACACCAGCGCACGCGCCAGCGCGACACGCTGTTGCTGACCACCGGAAAGCTGCGCTGGACGGCGGCCTTCAAATCCACCCATCTCGACCATCTCAAGCGCACGGCGCACTTTGGCCTCGCGTTCGGATTTGCCGATATTGCGCACCTCAAGCGGGAACGACAGATTTTCGGCAATCGTCATATGCGGAAACAAGGCATAGTTCTGGAACACCATGCCAATGCCGCGTTTGTGAGGTGGAATATTGTTGATGGACACGCCGCCAAGCCGGATATCCCCGTGGGTGGCTGTCTCAAATCCTGCAAGCATCATCAGGCAGGTGGTTTTGCCCGACCCAGAGGGTCCAAGCATTGTCAGAAATTCGCCCTTTGGCAGGGTCAAATTCAGGTCTTTGACCACCAAGGTTTCGCCATCATAGCTCTTTTGAACACGTTCGAATTCTACGAACGCATCCGATCTCGACGCATCGGCCAAATCTTCTTCCCCGTTTAGTTTATCGTGGCAGTTTTTCCTGCTCTTGATGGTTCAAGGTAAGCATAGCCCCCTTGCGCATGGCAACAGGGCAAAGCCAGATTGCAAAAATCCCTTTCTGAACATGCCGCGCACAAACGGGAGATTTTACCCGATTCACCCACAATTTCGGCATTTTCTTCGAAAATACTCCAGCAAAACCGAAGAAACCCCCACAACTTACCGCTGCTTGACGGTCTAAAAAACAGGCACATACGTCAACTGGATCGGATCCAATTCGGGACAAAGGGTCGAATCGTCCCCTTCACGCCCCATCGCCTGAACCTCAAACAAGACCCTCTTTGCGCAGTTCACTGTGGCATTCGTCCAGGGATTTCCACGCCCGTTCGATCAGCAGATCAATCTCATCGGGCTGGATCACCAAAGGCGGGGATACGATCATACGGTCCCCTACATGGCGCATAATCAGATTGTTGGCAAAGCACCGTTCGCGGCAAATGTACCCCACGGTTCCGGCCTCTGCCTTGAACGGGACGCGGGCGGATTTGTCCGGCGTTAGCGCAATCGACCCCATAAGGCCCACCATTTTTGCCTCGCCCACCAACGGGTGTTCGGTCAGAGCTTGCCATTTCTCCTGCAGATAGGGGGCGGCAATATTGCGCACATGACCGACAATATCCTCTTCCTCCAGAATGCGCAGATTTTCGAGCGCCACCGCAGACGCCACCGGGTGGCCCGAATAGGTATAGCCGTGGTTAAACTCGTCCTGCGCAATGACCGAAGCAATCTCGTCCGAAACAATGGATCCCCCAATCGGCGCATAGCCGGACGACAACCCCTTGGCGATAGTCATAACGTCGGGGCGAATGTTCAGGGTCTGACTGCCAAACCATTCACCGGTGCGACCAAAGCCGCAAATGACCTCATCGGCAATCAAAAGGATCTCGTATTTGTCGCAAATCCGCTGAATTTCTGGCCAGTAACTATCCGGGGCCACAATCACGCCCCCCGCTCCTTGGACTGGTTCCGCAATGAAAGCCGCGACTCGATCTTCTCCAAGATCCAGAATCGCCTGTTCCAACTCCTGCGCCCGCGCGCGGCCAAAATCCTCGGGGCTCATCTCGCCGCCTTCGGACCACCAGTTGGGCTGGTTGATATGATGAATGTCCGGGATCGGCAGACCTCCCTGCGCGTGCATCCCTGACATCCCCCCCAGTGACCCCGACCCAACGGTAGAGCCATGATAGGCATTCTTACGGCTAATGATCACCGATTTTTGCGGCTTGCCCTGCATCGCCCAGTAATGCCGAACCATGCGGATATTTGTGTCATTGGCCTCGGAGCCGGAGCCTGCAAAAAACACATTGTTCAGATCCCCCGGCGCAAGTTCTGCCAGTTTCGCGGCAAGCGCGATGACTGGCGTGTGGGTGGTCTGGAAAAACGTATTGTAAAACGGCAGTTCCCGCATTTGTCGGGCGGCAACATCTGCCAGCTCCTCTCGGCCATAGCCGATATTAACACACCACAGCCCCGCCATTGCATCAAGGATCTGTGCGCCTTCGCTGTCGGTCAGCATCACCCCGTTACCCGAGGTGATGACCCGCGCACCTTTCTGTGCAAGACCCCCATTGGCCGTAAACGGGTGCATATGATGCGCCGCATCCAGCGCCTGCAGTTCGGCCGTGGGGAGGTGGTTGGTGATCGACGACATGGGCAGACTCCTGAAACCGCCCCAAGTCCAAAAACTAAGGGCCAAATAGCACCTCTCGGGGCTATTTCAGAATATGATCAAATTATGCGCTGTCAATCCGCAGACAAACCTTGGGCAAGCCCCTGCCGCATCTGTTCCATGCCCTGCACAACATCCCGTTCCATCGCCAATGCCACCAGATCCGCGTTGCGCTGACGCAGGCCGCTCAGGATATCCTTGTGATGATCCTGCACGTTCTGTGTGCCGACACGACCACAAATAATCCGCAATGACGGACCAAATCGCAACCACAGCCGATCCGCCAGATCCCGCAAAATGGGCGCATCCGCATGTCTATCCAGTTGCTTGTGGAAGGTGTAGTTCAGTTCCAAGTAACGACGGATGTCTCCTTGGGCGATGGCCTGATCAAGGGTCTCGTCAATTTGCGCGAGGGCCTCGATTGCATCATCGGTGATATGGCGTGCAGCGCGCCGGGCCAGTTCGCATTCCAAAGAAACCCGTGCGAACAAAAGCTCATCTATATCAGCCTCAGACAGCAGCGGAACGGACACCCGACGGTTGCCCTGAAACACCAAAGCGCCATCCGAAATAAGCCGCCGAATTGCTTCGCGCACGGGTGTCATGCCAGCGCCTGAATGTTCAACCAGCCCCTGAATGGTAACCGCCTGCCCCGGCGCCAGTTCCCCAAACAGGATCTGCGCCCGCAACTGCTGATACACCGCCTCATGGGCTGGCTGCTTGCTGGCAGGCACTGAAACAGATTGCGCAGATGGGGCCAAAGGCAGAGCTTCCTTCGTGGCTGAGGTCGAAAACCGGTCGTCAGAGGCGAGCATAAACGAATGCGGATCAGATCGCAAAAAATGATCAAATTCAATGTGGAACCGTTTCAGGATCGACACAGGCCCAGCGCCGCGAGCTCTAGATTCGCCGCTGCCCGATCCCCGCGCCACAGGCAGTAGCTGGCCATGCGCCAGTGAAACCACGGCCGCAAATCCATCAAGCGTGCGACAACCTCGGGATCGGGATAGGCGGTCAGGAAAGTTTGAACCTCATTGTCACTCAGCGGGTCACGACCATAGATGGTCTGCATGGCCGGCGACAAAAACAGCGCCAGATCCTCGGCCGGATCCCCCACCTTCGGGCACTGCCAGTCGATCAACACCAATCCACCCTGCCGGACGACGATATTGCCGGGCACGGGGTCGCCATGAATCAGGCACATATGGTCGGTGGGCGTCACAACCCCCTCGGGCGCGTGCAGTAGAGTGTCCTCCACAGGATCACAGGCGCGCAGAATGTCCAAAGTTTGCGCCGCCAAGTCAGCCGAGCCATTGGCCCCCAAAGGCAACCCAGACGGCGGGTTCAGTTGGTGCAATTTTCCCAAAAGCGCCGCGACCTGTGCGGTATTTTCGCGCCACGGTGTGCCTTCGATATGGCGATACAGCAGCCAGTTCTGCCCCTCGAACTGCCCTGCGGCGCAAAGGTCAGGCACCAGACCTGTCCCTGACAAAGTCTCCAGCACGCTTTGTTCGCTGGCGGCAGAGTTGGCAAACAACGGGTTCCTGGCCGAACTGGCAAAAAGTTTCAGAATAAATCGCCCCGCACGCCACACATGGTTCGAACGTCCGCCGCTGAGCCGGAGGGGTGTTTCCAATACAAAACCCTGCCCCGCGACGTGGCGGAACAGGGTTTGTTCAAATTCTGAAGACAGCTGGTTCAGGATCGGCTCCGCGGTTGCGCTGCCTGTGCTCCGGCAGCGGCGAGGCCGATGAAGCCACTGGCCTGATGAAATCAGAGTCCGGCGGTCTCAGACTCTGGTTCACGCAGTGCGGTCACCGACGACGCCAAAATGGCCGAGCCGCTATCCAGGATCAAGGCCACTTCGCCATTGTGCGCCTGTGTCTCGGTGACCTGGGCATAGATCTCTGCCACCTCTGTCAGAACATTTTCGTCATTGCTGAAGCTTTCCACCACAAAGGTGTAGTTCCCATCGGGCAGCACTGTGCCATCATCGCGGCGTCCATCCCATTCATAGGGGTCCGCAGACACCGGCAGAGACAGGCGCTGAACCTCGCTGCCGTCTTCGTCATAGACCACCATATCAACGCGATCAGACACTGCGGCGGGGTTGGGATGCACAGTGACGGAATTTTCGCCATCAAACTGCGCCGCTGCGGGGGCGCGCACTTCTTTGCCAACCCACCCTGTAAGCTGGGTCATATTCGACAGGGACAGCTGACCCATAATCGCGCTCAGCGTGTCATTGGTCTGAACCTGCTGTTCCACGGACGAGAACTGCGCCAGCTGCGCCGTGTAGTCCGACGAATCCATCGGGTCGAGCGGATCCTGATACTGCGCCTGGGTGGTCATCAGAGTCAAAAACGTCTCAAAATCGGACGTCAGTGCCGAAGTGGCCGCCGACGAAGCGGCCTGCGATGTTGATGTTTGCGGCGTAACCCCAAATTGGGAGAAATTCGTCAGTTCCATTCTTAGACCCTCATATCCAGCACTTCGGCTGCCAAGTTTAGATGTCCGCCAATCAGGGCGGTCTCTTGTTCCGTTTCCGTCAGGGCGTCCCCGTCCAGCAGGCCTTCGCCCGCGTCGCCAGAGCTGCCTTCGCTGCTGCCGGAATGTTCAGCGCCACTGCCAGCAAAGTTGAATTCAACATTGTCAAAGCCCATTTCCTTGAATTCTTTCTCAAGCTCATGGATGTGGCGCCGCATAAGTTCTTCGGTTTCAGGGCGTTCTGCCTGAATCACCATGGCAATGCCCGTCTCTGTGGTAGACAGGCGCATTGTCACATTGCCCAGTTCTTGCGGGTTCAGGACCACTTCCACCTTCGGCTTGCCCTGCATCGCCGCTTCGGCCAGTTGCACAGCCACAAAACGGGGGGTGCCATCGCGATAGGCGGTGCTGCTGCCTGCCCGCACTGAGGCTTCGGTCAGCATTTGTGGCAGCGCAAGCATGTCAGATCCACGTTCCGTCCCGGTCGTCACACCCGCCAACGGTGCCGCCAGCCCGGTCGAGGCCTCATCCGCACCCGCTGCGAACAATGACGCGCCCAGAGTTTGCGCAGACACAGAAACCCCTGCCGCCGTCATCAAACCCGAAGCAGAAGGCGCTGCTGGTCGTGTTGGCTGCGCCGCGGGCTGCGCGCCCCAAGTCGGAACCGGAACAAGTGGAACAGCGCCAGCTGTGCGCGACGCAGCAGCAGTCACCGCGGGTTCCACAATCGGACCACTTGCGCCAGCTTTGAGCTTCAGATCCCCCGCAAGAGCCGCCTGCGATACGTCATCACCCGCATCAGCCACGGGCTGGGTCGCAGTACGCGCCAGTTCAGCGCCCTGCACGAGCCCCCGCCCGCCCTGTTGCGCAGGCTGAGCAAAAGAAGCGGCAGATGCCTGTACCGCAGAGGTCGTTTGTGGGTTCGCCAAACCGACCAGAGGATCCGTTGCTGCAGCGCCCTCAACACCCTTTTCGACAAGGTCTTGGGCCAAATCGTCAACAGCGATGTCTGCCCCATCTGATGTCGGCGCGACGGGTTCGGCTTCTGATGCCCCCAATTGGGGTTCGACCGCAGCGGGACCATCAACCGGGGTTTGCGCGCTCTCTGCGAGTGCAGTTGGGACAGGCGTCGTGCCTTCGGTCTGACCCTCAGTTTCCACAGAGGCAAAATTGACGTCTTCCGGCTGCTCCAAAGGATCGGAAGAGACCTGAGCCTCTGCCACGCCCTGCGCTTCAGTCTCTGGTTCGGGCGAAGCACCTTGCGCTTCATCGCTGCCCGGATGGGTCGCGTCAGAAGCCATATTTTCGGTATCCTTCGGTGCCTCTACACTGTCAGAAGACATGTCATCTGCACGCGATTGGCCCTGGCCCTGTACGTGTTTTTCAAAGTCACCACCTCCGCGCTTGGCCTGCACAGAATCGCTCTGTGCCCTACCTGATTGCGCGTTAAGTGATTGTACTTGCTGTACTATGTTGATCATGAGCCACCGGACATTCTATCGCGTTTGTCTCAGGTTTATCTCAAATCGGTTACGCGATTTTTAACCGGATCGTGCGCAAAGTCACCGTGTTCGAAGAATTCGATCCGATGGAACCGAGGTGCAAAATGCCCATGTCTCTTTCGAACCCCATTGTGGGTTCTCCTAATGTATTGCTTCAGAAGTCCGGCGCATCTGCTGCCGGGACCCTTGATACGCTGTCTGCGCAGGACAAAGCCCTGCGCGAGGCTGCGGTTGAACTGGAAGCCTCCTTTCTTTCTGAAATGTTGAAATCTGCAGGCCTTGGCAAATCCCGCGAAGGATTTGGCAATGGCGGTGCAGGTGAAGACCAATTCTCCGGCTTCCTTGTTCAGGCCCAAGCCAAAGAGATCGCCAAATCAGGCGGCATCGGCTTGGCCGAGACCATCTACAACGCCCTTAAGGAGTCTCAAGAATGAGCACACCGACCCCACAAGACTTGATCGACGCATTGGACGACCAGCTCGAACTGGAACGTGACGCGTTGAAAAATGGCCAGCTCCACAAACTCGAAGCGATTCTGGCCAAAAAAGAAGAGCTGATCGATGAGCTGAACGCTCAGGACGATCTTGGCCATGAAAAGCTCAATGATGTGCACGACAAGGTCAGCCGCAATCAGGATCTGCTGAAAAACGCAATGCTGGGCATCAAGGCTGTCTCGGCCCGCATGCAAGAGCTGCGCAAGGTGCGTCAGGGCCTCGAAGTCTATGATCCGCGTGGTCAACGCGCCCGCTATGCCACCAATGGTGCCATGAAGCTGGAGAAGCGCGCATAACCATTTGGGTTTTGGAGAAAATTTTAAAAAGGCAAATTTGGCCTTTAGGACTCCGTTAGGACCTAATGGGCCAAATTCCATCTGCACCTGATCGATAGGTGGCGCCGAGGCCCGAGGGCAAGGCAAGGTCAGAAGACGTCAGAAAACAGCTCCATACCGGAGCACGGATAAATCTACGGGGTAAAATCGCCCCACCAGCTAAGGAATATACGCTATGTCCAGCATTCTGACCAACAACGGCGCAATGGTTGCTCTGCAGACTCTGAAAACTGTCAACAGCGACCTGGAAGACACTCAGAAGTCCATCTCCACCGGTAAAGAAGTCGGCACTGCAAAAGACAACGCAGCTGTATACGCGATTTCCAAAACCATGGAATCCGACGTTGCAGGCTTTGAAGCCATCGAGCAAGGTCTGGCAGTTGGTGAAGCAACCGTTGCTGTTGCCTCCGCCGGTGCCGAGCAGATCGTTGACACACTGACCGAGATCAAAGAACTGATCATCTCCGGCCAGTCTGAAAACGTTGACCACGCCAAGATCCAAGAAGACATCACCTCCAAGACCGAACAGGTGACTGCGATCATCGACGCGGCACAGTTCAACGGTGCAAACCTGCTGAAAACCGACATTGATGGTGCGGGTTCTGGTACCACCGACCTCGGCGTTCTGGCATCGCTTGACCGCGCAGGCGCAGGTGGCACCGTGACTGCAGTGGAAATCACCGTCTCCACCGTCGATTTCGAAGCGGACCTGGACTTCTCCACGTCGCTGACCTCCATCACCGACTCCGCAACCGCGGCGACAGCGCTGGGTGAAATCGAGGCCCTTCTGGAAGTCGCGATCACTGGTGCCGCGGCACTGGGTGCGGATGCCGCCCGTATCGAAGACCAGTCTGACTTTGTTGGCAAACTGACCGACGCGATGACCATGGGTATCTCCACCATGACCGATACCAACATGGAAGAAGCCTCTGCACGCCTGAACGCGCTGCAAACCCAGCAGGAACTGGCAGTTCAGTCGCTGACCATCGCGAACGAAGCTCCGTCCACACTGATGCAGCTCTTCCGCTAATACGACCTTTGATCTGGGGCGTGGTTTCGCGCCCCAGACCCCCCTTCGCTGAGAATCAGTAGAACAAAACGTTAGGAAAACACGTGAATGCCCTTCTAAAGGCGAAGAGCGCCTACGCGGCGGCAAAAGCCCCCACCCGTACTGCCAGAGACACCGAATACGAGATCATGGCGCGGATCACCCACCGGATGATCGCAGCCAATGCCAAAGGTGCCGATGGTTTTACTGAACTGGTTAGTGCGGTGACCGACAACCGCAAGCTCTGGGCTCTTTTCAGCGCCGATATGGCCAAGCCTGGGAACAAACTGCCCGACAGTCTCAAGGGTCGCCTGTTCCACTTGGCACAATTCACGCGTGAACACAGCAGCAAAGTGCTGGCCCGCAAAGCAACGGTCCAGCCCTTGGTAGAAATCAACACGGCCATCCTGCGTGGCCTACGGAGCGGAGCGTCCTAAAAATGAGCGGATTGGTCCTTAAACTTGCGCCGAAAGAGCGCGTCTTGGTCAACGGTGCCGTCATCGAAAACGGTGATCGCCGCAGCCGTCTGTCCATTGTCACCCCTGATGCAAACATCCTGCGCCTTCGCGATGCCATTCATCCCGAAGAAGCCAATACCCCAGTGCGCCGCGTCTGCTACGCAGCCCAGATGGTCCTGGCCGGCGAGGTGGATGCCGAAGAAGATAAACTGCCGATGCTGCGCCGGATTGAAGAGCTGAGTCAGGTCTTCACCGATGCCGACAGCCGCAGCGCCCTGGCGGAAGCCACCGACGCTGTCATCAGCGACAATCACTATCGTTGCCTGAAGGCTTTGCGGGCGCTTTTGCCCCGTGAGGAACGGCTTATGGCCGTGCGCTCACAATGACCTTCACGCCGTATATACCTTCGCAGGGCATAGCGGGCTGGAACTTTCTCCAGTCCACATATGACCGCCAGTTCGAAGCTTTCTCGCAAAGCGGGGATCTTTCGAACGATACGGACTACTTCCTCGAGAATATCGGGGCAGTGCAGACCAGCGAAGACCTATTGAACGACCGTCGCCTCTTGCAGGTGGCGGTTAAGGCGTTTGGGCTGCAAGAAGAAGTAGACTATCGCGCTCTTTTGGAACGCGTCCTGAACGAAGGCACGACGGCCTCTGATGCCTTGGCCAATACCTTGGACGACCAACGGTATGTGGAATTGTCCGAAGCCTTTGGGTTCGGACCAGGTCAGTCTTTGAAAACTGCCGACAAGGGCGCGATGCAGTCCGTTGTCGATGCCTTCAACACGTCGTCCTTTGAGGAAGCCATTGGCGAACAGGATGAAGTGATGCGAAACGCGCTTTTTGCGCAACGCTCCTTCCCGGAACTGCTGGGCGACACCATACAGGAAGAAGGCAGCGAAGGCAGCTTGCGTGACAATGCGGTGAGTGAATTCCTTGCCCGAATTGGCGGCGACCCAGAAGAAGAAGAAGACCGGACGCTCGAGGAAAAATGGCAAGAGATGCTGAACCGCGATTCTCTTGATGAATTCTTCAATACCGCATTCTCTTTGGGCAACAGCGTCCTGACGATGGACGATGATGAACGCATCGAAGCCTATATGGACTCGGCCGAAGAGCTGCTGGGCACCTCGGATCCGGCAATCTTCTTTGCCCCGGAAAATGCCGCGAATGTGACCGCCCTGTTTACGGCCCAAGCAAGACGCGAAGGCACGATGAGCACTGAGGACATCAGTGCAGCTGCGGAACTGAGCAGCCGCCTGCTCAGCGCAATGGTGGCAGAGGAATCGGCTGTCAACGAAGTCTGGAGCGATCTGCTCGACAACACGCAGTCGCGTGAATTCTTCGAAGTCGCGTTGAATGTGTCTGACCTGAGCGGAATTGACTCAACAGCGGCCATTGAACTGGTCAAGCGGAAGGCCGAAGATATTTTTGGCACTGACGACCCGCGCGAATTTGCAACGGGCAGTGATCGTGACGCCACCATGGAGATCTTCAGAACCGCCGCACAGGACCAGGGGCTGAGCAGCGGAGACATATCCCGGTCGATTTCTGTCACCAGCAGTATCTTCAATATTGTTGTGCCGGATGAAGCCGATGCCAACGCTGACGCTGCTGTGGACGCCAAATGGCTGGCCGTGATGGGACAAGGCGTACTGCCATCGTTCTTTGAAACCGCGTTCCAACTGCCAAATGATTTCGATGAGCAACCCATCGATGATCAACTGGCTGAATACAAAAACCAGGGTCTGGCCCTGTTTGGCACCAATGACCCCGAAGAGATTCTGAATTCGTTCAACACCACCAACATCTTCAGCATCTACCGCACCAATGCAGAAGCTGAAGGCGAGCTGCCGAGCTTGGTGACATACACCGAAGATCTTGCACGCGGCGAACTAGAGAAGCTTTTCCCGGCGGAAGAAGAAGAAGATATTGATTCACTTCTGGAAAATATCTTTGGTGATGACGAAGATCAGACCTCGGACATTGACACCATGTGGTTCACGATCATGGGGCAAGAGGCTTTGACCGACTTCATGCAGGCCGCTCTGGGCCTGCCCGAAGAAGTGGGGCAGATGGATATCGATATTGCGCTGGACGTGTATAAAAACCGGGCACAGCAAGTGCTTGGCTCGGACGACCCCTCCGTTTTCGCCAACTCTGAGAACATGCAGGGGCTGATTGACCGCTACCTTGCCACATCCCAGATCGGTGGGGGTGCTGGGGGCAGCTCGAGCAATTCAGCGGTCTTGAGTTTGTTCCGCTAAATCCCTCCATTATTGAAAAAAACGCGCCTCATCTGATGGGGCGCGTTTTTCATTCGCTTGTGCCGCTTTGGGCGACGCTTCTTTGGTCAGCGCTTTTTGGCAGCCCGGCGCAACAACAAGAGCAGGCGACTGAAACTGTTTTGGATGCCATCCGGGTCTGCTTTGCCAAAATAAGCGTCCAACTCCGGCCAGATTTTCACCGCCTGGTCCAACGTGATATCATTGCCTTCCGAATACAGACCCGCGCGGATCATCACCTCGGACTGTTCGTAAGCCCCTAGGAACTTGCGCACAGCAAGGATCATCTCGTTCTCATCTGGCGTGGCACAGGCCGGCAAGCTGCGCGACACCGAGCGAGACACATCGATCGCCGGGAAACGGCCGCGTTCTGCAATTTCGCGATTGAGCACAATATGCCCATCCAAAACCCCGCGCAGAATATCAGCAATGGGTTCATCCATGTCCGATCCGGCCACAAGAACAGAAAAGACTGCTGTGATATTGCCTTGGCTCGCGTTGCCGGGGCCTGCCCGTTCGCACAAACCGGTGATCAGCGGCGTCACAGACGGGGGATAGCCGCGCAACGCCGGCGCCTCGCCCGACGCAACAGCGATTTCACGGTGCGCTTCGGCAAATCGTGTGACCGAGTCAGCCATAAACAGCACGTTTTTACCCTGATCGCGGAAATGCTCTGCCACTGTCATGGCCGACCAAGCACAGCGACGACGCACCAGCGCAGATTGATCCGACGTTGCCGCAACAACAATGGTCCGTTTCATCCCTTCGGGGCCCAAGACGTCCTTGACGAAGTGATTGACCTCGCGGCCCCGTTCGCCGATCAGCGCCATAACAACGACATCTGCGCCCATGTTCTGGGCCAACTGGGCCATCAGAGTGGATTTACCAACACCAGAGCCCGCAAACAGACCGACGCGTTGACCTTCCACAATCGGCAAAACGGTGTTCAGCACCGAAAGACCGGTTGGCAGGCGTTCGCCCAATCCGCGCCGCTCTGCGGCCTTGGGAGGGGCTGTCATAATATCGCGTGCCTCTACCCCGCGCAGCATCGGCATCCCGTCCAGCGGCGCGCCAAACGGGTCAATGACCCGGCCAATCCAGTTATCATCCGGCGCAAACTCCGGCACCGGGTACAGAAGAACAGGGTCGCCGATGGCAGCACGATCCGGCGCGCTGTCAGGCAGCATACGCACCACTTCCCCGCTCAGGCCAAGCACCTCGCCAAAGACCTCGTCGCGTGGGCCGCGCCGAAGGACCAGCCTGTCACCCAAGCGCGCCTGCCCCGCGAGGCCAGAAACCTCAATCTCTCCCCCGCCAATTCCGGTCACCCGCCCCATAGGGGTTGAAAGGCGGCTATTGGCCAATTCTTGGCTCAACGCTTCCAGCTCTGAAATCATCTGCGGTTTCTCCAACAAGGTCTCTGCAAACAATTTCTAAAGGAATCAGGGTTAAGCCTTGATTGAAATTGATCGAGGGAGAAGCCCCGGTGTTCGACAAACTGAATGTTTTTAAGATCGCTTTTTCGATGGCAACCCATGCTGGCAAACGTCAGGCATTGGTGTCGGAGAATATCGCGAACGCCAATACACCTGACTACCTGGCAAAGGATATCAAACCCTTTCGCGAGGTCTATGCCGCAGGAGAATCGCAGGGCGACATGGTCGCCTCTCGCGCGTCGCACCTAAATGGCGCGAACGGCAGCGGATTCGACTGGGCCGTGCAAGCCGACAGCTCTTACGTCGACCCCAATGGCAACTCTGTGACCCTTGAGGAAGAAATCCTCAAAGGGGTGGAAGCCAAACGGCAACACGACCGCGCGCTGGCGATTTACCGGTCCTCTATGACCATCCTGCGCACCAGCCTCGGCAGCAATTGATAGGAAATCAGGACAATGAGTGAATTTGGCCAAGCCCTTTCCGTGACAGCATCCGGCCTGCGGGCCCAGGCAAAACGCCTGGTGCATGTATCAGAAAACATTTCCAACGCAGACACGCCCGGCTACCGCCGCAAAACCGTGTCCTTTCAAGCGGTGCGTGACCTTGCCACTGACGTAAGCGAAGTGCGCGTGAACAAGGCGAAACTGGACCGCAGTGAGCTGGAACAGATCTACGATCCCAATCACCCGCTGGCCGATGAAACCGGCCACTACATGGGGTCGAATGTGGACCTGATGATGGAAATCGCAGACGCGCGCGAAGCGCAGCGTACCTATGACGCAAACCTGAAGATGTTCGACCAGACGCGGCAAATGTCCTCGTCCCTGATGGATCTTCTTCGTCGATAATTTGTACTGAGCAATAATGGAGATCCAGAATGGATATTCGCTCCCTCTCCGCAACCAGCGGTTACGCAGTAGCTAAAACGGCTGCAAAGGTTGATCCGGAATATAATCCCGCCTCTCCCGGCGAGCAGATGAAGGCAAGCTTTGAACAGTTTACCAACACTCTGCAGCATTCTGAACAAGTGTCCGTTCAGGCGATGACCGGCGGTGCGGACCCGCATGCGCTGGTTCAGGCTCTGGCCCAGACCGAGCTTGCGGTGGAAACTGCCGTGACCGTCCGCAACAAGGTGGTCGAAGCCTACCAAGAAATCCTGCGGATGCCGGTCTAAGCCATGATGACCGAAGGGATGTTCTTTGATGTCTTGCGCCAGGGGCTTCTGGTGGCGACGGGGATGGCTCTGCCATTGCTCGCCACTGCTCTGGTGCTGGGCCTCATTGTTGGCTTGTTTCAGGCGCTCACCTCCATTCAGGAGATGACGCTGACCTTCGTGCCGAAACTCGCCGGTGCCCTCGCGGTGCTTTGGATCACAATGGGTTTCATGACCCAGGCGATCGTGACGTTTTTCACTGGCACGATCATTCCCCTCATTCAGGGAGGCGTATAAATGACTACCTCTGCCTATTCCGCCATTTCACGCCAGTCCGGCCTGCTGAACGAAATTCGCGTTGTTGCAAACAACATCGCGAACTCTGCCACCACCGGCTATCGGTCCGAAGGGGTGATTTTCTCGGAATATGTGAAATCCGCACCCGGTCAGGAATCGCTGTCCTTGGCCCGCGGCAACATCCGCAACACGTCGCTGGAACAGGGCAACCTAAACCAGACAAACGGGCAGTTGGATCTGGCGCTGGAAGGCGACGGCTTCTTCATGATCGAAACCCCGAACGGCAACCGCCTGACCCGTGCAGGTAACTTTTCGTCCAATGCCGCAGGCGATCTGGTCACCCCCGATGGCTACCGCGTTCTGGATGCAGGCCAGGCGCCTGTTTTCATTCCCGGCGATGCAGAAAGCATTTCTTTCGGGGCTGATGGCACATTCAGCGCAGATGGCCGCCAGCTGGGTCAGATCGGTATTTTCCAACCCCTCGAAGGCACCACGATCAAGCGCGAAGACGGCGTTATGTTCAGCACCGAGGGCGAGGTGGAACCAGCTGAAAACGCAAAGCTTCTGCAGGGCTTTCTGGAAGGGTCCAACGTGAACGCCATCCACCAGATGTCCCGCATGATCGAGATCCAGCGCGCCTATGAAATGGGCCAGAGCTTCCTCACCTCCGAGGACGAGCGGGTCCGAAATGCCATTGAAAACTTGATGAAATAAGGAGCTACCCCCATGCGTGCTTTGAAAATCGCAGCCACCGGCATGAGCGCACAACAACTGCGTGTGGAGACCATCTCCAACAACCTGTCGAACATGAACACCACTGGCTACAACGCCCGCCGGGCCGAATTTGCTGACCTGCACTACCAGCAGGTCTCACGCGCTGGCACGGTCAATGCTTCCGACGGTACCATTCTGCCCACGGGTGTTCAGGTCGGCCTTGGTGTGCGCCCCTCCGCCGTTTCCGTTTACCTGCAGCAAGGTTCCCTGTCGCAAACCGGCAATGATCTTGATGTGGCGATCCAGGGCAACGGCTATTTTGAAGTCACAATGCCAAGCGGCGAAAGCGCCTTTACCCGGGACGGTTCGTTCAAACGCAACGCCGAAGGTCTGATCGTGACCAACGACGGCTACCCGGTCGCGCCGGACATCACCATTCCCGATGATGCGACCAACCTGTCGATCAACGCCGAAGGGGAAGTCTACGCATATTTCAACGACGCTGTCGAAGCGCAGCTTCTGGGCCAGCTGACCATGACCGGTTTCACCAACCCCAAAGGTCTCGAGGCGATGGGCTCGAACCTGTTCCGCCAAACCGAAGCCTCTGGTGCGCCCAATGCCTCTACGCCCGGTGAAGATGGTCTGGGCACCCTGCGTCAGGGCTATCTGGAAGACAGCTCCGTTGATGCCGTACGCGAGGTCACCGAACTGATCGAAGCCCAGCGCGGTTACGAGATGAATGCGCGCGTTCTGTCCGCCGTCGACCAAATGATGTCGGCCACAACCCAGGTGCGCTAATGAAACTGCTTGCTGCCCTTCTTCTGGTGCTGATGGCCAACTCTGCGTGGGCCGATATTTTGGTCCCCGTGCGCACTATTCGCGCCAAAGAGCTGATCACCGCCGAGGATCTGATGCTCAAGAATGTCGCCGTCATGGGCGCCCTGAGCGATCCGGCCGAAGTGGTCGGGCAGGAAGCACGCGTGGCCCTTTATGCTGGTCGCCCGGTCCGCCCCGGAGACATCGGTCCGCCAGCACTGGTCGAACGCAACGACCTTGTGAAACTGATCTTCCGGCACGGGGGACTAACCATAGAAACTGAAGGCCGCTCGCTCGGCCGTGGCGCGGTTGGCGAATTCATCCGCGTCATGAACATGTCGTCGCGCGCCACAGTATCGGGCCGCATCACCGCCGACGGATCTATTGAGGTAAACTGATGAAACTGATTTCTGCCGCCAAACTTGCCTGCGTTGGCCTTGTGGCTCTGGGTGGCTGTGCCCGTCTGGACCATGTCGGCAAACCGCCGACTTTCACACCGGCCAATGAAACGCCAGAGCATGTTGCGATGCTGTATCAGGGCCTGCCGCTGACAACCCAAAACCAGCGCACCGTCGATGGGGCTTCCCTCTGGAGCGGGTCGCGGCAATCCCTTCTTGGGGACCGCCGCGCCACCAAGCAGGGCGACATTCTGACAGTGGTGATCGAGATTGACGAAGAAGCTTCGATCTCCAACGACACGAACCGCTCGCGCAGCGCATCCGAGAGCCTTGAGGTGCCGCAGCTTCTTGGCCTGCCGCAACGTCTGGACAATGAGCTGCCTGCGGGCGCCTCTTCGGCCTCGGCCGTTGACCTTGGCGGCAGCTCTTCGTCCTCTGGCAGCGGTTCTGTCAGCCGCAGCGAAAAACTGGAACTGCGTGTCGCCGCGACCGTCGTCGATGTGCTGCCCAATGGGGTTCTGGCAATCAGCGGCAGCCAGGAGCTGCGCGTCAACTTTGAACTGCGCGAACTGTTGGTCACGGGCTACGTCCGCCCCGACGACATCAGCCGCCAGAACGAAATCACTTACGACAAGATCGCATCTGCCCGCGTGTCCTACGGCGGCCGTGGCCAAATCACCGATGTGCAGCAGCCCCGCTACGGCCAGCAGATCCTTGATGTGATCCTGCCTTTCTGAGGAATGAAAAATGATCTCTAAACTCCTCCCAATCCTCTTTTTACTTGTCGGCATCGGCGGCGGCATCGGGGCAGGCATTGCCCTGGCCCCGCCCCCGGAAGAGGTAGAACACGCCGAAGGCCATGAGGGAGACGCTCATGGCGAAGACCACCACGAAGAAGAAGAGGAAGAAGAACTTGCTGAAGGCGAGGAAGTCATTCCCAACGACTTTATCAAGATCAACAACCAGTTCGTGATCCCTGTGGTCGAACGCGATCAGCTGAGCGCGCTTGTTGTGATGTCCCTCACGCTCGAGGCCAAACCCGGTATGACCGGCAAAGTGCACAGTTTTGAGCCCAAGCTTCGCGATTCTTTCCTGCAAATCCTGTTTGACCATGCCAACATGGGTGGCTTTCGCGGCGCGTTCACCCGGTCCGAGGTTCTGGACCCGCTGCGCACCGCGCTGCGCGAAGAAGGGCAGCGCTATTTGGGCAAAGACCTGATCGATGTTCTGATCCTGGAAATCACACGCCAAGACGTCTGACCCACCGCACGACACCAACACCAAAAAAACCCGCTCTTCACATCGAAGGGCGGGTTTATTTGTGTTCTGTCACCGGGCGCAGGTTATTCAAGGCCAAGCAGTTTCTGCTGCAACTTCTGCGCCCGCAGTTTGCGACGCAACTCCCGCTCCTGCGTTTCCATCGTTTCCACTGCGTGTTTTCGACCAAAGGATGCACGAAGTTTATCCATCGCCTGCAGCTTCTGCGCGGTGACTTGTGCCAGCTGCTGGTTCAATTCACGGCGGGATTTTGTATGCCATTGCTGCCAGAGGAAATCCGCACCCAGCGCTTTGATCGCATGGCTTTCTTCGGCAATCGGGCGAGCCTGCGCAATCTGGGTTTTCAGCATGTCGATCTGCGACCGCAGCTGCGCTTCGGCGTCCAGGATCGGTTTAACCTTGGCGTGTTCCCGCAAATAAAGCGCATTGGTGACAGCCTTCATCTGCGCCAGCATCTTGTCCTGCTTCATCAGATCCGTCCTTTCGCACGTTCACGCATTTCTTCAGCAAAGCGGATCGCGGCAGCCACAGGGGCGTAGTGGGTTTCCTCGACCTCATCTCCAACCTCCATTGTCGCATAAAGCGCACGTGCCGTTGGTGGATCTGAATGAATAGGCACACCGTGTTCCTGGGCCACTTCGCGAATGACGGCTGCGACCTCATCAACCCCTTTGGCCACACAGATCGGCGCGCCGCCTTGGGCCCGATCCCATTCCAGCACAACAGCATAATGGGTTGGGTTCACGATAACCACATCGGCCCCGGCAACCGCAGACTTAATCTGTTTCTTGACGATCGCCTGCCCCTTTTGCATCCGCTGCTGTTTCATGTGCGGATCACCTTCAGAGTTTTTCATCTCGTCCTGAATGTCCTTGCGAGACATCATGTTCTTGCGAATGAACTCAGCCTGCTGGAACGACGCATCCACCACACCGATTGAGGCCGAAACGATCAGCGCAATGAACAGGAACTCCATCGAAAGCTGGGCAATAAAGGGGACGATCGTCACCGCATCGCCCCCCACCGCAGCAAGCATATCGGGCAATCGGACCGTCAAATACACGCCGAGCGCAATGGAATAGATCACCAGCTTTAGGAAGTTTTTGCCAAACTCAAACAGACCAGAACGCCCGAATTTGTTCTGTGCGTTCTTGATAACGGAAAGGCGCGACAGCTTGGGCTCAATGCGTTTGGGCGCAACAACAAAAGCTTTCTGGGCCAGAACTGCCAAAATCACAACGACGGCCGGGACCAGATACCAGGGCAAAACCGCAAAAGAGATCCGGGTGATGAATTGACCCGCAATCGGCGCAGCCATGGCATCCCCAAAGACCACCGCAGCCAACCGGTCGGGTTGATCCAAAAACGCCATCATGGATGTGCCAAGCGTTTCGATCGAGGCTTTGCCAACCGCATAGAACGCGATGAGAATCCCAAGATAGGAAGCCGCCACCAAAAGGTCCTGCGACTTGGGAACATCGCCGTTTTCGCGCGCCTTTTTTAACCGCTCGGGCGTTGGTTCGAATGACTTATCAGAATCGTCGTCATCGTTGCTCATGGCAGGCCCGCCGCAGGATTCATCATGAACTCACTCAAGCCCCGGCTCCAGACGGTCAGGATCAAAGGGCTGCCAATCGCCAAGAGTGCAAGTCCGCCGAAGGTGATCACCGGCGCACCAATAAAGAAAATCATCAACTGCGGCATGGCGCGGTTAATCAGACCCAGTGTCAGGTTGTAGATGACCGCCGTCACCACAAAAGGCGCGGCCAGCGTAAAGGCCATGGCAAAGCTTTGCGAAATACGAAACACGCCCCATTGCGAAAACCCCGCCGCCTCGGGCCGCAGCCCAACCGGGAAGATGTCGTAGGATTGGATCATCAGCTCGGCCGCACGCAGGTGCAGCCCAAGGAGGAAAATCAAAGCAAGACCGGCAATCCAAAGCACCGCACCCAAGGCCGGCATTGGATCCACCCCCTGCCCCCCAAAGAATTGAGCCAAGGACGTGGTCTGCGCCGCAATGGAGCCAGCCGTCTGCAGCGCATGCACGAAAAACCGCATCGCCACCCCCAGCCCAAGACCAATCACAACCTCTGAACTGATGTAGCCAACATACTGCAAGATCGTCGTAGGCGGTGTGATCTGCGGCAAGGTCGGGGCCACGATGGCCGTGAACACCAGCCCAATAATCAGACGGATATGGGTGGGAACAAATGTCTCACCAAATCCGGGCATCACCGACGTCATTGCGCCAATCCGAAGAAAGACAATCGCCGCGTGCCAGAAGCCGGCGCCAAGCATGGCGATCAGCTCTGGTGAGAGGAGCGCGAGGGTCATGCCGCGACCATACCCACCAGGGCCGGGCGGGCTTCCAGACCGATCTCTTCGAAGGACAGCACCGGGTTCTGAATGCCGCGCGACCGCAAAATGGTGCGCAGGAACCGGCGACGGCGCATCGAGGTCACAACGGCCGCATGAATGCCCTGCTCTGTTACCGAACCAATTTTCTCACTCATGGACTCGACCAGCTTGTTGAAGTGGTCCGGCGGCAGCGCAATATCGAGGCCGGTCTGAGATTCCACCTGATAGGTGTTGAACATGTCTTCCCACTCGGGTGCCAGCTGAACCAGAGGAATAGTGCCGTCTTCGCGCTTCATCTCGGCAACCAGCTGGAAGCCCAGACGTTGGCGCACATGCTCGCAGATCAGCTCTGGCGCGGTGGTGCGCAGGCGGGCTTCGGAAATGGATTCCAAAATCAGCGGCATGTTCCGGATCGAGACCTGCTCGTCCAGCAGCAGGCGCAACACCGCATGCAGCGTATCAATTGGCACCTTGTCCGGGATCAGTTCATCCAGCAGCTTCTGGTTGGCATTGGCCCGAAACTGGTCGGACAGCTCGGTCATTTCCTTCAGCAAGCGACGCAGAGATTTCAGCGTCAGCAGGCGCGAGAAGTTCTGCTTCACCACTTCCAGCAGGTGGGTTGCCAGAATTTCGGGCGGCGTCACAACAGTGGCCCCCATCAGCGCGGCATCTTCTTGGAACTTCCCGGAAATCCAACGTGCAGGCGCGCCATAGACCGGTTCGGTCACATCCATCCCGCTGGGCAAGGCGGCGTGGTTGTCGGGCATCAAGGCCAGAACCATATCCGGATGCAGGCTGCCTCGGACCTGCTCCACACCCTGGATGCGGATCAGATAGGTTCCGGGTTCCAGCTCTGGCTCATCAGTCAGACGAATTTCCGGCAGGATCAAACCAAAGGTCGACGCCACATGAGTCCGCATATTCGCGATGCGCGCATCCAGTCCGGTGCCCGGATCCAGCACCATGTTCACCAGATCCTGAGAGAATTCCAGATGCAGGTCATCAAGGTCTAGGATATCGCCAAGCGCCTTGGTTTTTTCCGGCTCTTTGGCTTCCTCAACCTTGGCGTCGACCTCTTTTTTAGCCTCTTCAAGGTTTTTCTGATGCATCCGGTAAGCAGTGTAGCCCAACCCGATGCCACCCGTGATGAATGGCAGGAACGGCAGGCCGGGAACCAGCGCAAACAGCACCATAAGAACCGAAACTGCCCCCAGCGCGCCGGGGTATTTCGTGAGTTGCGAGACAATCGCTGTATCCGTCGCGCCTGTCGCGCCACCGCGGGCCAGCAGCAGAGCGGCCGCAATAGAGATGATCACCGAAGGGATCTGCGACACCAGACCGTCACCAACGGTTAGGATCGCGTATGTCTCAAACGCGGCACCGATTGGCATGCCATGGACAACAATGCCCATGATCAGACCCATCACCAGGTTCAGAAGCGTGATCAGCAGACCTGCAATCGCATCGCCTTTTACAAACTTGGAGGCACCATCCAACGAACCAAAAAAGGTGGTTTCGCGTTGCTCTGTTTCACGACGTTCGCGGGCTGTCGCATGGTCGATCGCGCCGGCGGACATGTCACTGTCGATCGCCAACTGCTTGCCCGGCATCCCATCTAGCGCAAAACGCGCACCAACCTCGGCCATGCGCGCTGCACCTTTGGTGATGACCATAAAGTTCACGATCAAAAGCACGCCAAAGACCACAAGGCCCAAGAAAACACTGCCACCCATGACAAATTGGGCAAACCCTTCGATCACATTGCCTGCCGCATCCGTGCCAGTGTGCCCCTGACCAATGATCAGCTTGGTCGAGGACACATTGAGCGACAAGCGCAGCATCAGCGAGCCCAGAAGGATGGTCGGGAAGGCCGAGAAATCAAGTGGCCGCTCAATGAACAGCGTCAGTGTGAAGATCAAAATCGCCAGCGCAAAGGAGGCGGCCAATCCGACATCCAAGACCCAAGCTGGCATTGGCAGGATCATCATTACAATGACCGCCATCAGGGCCATTGCCAGAAGGATGGTCGGGTTAAAGATCTGCTGAAAGCTAATATTTGGCACGGGTTTGTCTCTTATCTAATGGCAATCAGCGCTTGTCCGGACCCGCCGGACAAAGGCACCAGCGAACCCAACGCCGCCGAAGTGGCGCCGCTGGGGGCTGAAATCAGTGCGGTGGTTCGTCGCCCGGCAACCAGCGGGCGTGGCGCAGAGAACGTTGTGACGCGGCGCTCGGGCAGACTGGCCACCGCAGTCATTGGCGTCAGGTCATCGCGAATCCTGGTAAATCGCGCGACATAGCGGTCTGCGTATTTCGGCGTGCGAGAGTGAAACGCTCCGGCGGCTTTGGTCCAGCTGCCAAACTCCCCGTGCAAGTCCTGAAGAAACTTAGCGGCGTACCGGGCGTTGGTCACCGGGTCGAACATGTCATTCAGGGATTCGAATGCCTGATGATGCCAGCGGTAGTTGATCTGAAAGCATCCGACATCGAAACTGCGAGCGCCGCGCTGAAAATGCTTCTCTACATAGGCCTTTGCTTCGGCCTCTGTTTCAAACCACTTACCGGCCCCTTCCATATTCACGGTCCAGGGCCAGGGCTCTAATCCCGACTTGCCACCGCGACCGGTTTCTGTCCGCGTGATTGCCCGCAGAACTTCGAGGGGCACATTGCTTTCGGCAGCGGCACGACTGGCAGCATGGTCACAAATTGCTGAAATGCCCTGCGGATCCTCAGATCGCGGAGATTTCGCCCAACCACTATTGCCGGACAACGAAAGTAACAGCCCCAGACAACAAAGCCCAAGAGCTGTAATCGGCACCTTTTGGTGAAGACGTTTGATGATCGGCATTCTGCCCGTTCCAGGATTAGGATTCTTCCTGATCCCAAATTAGTCGGCGAGCATTTACAAAGTGTTATCATCAAATTTTAAGGACCGCCCCGAGGGGCGGCCCAAAGTGTCTGACGTTCACTCTTCTTCAGAGCGTGTGACCTGCCCCAGCAGGCGTTCGATATCCGTGCGCGCAGAGACGCTGCTGTCAACCAAGGCCCGCGCTTCCGCCAGCGGTGGCAGGCCCTCCGGTGCTTGGGTCGCCTCGTCAATGCCCAGGGTCAGTTCAGCAACCTCCCCAAAGGGCGCGGCCTCGCGATCCAATTGTTCTGCAGCCTCAAGATCGGCCGAATACCAAAAGCCGCGCGCAGCCCCGTTTTGGTCATCACTTTCCAAAAGATATTCGCCCGCGCGCTCATATTCGCGATTCAGCCAAAGCGCTTCGGCCCGCATCCGATCGGCCTGTTTGCCTTCCAGCCCCATCAGTTCGACCAGCGCTTGCTGAGGTTCTTCTCGCTCCAGAGCAATTTCGGCATTCATCATACGACGGTCGGCGTTTTCCTCATCCAGAGGTGCTTTGGACAAAAGCACATCTGCCTCTTGGTGAAAGCCAAGATCCAGAAGTCGACGGGACATAATATCGGCCAGCTCAGATGCTTCAGACAGTGTCGCCTCATGGGCAAAGACCAACCCATATTTCAGGAACGTCACATCATCTGCGTTTTCAGTCAGCAATGTGAAGAACGCGCCAGATGCGGCCTTACGTGCGCCTGCGCCGTCGCGCTCATTGAGCGCTTCGAACTGGTCAAAAGCTTCGTCGAAACGGCCAACCAGTGCCAGTGCAGCGACTTCCGCACGCCGCAGGTCGCGCCCAAGCTCGGTTTCACGGCTTTCCAGCTCGTAAGACGCCGTCAAATCGGGCACATCGGGCGACAACGCCCTGCGTTCTTTGACGCTCAGGTCAATCAGTTCGATCAAAGCCACTGGCGCGTTTTTTGTACGCTCAGCGACCTCTTCTGTCAGAAACTCTGCAACCTCTTCGGGCTTGCCTTCCAGATCTGCGATCGCGGCCTCTGCCAGATTGATATCGGGTACTTCTTCGACCCCGGTTCGATCAACCGAGCGCAGCGTCACTTTGGCCACATGAGGGTTCCCGGCATCGGCAAACAAGGTGCTCATCCGCGGACCCAAGTGAACACGCAGATGTGCCGGCAATTTGGCAAAGAACTGTTGGATTGCGTCGGTATTGGCGTTCTTTTTGATACTGCCCGCGGCCAGCGCGGCCCAGAACGCAACGTCGCTGTCACAACTTTGCTGGCCTGAAAACACGTTGTTCACAGGCATTGGTGCACCGTCAAGGATGCGCCCAATTGCAACCATAGTTTCGCGCATCTCGGGTTTGATTTTCCCATCGGGAAGCATGCGCAGGGTGCTCAAGGCTTCGGCGCCAAAACCGAAATAAAGATAGGTGCGAGTCAAATCTAAAACCGCATCCTTGTCGATTTCATCAAACTCACCCAGCAGCCTGTTGCGCAGTTCGCCGATTTGCTTGTCAAAGCTTCCCTCGCCTTCCCATTTGTGCAGGGCAACGCGCGAGTTGCGAATGCAAAGAGAATCCTCCCGATCTTGTTTGCGCCGCATTGCCAAGAGACCCGTTTCCCGGTCCACAGCCGAGGTCACCGCCACATTGGGAAGCCCCTCAAGACGCTCCCCATTGCCCAGGGGATCCAGCACTTGCGCCGGATCTGCATCGCCTTCCAGCTGAATGAGACCCTGTTCGTTGGCCCGACCGATTTGCTGCAGAAGCCGGGCTTCTGTTCCATTGACCAGCGCCGCACGCTGCTCCTCGGCGAGGTCAATTGAAATCGCAGCGTCGGCGGCCTCTTTGGATTCTTTTGCGAGTCTTTCGACCTCTGCGGCCGCGCGCTCTTTTTCTGCCTTTTCCGCGTCTTCTGCCTGGCGCACCACCTGCGCAGCGAAACCAGAGCTTAGGGGCAGCGAAACACCCTGCCCGGCAGAGCTTGTTCCCAAGGCATTGCCCAAGGCGGTTTCCACTTGGCTGCGTGCAATATCACTGCGCTGAAGGGGAAAACGGAACGCGCTGGTACCCTGGGGAAATACCAAAGGCAGAGGATTGTGCGCGCTGCTAAACGGAAGCGGTTCCCCATTTCCGTCCCGCACGTCCACAACCAGAAACCCATCTGCCTGCTGGAAATGCTCAACAATACAATCGCACCCCAGATCGATCCGAAGCGGCTGACCGGGCCCTGCTTGGCGCACGTCCTGCACGCGTGTGCGTGGGATCAGTTCAAAAACACTGGTGGTATCAAAAACCGCGCTGTCGGAACCAAGGTTCACAGTTGCCATGCGCCCATCTTGGGTCACGGACCAGTTCACCTGATCAGGGACACGCATGACGAGCCTTGTAAACCCATCATGCTCTCCGGATCGGGTGACAATCGTCTGCGCCTCGGCAAACCCTGCCGCCAGACCGACGACAGCCAGTGCGATTGCACGTGAAATCATGCTGCTTCCTGCTTCACTTCATTCAATGCTTCTTCCAGCTCAGAGAAACCCGGCCGGATGTGAGAGGGCGTGTTCTGACGGCCCACTTCGATACAAATTGCGGCTGCGTGATTGTGGAGGTTTGCAACCAAAACTTCCCGGATCAGCTGGTAGAAATGACCATCCTCTTCCACGACAGTTTTCACCTTGGCGGCAAAGGGGCCGACAAAAGCGTAGGCAAGGAAAACACCCAGGAAGGTACCAACAAGCGCACCACCAATCATTTTACCCAAGACTTCAGGCGGCTGGTCGATGGAGGCCATGGTTTTAATCACACCCAGAACCGCCGCAACAATTCCAAGCGCGGGCAGACCATCCGCAACCGTCTGCAGGGCGTGGCTGGAATGCAGCGCGTGGTGCATATTGGCCTCGATCCGCTTTTCAAGAACCTCTTCAACCTGATGCGGGTCGTCATAGTTCATGGACGCCGACCGCATGGTGTCAGAGATCAGATTGACCGCTTCCTTATCCGCCAGGATTTTTGGATATTTCTGGAAGATCGTGGAATTTTCCGGGTCTTCAATATGCTGTTCGACCTCGACCGGGTTCGCCCGTGCAATCCGAATGAGCGCGAACAAAAGACAAAGAAGATCTCTGTAGTCCTCAGGCTTCCATTTCGGGCCCTTGAACACTTTGCCCACATCCGACAGCGTGTGCTTTACCGCGCCGCCATCATTACTAATGAGAAACGCCCCGACAGCAGCACCGCCGATCATCATCATTTCGAATGGAAGGGCTTTAACGATAATGCCCATCTTGCCGCCGGCCAGCAGATACCCGCCGAAGACCATGGCAAAAACCACAACAATCCCCACAATACCAATCATGCTCAAAGCTCCACGTGTTCGTACCGCTTGGAAAGTAAACGAGTCGTCTTAAGAAAAACTGATCAGAGCGTCAGGGCCACGCGCGCGCCTTACTCTCTTGGCACGTTGCCATTGCGGCCCGCCAGCACCACACTGATGGTGTAGGCGGCTTCCGGGCTCAGGCCTGCCATGACGCCTGCGGCGGCTTCGGGACGCATCCGGGCCAGAAATCCCGCTGCAAAGGTTGGATCCATTTCCTCGAACAGGGCAGCTGCGTCTTTTGGCTTCATTTGTTCATAGACAGCCGTCAGCGTGCCCACGTCTGTCTCCGCAGCGCCATCGGCAAGTGCCAGGGTGCTCAGCAGGTCATCTTCCGCCTTTTTCAGGTCCGCCAGCTTCTGCTCAATCGCGTTGTCGGCAATTTCCAGGGCTTTCATCCGGTCTTCAAGCTCGGCTTCCCGCGTGGCAAGACGCTCTTCACGCTCTTTGAAAGCCGCAAGCATTGTCTGCAGCTCGGCGCTGTCGGGTCCCGCAACAACGGCTGTATGGGCCCCATTGCCTTTGTCATCGTGACCCATATCGGCCACCTCACGCGCAATTGCCGGACCAGCCTCCAGGCCGATTCGCAGAATTGCAGACCCAACCAGGAAGAACGCCAGCAGCATCAAAGTGCCACGTTTCACATTGCGGGCCGCGTTGGACTTGGTTGCTTTGGTCATTATGCCACCCGATTCTGAGAGCGATTGTGGCGCATGAACATCAGGCCGGTCGGCTTGGATTCTTCCGCCTCGGGCGCTGCCTCTTCGGCGATCTCTTCCTGCTGGGATGCAGCAGCGTCAGCTTCATAGGCGGCCGCAAGGGCATCCGATTCTTCGCTTGCCGCTTCCGGTGCGGACTCGGCCACAGGTTCAGGTGTGCGTTCGGCGGCTTCTGGAATGTCGTGCATAGACGCCATCATCAGCTCCAGACGCTGCGCCACAGTTTCGGCGCGGCCCGTCAGCTGCTCCAGCGCCTTGCTGGAGCCGTCCGACATCTGCCGTGCAGATACCAGAGATTTATTGAGATCATCCACCTGAGAGGAAAGAACGGCTACGGCACCGCCCACACCTTTTTCCAGGTCGTGAAATCGCTTCAGTCGGCGCGAGAGCACCAGACAATAAAACCCAGCGCCCAATGCGCCAGCTGCCAGCAGGATATCAGCAATCAGTTCCATCCTGTCCTCCTAGTTGATAACGAAGTTCATAATCAGCAGATCGCGCACCCGGCCCTGGCCGGTTGCAATATTGATCCGCCGCAACATTTGTGCCCGCAGTCGGGGCAGAGCCATCGGATCGGTCAGATCCTCCAGCTCCAAGGCGCGCAAATAGCTGTTCAGAACATCGACTACCCGAGGAAGCAGCTTTTCTACTTCTTCCTGATTCTCCAAGTCGACCTCAAGCTGGGCACCGAAGCGCAATTGACTGATCCCGCTCGCCTTACGGAGCGTGATCACGATCGGTTCCATCTCGATGTAAGCGAGATTGGCGATTTCCTCCGCCGATTCTCCCTTGTCCACGCCTTCTGGCGCCTCTTTGGCCACGTGCTCCTTTTCTGGAGCCGCAGATTGACCAAAGGGAAGAAGGCCTGACTGAACGGCAAAAAAGCCGCCACCTGCGCCGACAAGACCAAGAACGACCCCAATGATCAGGGGCATCTTACTCTTCTTCGCCGGCTCGTCTGTTTCTACATCAGCTACAGCGTCTGTCATGGCTATCCCTTTAACGTCGTGCATCCTCTTCATAGACCGGCAGGAACTAACCGAATGTTAAGGCCGATAGACGAAAAGGGTTGCATGCCGGGCAGAATGCCGGCTCGACGGAGGTTAATGTGCAGCAGATCTTGAATGTCTGGGCAGGATTGGACACGCGGAAGCGTTTGATGGCGATTGGCGCCACTCTCGCGGTTATCGTGACTGTCTTTGCAATGTCGCAGGTGGCGCAAAAGCCCACCATGCAACTCTTATATGCGGGGCTGGAAAGCAGCTCTGCTGGTGACGTGGTGGCCGCGCTGGAACAAAACGGCGTGGAATACAGCGTACGTGGGGGCTCTATTTACGTGCCCGCCACGCAACGTGATGAATTGCGGATGACACTGGCCAGCCAGGGTCTGCCCGCAAACGGCGGTGGTGGATATGAACTGCTTGATTCGCTCAGCGGGTTTGGAACCACTTCGCAAATGTTTGACGCCGCTTACTGGCGTGCAAAAGAAGGTGAGCTGGCCCGAACGATTGTTGCCAGCCCGCACGTGAGCCAAGCGCGGGTTCACATCGCCAACACCGGGTCCAACCCGTTTCAGCGGACGATTGAACCCACCGCGTCGGTGTCTCTGACGCCAATGGGTACTCCCATCACGCCAGCGCAGGCAAATGCAGTACGCTATCTTGTGGCCTCGGCAGTGTCCGGGCTCAATGTGGACAATGTCGCCGTGATCGATGCCAATGGCAGCGTGATCGGGTCGCCCGAATCTGCGACTGCGACGGGCGCCGGGTCCGATGATCGCGCCAATTCCATCCGCGAACGCGTCATGCGTCTGGTGGAAGCCCGCGTAGGTCACGGAAATGCGGTGGTCGAGGTCAGCGTTGAAACCGTAACAGATACCGAATCGATCCTGCAGAAGGTCGTGGACCCGCAAAGCCGCGTTGCCATCAGCACGGATGTCGAAGAACGCACCGACAGCTCGCAGAACCAGGCGGGCGAGGTGACTGTTGCCTCCAATATTCCGGATGGCGATGCAGGTTCCGGTGAAGGCTCCAAGGCAAATACGGCCGCAACGCGGGAACGAATCAACTATGAGGTTTCCGAAACGCAAAAAGAGATCATTCGCGGGCCCGGCGCGATCAAGCGCCTGACGGTCGCGGTCCTGGTCAATGGGTCAACATTGCAGGACGAGGCGGGTGAGACTGTTTTTGAACCACGTGCCGAAGAAGAACTGCAGGCCCTACGCGAGCTGATTTCTGCGGCGGTTGGGTTTGATGAAACCCGCGGCGACGTAATTACGCTCAAATCCATGGACCTTCCCGCATTGGAACCCGCTGGCACAGAAGTGTCGTCGTCTTTCTTCGATGGGATCTATCTGGATCTGATGTCGATCATCCAAATGGCGGCTTTGGCGATCGTTGCTCTTGTGCTCGGCCTGTTTGTGGTCCGCCCGATCCTCACAGCCTCCTCCGAGCCGGTTGCCGCCCTGCCTGCACCGGATGCACCGCCGGGTCTGCCTGGGTTGCCGGATATGGGCATGCCGAACAGTGGCTTCATGGCCAACCCGAACCTTGGCGCTGGCATCGCGCTGGATGGTGAAATCCAGAATCAGGATACCGGCCAGTTTGAACCCATGGGCGGCATGGGCGGCCTACCCGATCTTGGCGGCGATCTGGTTGGCATGGGCGGCGGCATGCCAGCGCTTGCCTCCTCTGGGGATGAGGCCGTGGACCGTTTGCGTTCCATGATCGGCGACAAACAGGAAGAAACCGTGCAGATCCTGCGCGGCTGGCTAGAAGAAAACGAGGAGCGTGCCTGATGACAATCGCCCATCTGCTCGAGGATTTCGGGGTCGTGACCCCGGTAATCCCGGAAAACAGCTTTTCCGAAGAGATCGTCGAAGAAGCCAAGCTGGAGTCCTTTGAAAAGGGCTACAGCGCCGGTTGGGATGACGCCGTCGACGCCAAGGACAAAGAAAGCACGCGGATTTCCGCAAGCCTTGCCAGTTCGCTCGAAGATCTGAATTTCACCTATCACGAAGCTCAGTCTCAGCTCATCGAATCGCTGGATCCGATGTTCAAAGTGCTGACCAGCGTTATCCTGCCGGACACGATGGCAGCCGCCTTTGGTCACCACATTATCGATCACCTGAACGATATGGCCAAAAGCCAGACCAATGGCCCGATGGAAATCGTTGTCGCGGCCGGCGAAGGTGCCGGTCTGCGCGCGCTTCTGGGCGAAAGCTTCCCTGTCGAAGTCTTTGTCCGCGAGGACGCGTCCTTTTCCGAAGGCCAAGCTCAACTGCGTGTCGGTTCCGCCGAACGTGAACTCAACAGCGGTGCCCTGATCGACAGCATCTCAGAATCGATCTCGGCCTTCTCCACCCAATTCAAAGAGGACAGCCAGTATGGATGAGAACGGCGATCTGAACATGAAAGCAACAGATGCAAGCAACCCGTTTGTGTCCGTCCCCGTCGAAGTTGTGGTGTCGGTCGGCAAAGCACGCCCGCTGATCCGCGAACTCGTCAACCTTGGCGAAAACGCGGTTCTGACGTTGGACAAACGCGTCGAGGATCCGGTCGATCTCTATGTCGGAGATCGCCTTGTAGCCCGCGGTCAGCTGGAAGAGATGGAAGGCGATCAAGCCGGTCAGCTGGCGGTCCGCCTGACAGAAATCGCCGATCTTCAGAGCGGTTTGGGATGACCCGGAACATCTTTATCTTTGGCATGCTGGCGGCTGTGTCGCTGGCAATGCCACAGGCAGCACTTGCTCAGGATCTGAGCCTCTCACTCGCCGACGGTGGTTCGCTGTCTGCTCGAACGGTGCAGCTGATTTTGCTGATCACCGTGCTGAGCATCGCGCCCGGCCTTTTGGTGATGATCACCTGCTTCCCATTTCTGGTCACCGTGCTGTCGATCCTGCGGCAGGGCATTGGCCTGCAACAGGCACCGCCAAACATGCTGATCATCAGCCTGGCGCTGTTCCTCACCTATTTCGTGATGGAGCCTGTGTTCACCGAAGCCTGGGAAGTCGGCATCGCCCCTCTGATTGACGAGCGGATGGAGCTTGAACCCGCGATTATGGCCGCGTTAGAGCCGTTTCGCGTCTTCATGGCCAGCCGCCTGGATCCCGAAACATTCTATGCCATTGCTGATCTGCGCCCTGCCACGACCGGAATCGACCCCACGGCCGAAGCCCCGCTGTCCGTGCTGATCCCAAGCTTCATGCTGTCTGAAATCGCACGCGCATTTCAGATCGGGTTTCTGGTTTTCCTGCCCTTCTTGATCATTGATTTGGTCACTGCGACCACCTTGATGGCCATGGGGATGATGATGGTGCCGCCGGCACTTGTCTCTCTCCCCTTCAAACTGGCCTTCTTTGTTGTCGCAGATGGGTGGAGCCTGATCGCGAGCGCACTTGTTCGCAGTTATTTCCCGTCCTGATCGCTAAAATTTAGCTAGAACTAAGCAAAACGCCCCCGGTCTCTTCTGGATCGGGGGCGTTTCTTTGTTGTCGGCGCCCTTGTGCAGGGGGGCGACATGATCCTTTGTTTCTCGTGAAACAGAATGCGCCCGCGCTTGAGGCCGGACAACGGGCCATGCCTTGATCCAGAACCGCGCCCCATTTGGAGCGGGGGTTTCCCAGGGTGCCCCTTGCTTGCCCCTTTCACCGCTGCATCCAAAACAGACATCGGATTGGACGCCTGCCGGACTTCAGGTGCGATGACCTACCAGCGATTGGCAATCCTGATCCAAATAGCAAAACCCCAAAAAGAAACCGCCGACCTCTGCAAGGTCGGCGGTTTCCTCTTGTTTCTCTGATCGATCTCTCGAAGGGGCGACCACAATCAGCGGACAACAAACTCCGCATGCAGCGCGCCTGCGGCCTTTAGGCTCTTGAGGATGTCGATCATATCGCGCGGGGAGACACCCAGGGCATTTAGGCCGCCCACCACTTCCGACAGAGATGTGGTTTCAGGGACCTCGGCCAGCTGCACGTTCTCTTCTTCTTCGATCGCGGCACCGGTGCGCGGCACCACAACAGACGCGCCTTCGGTGAAGGGGTTGGGCTGCACGACAAGCGGGGCTTCTTCGATCCGCAGCGTCAGATTGCCCTGGGCCACGGCTACATGGGAAATTCGAACATCGCTGCCCATGACAATGGTGCCGGACCGCTGATCCACAACCACGCGCGCTTTGCGCTGAGGCTCGACACGGACGTTTTCCATACGGCCAATTGCGTGGGCCGTGGAACGCGCATTGGTTGCTTCTACATTGACCTCAACGGTGCCTGAATCGGTCATCACCGCAACATTACGGCCAAATTCGTTGTTGATGGCGCGTTCAATGCGGCCCGCTGTGGTGAAATCCGGTTCGCGCAGCGCCAGACGCATTGTGGACAACGACGACAGATCGAAATCAATCTCGCGTTCAACCCGCGCGCCGGCTGGAATGACACCAGAGGTCGGCACCCCCTGGGTGACCTGGGCGGCCTCGCCCTCGGCCACAGCGCCACCTGCCAGAATGGTGCCCTGAGCCACCGCGTAAATCTGACCGTCCGCCGCATTCAGCGGTGTCATGATCAGCGTGCCGCCAAGCAAGCTGGAGCTGTCACCAATGGCCGAAACGGTCACATCGATGGTCGACCCCACCCGTGCAAATGGCGGCAGAGCGGCTGTTACAAAGACGGCGGCCACGTTTTTGGGCCGGAATTGTTCGCCGGTGACATTTACCCCCAAACGTTCGAGGATATTGCTCATAATATCTTCGGTGAAGGGAGAGTTGCGCAGGCCGTCACCGGAGCCATCCAGACCAACCACGAGGCCATAGCCCACAAGGTCGTTGCCGCGTACACCATCAAATTCCACCAGATCTTTCAGGCGGATGGCATTGGCCTGTGCCATGCAAGGCAGCAACAGGCAGGTCATTATGATATGCAGAAATTGCTTCATTACATGTAGTTCAACAGATTGAGTTGCGAGGACCGCGCCGTGATTGTGTAAAGTGCTTCCAGCTGGAACTGCACTTCTTCAAGGCGCGATGCGGATTCAGCGGTGTCTGCCAGGATCAGATCATTCAGCGTGACACTCATGGAGGTCAAAGCTGCCGCATTGCGGGTCTGGGTTTCTTCGATACGGTGTTCAATGAAACCGAGGTCCGCCTGAACTTCGGTCAGGCTGGTCTGTGCCGCAACAATACGCACACCGGCGCGATCCAGCAGATCCCCCGCTTCGCCGGGCGTCAGGCCAAGGGTCTCATCCCCCGCCAAAGCACCAAGGGCAAAGCCCATCATTGCGTCTTTGAAGCGATCATCATCCGCCCGCAGGGAGATGCTGACTTCTTCGGCTGTGCCAATCCGAACCGGGGCCACGTCGCTGGTGGACCCGTTGTACATCACAACGTCAAAACCGGTCGGATCATTGAACCAATCTTCAACCGCAGCCACGATATCATCTGGATCCGTCAGGCCGGACACCTCGACCTGCAGGGCAGCCATCATGGTGTCCGCGCTTTCCAAAGGCACCGCTGCGGTGTCGGTTCCTGCAAACAGGCTGCGACCGGACAGCTGACCATTCAGATTGGAGATGGCACTTTCAAGATAAACGCGCGACTGATCGGCAAGGCTCTGCGTGGTTGTATCGTTTGTACCAGCAGTCAGCGCCAGAATATCGGTGCCGATCGATTGGGCATTGTCATTGATGCGGCCAATGAACGTCTGAGCGGTGCTGGCAAACAGCGCGGTTTCCTGCGCCGCCACCTGATAGCTGTCCATCTTCGCAATAGACCGTTCCAGGTCAGTCACAAACCCAAGATCGCCACCCAGCTTTTCGGGCAGATTGGAGGAAATGCCGGTGCTGATTTCCTGGGTCAGGGTATCGAGGGTGTCATTCAGGTCGACACTCCGGTTGCGCAGGAAAAGATACTGCGCCATGTCGCCATAAGATCGAACCATCATGGCTTAAATCCTCATCAGTTGGTCGAGCATCTCGTCAATTGCCTGGATCATCCGGGCATTGGCAGCATAGATCGTCTCGAGGGTCATTAGGGTCTGCAGTTCGGCATCCGTGTCGACACCCATCTCCAGCTCGCGCCCCTGCATTTCCTGGAAAATGGTCGACGCATAAGCCAGCTCGTGCTCGCCCCAGGTGGTTTCCTGCGTGTGATGGGTCAGAATATTGGACACCATGTCATAGGCGCTGTAATCGCCCGAACCGATGCCATTTGAGCTGACCGTCTGAGGATCAGACAGCGCATCCCCATAGGCGTTCAGGATTGTGGTATCGCCCTGATTGCCAATCCCTGTTGCATGCAGACCGTCGCGCAAACGCCAGGTTTCACCGTCACCAGACAGCGACACCGAAGCGTTCAGGCTGATGCGGCTGGAAATTGCAGTCAAATTGGTCGGGTCATAGACGCTGCCGTTGTCGGTAAACAGCCCTGTATCCCCCGCGCCAATCGTCGGGTCCACCGTGGAAGACTGGAAGCGTTCGATCAGGCTGCCTGCAAAGACATCAAGGTCTTCCTGTGCCTGCACAGCAGCCACATCCCGCACATGGAAATGTGCCGCCATCTCGCCGCCGCCCAGCGCGCCGTTCAATGTGGTATCAACGGTGCGTCCATCGATTTCCAGACCTGACAGCATACCGTTGTCGATGGTCATAAAGGGCGTGACGATCGCAGTCTCGTCAAAGGAAATTTCAGCCGGGGATCCGTCGAGCAGTTTAATGCCGTTCGAGGTATAGAGCGCGATTGCCTCATTATCGCGATTGTGGATCTGAACAGGGATAACCTTATTGATCGCATCCACAAGATTGTCGCGCTGATCTTCCAGCGGTGCCGTGTCCAGACCACCGATCTTGGCAGCCAGGATCTCATCATTGATATCATCGACAGCCTGCAGATTTGTCTGCAGATCCCGAACCAGATGCGCAATCGACTCTTCCGAGGAATTGCGCAGGTCAGAAAGCCCTTCCGCCGCAGTATTGACGGCAACGGCCAGTTCCTCGGCCTGCATCGACAAATCGTTCAAGCGCGCGTCAGAATGCGGCAGCGAGGTTGCTTCGATCAGCGCGGATTCCACATCTGTCAGACGCTGAGCCAGCGAATAGTCGTCATTGATCGATCCGATCAGGTCAGACATCCGAGTGTGAAAATTCGCCGTCACGGCTGCGCCAGAGTATGTCGCTTCCGCTGCGCGCACGCTTTTTTGGATCGCAGGATCCAGGGCGCGCGTGACAGAGCCAACCTGGACACCACTGGTATAGGCGTTGGTCGACAGTTCAACCGAGCGGCGGTGATAGCCCGGTGTCAGTGCATTTGCCAGATTGTCCGACACCACAGCGGTTTGTTTACTCGCCGCCGTGATCCCGGTCATCGCACTGTTTAGAGCCGATGTGAGTGTCATCCGTGTATCACCTTCTGTGAAAACAGGAGTTTATGAGGGTTCAAGCGCCGCTAGGATCAGCGCTTGAGGTTGGTCGCTTCCTGCAGCATTTCATCTACGGTCTGAATAACCGTGGCATTGGAAGAATAAGACCGCTGCGTCTGGATCATTGCGGTCAGTTCGCCCGCAACATCAGTGGTGGATTCTTCGCGCGCATAGTTCTGAATGGATCCCGTGGGGCCTGCATTTGCATCCCAAAGGTAGAAGGACCCGCTGTCAGCAGTCGGGCGATAGGTTTGGGAGTCCATTGCCTGCATGCCATTTGGGTTCGCCATATGGGCAAGCGGGATCTGGTAGACAACCCGGCTGCTGCCATTGTCAAACAGCGCATGAACATAGCCGTTTTCATCCACGTTCACGCCGGTCTGGCTGGCAGCTGGATAGCCATCTTTTTCAATAGTCTGGGCACTGAACTCGGTTGCGACCTGCGTCATGCCATCATCGTTGCCGGGGGTGCCAATGAAGATCTCCACTGGACCGCTGCCTGTGGTAATGGCAATGGTGCCTGCGGCGCTGTCATAGGCTGTACCAGTGGTTGTTGCCACTGCGTTCAGGCCCTTGGCTGTCGCATCATCATTGAACGTCAGGGTGTATTCGCCAATCGTTGTACCACCAGAGTTCGTGGCACTGTCGGTGATCACAAGCGTCCATTCATTGGAATTACCCGTGCCCGGAACAGTCGGGGTGTAGGTCAAGGTCAACTCTTGCGTACGACCGAGGTTGTCATAATATTCCATGGTCTGGGTGATCGGGTCACCAGAAGCACCGGCAGCGGTTTCGTCAGCGGGCAGGTTCACCCCCAAGCGCACCTCGGTGGTTGGTTCAGCAGAAGGGGCAGCAGTGTTGATCCGCACCGGCTCCAACGCAGACGCGCTGTCACGTGGAACAGAAGGGAAAGACTGATCCGCAGACGCCGGGAAGCCAAGCAGCGCAAGGCCGCTGGGTGTGGTCAA
This sequence comes from Tritonibacter multivorans, assembly GCF_001458415.1. Taxonomy (GTDB): domain Bacteria; phylum Pseudomonadota; class Alphaproteobacteria; order Rhodobacterales; family Rhodobacteraceae; genus Epibacterium; species Epibacterium multivorans. The sequence goes on along the minus strand of NZ_CYSD01000037.1, from coordinate 344,783 downwards.
GTAACCATCTTCGTTCAGGCGGAAAGAACCGGTCGTGGTCAGGGCCATGGTCGGGTCTTCGCCGGCCTCAATCTCGGTAATGGATGCGACCGGCAGGAAACCACCGCCGCTTACAGCCAAGTCTGTGGCGTTGGTGGTCGAGACAAGAGAACCACGTTCGGCAATCATGCGGGTGTTGACAGTTCCCACACCGCCTGCGGCATACCCGCCTCCGCTGCCACCAATCACCATGGATTCAAAGCTGGTGGTCATCCGCTTGTAACCTGCGGTACTGGCGTTGGCGATGTTGTCGGAAATGGTCGCCAGACGGGTCGCGTTCGCATTCAGGCCGGATACACCAGCATTAAGCGAGGAAGAAATGGACATAGATACGCCTTTCTGCTGCATCAAAATTGTCTTCAGAACAACGGCTACCCCATCTTCACTTAACGAGCGGCTAACAGATAAAATCTGAGACAACTGTTAGCCGCTTTGTCATTGATTTTATTTCACCTCTTTCCGAAGCAAGGTGATTTCGATCCGGTTATTGCGCACCGACATCGGATTGCGGGCTGAGAGTTTGCGATCGGCAAAACCTGTCACGCGGGAGATTCGGTTGGACTTCATGCCACCGCTTTCCAGCAGCTTGCGTGACGCATCCGCACGGGCATGGCTGAGGGCCCAGACCGGATTGTCCGCCACCACCACCGGAGACGATCTGACGTGGCCGCCAATGGCCGCATTGTTCTCCACCTTGGCCGTGATACGGGCCACCATCCGCAGAAGATCGCGCATCAGGGCTGTTGGCAGCTCACTGCCTTTTTCGAACAGCTGCGCGTCCTCGGTTTCAAAGAGTTCGATAATCAGACCCTCGTCGGTCACGCGGGTGACGATATGGCGGGCAAGATCAATACTGACCATGCTTTCGCCACCACGGCCCATCAGCTCTTCTTCGATCTGGCGGAAGGTTTCTTCCTCGGCATCGTTCTGTTCGCTGTCGGCAACACCCGAGTCCCCCTGAGCCCGCGAAGAATCCGTCGGGTTTTCTTTGGTTGCCCCGATCCCCGACTGCGGCTTCACTTCTTCGGTGAACATCGTGTCACCTTGGAAAGCGCCATTGCCACCACCAGACACACGGCTCAGCGGAATAGACGGCGAGAAGTAATCCGCCAGACCTTTTCGCTGTTTTTCCGTGGTCGCGTTCAAAAGCCACATGAGAAGGAAGAAGGCCATCATCGCGGTCACAAAGTCAGCATAAGCCACTTTCCACGCGCCACCATGGTGGCCGTCACCGCCACCCTTCTTCACTTTCTTGATAATAATAGGAGCTTCGTTGCTGTTCGCAGACATGTTCCCACCACCTTTTCTGTTCACCCATAACCGGGATACAGAGGCGTTTCCTAACCAGTTCTTAACAGATAAAATTGCCCCAACTAACCTATCCAAACGATTGATTTATAAGGCAAAAGTGCGGCCATACTGGCTTTTTCAAGGTGGAGCTATGGCAAGACCGAGGAGATCTTGTGGCAACAATGTGGCACGCTGAAATTCCGGGCACTTGAGTTGGCTTTAAACAGTCAGGACAGACCGTGGAATTTCGACGATTCGTGCCCACTGCGTCTTCTGAACAGGGCCCCTCCGCCAGGGGTCAGGCTGCGGCATCACCGCTCCCGACCCGATGACTTTGGCACAATTCCCTTTCGGAACTGCTACCGCGCCACAAAACGTTGTGCGTTCGCATCCGCGCGGATCATATCGGCGGCCTTTTCCGCAATCATAATTGTCGGAGCATTGGTATTGCCGCCAATGAGACGCGGCATAATCGACGCATCGACCACTCGCAGCCCCTCAACCCCATTGACCCGAAGCTGCGGATCAACCACCGCATTTCTGTCGTCGCCCATCCGACAAGTTCCAACCGGATGATAGATTGTGTCGGCGCGCGCTCGAATGTGATCCTCCAATTCTGCATCCGAGGCATCGCCATTTATATACAGCTCACGCGCCACAAAATCTGCCAAGGGCGCAGTCTGCATGATCCGGCGTGCAATCCGGGTGCCTGCAACCAACACCTCAAGGTCTTCGCGGTCCGCAAGGAACTGTGGATCGATCAGGGGGGCAGCGCTCGGATCAGCCGAGGCGAGGCGCACCGTCCCCATAGATTTTGGACGCAAAACGCAGATGTGGCAGCTGAACCCGTGCCCGGGGTGCAGTTTGCGCGCGTGGTCATCAACAATCCCAATCACAAAATGCAGCTGGATGTCTGGCCGCGGCAGGGCGGGGTCCGTTTTCAGAAAAGCCGCCCCTTCGGCGAAGGGCGTTGCCAGCATGCCAGTTCCGTCCTTTCGCCAGCGCAGCCCTTCTGTGATCAGCTTCACTGCGCCCGGAAGGGAAATCCCAAAATTGTCCCGGTCCCGCGTTTTATAGCTGAGGATGAAATCAAGATGGTCCTGAAGGTTCTGCCCCACCTCTGGCGCGTGATAGACCATTGGAATGCCCAGAGGTTCCAGATCCGCCCGATCACCAATCCCAGACAGCTGCAACAGTTGTGGGGAATGGAAGGCGCCGCCACACAGGATCACTTCCCGCGTGGCAAACACCTCCTGCGTTTTGCCCGCCGTTTTAAATGCAACGCCAACCGCGCGTTTGCCCTCAAACAGAATACGCTGCGCGGATGCGAGGGTCAGAACCGTCAGATTCGGGCGATCCATAGCGGGAAACAGGTAACCTGCGGCTGCGGAACAGCGCTCTCCGTTCTTGGCGGTGTCATGAAATTGGGTCACCTGATAATGGCCAATGCCCTCGTGCTCCCCGGTGTTGAAATCCGCACGCGACGGGATCTGCAGCGCTTCCCCGGCCTTTACAAAGGCCTCCGTCAATGGCCGCGGCGTTTTCTGTGCGCTGACCTGCAGCGGACCATCCGTGCCATGTAGGTCATCTTGGAAGTCGCCATTGTTCTCTGACTTCTTGAAGTAGGGCAGTACGTCCTCCCACCCCCATCCGGGGCAGCCCAGCGCAGCCCAATCGTCATAGTCGCTGGCATGGCCCCGTACATAAAGCATCGCATTGATGGCGCTGGAGCCTCCAAGCGCACGCCCCCGAGGCTGATAGCCGCGCCGCCCCTTGAGCCCCGGCTGCGGCACGGTCTCAAGCGCCCAGTTGTTGATCTTGGGTCGCCCGGGAATCATCGCAACAGCGCCCGCAGGCATTCGGATCACCAAATCCTTGCCGCCACCCCCTGCCTCAAGAAGGCAGACGGTTTTATCCGGATCTTCGCTCAATCGCGCGGCAAGGGTGGAGCCGGCAGAACCGCCCCCCACAATCACATAGTCGAACTTCATCGCCGCGTTCCTCCCACTGCGTCGAGATCTTCGTTGCGTTCATGGAGGCCTGCGGCAGGGATTTCTGTCCATACTTACGATACGTCAAACACCTTTGGCTGCGGTTTTGGGGGGGCGCTTCCACGCTCAGGCTGCACCCTTTGGGCTTGCCTCACCAAATCGGCCTGACTATATCCATGCCCGGCGCCGATGTAGCTCAGCTGGTAGAGCAACGCATTCGTAATGCGTGGGTCGTAGGTTCGAGTCCTATCATCGGCACCATCCTTCCCGTTTACACCATCGACGTTAGGCCGCCAAAACTGCGGCACAAAGCAAAGGCGCGCAGGTTTCCCGACGCGCCTTCGAAGTCTTCGCAGTAAAGATCCGTTGGATCAGCTGGCGATCTTTTCAGCTTTTTCCCCGTCTTCAACGGCATCTTCTGCTGTCTTGGTCGGCGCTTGCGCGTCTGTGACATCTTCCGGGGTCACAACCTCCACCTCAGCAACCGGCAGGGCGGTGTCCGGCTTGCCCACGATCAAGGGCAACATTTGTGCTCCGGTCGCTGTTGCGATCTCTGGGGTTTCCGGGCGTTTCCAGCTCAGCGTGTCAAAGCTGCCGCAGTTTTCGCAGACAGGGCTCCATTCCGCGTGGATGTGGTTACAGCTGTCACAGACCCACTGCGGACCACGCGGCGCGGACAGCGCCTTGGTCAGCCAGCCCTGGATCACCGCATCCGATGCGCCTTCGCCCTTTTCGATCGCAGCCATCAGCGTCAGGGCGCGTGCATCCGGTGCGCGTTCAACCAGATCGCCCAGCGCGCGGCGCGCTTCGGGGAAGTCTTCGGCCACGATCAGCAGCTCTGCCTTCACCAGACGGGTTTCATCGTGATCAGGCTTGATCCGCAACAACTGGGCAAAGCGTTTGACGCGGGCTTCCGGCGTTTCATCCGGTGCGATTTCCGCAAAGACATGCGCCAGATCCGGATGCGGTTGCGCTTCCCAGGCTTTCTTGATCACGCGCACCGCATTGCGGGTCTTGCCCTTGGCAATATAGGCACGTGCCGCTAGGGCCGCTGCAGGGATCAGATCAGGCGACAGGCGGTTGGCTTCGATGGCCTGTTCCTGCTGCTCAACCGTGGCGTCCTCGGCCAGAATACCCTTGGCCGAGGACAGCGCCAGCACCGCATCGCGCCGCTTGTAGACATCACGCGGCAGGGTGCCGGTCTTCAGCTTGGTTGCCAGCGTTTTGCGAGCCCCCGCCCAGTCTGCGGCCTGTGCCTGCAGACGCAGCAGGGTATCCTGCACCTCTTCGTGCTTAGGACGCAGTGCCAGCGCCTTTTCCGCCAGCTGGCGCGCGGTGTCCGTGTCGCCTTCGGTCAGCTTCTGTTTCATAATGCCACGCACGCCAACAAAGCGGGTCTTCTGGTTCGACAGCAGACGTTTGTAGGCGGTTTCGGCCTTGCGGGTATCACCGGCCATTTCAGCGGCTTGAGCCACCAGCAGATCGGTCAGGGCCGGGTTTTTCAATTTGCGCTCTGCTTGGGCTGCCTTGGACAGCGCCAGCTGCCCCTCGCCAGATGCCAGCGCCATCAGGCTGTCTGCCAGCGCCTTGTAACCTTTGCGTTCGCGACGCTTTCCCCAGAACCGGGTCAGTGCCGTTTCGTCGCCAATGGCGGCTCTGAACAGCGCGATCAGCAGGCCGATCAATTTGAAGAACACCCAGCTGAACCCCATCAGGAGGCCCAGCGCGATCACCGACTGGAACGCCGTCAGCGTGTATTCCACCCCGGCGACCGTGATTTGAATACCGCCTGCAAGGCCAATCAGCTCAATGCTGCCGATGGTCAGGGCGCAGACAATCGCGAAGAAAGCGAGAATTTTGGTAAGAGACCAGAGCATGGCAGCGTCCTTATTTGGCGTTCAGGCTTTGCGACAGCGCTTCGGCAGCGGCCATCGCAGACAGACGTGTTTGGGCAGCGGTTTCCCAATCGGCGATTGCGGGTTTTGCGGCCTCGGGCAGTTCCGACAGTTCGGACAGCGCGAGCTGAATGTTTCCGCTGCGCACGGCGGCCTCTGCACGGGACAGAACCGCATCCGCGTCGCTGCCTTCGCGCGGCGCGACAGAACGCGCACCCAGATGACGGTTTACGTAGTCCAGCAGACCACCAGCAGCTTTGTTTTCCTCGCGTGCTTCGCTCAAGGCGGCGCGAGCGGCCGGGGCAAACCCATCACGCAGGGCTGCCTGTGTGGCAACCCCTGCATCCGCAGTGCCTGCCAGTTCAGAAGGCGCATCAACTTTCAGGGCGGACAGCTCATCCAGAAGCGGACCAAAAGGTTTGCCTGCATCCAGTGCCGCGATCAAACGGCTGGCCACGCCCTGAGCCGAAGCAATGCGCGCGGCTTCTGCACTGGCCTGTTCCATTGCCTGTGCTTCCGCCACCATCGCTTTGACCTCATCCTGCTGTGCAGAGAGGTTTTCGCGGACCTTGGCAAGCTGCGCTTCAAAGGCAGCAACCGCATCAGCGCTTGCACCTTCGGTCAGCGGACGGGCCTCAAGCGCGTCCACCCGCGCAGACAGATCGGCCAGCTGTTCCGTCAAATCCTGTGCGCCAGCCAGAAGGTTCAGCCGGGCATCTGCATCATCAGCCGCTGTTTCTAACGCGGTCAAACGGGTTTCCAACGGGCCAAGGTCTGGGCCCTGGTTTTCAGCCTGCCAGTTTTGAAGGGCCGCCACATCCTCTTTGAGGCTGGCCTGCGTGGTTTCCAAAGGAGTCAGATCAACGTCAGGTTTCTGGAACGAGGCCGGCAGAACAGAGTTCAGCAAATCGCCCTGCCCCACAACAAACCCCAGACCGGCCGCCACCACACCGCCCAAAAGCGCCGCGCCAAAGCCACCGCGTTTTTCGACGACCTTTTCAACAACAGGTGCAGGCGGTTCTTCAATCGCTGACACGTCGGATTTCTCGGTCTCGGTCTCGGTCTCGGTCTCGGTCTCGGTCTCGGTCTCGGTCTCGGTCTCGGTCTCGGTCTCGGTCTCGGTCTCGGTCTCGGTCTCGGTCTCGGTCTCGGTCTCGGAAGACAGCTCATCCGCCGACTCTTCGGCGTCAACCTCTGTCTCGCGGTTTTCGTCTTTGCTGTCGTCGGCATCCGCCTCGGCGCTTACGTCTTCCGCTTCCAGCTCCTCGACCACGTCTTCTGCAACCTCTTCAACAAGGGGCTGCTTCGCCACGTCTTGCTCTGCCGCCTCTACAGCGTCAGACGCCTTCTGAGATTTCTTTTCCTCGGCCACCGCGGCTCCCCCCTGATTCCTTTAACAATATCACCCCGTACTGCCTCAGCAGCCTAGTCTTTGGACCGCAGCCTCTCAACCCAAGGATCAGAGTCTGCCACCTGATTCAAAAGCGCTGCCATTGCAGGGGCGTTGGGTGTTTTACTTACGTGTAGCGCCTCACATTGCAAGCGTCGCAATGGCTCCGCCACTGCGTCACTCAATACAATCAGGGTCAAATGCTGCCTATGCGGCATAATCTGCGCGAAATGTCGCGCGGTGCGCGGTGAAAAAAGCGTCACAATCAAGGGTATATCCGACTTGATCAATCTGTTCGCGGTCGCAGAAAATTCCAGCAGATCTTGGCTGTAGACAACCTGCTCACGGCAATCGATTCCACCCTGCCGAAGTGTTTGCGCTATCGCGCCTCGACTGTGTGTGCCGCGCAGATGCAACAGCCGCCCCACTGCTGGCATTTTGAGCAGAGTCCGCAGGAATTCCCCGCTGTTTTCGCCCGCCATTTTCGCATCCCAGCCCAATTCACAGGCACGTTGAGTGGTCTGCGGCCCAATACAAAGCGCAGGCCGCCGCATCGATGTCGAAACCGACGCGACCTCCACCCCGTTTTGCGAGGTAAAAATGACTTGATCAGTATCCTGCAGTGCAGGCTTTTCACCTGTAGACGCAATCTGGATCAGGGGGCTTTCCACCACGTTGAACTGCGCCTTCAGGGCCTCCGGCAAAAGCGCAAGGAAACGTGTATTGCCCTCGGTGGGGCGTGTCATCAGAAGGCCAGCCATTGCGGTCCCGGGATTGTTTGCAGCACCCATAGGTGGTAGCCCCCGTGCGGAATTGATGCAACGGTGGGACCATGAGCGAAACCCTAACGATCCTTGGCCTGGAAAGCAGCTGCGACGACACAGCCGCCGCCGTTGTACGGCAAACCGAAGGCAAGCCCGCTGACATCCTATCCTCCGTCGTCTTTGGTCAGACTGAACTGCACAGCGCCTTTGGCGGTGTTGTGCCCGAGATTGCCGCGCGCGCTCATGCCGAAAAGCTGGACGGCTGCGTGCGCGACGCATTGGCCGAGGCCGCAGTTGGGCTGGATGACATTGATGCGATTGCCGTCACCGCAGGCCCCGGCCTGATCGGTGGCGTTATGTCGGGCGTCATGTGTGCCAAAGGTCTTGCTGCTGCACGCGGTCTGCCGCTGGTCGGTGTCAATCATTTGGCCGGCCACGCGCTGACCCCGCGCCTGACCGATGGGGTCACGTATCCCTACCTGATGCTTTTGGTGTCAGGCGGCCACTGCCAGTTCCTGATTGCCCGCGGCCCCGAAGACTTTACCCGCCTTGGCGGCACCATTGATGATGCGCCGGGCGAGGCTTTTGACAAAACCGCCCGGCTTTTGGGTCTGCCGCAACCGGGTGGCCCTTCGGTTCAGGCCGAGGCTGAAAAGGGCGACCCCAAACGGTTCCGCTTCCCGCGCCCGCTGTCTGATCGGGCCGACTGCAATATGTCGTTCTCGGGTCTCAAGACCGCTTTGATGCGGATGCGCGACCAGATTGCAGCCGAAAAGGGCGGGCTGACCCGACAGGATCGCGCCGATCTCTGCGCCGGGTTTCAGGACGCCGTGGTTGACGTTCTGGTGAAAAAAACCCGCCGTGCGCTGACAACTTATCTGGAAGAAAACCCGAACATCCCGACCCTCGCGGTGGCCGGTGGTGTGGCGGCTAATACTCAGATCCGGGCCGGACTTATGGCGCTTTGCACCGAATTAGAGACTAAATTCACCGCCCCACCCCTGCGGCTGTGCACTGACAATGCGGCCATGATTGCCTATGCGGGCCTCGAGCGGTTCCGCGCAGGCGCGCGGGATGGAATGGATCTAACCGCGCGACCGCGCTGGCCGCTGGATCAAACCAGCCCCGCCCTTTTGGGCAGCGGCAAGAAAGGCGCAAAGGCATGAGCATAACCGTTCTGGGTGCCGGCGCTTTTGGCACCGCCTTGGCCATTGCCATTGCGCAGAAACAGCCAGTGACGCTGTGGGCGCGGGATGCGGATCAAGCTAACGCGATGCAAACCGCACGTGAAAACAGCCGCCGCCTGCCCGATGCCCCATTTCCCGACGCGCTGACCGTTACGCCTGATCTGGAAGTGGCCTGCAAAACAAAGGTCCTTTTGCTTGCGGTTCCCATGCAGAAGCTGCGCGGGTTCTTGGAACGCAATCAGAGCCTATTGCAGGGTAAAACGCTTGTTGCCTGCTGCAAGGGGATGGAGATCGGCACCGGTGTGGGCCCCGTCGCTGTTATCCAGCAGTGCTGCCCAACAGCGACGCCCGCCCTGCTGACCGGCCCCAGCTTTGCGGCCGATATTGCCCGTGGGTTGCCGACCGCTCTGACGCTTGCTTGTGCCTTGCCGGATCAAGCAAAATTGCTGCAAGACCTTCTTTCAACACCAAGCCTGCGCCTTTATCGCAGCAATGATGTGATCGGAGCTGAACTTGGCGGTGCGCTCAAGAACGTCATCGCAATTGCCTGCGGTGCCGTGATTGGCGCGGGCCTTGGCGACAGCGCGCGTGCAGCGCTGATGACCCGTGGCTATACGGAAATGCAGCGGTTGGCGACAGCGCGCGGCGCCCGGCCCGAGACCCTTTCTGGATTGTCTGGTTTTGGCGACCTGACGCTGACATGTTCGTCGCCTTTGTCCCGGAACTACCAACTGGGTCTGGCCTTGGGGCGTGGCGATGATTTTGACGACTCTATTACGGTCGAAGGGGCTGCAACCGCCGAGGCCCTGTCGCAGACTGCGCAGAAGGATGGTCTCGATATGCCAATAACCCTCGCGGTAACCAATTTGGTCAATCGTAACTTGACGATCGAAGAAGCAATGGCTCATTTGCTTAAAAGACCACTCAAAGAGGAATAAAATGCTCATTGCATTGATCGCCCGCGATAAACCCGATCATCTGGACACCCGGATGGAAAACCGCGCCGCCCACCTGGCCTATATTGAAGAGACAGGCGTTGTGGCCCAGGCGGGCCCGCTGCTGGATCAGGACGGCAATATGGTTGGCTCCCTCATTATCCTCGATGTTGAAGATATGGCCGCAGGCGAAGCTTGGGCCGCGGGTGACCCCTATGCCAAGGCAGGTCTGTTTGAAGCGGTTGAGCTGATCACCTGGAAAAAAGTGATCGGCTGATGGCGTACTGGCTGTTCAAATCCGAACCTTCCACCTGGAGCTGGTCTGATCAGGTCGCCAAGGGTGATATGGGCGAGGAATGGGACGGCGTTCGCAACTATCAGGCGCGCAACTTTATGCGACAGATGAAGCTGGGGGATCTTGGCTTCTTCTACCATTCCCAAAAGGAAAAATCCGTGGTCGGCATTGTCGAGGTCTGCGCCGAGGTGCACCCCGACAGCAAAGCAGGTGACCCGCGCTGGGAATGCGTGGACATCAAAGCCCGCCATGGCTTTGTGCGGCCCGTGACATTGGACCAGATCAAAGCCACATCCGAACTTGCGGAGATGGTTTTGGTCAATAACTCCCGCCTGTCTGTGCAACCGGTGACGGAAGACGAATGGATGAAGATCTGCTCTATGGGGCAGACGCGGCCGGCGTAATATGGCATCCTGCCCCTAGGGAATGCATTATTTTCAGGGGGATAAGATGGAAGTTATCTCGATTATTCTGGCAACAGTGGCCGCTTTTGCGGCGGGTGCCGGCTACTATGGCGCATTGGCAAAGCCGTGGATGAAAGCCTCTGGCGTGCCGCAGGACGAAAATGGCCAGCCAAAAAACGGATCAAACCCAATGCTCTATGTCGGCGGGTTTCTGTGCCAATTGATCGTTGCTGGCATGATGCGCCATATCTTTGCACTATCGGCGATCGACACAATTGGGGAGGGGCTGATTGCGGGCCTTGGCATCGGCCTGTTTTTGATCACCCCTTGGATCGCGCTCAACACATTTTACAGCATGCGATCGAAATGGCTGATCGTGATTGATGGCGGCTATGCCACGCTGGCCTGTGCGATCAAAGGGCTGGTCCTCGCCCTGTTCTGACAGCACAGATCAGCGACGCAAAAAAGGGGAGGACCAAATGTCCTCCCCTCTTTCTCATCCACCACGGATTCTCGATTTTGAAGCGTATGGAGCGCGTTCCAAGAACGCCTAACCTGAGTCCCGCGGTCTTTGCAATTTCTCAGAACCTAAACTTCTAAAGGTCTCGTCACCGCCCGAATGCAGCGGCTGAAATTGACTTAGCCGTAAACCGACTCTTTGCTGAAATGTTTGGTCAGCATGTAGTAGACAACCGCGCGGTATTTGTTGCGTTCGGATTTGCCATAGACCTCGATCACTTTGTCGATCGCATCCATCAGCTCGGGACCATCAGCCAGGCCCAGTTTCTTGATCAGGAAATTGTTTTTAACGGTTTCCAGCTCGCTCGGCTGGCTGCCGGCAACGGTGGAGGCATCCGCGTTGTAGATCGCCGGACCGCAACCGATGGTCACTTTGGTCAGCAGATCCATGTCCGGATCCATGCCGCATTTGTTCTTTAGGTCCTCTGCGTATTGAGCGATCAAATCGTCACGCTTGCCCATATCGTATCTCTCCCATTTGGCGCCGTTGTTCAGGCAAAGTTTATTTCTGTGGGTGGAACGGTACGGCGCTTTGGGAAGCCCACAAAGGGTTTTTTCTGCTTTTACGCGTCATTTTTGGCCCCTTTGCCGCGCCAAATTGCCGACATGACCGCTTGGGTTGAACGAGTTTTTGCTGGATCTCGTCTCACCTTTACTCTAAACGCCGCCCGACCGGTCGCAGCCTACCCGGTACATCAAAACAAGGACTGAAAAATGAAGACTATCGTAATCTGCTCGGGCGGGCTGGATTCTGTTTCGCTTGCCCATTCTATTGCCGCCAAGGGGGAACTCTCGCGGCTGGTGTCTTTTGACTATGGTCAACGCCATGCAAAAGAGATCGACTATGCGGCGGCCTGCGCCCAGCGCCTTGGCGTGCCGCATCACATCATCGACATGCGCACCATTGGTGCCTCGCTGACGGGGTCGGCGCTCACCGATGATATTGACGTGCCCGACGGCCACTATGCCGAAGACACGATGAAAGTGACCGTGGTCCCGAACCGCAACGCAATCATGTTGACCATCGCCTATGGCATTGCTGCGGCCAATGGCGATACCGGCGTGGCAACGGCGGTGCATGGCGGCGATCATTTCATCTATCCGGACTGTCGGCCTGCGTTCACCGAAGCGTTCGACACCATGCAGCGGGCTGCGCTGGATGGTTATGCCGACGTATCCCTGGTCACACCCTTCGTGCATAAATCCAAGGCCGACATCGTCACCGAAGGCGCACGTGTAAACACGCCCTTTGCCGACACATGGTCGTGCTACAAAGGCGGCGAACACCATTGCGGGCGCTGTGGCACCTGCGTGGAACGGCGCGAGGCCTTCCATCTGGCGGGCATTGAAGACCCTACCACTTACGAGGATCCGGACTTCTGGCGCGCAGCCACCGGCACAGCTGAGGAGAGCGCATAATGTTCCGTATCTGCAAAGAGTTCCACTTCTGCGCCTCTCACAGCCTCGACACGCTGCCCGAGGGCCACAAATGCGCGGGCCTGCATGGGCACAATTACATTGTCTATCTCGAACTGGAGAGCGAGACGCTGGATGACACCGGCTTCATTATCGACTTCCACGAGCTCGACACGTTCAAGGCCTATATCGACGAAGAGTTCGACCATAAGCACCTGAACAATGTAATGGATCTGCCGCCGACCACCGAAAACGTGGCCTATCATTTCTATACATGGTGCAAGGCACGCTGGCCGCAGACCTCGGCTGTGCGCGTGTCGGAAACGCCCAAGACCTGGGCCGAATACAGACCGCGTCCGGCGTCGTGACACTGCGCATTGCCGAAATCTTCGGCCCCACCATCCAAGGCGAAGGTGCGCTGATTGGCGAGCCAACGGTGTTTGTGCGCACGGGCGGCTGTGACTACCGCTGTTCGTGGTGCGACAGCCTGCATGCGGTCGACAGCGCGTATCGCCACGAATGGAAACCGATGACGCCAAAGGCGGTCTGGAACGAGGTCCGGCATCTGTCGGGCGGGCGTCCCCTGACCGTGTCCCTGTCCGGCGGCAACCCCGCAATCCAGGATTTCGCGCCGGTGATCGCGCTTGGCCATACCGAGGGCTACCGCTTTGCTTGCGAAACCCAAGGGTCTATCGCCAAACCGTGGTTTGCGGATCTGGATACGCTGGTGCTGAGCCCCAAGCCGCCCTCCAGCGGTGAAGCCGTGGACTGGGACGCCTTTGATGCCTGCCTGAAAGCGGCGGGCGACCGTCCGCAGGTGGTCCTGAAGATCGTTGTTTTTGACAAAACCGACTATGCTTGGGCCAAAGCAGCATCGGAACGCTATCCCGGTCTGCCCTTGTACCTTCAGCCGGGCAATCCAGAGGTCGACCCGGAAACGCCGATTGAAACCCAAGACAGCCTCGACCGGATGTTGTGGCTTGTCGACAAGGTGACCCGTGACCGCTGGTTCACCCCCCGTATTCTGCCGCAGCTTCATGTGCTCCTCTGGGGCAATAAGCGTGGCGTCTGAGACAGGAGCATTCCAATGACAGACTCTATTTATAGCAATCTGAAGCAACTGGGCGGCGACACTGTCCTGCCCACCGACCCCTCTGAGGCCGAGCTGGAGCGCGTTCAGAACCCACAGGCCGACACCGCCTATAACGTGCGCTTTGTCGCCCCGGAATTCACTTCGCTCTGCCCGATGACCGGGCAGCCAGATTTCGCGCATTTGGTCATCGACTACGTGCCGGGCGAATGGCTGGTGGAAAGCAAGTCGCTGAAACTGTTTCTCGGATCCTTCCGCAACCACGGCGCCTTCCACGAAGATTGCACCGTATCGATCGGTCGTCGCTTGGCCGAATTTCTTGACCCGCAATGGCTGCGCATTGGCGGCTACTGGTACCCGCGCGGCGGCATTCCGATTGATGTGTTCTGGCAATCCGGCCCGATGCCGGAAAGCGTCTGGATCCCGGATCAAGGCGTGCCCCCTTACCGCGGGCGCGGATAACAAAAAAGCCCGGTCAAACGACCGGGCTTTTCTATTGGGACAGAGCTGCCACTTAGTAGCGGTAGTGCTCTGGCTTGAACGGGCCTTCCGGGGTCACACCGATGTAGGAGGCCTGCTCGGTGGTCAGCTTGGTCAGTTTCGCGCCCACGCGGTCGAGGTGCAGCGCGGCCACTTTCTCGTCCAGATGCTTGGGCAGGATGTAGACTTCGTTCTTGTACTGATCACCGCGCTGGAACAGTTCGATCTGCGCCAGAACCTGGTTGGTAAAGGACGCAGACATCACGAAAGACGGGTGGCCAGTCGCATTGCCGAGGTTCAGCAGACGGCCTTCGGACAGAAGGATCATGCGGTTGCCGGAAGGCATCTCGATCATGTCCACCTGTTCTTTGATATTGGTCCACTTGTGGTTCTTCAGGCTTGCCACCTGAATTTCATTGTCGAAGTGACCAATGTTGCCAACGATGGCCATATCCTTCATCTCGCGCATATGCTCGATGCGGATAATGTCCTTGTTGCCGGTGGTGGTGATAAAGATGTCCGCGTCCAGCGCTTCTTCCAGCAGAACCACCTCGAAACCGTCCATTGCGGCCTGCAGTGCACAGATCGGGTCGGCTTCGGTCACTTTGACGCGCGCGCCAGCGCCCTGCAGCGAGGCGGCAGAGCCTTTGCCCACGTCGCCGTACCCGCAAACCACAGCGACCTTACCGGCCATCATGGTGTCGGTTGCGCGGCGGATGCCGTCGACCAGCGATTCTTTACAGCCGTATTTATTGTCGAACTTAGACTTGGTGACGGAGTCGTTGACGTTGATCGCCGGGAAGGGCAGCTGGCCGTTTTTCTGCAGTTCATACAGACGGTGCACGCCGGTGGTGGTTTCCTCGGACACGCCCATGATCGCGTCGCGGGTTTTGGTGAACCAACCCGGCGAGGCTTCCATGCGTTTCTTGATCTGCGCCTTGATGACCTCTTCTTCCTCGGACTGCGGCACGGGAATGATGTCTTCGCCTGCTTCGGCGCGTGCGCCCAGCAGCACGTAGAGCGTCGCGTCGCCACCATCGTCGAGGATCATGTTCGGGCCTTCAGGGAACATGAAGGACTTGTCGAGGTAATCCCAATGCTCTTCCAGGGACTGGCCTTTGATCGCAAACACCGGAATGTCGCCCGCAGCGATTGCCGCCGCCGCATGGTCTTGGGTCGAGAAGATGTTGCAGGACGCCCAGCGCACATCCGCGCCCAGCGCCACCAGCGTTTCGATCAGGCAGGCGGTCTGGATCGTCATATGCAGAGAGCCAACAATCCGCGCGCCTTTCAGCGGCTTTTCTTCGCCATATTCCGCTCGCAGAGCCATCAGGCCTGGCATTTCGGTTTCCGCGATGTCGAGTTCTTTGCGGCCAAAGGCTGCGAGCGAGATGTCCTTGACGATATAGTCAGCGGCCATTGTCTTCTCCGTTTCGGTTGCGAGATAAACTTGCCCAGTGGCGTAACACCCGACTGGTTACCAAGCAACGAACATGAAGAGGTGGTGGCCAAATCGTGCCCCTGAGGGGACACTTCTTATGGATTGGTGACCTAACCGTAAAAATCAGCCAGGAACACCGGGTGGAACCACCGCAGGACTGGCGTTGAAGTAATCCTCACCCGTGGCAACCACACAGCTGACGCCTGTGGGATGGGTGATCAGAACCGTAAAGGTTCCGGTTTCATTGGATGTCCAGATTTCCAGCATGGTACCGGTCTGTTGTCCGGTCTGCAGGCCCCCGGAGCTGAGTGTTTCTTTGTATTTTTCGCTCAGCCGATCTGTGATGACCTCGCGCGGTGCGCAGGCATTGGCCAGGGCGGGCGGCGCAATGGCAGCCATCCCAAACACAAGGGCAACGGAGAAAAGTCGTTTGAACATGGGTCTTTCCTTTCTGGTCTGTTGAGATCCTGAAAGGAGCTGTCCGATCTTGGGGACAAGGCCCCTTCCTGAAACTATGACACTTTAATGACATGTGGATCAAGGCGCGCCGGTTCAAGGAAACCCTCGATCAATTGATCGTGCTGAGGTGTGACGCTTTTGAACTAAGCGGGCATCCTTTTGATCACGGGGTCATTGATCTCATGACTCAAGTCGTGAAATGTGGATGGCGACATAGACACCAGTTTCCTATGGTAAAGACTTTGACTACATCCCGCGTCACAGTGGCGGCATCTCGCCCTGCAAGTGCCAGAAAAGCAGTTATTTTTTGCTGCGATCAAAACTACCTTCTGTTCGCGGCCCACGCGGCCGCGCAGATTTCCGCGCTGACACTAAACCCGGATTTCGACATTTGTTTCTGCTTCTGCGAACGACCGGTTGTTCTTCCGGACAGCTTGGCCCATTTGAATGTCCGCAGCTGCAAAATTGATGTGGGCGACCGGTTTAAAGGGTTGCGATTGGACAAAGGCAAAAGTCACGACGTCTATTTGCGTCTTGCCCTGCCCGAAGCCTTTGCCGGGGAATATGACCGCATCCTCTATCTCGACAGCGATGTTTTCATCCAGGGTGGCGATTTCAATGCACTTTTGGATCTGGAGTTTGCCCCCTACCCCATTGCCGCTGTGCGCGACAACAGCCAATGGCGTACCCCAAACCGCAGACCCAAGCAATTCAAGGTTCTGGGGCTTCCAACCGCCAAATATTTCAATGCCGGCGTGATCCTGATGGATGTGGCGCGCTACAACGAACAGGACCTTCTGAACCGGTGCGTGGCTTTGGGCACCGAAAACGCAGATCGGATGATCCGCCATGACCAGAACCTCTATAATTCCGTCTTGCTGGGCGCCTGGGCCGAGCTGCATCCGACCTGGAACTGGCAGTTCACCTGGTCTTCGCGCCTGTTTGCCCTGCAGGCGGAACCCAATCTGGTGCATTTCATCGGCAAGACCAAACCCTGGAACGACCCCAAAGCCGAGCTGAGCCCGAGATACGCCCGCGCCATGTGGCAATTTGCCAAACAGCATTTCCCCGAAGCAAAAGCGTTCCGCACCACCGATGTTCCCTGGGCGCCCGACAGTGCAAAAACACGCAAATCCCTTCTGAAACACCTGCTTTCTGGTGGGAAGTTTGCACGGCTGTTGCGCAGGTTCGACCATGAGCTCTATGTCATTTTGTGACACTCACGCAGAAGGCAGCACGACATGACCACCAAAACCCGCGCCTGGCAACGCATGCTGTCGGGCCGTCGGCTCGACCTGCTGGACCCGACACCCGTGGATATTGAAATCGAAGACATCGCCCATGGGCTTGCCTTTGTCGCGCGCTGGAATGGGCAGACGCGGGGCGATTTTGCCTATTCGGTGGCGGAACATTCGCTGCTGGTCGAAGAACTGTTCACCCGAAAATACCCCAAAGCCCCCGTGAAATGGCAGCTGGCGGCCCTGTTGCATGATGCGCCGGAATATGTGATCGGCGATATGATTTCACCGGTCAAAGCCGCTGTTGGGTCGGGCTATGGGGAGTTGGATCAAAAGCTCACGGCGGCGATCCATTTGCGGTTTGGCCTGCCTGCGACCTTGCCGAAAACGATCAAAGCGCAGATCAAACGGGCCGACAATATTTCAGCATGGATGGAAGCCGTACAGATTGCGGGTTTTTCCGAGAGTGAAGCCACCAAATTCTTTGGCCGCCCAGATGCCGAGTTGATCCGGGGGCTCGACATTCATCTGCGCCCCCCTGTTGAGGTGCGCCGGGACTTTGTCACCCGGCACGAAACACTCTTGGCCCAGCTTTAGAGCCTATTTCGGGCTGCGTTTCGCCAGAATGCGCTGCAGTGTGCGGCGGTGCATGTTCAGGCGACGCGCGGTCTCGGACACGTTGCGATCACAAAGCTCATAGATGCGCTGGATGTGTTCCCAACGCACGCGATCCGCGCTCATCGGGTTTTCTGGCGGCGGCGGCAGCTCGTCCCCATTGGCCAAGAG
The DNA here is from genome assembly GCF_001458415.1 of Tritonibacter multivorans. Classification (GTDB taxonomy): domain Bacteria; phylum Pseudomonadota; class Alphaproteobacteria; order Rhodobacterales; family Rhodobacteraceae; genus Epibacterium; species Epibacterium multivorans. The sequence goes on along the minus strand of NZ_CYSD01000037.1, from coordinate 327,164 downwards.
CGCATTCATAATGTCGGTGGCATCAGCGGGTTTGGACAGGTAATCGGTCGCGCCGATCTTTACCGCGGCGACTGCGGTCGCAATTGCACCGTATCCTGTCAGCACAACCACACGGCTGTCAGGGCGATTTTCGCGCAGTACCTCGACCACATCGAGCCCATTGCCATCCTCAAGCCGCAGATCAACAACCGCATAAGCCGGTGGGCGCGCGGTCGCAATTGCCTGTCCTGCCGCAACCGAGCCCGCAGTTTCCACCGCGAAGCCACGCTTTTCCATGGCTTTTGCCAAACGACGCAGAAAGGGTTCGTCGTCATCTACCAAAAGAAGCGACCGGTCCTCGCCCAGTTCGTGGAGATCGGCATCGGCCATAACCATGTCCTTTTGTCTGCGAAATGAATGTGCTGACTGGATATATCGTCGGAAAACCGAGAAGGTCAAATACCCGTTCGACTATGTCCGGTCAGATTTTGTCGGCGAAACAAGCAACAGCGTCCGCCATAGCTTCCGGTGACATGTCCCGACGGAAGAATTCGACAAACCCATATTCGGGCAAAACAAGGTAGGTCATCGTGGTATGATCCACCAGGTAATAGTCCGGATCATCGCTTTCCTGCTTCTTATAATAGGTGCGGTACGCTTGGCTTGCTGCTTTCACCTGCGCGGGCGATCCTGTCAGCCCGATCATCTTTTCATGCAGGTTGTAGGCAAAATCCCCTACCACCTCGGGTGTGTCGCGTTCCGGATCGATCGAGATAAAAACAGGCGTTGTGCTATAGCCGCGCTCGGTCAGCAGATCGACAGCTTCGGCATTGCGACTGGTGTCCAGCGGGCAGACATCCGGGCAATAGGTAAAGCCGAAATACAACAGCGACGGTTCGGTGATCACATCGGTGTCGGTGACCGTTTCACCCTTGGCATTCACCAACTCGAAAGGCCCGCCAATCGCGCCGGTGCCGCCGGCCACATTGGATGCGCGACAATCAGCAAACCGATCAGCATCGCTTTGCGTCGCATACCATGTTCCGCCCAGAACGGCGGCCACACCAACGACGGCTAGAATGGCATAGGTTGGTTTCATGGCTGGCTCCTTCAGAGTGATCCGCGACATCCCCGCGCTGCGGCGGCTTGTATCGTCTTCCCGCCAGACCTAACAATATGTGCGCAAGATTCAATGGGAGTGAATGTCACATGACCGAGACCAGCCCCGGCCCGATGGATGGGCTGATGCATGGACAGGAACGCAGCCACTGGATCCGTCTGCGCACGCAGATCCTTTTGCGCTGGACTGCCATTTTTGGCCAGCTGTCTGCGCTTTGGGTGGCGCAAAGCGTCTTTGGCCTGCAGATCCATGCGCTGCCCTGTTACCTGGCCATTGGCGTCTCTGCGCTCAGCAATATTATCGCGCTGTTCATTTTCCCCATGAACAAGCGCCTCAGCGAGCCGCAGAATCACCTGATGCTGGTCTTTGACCTGCTGCAGTTGGCGTTTCTGCTGTTCATGACAGGGGGGCTCAATAACCCCTTTGCCTTGCTGCTCCTTGGGCCGGTGACAATTTCGGCATCTGTTATGGGCCTATGGTCGACCATGGTGATCGGCACGCTGGCCATCCTGCTGGTGACTTTGCTGATGCCCTACCACCTGCCTTTAATGACCGCGTCTGGGCTGGTGGTGGCCATGCCGGATCTGTTTCTGTTCGGAAACTGGGCCGCTATTGTCATCGCAATCCTGTTCATTGGCGTCTACTCCTATCGGATCAACGCGGAAATCCGGTCCATGTCCGACGCGCTGGTGGCCACTCAGATGGCCCTGGCGCGCGAACAGAAGCTGACCGATCTGGGTGGCGTTGTTGCGGCTGCCGCCCACGAGCTTGGCACCCCGCTGGCCACCATAAAACTGGCTAGCGCAGAGCTGATTGACGAATTGGACGACCAACCGGACCTGCGCGCAGACGCCAGCCTGATCCGGGACCAGGCCGATCGCTGCCGCGATATTCTACGTTCAATGGGACGGGCGGGCAAAGATGACCTCCATATGCGTCAGACCCCGGTGGCCGCTTTGATTGATGAAGCTGCCGAACCCCACATGGATCGCGGCAAACGCATCCATATTTCAGAACACCCGCAAGACGGCACCGTTGGTGAACAGCCAAGCGTTCTGCGCAAACCGGAGATCATCCACGGCCTTCGCAACCTGATCCAGAACGCAGTTGATTTTGCGACGGCCAATGTCTGGGTCGAAATCCATTGGACCAAGGATCAACTTTGGGTGCGCATCAGCGACGATGGTACAGGGTTTTCCAGCCATCTTCACGGCAGGCTGGGTGACCCCTTCATGCGCCGCCGGTCCTCTGAAAGCGAACGCAGCCAAAGACCCGGCTACGAGGGTATGGGTCTGGGGTTGTTTATTGCCAAAACCCTGCTGGAACGCAGCGGCGCGCGGGTCAGCTTTGCAAATGGTAAAGATTCGGGAGAGAATGCGGTTACCAAAGACCTCCCCTCGGGGCAGTCCGGGGCGGTTGTCTTAGTCAAATGGCCCCGCGCCAAAGTGGATGCTGTGACCGGTGATACGCCTGTACCCAAAGGAGAAAATAGACCTTTGCAAGCCTGAGGATTCACTTTCCAGCAACCAATTAAGCATGATTTAACCTTTGTGACGAAATATGGTCTTAACACAGACCAAATGGGGCGCAAAATGCTGGAAAATTTGTCGATGGAATGGTTCATCCTGGCAAGCCTGTGCATTGCCAGTGCAGCGGTTGCGGTGTGGTTCCTCACACCACAACCACGCAATCGCGGCCCTGAACAAGAACTGCTGGTCACAGATGGCCGCACCGACGCGGTGTTCCTGTTTGATGATCAAAACCTGATTGGCTGGTCGACCGGCGCGCGTCGGTTTCTGGGCGATCAAATCGATCATGCAAACTGGTCCGTCCTGCGCGACAGACTGGTGCGCAGCTACCCTGGCCTGCCACAATCTCCGGGGTTCATCAAAGACGTCGGCCACCTGACCGTTGCAGGCACCAATGACGCAGACAACCGCGAGGCCCATTGCGAATGGATCGATGGCATCACCCGTGTTCAGCTGCGCCGCGCCGAGGGTGAGGAAGAGCAAGCCGCCGTCAATCAGGAGCTCACCACTCTGCGGGCTGCGGTTCACCAAGCCCCCTATCCGGTCTGGCTGCAATCAGAGGATGCCACCGTCACCTGGACCAATCTGGCCTATGATCGGCTGAACCAGAAAATCCGTGGCCGCGACGCCTCTGTTTCGGCGCCGCTTTTCCCGGATCTGGATGCGCCAATGAGCAGCGGCAAAGCAGAGCGTATCTCTATCGTTCTGCCAGAGACTGACAAAAAGCTGTGGTATAATGTCTCCGCGACCGAAACTGAGGCCGGCTGGCTGTGCCATGCGATGGACGTCAACGCCGTGGTCGATGCCGAAATCGCCCAGCGCAACTTTGTTCAGACGCTTGCAAAGACCTTTGCCCAACTGTCCATCGGCCTTGCGATCTTTGACCGCAACCGCCAGCTGGTCCTGTTCAACCCCGTGCTGATCGATCTGACCGCACTGCCTGCCAGCTTTCTCAGCTCGCGCCCCAGCATGATGACCTTCTTTGATCGTCTGCGGGATCAGCGCATGCTGCCGGAACCCAAGAACTATTCAAGCTGGCGTCATCAGATGGATGATCTATTGGAAGCCGCCTCTGAAGGGCGCTATCAGGAAACCTGGTCGCTTCCTTCGGGTTCGGTTTACTCGGTGTCGGGCCGCCCACACCCCGACGGCGCCATTGCCTTCCTGTTCGAAGACATCACCGCCGAAATCACCCTCACCCGCCAATTCCGCACTGAATTGGAACTGGGCCAGTCGATCCTCGACACCTTCCAGGACGCCGTTGCCGTCTTTGGTACAGATGGAAGCCTCACATTCTCGAATGCGACGTACCACGACATGTGGCAGACCGATCCTGATGCGAGCTTTGCTAAATATTCGATCATGGATGCCTGCCGCACATGGCAAGACATGTCCGCTGCAACCTCTGCGTGGGGTGATATCCGTGACTTCGTCGCCGGCGGTGAGGGCCGCACAGACTGGTGGGCCCGAGTCGCGAAGCGCGACGGAACAGAGCTGATTTGTCAGGTCAACGCCTTGCCCAATGGGTCTACTTTGGTGCGGTTTCGGTCTGAAAACCTCGCTCTGACACCTCCGGCACAAGAACGGTTTGCGCTGGAAGCATCACTCGACACAACACCCCAAAAACCCGAGTAGAAAACCACGATTATCCGCCTTGCAGCCCCTCGGGCAGAAGGCCATTGTGGGGCCATGATGACGCCCCAGACCACATATGAAAAACAGCTGACGTTCACCACGCCAGACCACACCTCACGGATCGCATCTGACATCGCCCAGCGCCTTGTGCCCGGCGATGTCATTTTGCTTGAAGGCCCTATTGGCACAGGCAAAACGCATTTTTGCCGCAGCCTTATTCAGGCCCTTATGACGGTGCCCGAGGATGTGCCTTCTCCGACATTTACGCTTGTGCAGGTCTATGATGTTCCAGCGGGTGAACTCTGGCATGCTGATCTTTATCGGCTTGGGCATGCGGATGAGGTCGAGGAACTTGGCCTATTGGCAGCTTTTGAAGATGCCATCTGCCTTGTGGAATGGCCTGATCGTCTGGAAGAGCTTGCCCCGGCGCATGCTCTGACTGTGACCCTGTCTTTGGTCGCGGATGCCGAAGAAAGCCGCACCGCAGAGCTGAGGTGGTCCGACCCCAAATGGGCTGAGAAACTGGACACGCTATGACAAATCGCGACGCCGAAATTGCGGCCTTTCTGGCAGGCACCCCTTGGGAAAGCTGGCAACGCCACCCCCTTGCCGGGGATGCCTCTTTGCGCCGGTACGAGCGCCTGCAAGATAACAGCGGCCAAAGCGTCGTTCTGATGGACGCGCCTGTGGACAGCAATGGCCCTATGGACGCCTATCTGAATGTCACAGCGCTTTTGCAGAACCGCGACGTGTCTGTGCCAGCGATCTTACATCAGGACCCAAAGGCGGGGCTTCTTTTGCTGGAAGATCTTGGGGATGCGCTTTTTGCGGCGGTCATTGAAGACAGTCCAGATCAAGAAAGCACCCTCTATGAGGCGGCAACTGACTTCCTCGCCGCGCTTCATAAACAAAACGGCCCGGATCTTGCGGCGCTAACCCCGCCGGTGTTGGCCGAAATGACCTCGCTTGCCTTTACGGAATACCGGCAGGCTGTTCTGGGTGATGACGCCCCAAGGCTGCGCGCGGAATTTGAACGAAAGTTCGAAGCCATCCTGCACGAAACCCTCACCGGCGACATGGTCTTTGTGCACCGGGATTTTCACGCGCAAAATCTGATGTGGTTGCCCGATCGTTCAGGGCACGCACGTGTGGGTGTCATTGATTTTCAGGACGCCAGACGCGGCCACCGGGCCTATGATCTGGTGTCCCTGTTGCAGGACGCCCGCCGCGATGTGCCTGCCACTATCGAACGCCAGATGATTGATCGATATATTGCAATAACGGGTCAAGACGGCCAGACGTTCCAAACCGCCTATGCTGTGATCGGCGTGCAGCGCAATATGCGGATCCTCGGGATCTTTGCCCGTCTGGCCCGCACAATGGGGAAACCCCAATACCTCGACCTGATGCCGCGGGTTTGGGCGCATTTTATACAGGGGCTCGAGCACCCGGCCCTTGCCCCCGTCTCTGAAGACTTACGCACGGCGCTGCCTGCGCCCACAGCAGACGTTCTGCGCCAACTGACCCCCTGACCCCGGAGAGCCCAATGGCCGCCCCCGCTTCCCTGATGATCTTTGCCGCAGGTTTTGGCACCCGCATGGGCGCACTGACGGCAGATCGCCCCAAACCCCTGATCGAGGTCGCAGGCCGCCCTCTGATCGACCATGCGCTGGACCTCACAAAAGGGCTGTCTCTGACCAAAGTGGTGAACACCCATTACCTGGGCGATATGTTGGCAGCACATCTTGAGGGCCGCGATGTTCACATCAGCCACGAGCCCGAGATCCTGGATACCGGAGGGGGATTGCGGCAGGCCCTGCCAACGCTCGGCTCTGGTGCAGTGTTCACAATGAACGCCGATGTGATTTGGAAGGGCCCGAACCCGCTCGACCTTTTGTCGGCTGCATGGGATCCGGCGCGCATGGACGCGCTTTTGATGTGCGTCCCGCTGGCCCGCGCGGTCGGGCGTAAAGGTGGCGGCGATTTTTCGATCGCCCCAGACGGTCAGATCAGCCGCAGCGGTGATCTGGTCTATACCGGTGTGCAGATCCTCAAAACTGATGGGTTGGCCGGCATTCCCGATCCTGTGTTTTCGCTCAATCGCCTGTGGGACCAGATGATTGCAGATGGTCGCGCCTGCGCACTGGAATATCCCGGGAATTGGTGCGATGTCGGCCACCCCGAAGGCATACAACTGGCCGAAGAGCTGATCCGCGATGTTTAAAGACACCCCCGCCCCGCGCCTGTTTGCAGTGCCTTGCGGCGTAGATTTTCCAAAAGCGCTGGTCGAGGGGCTGATCCAACGGTTCGAAGCTCAACCGCCCGAGGCCATGGCCCGGGTCGAACTGATCCTGAACACCGAACGCATGATGCGCCGGGTCCGGCAGCTTTTTGACGCCGGCCCAGCGCGTCTTTTGCCACGGCTGTCGCTGCTTGGTGGCCTGTCCGAACGCGCCTCACTGCGGGGTCTGCCGCCCCCATTGCCCCCCCTGCGACGCCGTCTGGAGCTGTCGCAGCTGATCGCGAAACTTCTGGACGCCCAGCCAGATCTGGCAGCGCGGTCTTCGCTTTATGACCTGTCCGACAGCCTTGCGGCCCTCATTGACGAAATGCAGGGAGAAGGCGTTACCACAGATCAGATCCGCAGTCTGGATGTGTCGGATATGTCCGGTCACTGGGCGCGGGCACAGGCCTTTATTGGTATTGCAGATGACTTTATCGATCTGCACGGCGACCAGATGGATGTGCAGGCGCGCCAACGGCAACTGGTCCTTGATCTGATCGAGGATTGGAAAATCGCGCCACCACAGCACCCGGTGATCCTCGCAGGCTCTACCGGTTCTCGTGGCACAACCCTGATGCTGATGGAGGCGATTGCACGCCTGCCTCAAGGCGCAATTGTTCTACCCGGGTTTGATTTTGACCAACCGGACCATGTTTGGGACGGTCTGGATGATGCACTGGTTGCCGAAGACCACCCCCAGTACCGCTTTCACAAAATGATGCGCGATTTGGAGATGACACCACGCGACGTGCGCCCCTGGGGGCCTGCTGAACCTGTCTCGCCAGCCCGCAACCGTCTGGTGTCTTTGGCGCTGCGCCCGGCCCCGGTCACCGATGCCTGGATGAGCGAAGGCCCAGAGCTGCGCGACCTTGACCAAGCAACCGAAGCGCTCACCTTGATCGAAGCCGACAGCCCCCGCGCCGAAGCGCTGGCCATTGCCCTGCGCCTGCGCCAAGCCGCAGAAGAAGGACAGACTGCGGCGCTGATTACGCCGGATCGGATGTTGACCCGTCAGGTGTCAGCCGCGCTGGACCGTTGGAACATCCTGCCCGATGACTCCGCGGGCCTGCCCTTGCAACTGTCACCTCCGGGCCGGTTCCTGCGCCATGTTGCGGATCTGTTTTGTCGACCGCTGGCTGCGGACATGCTGCTGACCCTGTTGAAACACCCCCTGACCCACGATGGGGCCGGCCGGGGTCCGCATTTGCGCCAAACACGAGAGTTGGAGCTGAAACTGCGCCGCTATGGCCCGCCGTTTCCAAATGCCGAAGACCTGCAGACCTTCGAACTTGGCCGTGATCTCAGCGAAGGTTGGGCCCCTTGGCTGGCCACCCATTTCGCCGGCCAGCAGATCGAAGGCACATTGCCCCTGACCGACTGGGTCAGCAATCTGCGCATATTGGCAGAGGCAATCGCCGCAGGCTCGCAGGCCACAGGTGCCGGCACGCTGTGGGACCAAAAAGCCGGCCGCAGCGCACGCGAGATCTTTGAGGAACTGGAAACCCAAACCCCATACGGCGGCGAGATGACGGCCCGCGACTTTGCCGATCTTCTGGGCGCGCTGCTGTCGCAGGGCGAAGTGCGCGACCGCGATGCGCCTTATGGGTCGATCATGATCTGGGGCACGCTTGAAGCCCGTGTTCAGGGGGCCGACCTGGTGATCCTTGGCGGGTTGAACGAAGGCAGTTGGCCCGAAGCCGCAAGCCCCGACCCCTGGTTGAACCGCAAGCTGCGCCACGAAGCCGGCCTGCTGTTGCCCGAACGACGCATTGGCCTGGCCGCACATGATTTCCAGCAGGCAATAGCCGCACCCGAAGTGTGGCTCACCCGGGCCACCCGGACTGAGGAGGCGGATTCGGTGCCTTCGCGCTGGATCAACCGATTGACCAACCTGCTGTCGGGCCTGCCAGAACAGGGCGGGCGCGCCGCACTGGAAGCCATGCGCGAGCGGGGCAAAACATGGCTGGAGTGGGCAAGCGTTTTGGACGAGCCAACGCCGCTGGCGCCGGCCCCGCGCCCCTCGCCGCGCCCTCCGGTGGCCAGCCGACCGCGCAAATTGTCGGTCACCGAAATCCCGCGCCTGATCCGCGACCCTTATGCAATTTACGCCAAACATGTCCTGCGCCTGCGCCCGTTGGATGATCTCGTCCAAGAACCCGATGCCCGCCTGCGCGGCACCGTGATCCATGCGGTTCTAGAAGACTTTATGAAGGCCGTGGGTGAGGATCCCAGCCGCCTCAACGCTGACGACTTCGTTGAACATTCACGCCGCAGCTTGGAAGAACATGTGCCGTGGCCGCTGGCGCGCACGCTGTGGCTGACCCGCCTGCAGCAGGTCGCAGACGATTTCGTCGCCGGCGAACACGAACGTCAAAAACGCGCCAAGCCTTCCAAGGCCGGGCTCGAGGTCAGCGGCTCAGCCCGTCTCTCGCCGTTGGATTTTGACATTACCTGCAAGGCCGACCGGATCGATGTCGACGCATTGGGCGGACTGCATCTTTATGACTACAAAACCGGCAAGCCGCCCTCAGCAGACCAACAGAAAGCTTTCGAAAAACAGCTCTTGATCGAAGCCGCCATGGCAGAACAGGGCGCGTTTGAACCCTTTGGGGCTGCCCGTGTGGAACGTGCCCTGTTCCTTGGCATGAAAGCCCCGATCGCCGAGGTCGCTGCCCCGCTCACCGACGAGCCACCGACAAAGGTCTGGACGGAACTCAAGAAGCTGGTCGGAGCCTATTTTGAGGCCGAGCAAGGCTATTCCAGCCGCCGCATGATGCATCAGGACGCCCATGTTGGCGACTACGACCACCTTGCCCGATACGGTGAATGGGACCGCAGCACCGATCCCACACCAGAGGATCTGACATGACCAACCGCGCCCCAAGAAATGCCGCATCCGAGGCGCAGTTTCGCGCCGCACGCCCCGATGCCTCGACCTGGCTCGCGGCCAACGCGGGCTCCGGCAAAACCAAGGTTCTGACAGACCGCGTCGCGCGGTTGTTGTTGCGCGGGGTGCAACCTCAGCACATCCTGTGCCTGACTTACACCAAGGCTGCGGCCTCAGAGATGCAGAACCGCCTGTTCAAACGTCTGGGCGAATGGGCCATGCTGGGCGACGTGGCCCTGCGCGCAGCGCTGACCGATCTGGGGGCCGAAGACGCCGCAACTGCCGAAGGCCTTGCGCAGGCACGCACGTTGTTTGCCCGCGCAATTGAAACGCCCGGCGGCCTGAAGATCCAGACGATCCACTCGTTCTGTTCGTCGCTTCTGCGCCGCTTCCCACTTGAAGCCGGGGTGAGCCCACAGTTTGCCGAGATGGAAGACCGCTCTGCCACCTTGCTGCGCGCGGAAATCGTCGAAGACTTTGCCCGCGGCGATCAGGCCCATCTGGTGCAAGCCCTGTCCGATCACATCACGGACCCTGACTTTGACGCCATCACCGGCGCGATCTGTGGCAAGCAACAGGGCTTCTCGCCGGCCTGTAACCGCAGCCAGTTGTGTGCATTGTTCGACCTGCCCGAAGATTTTTCCAACGAAGACCTGCACCGCGAGGTGTTCCTGGGCAATGAAGCGGACATTCTGAAACGCACGGTCGAAATGCTGCGCAGTGGCGGCGCGAATGACAATAAGGCCGCCGATAAACTGGCCGCGATCCCGGACCCCGGTGTGCGGGATCTGACCGTTCTGGAAGGCGTGTTTCTAACCGGAGCTTCTGCAAAAGCGCCGTTTACAGCCAAAATCGGCAGCTTTCCGACCAAGAAACTGCGCGAAAGCCACGGCACGCTGATGGATCAGCTTGAGCCCTTCATGGCCCGTATCGAAAGCGCCCGCGCCCTGCGTCTGGCGCTGTACGCAGTTGAGAAATCTTTGGTCCTGCATGATTTTGCCCGCGCATTTTTGCCGGAATACGAACGCCGCAAACAGCTGAGGGGCTGGCTGGATTTTGACGATCTGATCCTCAAGGCGCGCAACCTTTTGAATGATCCCGCCGTGGCAACTTGGGTCTTGTACCGCTTGGATGGTGGCATCGACCACATCCTCGTAGACGAAGCGCAGGACACCAGCCCGGTGCAATGGGACGTGGTGGAAAAGCTGGCGCAAGAATTCACTTCGGGCGAAGGCGCACGATCGGGGGTGGAGCGTACGATTTTTGTGGTCGGCGATAAAAAGCAGTCGATCTATTCGTTCCAAGGGGCTGACCCGGATGCCTTTGACCGTATGCAGGCTGAATTTGGCCGCAGACTTCAGGAAACCGGACAGGGTCTACAGAACGCCTCGCTTGCCTTTTCCTTCCGTTCATCGGCTGCGATCCTTGGGCTGGTCGATGTGATCTTTGCCCATGAACCACGGGCCGGCTTTAACGCGGATGCCAAACATCAGGCGTTTAAGTCCGATCTGCCCGGTCGGGTGGACCTGTGGCCTATGGTCGAAAAAACCAAAGACGACGAAGACGGCGATTGGACTGATCCCGTTGATCGCCCCAGCCCGCGCCATCACACGGTTGTTCTGGCAGAGAGCATTGCCGATCAGATCAGACGGATGATCCAGTCCGGCGTCACCATTCCCGAAGATGGCCCTGAACGCGACACCTTTGTCCGCCGGCCCGTTCAAGCCGGCGATTTCCTGATTTTGGTGCAAAGCCGCTCGGGTCTGTTTTCCGAGATGATCCGGGCCTGCAAGGCCGCAGGTCTGCCTATCGCCGGCGCTGACCGCCTGAAGGTTGGTGCAGAACTGGCGGTGAAAGACATTGCCGCGCTGTTGCGGTTTCTTGCCCTGCCCGAGGATTCACTTGCGCTCGCCGAGGCGCTGAAATCCCCGATTTTTGGCTGGAGCGAACAGGCCTTGTTTGACCTCGCCCACCGGCGGGACGAAATGCATCTGTGGGAAGCGCTGCGCAAACGAGGCGAAGAATTCCCGCGCACGATGGACGTTTTGGACGACCTGCGCGGACAAGCAGACTTTCTACGGCCCTTCGATCTGATCGAGCGCATTCTGACCCGCCATGATGGGCGCAAACGTCTGCTGGGCCGACTGGGACAAGAAGCCGAGGACGGTGTAAACGCGCTGCTGTCGCAGGCGCTGGCCTATGAGCGGACCGAAACGCCCTCTCTCACCGGGTTCCTCGTCTGGATGCAAACGGACGACCTAGAGATCAAACGCCAGATGGGTGCGGCCGGCGATATGATCCGGGTGATGTCAGTGCATGGCTCCAAAGGTCTGGAAGCCCCGATTGTCATCCTGCCGGACACGGCCAAACGCAAGCCGCCGCGGCTCGATAGTATTTTAAACGTGAAGGACAGCGCCGTGTGGGGTTTGTCACAGGCGCAGATGCCGCCGGCAATGACCGAAGCGGCCGGCGCGGCGCTGGAAAAGCTGGCAAATGAACGGCTTCGGCTCTTGTATGTGGCTCTAACACGGGCAGAAAAGTGGCTGATCGTCGCCGGCGCCGGCGAGCGTGACAAAGCCGGCGAGAGCTGGTACCAGCGGATCGAGGCCGCCATGAAGACCGTTGGGGCGGTGCCCTTGGACACACCAACCGGCGAAGGGCTGCGCTATGCGCACGCCGATTGGGACGCGCCTGACCTGATACCGGCGAAGGAACGCGTTTTCCGCACAATCACCCTGCCCGAAGTCTATCAGCACCCTGCACCGAATTATGTTCCGCCCCGTGGAACGCTGCGCCCCTCGGATCTTGGTGGCGCCAAGGCCCTGCCCGGTGAAGCTGGCCTTGATGAAGACGCCGCCATGGCGCGCGGCACCGCCTTGCATCGCCTTCTTGAACACCTGCCCGCCCTGCCTCAATCCGAGTGGGACGGTCGCGCCGAAGTTCTGGCCCGTCACGAGGATTGGGCAAACTTGCTGGCAGAGGCCCGCGCTGTGCTGACCGCACCCGCCCTGTCCGACATCTTTGCATCTGATGCTTTGACCGAAGTTGCCGTGACTGCGGACCTGGGCGCGGATCGCCTGCACGGGGTAATCGACCGGCTGATCGTCACGCCCGAACGCGTTCTGGCGGTGGATTTCAAATCCAATGCCACCGTCCCCAGCCGGCCCGAGGACTGCCCCGAAGGCCTGTTGCGACAGATGGGGGCCTATGCCCGGGCCCTTGCGCAGATTTACCCGGATCGTCAGATCGACACCGCGCTCTTGTGGACCCGCACAGCGACGCTTATGCCGCTTCCGCACGACCTGGTGTCACAGGCCTGTGAAAGAGCCACATTCCAAAGGCTGGAACCTTGACGACAGCCCATGCGGTTCATAGGTTCCAAGTCCAGTTGCCAACCCTTCAGGAGACATCCAAATGTCCACCGTAGCCGTCACCGACGAAACATTTGACGCAGAAGTCAAAAACTCCACCGTCCCCGTTGTCGTGGACTTCTGGGCCGAATGGTGTGGCCCGTGTAAACAAATCGGCCCGGCGCTCGAAGAGCTGGCGGCTGAATACGGCGACAAAGTGAAAATCGCCAAAGTTGATGTCGACAGCAACCCGAACGCTGCCGCCGCCATGGGCGTGCGCGGTATTCCGGCGCTGTTCATCTTCAAAGACGGTCAGGTTGTCTCCAACCGCGCAGGCGCAGCTCCGAAAGCGGCCCTGCAAAGCTGGATCGACGAATCCATCTAAGATCTGAGCAAACCAGATTTTCCAAAAGGCGTCCTTTGGGGCGCCTTTTTTGGTCTGAAGCACCGGCGCAATCTGGGTCTTGGATTAAACAACCGTTTCAGAGACTGTCGCACCATCAGCAACAAGAGGCCCAAGAATGGCAAAAACACGAGTGTTGGTAGAGTTCGGCATGGGCACATCCCTGCGTCGGGCCGATTACACAGCCGCCGCAGACCGCGCAATCCGCGATGCGCTGTGGCACAACTCAATCAATATGGCAGAGCTGTTCGGCTTCCCAAAAGAAGCCATGATCATCGACGCCGAAGTTGCGGTGCAAAACCCGGATGCGGTGGACCAGGACAAGCTGAAGGCGATCTTCCCCTATGGGCAGGCTGAAATTCACGTGAAACGCGGCGGCCTGGATGTCGAAAAACCGGGGGGCGGCGTGACGGTCATCGCCAATGCCGCTCTGTCCGTGTCCTTTGAAATGGAGCCCGCAACATGAGCGATCAGCGCATTATTCTTGAAATGGGAACAGGCAATGATCTGTACGGGCAGGATTACACCAAGGCGGCCCTGCGGGCGGTGCAGGATGCGTTGCATCATTCCTCGATCACATTGTTTTCCAATCTGGGCATCGACCACACCGAAATGCGCGTGGAGGTGACGATCGGGGTGCAACAGCCCGACGCAGTGGATTGCGAAAAGGTCGCCGCCTCGCTGCCGCGCGGCCGGGCCAGCGTGCGCGCGGTCTTTGGTGGCCAAGACGTGCTGGATCCACACAGCGACGGAAAACACGTTATCGCCACCGCAGCGGTCGAGGCTTATCTGCCCTCTCTCGCCGGGCAGTTTAAGCAATCGTCCTGAAACGACAAAAGCCGCCCATTAGGACGGCTTTTCATCTTCACAGCTGAGCTGTCGACTTAGATGTCGAAGGTCTGGTGGCGGGACAGACCAATATCGGCCAGCTGTGCGTCGCTCAGCTCGGACAGAGCGCGGCGCGTCAGGCGCATTTCATTCCAAGCAACCAGCTGGTTTTTCAGAGCCAGTGCGAAATCCACGACGCGGAGGATGGAGACGGCGCCGACCGGCGCGGAAACGTTTACATTTGCCATTTGGCGCAATCCTTTAAGTTGGTGCGGCTGACCCAATGTCGCCGCGTAAGCCCCATGTAAGCCCCGCCCCTGAGTCTCACAACTGCCCGTTTTTCAGCCCCGATTTGCGCTGAATGCATAGCAAGTAAGCAAAATAATAACGCAGCCAGAGCCACGTTAATCTTGGCCGGGGTTGTCCCCCCGCGCGCGCACCTCTTGTGCCGAACCGGGCTTGCTTCCATATAGGGAACCAACTGACAGCCGCTGAATACGGAGTAACAAATGGCAGAAGATCAATTTCCGGGCTGGCACGGCACGACCATTATTGGGGTCCGCAAAGGCGGCGAGGTCGTCATCGCCGGCGACGGGCAGGTTTCTCTGGGTCAAACTGTGATCAAAGGCACCGCGCGCAAGGTGCGCAAACTATCGCCCGGCGGCTATGATGTTGTGGCGGGGTTTGCAGGCTCCACCGCCGATGCCTTCACCCTGCTGGAACGTCTCGAGGTCAAACTGGAAGCCACCCCAGGCCAACTGGCCCGCGCCAGCGTGGAACTGGCCAAAGACTGGCGCACCGACAAATACCTGCAGAAGCTCGAGGCGATGCTGATTGTGACGGATGGCGAAGACCTGTTTGTCATCACCGGTGCCGGCGACGTGCTGGAGCCGGAACATGACGTGACCGCCATTGGATCCGGCGGCAACTTCGCACTGGCCGCCGCCCGGGGCATGATGGACAGCGACCGCGACGCCGAAACCATTGCCCGCGATGCAATGGCGATTGCCGCTGACATCTGTGTCTATACCAACGGCCGCCTGACCGTGGAGCGGATCGCAAAATGATCTCTGCGGATGATCTTCGCGCCGCTGTTGGCTCGGGCCTCTTGAGCGAGGCGCAGGCTGCCTCGCTAAAAGCGCTGTCCGACAGCCGCCGGGGCGCGCGCGAAGATCTAGCGCCCGGCGATGAGCCGTTTGAGCTGTTCAAAGGCTTCAACGAGATCTTCATTGTGATCGGCCTGATCATCCTGTGTTCCGGCTGGATCACCATGAACTCGGTCGCGCTGGCCGCGGATTTTGGCAATTACAAAACCCATCTGATGGGGGCTGCCGGCATTGGCGCAGTCTTCCTTTGGGGCGTCTCAGAGTATTTCATTCGCCACCGCCGTATGGTCGGGCCGGCAATTGCCCTGTCGATCATGTTTGCAGGCAATGCGCTTGCAGGGTTTGCCGCATGGCGGGCGCAACCCTTTATGATCGCGCAGAACGACTATTCCTCTCTGCCGATTGCGCTGGGGTTGTCGATTGTTGCGCTGGCGATCTATTGGATCCGCTTCCGCGTGCCCTTCACCATGGCGTTGATGGCGCTGGGTCTATTTGCCGTTGCGCTGATCATCGGTGCGGACCGGGCCGGCGTGCCCAGCGGGTTCGCTGACCTGTTCCGGCTCAGCGCGCAGGGGCCCTTTGCCTGGATCACACTGGCTGTTGGCCTCGCTGTGTTTGCGATGGCCATGGCGTTTGACCTCTCTGATCCGCACCGCGTCACGCGACGGTCTGCGCAGGGGTTCTGGCTGCATGTTGTGGCCGCACCGGCGCTGGTAAACACCATCGCGCTGAGCCTGATGGAACGCAGCCAAGACACCCTTTTGGTTGTTGTGCTGCTGTTCTTTGCGCTGGTTGCCATTGTGATCGACCGCCGGTCGTTCCTGATCACCGCCATCGGCTACATTGTGGCGCTGGCCTCGACCGTGTTCGACGGCGAAAGCGCAGGCCTTTTTGTGCTGGGCCTTGGCCTTTTCCTTGTGGCGCTGGGGGCCTTCTGGGCCCGCATCCGCGCCGCGCTTCTCTCCCTTCTTTCGGGCGTCCTGCCGCTTCACCGGCTGCCGCCCTCCCACCAGTGACGGATAAATATGACTGATCTGACACCCCGCGAAATCGTCTCGGAACTCGACCGTTTCATTATCGGCCAGAAGGACGCCAAGCGCGCCGTGGCCGTGGCCCTGCGCAATCGCTGGCGCCGCAAACAGCTGTCGGATGACCTGCGCGACGAGGTTTATCCCAAAAACATCCTGATGATCGGCCCCACCGGCGTCGGCAAAACCGAAATCTCCCGCCGGCTGGCAAAGCTGGCGCGCGCGCCCTTCATCAAGGTCGAAGCGACCAAATTCACCGAAGTGGGTTATGTTGGCCGCGACGTGGAGCAGATCGTCCGCGATCTGGTTGACACCGCAATCATCCAGACCCGCGAACACATGCGCGAAGACGTCAAAGCCAAGGCCCATAAGGCGGCTGAGGATCGTGTTCTGGCCGCAATCGCCGGCGAGGATGCGCGCCCCGCGACGCTCGAGATGTTCCGCAAGAAGCTCAAATCTGGCGAGCTGGATGACACCGTGATTGAACTGGATATCACGGACACCTCCAACCCAATGGGCGGCATGTTCGAAATCCCCGGCCAACCCGGCGGCAATATGGGCATGATGAACCTTGGCGATCTGTTCGGCAAAGCCATGGGCGGGCGCACCACGCGCAAGAAGCTCTCTGTAGCGGACAGCTACGAGATCCTGATTGGCGAAGAAGCGGACAAGCTGCTGGACGACGAAAACGTGACCCGCGCCGCACTCGAAAGCGTGGAGCAGAACGGCATTGTCTTCCTCGATGAGATCGACAAGGTCTGTGCCCGCTCGGACGCCCGCGGCGGCGATGTCAGCCGGGAAGGTGTGCAGCGCGACCTGCTGCCGCTGATCGAAGGTACAACCGTCAGCACCAAGCACGGCCCGGTGAAAACCGACCACATCCTGTTTATTGCATCGGGTGCGTTCCACATTGCAAAGCCCTCGGATCTGCTGCCGGAACTGCAGGGCCGTCTGCCGATCCGCGTCAGCCTGTCTGCGCTGACCGAGGACGACTTTGTCCGGATCCTCACTGAGACAGACAACGCGCTGACCCGCCAGTACGAAGCCCTGATGGGCACCGAACAGGTGGTGGTGGAATTCACTCCGGGTGGCATCAAGGCGCTGGCTAAGATCGCAGCCGAGGTGAACCAGACGGTCGAAAACATCGGTGCACGTCGTCTCTATACCGTTATGGAACGTGTGTTCGAGGAGCTGTCCTTCACCGCCCCAGATCGCGGCGGTGACAAAATTGTGGTGGATGAGGCCTTTGTGGCAAAGAACCTCGGCGAGCTGACCCGGTCCACCGACGTCAGCCGCTACGTTCTTTAAACACTAGACAGCGACTCCAGATAGAATAGCTTTCTCCTGACATTACATGTTCGGGGGAAAGCACATGCGCAGCCACTTCCTATGGCGCATTTTCACAAGCTTCGTGCTTTGTTTCGCCATGGCGGGCTGTGCAGACCGAAATCAGATGCCCATTCTCCCCGAGGCACAGGCAATCGGAACGCCGCATACGGTTTTCATTGCAACCAACCGCGAACAGGCTGATGACGGCACATTCGGTCCCGGTCGCAGTGAGACATTGAACTTGATGGAAGCGACGGTTTCCATCCCGCCAAACCACGTTCCCGGCGATCTGTCTTACCGCCATCGCAATCCCGACCCTGAACGTGACTTTGCGCTTGCCGATCTTACCCCAGTTACAGGTGTTCGCGACCTTGCCGGGCGGCTAGTCCGCGAACAGCGTCAGAACAACTGGTCAGAGCGAGAAGTCACCATTTTTGTGCATGGTTACAACAGCACCCTGCCTGAAGTGGCGTACCGGGCTGCTCAGATTGCCCATGACGTGGATTTGCCCGGATCCTTGCTGATGTACGCCTGGCCCAGCCGCGGCCGCGCGTTTGGTTACGCCTACGATCTCGAAAGCATGCTCTTTGCGCGAAACGGCTTGGAACAGGTCATCCGGGACACCAAGGCAGCGGGCGCCAAACGTATCATCCTTGTTGCCCATTCCATGGGAACAGCACTGGCAATGGAAATGCTGCGACAAAGCGATTTCAAAGATCCCGGCTGGGCCGCGCGGACGCTGGATTCGGTTCTTCTGATCGCACCGGATCTGAGTGTCGATTTGTTCGAAAGCCAGATCCGCGACCTGTCCCGCGTGCCGCAGCCCTTTGGCGTCATGGTGTCTGAAAAAGACGCTGTATTGAGCGTGTCAGCCATGCTTCGGGGCAATGTCACCACCGGACGTCTGGGCAATATTGCCTCGGCAGAGCGTTTGGAAGATCTCCCTGTTGAGGTTATCGACATTACCGAATTCGCATCTGACGCCACTGTCGGCCACTTTGTAGCCGCCACATCGCCCAGTCTGATCGCCATGATCCGGTCCACCGACCAGATCACCCAGAGTTTTGAAGGGCCACGAGAAACCTTCTTTGGACAGCTCTTCCCACCCAGCCAGACATCATTGTTGCAAAATGGGAAAATTCGGATATCGCGCTCAGAAGAGCGTTGATTATAGGTGAAACACCCAACTAGCGGCCACGGCGCAGATAGACGTAATAAGCGCCTTCACCGCCATGGCTGATATGGGCTGGGGTCACCTGCAGAACTGCCTGCGACAAAGGCGGCAGCGCCAGCCACTGCGGCACCTGATGACGAAGAACGCCACGCGGAACGGGCATCGGGCCCGGCTCGTCCCGGTCTTTGCCTTTGCCAGTGATTACCAGCACCAGGCGTTTGCCCGAGGCCTGCGCCGACAGGATAAACCGGTTCAGCGCACCATGGGCCGCATCGACGCGCATCCCATGCAGGTCCAGCTTGCCTTCCGGCTTCAGCTTGCCGCGCTTCATCCGGCGATAGGCTTTTTCATCCATGCGCAGGGGATCACTGGCCAGCTTCCGGGCCGGCGAGGGTTTCAGATCGTGGGGATGCGGTGGCAATGCCGCGCGGCTGCCAACCGTAAAAGGTTCAAGGCCCGGGCGCACTTCGCGTTTCGGTTTTGGCTTGGGCAAGGGGCGATCCGGCGTACTGCCATCCTCGGGCAGGACACGGGCTTTGGGCATGCGTTCGGCATGTTCGACCACTTTGTGCCAAAGCTCGATTTCGTCTTTTGATAATTTGCGCCGGGTCATTAGATGTCTTCCGAGAGAAGCGAATAGGCGCGTTGTATCGGCAATAACACCAGCATTCGACCCGGATCTTTCAGCCGTCCTGCGGCCTTGCCGGCTTTGTCACCCGGACCAAAGAAAATATCTGCGCGCTGCGCGCCCTTGATCGCAGACCCCGTATCCTGCGCCACCATCAGACGGTTCATCGGAGTGGCCCCTGATTTTTCAACCCAGACAGGCGCACCAAGTGGCGTGAACTTTGGGTCCACCGCAATTGACCGCATTGGTGTGATGGATCGGTTCATTGCCCCCAAGGGGCCATCCGTCTGGCTGACACGGCGCACTTCGCGGAAGAAGACATAAGACGGGCTGTGCATCAGAAGCTCTTGCCCTGCTTGCGGGTTGCGGCGCACCCAATTGCCAATGACATCAGCACTGACTTGATGGATATTGAAAATGCCCCGCCGCACCAACTCCTGCCCGATCGACCGATAAGGGTGCCCATTGGCGCCACCGTAGCCCACGCGGATCACACTGCCATCAGGCAAACGAATACGCCCCGAGCCTTGGATTTGCAGGAAAAACAGCTCAACCGGATCGTCGACCCAGGCGATCTCCAGGCCTCGGCCTTGCATTACATTGCTGGTCAGAATCTCGCGCCGGGTCAGCCATTGGGCCCCACGGGCCTCGGGCGGCATGCGATACACGGGGTAACGGTAGCGGCTGCTGCGCCGACGAGAGCCCCTGAGTTCGGGTTCAAAATAGCCGGTAAAAAGCCCCTGCTTGCCGTCCTCGATCAAAACGGGGCGAAAGAACAGCTCAAAAAAACTGCGCGCGCCATCTGGTTCCTGATTATGCGCCACAGCACAGAGCGATTGCCAATCCGCGCCATCCATATCGATGCAGGTCGATTTGAACACATCAAGCGCAGCAGCATGGTCATCGCCCACCCAGCCCGGCAGTTCAGGAAAGCCAAGAACCCGATGCGTGACCTCGGCTCCTGCGCCTTTTGGACAGCATAAAGCCGCGACAAAAGCCGCGGCTTTGAGGGGTGCTAAGCGCGCCACCGACATGACGACATCAAACGTCCGTGGCGACAAGCTGCCAGTTCGGATCGTCTGCGCCCATTGTACGGGCGAAGGTCCATGTGTCCTTCTGGCGTTTAATAGCCTTGGGGTCGCCTTCGACGATTTCCCCCTCACGGTTACGCACCGCCGAGGTAAGCTCTCCGACAAACTGCATGGAGATTTCCGCAAGACCGGTCACCGGATCGTATTTTGCACCGACCAGATTGGTTTCACGGACACCAATGAAGTCTGCTTCAATTGTCAGGCCCTGATCTTCACGATGCGACACCGCATCCACAAAGCTTTGGAACACTTCTTCGGACAGGAAGGGCTGAATACCATCCAGTTCGCCGGTCTCAAAACCCATAAGGATCATTTCATAAGCGCCACGCGCGCCCTGAACAAAATCAGCGACACCAAAATCGGGCTCAACCCGCTTCATATCCGCCAGCGCTTTGGCCTCGTCGCTATCTTCCGCCACATAGTGGACGATATCGGGATCCGGCGCGCCATCGATCACTTCGAACTTGCGTTCCGGCCGTTGGGTTTCGCTGGGCGAAAGAGGTGGCTTTTCAAATCCTTCTCGGGTCCCAAGAACGCTTTTCAGGCGCAGGATCAAAAAGACGGCGATACCGGCCAATACCAAAAGCTGGATCAAGGGGGACTCCATTTCTACCTCTCGCTAGACTGTCAGGCTGGTTTGAAACCAGCCCCTTCTGCTCTTATGTAGGTGTTAGGTTAGGGCAAGTCTACTGCTCAGCCCAGCTATAAGGATTGAATTCATGCCGCTTTTTCTGGCCTTTCTAATGGTTCCCATCATCGAGATCGCACTGTTCATACAGGTCGGCGGCGCAATTGGCTTGCTTCCAACGCTGGCAATCGTCGTGATTACAGCGATTCTGGGCACCTGGCTGGTGCGGACACAGGGTATGATGGCACTGGGCCAATTGCGTGGCAGCTTTGAGCGTCTGTCAGACCCAACCGAACCTCTGGCGCATGGTGCAATGATCCTGTTTGCCGGTGCATTGTTGCTGACGCCTGGCTTTTTCACAGATGCGGTCGGGTTTCTATTGCTGGTGCCGGCTGTGCGGTCGCGGGCGTTTGCCTATCTGCGCAATCGTATGACTGTGGCCTCCTTCCAAATGGGGGGCAGCCACAGCTACGGCGCGCCACATCGACCTGCGCAGGATGATGTCATTGACGGCGACTTCGAAGAGGTTGCACCCCGCAATCCACGTCAGGGGCCGTCTGGTTGGGTCGATGGTCCGGATAAGGGCTAAAATAACTTTGAGCCAAGCCGCCCAAACTGATAAGCACAAGCGAAACCGATAATTTTGGAGATTTCCATGGCCGAGAATGGCGCAACTGAAGGCGCACAGCAGCCGCAAGTTCAAATGAACATCCTCGGACAGTTCATCCGCGATCTGTCTTTTGAAAACATTATGGCCCAAAAAGGCGTTGCAGGCGAAGTTCAGCCCGACGTCAATGTTCAGGTTGCTCTGGACGCCAAAAAACGTTCCGCAGAACACCAGTACGAGGTGATGACCAAGCTGAACGTCGAATCCAAGAACAAAGCAAACGACGGTGAGCCGCTGTTTGTTCTGGAACTCGACTATGTTGGCATCTTCAACATCCAAGGCATCCCGGAAGAGCAAATGCACCCCTTCCTGATGATCGAATGCCCGCGGATGCTGTTCCCCTTCCTGCGTCGCATCGTGTCTGACGTGACCCGCGACGGTGGTTTCCCGCCGCTGAACCTCGACAATATCGACTTTGTTGCGATCTACCGCAACGAGCTGGCCCGCCGTCAGGCTGCTGCCGCAGAAATCGCGAACTAAGTCCGGTTCAGATCAAATCGAAAACGCCGCCTCTTGGGGCGGCGTTTTTCGTTCAGGCCTGCTTCCAAAGGGCCTCGTCCCCCAGTTTATCGACAAAAGCCTCATGAGCAGCCTGTTCATCAGCGGACAGGCGCGACGACAGAGGCGTTGCACGTGGAACAGGGCGCCAATCATCCGCAGAGGTAGCCCCACCGGTTTCCGCAACGTTGGCCAGACCAAAGTCGGGCTGACGGCCGCCGATCAGCTCGAGGTACACATCCGCGAGGATTTCAGAGTCAAGAAGCGCCCCGTGCAGGGTCCGGTTGGAGTTGTCGATGCTAAACCGGCGGCACAGCGCGTCCAGCGTCGCCGGCGAGCCCGGAAACTTCTTCCGGGCCATGGCAAGCGTATCCACCGCCTGATCCATCGGCAATTTCGGCAGCCCCATCCAATCAAGCTCTGCATTCAGGAACTTCATATCGAAGCTTGCGTTGTGAATGATCATCTTGGAATCACGCACAAAATCCAGAAATGCCTGACCAACGGCAGCAAACAACGGCTTGTCTTTCAACGTTACCTGACCGGGTTCAGGGGGCTGCGGCGGCTCCAGCAGGTCAGGACCAATCCCATGCACACCAAAGGCCTCGTGCGGCATGGAGCGCTGCGGGTTGATATAGACGTGGAACGTTTCGCCGGTTGGCATATGATTGAACAATTCAACCGCACCAATTTCAACAATGCGATCACCGGAAAACGGATCAAACCCCGTTGTTTCCGTATCGAGAACAATCTCACGCATGGGTTTGCTTCCCCCGAATGTCAGCCAGGATTTCTGCCACCTGCGCCTCTGCATGGGCCAGGGTGTCCGTCTCTATATGATAGTCGCTTTGCGCCAGCTTGTCGGCGATAGGCATCTGTTTTGCGCGGATCTGCTCAAACTGCGCTTCGGACATGGTGCCACGTGCCATGACGCGGGCTTTCTGGGTCTCTGCATCCACATGAACACAGGCAATCGCATCCATTTCAGACGCCCCGCCGGCCTCAAAAAGCAGTGGAATATCAAAGACAAGAACATCAGCCGTCGCGGTTTCGCGGAATTGCGCCCGGTCGGCGGCAACCAGCGGGTGCACAATTGCCTCGATCCGCTTCAGAACACTGGGATCTGCGCCGATCAGCGTTTTGAGCGCCGCGCGGCTCACCGCACCGTCGACAATGGCGTCAGGAAAGGCCGCCCGCATAGGTTCGACAGCCGCGCCCCCTGCCCCATAAAGCCGGTGCACAGCCGCATCTGCGTCCCACACGGCACAGCCCGCCGCCGCAAACATCTTGGCGGTGGTGGATTTCCCCATCCCGATAGAGCCCGTAAGCCCAAGCGCAAACCTCATGCCAACGCCGCCGCGCGCGTGGCCTCGTCAACTTCGGGTCGCTGACCAAACCAGCGCTCAAACCCCGGCACCGCCTGATGCAGCAACATGCCAAGACCATCCACCGTGGTGCAGCCTTTGGCCTCTGCCACCTCGAGCAGTTCAGTTTTCAGCGGCGCATAGACCAGATCGGTCACAACAATCCCCTTGTGCAGCCCGTCCAGCGGCACCCGCAGGCGTTTCTGCCCCTGCATCCCCAATGACGTGGTGTTCACCACCAGCCCTGCGTCCTCAATGATCAGGCCGGCCTCAATCCAATCGACCACAGTGATTTTCTCGCCAAATTCCTCGCGGAACTGATCAGCGCGTGCGCGCGTTCTGTTCGTCACACGGATTTCCGGCGTACCAGCCTCCAGCAGCGAGGCCACAACAGCCCGTGCCGCGCCCCCTGCCCCGATCACCGTTGCCGGCCCGGCCTTGGGGTCCCAATCGGGTGCGCCCTGGTGGAGATTGAAGATAAAACCATAGCCATCGGTATTGTCCGCGACGATTGAGCCATCTTCGCGGAAAATCAGCGTATTGGCAGCCCCGATCAGTTTGGCACGGTCAGTGACCAGATCCGCGATCTCCATCACCGCTTCTTTATGCGGGATCGTCACATTTGCGCCCACAAAGCCCATCTTGGGCATCTGGCGCAGGGTCGCTTCCAGATCTTCGGGTTCCACATGCATCGGCACGTAGTGTCCTTTGATGCCATAGGTTTTCAGCCAATGGCCATGGATCTGCGGTGATTTAGAATGCGCGATCGGGCATCCGATGACGCCAGCCAGAGGAATTTTTGCCTCACTCATTGCTCGATGATCCCTTGCAGCCCCAGGTAATTTATCAGTTCCAGCAGGGGCAATCCCAGAACATTAAAGTAGCTGCCGTCAACCGTGGTGAACAGGCGCACGCCCTCTTCTTCCAGTTTATAGGCCCCAACCGCGTGGCGGATACTGTCCCAGTTCCGCTCCACGTAAGTTTCAATATAGGCGTCTGAGAACATGCGCATGGACAGGCGTACTTGTCCAACATGACGCCAGATCGGTTCCCCATCGCGGTAAATCACCGCCGCCGACAACAACATGTGCCGCTTGCCGCGCATGCGCTTTAATTGTTCCTGCGCCTCTTCCGGTGTTTTGGGTTTCGACAGCAATTCGCCGTTGAAATCCAGCACCTGATCGCATCCCATAACGAGGTGACCGGGGTGTTTGTGGCTCACCCGGCGCGCTTTGGATTCGGCCAGCGCATCAGCAATGTCCCGCGGTGAGGCCTCCTCTGCCAAGAGCGCAGATTTGATCGCATCCTCGTCCACGCGCGCCACATCTACCACGAATTCAATCCCCGCCTGACGCAGAAGTTGGGCGCGGATCTCGGATCCTGAGGCAAGTACGATGTGGGTAGGCATGTGGGAAACCCTATGAGTAAGCTGACGATGGTCTTTGGACGGTTTGTATGGTTTTCCACCTCGAAGGCAAGGGTGGGAGTAACCCCCCTGAGTCGTCCCATCCATTCACCGATTCCATCAGAGGGGATATGGATAACTCTGCCGGCGGGGATAAACTCAGTTACTCAAGTTTCTCCCAGACATATCCACAATCCCAAACTGGTTACAACACGGCTTGGATGCCTTATTTTTATGGCGCATTACCGTTTCTCTACAGAATCACCAGAAAGAGCGCTATTTTTATCCACCCTGTGCACGACTCAGCCGGCGACTCATTAATCCACCGTTTTTGGGGTGCACTACATAATCATCATCCTTATAAAACTTTTTATTATATATGGGGTTATGACCCTCGAACTCCGGACCAAGGATATCTGGAATGGATCTGGTTGATCTCATGCACACGCTCTACCCATACGCGAAATCACTGCACATCATGGCCGTGATCAGTTGGATGGCAGGGCTCTTCTATTTGCCACGCCTGTTTGTGTATCACGTGGAGCAGGCTGAGAATGTGGAAGGTGTCAGCCCGATCTTCCTCGTCATGGAGCGGAAGCTTCTTAAACTGATCATGGGCCCAGCAAGCGTCGTTACGTGGCTTGCTGGGCTGTTTCTGGTGCTGACCCCAGGGATTGTTGATTGGGGCGCTCTGTGGCCCTGGATGAAGGGCGCTAGCGTCATTGGCATGACCTGGTTCCATCATTGGCTGATGGCGCGCCACAAAGGCTTTGAAAAAGGCGCAAACCGACTGACCGGTCGTCAGTATCGGCTGATGAACGAAGTGCCGACTTTGCTGATGGTGATCATTGTGGTTTCGGTCATTTTCAAATTCTGACGCAACAAATCGCGGAAAAGCGGGCAGGGGGCTGAGAGTGGGTTTGACTCACCCTCGGGGACTGAGTAACTAGGGCTCAAACGGGCCCGTCCGGGATTCCGTATTCTCCATTTTTATGTGTGCGATGCCCCAATGGGGCTAAAGGGCCCTGTGCTATGACTGTCCAATCTTTGAATCTGTCCGATCTGAAGGCAAAAAGCCCCAAAGATCTGCTCTCCATGGCGGAAGAGCTGGAGATCGAAAACGCCTCCACCATGCGCAAAGGCGAGATGATGTTCCAAATTCTGCGCGAACGCGCGGATGAGGGCTGGGAAATCGGCGGCGATGGTGTGCTCGAGGTGCTGCAGGACGGTTTTGGCTTCCTGCGTTCCCCCGAAGCAAACTACCTGCCGGGTCCCGATGACATCTACGTTTCTCCGGATCAGATCCGTCAGTGGTCGCTGCGTACAGGCGATACTGTCGAAGGTCAGATCAAAGCACCGCTGGAAAACGAGCGTTACTTTGCACTGACCAAAGTGACCAAGATCAACTTTGAAGAACCGGAAAAAGCGCGTCACAAGATTGCTTTTGACAACCTGACACCGCTTTACCCGGAAGAACGCCTGAAGATGGAGATCGAAGATCCCACCGTCAAAGACCGTTCGGCCCGTGTGATCGACCTGGTTGCGCCGATTGGTAAGGGCCAGCGGTCTTTGATCGTGGCGCCACCGCGGACCGGTAAAACCGTGCTGCTGCAGAACATCGCGCATTCGATCGAACAGAACCACCCAGAGTGCTATCTGATCGTTCTGCTGATCGACGAACGCCCGGAAGAAGTCACCGACATGCAGCGCTCTGTACAGGGCGAGGTGGTGTCTTCGACCTTTGATGAACCCGCGACCCGCCACGTGGCTGTGTCCGAAATGGTCATCGAAAAGGCCAAGCGCCTGGTGGAACATAAACGAGATGTTGTGATTCTTCTCGATTCCATCACAAGACTTGGTAGGGCCTTCAACACTGTTGTCCCGTCTTCGGGTAAGGTTCTGACCGGTGGTGTTGATGCAAACGCGCTGCAACGCCCGAAGCGTTTCTTTGGTGCAGCCCGTAACATCGAAGAGGGTGGCTCGCTAACCATTATCGCGACCGCGCTGATCGACACCGGCTCGCGTATGGATGAGGTCATCTTTGAAGAATTCAAAGGCACCGGTAACTCTGAAATCGTTCTGGATCGCAAGATCGCAGACAAGCGCGTGTTCCCCGCAATCGACATCCTCAAGTCCGGCACCCGGAAAGAGGATCTGCTGGTCGACAAAGGGGATCTGGCCAAGACCTTTGTTCTGCGCCGTATCCTCAACCCGATGGGCACCACAGATGCGATCGAGTTCTTGCTGTCGAAGCTTAAGCAAACCAAAACCAACGGTGAGTTCTTCGATTCGATGAACGCCTAACGTTCACGCCGGCCCAGGAGGCCACCATGGACACAATTTTTGCACTGGCAACCGCTCATGGTAAGGCCGGGGTCGCGGTTATTCGCGTCTCCGGTCCTTTGGCATTGGAGTGTGGGGCGAGATTGGCTGCTAAATCCCTGCCGGCCCGCGGTATGCGTATGGCGCAGCTGAAGGATGGGGCAGGGGAGGTCATTGACGATGCACTGGTCCTGTCGTTTTCCGCACCAAACAGCTTCACCGGTGAAAATGTTGTTGAATTTCAATTGCATGGAAGTACTGCGGTCGTAGGCGCGATGCTGGAAGAGCTGGGCCGCCAAGACGGTCTACGCCTGGCAGAACCCGGTGAATTCACCCGACGTGCGTTGGAAAACGGGAAGCTTGATCTTGCGCAGGTCGAAGGTCTGGCAGACTTGATAGATGCAGAGACCGAGGCACAGCGCAAACAAGCGCAGGTGATCCTTGCCGGCGAGCTTGGCGATCTGGCGGAGCGCTGGCGCGCGGATCTGATCCGTGCAGCCTCTCTGATCGAAGTGACCATTGATTTTGCCGATGAAGACGTCCCCGTTGATGTGACACCCGAGGTTGAAAGCCTTCTCGCCGGCGTGGCGTCGGATCTGGAGAAGGAAACCGCTGGTGTCAAAATTGCGGAACGCATTCGCAATGGATTCGAGGTCGCAATCGTAGGCGCACCCAATGTTGGTAAATCCACGTTATTGAATGCGCTTGCCGGCCGTGAGGCCGCGATCACGTCAGAATTTGCCGGCACCACCCGAGATGTTATTGAAGTTCGTATGGACCTTGCTGGGCTGCCGGTCACTTTGCTGGATACAGCTGGGCTGCGCGAAACCGAAGACCATGTGGAAGGTATCGGCATCGAACGGGCCCGTCAGCGTGCAGAGAAAGCGGATCTTCGTATCTTTCTGTCCGAGGACTTTCAGGACATTGAGGACCTGTATCAAGAGGGCGATCTGCGTTTCTTTCCAAAGGCTGACCAACGAGCTGATGCAAGCGGCGCAATTTCTGGGGTGACAGGGCAGGGGGTGGACCAGTTGGTGTCCCTTGTGTCCGAACAACTCAAAGAGCGATCAACACAAGCCGGCATTGCAACACGCGCGCGGCACCGGGATGCAATGCAGGCGGCGCAGACCAGCCTTACCTCGGCACGACAGATCCTGGCGCGTGGCCCCGAATTTTATGATATAGCAGCAGAAGACATGCGATCTGCCATTCGGTCGCTTGAAGCGCTGGTTGGCCGTGTGGGTGTAGAAAACTTGCTGGATGAAATTTTCTCCAGTTTTTGTCTTGGAAAATGAGGATTGTTTCACGTGAAACATTCGGCCTATGACGTAGTGGTTGTCGGCGGCGGGCATGCCGGCTCGGAAGCGGCGCACGCTGCGGCCCGTATGGGGGCGTCGACCGCCTTGGTAACCCTTCATGAAGACGGCATCGGTGTGATGTCATGTAATCCTGCTATCGGGGGGCTCGGCAAGGGGCACCTCGTGCGCGAGATTGACGCCATGGACGGGGTTATGGGGCGCGTTGCGGACCTCGCTGGCATTCAGTTTCGTCTGCTGAACCGACGCAAGGGGCCGGCGGTCCAAGGGCCCCGGGCACAAGCAGATCGTGCAATCTATCGCACTGAGATGTTGAAAGCGACCAAAGCGCAACCGAACCTCGACATTGTCGAAGGAGAGGTCACAGATTTTTCGTTTTCCGAGGAAAAACATGTCGCCGGCGTGGTATTGGCGGATGGGCGAGAAATCAATGCCGGCGCGGTCATTCTGACATCTGGGACCTTCCTGAACGGCATTATTCACATCGGTGATGTGTCCCGGCCAGGAGGGCGGATCGGAGATCGTCCGTCGATCAAACTGGCGGAACGTCTGGCGAGCTTTGATTTGCCGCTTGGCCGTCTGAAAACAGGAACACCACCTCGTCTTGATGGCAAAACCATTCGTTGGGCAGATCTGGATGAACAACCCGGAGACGAAGATCCGACGTTCTTCTCGTTTTTGACCAAAGGCACGTTTGCCCAGCAAATTGCCTGTGGGATCACCCATACAAATGAGAAAACGCACGATATCATCCGTGCGAATTTGGATCGGTCTGCGATGTACGGTGGGCACATCGAAGGTGTCGGTCCCCGTTACTGTCCCTCTATTGAAGACAAGATTGTGCGTTTCGCCGATAAGCTGTCTCATCAGATCTTCCTCGAGCCGGAAGGGGTGACGGATGACACCGTCTATCCAAACGGTATTTCCACCAGTTTGCCGGAAGATGTGCAGGTCGCTTACGTCCGGTCTATCTTTGGTCTGGAAGAGGCCGTCATTCTTCAGCCCGGCTATGCGATTGAATACGACTATGTCGATCCCCGCGCTTTGTCGCAGACGCTGGAACTTCGTGATGTGAAGGGCCTGTACCTCGCTGGTCAGATCAATGGCACAACAGGATATGAGGAGGCAGCTGCCCAAGGCATGGTCGCCGGGTTTAATGCTGCCTTGTCCTGTCAGGGAAGGGATCCGCTGCTGTTCAGCAGGGCGACCTCCTATATTGGGGTGATGATCGACGACCTCACCACCCATGGTGTCTCGGAACCTTATCGAATGTTCACGTCACGTGCGGAGTTCCGCTTGTCGCTGCGGGCGGACAATGCGGATCAGCGTTTGACGCCGCTTGCGATGGAGTTGGGTTGTGTCGGGGATGAACGGCGAGAGCATTTCGAGGATAAGATCGGTCACCTCAATAAGGCGGTGTCGCTTATGAAGTCGCGTCACTTCACGCCAAAGCAGATTTTGGAAACCGGCATTGCGGTGAACCAAGATGGCAACCGTCGTGATGGCATTGAGGTTCTGGCCTTCCCTGATGTCGACTTTGCATCCATTGCGCCTTTGTTCCCGGAACTTAGTGACCTGTCGCAGGAGATTACGTCACAGCTGGAACGGGATGCGCTTTATGCAAATTACATTGAGCGTCAGCGGAAAGAAGTGGAGGCAATGCGCAAAGACGAAGCGCATGTCATTCCGAGTGATTTTGATTACGCCATAGACGGTTTGTCCAACGAGCTTCAGCAAAAGCTGAATCGCATTAAGCCTGCCAACCTTGCACAAGCTGCGCGGATTGAGGGCATGACGCCGGCAGCGCTTGCGCTCATCCTTGGCCGCGTCAAGCGGGGTTCTTTGCAAAAGGGAAAAACCGCATGACCGCGGCGTTGAATGTTTCACGTGAAACAATGGAGCGCCTGAAAACCTTCGACGCAACATTGCAGAAGTGGAACCCGCGGATCAATCTGGTTTCCAAATCCACCATTCCGGATCTTTGGACGCGACATATCTTGGATTCGATTCAAGTTTTCGAGGCCATTACCGACCCCAAAGGTCACTGGGTTGATATAGGCAGCGGCGGTGGTTTGCCTGGCGTGATTGTTGCGATCTGCGCGGCGGATAAGGCACCGGACCTAAGTGTGACGCTTATCGAAAGCGACCAACGAAAATCGGCCTTTTTGCGGACCGCAGCACGTGAATGCGGTGTCAAAATCAATGTGATTTCAGAACGCATTGAAGCCGCCGCTGCGCAGTCCGCAGACATCCTGTCTGCCAGGGCGTTGGCGGATCTTTCGCAACTGTGCGAATTTTCCGAGCGGCATCTTAAAAAGGATGGCGTCTGCATCTTCCCGAAGGGCGGAAATTGGAAAAAAGAAGTGGATAACGCATTGCAGCAATGGCGGTTTGAGTGGGAAGCGATTACAAGTCTTACTGAGCCCCAGGCTGTTATTCTCAAGATGAAGGGAGTTGAGCGTGTCTGACATGTCCCGTCCGGAAGGACCTCGTATTATTGCGATCGCTAACCAAAAAGGTGGGGTAGGAAAGACAACAACAACCATTAATCTTGCAGCCGCTTTGGTCGAAGAAGGTATGCGGGTTTTGATTGTCGATCTGGATCCGCAAGGCAACGCCTCCACCGGCCTAGGTATTGATCTCGACCAGCGTGAACATACGACATATGAGCTACTGACCCAGCAGTCGACGTTGCAACAGGTCATTCACACAACGGATACTGAAGATCTGTGCATTGTGCCGGCCACAGTGGATCTGAGTTCCGCGGATATTGAGCTGATTGCCAATGAACGCCGCAGCTTCCTACTGCATACCGCTTTGCGCCAGCGGGGGATGGAAGAATACGACTGGGATTACATCCTGATTGATTGTCCGCCTTCGCTGAACCTTCTGACTGTGAATGCAATGGTTGCGGCCGATTCCGTTCTGATCCCGCTTCAGAGCGAGTTCTTTGCGCTCGAAGGCCTGTCGCAGCTGATGCTGTCGGTGCGCGAAGTACGCCAGGCGGCCAATCCACATTTGCGGATCGAAGGCGTGGTTCTGACCATGTATGATCGCCGCAATAACCTGTCGCTTCAAGTCGAACAGGATGCACGTGATAACCTAGGTGAATTGGTGTTCCGGACCAAAATTCCACGTAATGTACGTGTCAGCGAAGCGCCGTCTTATGCAATGCCGGTTCTGAGCTATGATCCGATGTCACTTGGTGCTAAGGCATACCGCCAGCTCGCCGCCGAGGTAATTGCGAACCACGAAAAGGTCGCAGCTTAAGAAAGTCAAAGGTCAAGAAATGGCAGACAAGAAAAACAAGCCAAGAGGATTGGGGCGTGGCCTTTCGGCCCTGATGGCGGATGTGACGGCGGATCCCGTCAGCACATCTGAACCTGCCGCAGGAACCGCTCCGCGAAATGCAGAAGTGCTAGTACCAATAGAAAAAGTCCGGGCCAACCCGGATCAGCCCCGTCGCCAGTTTCTGCAAGAAGATCTGGATGACCTGACGGCTTCCATCAAAGAAAAGGGCGTTCTTCAGCCGCTGATCGTCCGCCCCAACAAAGAGGGCGTCTACGAGATCGTTGCCGGTGAACGCCGTTGGCGTGCCGCGCAAGCTGCGCGTTTGCACGAAGTTCCGGTCCTGATCCGCGACTACTCCGATCTGGAGATGATGGAAGTTGCCATCATCGAAAACATTCAGCGTTCTGACCTGAATGCTTTGGAAGAAGCGCAGAGCTATAAGCAGCTCATGGACAAATTCGGCCACACGCAGGAAAAGATGGCCGAGGCGCTTGGCAAAAGCCGCAGTCACATCGCCAATCTCGTGCGTTTGCTGCACCTGCCGGATGACGTGCAGGATCTGGTGATGGAGCGCAAGCTCTCTGCCGGTCATGCACGCGCGCTGATCACGTCCGACAACGCGTCTGATCTGGCAAAGAAGATCGTCAAAGGTGGTCTTTCTGTTCGTGCAACGGAAGCATTGGTGAAGAAAGACGCGGCCGGCGTGAACACCAATGCGGCCCCGAAAAAGGCAAAACCAGCTGGCGACAAAGATGCTGATACGCGCGCGTTGGAAGGCGATCTGTCTGCCATGCTGCGGATGAAGGTGTCGATCGATCACAAGCCTGGGGGAGAGGCTGGTTCGATTACGATCAGCTATGACAACCTCGACCAGCTGGACGAACTGTGCAATCTGCTCAGCCGTTAGGGCGGGTCCAGATGAAGATCATGACACAGCCCAGCGTGACGGCCTGAATTCCCAAGACGTGGACAGGCAATTGCAGGGCAAGAGAGATCGCGAAAACGGCGGCGACCGACAGGGTGGCCGCCTTTTTTGCGCTTGGGCGAATGGCGCCGTGGTCCTGCCAGTCTTCGATCATCGGTCCAAAGGTCTGGTGCGACATCAGCCAATGGTGCAGCCGCGTGGAAGAGCGCGCAAAAAAGAAGGCAGCCAGCAGCAGGAATGGCACAGTTGGCACGAGGGGAAGGATGACACCTATCAAGGCCAGCCCGATTGAAATCAGTCCAAAGCTGGCAAAGAGGTATCGCATTAAATCAATCCGTCAAAAGTTCGCGCAACACCGCATTCAGAACCGCGCGTCCCTCATTTGTAGCGCGCATGTAGGGGCCGTCCAGCGCAATCATGCCGATGGATTGGAGGTGCGCGATTTTGTCTGCATCCATTTCCGCGCCGGCGAGCATTTCATAGCGCCGCAGATCGAGACCTTCGTACAGACGCATGCCCATCATCAGATATTCGGCAATCTCGTCTTCGCGGGTGAGGGCCGTGGTGGGCAACTCTCCTGAGCCGTCCTTGACAGCTTGCATCCATGCGCCAGGGGCGCGAATGGCTTCGGTGGCATAGCGGGTGCCATTGGATGTGATCCGCCCGTGCGCTCCGGGGCCGATGCCAATATAGTCTCCATAGCGCCAGTAGATCTGATTGTGGCGGCTCTCGGCGCCGGGACGTGCGTGGTTGGAAATTTCGTAACCGGGCATGCCGAAGTCGGTGCAGATCTCCTGCGTGGCCAGATACATATCGGCGGCGGTGTCATCGGTGGGAAGGTCGCGCAGTTTGCCGCGGGCATAGCGATCACCAAAGGCGGTGCCTTCCTCGATCGTCAGCTGATAAAGCGACAGGTGGTCAATCGCCATTGATAACGCCTCGCGCAGCTCTGCCTGCCAGTGGTCCAGGGACTGTCCCTGACGGGCATAGATCAGGTCAAAACTGACGCGGTCAAAGCAATTGCGGGCGATGTCAAAGGCGGCTTTGCCTTCGGCCACGGTGTGGATGCGGCCCAGTCGGCGCAGGTCGTCGT
The DNA here is from genome assembly GCF_001458415.1 of Tritonibacter multivorans. GTDB lineage: Bacteria > Pseudomonadota > Alphaproteobacteria > Rhodobacterales > Rhodobacteraceae > Epibacterium > Epibacterium multivorans. The sequence continues at coordinate 293,284 of NZ_CYSD01000037.1, read as the reverse complement.
CATTGAGCGCCTGAAAGCCCATAGAGATACGGTTGACCCCGCCATCCCGGTATCCTGCGAACCGGCCGGCCTCGACAGATCCTGGGTTGGCTTCCAGGGTGATCTCAATGTCATTGGCAAAGGTCCAGATATCTTGCGCAGACTCAATAACCGCTGCAACAGTGTCTGGATGCATCAAGGACGGGGTGCCACCACCAAAGAAGATGGCGTTCAACACCCGGCCTGGCGCAAGCTCTGCCACGCGGGCGAGCTCTGCTTTGTAAGCGGTCACCCAGTCCTTTTGATCGATCCGGGAAACCACATGGCTGTTAAAGTCGCAGTAGGGGCATTTGGCCTGACAGAACGGCCAGTGGACGTAGAGGCCAAACCCCCCGTTGCGCCAGTCCTCAAGCACCGAAGCAGCCTGCCACAAACTGCGCGACGGCGCGACCGCGATGCGAGATTTTGTTCTTCTCGTCTTTGGGCATCTGTGCGCAGGTCACATCCAGGCCCTCGGGCATGAACATCGGGTCATAGCCAAAACCGCCTTCGCCACGAATGGGCCAGATGAGGGAACCGGGCATGACGCCTTCGAACACCTCATCATGGCCATCGGGCCAAGCGATGACCAGCGTGCAGCGGAATTGGGCTGTACGTGGGGCGTCGGGGCCTTTGGCGGTGATCTCATCATTGGCGCGGGTCATGGCCTGCATGAAGTCACGACCGTTGCCGGTTTCGGCCCAGTCAGCGGTGTATACGCCGGGCGCACCATCCAGCGCGTCGATGGTGATACCGCTGTCATCAGACAGGGCCGGCAGGCCGGTGGCCTTAGCTGCCGCATGGGCCTTGATACGGGCATTGCCGACAAAGGTGTCTTCGGTCTCTTCCGGTTCCGGCAGATCCATCTCGCCGGCGCCGATGACTTTGACACCAAAGGGGGCGAGGATCTCTGTGATCTCGCCCAGCTTGCCCTTGTTGTGGGTCGCGACCAGCAGAGTGTCGCCTTCGAATTTGCGGGTCATGCGCAGGCTGCCTTTTGGATTTCGGCCAGTTCGGATGTGCCTTTGGCGGCCAGATCCATCAGTTCGTTCATCTGCTCGCGCGAGAAGACAGAGCCTTCGGCAGACATCTGGATTTCGATCAGCTTGCCAGAGCCGGTCATGATGAAGTTGCCGTCAACGCCGGCTTCAGAGTCTTCGGGATAGTCCAGATCCAGCACCGGCTGGCCTGCGTAGATACCGCAGGAAATCGCAGACACAGGGTCTACCAGCGGATCCATCTTCACGACGCCCGCTTTCATCAGCTTGTTCACGGCCAGACGCAGGGCCACCCAGCCACCGGTGATCGATGCACAACGGGTGCCGCCGTCGGCTTGCAGCACGTCACAGTCGACAGTGATCTGACGTTCGCCGAGCGCAACGCGGTCCACGCCTGCGCGCAGGGCCCGACCGATGAGACGCTGGATTTCCACGGTGCGGCCACCTTGTTTGCCAGAGGCAGCTTCGCGACGCATGCGCGTGTTGGTGGCGCGGGGCAGCATGCCGTATTCCGCCGTCACCCAACCCAGACCCGATCCTTTGATAAACGGGGGAACGCGTTCATCGATGGTTGCGGTACACAGAACATGGGTGTCCCCCATCTTGATCAGGCAAGAGCCTTCTGCGTGTTTGGTAAAGCCGGTCTCGATCGACACAGGCCGCATTTCGTTCAGGGCACGTCCAGAGGGTCGCATGGGAATATCCTTTGTAGCTTGGCCCCGGGATACCGCCCGCAAGGGGCGCGACGCAAGGGCGATTGACCATTTGCGCAGATGCGCTTTAGTGACATCGAAAGCTGCTAACCCTATGGTGTCTTCGGGCCAAAGCGAGAGATCCATGACAGACCCCAAATCCATTCTGGAGGAGATGAACGACCGTTCGCGGGAAGTGTTCCGCGTGGTTGTCGAAAATTATCTGGATACAGGCGGGCCCGTCGGGAGCCGCACGCTGACACGATCCCTGAGCGAAAAGGTTTCGGCGGCCACTGTGCGCAATGTCATGCAGGATCTGGAATACCTTGGTCTGCTCGATAGCCCCCATGTCAGTGCCGGTCGCATTCCAACGCAGGCCGGCCTTCGGCTGTTCGTGGATGGCTTGTTGCAGATGGGCGATCCCAGTGCCACGGACCGCGACCGGATTGATGCAACATTGGGGGAAAATTCGGGGGACGTGGAACGTGTGCTGAACCGCGTTGGCGCGGCGTTGTCTGGCGTGACACAAGGCGCATCGCTGGTCCTGACACCCAAACACGAGGCCGAGATTCGCCATATTGAATTTGTCAGCCTGGCTGCGGATCGGGCGTTGGTTGTTCTTGTGTTCTCGGACGGTCACGTGGAGAACCGTCTGTTCACACCTCCGCCGGGGCAGACGCCAAGTTCCATGCGTGAGGCTGCGAATTTCCTGAACGCGCTGATCGAAGGGCGCACGTTAAGCGATGTGCGGCGCACCATGCAGAGCGAGATTGAAAAACGGCGCCAAGAGATTGATACGCTGGCCTCGGATCTGATCGAAAGCGGTTTGGCGGCCTGGGAAGATCAGGGCGCAGATCAGGCGCGACTGATCGTACGAGGGCGGTCGAATCTTCTGGCCGAAGAGGGTTCTGTTGAGGAACTCGACAAGATCAGAGAGCTGTTTGACGACCTTGAACGCAAGCGAGACATTGCCGAATTCCTGCAGCTCACCGAAGACGGCGACGGTGTGCGCATTTTTATTGGCTCAGAGAACAAACTTTTCTCACTTTCGGGTTCCTCTTTGGTGGTGTCTCCTTATATGAACGCTGATCGAAAGATCATCGGTGCGGTGGGCGTGATCGGCCCGACGCGCCTGAATTACGGAAGGATCGTGCCGATTGTAGACTACACGGCACAGCTGGTCGGGAAGCTGGTCTCCGACCGGAGTTAGAGGTGAAACATGGCAGAGCCCAAAAACGACGAATTTCTGGACGATATCGCAGACGCGGAAGCCGAAGAGCTGGCGGCTGAAATGGAAGAAATTGATGGTGAAGCGCTGGAGCTGGAAACGCTGCGGGCTGAGCGCGATGAGTATAAAGACCGCTTTATGCGCGCGCTGGCCGATGCCGAGAACGCCCGCAAGCGTGGCGACAAGGCGCGCCGCGAAGCAGAGCAATACGGCGGCTCCAAGCTGTCCCGCGACCTGCTGCCGGTCTATGACAATCTGAAGCGCGCTGTTGAGGCCGCAACAGACGAGCAGAAAGAAGTGTCCGGCGCGCTGATCGAAGGCGTGGAACTGACACTGCGTTCGCTGCTGGATATCTTCAACAAGCACGGCATCATTATTGTGTCTCCGAAAGTGGGGGACAAATTTGATCCCAAAGAACACGAAGCCATGTTCGAGGCACCGGTGCCCGGCACCAAAGCCGGCGACATTATCCAGGTCTCTGCAGACGGTTTCATGCTGCATGATCGCCTGCTGCGCCCGGCGCAGGTTGGGGTCTCTTCCAATCCGGGCTAAGCGATAGAGGTCCTGTTTGGGGACGGGCCTTTGGGCCCGTGCCTCCGGCGGGGATATTTGGGAAAAGATGAAAGGGCGATGCTGTTTTAAGCGTCGCCCTTTGTTTTTTTATTGTGCCTTGGCTGCGTCTTTCAGCTGATAGAGCGCGTCCAGCGCCTCGCGGGGGGACAGGTCGTCTGGGTGGATCTCCGCGAGAAGCGATTCAAGCGGTGACGGGCCAGCCGGTGCGCGGGGCTGTGGGGCAGGGCTTGCGGCAAACAGAGGTAGGTCATCGATCTGGATTTTAGCGGCACCATGATCGCGGGCTCCCTGTTCCAGCATGTCCAGAACATCGCGGGCACGTTCGACAACGGCTGTCGGCAGGCCCGCAAGCTGCGCCACTTGCACGCCGTATGAGCGGTCAGCCGCGCCTTTGCGGACCTCGTGCAGGAAGATGACTTCCCCTTCCCATTCTTTCACGGCCACGGTGGCATTTTCCACACCGTCAAGTTTCGCGGCCAATTGGGTCAGTTCGTGGTAATGCGTCGCAAAGAGGGCGCGGGATTGGTTCACTTCATGCAGGTGTTCAAGTGTGGCCCAGGCAATCGACAGGCCATCATAGGTCGCCGTGCCGCGGCCGATCTCATCCAGGATCACCATTGCGCGATTGTCGGCTTGATTCAGGATCGCGGCTGTTTCCACCATTTCGACCATGAAGGTTGACCGGCCGCGGGCCAGATCATCCGAGGCACCCACGCGGCTGAACACCTGACTGACCATGCCGATATGTGCGACCTCAGCTGGGACATAGCTGCCCATTTGTGCAAGAATCGCGATGAGGGCATTCTGGCGCAGGAAGGTCGATTTACCAGCCATGTTCGGACCAGTCAGCAGCCAGACCGCAGCGCCATCCTGAGCGGAGAGGTCGCAGTCATTGGCCACAAAAGCCTCTCCGCCTTGTTGGCGCAGGGCCTGTTCCACAACCGGGTGGCGGCCGCCTTCCACGTGAAACGTGCGGGACGTATCGACACGGGGGCGAGACCAGTTTTCGGCGCGGGCCAAATCGGCCAATGCAGTGATCAAATCAAGCTCTGCAAAGCCACGCGCGGCCTGGTTCAGGCGCGCAGCCATGTCGAGGATGGCTGTAGAAAGGCTTTGATAGAGCCGCTTTTCGATCTCCAGCGCCAGATTTCCGGCGTTCAGGATCTTGGTTTCCAGCTCGCTCAGCTCCACCGTGGTGAAACGCACTTGGTTTGCGGTGGTCTGGCGATGGATAAAGGTTTCCGACAGTGGCGCAGAGAGCATTTTCTCGGAATGGGTCGCTGTGGTTTCAATAAAATAGCCCAGCACATTGTTGTGCTTGATCTTGAGCGAGGTGATGCCGGTTTGTTCTGCGTATTGTTTTTGCAGCCCGGCGATCACGGATCGGCCTTCGTCGCGCAGGGTGCGGGCTTCGTCCAGCTCTGCGTCATAGCCTTCGGCAATAAAGCCGCCGTCTCGCGCCATCAGGGGCGGTTCTGCAATGAGGCTCGCGTCGAGGAGATCCAGCAGTGCGTCAAATCCGCCGAGCTTTGCCACAGCGTCGGTCAGAAGATGTGGCAGTTCGAAGCCTGCAACCCCTGTCCGGATGGCTTCCCCCTGTGTCAGCGCATTGCGGATTGCGGCCAGATCGCGCGGCCCGCCCCGTTCCAGCGCCAGACGCGACAGAGCGCGGTCCAGATCGGGGGTTTTGCGCAGGTCGTCGCGCAGGGCACTGCACAGCGTGTGGTCTGAAACCATTGCATCCAGACCCTCAAGGCGTGCGGCAATCACATCTAGACTGCGCGAGGGGCTGGATAGACGTTGTTCCAGCAAACGCGCGCCGCCGGGGGTGACGGTGCGGTCAACCACCGCCAGCAGCGATCCAGCGCGACCACCGGACAAAGAGCGGGTGATTTCAAGGTTGCGCCGCGTGGCGGCATCGATTTGAACGGTGCGGTCCTCGGCTTCTTGGAGGGGCGGCTGCAAGAGCGGCAGTTTGCCTTTCTGGGTGATCTCCAGATAGTCGACAAGTGCCCCCATGGCCGACACTTCTGCGCGGGTGAAGGTGCCAAACCCATCCAGTGCGCCGACATTGAACAGGGCACAGATCCGCTTTTCGGCGGCTGTGGAGTCAAAGCTGGCCTTGCCCAGAGGGGTCAGAGGGATGTGATATTCATCCGCGAGCGGACGGGTCAGGTCATAGGCCGGGCCATCTGCCACAATCAGTTCAGACGGGGCAAGGCGGGCAAGTTCGGGCGACAGGCGAACCCGCGCCAGGGGCATCACGTGAAATGCGCCGGTGGAGATATCTGCCCAGGCCAGGGCCGCCTGATCGCGCAGTTCTGCATAAGCCACGAGAAAGTTGTGGCGGCGCGCCTCAAGCAGGCTGTCCTCGGTCAGGGTGCCGGGGGTGACCAGACGCACAACATCGCGTTTTACCACCGATTTAGAGCCGCGTTTCTTGGCCTCAGCCGGGCTTTCCAGCTGTTCGCCGACCGCGACACGGAAGCCCTTGCGGATCAGGGTCAGCAGATACCCTTCGGCCGCATGCACCGGGACGCCACACATCGGAATGTCATTGCCATCGTGTTTGCCACGTTTGGTCAGCGCAATGTCCAGGGCTTCGGCTGCATTGACCGCGTCCTCAAAGAACATCTCGTAGAAATCGCCCATCCGGTAGAACAGCAATGCATCCGGATATTGTGCTTTGATGTCGAGATATTGCGCCATCATTGGCGTTACAGTCATGCCCGAGCCCCCTTGGTTTATTGGTCGATATCTACAATGGGGGGACACGAAGGGAAAGGCGGTAAACCGGGGCCAAGGGGGCGGCCCCGGTCAAACGGCTTAGCCGAACAGCTTGCCCAATGCGCCGGGGTTTGCGTTGGCAATGTTCAGGCCGGACATGCTGAGCTGCTGCTGGGCATCCAGCGCGGCCAGACGGGTGGCGGCCTCGTCCAACTTGGCATCACGAATTTCACCAAGACCCTGCTTGGTGGTGTCGTTCAGCTTGTGCAGGAATTCATTCTGTTCGCGCATCTGGGCCGCATCAGAGCCGAGTTTGGCAGCCCCGTTGATCGCGAAATCAAGGAAACCGTTGATTTCATCCAGTGCGGTGCGGGCTGAGGCGGCATCTGTGATCGCTGTGCGACCACCGATATCAAAGGCGGCATCTCCCTCAAAATCGACACTATCAACGGTCATTGTCGAGAGCGTCGCAGGATCGCTGCCCTGTCGGTTCAGTGCAGTTGGGACGGTCAGACCTGTGCCGCCGTTGCCATCTGTATCGGTCGCCAGAAGGTTCACACCATTGAACTGGGCCGACCCCACGATGGAGTTGATCTGCTCTGCTTTGGCGGCCATCTGTTCTTCGATCATGCCAAAGTCCGCGGTGCCAGACTGGGCCTGGATTGCGAGGACTTTCATGTCCTCGAGCACATTGGTGATCTGTTCTGCGCCCGCCGAGGCCACAGCCACGGTGGCTTCGCCAATCGACAGGGTGCGCGAGGCGGCTTCAAATCCGCCGATGTCGGCTTCCATCACCTCGGAAATTGCCCAAAGAGCAGCATTGTCTTTGGCGGTGTTTACTTCTTTGCCGGTAGAGACATCGTCTTGGACGTCTTCTTTCTCTTCGCGGTTCTTACTGAGCATTTGCAGCGCAATGGCTGCGCCGGGATTATTGTTGATGCTGGACATTGGTACTTCCCATTCATCGTGACATGAGGTTTCGTCTGGAATTCGAAGTCTTGAGCCGGTCTCGTTCTGAGCGGCCACACGCCCTTCTGGCGCGCCCTTGCCACATACCGTCACAAGGGGATCGCGGCAGGTGACCCTGCGCTCATTAACAAAGGTAAAAGATTCCTTTGCGCCCGCCACGATGCAATTGCGGTTAAAGCGGGGCAAATAAGGTGGATTTTACGTTAATCGCGGATCAGGGGCTGTTGCGACGCCTTTAGCGTTAACAGCGACGCATGTCATTGAAGCTGCCTGTTGCTCTGGGCTAAAGACGTTCTGGATTAGGAGAGGACGCATTCAAAATGCCCAAAGCGAAGATCACCAATGAAGAGGCGCTGGCCTTTCACCTAGAGCCGAACCCCGGCAAATGGGAGGTGCAGGCCACGGTCCCGATGACCACACAGCGCGATCTGTCGCTGGCCTATTCCCCCGGTGTTGCGGTGCCTTGCGAGGCGATCGCTGCCAACCCGGAAACGGCGTATGACTACACAAACAAGGGTAACCTTGTGGCGGTGATTTCCAACGGTACGGCCGTTCTGGGTCTGGGGAACCTCGGCGCGCTGGGCTCTAAGCCTGTGATGGAAGGCAAGTCTGTTCTGTTCAAACGTTTTGCCGATGTGAACTCCATCGATATTGAACTGGATACCGAAGACCCGGATGAATTCATCAAAGCCGTCAAGCTGATGGGCCCGACCTTTGGTGGCATCAACCTCGAAGACATCAAAGCGCCGGAATGTTTCATCATCGAGCAGAAGCTCAAGGAAGAGATGGACATCCCGGTCTTCCACGATGACCAGCACGGCACGGCTGTGATCTGTGCCGCGGGCCTGCTGAACGCGCTGCATCTTTCGGGCAAAAAGATCGAGGACGTTAAGATTGTTCTGAACGGCGCAGGCGCGGCGGGCATTGCCTGTATTGAGCTGCTCAAGGCGATGGGCGCGCAGCACCAGAACTGTATTGTCTGCGACACCAAAGGCGTGATTTATCAGGGCCGCACAGAAGGCATGAACCAGTGGAAGTCCGCCCATGCCGTCACAACCGAACTGCGGACGCTTGAAGACGCCATGGTTGGCGCCGATGTTTTCCTTGGCGTCTCTGTCAAAGGGGCTGTGACTCAGGACATGGTGAAATCCATGGCCGACAACCCGGTCATTTTTGCCATGGCAAACCCTGATCCGGAGATCACCCCGGAAGAGGCACATGAGGTCCGCGTGGACGCGATTGTTGCAACCGGGCGTTCGGACTATCCGAACCAGGTCAACAACGTGCTGGGCTTCCCCTACTTGTTCCGTGGTGCGCTGGACATTCATGCCCGCGCGATCAACGACGAGATGAAAATCGCCTGTGCCCATGCGCTGGCCCGTCTGGCACGAGAAGATGTCCCGGATGAGGTTGCGCTGGCCTATGGCAAGACGCTGTCGTTTGGTCGTGACTATATCATTCCGACCCCCTTTGACCCGCGCCTGATCCACCGCATCCCGCCGGCGGTTGCCAAGGCGGGTATGGACACAGGCGTTGCGCGTCGTCCGATTATCGACATGGAAACCTATGAACAGGGTCTACGTGGGCGCATGGATCCGACGGCTTCGATCTTGCGCGGCCTGAACGCCCGTGCGCGGTCTGCACAAAGCCGGATGATCTTTGCCGAAGGCGATGATCCGCGCGTGCTGCGCGCCGCCGTCACTTATCAGCGGTCGGGTCTGGGCAAAGCGCTGGTCGTTGGCCGCGCCGAAGACGTCAAAAGCCGTTTGGACGAAGCAGGCATGGGCGATGCCGCCCGCGAGCTAGAGGTGGTGAACGCCGCCAACACCCAGCATTTTGAGGCCTACAAAAACTTCCTGTACCAGCGTTTGCAGCGCAAAGGCTTCGACCAAAAAGACATTCACCGTCTTGTTGGCCGCGACCGCCATGTGTTTTCGGCACTGATGCTGGCGCATGGCCATGGCGATGGTCTGGTCACGGGGGCGACCCGCAAGTCTGCCTATGTGCTGGACCGGATCAACCACGTCTTTGATGCCGATGCCACCCACGGTGCGGCGGGTGTTACGGCGCTTCTGCACAAAGGTCGTATCGTCCTGATCGGGGATACGCTGGTGCATGAATGGCCGGATGAAAACGATCTGGCCAATATCGCCGAGCGCGCAGCAGGCGTGGCCCGCCATATGGGTCTGGATCCGCGCGTGGCCTTTGTCAGCTTTTCGACATTTGGCTACCCGGTGTCAGAGCGCGCCGAGAAGATGCACATCGCGCCGGCCGTTCTGGACAAGCGCGGTGTCGACTTTGAGTACGAAGGCGAAATGACCGTGGATGTGGCTCTGAACCCGAAGGCGCAGGAAGCCTATTCTTTCCAGCGCCTCACTGGCCCGGCAAACATTCTGATCGTGCCCGCGCGCCACTCTGCGTCGATTTCGGTTAAACTGATGCAGGAAATGGGCGGCGCCACCGTGATTGGCCCGATCCTGTCCGGTGTCGACAAGCCGATCCAGATCTGCTCGACCTCTGCCACGGCCAATGATGTGGTGAACATGGCGATTCTGGCGGCTGCAAATATCGGCTGAGCCAAATAAAACCCCAGATCCAGGGCCTCGCGGTGACGCGGGGCCTTTTTTGTTGAAGCTGCTTTTGGGATTTTCCGGTTGACCGATTGGGGGCGCTAACGGAAACAAGAGGGCAAAGAATTAGGAGAGCGCGAATGGCCATTTGGAACCTTGGATCAATCAACGCGGATATGGTTTATGCCCTGCCGCATATGCCTGCGCCCGGCGAAACCCTTGCAGCGGACAGTCTCGACCAGGGCCTTGGTGGCAAGGGGGCAAATATGTCCGTGGCTGCAGCGCGGGCCGGCTCCCATTGCTGCCATATCGGCGCAGTTGGACCCGAAGGCAAATGGGCGGTGGATCGTCTGACCGAATACGGGGTCGACACCCGTCATGTGGTAACCGGGGATGTGCCGACGGGCCATGCGATCATTGCGGTGGACAAAGCGGGCGAAAATTCGATCATCCTGTTTCCGGGCGCGAACCGCACCATCTCCGAAGACCAGTTGGGCCAAGCGCTAAGCGCGGCAAATTCCGGTGATATTTTGGTGATGCAGAACGAAACCAATATGCAGGCCGAAGCCGCGAAAATGGGCCGTGATCTGGGGCTGCGTGTGGCTTATGCGGCGGCTCCTTTTGATGCCGAGGCTGTGCAGGCTGTTTTGCCTTACCTGGATCTGCTGTTCCTCAATGAGGTTGAAGCGCAGCAATTGACCGAAGCCACGGGCAAAGCGCCCGAAGCGCTGGGTATTGCGGATGTGATTGTGACGCTTGGTGCGAAAGGTGCCCGTCATTTTGCCGCGGATGGCACGGTGTCAGACGTGCCCGCGCTGCCAGTTAAACCGGTGGATACAACAGGCGCGGGCGACACATTCACTGGCTACGTTTTGTCGGGTTTGGACCGTGGTTTACCGATGGCGCAGGCGATGGCACAAGCAGCGCGGGCAGGGGCTTTGATGGTCACCCGAAATGGCGCGGCGGATGCGATTCCAGACCTCAAGGAAGTCCAGGACGCGCGTTTCTGAAATTGTTTCCCGTGAAACATTTTGAAGGGGCCGAAAGGCCCCTTTTTTGCATTCAGATCAATGGGTAAAGGCGGCAGCGCTGCCCCAAAGCTGTTGCACGCGCGCGTCACGCCCACAGGCCTCGCGATAGCGCTTGTAGGCCTTTGATTGACGCAGCGGACCAAAGCGGGTGATGACCAGATTGTCACCCTTGTAGTAGTCCTGATGGTAGTCCTCGGCCGCGTAGAACTTTGTCGCTTTTAGCACTGGTGTGACAATGGTTTGCCCAAGGGCTTTTTGCGCGGCGGCCTTGACCGCCTCTGCAATGTCCTGATCGCGTTTGGTAGAGACAAAAACAGCGGATCGGTACGGCGCGCCGCGATCGCAGAATTGCCCGCCCACATCTGTCGGGTCGATCGAGCGGAAGAATTTCTCCAGAAGCGTTTTGCGGCTGACTTTGACCGGATCGAAGGTGATTTTCACGGCCTCATAGTGGCCCGTATCGCCTTTGCCGACCTGTTTGTAAGTCGGGTTTGCAACTGTGCCGCCGGTATAGCCGGATTCGGCCTTGATCACCCCGGGCAAGGATTCAAAGTCGCTCTCCACACACCAAAAACACCCGCCGGCGACGGTCAGGGTGTCATATTCTGTAGCATACGCGGCAGAGGGTTTGGTGACGCAGACAGCTGCGCCGATCAGGGCGGTCAGTGCCAAGTTCTTGAGCGTGTCGAGCGGTCCCATGTGTGCCTCCTTCTGGCAAAGCTGTGCGGGGTCTAACCGGAGCTTTGCCAGTCCAAAGGGGGCTTGCCTAGGGGGCGAAACCGAATGTCACGCATGAGTGAGCGCAAGTGACCGTGCTGAAATCTTTGTTGGGGCCCTTACGCAAGGCCTCAGATCATGCCTCAGCCGATCAGTTTACTAAGCTTCATTGCCACACCCATATCACCGCTGATTTTGATCTTTCCCATCATCACAGCGGTCATCGGGTTCAGCTTGCCGGCCAGCAGCTTCGTCAAATTGTCCGAAGACAGCTTGAGCGTGCAATCTGTGTCGCGGTCCTCGTCGCTGGCCGCGCCATCAGCAATGACGATTACACCGTCGTCGCCGCAGTCGAATTTCAATGATCCGTCAAAGCTGCGCCCCTCAAGGCCGCTGCGGATCGCGTGCAAGGTTTCAGCAAGTGCCATGGTGTCCTCCCAATGTCTTCAGACCTGCATAGGAAGGGCCTTTGAGCCGCGACAAGGCTGACGCAGGGGAAGGGTGCTTGTGACGTCCGGGCAAAGAAAAAGGCCACCCCGAAGGGCGGCCTTTGTTTGTCTCTAAACCGGCTCTTAGCCTTTGACGCGTTTGTCGCGCGCGGCCAGCAGTTTCAGACGCAGCGCGTTCAGCTGGATGAAGCCTTGAGCGTCTTTCTGATCGTAAGCACCGGCGTCTTCTTCAAAGGTCACATGCGCCTCGGAATAAAGCGAGTGATCAGACCAGCGGCCCACGGTCTTGGCAGAGCCTTTGTAAAGCTTCAGACGGACGGTGCCGGTGACGTGCTTTTGGCTTTCGTCGATCAGGGCCTGCAGCATCTCGCGTTCGGGAGAGAACCAGAAGCCGTTGTAGATCAGCTCTGCATAGCGCGGCATGATCGAGTCTTTCAGGTGGCCTGCGCCGGAATCCAGGGTGATCTGTTCGATACCGCGGTGTGCTTCCAGCAGGATGTCGCCGCCTGGGGTCTCGTAGATGCCACGGGACTTCATGCCAACGAAACGGTTCTCAACAAAATCCAGACGACCGATGCCGTGCTTGCGGCCATATTCGTTCAGCTGGGTCAGGATGGTCGCCGGGCTCATCGCTTCGCCATTGATGGCAACTGCATCGCCTTTTTCAAAGGTGATCTCGATGAACTCGGGCGTATCCGGTGCGTCCTCGGGGTTGACGGTGCGCTGGTAGACGTAATCCGGTGCCATTTCGGCCGGGTCTTCCAGAACCTTACCCTCGGAGGAGGTGTGCAGCAGGTTCGCGTCCACAGAGAACGGCGCCTCGCCACGTTTGTCCTTGGCGATCGGGATCTGGTTTGCTTCGGCAAATTCCAGCAGCTTGGTGCGCGAAGACAGGTCCCACTCGCGCCAGGGCGCGATCACTTTGATGTCGGGGTTCAAGGCGTAAGCGGACAGCTCGAACCGCACCTGATCGTTGCCTTTGCCGGTTGCACCGTGAGACACAGCGTCTGCACCGGTGGCTTCTGCGATCTCAACAAGACGTTTGGAGATCAGCGGGCGGGCAATGGAAGTGCCCAGCAGGTACAGGCCTTCATAGACCGCATTGGCGCGGAACATCGGGAAGACGAAATCGCGAACGAACTCTTCGCGGATGTCTTCGATGAAGATGTTTTCCGGTTTGATACCGAGCATCTCAGCCTTTTTGCGGGCCGGTTCCAGCTCTTCGCCCTGACCGAGGTCAGCAGTAAAGGTGACAACCTCGCAGCCGTATTCGGTCTGCAGCCATTTCAGGATGATCGATGTATCAAGGCCGCCGGAGTAGGCCAGCACAACTTTCTTGGGCGCGGACATGGGTTTTCCTCTTGATCAGAACGAACAGCGCCGTAGCGGGTTTTGCGGCGGGGCGCAAGGAAATATGGGTTTTCTCCTGCCCGCGCACTGCTATGGTCGCCGAATATTTAAGGACTATACAGGAGAGCTGCGGTGACGGGGCTTCATATTCTCAATCATTCTGTTCAGATGATTTTGCGAAATTTGCAGGACATAGCAAAACTGACGGTCATTCCCCTGGTGATTTATGCGGTTTTGGCGAGCTATTCGCTCAACCTGCTTACCAAGGCGATGATCGAACAAGACTATGCTGAGCACTTCATCCTCGGGGGGGCTGGTTTCTTGGTTTCGATGCTGTTCTTGGTTTGGGCAGTCGTGAATTGGCACCGATATGTGTTGTTGGAGGAATACCCGACCGGGTGGCTGAACCTGCCAAAATCTGATCGCATTTTCGCATATGTCGGCCAGATGCTAGTCCTCTTCCTTGTTGGATTTGTCTTCATGTTAATTTTCGGCTTTGTAGCCGGCGTGATCGGGGTGGCTGTTTCGCAGATTGCTGCTTTTGCAATCATAGTGGTCGGTTGGCTTGTCCTTATTCCAGTGGCGACACGCTTGTCCCTCATTCTGCCGGCTGCAGCAATTGGTCAGCCGCTTACTCTCAAAGAAGCGTGGAGCAAGACACAAGGCGCAATGGGGATAGTCGTTGTGCTTGTAATCTTGCTTGGGCTGATCGGGGGCTTTGTACAGTTAGTTGCTACATTTGCATTGGGTCCAGTTTCCCCCGGGTTGGCAGCTATTTTCGCTTTCGGTTCGCAGGTTCTATTGGGTCTTTTGAATGTCTCCACCCTCACCACCCTCTACGGGCATTACGTCGAAGGCCGCCCGGTCACTGGCTGATCTTGGCATGAAATCCGGCTGCCCCTTGCCTCTGGGGCAGCCTTAGGGCACGTACAACACATGAGTGACTTCCGAACCCAGGCTCAAGGAGCCGAGGCGGCGATGCGCGATGTGTTTCCGCCCACGCCGCTCCAGAAAAATGTGCTTTTGTCCGAACGCTTCGGCGCGGACATCTACCTCAAGCGCGAGGATCTGAGCCCGGTGCGCTCTTACAAGATCCGCGGCGCGCTGAATGCCATGCGCAAACAGCCGGACCGGGATCTGTTTGTCTGTGCCTCGGCCGGCAATCACGCACAGGGCATGGCCTTTATGTGCCGCGAGATGGGCAAGAAGGGTGTGATCTTCATGCCGGTGACCACGCCGCAGCAGAAGATCCAGAAAACCCGCATGTTCGGCGGTGACAATATCGAGGTGCACCTGATTGGCGACTACTTCGATGACACGCTGGCTGCCGCGCAAAAATGGTGCGCAGAGCAGGGCGGGTATTTCCTGTCGCCTTTTGACGATGATGATGTGATCGAAGGCCAGGCCTCTATCGCGGTAGAGATTGAGGCACAGCTGGGACGCTTGCCGGATCACGTGATCTTGCCTGTCGGTGGTGGCGGCATGTCTGCCGGTGTGGCCAGCTATTTTGGCGAAGATGTGCATTCGTTGTACGTGGAGCCGACCGGTGGCGCCTGCCTGCGCGCGGCGCTTGCGGCCGGGTCCCCGGTTGCGCTGGACCATGTTGACACGTTTGTCGACGGCGCTGCGGTTGGGAAGATCGGCGCAAAGACCTTTGCGCGCCTGAAAGATGTGCCCCTGCCGGATGTGCTGACCATCGATGAAGACCGGGTTTGCGCCACGATTGTTGAAATGCTCAATGTGGAAGGCATTGTGCTGGAACCCGCTGGTGCTTTGGCGCTGGAAGCGCTGGGCGAGGTACGGTCCTGGATTCGCGGTAAGACGATTGTCTGCCTGACGTCGGGGGGGAACTTTGATTTTGAACGTCTGCCAGAAGTGAAGGAGCGGGCCCAGCGGTACGCGGGGTTGCAGAAATACTTCATCCTGCGCCTGCCGCAACGTCCGGGCGCGCTGCGGGATTTTCTGGGTCACTTGGGCCCAGAGGACAATATCACCCGCTTTGAATACATGAAAAAATCTGCCCGGAATTTCGGGTCGGTGCTGATCGGGATGGAAACAAAACGCCCCGAAAATTTCCCGGCGCTGTTTGCCCGGCTTGAGCAGGCGGGGCTGACCTATACCGACATCACCAATGACGAAACGCTGGCGCAATTCGTCATTTAAGGATCAGGCTTTTTCTGCCATCTCCGAAAGGAAGACCGTTTTGGAGGTGGCGTAACTCTGCAAAATTTGCGCAACGTCAACTGTGGCGGCCTGACCTTCGGAGGAGAGGCGTTCGCCGTCCATGCAGAGATCTGAAAAGTGCTGGAACCCTAGGTTCAGCGCGCTGCCCTTGAGAAAGTGCAGATCCTGTTCCAGCTGGCTGCGATCGCCGCCCTGTAGGCGCACGATAACCTCTTCTACTTCTTCGAGAAACAGCTCCACGACCTCATCAAAAGCGTCCGCTCCGACTTCGTCCTTCAATTCGCGTACGCGAGCCCAATCGATCATTGCCTCAATTCCGTTTTCTTTGATGTATCGCATCATTCTATATAGTCAGACTGGTAAAGTTACAGTGAATAGAAAAAAATTCTCGAAAAATGTTCATTTCATCCGCTATTAAGGTCCGCGCCATAATCATAGATGACAAGAGAGAATTTGCCGAACCAATGAGGTATTGTCGGTGCTGCCCGAACCTACAGATGAACAGGATGTATCACCCGTGAGCGGGTCTATTCGTCGTGTTCTGGTGGTAGACGACAGTCGTCTGCAGCGGCGCATTCTCGTGGCGTCCCTGAAAAAATGGGGGTTTGAAGTCGTCGAAGCCGAAAGCGGCGAACAGGCGATGGAAATGTGCCAGCAGGAACTGCCGGACCTGATCCTGAGTGACTGGATGATGCCGGGGATGACCGGGATCGAATTCTGCCGCGCGTTCCGCGAGTCTTCCGGTGATGGCTATAGCTATTTCATTCTTCTGACCTCCAAGAGCGAAAAGAACGAGGTGGCCGAAGGTCTGGACGCCGGTGCGGACGACTTTTTGACCAAACCCGTCAGCTCTGATGAACTGCGTGCGCGTATTTCTGCAGGGGAACGTATCCTGCGGATGCAGCGGGAATTGTTCGAGAAGAACCGCATTGTCTCGGAAACGCTGGACGAGCTGCAAAGCGTGTATGACGCAATCGACAAAGACCTGATGCAGGCGCGCAAGATCCAGGAATCCCTGGTGCCTGAACTGTCAAAAAGCTTTGGGTCGTCGTCTGTCAGCCTGCTGCTGAAACCCTGTGGCCATATCGGCGGTGACCTCGTGGGGATGTTCTCTCCGGGTGTGAACCGTTTGGGCTTTTACTCCATCGACGTCTCGGGTCACGGGATCACATCCGCGATGATGACCGCGCGTCTGGGGGGCTATCTGTCGTCGACCTATTTCGACCAGAACGTCGGAATGGAGAAGAAATTCAACCGCTTCTATGCGCTGCGCCCGCCGGAAGAGGTGGCGAGCCTTCTGAACGCGCGTCTGATCGCCGACACTGGCATCGAAGAATATTTCACCATGGCCTACTGCATTGCCGACCTGCGCACTGGTCTGGTGAAAATGGTTCAGGCCGGCCACCCGCACCCGCTTCTGTTGCGCAAGGATGGCTCGATGGAGTTCATCGGCCAGGGCGGTGTACCTGTGGGGCTGGTGCCTGACATTGGCTATAGCCAAGAAGAGTTCCAGATGGAGCTGGGCGATCGCCTGCTGCTTTATTCGGATGGGTTCACCGAGGCGCATCTGGAAGATGGCAGCATGCTGGATTCCGAAGGCCTGATTGAACTGGTCAAAAAGTGCAAACCCGGCCAGAGCGGTCAGGAATTTCTGGATGACCTCTACTGGAACCTGACTCAGGTGATGGGCAAGGACAGCGGGCTGGAAGATGATATCTCTGCCACGCTGTTTGAGTTCCAAGGGCCCTAAGCGTCAGGCCAGGCCCGCAAGCACGCGGGCAAAATATCTATCTCCGGCATTTCCCAGAACAGCTGCGGCGTCTGCAAGCGGCAGCCAGACCGTTTCGTGATGTGGCTCCAATGGGTCACACAGCGGCATGACGGGGCGTGCGGTGTAGATGTGGCATATCTTTTCCGCCCAGAGGTCATATTCGGGCATGAAGACAAAGCGCCGGAAGGTGCCCAGGCGTTTGGGCGCGGCGATCTTCCAGCCGGTTTCTTCCAAGACCTCACGGTGCAGGGCAGGCAGGGGTGATTCCCCCGGATCAATACCGCCGCCGGGCAGTTGCAAATCCGGTTCCGGTTGCAGCTGGCAGGTCAGCAGCAATTGGCCATCGTGGGGCAGCAGGGCGTAAGCCCCCGGACGGGCGCGATAAGTTTGGTTCTTGTGCGGCGGCGCCCCGAAACGGCGGATCATTTGGCTTCCTCTTCAACTCAGCTGCCGAAAGGCCTATATAGCTCCGGTATGCCAATAGTCGGCGCATAAGGAAACCTCATGACAGCTGCCCAGAAAATCGCGTGGGACGATACCGTCCTGCCCTTTCAACTCGATGCCACAGACATGCGCGGCCGCGTTGCGCGGCTCGATGGTGTGCTGGACGGTATTTTGAAACAACACGCCTACCCGGCGCAGGTCGAAGCCTTGGTGGCGGAAATGGCCCTGCTGACCGCGCTGATCGGCCAAACCATGAAGCTGCGCTGGAAACTCTCGCTTCAGGTGCAGTCCAAAGGGGCTGTGCGCCGCATCGCGACGGATTACTACGCACCGGAGAAAGAGGGCGACCCGGCCCGTATCCGGGCTTATGCAAGCTTTGATGCGGACCGCCTGACCGATGCGCCGATCTTTGATCAGGTTGGCGAAGGGTATTTTGCCATTCTGATCGATCAGGGCACCGGCACACAGCCTTATCAGGGGATCAC
The DNA here is from genome assembly GCF_001458415.1 of Tritonibacter multivorans. Lineage (GTDB taxonomy): Bacteria > Pseudomonadota > Alphaproteobacteria > Rhodobacterales > Rhodobacteraceae > Epibacterium > Epibacterium multivorans. The sequence goes on along the minus strand of NZ_CYSD01000037.1, from coordinate 275,078 downwards.
GCCGCTGGCGGGGGGCTCTCTGTCGGCCTGTGCCGAAGCCTATTTCGCCCAGTCTGAACAGCTGCCGACCAAATTCTTGCTCAGCTTTGGCCGCTCGACCGTTCCGGGCGAGGCCGAACATTGGCGCGCGGGTGGGATTATGCTGCAGCACATGCCCAAAGCGTCGCCATTGATGGCGCAGGAAGACGGTGAAGGCGAGATTGTCACTGCCAAGGATCTTGTGTCCGGCGATGAAGAAGAAAACTGGACCCGCGTGAACACGCTGCTGGCAACGGTTGAGGATCTGGAGCTGATCGGCCCGTCCATTGCGCCCACGGATCTGCTGTATCGTCTGTTCCACGAAGAAGCCCCGCGCGTTTATGATGCGCAGTCGGTGAAATTTGGCTGCACCTGTTCCGAAGAGCGCGTGCGCCAAAGCCTGTCGATCTATTCGGCCAAGGACATTGAGAAGATGACCACGCCCGAGGGTCGCGTGACAGCAGACTGCCAGTTCTGCGGTGCCCATTACGACATGGATCCGGCAACGCTGGGTTTTGAAGCAGAGCAGGACTAGCGTGATGCAGGGGCTGAAAGACCAAATCAGCCTCGCGCTGGGCCGGGCCCATCATGGGACTTCGGATTTTGAGCTGAACCCTGAAACAGTATTGCCCGCCGGACGTCGCCTGCGTCCGGCGGGCGTTTTATTGGGGATCACCACCTATACGGCAGAGCCGCAGGTGATCCTGACCAAACGATCTTCGGCGCTGAAGCATCATCCCGGCCAAATTGCCTTTCCGGGCGGGAAGGTCGATGCGACGGATGCGGATGAAACCGATGCGGCCCTGCGCGAGGCCTGGGAGGAAATCGGTTTACCTCGGGACCTGCCGCAGGTGATTGGGACGCTTCCGGCGCATGAAACCGTCACGGGGTTTCTGGCGAAACCGGTTGTGGCCCTGATCCCGGAACCTTTTAAGGTTCAGCCCGAAGCGGGCGAAGTGGCCGAGGTCTTCTCGACCCCGCTTTCCCATGTGTTAGAGCCTGAAAACTACCTTGTGCAGTCGCGTCGCTGGCGGGGGCAGCGGCGGTATTTTTATGTTGTGCCCTATGGTCCCTACTATATCTGGGGCGCAACGGCGCGGATGCTTCGCGGCTTTGCCGCTGCCATGGGGACTGAAAAGGGCGGCGTATGAAGATCGAACAGGACTGGATCCGCAATGAGGCGACGCAAACCGTCTGCCGCGCACTGACCGCAGCGGGGGCGCAGGCATTATTTGTCGGTGGCTGCGTGCGCAATGCGCTGATGGGCGAACCTGTCTCAGACATGGATATTGCCACCGATGCACGCCCTGAAACCGTCATTGCCTTGGCCAAGGCGGCGGGCATCAAGGCAATTCCAACGGGCATTGATCACGGCACGGTGACATTGGTCGTGGATGGCATCCCGCACGAGGTCACCACGTTTCGCAAAGATGTGGAAACCGACGGGCGCCGTGCGGTTGTGGCCTTTGCCGATGACATTGCCGAAGACGCTGCCCGACGCGATTTCACGATGAACGCGATCTATGCGCGCCCGGATGGAACTGTGGTGGACCCGCTCGGTGGTCTGCCGGACCTGCAGGCGCGACGGCTGCGGTTTATTGGCAATGCCGAAGACCGCATTCGCGAGGATTACCTGCGTACGCTGCGCTATTTCCGATTTCACGCGTGGTATGGAAACCATGCCGAAGGGTTTGACCCAGATGCGCTTGCCGCCATTGCTGCGACGCTGGAGGGTCTGGACACGTTGTCGCGCGAACGTGTTGGCACAGAGCTTGTGAAGCTTTTGTCCGCGCCAGATCCCGCGCCTGCTGTCGCCACGATGCGCCAGATTGGTGTCCTGGCGCATATCTTGCCGGGCGCAGATGACCGTGCGCTTGCGCCGTTGGTGCATCTTGAGGGCGGTCGCAGGCCAGAGGCCACGCGACGGCTTGCGGCGCTGGGCGGTGAAGACCTGCAAAAGACCCTGCGGCTGTCCAAATCCGTGAGCACCCGCGTCGCCCAATTGCGCGAAGGCATCGGCGCCGCAGCGGGTGCAGCTGAGTTGGCCTATCGTCACGACGCAGATTTTGCCCGCGATGTGATTCTGTTGCGCGCTGCAGTCTTGGAAATGCCGCTTGCCCCGAATTTTGAAGCCGATATCGCGCGTGCAGCCACCTCCTTTTTCCCTCTGGCAGCCAAAGATCTGATGCCTGCTTACACCGGTCCTGAACTGGGCAAGCGTCTGCGAATATTGGAAAACGCGTGGATTGCTTCGGGCTTTGAGCTTTCGCGTGCGGCGCTTCTGGCGCTGCCGGATACCCCGCCTGAGTGAGGGTTTCACAAACTCTTCACGATGACAGGGCGTGACAGGTCTGCGTTTTGAAGCCTATGCTGGCGGCAATCTGAACAGCGGGAGGAATGCTGATGTTTTACGGGATCTGGTTTCATTAACTGCTGAGACCCACCCGTTTTGGTGATGGGGGCCTCGGCCGCCGCTGTCACTTTGTGCATCGCATTCCTATATTTGCTCAAGTCTATGGAGCACCCGCATGTTTCGCTTCTTCGAAAACCTTGTTGACCCCTATTGCGACTATCCCGAGGTCGACCGCCCGCCAACGCGTCTTTGGCCCTTTCTGCTGACCTATGCAGAGCCGTTCCACCGTGTGTTCTGGCTCACTGCGGTCATGTCGGTGATTGTGGCCGCGGTAGAGATCGGGCTGATTTCCTACATGGGCCGTGTCGTCGATATTCTGGTTGGACCGCCCGATCAGGTCTGGGCAGAGCATGGCACGGAATTGATGCTGATGGCCGCGTTCATCTTGATCCTACGGCCCATTTTACAGGTCTTGGACGTGCTGTTGTTGAACAATACGATCCTGCCGAACTTTGGGACGCTGATCCGTTGGCGCGCCCATAAACATGTTCTGCGGCAGTCGGTTGGCTGGTTTGAAAATGATTTTGCAGGCCGCATCGCCAACCGGATCATGCAGACCCCACCGGCGGCAGGCGAGGTGGTGTTTCAGATCTTTGACGCGATCACCTTTGCGCTGGCCTATCTGATCGGGGCGGGGGTGCTCTTGTGGGCGGCGGATCCGCGCCTATTGGTGCCGCTGGCCATCTGGTTCGTGCTTTATGGGCTGTTGACCTCCTGGACGGTGAAGCGGGTCGGGCCTGCCAGTCAAGCTGCGTCTGATGCGCGGTCGACCGTGACCGGGCGCGTGGTGGACAGCTATTCCAATATTCACTCGGTCAAGATGTTTGCCCACCACAGTCACGAATTGGACTACGCCAAAGAGGCGATCGAGACCTCGCGCCAGACCTTCCAGAAGGAAATGCGGATTTTCACGGTTATGGACGGGGTGCTGGTCGCGTTGAATGGGGTGCTGATTGTCGGGGTTGTTGGTTGGGGCATTGCCTTGTGGATGCAGGGCAGCGCGTCGGTTGGTGTGGTGGCCGCTGCGACAGCGCTGACGCTGCGCCTCAATGCGATGACAGGCTGGATCATGTGGGCGCTGACCACGTTCTTCCGCCAGCTTGGTGTTGTGGCCGAAGGGATGGAGACGATTGCGCAGCCGGTTGATCTGGTGGATGCCGCCAATGCCGCGCCTTTGCAGTTGAACAAGGGCGAAATCCGGTTTGAGAAGCTGTCCCACCACTATGGGCGCGGGGCGGGTGGCATTGATGATCTGACTCTGACCATCCACGCGGGTGAAAAGGTCGGGCTGATTGGCCGCTCTGGTGCCGGGAAATCGACGCTGGTGAAGCTGCTCTTGCGGTTTTACGACGCTGAAAAGGGTCAAATTCTGATTGATGGTCAGGACATTGCGGGCGTGACGCAGGACAGCTTGCGCAGCCATATTGGCATGGTGCAGCAGGACAGCGCGCTTTTGCACCGGTCGGTGCGTGACAATCTGCTGTATGGCCGTCCTGATGCCAGCGAAGCCGAAATGATTGCAGCGGCTGAAAAGGCCCATGCACATGAGTTCATTCTGGATCTCGCGGATCCGCAAGCGCGCGAGGGCTATGATGCCCATGTGGGCGAGCGTGGCGTGAAACTGTCTGGCGGGCAGCGCCAACGCGTGACACTTGCACGGGTGATCCTGAAAGATGCACCGATCCTTGTTCTGGACGAGGCGACCTCGGCGCTGGATTCCGAAGTGGAGGCCGCGATTCAGGAAACCCTTTATGGGATGATGGAGGGCAAAACCGTGATTGCGATTGCTCACAGACTGTCCACGATTGCGCAAATGGACCGTATCCTTGTGCTGGATCAGGGAAAAATCGTCGAAGAGGGCACGCATGAGGCGCTTTTGGCAAAAGAAGGCCTATATGCTTCTTTCTGGGCCCGCCAATCTGGTGGGTTCCTCAATGTAGAGGCAGCAGAATGAAAATCGGCTATTTGATCGACGCGTTTCGCCCGGCGGAGGGACCGCCGCCAAATACCTTGGGTGCTTTTATGCGTTGGTGCCTGTCAGGGGCTTGGCCGATGCTGGCAGTGGCCGTTGTTTTTTCGGCCCTTGCCGGCGGGATGGAAGCCGGAACAGCCTATATTCTGGGATTGGTCATCGACACCGCGATTTCCAGCGGTCCAGAGCAGTTCTTTGCACCCGGCAATATGGCCGTCGTCTTTGGCGCTTTGGCGTTCTTTTTGCTGATTCGACCGGTGTTGTTCGGCCTGTCCGCGGCAGGTAATGCGATCATTGTAGGCCCTAATATAGGCCCAATGGTCAATGCGCGCCTGAACCGGTGGACCCTTGGTCAGTCGGTGACATTCTTCGATGATGATTTTGCGGGACGCATCGCCCAAAAGCAGATGCAGACCGCCAACGCCATGGCATCCGTTGTGACCGAGGTCATCAATGTCGTGGCCTTTGCACTGGCGTCGCTGGCTGGGGCGTTGATCTTGCTCGGGGCGGTGGACCTGCGGATCACGCTGTTGTTCGGTGTCTGGCTGATCGCCTATTTTGCGCTGATCCGCTGGTTTCTCCCGCGCGTACGAAAACGGTCCGCCGCGCGGGCAGGGGCGCGGGCGAACATCACCGGGCAGGTGGTGGATTCGATCACCAACATCAAAACGGTGAAACTATTTGCGCACGCCGACCACGAAGAGCAGGCCGCCCAGGCGGCGATGGTCACTTTCCGCGAACGCGCGCTGGAATTTGGGTATCTGTCTGCCAGTTTCCGCTTCTGCCTAATGAGCCTTGCGGGGCTGCTGCCGGTTCTGCTTATTGGCGCAACGCTATTCCTTTGGCAAACGGGTGCTGCAACCGAAGGGGACATTGTCGCTGCTGGCGCTGTGGCGATCCGGGTGGCGCAGATGACGGGCTGGGTGAGCTTCACCCTGATGGCGATCTATTCCAACGTCGGTGAAATTGAAAACGGGATGAAAACCCTGACCCGCCCTGAACGTGTGGAAGACGCAGATGAAGCGCGCACGCTGGAGGTGCCCAAAGGCGCGATAACCTTTGATGGATTGGGCTTTGCCTATGGGCGCGACGTCGGCGGTGTGCAGGGCATTTCGCTGCGTGTTGCGCCCGGTGAAAAACTGGGGATTGTTGGTGCGTCTGGTGCTGGCAAGTCCACGCTCGTTTCCCTGCTTTTGCGGCTCTATGAGACGGAAGAGGGGCGTATTCTGATCGATGATCAGGATATTTCACGTGTGACACAGGACAGTCTGCGGCGTCAGATTGGTATGGTCACGCAGGAAACAGCGATGTTCAACCGATCTGCCCGCGAAAACATCCTTTATGGCCGTCCTGATGCCTCAGAAGACGACCTGTTGGCGGCAGCAGAGCAGGCGGAGGCACATGGCTTCATCAAGGATCTGCGCGACGGGCAGGGGCGCGAAGGCTATGCGGCGCATCTGGGGGAGCGTGGTGTGAAACTGTCGGGTGGTCAGCGGCAACGTATTGCTTTGGCCCGTGCCATTTTGAAAGACGCTCCGATTCTTGTGTTGGACGAGGCGACCTCGGCGCTGGATTCCGAAGTTGAGGCGGCGATTCAGTCCGCGCTGGGCCGGGTGATGGAAGGTAAGACCGTGCTGGCTATTGCGCACCGTCTGTCGACGCTGGCCGAAATGGACCGCATCATTGTGATGGACCAGGGCCGCATCGTCGAAGAAGGCACCCACGAGGCGCTTCTGGCCCAAGACGGGCGCTACGCGCAGTTCTGGTCGCGTCAATCCGGTGGATTTATTCGCACAGAAGACGATGAAGGGACAAAATCCGCCGAGGCAGCGGAATAGGGACCTTTCAGGAAATGTGAAGGCGGGGTATGGGACGGGCATGACAGACGCAGCTCGTACCCGCCACGTAATCTCCCGCCTTGGCCATCAAGGTGACGGCATCGCCGATGGACCCATCTTTGCCCCGCGGACCCTGCCGGGCGAAGAGGTCAGCGGTGTGCTTCAGGGGCAGAACCTGACCGATATTCGGGTGGAAACCCCGAGCGAGGACCGCGTCGCCGCGCCCTGCCGCCACTACAAAGCCTGTGGCGGTTGCCAGTTGCAGCACGCAAGTGATGGCTTTGTTGCCGACTGGAAGGTGGAATTTGTCCGCCGTGCGCTGCAGGCGCAGGGGCTCGAGACTGACTTCCGTGCCATCCAGACGTCGCCTGCGCAATCGCGCCGCCGTGCCACCCTGTCGGTGCGCCGCACCAAAAAAGGCGCAATGGCCGGTTTTCATGGGCGTGCGTCCGGTGTGATTACCGAAATTCCCGACTGCCAGTTGTTGCTGCCCGAGATCCGTTCAGCCATTCCGATGACCGAAGAACTGGCGCTGACCGGCGGTAGCCGCAAAGGCGAGCTGTCGGTGACACTCACACAGTCCGAAGTCGGATTGGAGGTGATGGTGCGCGGTGGCAAGCCACTGGATGGTCAGCTGCGTGTTGAATTGGCACAAGTCATGGGCAAACATAAATTGGCGCGTCTGACTTGGGATGACGAACCCGTCGGCATGGAACAGCCGCCGACCCAGGCCTTTGGCAAAGGTCACGTTTGCCCGCCTGCCGGCAGCTTCCTGCAGGCCACCCACGAAGGCGAAGCCGCGCTGGTGGCCGCCGTGAAAGAAATCGTCGGTGACGCCAAACGCGTTGTTGACCTGTTTGCAGGCTGCGGCACCTTCACCCTGCCTTTGGCGGAGAAAGCCGAGGTTTGGGCGCTGGAGGGCGAGTCCGAGATGATCGCCGCATTGGATCAGGGCTGGCGGCAGGCGCAGGGGCTTAAAAAAGTTACGGCTCAAACGCGTGATCTGTTCCGCAATCCGCTTCTTCCCGAAGATCTGAACCCCTTTGGCGCACCCTATGAGGCCGCCGTGATTGACCCGCCGCGCGCCGGAGCCGAGGCACAGGTGGCTGAACTTGCCCAGGCAGGCACCCCGGTCATTGCCTATGTGTCCTGCAACCCGGTGACTTTTGCTCGCGACGCCGCAACCCTTGTCACTGCGGGATACGCACTTAACTGGGTTCAGGTGGTCGACCAATTCCGCTGGTCCGGCCATGCCGAACTGGTTGCAAATTTCACCAAGAACACCTGAGAGAGGCCCGGGCAGACCCATGATGAACACACTCAAAGCTGTGCTTGAAAGTGAGCGTTTCGGGCGCATCATCACTGCGATCATTCTGATCAATGCGGTTACGCTTGGGTTAGAGACTTCTAAAGAGGTCATGGCACGGTTTGGCAGCGTGATTTTGTTGATCGACAATCTGTGCCTGGCGGTTTTTGTTGCTGAAATCCTGGCGAAACTGTCCGTTTACCGGCTGAAGTTTTTCCGGGGCGGCTGGAACATTTTTGATTTCGTGATCGTCGGTATTGCCCTGATCCCTGCCGCGCAGGGCTTGTCGGTCCTGCGGGCGCTGCGCATTCTGCGGGTTCTGCGCGTCATTTCCGTGGCCCCCCGCCTGCGCCGCGTGGTCGAAGGCTTTATCACCGCGCTTCCGGGCATGGCCTCGGTCTTTCTGCTGATGGCGATCATTTTCTACATTGCGTCGGTGATATCGACCAAATTGTTTGCCAGCAGCTTCCCCGAATGGTTCGGAACCCTTGGGAAAAGCGCATATTCGCTGTTCCAGATCATGACGTTGGAAAGCTGGTCCATGGGGATCGTGCGCCCGGTCATGGAGGTCTACCCCTACGCCTGGTTGTTCTTCGTGCCCTTTATCATGGTCACCACATTTGCGGTGGTGAACCTGCTTGTGGGCCTGATTGTGAATTCCATGCAGGATGCCCATTCCGAGGACGAACATGAACGCACCGATGCCTACCGAGACGAGGTTCTGGCGCGTCTTGAGGCGATTGAACAACGGCTTGTTGCGCATAATGCAACGGAAGCCGGGTCTCGTGAGACGACGAAAAAGTGATTACGATTTGTTAACCAAGTTTGATCTAATGCTGAAAAAAAGCAATTCAGGCAAGATGGTTGCAGTGATGCAGAGACGCAGTTTCGCCTTGGGGCTTTCGGCCTCTTTTGGTTTGGCAGGGTGTTCACATGGGGCGACGGGCTATGACGGCCCAGAGGTCACGGCGATTGTCGTAAACAAAGGGGCACGCAAGATGTATCTCCTCAACAATGAGGAGATCTTGCGCAGTTACCGTGTGGATTTGGGGTTCGCGCCTGCGGGCCACAAACGGATCGAAGGGGATGGTCGCACGCCCGAAGGCACTTATGTGATCAACCGCCGCAATCCCGAGAGCAACTATCATTTGTCCCTGGGGATTTCGTACCCAAATGCCCGCGACCGCGCGCAGGCACGGGCGCTGGGGAAACGTCCGGGCGGTGATATCTTCATCCACGGTCAGCCCAACAACAGCAAACACCGTCGCCGTGCAGAGCGGGTTGAGGATTGGACCGCAGGCTGCATTGCAGTGAAAAATGCCGAGATGGAAGAAATCTACGCAATGGTGCGCAATGGCACGGTGATTACCCTGCGCCCCTAACGGACGACCGCTCTGCCATTAAAAAAGCGCCTCAAAGGGCGCTTTTTCGTGTTCGGAATTTCAGGGTGGGCTTTAATTGGCGGTGATCAGGGTCCACCAGATCTTGCCGTTTTCTTCCTGAAACCAGGAAAAGCCCATGTTCACAGCCTTGGCATCCATCAGGACGGCGCGGGTGCTGCTGTCTTCCATCCAAGCGGTCAGGGTTTGCACCTCGTTCTCGTAGCTTTCCGAGATGGTTTCGCCCAGTACGGTGCCGCTGTATCCCGCGCGTGTCACCCGGTCGAGCGGCGAAGAGCCATCCGAGCCAAAGTGCCAGGGGCGGTTCTGCAGCGCCATGTCTTTAGAGTGAGTGGCTGCGGCAGCGTTAAGTTCGGCGTTCAGCTGTAGCGGCGCTTTGCCACCAGCCTGACGCAGTGCATTGACCGAATCCAACATGCGAAACTGAACTTTGTCGGGGTTGCGGATCTTATAGACCCCGGAGCCAAACGAAGTTCCGTCGTTGCCAGTTGTGGTACATGCTGCGAGGGCCAGAAAGGCCATTGCCGCCAGAGAAAGGAATACACGGGTCATCGGTCACCTAAAATGGACTGCTTGCTTGCTTTAGCGGCCCTGTTGCGGAATGGCAAACTAGCGCAGGTCACAATGCCACGAGGTCGAGGGATTGAATTGCGACTGCGGCTTTCGCGCCATAAAGTAGCGGGCATGAATATGCCTCCTGCAGGACAATGCTTGTCATGACAAACCAAACTTTCAAATCGCTTTCACGTCGGCGCTTTCTTGCGGCCACTGGTGCCGTGCTGGCCAGCCCGGCGCTGGCCCAGGACGAAACGGCCGACGCTGAAGCACCCGTCTATGATCCGCTGCGTCCGCCGCCGGAGCCGGAGCCGCCGGTGACACGCAATATCTCGGCCTTTCGCTCCAAAGACTGGCGCCCCTATTTTGATCATCTGAAACGTGGTGCGATCCTTGTCGATCTCGACAGCCGGGCGCTGCACTACTGGTCCGAGGATGAGACAACCTACAAGCTGTTCCCCTCGTCGGTGCCACTGACCGAGGATCTGACCCGACGCGGCCGGACGGAGATCATTCGCAAGGTCGAAGGCCCCGGCTGGGCACCGACCCCGTCGATGCGCAAACGCAACCCGGAGTGGCCGGAGTATATCCCGCCCGGCCCCGACAATCCGCTTGGCACCCATGCGCTCTACCTAAGCTGGCAGTACTACCGGATTCACGGAACCCACGACACGCGCAAGATCGGGCGGCGCTCTTCGAACGGCTGTATTGGTCTTTATAATGAACATATCGAAGAGCTTTTTGGGTTGGCTAAAGTAGGAACACAGGTGTTGCTTATTTAACCACAGGGGGGGGCACGACCCCGCCTGTAACTTAACAACTGATTGCAATTCCGGGATTTTGCTGGTTAGAAAAAACCACGAGGTAAGTCTTGGGTGCGTGACCACAGGTGTGGTTTGCGCTGATTCTGGAGGTTAATATGAAAAAACTCGTTCTCGCAGCCGCTCTGGTTGGTGCTGCTTCCGCCGCTTCCGCAGGTTCTCTGGCAGAGCCGGTAGTTGAAGCACCGGTTATCATCGAAGAAGCAGCTGGTTCTTCCGATGGTATCCTGCTGCCCCTGCTGCTGCTGGTTGTTGTAGCTGCTGCTGCTGCAAGCAACTAATCGTTGCTATACTAAGAATACAGAAAAGGCGGCTGAGCAATCAGCCGCCTTTTTTGGTGCCCGCAGGATTTGGTTGGAACCTGATGCAGCCAGTGCGCGGCCCCCAAATTGGACGCCGCGCCGGGAATCAGCGAACGAATCAGTCCAGCCAACCTTTCAGGTTTTGCGCCACGACTCGGGTCAGAGCGGCGATATGGTCATCGCGATCGTTCAAACAGGGAATATATAGAAAACTTTCCCCCCCAGCCTCTTCGAAGGCTTCGTGGATCTCTTCCTGGATCTCTTCGAGCGTTTCAATGCAATCCGCCGAGAATGCAGGCGCAATCACCGCAATGTTCTTTTTCCCCTGTTTGGCCAGTTCTGCCACGTGCTCGACCGTATAGGGGCGCAGCCATTCTTCCGGGCCAAAGACGGACTGGAACGTGGTGAGAATCTGGGTGTCGTCCCATCCCAAACGTTCCTTCAAGAGGCGCGTCGTCTTCTGGCACTGGCAGTGATAGGGGTCGCCCTGCATCAGATAGCGCTTTGGCATCCCGTGGTAGGAGCAGACCAGAACGTCCGGCTTCTTTTCTGCCGACGCATAGGCTTCCTCAACCGAATTGGCGAGCGCGTCGATATATTCGGGCTGGTCGAAATAGGGCTCGATTGTGCGTGCGGCCGGTTGCCAGGTTGCCTCCATCAAGGCGCGGAAGAATTCGTCATTGGCCGTGGCCGAGGTTGCGCCTGCGTAGTGCGGATACAGCGGCACAAAGAGGATCTTCTGGCAGCCTGCCTCGATCATCGCATCGACCTTGGATTTCGTCGACGGGTTGCCATAGCGCATGCAGAAATCGACCATGACCTGATCGCCATATTTGGCGGTCAGTGCTTCGGTCATTTTGGCGGTCTGATCCTTGGTCAGCGTCATCAGCGGGCTTTCGCCCTTGTCGTGGTTCCAGATCGATTTGTAGGCCGCGCCCGAGCTGAAGGGACGTTTGGACAGAATGATCAGCTGCAGCAAAGGCTGCCATTTCCAACGCGGATAGTCGATCACCCGTTGGTCGGACAGAAATTCGCTCAGATAGCGGCGCATGGGCCAATAGCTATAGTCGTCAGGCGTGCCGAGGTTGGCCAGCAGGATGCCCACTTTCGCAGGTTTTACGGCCGGGTGGTCTTTCGGCGCGTGATGAGGGCAGGTGGCGGTTTTGCGTGCGTCCAGCATGGGGATGTCCTGTCGAGCGTCAGATGATTTGGCCAAAGCCTAAAGGGTTACGCGAAAAGGGGCCAATTGGATCATGTTGTTGCGACGATAAGCGCAGCTTATTTTCGCGTTATTCTGGCAATTTGGTTTCAGGAACCTTCAGGGCCTCGGCCAGCCGCATTTTGGCGGATCCGGGGCGCAGGGGCTGCGGTTGGCTTTCGGATGGGGTCCAACCGGTCAGGCAGACCAGCTCGAACGTGGCTGCCAGACGGCCATTTTCGGTTTCAAAGTTCTGTCGGTAGATATGTTCGGCCAGTTCAAATACGGCGCGTGGGGTCGGGCGGCGCAACCGGTCGGCCATCGCATTGGTTTCGCCCATGTCGCGCAGTTCGTGCATAAGGTGCTTCAGGTCACGATACTGCGCCGTCATGGGCACAAGGTCCGCAACGGGCAGCGCAAAGCCCGCCCGTTGCAGCAAGGCACCCAGATCCCGGATTTCCCCCATCGGGGCCACGCGCGGGGACAGCCCGCCGGACACATAGGTTTCCGCTTCGGCCAGGCTTGCGCGCAGCTCGTGGAGGGTTTGACCGCCCAGGGTGACGACCAGCAATAGCCCGTCTTCCCGCAGCGCGCGGCGGCACTGGATCAACTGCCCCACCGGGTCATTGGCCCAGTGAAGGCCCATCGCATGGACAACCAGATCATGGGCGCCTTCTTCCAGATCCAGCAGGTCCTGATCGCCGGTGATCTTGGCGCTGGGCAAGAGCCCCTCCCAGACCTCCGCAAAAGGCGCGACAATTACAGGGTTGGTAAACGACCTCTTAACGAATTGCAGCCGATCCTCGACCTCATCGCGGGCCAAGTCGTGAAGAAACAGGGCCTCGCGTTTTCTGCGGGCACGTCGGGCAATCAAGGTCTCGCGATCAAAGATCCGGGGCATCTCTTGTGTCATGGGACGTAGTTATGATGTTGCGACAACAGTTTCAAACAGCAGTTTCACTGATTTACCCCTCTGCCTGCGTCAGTTGCGGTGCGCAGGTGCAGGATGACTTTGGACTTTGTGGCCATTGCTGGGCCGAGACAGAGTTTATTTCAGGGGCCGCCTGCGATTCCTGCGGATGTGCATTGCCAGGTTACGCCCCGGACGGAGAGCGAAACCTATGTGATGGGTGCCTGGCAGATCCACCACCGTGGAGCAGGGGGCGCGCCGCGCTGGCCTATGGCGGACAGGGCAGGCGGTTGGTGCTTGCCTTCAAACATGGCGATCGTACCGACCTTGCCCGCCCGGCGGCAGGTTGGTTACAGAAGGCCGGGCGGGATCTGCTGCGGGATGACCCGCTTTTGGTGCCGGTTCCTTTGCATTGGTCGCGACTTTTGCGCCGTGGGTATAATCAGGCGGCCCTGCTGGCGCAGGCTTTGGCGTTGCGCGGAAATTGGGACTGCTGCCCGGATGCGCTGCTGCGATCCAAGAAGACACCCGCGCTGGATCACAAATCGCGCGCGGATCGGCAAAACATCCTCTCTGGTGTCATCCGCGCCAATCCGCGGCAGGCCTCGCGTCTGCAGGGACGCAAGGTCGTTCTGATCGATGATGTCATGACCAGTGGCGCCACTTTGCGGGCCTGTACAGCGGCTTGTCAGGCAGAAGGTGCACGTGATGTGCAGGTTTTGGTGCTCGCACGGGTCAATGGTGGCTTCACGGGGGTGTGAATGGCCTAGCAATACTTGATCCGCAGGCCCAAATCCCGCAGGAGTATGAACTTAAACGGCTTGGAGACACGGATGAAACCCGTCGAGATTTACACATCGCCGCTCTGCGGCTTTTGCCACGCGGCTAAACGACTGCTGAATCAGAAAGGCGTGAGCTTTTCCGAAATCGACATACGGGCGGAACCGGACCGCAAGGCCGAGATGATCGAGCGGGCGAACGGTGGCTATACCGTGCCGCAGATTTTCATTGGCGAAACCCATGTTGGCGGTTGCGACGACCTTTACGCGCTGGATCGCGCAGGGCAGCTCGACCCGCTTCTGGCGGCCTAAAGCGTTGCGCACAGCCCTGCTGCAGATCTGCTCTTCGGATCACCCCGAAGAGAACCTGAGGACGGTCAAAGCCATGATGGCCGAGGCCGCCGCAGGTGGCGCAGGGTTCGTGCTGACGCCCGAGGTCACAAATTGCCTGTCGACCAGCCGCAGTCACCAGCAGGATGTGCTGTGTCTGGAAGAGGATGATCCGACGCTCGCTGGTTTGCGAGACACAGCCGCGCGCCTTGGGGTTTGGCTGTCGATCGGGTCTTTGGCGCTCAAGACCCGAGATGCGGATGGGCGGTTTGCCAATCGGCAATTCCTGATCACACCGGAAGGTGAGATCGCAGCGCGATATGACAAGATCCATATGTTCGACGTCGCGGTTTCCGAAACAGAGACCTACCGCGAATCTGCGGGCTACAGGCCAGGTGACCGCGCCGTTGTGACACGAACGCCTTTTGGCGTTCTGGGGCTTAGCATTTGTTATGACGTGCGATTTCCGCAGCTTTATCGACGTCTGGCACAGGCGGGGGCGCAGATTTTGACCGTTCCAGCGGCTTTCTCGCCTGCGACAGGGGCTGCGCATTGGCACAGCCTGCTGAAGGCACGCGCCATTGAGACGGGCTGCTATGTTCTGGCCGCAGCACAAACCGGATCACATCGGTTGAGCCGGGGCAAACCCCGAAGCACCTATGGTCATGCGCTCGCAATTTCTCCTTGGGGCGAGGTTTTGTCGGATTCAGAGCAGGAGGTGGGCATTCGCTTCGTTGACCTCAACCTCAATGACGTAGACAAAGCCCGGGCACGTATTCCTTCGCTAACCCACGACCGGGAGTTTGACGGACCCTGATGGACGAAACCCATTCTCTCGCCATTTCTCTTTTCAGTGAAATTCTTATGGCCGACCAGCTGGCGCGGTCGCGTCTGGGCAAGGCTTTGCCCAAGGGCATGGAGCTGTCGCATTTTTCCGTCCTGAACCATTTGGCACGCGCTGGGCTGGAACGCTCACCGGCGCAGTTGGCATCAACCTTTCATGTGACGCGCGGTGCAATGACCAATACGATCAACAAGCTGGAAGTGGCAGGATATGTTCATGTCCGCCCCGATTGGGATGATGCGCGGCGCAAGATGGTGGCGATCAGCCCGGCGGGCAAACAGGCCCGCGATGCGGCGCTTGCAAGCATTGTGCCAATCATTTCAGATCTGGTGGACGAACTGGGCGCGGACCGGGTCAAAGCGGCTTTGCCCATTTTGCGTGAACTGCGCGTCAAACTGGGATCGGAAGAGTAAGCTTTTCAGGCTCTAATTGGGCCTAAAAAGAAAAGAGCGGCGCAGTGCGCCGCTTCCTTCCCTACAGATCCGTGAGTGGCGTGAGTGAGATCCGTACCCCTTCGCCGCATGGGCAGGCCATTTGGCTGTATTTCGATTTATTCGCCGTTTTGTCGAAGCTATGCGCCCCGTCCGGCAGGCTCAATCGAGCGAAGGTATGGATCGACCTATACCAAAGGATAGGTCGTGTCCCTCAACCCCGCAGAAACGGGCTAGGCCGGTTTGGTGCTCGCGGTCACATAGTTCACGCTCAGGTCTTTGGCCGAAATGGACCAGCTCCACAAAATCGGGTTGAACACGAACCCCTTCCGGTCCACCGGAGCCAGCCCAGCCTTGCCAAGAAGGTCAAACAGCTCATCTGGTGTGATGAACTTGTTCCATTCATGGGTGCCGCGCGGCAGCCAGCGCATGACCACTTCGGCCCCAAAAATCGCCATGGCATAGCTTTTGGGGTTGCGGTTGATCGTAGAGCAGATCTGCAAACCGCCCGGCTTCAGCAATTGCTGGGTTGCGGTCAGATAGGCCAAGGGGTCGGCGACATGTTCGACGACTTCCATGTTCAGAACCACATCGAATTGTTCGCCGGCTTCGGCCATGGCTTCGGCTGTGGTGTGGCGGTAATCGATGGTCAGGCCGGATTGTTCCGCATGGATTCGGGCCACGGGCAGGTTGCCTTCGGCGGCGTCTGCGCCAACGACCTCAGCGCCGAGACGCGCCATTGGTTCGCTCAGCAGGCCACCACCGCAGCCAATATCGAGGATCCGCAGGCCCGAAAAAGGGGCAGTCTCGGAAAGATCGCGGTCAAATTCAGCAGCGATCTGCTGGGTGATATAATCCAGACGGCAGGGGTTCAGCATATGCAGAGGCTTGAATTTCCCGTTTGGGTCCCACCATTCGGCGGCCATGGCTTCGAACTTTGCGATTTCCGAAGGGTCCACCGTGGATTGAGGCGCTTGCATTCCTGTCTCCGTATGCTTTGTTGTAGGTCGAGATATAATCTAGGTCAGTAATGGACAAATACTCGGATCAAAAGCGCGCAGTGCAGTTTCTTTATCCCCCGCTGGAACCTTTCGACCAGCGGATGATGGATGTGGGGCAGGGGCACTCGATTTATGTGGAACAATGCGGCAACCCCGAGGGGTGGCCTGTCATTGTCTGCCATGGTGGGCCCGGCGGTGGGTCAAGCCCGGCCATGCGCCGGTATTTTGATCCCAAGGTGTATCGCATCATCCTGTTTGACCAGCGTGGTTGCGGCCGGTCGCGCCCCTATGCTTCCTGCGAGGACAATAGCACCTGGCACCTGATTGCGGATATGGAGTTGATCCGCGAAGCGCTGGGAATCGACAAATGGAGCCTGTTTGGCGGCAGCTGGGGGGCGACCTTGGCGCTGCTGTATGCCCAAACCCACCCTGCGCATGTGTCCCATATGGTGTTGCGCGGCGTGTTCCTGATGACTCAGGCCGAGCTTGATTGGTTCTATGCGGGGGGCGCGGGGAATTTCTGGCCCGAAGCCTGGGCGCGGTTCTGTGACCCGGTGCCGGTGGAAGAACGCGATGACATGATTGCGGCTTACAACCGTCGTCTGTTTTCGGGCGACCATGAAGAAGAGGTCTTCTTTGGCCGCATCTGGTCAGGCTGGGAGAACGCGCTGGCGTCGGTGCATTCGAACGGGATTTCCGGGTCCAGCCCCGGCGAATATGCTCGCGCGTTTGCGCGTCTTGAGAATCACTACTTCGTCAACAAGGGTTTCCTGCATATGGATGGTCAGATCCTCGCCAATATGGAGCGGATTGCCCATATCCCCGGTGTGATCGTGCAGGGGCGGTATGATATGATTTGCCCGCCTGTGTCGGCCTATCGCTTGCATCAGGCCTGGCCAAAATCGCGCCTTCAGATGGTGCGCAACGCGGGTCATGCGCTGTCGGAACCCGGAATCAGTGCGGAACTGGTCCGTGCGATGGATGAAATCGCAGGAGAGCTGGTATGAAGCGGCTTGATCGTCGTGCGCTCTTTGCGTCTGGTGCGGCGGCTGCGTTGCTGGCGGCAACCGGCGGCGCTTTTGCCCAGACCCCGCGTCGTGGCGGCGCCTTGCGCATCGCGGTTCCGCGCGAAGGCGGAGTGCTCGAACAGGTGGCGCGTGCCTCTGTTCTGGATCAACTGACCGAGATCGGCCCGGACGGTGTGTTGCGTCCCGAATTGGCGCTGGCGTGGAACAGTGATGAGGACGCGCGTATCTGGACATTTGACCTGCGCGAAGATGCCGTATTTCACAGTGGCCAGGCTCTGACCGCGCAGGATGTGGCTGCATCCCTTTTAGGTCATTTCGAAACCGGCTTTCTCCAGGAAGTCTCCTGCGATGGACACAACCGAGTGTCGGTTACCCTGCACGAAGGCAACCCGCAGTTTCCTTTCCTGTTGGCACAATCGGCCTGTTGGATCACCCCGCAGGGTGACATGCCCAAGGATTTGTCCGCGCTGAATGGCACCGGCCTTTATCATGTGGAGCGGGCGCAGGATGGGCGCAGTTTCCGCGCACAGCGTGTGGCGGAACATTATAAGGACGGCACAGCTGGTTGGGTCGACACAATAGAAGTTGTCGTCATCCCGGATGCCACCGTCCGCGCCGAGGCGCTGCGTGATGGCTATGTGGATGTGGTGGCTTTGCCGGACGCTGATGGGCTGCGCAGGCGGGGTACGTTCCTGTATCATCCTGACGAGGCAGAGATGGCGCTGGCTGCGGCTTCGACCATTGGGATGCCCGGCCGTATTGCCCAGAACGCACCCTTGGATGATGGGCGTATTGCCGAACGTTGGTGGGTGGTCTGACCCAGACGGTCAGACCCGGTTTTTGTCAGAACTTACTGCGTTTCTTCCTGCAAATAGGAGATCAGGTTCTGAATATCTTCGTCCTTTTTCAGCCCGTTAAACGCCATGCGGTTTTTCGGTACGGTGCCTTTGGGATCTTTCAGGAAAGCCGCCATGGTGTCCGGCGTCCAGGTCAGATTGGCTGCCTGAAAGGCTTTGGAGTATTTGAACCCTTCGACAGATGCGGACTGTGCCCCCATGATCCCGTATAGGGTGGGACCTGCGCCGTTCTTGCCCGCATCGAGCTTGTGACAAGCACTGCATTTGCGGAAGACTTTCTTGCCCCTGGCGGCATCGCCTGCGGAGGCAACCGTCGTTGCGGTTGCCGTCGCGGCGCTGGGCGCAGCGGCCTGATCGCCAGTGGCGGTAAAGACCATGCGCGCGGTCACCGGCACAGTGCGGGTGATGCTGTCGAGTTTCGCGACCTCTTTCAGCTTGTCGACACCGGCGTTCAGGCCTGCGTCTTCGGCGTTCAGGAACAGCATGTCATTGGTCACCGCCAGAACTTGGGTTTCGGACAGGCGGGCAACAAAAACTTCGGTCTCCAGCGGGATGTCCTTGCCCAGCAGACTAAGGGTTGCCGCCAGATCGGTAAGCATTGTGCCGCCGACCGGCAAGGCGGCGACTTTGGCCATATCAACCTGACCGCTTAACGTGGCTGTGGGGGTGTTTTGAAAGACAAACTCCTGCATCCGTTCATTGCGGATGTCGATAAAGGTCTCGAGGCTGGGAAGGTTGATCGACACCGACAGCATGCCATCGCTGCTGAGGTTGCCGGAGAGGGAGGTAAAGCTGTTCACCTCGCCCACGCTGTTTTTCTTGATAGAGCCATAAGCGAGATGGGATGTCTCTCCATCCAGCGTCCAATCTGCGGCCTGCGCGGCCTGTGATAAGGCAAATACGGTGGCGACTGCGGTCATCCCGTGAAACAAACGGTTGAGCATATTGCTTCCTTCCTCCTACTGTCTACATTGGCGCGTGAATCGCGTGCACCCTGAACCATTGAAACACCGCTGGAGTGAAATTTATTCTTGGTTTTTTGAAAAAATCAGCTCTGGCAGAGATCCGCGCGGGTATTGGCCCGCTCTATCCGCGGCTCTGGCGGTTCTGTTTGGTGCAGACCGGACGACGTGACCGCGCGGATGATCTGGCGCAGGCCACATGTCTGCGGGCACTGGAAAAACACGAAAGTTATCAAGCGGGTACGCATCTGGATCGCTGGCTTTTCACCATGGCACACCGGCTGTGGCTGAACGAGCTGCGGGCCCAGGCGGTGCGGCAGGGCACGGGGCTTGTTCCGCTCGAGGAAACAGAATTACCTGACACCGGCGTGGATGCAGAAACGAATATTTTCCATCGTGAGGTGTTTGCTAAGATAGGGGCTCTTCCCGAAGGACAGCGCGTGGTGGTGCTGCTTGTCTATGTTGAAGGGCTCACCTATCGCGAAGCGGCTGACATGTTGGACATTCCCATTGGTACGGTAATGAGCCGACTGGCGGCCGCGAGAAAACGGATCGCAACAGAGTTGTCCGTAACGGAGACCGGAACATGACGCAGGCGCATGAGACATTTTCGGACGAAGATCTGACGGCTTTCCTGGATGGGGAAGCCGAAGGGGATCTGTCTGCGCGCATTGATGCGGCCCTGCTGTCTGATGCGCAACTGGTCGCGCGGCTCGAGAGGCTGGTGATTCCGGTAGATGATATTCGCGCAGCCTTTGCCGTGGAGGGTTTGGCGCCTCCGACCGCGCCAGACCTGCCTGCGCAAACTTGGATTCAGCCGATGGCTATGGCTGCGTCTGTTGTGCTGGCTTTGGGAATCGGTGCGCTGGGCGGCTATAGCTTCAAACCCGATACGCCTGCGCCTGTGGTGGCGCAGAAATCTGGCTGGATTGCTGCGGTGGCCTCGTATCAGGCGCTCTATGCGACAGAGACGCTGGCTGGGAAGTTCCAGGCACCGGAACAGACAGATGCCACCTTGGCCGGGTTTGAGGATCGCATTGGCGTTGATCTGGTTGCTGCGACCGATGTTCAGGGGCTCGATTTCAAACGGGCGCAGATCCTCAGCTACAATGGCAAGCCGCTGATGCAGATGGCTTATCTGGATGACGGCGGGGTTCCCTTTGCGCTTTGCGTGATTGGATCTGGGGCCGAGGCACGCGCGATGAAGGATCAGATCGCCGAAGGTCTGGCGGCCTCGTCCTGGATCGTCGACGGTGTCGGCTATTTGGTGATCGGTGGGGACGACCCGGCCCTGACGCGCGCCTATGCCGAAGCCTTTCGCGCCCAGTTGCAGCAAGGCTAAAGGTAGGTCGGCCAATGTCGGCTGCACGAAAGGCTTGCAAATTAGGGGGGCGAGGCGTATATCCCCTCTCAACAGCGGCGCGTCGGGCTTAAGGTTCGGGGCACCACCGGAATTATTCGACGGGCCGCGAGCCCGTTTTTTTGTGTTTGGAACTCTGATGACCAATGACCTGATCGCCAAAGCCGCAATCGACCAGCGCCTGGCCGAGATCATCACCCCGGTGATCGAGGATCTGGGCTATGAGTTGGTTCGGATCCGGCTGATGTCCGGCAAAACCACCACGCTGCAGATCATGGCAGACCGTCCCAATGGCGGTATTGAAGTCGATGACTGTGCAAAAATCTCCAATGAGGTGAGCGCGGTTCTCGACGTGGAAGACCCGATTCTTGACGCCTATGCGCTGGAAGTGTCCAGCCCCGGCATCGACCGTCCCCTGACGCGCCTCAAGGACTTCGACATGTTCGAAGGCTATGAAGCCAAGCTGGAGACAACCGAGCTGGTGGGAGGGCGCCGCCGTTTCAAAGGTGAACTGGCGGGCGTCGAAGAAGACGAAGTTCTGATCAATATTGAAGATCAGGGCGAAGAAGTGACCATCGGTCTGAAATTCGACTGGCTGAGCGATGCAAAGCTGGTGCTGACCGACGAGCTGATCAAAGAAATGCTCAACCAGCGCAAGGCGGCTGGCACGTTGAACGAAGACGCCTTTGACGAAATCGAGACCGAAGGGTCCGCCGAAGAGACCCCCGAAGGGGCCGAAGAGGAGAAGAAGTAATGGCGATTACCTCTGCAAACCAGCTGGAGCTGTTGCAAACCGCTGAAGCCGTGGCGCGTGAAAAGATGATCGACCCCGGTCTGGTGGTCGAAGCGATGGAAGAATCTCTGGCGCGTGCGGCGAAGTCCCGTTACGGCGCTGAGATGGACATCCGTGTCTCCATCGACCGCAAAACCGGCAAGGCGACCTTTACCCGCGTGCGTACCGTGGTCGAGGACGAAGAGCTGGAAAACTATCAGGCAGAGCTGACTGTCGCGCAGGCCAAACAGTACATGGAAAACCCGACCGTGGGTGACACCATTGTGGACGAAGTACCCCCTGTCGATATGGGCCGTATCGCCGCGCAATCCGCCAAGCAGGTGATCCTGCAAAAGGTGCGCGAAGCCGAGCGTGACCGCCAGTACAACGAGTTTAAAGACCGCAACGGCACCATTATCAACGGTGTCGTGAAGCGCGAAGAATACGGCAACGTCATCGTTGACGTCGGCTCCGGCGAAGCGATCCTGCGCCGCAACGAGAAAATCGGCCGCGAAAGCTACCGCCCGAACGACCGTATTCGCTGCTATATCAAAGACGTGCGCCGCGAACCCCGTGGTCCGCAGATCTTCCTGTCGCGTACCGCACCGGAATTCATGGCCGAGCTGTTCAAGATGGAAGTGCCGGAAATCTATGACGGTATTATCGAGATCAAAGCCGTGGCCCGTGACCCGGGTTCGCGCGCGAAGATCGCGGTTGTGTCCTTTGACAATTCCATCGACCCGGTTGGTGCCTGTGTTGGTATGCGCGGCTCTCGCGTGCAGGCCGTTGTGAACGAGTTGCAGGGCGAGAAGATCGACATTATCCCGTGGAACGAAGATCAGCCGACCTTCCTGGTGAACGCGCTGCAGCCTGCAGAAGTCTCCAAGGTTGTTCTGGACGACGAAGCGGGCAAAATCGAAGTTGTGGTTCCTGACGAGCAGCTGTCGCTGGCGATCGGTCGCCGGGGTCAGAACGTGCGTCTGGCATCCCAGCTGACCGCGCTCGACATCGACATCATGACCGAGGAAGAAGAAAGCGCCCGTCGCCAGAAAGAGTTTGAGGCTTGCACCAAACTGTTCATGGACACGCTGGATCTGGATGAATTCTTTGCCCAGCTTCTGGTCTCTGAAGGGTTCACCAACCTTGATGAGGTTGCCTATGTCGAACTGGACGAGCTGCTGGTCATTGACGGTGTTGACGAAGGCACCGCGCAGGAACTGCAGGCCCGTGCCCGTGACTACCTTGAAGCACAAGCCAAAGCTGCGCTGGATGCAGCCCGTGCGTTGGGTGCCGAAGACAGCCTCATTGACTTTGACGGTCTGACACCCCAGATGGTGGAAGCACTGGCCAAGGACGGCGTGAAAACGCTGGATGACTTCGCGACCTGCGCGGATTGGGAACTGGCTGGTGGCTGGACCACCCAAAACGGCGAACGCGTAAAGGATGACGGTATCCTGGAGCCTTTCGACGTGTCTCTGGAAGATGCTCAGACCATGGTTATGACCGCCCGCGTCCTGCTGGGTTGGGTCGACCCCGAAGAGCTGACAGCCAATGAAGAAGAAGACCTCGACGCAGTTGAGGGCGATGAAGAAGGCGAGGTCTGAGTTTCAGACCTCTCCTCTGCTGGAGTTAAGTGAATGGCACGCGGTGGCGCAGCTAAAGATCGGGCCGATGGCCCGGAACGGAAGTGTCTTGCGACAGGCGAGACCCAGCCCAAAGCCGGGCTGATCCGTTTTGTATTGGGCCCGGACGCGCAGGTGTTTCCTGACGTCATGGGTAAGCTGCCGGGGCGTGGTGTCTATGTCACCTCCACCCGCGAGGCGCTTGAGATGGCCGTGAAGAAGAAACTCTTCGCGCGCGGCTTCAAGGCGCAGGTCGTGGTCCCGGATGGGCTGGTGGAAGAGGTCGAACGCCAGGTGCTGAAGCGCGTGGTGGATCTGATCTCTCTGGCCCGGAAGTCCGGCGACGCGGTCGCGGGCTACGAGAAAGTGAAAGACTGGCTGATCAAGGAAGAAGCCCGTGTTTTGATTCAGGCCACAGATGGCTCTGGTCGCGGGAAGTCGAAATTGAGCACGCCCCACCGAGGAAAATACATCGGCTGGCTGACAGCAGATGAGCTTGGGCAGGCATTTGGGCGGGAAACTGTCATACATGCCGCGCTCTCCTCTGGTGGACTCAGCCAACGTGTTGTAGAGGAAGCCCAGCGATTGCAGGGTTTGCGGGAAATGGGCGGCAACGGCCGCACGGAAGGATAAGTAGCTTTATGAGCGATAGTGACGGCAAAAAGACACTGGGTGTCCGCGGTGGCGGCGCCCGGTCTGGGAACGTAAAACAGAGCTTCAGCCACGGACGCACCAAAAGCGTCGCGGTTGAGCACAAGCGCAAGCGTGTCGTTTCCAAACCGAGCACAGCCAAGGGCGGTGCTGGTTCTGCCGCTGGCGGGGACGCGTCCCGGCGCCCGGCAGGCATTTCGGATGCGGAACTCGCACGCCGCATGAAGGCGCTGCAGGCTGCAAAGGCCCGCGAGGCCGAAGAAGCTGCACAGCGCGAAGCTGAAGAAAAAGCCCGCGCCGCCGAGCGTGAGCGCCGCCGTGCCGAAGCCGAAGCCAAGGAACGTGAACAGCGTGAAGCTGAAGAACGTGCCCGTGCCAAGGCCGCAGAGGAAGAGCGCAAGCGCAAGGAAGCCGAAGAGGCAGCCAAACGTGCTGCGGCTGAAAAAGCTGCAGCTGCGAAGTCCGAGAAGACCGCCAGCGCACCCAGCGCTGCTGCCCCGTCTTCGCGTCCCACGCCAAGCAAAACCGGCGCTGCAACCCCGCGCAAAACCGACCGCGACCGCGAAGAGCGTGGCCGTGGTGGCAAAGGCCGCGACGAAGGCCGCCGCTCTGGCAAGCTGACACTGGGTCAGGCGACCGGTGGCGAAGGTGGTCGTCAGCGCTCTGTTGCGTCCATGCGCCGCAAGCAGGAACGCGCCCGCCAAAAGGCAATGGGCACCGTTGAGCGTGAAAAGGTTATCCGTGACGTTCAGCTGCCCGAGGCCATCCTGGTCTCTGAGCTGGCGAACCGTATGGCGGAACGTGTGGCTGATGTTGTGAAATCTCTCATGCAAATGGGCATGATGGTGACACAGAACCAGACCATCGACGCGGACACCGCGGAACTGATCATCGAAGAGTTCGGCCACAAGGTCACCCGTGTTTCCGACTCCGACGTTGAAGACGTCATTCAGGACGTCGAAGACAAGGATGAAGACCTGAAGCCGCGCGCACCTGTGATCACCATCATGGGCCACGTTGACCACGGTAAGACCTCGATCCTCGACGCGATCCGTAATGCGCGGGTTGTGGCAGGCGAAGCCGGCGGCATCACCCAGCACATCGGTGCGTATCAGGTGAAAACCGAAAGCGGCGCGCTGCTGTCGTTCCTTGATACGCCGGGCCACGCGGCCTTTACCTCCATGCGCTCCCGTGGTGCACAGGTCACGGACATCGTGGTTCTGGTTGTGGCGGCGGATGACTCGGTCATGCCGCAGACCGTTGAAGCGATTAACCACGCAAAAGCGGCCGGAGTGCCGATGATCGTGGCGATCAACAAATGCGACAAGCCCGCCGCAGACCCGAACAAGGTCCGTGCAGAACTGCTGCAGCACGAAGTGATCGTGGAAGCCATGTCTGGTGAAGTGCAGGACGTCGAAGTTTCCGCGCACACCGGTCAGGGTCTGGATGAACTGCTGGAAGCCATCGCGCTGCAGGCGGAAATTCTGGAACTGAAAGCCAACCCGTCCCGCGCCGCACAAGGTGCTGTGATCGAGGCTCAGCTTGACGTGGGTCGTGGTCCGGTTGCGACCGTTCTGGTTCAGAACGGCACGCTGCGCCAAGGCGACATCTTCGTTGTGGGTGAGCAGTACGGTAAGGTCCGTGCGCTGATCAATGACAAGGGCGAACGCGTCAAAGAAGCTGGTCCTTCTGTTCCGGTTGAGGTTCTGGGTCTGAACGGCACGCCCGAAGCAGGCGACGTTCTGAACGTGACCGAGACCGAAGCCCAGGCACGTGAGATTGCGGAATACCGTGAGAACGCGGCCAAGGACAAACGGGCCGCAGCGGGTGCCGCGACCACGCTGGAACAGCTGATGCAGAAGGCAAAAGAAGACGAAAACGTCTCCGAACTGCCGATCCTGGTCAAAGCGGACGTGCAGGGTTCTGCCGAAGCGATCGTTCAGGCGATGGAAAAAATCGGCAACAACGAAGTGCGCGTGCGCGTTCTGCACTCTGGCGTTGGTGCGATCACCGAGACTGACATTGGTCTGGCTGAAGCCTCCGGTGCACCGGTCATGGGCTTTAACGTCCGTGCCAACACTTCGGCGCGTAACACCGCCAACCAAAAGGGCGTGGAGATCCGGTACTACTCGGTGATCTATGACCTCGTGGATGACGTGAAGGCGGCTGCTTCCGGTCTGCTCTCTGCGGAAATCAAAGAGAACTTCATCGGTTACGCGAACATCAAGGACGTCTTCAAAGTGTCCAACGTCGGCAAGGTTGCGGGCTGTCTGGTCACCGAAGGTGTGGCGCGTCGTTCCGCAGGTGTCCGCCTGCTGCGCGACAACGTGGTGATCCACGAAGGCACGCTGAAGACCCTGAAGCGCTTCAAAGACGAAGTGGCCGAGGTTCAGTCTGGTCAGGAATGCGGTATGGCGTTCGAGAACTACGACGATATCCGCGCAGGCGACGTGATCGAGATTTTCGAGCGCGAGGAAGTCAAGCGTACGCTGGACTAATCGCTGTGACGATACATCAGAAAACCCCGGCTTTTGGCCGGGGTTTTTTTGTTTTTGGGCAGATGATTTTCGACAACAGCAAAAACCAAAAAAGGAGGCAATCAGATGATTGCCTCCCTTCAGTACCCGTTCGTGAGTGAGTGGGCATATCCGCGCTGAGATTGAAAAAATTCTCAGGCGGGGGTAATTCCACAGTCTTAGTCTGTCCCTCAATGACCAAGGCCAATCCGTGGCCTGACGACATTTCTGGCTGGCGATCCCAGCTCGTCTGTCGCTTGGATCAAGTTTTCGCCAATAGGGTTAACAAAAGGTTCCTAGAAATTTTCAAACCGGTCAACAGACAGGATGCAAACCGGCAAAAACGCGCAAAAAACAGCCACCCGCGTTAAATACGAGTGGCTGCGCATTTTTTTGATTGATGGCGTGCCTTCGATTTTACAACCAGTCGCGCAAAATCGGGATCAGTGGAATATCCGCTGGCGGCATTGGGTAATCGCGCAAATCCTGCGGTTTGACCCATTTCAAAACCTGCCCTTCCCGCGCTTGGGGAATGCCTTCCCATTTCCGGCAGGCAAAAAGTGGCATGAGCAAATGGAAATCATCATAGGCATGGCTGGCAAAGGTCAGCGGCGCAAGACAGCTTTCCCATGTATTGATGCCAAGCTCTTCTTCCAGTTCGCGGATCAGTGCAACTTCGGGGGTTTCGCCGGGTTCGACTTTGCCACCTGGGAATTCCCACAGACCGGCCATGGATTTGCCCTCGGGGCGTTGTGCCAGCAAAATGCGGCCATCAGCATCAATCAGCGCCACGGCTGAAACCAGAACCATTTTCATGAGCGATAATCCGCGTTGATGGTGATGTATTGATGGGTCAGGTCACAGGTCCAAACGGTAGAGGCCCCGTCGCCAAGGCCAAGGTCCACCTTGAGGGTGATGTCCTGTTTCTTCATTTCCGCGGCGCCGTCTTCTTCTTTGTAGGTCGGGGCAACCCAACCTTTTTCTGCAACCAGCACATCGCCGAAGGAAATCGACAGAAGATCGCGGTCGGCTGCAGCGCCGGATTTGCCAATCGCCATTACCACGCGGCCCCAGTTGGGATCTTCGCCCGCAATTGCGGTTTTCACCAATGGAGAGTTGGCGATGGCCATTCCGTGCACTTTGGCGTCGGCGTTGGACGCGGCGCCGGTGATTTGGATTTCTACGAATTTCGTGGCACCTTCGCCGTCGCGCACCACCTGATGTGACAGTTGGCGCATCACATACCACAATGCGCGCTGGAAGCTTTCGTTGTCGGTGGCGTCAACACCTGCCGCACCCGTGGCCGCCACCATCAGACTATCCGAGGTCGAGGTGTCGCTGTCCACGGTGATGCAGTTGAAGGTCTGCTCGTTCAACCCGGACAACAGCGCCTGCAGCGCGTCCTGTTCGTAATGCGCATCGGTGAAGATATAGACCAGCATGGTGGCCATATCAGGCGCAATCATGCCCGACCCTTTGGCAATCCCCGCAATAGAGACTGTTTTACCGCCGATTTCCACGGTGGCTTCCGCGCCTTTCGCGAAAGTGTCGGTGGTCATGATTGCCTCGGCTGCGGCCTCGATCGCGTCAGGTGCCAGCGTGCCGTTCAGCTCCTCGATCTTTGCGGTAATGCGCTCGTGGGGCAGGGGTTCACCAATCACGCCAGTGGACGCGGTGAAAACACGTTCCTGCGGCAGCCCGGTCACATACGCGACAGTGCGGGTGATTTCGGACACCGAGGTTTGACCATAGTGGCCAGTAAAGGCGTTGGAGTTACCAGAGTTCACCAGAATGGCCGCTCCCGGTTCGGGGTCGCCGCCAAGCTTGGCCTGACAATCCAGAACCGGCGCAGATCGGGTGGCAGAGCGCGTGAATACACCAGCGATGGATGTGCCAGGGTCCATCACCGCGAGCATGACGTCTGTTCTGTTTTGGTATTTCACACCAGCGGCTGCGGTGGCAAAGCGCACGCCGCCGATCTGGGGCAGATCTGGGAATTGCGCGGGCGCAAGCGGGGAAACGGGCAAAGTAGCCATGGTTAGGGTCTCTTTTTGGGCGCTTTTGGAAGGCTTAGTCGCGGACCAAGCTGCCGTCGCGCAGGACGGCGGGGTCAAAATCTTCGATCTCGGGGCGCTGAATGTCGGCGTCGGCGGTCAGCTGGTTCACGCGATCTTCGACGGCCTGAATGGCCAGTTCCTGCGCGATCTGCTCTTTGACCTCATCAAACTCCGGGGCAGAGATCTTGCGGCGATCGTTGAGGCGGATCACGTGCCAGCCGAACTGGGTTTCAACGGGTTTGGAAATGTCGCCGGGCTGCATTTCCACAACGGCTGCCTCAAATTCAGGGACCATGCGACCTGTGCCAAACCAACCCAGTTGTCCGCCATTGGGGCCGGACGGGCCGGTGGAGTATTCTTTGGCAAGCGTTGCGAAATCGAGACCGGTTTCAGCCTCTGCCTTGATTTCATTGGCGCGTTCTTCAGTTTCAACCAAGATGTGCGATGCGTTGAACTCATCGCCGCCATCGCCGGTGGAATAGCGCGCTTCATAGGCCTCGCGCACCAGCGATTCTTCGCGACCGGTTTCCATGATGCCTTCGATGACGGTTGCCGCCAGCAAGCCGCGGGACTCATTGTCCAGACGCAGTTTGACTTGGGTCGGAACTTCGCCGTGCAGCTGCTGTTTCAGCACCGTTTGCTGGATCATCTGGTCCAGAAGCGCGTTGAACAGAACGTCGTCGGGCAATTCCTTGTACTGATCCGGCAGGCTCATGCGGGCCACGATCATGTGACCGATGGTGATCTCTTCGCCATTGATCTTGGCCACGACAGTGTTGGCATGGTGGTCAGCGTTTGCGCCGGTGGCGAATGCCAGCCCGAATGCAAATGCGGCGGCTGGCAAAAAAGTGAGACCTTTCAGCATGGAATGCTTCCTATATAGCGGCCACGACGGGGCGCGGCGTTGACACTGATTTTCCTGCCGCTTACATCCCTAGAGGCCTTTGGCAGGTCCGTCTTTCCCACCTTGTTTATGGGTTGCGATCACGGCGGGCAAGCCTGCCGATTACAAAGGCAGTGAACAGGACTTTTGGAGCGCACATGCTTGGTATTGGAACTCTCGCCAAAAAGATCTTCGGGACCCCGAATGACCGCAAGATCAAGGCGACGCGGCCGCTGATTGCAAAAATCAATGCACTGGAGCCGGAGTTCGAAGCGCTCAGCGATCAGGGTCTGAAGGACAAGACCGAGGAACTGCGCCAGCGTGCCATCGGCGGTGAAAGCCTCGATGACCTGCTGCCCGAAGCTTTTGCCAATGTGCGCGAAGCGGCGAAACGTGCGCTGGGTCTGCGCGCCTTTGACACCCAGCTGATGGGCGGCACCTTCCTGCATCAGGGCAATATCTCGGAAATGAAGACCGGTGAGGGCAAAACCCTTGTGGCAACCTTCCCGGCTTATCTGAACGCACTGACCGGCAAAGGCGTGCATGTTGTAACCGTCAACGAATACCTCGCCAAACGCGACAGCGAATGGATGAGCAAGGTGTTCGACGCACTGGGCATGACCACCGGCGTCATTTGGTCCGGCCAGCCTGACGACGAAAAGATGGCGGCCTATAACAGTGACGTCACCTATGCGACCAACAATGAGTTGGGGTTCGATTATCTGCGCGACAATATGAAACCCTCGCTGGATCAGGTGTTCCAGAAGCAGCACAACTTTGCCATCGTCGATGAGGTGGACTCGATCCTGATCGATGAGGCGCGCACACCGCTGATTATCTCGGGCCCGGCCGAAGACCGTTCCCAGCTGTACGAGGCGATCGACAAGCTGATCCCGTCGCTGACCGAAGAACACTACGAACTGGACGAGAAAACCCGTGGCGTGACCTTCACCGAGGAAGGCAATGAATTCCTCGAGCAGCAGTTGAAGGCGGCAGGCCTGCTGGGCGAAGACGCGAGCCTTTACGATCCCGAAAGCACCACCGTTGTCCACCACGTGAACCAAGCCCTGCGTGCGCATACGCTGTTCCAGCGTGATAAGGACTATATTGTTCGCGATGGCAATGTGGTTCTGATTGACGAATTCACGGGTCGTATGATGGCCGGTCGTCGTCTGTCCGAGGGCCTGCATCAGGCGCTTGAGGCTAAGGAAGAAGTCGCAATCCAGCCGGAAAACACCACGCTGGCCTCCGTGACCTTCCAGAACTACTTCCGCCTGTACGACAAACTGTCGGGTATGACCGGCACCGCAATGACCGAGGCCGAGGAATTCGCTGAGATCTACAGCCTTGGGGTGGTCGAAGTGCCGACCAACAAGCCGATCGCCCGTAAGGACGAGGACGACCAGGTCTTCCGGACTGCGGCAGAAAAATACAACGCGATGATCCTCGAGGCCAAAGAGGCGCACGCCAAAGGGCAGCCCGTTCTGCTGGGCACCACCTCGATCGAGAAGTCCGAACTGCTGAGCGCGCTGCTGCAAAAAGAGGGCATCCCCCATAATGTTCTGAACGCGCGTCACCACGAGCAGGAAGCGAAGATTGTTGCCGATGCGGGCCGTCTGGGGGCCGTGACCATCGCGACCAATATGGCGGGCCGGGGCACCGACATTCAGCTGGGCGGCAACGTCGAGATGAAAGTGATGGAAGCGCTGGAAGCCAACCCGGATGCGGACCCGGCAGAGCTGCGCACCTCGGAAGAGGCCAAGCACGCCGAAGAAAAGACCAAGGTACTGGAAGCCGGTGGCCTGTGCGTTCTGGCGTCTGAACGTCACGAAAGCCGCCGCATCGACAACCAGCTGCGCGGTCGTTCCGGCCGTCAGGGGGATCCGGGCCTGACCCGTTTCTACCTCAGCCTCGAAGATGACCTGATGCGCATCTTTGGCTCTGAACGTCTGGATCGTATCCTGTCGTCGTTGGGCATGCAGGAAGGCGAGGCGATCATTCACCCCTGGGTGAACAAATCGCTGGAGCGTGCGCAGGCGAAAGTCGAAGGTCGCAACTTTGACATGCGTAAAAACGTTCTGAAATTTGACGACGTGATGAACGACCAGCGTAAGGTCATCTTTGGCCAGCGCCGCGAGATCATGGCGGCTGAAGACAGTGCCGAGATCGTTGCTGACATGCGCCACGAGGTCATTGATGACCTGCTCGACGCCTATATGCCGCCCAACACCTATGCCGAGCAGTGGGACACTGCGGGTCTGAAAGACGCCGTCGTGGACCAGCTGAATCTTGATGTGCCCGTTGATGAATGGGCCGCGGAAGAAGGCGTCGATGATGAACAGGTCCGTGATCGCTTGATCGAGGCCAGCGATAAACTGATGGCTGAAAAGGTCGAAGCCTTTGGCGACGAGGGCATGCGCAACATCGAAAAGCAGGTTCTGCTGCAGGCAATCGACGCCAAATGGCGCGAGCATTTGCTGACGCTTGAACATCTGCGGTCTGTTGTTGGCTTCCGTGGCTACGCGCAGCGTGACCCGCTGAACGAATACAAAAACGAAAGCTTCCAGCTGTTTGAAACCATGCTCGACGGTCTGCGTGAAGACGTGACCAAACAGCTGTCGCGCGTGCGTCCGATGTCGGAAGAAGAGCAGCGCCAGATGATCATGGAGATGGCCGCCCGTCAGGCGCAGGCCATGGGCGCCGCTGCCTCGGTAGAGCCCGAGGAACTGCCGGAAGAGCCGCTTGAAGGTTTTGACGAAAACGATCCCTCAACCTGGGGCAACCCGTCGCGCAACGACAAATGCCCCTGCGGCTCTGGCAAGAAGTTCAAACATTGCCACGGGCGACTGACCTAAGCTGAATTCAGACGCGTCCCGCTCTGCGGGGCGCGTTTTTCTTTGACGCATGGTTGGGGGCGCCGCCAGATTCTCTCCCGCAGGAGGCCACAAAGCGGCCTCTTTTTTGCGCAACCTTTCTTTAACACTTCGTGTTTGGGAGAGGTTCCATGTTGTCCAGATCCACTGCTTTGACCATTGCCGCCACCAGCGTTGCCGTGCTGGGGATAGGCTTGTTTATGCAGAAGAGCGGACCTGACACTCCGCCTGTGGCGGGCGCCGAAAGCGCTGCGATACTGGATGTCTCTCCGCTGAAGCTCGAAAACATTACGTACACCTCCCTGTCGCATGCGGTCCTCGAAGAGGCCGAGGTCCCGGTTTGCGCGACCTCCATGACTGCGGTGCCGCAAGCAGGTGCCATGGTCCAGCTTTCGCTGTCCGCGCCGTGCGATGCTAATGGAAACGTCACCTTTCACCATGCAGGCATGATGTTTGCGCAGCGTCTGGATGATCATGGCCAATTGGAATTGGCTGTTCCGGCAATGACAAAGACCGCAGTCTTTCTGGCCGAGCTGGCAAGTGGCGAGACGCTGATGGCCAGCGCCGAAGTGTCAGATATGGCGGATTATGAACGGATTGCGGTGCAGGCCGAAGACCACGGTGTTGGGCTGCATGCCTTTGAATATGGGGCGGAGTTTGGTGGCGCAGGCCACATCTGGTCGCAAGCTGAGGACGGTGCAGGGCAATTCCTGAAGCTGGGCGACGCATCCCTGCCGTCGGCGCAGTTTCTGCAGATCTACAGCCATGCGGTGCCCAAACTGCGCGCGGAAGGCGAGATTGCCCTGTCTCTGGAGGCAGAGGTTCGTTCGACGACCTGCAACCGCCCGCTTAACGTGCAAATCCTGTCCGCGCGCGGTGGTGGGCTGCGCGCCCGCGAGCTTTCGCTTGAGATGCCCGCATGCGATGCAGTTGGTGACTTTCTGGTGTTGAATAATCCGGTGGAAAGCCTGAAACTCTCCCGAAACTGATACGGGCGTTTTCGGGATTTCTCATGCTACATTTCCGTGCAGCTCTTTGTGCTGCACTTTTATTCCTGTCGACCGGCTTTGGAGCCATTGCGCAGGATGTCACTTTATCTTCGCGCGATGGCAGTATTGAAATCACCGGCACGCTTTTGGGCTTTGACGGCGAGTTTTACCGTGTGGACACACAGTTCGGCGAATTGACCGTCGATGGCTCAGGCGTGCAGTGCGAAGGCCCCGGTTGTCCCAGCCTGTCCGGTTTCGTCGCCGAGGTGGTGTTTTCCGGCTCGTCTTCGATGGCAGAGGTTCTGGTGCCCGCCTTGATCGAAGGCTTTGCGCTGCGCAATGGCTATCAAACGCAGCGACGCGATTTCGACGGAAACAGCTTTGAATACGGACTTTTGGACGGCGCGGATCGGCTGGTCGCGCGGTTTGTTTTTCTGGTGAATAACACGGACGAAGGCTTTGCGGATC
The DNA here is from genome assembly GCF_001458415.1 of Tritonibacter multivorans. Classification (GTDB taxonomy): domain Bacteria; phylum Pseudomonadota; class Alphaproteobacteria; order Rhodobacterales; family Rhodobacteraceae; genus Epibacterium; species Epibacterium multivorans. Next base: position 241,922 of record NZ_CYSD01000037.1, on the reverse strand, counting down.
TGCTCGCGGATGAAGCCGATATTGTCATGGCGCTTCGCGAGATTCGCGCTGCCGAACGGACCCGCGCCGCAGAGGCCGGCATGGGCGACCTGACAGCGGCAAATCGCGGCCGCGTGCTGGCGCTGGACGCTATGGTGCCGATTGTGTCGCCGCAAAACCCGGTGACACGGATTTCTGTCCCGGAACTGGCCCGCGTTTTGTCAGGCGACATTACCAATTGGCAGCAATTGGGCGGACCTGACGCGCCAATAACGGTTGATATGCTCAGCCCCGGGTCGGGGCTTGCGCAAGCCGCTGAAGACAAACTGCTTCGCCCGCTAGGGCAGGGGGTGACTCAGGGCGCGCGTCGCCACTCCCGGGGGAGCAATCTCGTGCGGACCGTTGCCACAGACCCGTTTGCCATCGGCTTGGCGAGCTTTTCAGAAACGGGCACGGCGCGGGTTCTGACACTGACCGGACCCTGTGGGTTTTCGCTCAGCGCCAATCGCCGTTCGATCAAAACCGAAGATTACCCGCTGACAGCGCCGATGTTTCTGTATCTGCCCGCGCGCAGGCTGCCAAAAGTGGCGCGCGAATTTCTGACCTATGCGCGTGGTCCGGCTGCGCAGATCGTGATCCGTCGCGCCGGGTTCGTGGACCAATCGCCCGAGCATGTGCCGGTCGCCTTGCAAGGCGAGCGGCTCGCCAATGCGCTGATGGCCGCGGGGAAAGAGACCTCTTTGGCAGAGCTGCAGCGTCTGATCAAAGTGATGGACGGCAAAAAACGAATGACGACCTCGTTCCGGTTCGAGGTTGGCTCCTCGCGGCTTGATGCGCAGTCGCGCGGGAACGTGGAGCTTTTGGCCCGTGACCTGGAGGCCGGGATTTATGATGCCCGGCGGCTGGTCTTTGCGGGTTTTTCGGATGGTGATGGCCCGGCGGGTCCGAACCGCGAGATTGCTCTGAAACGGGCGCAAGCCGTTCGGGACGCGGTGGCGCAGGCGGCAGAGACGGCAAACCTTGAACGTGTGCGTCTTGACGTCGAAGCCTTTGGCGAAGCGCTGCCCATGGCCTGCGATGACAGCGCCTGGGGGCGGCAGGTCAATCGCCGCGTCGAGGTGTGGCTGGAATAACAAAAAGCCCGGACGCAGCGATGTGTCCGGGCTCTTTTTTGCTGTCCGAGGTGATGCCTTAGCGCAGGCGGGCCTCCGTTGCGGCATCGAAGAAGAAGGCGTCTTCGTCGTTGAATTCCAGCGTCACTTTGGAACCTTCCGCGATCTCTTCATCGCCGCGGGTTTCAACGATGATCTTTGCGCCATCGGCGCAGATCAGGTGGTCATAGGCCACCGCACCCAGACGTTCGCGCAGATCGAGGGTGGCCGCGCCTTCATCTGCCTTGACCAGAATGTTCTGCGGGCGCAGGCCAACAATGACCTTGCTGCCTTCGCCGGGCAGGGCCACGGATGTTGTGATCTCGCGACCGCCAAAGGCTGGCACGGTGACCTTGCCGCCCACCACTTCGCCTTCGACGAAGTTCATGCTGGGCGAGCCAATGAAGCCCGCGACAAATTTGTTGTCGGGATCATTATACAGTTCCATCGGCGCACCAACCTGTTCGACGCGACCGGCGCGCAGAACCACGATTTTGTCCGCCAGCGTCATGGCTTCGACCTGATCGTGGGTGACATAGATCATGGTGGCGCCGATTTCCTTGTGCAGGCGCGCGATCTCGACCCGCATGTCAACGCGCAGTTCCGCGTCGAGGTTGGAGAGCGGTTCGTCAAACAGGAACACTTCGGGGCCGCGCACAATCGCACGGCCAATGGCGACACGCTGACGCTGGCCACCGGACAGCGCCTTGGGCTTGCGCTTCAGGTAATCGTCCAGCTTCAGAACGCGCGAGGCTTCGGCGACTTTTTCTTTGATCTCGGCCTTGGGGTGGCCGTTCATTTTCAGACCAAAGCCCATGTTGTCTTCGACCGTCATATGCGGATAGAGCGCATAGGACTGGAACACCATTGCCACGCCACGCTCGGCGGCCTCAACATTGGTCACATCGCGCGATCCAATGTGGATCTCGCCTGCGGTGGTTTCTTCAAGGCCTGCAATCATCCGCAGCAGGGTGGATTTACCGCAGCCCGACGGGCCCACAAAGACGCAGAATTCGCCGTCCTTGATGTCGAGATCCACGTCAAAGATGGTCTGGATGTCGCCGTATTTTTTCACGGCTTTGTTCAGCGTGACACCGGTCATGTCAGGTCGTCCTTCTTGTGGCCCGCCGTCTTGGGCAGGCTGGTTACTCTTGTCAGCTTGGGAACTGCCAATTTTCGGCAGCCTTCGCGATGTCATTGGCGGTTTGCAGGAGAATCGATCGGAACGCCGTCAGGCCTTCCAGTGATTGGCGCTGCATGGATGAGGTGATCGAGAGCGCCCCGATCACGCGGCCCGTCTCCGATAGGATCGGGGCGGAAATGCAGATAATGCCGGGTTCGTGTTCTTCGCGGTCATAGGCCACACCTTCGGTGCGGATTTCGTCCAGTTCGGCGCGGAACGCGTCTTCCGTGGCAAGCGTGTGCGGCGTGTGGGCAAAGAACGCCTGACGGTGAATGGCATCTTCGCGGGCTTCATCCCCCAGATGCGCGATCATCGCCTTGCCGACGCCTGTGCAGTAGCCGGGGCCGATTTTACCGGCTTGGCTGAACATCTCGATCGGCTGGGTCGCATTTCGTTTATCGACATATAGAACCTGCCCGCGATCCAGCTGAGCGAGGTGGATTGTCTCGCCCACGGCAGAGGACAGCTTGTCGATGAAAGGGCGGGCGACCGGGGCCAGAGAGCTTTGTCGCCAGGCCGCATGGGCAAGGCGCACCAGACGCAATCCGGGTGCGTAGGTCTGCTTTTCTACGTCAAAGCTCAGCATTCCCTGATTCGTCAGGGTTTGCACCAAACGATACAGTGTTGCCTTGGGATGTTCGGATGCAGCAAGCAGTTCGCCAAAGCGAACCGGACGGCCAAATTCGGCCACCTGATCCAAAATTTCCAATGCTTTGCCAACAGTTCCATCGGCGCTGCGCTGCGGCATTTTTTGCGCTGTCATGCAAGTCCTCCCTGCCTCTGTCGTGTCGAAAAACGAAGAGACTGTTGACATTCATAGCGGTTGCAGTTCATGGTTTCAATAGTTGGAAACTGGTTCCACTAAATGAAACCAAGATAACCAGCATCTTAAATGGGAGGAAACCATGAATTTGCTGAAGGGAACGGCCGCAGGCCTCGCTATGGCCGCAGGCCTCTGTGCCTCTGCACAGGCATCCGATCTGAGCGGTACGCTCAAGATCTTTTCGGACATGTCCAACCCGGCACCGCGTGCGGTAATGGAAAAGATGGCGTCCGATTTTGATGCGCTGCACCCCGACCTGACCGTCGAGCTGACCATCATCGACCGCGAAGCGTATAAAACCCAGATCCGCAACTTCCTGACCGCAAACGCGCCGGATGTTGCCAACTGGTACGCAGCGAACCGTATGCGTCCCTATGTGAACGCAGACCTGTTCGAAGACATCTCTGACCTGTGGGCCGAGCCTGCGCTTGCCGACAATCTGGCCTCCACCAAAGGTGCGATGACCATCGACGGCAAGCAGTACGGCGTGCCGTACACCTACTATCAGTGGGGCGTCTACTACCGCGAAGACATCTACAAAGAGCTGGGTCTCGAAGAGCCGAAAGACTGGGCGACCTTCAAAGACAACTGCCAGAAGATCCTCGACTCCGGTCGCAAGTGTTTCACCATTGGGTCCAAGTTCCTGTGGACCGCCGGTGGCTGGTTCGACTACCTGAACATGCGCACCAACGGCTATGACTTCCACATGGCGCTGACCAATGGCGAAGTGGCCTGGACCGACGACCGCGTAAAAGCAACCTTTGCAAACTGGCGCGAGCTGGTCGACATGGGCGCCTTCATCGACAACCACCAGTCCTACAGCTGGCAGGAAGCGCTGCCGTTCATGGTCAACGGTGAAGCAACCGCTTATCTGATGGGCAACTTCGCCGTGGCACCGCTGCGCGAAGCGGGTCTCGACACCGACAAGCTGGACTTCTACCAGTTCCCGGCGATCACCGACGGTGTTGAGCTGGCCGAAGACGCACCGACCGACACCTTCCACATCCCGGCAGGTGCTTCCAACAAAGAAGCCGCGCGTGAATTCCTGCGCTATGTGGTTTCCGCGGACGTTCAGACTGAGATCAACTCCGGTTCTGCACTGGGTCAGCTGCCCGTCAACGCACAGTCTTCTGTGGATGATGACGAGATGCTGAACCAGGGCTTCGAGATGCTGTCCTCCAACGCGCCGGGCGGTATTGCGCAGTTCTTTGACCGCGACGCACCGGCGGAAATGGCATCGGTTGCTATGGAAGGCTTCCAGGAGTTCATGGTGTTCCCGGACAATCTGGATGACATCCTGAACCGTCTCGAGAAGACTCGCAGCCGCGTTTACAAATAAACCTCTCCGGCCGGGCGGAGCTTGCTTCGCCCGCGCCACACTGCGGTCTGGCCCCAGTGGCCTCCCAAGACCCGCTCCTCACCAGACCGTATTTCAACCAAGCCACGCCCGCTTTTGCACCTGATTTCGATTTGGTTGCAGGGCGGGCCTGATGTTCCGGGAGTTTCCCTTGACCGACGCGACCATATCCCATTCGCATGGCGCACCCGGCTGGATCCGGCGCAACCGACAGGCGCTTGCGCCTGCGATGTTCCTTCTGCCAGGCGTGCTTTTCTTTGCTTTCTACGTGATCTTTCCGATCCTGCAGAGCTTCAACCTCTCTTTCTACGCATGGGACGGCCTAGGCGAACCCACATATGTGGGCGTTGAGAACTATGTCGAGCTGCTGGACGACCGCGCGTTTGAGGTGTCTCTCTGGAACAACTTCAAATGGCTGGCGCTCTATCTGCTGGCGATCCCGGCGGGTCTGGGCATTGCCCTGTTCTTGAACCAGAATGTCGTGGGCATCCGCCTGTATAAATCGCTGTTCTTCTTCCCCTTCGTGATCTCTCAGGTTGTTGTCGGCCTGGTGTTCACCTGGTTCTATGATCCGACCTTTGGTCTGCTCAATCAGATGCTGGGCTTCTTTGGCTTTGACCCGGTAAACGTGCTGGGTGACCCGAAACTGGTGACCTATGGCATTATCGCCGCAGGCCTCTGGCCGCAGACGGCGTATTGTATGATCCTCTATCTCACCGGTCTGAATGCTGTGGACCCCGAACAGGTCGAAGCAGCGCGTCTCGATGGCGCAAAGGGCTGGCGCATGCTGTGGCATGTGATTGTTCCGCAGCTGCGTCCCGCGACCTTTATCGCTTTCGTTGTGACCATCATCGGCGCGCTGCGTTCGTTCGACCTGATCTCCATCATGACCAACGGTGGCCCCTTCGGTCAGTCCCGCGTGCTGTCGTTCTATATGTTCGAAAAAGCCCTGTCGGAATATGGCTTCCGCATGGGCTATGGCGCTGCGATTGCCGTGGTTCTGTTCCTCATCATGCTGTGCTTCATCGCCTACTTCCTGTGGTCGATGTACCAAGAAGAAAAAGGAGCACGCTGAGATGTTCCCCCGTCCTATCCAACAAGCCTCGACTGCGTGGCAAACCACCTATCAGGCGCTGGTGCCGCTGGCGCTGATCATGTGGCTTCTGCCACTGATCGCTGTGGCGGTCTTTTCGGTCAAACCTGACGTTGATTTCACCACCGGTAACTATTGGGGCATGCCGTCCTCGTTCCAGGGGTTTGAAAACTACGGCAAGGTGTTCTTTGCCTCCGACATGCCGCGCTACCTGTGGAACTCCGTGATGATCACGGTGCCAACAGTGATTGGTGCGGTGGCGTTGTCCTGCATGACCGGCTTTGCGCTGGGGGTGTACAAGTTCCGCGGCAATCTGCTGCTGTTCTTCATGTTTGTGGCGGGCAACTTCGTTCCGTTCCAGATCCTGATGGTTCCGGTGCGTGACCTGACGCTGGACATGGGACTCTATAACACCAAGCTGGGCCTGGTGCTGTTCCACGTGGCCTTCCAGACCGGCTTCTGCACGCTGTTCATGCGCAATTTCATCCGCGCGCTGCCGTTTGAACTGATCGAGGCCGCACGGGTCGAGGGCGTGGCCGAATGGCGGATCTTCTGGTTTGTGGTTCTCCCGCTGATGAAGCCCGCGATTGCGGCGCTGTCTGTGCTGATCTTTACTTTCATCTGGAATGACTACTTCTGGGCTGTTGTTCTGACCCAGGGTGCAGAAAGCCAGCCGGTCACAGCGGGGATTACCTCGTTTAACGCGCAATACCGCGCCGCCTATCATCTGATGAGCGCCGGTTCGATTGTGGCAGCCCTGCCGCCGGTGGCAATGTTCTTCCTGATGCAGCGCCACTTTATTGCGGGCCTGACACTGGGCGCGGTGAAATGATCCAGACTTGGGTTCTGCAAGACAACGGGCAGACGCTCCTCCTCGCATCACATGGCGGGGCGCTGCCCGAGGTCGCCTATTGGGGACCGCGCCTGCCTGACGGCACAGACCCTGCGGTGATCGTTGCAGCGGGTGCGCCCGACGTGACGGGTGGCATGTTGGACGAGAACCCAAACCTGTCCATTTGTCCGGAAGCGTCCAGCACCTTCCCCGGTCAGCCAGGACTGCATGTTGCTGAGGCTGACGGCGCCCCCTTGCTGCCGCGCTTTGTCTTTGTTGCCGCTGAAGGCGATGAACAGGCTCTGACACTGCGCTACTGTGACCAGGATCTCGGCCTCACTTATGAGGCCGATTTCGCCCTTGATCCGCAGACCTCGGTTGTTTCCGCCCAATCACGGCTGCGTGCGGATCGTCCGCGGCGTCTGAGCTGGCTTTCGGCCCCGGTCTTCCCGGCACCGCAGTCCGGCGATGAGATGATTGACTTCTCTGGCCGCTGGATTGGCGAGTTTCGCAGTGAGCGCACCCCGTGGACGCCGGGCATCCGCCTGCGTGAAAACCGCACCGGGCGCACGGGACATGAACACTTCCCCGGCCTGATCCTGCCCGCACGCGGCACGACAAACACTCGGGGCGAAGCAGTGGCCTTCCACTACGGTTGGTCCGGTGGGCACCGTATGGTGGCAGAAGAGCTCTCGGATGGTCGCCGTCAGGTGCAGTTTGGCCATGCCTCTGGCACCGAGGTTGAACCTGCGACAGCGTTTGAGACCGCGACGCTTTATGCCGTGCGCTCTGATATTGGCCTGAATGGCTGCGCCGTGGCGTTCCAACGTCACCTGCGCGATCGTGTGGTGACCTGGCCTGACGCCAATCGCCCGCGTCCCGTGCACTACAACTGCTGGGAAGCGATCTATTTCGATCATGATCTGGACGCGTTGAAATCCATTGCCAACCGCGCTGCGGAACTGGGCGCGGAACGGTTTGTTCTGGATGACGGCTGGTTCGGCAAACGCGACGATGACACCTCGTCTTTGGGGGATTGGGACATTGATCCGCGCAAATACCCCGACGGGCTCACCCCGCTGATTTCCCATATTCAGAGCCTGAATATGACCTTCGGCATCTGGTTTGAACCGGAGATGGTGAACCCGGATAGCGATCTGTATCGCGCACACCCCAATTGGGCGCTTGGCGCGCCCGATCAGGTGCTGGGGCGCAATCAGATGGTGCTGGATCTGTCCCGCGCGGAGGTGCGTGACTATCTGTTTGAAAAGATCGATGCGGTGCTCGGCGCCTATGACATCGATTATGTCAAATGGGACCACAATCGCGTGCTGCCGACGCCGGACGCCGCGCAAGCGCGTGGGTACTACGATTTGATTGCCCGGCTGCGTACGGCGCATCCCGGTGTGGAATTTGAAAGCTGCGCTTCTGGCGGCGGCCGCATCGACTTTGGCGCCATGGCGCATTGCCAGCGGGTGTGGCTGTCGGACAGCAATGACGCGATGGAGCGGCTGCGCATTCAGCATGACTCCGCCCTGTTCCTGCCCATGGCAGTGACCGGCAGCCATGTTGGCCCGCGCCATTGCCACACATCGGGTCGCCATCTGGACATGGAAACCCGCGCCTGGGTCGCCGCGCAGCGTCACATGGGGTTCGAAATGGACCCGCGCGAGCTGGATGAGGCGGAAACTGCGACCCTGCGCCGGATCACCAGCTGGTGGAAGGAAAACCGCAGCTGGATGGCGCGTGGTGATATCCTGCGACTGGACGCCGACGACCTGGCGGTGACGGGTGAAATGCAGATCTCGGAAGAGGGCGACCGTTTCGTTGTCTTTGCCGGGCTGACGCAATCCACCCGCTCGGTCCTGCCGCGGCCCTTGCGCCTGACAGGGCTTGACGCGGCGTCGACATATCGGTTGACCCCCCTCAGCCAAAGCCCGGTTCTCGATTGGCAGAGCCGTGGCGCGCCGCTTCTTTCTACCGGGGAAGCCGCGCTTTCTGGACAATATTTGATGCATCAGGGCGTGACCCTGCCATGGGGCTACCCCCAGACCCTATGGGTGTTTGAAGGACAAAGAACATGACCAAAGAAAGACGCAATCGCGGCTGGTATGGCATGCTGGACAAGGACGGCTTTATCCGCCGGTCCTGGATGAAGAACCAAGGTTTCCCGGACCATGCTTTTGACGGTCGCCCCGTTATTGGCATCTGCAACACCTGGTCGGAACTGACGCCCTGCAACTCTGGCCTGCGCGAACTGGCCGAGGGCGTGAAGCGTGGCGTTTGGGAGGCCGGCGGTTTCCCGGTGGAATTCCCGGTGATGTCTCTGGGGGAAACCCAGATGAAGCCGACCGCGATGCTGTTTCGCAACCTGCTGGCAATGGACGTGGAAGAATCGATCCGCGCTTATGGCATGGATGGCGTTGTGCTGCTGGGCGGTTGCGACAAGACCACACCGGGTCAGCTGATGGGCGCGGCCTCGGTCGATTTGCCTTCTATCGTTGTCTCTGCCGGTCCGATGCTGAATGGCAAGTGGAAGGGCCGCGATCTGGGCTCTGGCACCGATGTGCGCAAGTTTGCGATGGACGTCAAAGCGGGCGACATGACGCTCAAGGACTTCATGGCGACCGAATCCGGCATGTCCCGGTCCAAGGGCGTCTGCATGACCATGGGCACCGCGTCCACGACGTCCTCCCTGTCTGAGGCCATGGGCCTGTGCCTGCCGATGAACGGCTCCCTGCCGGCGGTGGACGCCCGCCGCATGGCGCTGGCGCATATGACCGGCAAACGCATCGTGGAGATGGTCGAAGAAGACCTGAAGTTGTCCGACGTGCTGACCAAAGAAAGCTTCCAGAACGCCATCGTCGCCAATGCGGCGCTGGGGGGGTCGACCAATGCGGTTGTGCACCTATTGGCGCTGGCGGGTCGTGTGGGCATTGACCTGACGCTTGAAGATTTCGAGATCGGTGGAGAGATCCCGCTTCTGGTCAACTGCATGCCCTCGGGTAAATACCTGATGGAAGACTTCTGCTATGCCGGCGGTGTTCCGGTGGTGCTGAAAGAAGTTGCCCACAAACTGCGCCCGGCACAGACTGTGATGGGCAAGGATATCTCGCACTACTACGAAGAGGCCGAGTGTTATAACCGCGACGTCATCTTTGCCTATGACGAACCGCGCAAACCGGCGGCTGGTCTGCGCGTTCTGCGCGGCAACCTCGCCCCGCGCGGTGCGATTGTGAAACCCTCGGCGGCCTCGGATCATCTGCTGGAGCACGAAGGCGAAGCCTATGTGTTCGAGACCATCGAAGAGCTGAAGGCCAATATCGACCGCGACGATCTGCCGGTGGATGAAAACTCTATCCTCGTTCTGAAAAACTGTGGCCCCAAAGGCTATCCGGGCATGCCCGAAGTGGGCGATATGCCGGTACCGGCCAAGCTGGTCAAACAAGGCGTGCGCGACATTGTGCGCGTGTCAGACGCGCGCATGTCCGGCACCGCCTTTGGCACGGTGATCCTGCATGTGGCCCCCGAAGCCACCGCCGGCGGCCCCATCGCATTGGTCAAAACCGGCGACCGCATCAAGGTTTCCGCCTCCACTGGCGTGCTGGAACTGCTGGTCTCGGAAGAAGAGCTGGAGGCCCGCCGCGCCGAATGGGTCCAACCCGAACCTCATTATACCCGTGGATACGCCAAAATGTACGTCGATCACGTGCTGCAGGCGGACCAAGGGGCTGACCTTGATTTCCTGGTGGGCAAAGACACCCGCCCTGTGACACGGGAGAGCCACTAATTATGGATTTTAACGCGACATTTCACGACCTGAGCGGCGCTTCTGTCTTTATCACGGGGGGCGGATCCGGCATTGGCGCTTCCTTGACCGAAGGGTTCCTGCGTCAGGGTGCAAAAGTGGCCTTTGTGGGCCGCTCGGATGCCACGGCCTTTGTGGATCGCATGGAAGCAGAGACCGGCAACCGCCCGCTGTTCATCCAATGCGACATCACCGACATTGCGGCGCTGAAAGCCGCGATTGCGCAGGCGGCAGAGGCCCATGGCCCCATTGGCGTACTGGTCAACAACGCCGCCAACGATCAGCGTCACGAGACGCTGGACGTGGAAGAAGACTTCTGGGACTGGTCGCAGTCGATCAACCTCAAAGCCTATTTCTTTGCCTGTCAGGCAGTGATTCCCGGCATGAAGGAACTGGGTGGCGGGTCCATCGTCAACTTCACCTCGATCAGCTACATGATGGGCAACACTGGCTATCCGGCCTACACCACTGCAAATTCGGGCATCAACGGTATGACCCGCAGCCTTGCGCGCGAATTTGGCCCCGACCGCATCCGCGTGAACGCGCTGGCGCCGGGCTGGGTTCTGACCGAAAAGCAGCTCGACAAATGGGCCACGCCCGAAGCGCTGGCAGGCCATCTGGAACGCCAGTGCCTGAAGGATCATCTGGCACCGCAGGACATCGTGGAATCGACCCTGTTCCTGTCGTCCAAAACCTCTCGCATGATCTCTGGTCAGGCGCTGGTGGTTGACGGCGGCGTGGTGGTGTCGGGATGAGTTCTGCGACGACCAAGACCGCAACTTGGGTGGCGGCAGATTGGGGCACCTCCCATCTGCGGCTCTGGCCCATGGATGCAGAGGGGAGCCCCCTGACCCGGATCGATTCCGATCGCGGCATGGGGGCCATTGCCCAAGAAGATTATGAATCCGTACTTATCGCCGAGTTAGAGCCTTATCTGCCGACCAGCGGCTGTCTGACTGTCGTGGTCTGCGGCATGGCAGGTTCGCGTCAGGGCTGGGCCGAGGCCCCCTATGCTGCGACGCCGTGTTCGCCGCCTTCCATTGCTGCGGCAACGAAGGTTGCGACGGTGGATGCGCGCTTGTCCGTGCATATCCTGCCGGGGGTGAAGCAGATCGCGCCCGCCGATGTAATGCGCGGCGAGGAAACGCAGATTGCAGGCGTTCTGGCGGCCAACCCCGATCTTGATGGCGTCATCTGCCTGCCGGGCACACACACCAAATGGGCCTGCGTCTCGGGCGGTCGGATCAATCGCTTCGCCACCTTCATGAGCGGCGAGGCCTTCCATCTGATTTCAACCGAATCCGTGCTGCGCCACACTGTGGCCGAAGACGGCTGGGATGACGACGCCTTCGCTCAAGGCTGTGAGATTGCGCGCAAGGATCCCGCAGCCCTGCTGAGCGCCATGTTCAGCCTGCGCGCAGAGGCCCTGTTGGCGGATCTGTCCCCGGTGGCAAGCCGCGCCCGCCTGTCCGGCCTTCTGGTCGGCGCAGAGATTGAGGCCGCACGCCCGTCGTGGAGCGGGCGATCTGTTATTATCGTTGGCGAGAACGGCATGGCGAGCGCCTATGCGGCGGCGCTGTCCCAGCAGGGGGCAGATGCCACAATTGCCAATGCTGAAGAGACGACACTTGCAGGGCTGCGCGCAGCCCATGCGCACTTGAACCAAGAGGTTTAGCCCATGTCCCGAGATATTATCGCAATTCTGCGCGGCATCACGCCCGAAGAAGCCATTCCCGTCACCGATGCGCTGATCGCTGCTGGGATCACCAAGATCGAAGTGCCGCTGAACTCCCCGGATCCGTTCGACAGCATTGCTGCAATGGTAGAGCACGCAGGCGACCGCGCCTTGATCGGGGCAGGCACCGTGCTGGACACGCAATCGGTTGCGCGTCTTGCCGCAATCGGTGCCAAAATGGTGGTGTCCCCGGATGCCAACTCTGATGTCATTATGGCGACCAAGGCAGCCCGCATGTTGTCTTACCCCGGTGTCATGACCCCGACCGAATGCTTCGCAGCTCTGCGCGCGGGCGCAGATGGTCTGAAGTTCTTCCCGGCGTTCAAGCTGGGGCTGGATGGGTTCAAAGCGCTGAAGGCCGTGCTGCCCAAAGACGCACCCACCTTTGCCGTGGGCGGTGTTGGCCCGGAAGATTTCGCCGACTGGCAGGCCGCTGGCGCAACGGGGTTTGGCATTGGCTCCAGCCTTTACAAACCCGGCCGCACAGCCGAGGAAATCACCCCCATTGCGACCGATATGGTCAAAGCCTACGACGCGGTCTACGGCTAATGGCGGTGTTCAGCCAAACCAAGTGTATCTTGGGCGAAGGCGCGTTCTGGCATCCAGAGCGCGCTCAGTTTTTCTGGTTCGACATTCTGGGCAAGAAGCTTTTGACCGTGGTGGACGGGGCAGAGCACCACTGGGATTTTGACGAATGCGTCTCGGCTGCGGGGTGGGTGGATCACGACAGGCTGATCATGGCCAGCGCTTCGGCCCTGTGGACGTTTGATCTGGAAACCGGCGAGCAGGCGTATCTGTGCGCGCTGGAAGCCGACAATGAGGTCACGCGGTCGAATGATGGACGCGCGGATCCCTGGGGCGGTTTCTGGATTGGCACCATGGGCTATAACGCTGAACCCGGCGCTGGTGCGATTTACCGCTACTACAGGGGCGCGCTGCGCACCCTTGTGCCGGATGTGACGATCACGAATGCGATCTGTTTCGCGCCGGATCGATCCTGTGCTTACTACGTTGATACCGCCAAGGGTCAGGTGATGCGCCAGCCTCTGGCGGCGGCGGATGGCTGGCCCGAGGGTGTGCCCGAAGTCTTCCTTGATCTGGCGGAGGAAGATTTTGGCGCGGATGGCGCCGTTGTGGATGCCAATGGCAACTTCTGGAATGCCCAGTGGGATGCGTCCCGTGTGGCCTGTTATGCGCCGGATGGCACGCTGCTGGAAACCTTTTCGGTACCGACACCGCAGGCGTCCTGCCCAGCTTTTGGCGGAGCGGATCTTTCAACCCTCTATGTCACCACCGCTGCAGATGGTGTAGAGGACGCTGATGCCGGCAAGACCTTTGCCATTGAAACAAACACGCGCGGACAGCGCGAACACCAAGTGATCCTGTGAGGACATCATGAAACGCACGCTTGGCACCTGCTATTACCCCGAACACTGGCCTGAAACGATCTGGGAAGAAGACGCGCGCCGCATGGCCGAAGCGGGTCTGACCTGGGTTCGCATTGGCGAATTCTCCTGGTCCCGGATCGAGCCTAATCCGGGCGAATTCCACTGGGATTGGATGGAGCGCGCGATTGCGGTTTTGGGCTCTTATGGTCTCAAGGTCGTGCTGGGCACACCCACCGCGACGCCGCCGCGCTGGATGGCGGATAAGCATCCCGATATGTTTGCCGTGGATGCCGAAGGCCGCCCGCGTGGTTTCGGCTCGCGCCGTCACTACTGCTTTAGCCACAAGGGCTATTTCGCGGAAAGCCAGCGCATCACCCGCGCGATGGCCGAACGTTTTGGCGGCAACCCACATGTGAGCGCCTGGCAGACGGACAATGAATACGGCTGCCACGACACGATCATCAGCTATTCTCCGGCGGCTCGCGCCGCGTTTCAGGACTGGCTGCGGGCGCAGTTCAGTGGCGATATCAACGCGCTGAACGAGGCCTGGGGCAATATCTTCTGGTCGATGGAATATCGCGACTTTGCCGAGATCGAGCTGCCGAACCTGACCGTGACCGAACCCAACCCGTCGCATGTGCATGCGTTCAAACGGTTCAGCTCGGATCAGGTGGTGGCGTTCAATCGCGCGCAGGTGGAGATCATCAAGGAGTTTTCCGACGCGCCGGTGTCCCACAACTACATGGGGCGCATCACCGATTTCGATCACTTCAAAGTGGGCGATGATCTGGAGATCGCGACCTGGGACAGCTACCCGCTTGGCTTCCTTGAAGACCGTGTCGGTGCCACCGTTGAGAACCAGCGCAAATATGCGCGACAGGGCGATCCTGATTTTCAGGCGCTGCACCATGACCTCTATCGCGCTGTTGGCAAGGGCCGCTGGTGGGTGATGGAACAGCAGCCAGGCCCCGTAAACTGGGCGCCTTATAACCCCTCGCCGCTGCCGGGCATGGTCCGTCTGTGGAGTTGGGAAGCCTTCGCCCATGGGGCCGAAGCTGTCTGCTACTTCCGCTGGCGTCAGGCGCCTTTTGCGCAGGAACAGCTGCACGCAGGCATGCTGCGTCCCGACAGCAAAGACGCGCCCGCGATGGACGAGGCCTGCCACGTGGCCTACGAGCTGCAGCAGGCCCCTGATGTGCAGCCCGCGCAGGCGCCTGTAGCGATCATCTTTGACTACGATGCTGACTGGGCCTGGAGCACACAGCCGCAGGGGCAGGGCCTTGATTACTTTGGCCTGATCCTCGACCACTATCGTGGCCTGCGTCGTGCGGGTCTGACCGTGGACATCCTGCCACCGAATACGCGCGATTTCACGGGCTACGGCCTCGTGGTCGTGCCGGGCATGATGCATGTGGCCGAAGACCTGAAGGCCGCATTGGCTGCAAGCGGTGTTGAGGTTCTGTATGGTCCGCGTTCGGCCGCGCGGGATGCAAATTTCCGAATTCCTACTGCGCCCCTGCCGCCGGCGCTGCCGGGTCTGGATGTGACCGTGTCGCGTCTGGAAACCATCCGCCCGGACATGCCGGTGCCGCTTGCCGGTGGCGGCCATGCGATGCTCTATCTGGAAGAGCTGGAAGGCGAAGCCGAAGTGGTCATGCAGACCGAAGCAGGCGCTGCCGTGGCGCTGCGCGCGGGCAAACAGACCTATTGCGGTGGCTGGCTCGATGAGGCCGGCATGGACCGTCTGGTCGCCCAGCTGGGCGAAGCGGCGGGTCTGGCAATGCGGAAAATGCCCGAAGGGGTGCGCACCCGCCGCACCGCGACCGAGGAGTTCTGGTTCAACCACAATGCAGGCCCCGTAGAGACCGAAGTGGGTCTTCTGCCGGCGGCGGGCGTGTTGCGGATTGATCTTTAACCTCTAAAGAAGCCCCTCGGCGCGAAAGGAAATCTCAGCATCCGCGCCGATGATCAGATGGTCGTGCAAGGCAATGCCAAGCGCGCTGAGCGCCATGTCGATCTGGGCGGTCATCTGAATATCGGCCTCGGATGGGGTGGGGTCCCCTGAGGGGTGATTGTGCACAAGAATAAGGGCGCTGGAGTTCAACTCGAGCGCCCTTTTTGCCACCTCGCGGGGGTAGACCGGCACGTGATCGACCGTGCCTTGGGCCTGCGCCTCATCGGCGATGAGCACGTTCTTGCGGTCAAGGAAAAGGACGCGAAATTGTTCCGTTTCGCGATGGGCCATTGTGGTGTGACAGTAGTCGAGCAGCGCATCCCAACTGGAAATCACATGTTTTTGCAGCACCTTGGCGCGTGCCATGCGGCCGGCGGCGGCTTCTAGCACCTTGAGGTCGACAATCACTGCCTCGCCAATGCCGGGCACTTCGGCCAGCCGTTCAGGTGGGGCGGTGATGACGCGGTTGAAATCGCCGAACTGGTCCAAAAGTTGGCGCGCGATGGGTTTCACATCACGGCGCGGGATGGAGCGGAACAGGATCAGTTCCAGCAGCTCATAATCCGGCATAGCGGCCGCGCCACCGGCCATGAAACGTTGCCGCAGGCGGGCGCGGTGGTCTTTGAGATAGGAGGGAGCTTCCCGCCTTTTGGCCCCCGCGGGCAATGGATCTGCCGGGGTTTCATCGCCCTGATCAAAGAGCGGGATCTGAGAATCGTTGAACACGCCACGGGTCACCATGTGGCCATGGTGACGCCATCTTGGTTGATGAAGGGTTAATGTAACCGGAGCCGAGGGGGGGGTGATCTCCGTACACCCTCTGTGCACCCCCCGTACACCGGGTGACGGTGCCGAGGGTGGAAACGAAAAAGCGCCCCCGGTTGGGAGCGCTTGGGAATTTGATGGAGGTGTGGACCAGAGGCAGGGCTCTTTGGCAGGCTGCGTGCTAGGTGCAACTTCCGGGGCTCCGCCCGTTCGGCGCTGAAACCGTCCCCCGGACGGTTTCCTAGACGCACCTCACCCCTTCATGCCGTCCCAGAAGCCTTTTACCGAGGAAAAGAAGCTGCGGGATTCGGGGTTGTTGTTCTCTTCCGAGAGGTCCTCGAATTCCTTCAGAATCTCTTTCTGGCGGGTGGTCAGATTGACCGGGGTTTCAACGGCAAGTTCGATGAACATGTCGCCAACACCGCCGCCGCGCAGGGCAGGCATGCCTTTGCCGCGCAGGCGCATCTGGCGGCCAGACTGGCTGCCTTCGGGGATCTGCACGCGACCGCGACCGCCATCAATGGTCGGAACCTCGATCGCACCACCCAGCGCCGCTTTGGCCATAGAGACAGGCACGCGGCAATAAAGGTTTGTGCTTTCGCGTTCAAACAGCTCGTGGCTTGCGACCTCAATGAAGATATAGAGATCGCCCGGAGGGCCACCGCGCAGGCCTGCTTCGCCTTCGCCGGCCAGACGGATGCGGGTGCCGGTTTCAACACCAGCCGGGATGTTCACCGAAAGCGAACGATCCTTTTCCACGCGGCCGTGACCGTGGCATACCTTACAGGGGTTCTTGATCATCTGACCAAGGCCATTACAGGTCGGACAGGTGCGCTCGACGGTAAAGAACCCCTGCTGCGCGCGGACCTTGCCCATACCGTTACAGGTCGGACAGGTGGTGGGCTCTGCGCCGCCTTCGGCACCGGTGCCATCACAGGCCGTACAGGAGACTGTGGTCGGCACATTGATGGTTTTCTGCAGACCACGGAAGGCATCTTCGAGCGACACGCGCAGATTATACCGTAGATCGGCGCCACGGGTTGCGCGCTGACGTCCGCCGCCGCCGCCGCCGCCGCGCTGGCCGCCCATGAAGTCCCCAAAGAGGTCATCAAAGACGTCAGAGAAAGCAGAAGAGAAGTCGCCGCCCGGATGGCCACCACGGGGGCCACCGCCGCCGCCCATGCCGCCTTCGAATGCGGCATGACCATAGCGGTCATAGGCTGCCTTTTTCTCGGCATCCTTCAGGCAGTCATAGGCCTCGTTTGCTTCTTTGAACTGTGCCTCGGCATTGGGATTGTCCGAATTGCGGTCGGGGTGCAGTTCTTTCGCCTTCTTGCGGAAGGCTTTTTTGATTTCGTCGGCGCTGGCTCCCTTGGAGATCCCAAGCACCTCGTAATAGTCACGTTTTGACATTGGATAACTCCTATGGCCTCAACGAAGAGGGCCGGTCCGGGTAACGGACCGGCCCCATTGACCAAGGTGTCAGACCTTAGCGTTTATCGTCGTCGAGGTCTTCGAATTCGGCGTCGACAATGTCGTCATCTGCCGGAGAAGCGTCGGCGTCTGCTTCGGGCATCGGCTCTTCGCCGCCCTCCGCTTCGGCTTGCGCCTTGTAGATCGCTTCACCCAGACGCATCGCCACTTCGGTGACGTTCTGGATGCCCGCTTTGATCTTTTCAGCCGTGGATTTTTCGTTCTCCAGGTCGTCTTTCAGCGCGGCCAGAGCCAGTTCGATCGCCTCGATGGTGGAGGGGTCGACCTTGTCGCCATGCTCTTCGATCGATTTCTCGGTCGAGTGCAGCAGGCTTTCGGCTTGGTTTTTCGCTTCGATCAGCTCGCGGCGCTCTTTATCCGCCTCAGCGTTGTCTTCCGCGTCTTTGACCATCTGGTCGATGTCGGCGTCGGACAGGCCGCCAGAAGCCTGGATGGTGATCTGCTGCTCTTTGCCGGTGGCTTTGTCTTTGGCGCCAACGGAGACGATGCCGTTTGCGTCAATGTCAAAGGTCACTTCGATCTGCGGCATGCCGCGCGGTGCGGGCGGGATGTCCTCGAGGTTGAACTGACCCAGCATCTTGTTGTCTGCGGCCATCTCGCGCTCACCCTGGAACACACGAATGGTCACGGCGTTCTGGTTGTCTTCTGCGGTAGAGAAGACCTGAGACTTCTTGGTCGGGATGGTGGTGTTGCGGTCGATCAGACGGGTGAAGACGCCACCGAGGGTTTCAATACCCAGGGACAGCGGGGTCACGTCCAGAAGAACAACGTCTTTGACGTCGCCCTGCAGAACACCAGCTTGGATCGCGGCGCCCATGGCAACCACTTCGTCCGGGTTCACACCTTTGTGGGGCTCTTTGCCGAAGAATTTGGTCACTTCTTCGATGACCTTCGGCATACGGGTCATACCACCAACCAGAACAACCTCGTCCACGTCAGATGCGGACAGGCCCGCGTCTTTCAGAGCTGCCGCGCAGGGCTTCAGGGAGTTCTTGATCAGGTCGGCAACCAGCGACTCCAGCTTGGCACGGGTCAGTTTCATGACCATGTGCAGCGGCGTGCCGGAGGACGGGTCCATGGAGATGAACGGCTGGTTGATTTCGGTCTGGGAAGAAGAGGACAGCTCGATCTTGGCTTTCTCGGCCGCTTCTTTCAGACGCTGCAGCGCCATCTTGTCTTTGGTCAGGTCGACGTTGTGTTCTTTTTTGAACTGGTCGGCCAGGTAAGACACGATGCGCATGTCAAAGTCTTCACCACCCAGGAAGGTGTCACCGTTGGTGGACTTCACCTCAAACAGGCCGTCGTCGATTTCCAGGATGGTCACGTCGAAGGTACCACCACCAAGGTCATAAACCGCGATGGTCTGGGTGTCTTCTTTGTCGAGGCCGTAAGCCAGCGCAGCCGCCGTCGGCTCGTTGATGATGCGCAGCACTTCGAGACCGGCGATCTTGCCTGCGTCTTTGGTGGCCTGACGCTGAGCGTCGTTGAAGTAGGCAGGCACGGTGATGACCGCTTGGGTCACGCCCTCACCGAGGTAAGACTCGGCGGTTTCTTTCATCTTCTGCAGGGTGAAGGCAGAGATCTGCGACGGGGAGTATGTCTCGCCCTTGGCTTCGACCCATGCGTCACCATTGCCGCCGTTTACAACAGCGAACGGCAGGTTCTTTTTGTCTTTGGCCAGATGTTCGTCGTCGAACCGACGACCGATCAGACGCTTCACACCAAAGATGGTGTTGTCGGGGTTGGTCACAGCCTGACGTTTCGCCGGCTGACCCACCAGACGCTCTTCATCGGTGAAGGCGACAATGGAGGGGGTGGTGCGTGCGCCCTCGGCGTTTTCAATAACGCGGGGCTGGGAGCCATCCATAATGGCCACGCAGGAGTTGGTTGTACCGAGGTCGATACCGATAACTTTGCTCATCTCTTTTCGATCCCTTAGTCTTTAAAAGGCGATTACCCGAAGCTGGAACCCGCATCGGCATTCCCGCCCCGATTCTGCAGCGGCATGTCTGTGACAACCGCTTCCCGGCGTATATAGGGAGCGAAAATCACCCCTGCAACCGGCTCCTTTGCCCATAGGCGCAAATTGCATCGGTTTTGCCAGAAACGGAGTTAATAAGCGCTTAATGACACGGCTCAACCTGCGCGGATTCGAGATTCACAAGGGCTTTCTCAGCCCAGAGCGTCAGCGTGCACTGGTGCAGGTGCTGCGGCCGGTGCTGCAGGCGGCGCCCTTGTTTTCGCCCGACGTGCCCGGCGGCGGGCAGATGTCGGTGCGCATGACGGCGGCCGGAGGCTATGGCTGGTTTTCGGACAAAAGCGGCTATCGGTATATCGACGCGCACCCTTCGGGGCGGGCGTGGCCCGCAATCCCGGCCGAGGTGCTTGGGATTTGGGAAACCCTGAGCGGCAGTGACCGCGCGCCGGAATGCTGTTTGTTCAACTACTATGGTGAAGGCGCAAAGATGGGGCTGCATCAGGATAAGGACGAGGCGGATTTCTCTTATCCCGTGGTGTCGATCTCGCTCGGCGATGACGGGCTGTTGCGGATTGGCGGCACCTCACGGCGCGAGAAGACCGAGTCGATCTGGCTGAATTCGGGCGACGTGGTGGTTATGGGCGGCGAAGCGCGCCTTGCCTATCACGGGGTCGACCGGATCCGCTTCAAATCCTCGCGGCTGTTGCCCAAGGGCGGGCGCGTGAACCTGACCCTGCGGGTGGTCACCTGAGGTCGGTCTAGACGCTTAGCGGCGGGCGTTCCAGCTGGCCGAGGCCATGCGGCGGGTGTAAAATTCACCCATCATGCCAATAACGCCAAAGATCAGCGTGATCCAGGCGGTATAGTGCCAGTCGGTCACAGTCGCCGTGTAATTGATAAAGACGTGGCCGCGCGCCTGATCAATGGTGTGAAACAGCGGGTTCCACATAAACAGTGGCAGCATGTAGCCGGGCAGGGTGCCCGCCAGCATCATTTTGCCCGAAAAGAACATGTTGGAGCGCTGGTAGATCATCGTAATGATCCCAACGATACCCGGCATCCAGGGTTTGATCACATAGAGCACCAGACCAATCGCCGCGCCACTGATCCAGGCCAGCAGCATCATGCCAAATGCGGCAATCGGTTCTTCGATGGTAATGGGCTGGAAGGCGGCGTGATAAATAAACAGAATGACGAGCATCGACAGCGTCTGTACATAAAGCGCGCCTATGGCGGCTGACAGAATGGCGATCGAGGTGTTCATCGGCGCATGCTGCATCATCGGACTGGAGGGCCCGTCCGCCCCGACCACAGCACCCATGGTTTTGGTGTGGCTCATGAACAGGAACACGCCCGACATCATAAACAGCAGGAAATCGCCGCGCACCGCATTGCCGCGACCACCGGGGATAATCGACATCAGGAAATAGAAGGCCAGCACGAACATTGCGGACTGGAAGATATTGATCACCAGCGCCAGCACGGCATTGTTGTGCTTGGACCGGACCGAGCGCACAACCGCATGGTACACCACCTCGGATAGGGTGAGTGCACGAGAGAACGGAGTTTGGTCACTTCGGTGCTGAAACATTGCCTCATTTCCACGTTACGCGTGCCACAGTGGCATGGAATTCTTGATGATCCATTGCTTAACGACCATAAGGTCAGCAACCTGTTGGTGCAACAATCGCAAAAGATTGGAGAGAGCTGTGGACTATCAGCAATTGATTGAAGTTATGCGTCGCCTCGCCCTGGAGGCTGGTGACAAGATTATGGAAATTTATAACGCCGACGATTTTGACGTCAAAGTGAAGTCCGACGACAGCCCTGTCACCGAAGCAGACGAAGCGGCGGATGCGCTGATTTCGGCGGGCCTGCGTGCAGCCTTTCCGGACATGATGCTGGTCACCGAAGAGCAATCGGCGTCGCATAAGGAAAAGGGTGAAACCTTCCTGATCGTCGATCCGCTGGACGGCACCAAAGAGTTCATCAATCGCCGCGGCGACTTTACCGTCAATATCGCGCTGGTCGAAGAAGGTGTGCCCACACGTGGGGTGGTCTATGCGCCCGCACGCGAGCGCATGTTCTTCACGCTGGCCGATGGCAGCGCCGTCGAAGAGGCCGGACCCTTCGATGCCAGCGCCATGGGCGAAACCACGCCGATCCGTGTTGCGGACAGCAATAACGAGTCGTTGCTGGTGGTGGCCTCCAAGTCGCACCGCGATCAGGCGACCGATGATTATATCAATAAATACAACGTCCAAGACATGAAAAGCGCTGGCTCTTCGCTGAAGTTCTGCCTGGTCGCAACAGGCGAAGCGGACATCTATCCGCGCGTGGGACGCACCATGGAATGGGACACCGCAGCCGGTCACGCCGTGCTGCATGGCGCTGGTGGCAAAGTGGTTCGCTTTGACAATCACGCGCCGCTCACCTACGGGAAACCGGACTACGCAAACCCGTTCTTTATCGCCTATTCTCCGGCGGTTACACTCAAGGAAGCCTAATGTCCGTCCTGATCGTCATTCCTGCCCGTTTTGCCTCGACCCGTTATCCGGGGAAACCGCTCGCTGAATTGACCGGTGCCAATGGGGAGAAACGCACCTTGATCGAACGATCCTGGCGTGCGGCGTGTTCCGTGGCCGGCGTGGATCGCGTGGTGGTGGCAACGGATGACGATCGGATCAGGACTGTGGCCGAAGGGTTTGGGGCAGAGGTCGTCATGACCTCTGTCGACTGTGCCAATGGCACCGAACGCTGCGCAGAGGCCCATGCGGCGCTGGGCGGCGGCTATGAGATTGTGGTGAACCTGCAGGGCGACGCGCCGTTGACGCCGCATTGGTTTATCGAAGATCTGGTGGCAGGTCTGCGCGGGGCACCTGACATGGGGCTTGCAACACCTGTTCTGCGTTGCGATGGCGCAACGCTGACCAGCTTGCGCGATGACCGCAAAGCAGGCCGCGTGGGCGGCACAACCGCGCTGTTTGCAGCTGACAACAGCGCGCTCTACTTCTCCAAGGAAGTGGTGCCCTATACCGGCACGGAGTATGCGGCCGATGCGGATACGCCTGTTTTCCACCACGTCGGTGTCTATGCCTATCGACCCGACGCGTTGGCAGCGTATCCCTCATGGAATGTCGGCCCGCTGGAGCAGCTCGAAGGGCTGGAGCAATTGCGATTCCTTGAAAACAGTCGAAAGATTCTCTGCGTAATCGTCGAGTCTCGGGGGCGAAGTTTCTGGGAGCTGAACAATCCCGAAGATGTGCCGAAAATTGAGACGATGATGCGCGAAATGGGAATAAATTGAGTAGAAAACCCTTGGCATTCTCCCCTTGGTAATGCGCTAATCGTGCCACGGGGGAGTGATGGTTGGGATGAAAGCGCGGCGTCGAGGCCTGTTAAAGGTTGGCTTGCCTGCGTGTGCAAATAAAGAGAGTTCAAATGCGTAATAAAGTTACAAAAGCTATTTTCCCCGTCGCAGGAATGGGGACGCGTTTCCTGCCTGCAACCAAATCCGTTCCCAAAGAAATCATGACTTTGGTTGACCGTCCGCTGGTTCAATACGCCATCGACGAAGCCCGCGAAGCGGGCATCAAGGAATTTATTTTTGTAACCTCGCGCGGCAAAGGCGCGCTGGAAGATTACTTTGATCACTCTCCGGTTCTGGAGCAGGAGCTGCGCAAAAAAGGCAAAGATGACCTGCTGGAGGTTCTGAAGTCCACCAATATGGACTCCGGTGCGATTGCCTATATCCGCCAGCACAAAGCGCTGGGGCTGGGTCATGCCGTCTGGTGTGCGCGTCGTTTGATCGCCAATGAACCTTTTGCTGTGATTCTGCCGGATGATGTGATTGCGGGTGAAAAATCCTGCCTGAAGCAGATGGTTGAAGCTTACGAGGAAACCGGCGGCAATATGGTTGCGTCCATGGAAGTTGCGCCTGACAAAATCTCCTCCTACGGCGTTCTGGATGTCAAAGAGGACATGGGCGCTGTTGTGTCTGCCAATGGCATGGTTGAAAAACCGAAGGCAGAGGACGCACCGTCGAACCTAGCGGTTATCGGTCGCTATGTTCTGTCGCCGACCGTGCTGAAAAACCTGAACCAGATGAAACAGGGTGCAGGTGGTGAAATTCAGCTGACCGACGCTATCGCGCAGGACATCGAAAATGATGTGCCGGTCTACGGCTACCGCTTCAAGGGTCAGCGTTTTGACTGTGGTTCAAAGGCGGGCTTCCTGCAGGCAACTGTTGCTTTTGCCCTCGACCGCCCAGAGCTGCGCGACGATCTGATGGGCTATATCAATCAGGTTGCGCAGGTCAGCCACGCGGCCGAGTAATCGCCACTTTTCTTTTTGTTGAAACGGAAGCTTGCCCCCTGCGAAGGGGGCTGCTTTTTATGTACATAATGAATTTGTTTTAGGGGGCAGGGACAGTGACCAATATTCTCGTGACGGGCGGCGCCGGCTACATCGGTTCTCATGCGTGCAAGGCGCTGAAGGCGGCTGGATATACCCCGGTAACCTATGACAATCTTGTCACCGGCTGGCAGGATGCGGTCAAGTTCGGTCCTTTTGAAAAGGGCGATCTGACAGACCGCGCGCGCCTTGATGAGGTGTTTGAAACATACAAACCCGCAGCTGTGATGCATTTCGCCGCCCTGAGTCAGGTGGGCGAAGCGGTGAGCCAGCCCGGCAAATATTGGGCCAATAACGTTGGCGGCTCTCTGACCCTGATCGAAGCCGCCGTCGCTGCTGGGTGTCTCGATTTCGTGTTCTCTTCCACCTGTGCCACCTATGGTGACCATGACAATGTGGTTCTGGATGAAAACACGCCGCAAACCCCGTTGAACGCTTATGGGGCGTCCAAGCGCGCGGTCGAGGATATCCTGAAAGACTTTGGCGCGTCCGACGGTCTGAACGCGGTGATCTTCCGCTACTTCAACGTGGCAGGCGCAGACCCTGACGCCGAGGTGGGCGAATTCCACCAGCCCGAGACCCATCTGATCCCCTTGATGCTACAGGCCATCAAAGGCGAACGTGACGCCCTGACCGTTTTCGGCACGGATTATGACACGCCGGATGGCACCTGTATTCGCGATTATGTTCATGTCTGCGACCTGGTCGATGCCCATGTTCTGGGTCTGAAGTGGCTGCAAGACGGCAAAGGCAGCCGTGTGTTCAACCTTGGTACGGGCTCTGGTTTCTCGGTGATGGAAGTGATCGACCATTCCCGCGCCGTGACCAATCAGGCCGTTCCTTACAACACGGGCGCACGCCGTGCGGGGGACTGCACCAAGCTGGTGTCGGGCTCTACACGCGCGGGGGAAGAACTGGGTTGGGAGCCGAAGCGGTCCTCTCTGGATCTGATGATCGGTGACGCGTGGCGCTGGCACCAGTCGGGCCACTACGAGAGTTAAGCCCGGATCATGGGCCGGATTGCGGCGCAGCCGTTGCCAAAGATCTCTGTTGCGCAGGCATACCGTCTGCGTTGGAAGCGGCGGCGGCTGTTGTGGCGGTGTCTGCGCGCCCGCCGGGATCTGCACCCGGTGCACCTGCGTCTTGACCAGATCGGTCCAGAGGCCATTCTGGCGGTGATTGTCCTGCGCAATGAAGCGCTGCGGTTGCCCTATTTTCTTGAGTACTATCGAAGACTCGGGGTGGACCATTTTCTGATGGTCGACAATGGCAGTGACGATGGCAGCGTGGCTTTGCTTGCGGATCAAAGCGATGTGTCGCTGTGGCAGACCAAGGCCAGTTATCGCGACACGCGGTTCGGGCTGGACTGGTCTGGCTGGCTGCTGATGCGCTATGGCCATGGGCATTGGTGTTTGACACTCGATGTGGACGAGCTTTTGACCTATCCGGGGGTGCAGGAGCATGGGCTGCGTGATCTGACCTATGTTCTGGCAGCCGAAGGGCGCGATGGCTTTGGTGCGATGATGCTGGACCTCTATCCCAAAGGGCAGCTGGGCACGCAGGACTATGCGCCGGGGCAGGATCCGACAGACGTCCTGCGCGGTTTTGATGCCGGGCCCTATCGTGCAGTGCGGCAGGCGCCGATGGGCAACCTTTGGCTACAGGGCGGCGCACGGGAGCGGGTGTTTTTCCAAGAGGACCCGAAATTGTCTCCGACGCTCAATAAACTGCCATTGGTGCGCTGGAACCGGCGGTTTGCTTATACCAACTCGACCCATGCGCTTTTGCCCCGGCGTTTGAACGGCCTGTATCATGGCCCAGAGGGTCAGGATGTGCCGTCGGGGGTTTTGTTGCACACGAAATTCTTGCCCGAGGTGCTGGCCAAATCCGCCGAGGACACACAGCGCCGACAGCATTTTCACGATCCGTCGAAATTTGCCGACTACTACGCGGCCATCAATTCAGCGCCGGATCTTTGGCATTCGGAGACGCAGCTCTTTGACGGGCCACAGAGGCTGGAGGCCTTGGGATTGTGCAAAAGTCCGAATTGGCGCCAGATAGGGTGAATTTCCCCGTCGTTGCCGGTGCTTCCGGGCGGTTTGGTGATTGTAACCAATTCTAAATTCATTGTTTCCATACTGTGAACATGACATATTGCCTGCGATTGAAGGCAGGTATGACATTGCTGGGACAGCGGGCGTTGGCCCTTGGTTGAGCGCGGACGGGACAAGAGTTGGGGCTTTGGAACTCCTATAGGATGCGGCTGCGGCGCAAGCGCCGTATCTTGCGCGGTATGCGCAAATCCCGAGAACTCACCCCGGTTCAGGACAATACGGCGCGCATAAAGCCTGCGGATATTCTGCTGGTCTGCACCTTTCGCAATGAACAAATCCGCCTGCCCTATTTCCTGAAATACTACCGCGACCTTGGCGTGCAGCATTTCCTGTTCATCGACAACGGGTCCGAGGATGGCGCGGCCGAATATCTGTCGGGGATGGCGGATGTGTCGCTGTGGCATACCACCGCCAGCTATAAACGGGCCACCTATGGTGTGGACTGGATGAACCACTTGCTGCGCAAATATGCGCATGGCCATTGGGCACTGGTGGTCGATCCGGACGAATTCTTTGTCTACCCCTTCTGCGATACCCGCCCGGTGCGGGCGCTGACGGATTGGCTCGACAGTTCGCAGATCCGCAGTTTTGCGTCGATGCTGCTGGATGTGTACCCAAAGGGGCGGCTGGATCAGGCGGTCTATCGCTCTGGGCAGGACCCGTTGGAGATCGCGCCGTGGTTTGACAGCGGCAACTACTCCATGAGCCTGAACAAGGAATACGGCAACCTGTGGATCCAAGGGGGCGCACGGGCGCGGGTGTTTTTCTCGAAGAACCCGAAGAAAGCACCGGCGCTTAATAAGATCCCATTGGTCAAATGGGACCGTCGGTTTGCCTTTGTCAGCTCGACCCATATGCTTCTGCCGCGGGGGCTCAATCTGGTTTATGAAACCGGCGGCGGCGAAAAGGCCAGTGGGGTCCTTCTCCACGCCAAGTTCCTCGATACATTCGCGGCCAAAGCCGAAGAGGAAATGGACCGCAAACAGCACCACGCGGCTTCAGCGGAATACAAGGCCTACCGCGAGGCCCTGCGCGATCACCCGGATATGTGGTGCAAATGGAGCGAGCGTTACATCAACTGGCGTCAGCTGGAGATCCTTGGGCTGATGTCCAAGGGCAATTGGGCGTGAGGGCGTGATGAGTTCGGTTGGCATTGTCATGCTGGTCCATACGGCCCTGCACCGTGCAGAACAGGTGGCGCGCCACTGGCTGGCGGCGGGCTGTCCGGTGGTCTTGCATGTGGACCGCAATGTTTCTGAGGCGGATTTTCAGGCCTTTCGAGACCGGTTCCGGGATCAGCCCCGTGTAAAATTCAGCGACCGGCACCGCTGCGAGTGGGGCACCTGGGGCATTGTCGCGGCTTCGCAATCGGCCAGCGCGCTGATGCTGGAGCGCTTTGCCGAGGTGAACCATGTGTATCTTGCCTCGGGCTCTTGTCTGCCGCTGCGTCCGGTGCAGGAGCTGCAGGACTATCTGGCAGCGCGGCCACAGACGGATTTCATCGAAAGCGCCACCACAACAGACGTGCCGTGGATCATTGGCGGGCTTGGGGCGGAACGGTTTACCCTGCGGTTTCCGTTTTCGTGGAAGCGCCACCGCCGTCTGTTTGATGGGTATGTGCGCCTTCAGCGGCGGCTTGGGGTGCGGCGGCGGGTGCCCGACGGGCTGACCCCGCATTTGGGCAGTCAGTGGTGGTGCCTGACCCGCAAGACGCTCACATCCATTCTGAGCGACCCGCGGCGTCCCGAATATGACACTTATTTCCGCCGGGTTTGGATCCCGGACGAATGCTATTACCAGACGCTGACGCGCCTGCATTCAGGCAAGGTCGAAAGCCGGTCGTTGACGCTGTCAAAGTTCGACTATCAGGGTAAGCCGCATATTTTCTACGACGACCACCTGCAGCTGCTGCGCCGCTCGGACTGTTTTGTGGCGCGGAAAATATGGCCGCAGGCTGACCGTCTGTATCAGGCGTTTTTGTCTGATTCCCTAAGCGCCATGAAAGCGGCAGAACCGAACCCCGGCAAGATTGACCGCCTGTTTTCCAAAGCAGTGGAGCGGCGCACGGCCGGTCGGCCCGGCCTTTATATGCAAAGCCGTATGCCCAACTGGTGGTGTCAAAACACGCTGACCTGCGCGCCCTATTCAGTCTTTCAGGGCTTCGCGGAGCTGTTCGAGGATTTCGAACCTTGGTTGGCGAAAGCCAGTTCTATGCAGGTGCACGGCCATCTGTTTGCCAAGTCCCACGCAGAGTTTGCGGGAGGGGCGACGCTGCTTAATGGGGGGCTCAGCAACAGTGCTGTCTGGCGGGATCACAACCCTTGGGGCTTTCTGGCCAATCTGATCTGGAACACACGCGGCGCGCGACAGGGGTTTCAGTTCGGTCCCGAGGACGCCCAGAAAATCACGGAGTTTCTGGTGCGCGACGCCAATGCTCATATTGCGGTGATTTCCGGGGCCTGGGCGGTGCCCTTGTTCCTTGCACGCGGGGATTTTGAAGAGGCGCGCCAGAAAGCGGCGCAGTTGCAGCGGATCGAGGCGGCATTTCTCAAGGCGCTGCGCGCCCATGATGTAAAGGCACGGGTGCGAATCTGGACCATGGCTGATTTTGTCGAGGCCCCGATGGAAAGCCTGCAGTCAATTCTGGACGACGTCGGAGGTGCGGCGCCCGGGCATCTGACTGAGACGCCGAAAATGGTGAAACTTGAAGGCTTTGGTCAATTCCTGCAGGATCTGAAGAATCAGGGGATGCACCCCTATTTGATGGGTGATTTCCCGGTCGGCCACACGCCGCCGCCGCAGATCCCCGCCGAACGCAAACCTTATTTGGTCCGATAGCCTCTTATGAAAAACATCTTTTCCAGCTTTGTCGTTCTTGCCGAAATGCGGACCGGGTCCAATTTTCTTGAAGCCAATCTGAACGCGCTGGAAGGGGTCTTTTGCCGCGGAGAAGCCTTTAACCCGGCCTTTATCGGCTATCCCAACAGCGAAGAGATTCTGGGCATCAGTCAGGTCCAGCGCGACAAGAACCCGAACCGGTTGCTGGCGGCGCTGCGTGATGACCCCGATGGCTTGTCTGGCTTTCGCTATTTTCATGATCATGACCCGCGTGTGCTGGACCAGATCCTTGCAGATGAACGCTGCGCCAAAGTTATCCTGACCCGTAATCCGCTTGACAGTTATGTGTCCTGGAAGATTGCGCAGGCCACGGGGCAGTGGAAACTGACCAATATTAAGGCGCGCAAAAGCGAGAAAGCGGTCTTCGACGCGGAAGAGTTCGCAAACCATATTGCGGCGCTGCAAGTGTTTCAGGTCGAGGTTCTGAACCGGCTTCAGGCCAGTGGTCAGACGGCCTTTTATGTGGCCTACGAGGACTTGCAGTCGCTGGATGTGATGAATGGTCTGGCGCAGTGGCTGGGCGTTCCGGCGCGCCTTGAAGCCTTGGATTCGAAGCTGAAACCGCAAAACCCAGAGCCGATCACCGCCAAAGTCGCCAATCCCGAGGTCATGGAGGCGGCATTGGCGGGCATGGACCGGTTCAATATGACCCGGACCCCGAATTTCGAACCCCGCCGCGGCCCGTCTGTGCCGGGGTATTTCGCCGCGGATGTTCTGCCGCTGTTGTTTCAGCCCATTGATGGCGGACCCACCGCACAGGTTCTGGACTGGATGGCGGGCTTGGAGGGGGCGGCCTCGGACGGGTTGCAGACCAAGTTGAACCAGAAAGAGCTGCGCCAATGGAAGCGCGCGCACGAAGGGTTTTGCAGTTTCACCGTGGTTCGCCACCCGGTGGCGCGGGCCCATGCGGTGTTTTGCGAGCGGGTTCTGCTGGCCGATCCCAAATCTTTGCGTCAAATTCGGCAGGCAATGCAGGGCCAGTTCAAGCTGAAGCTGCCAAAGTTCGACAGTGGCACCATTTTGCCCAAGGACTATGATCTGGCCGCCCATCGTGAGGCGTTTTTGAAGTTCCTTGCCTTTGTGAAGGCCAATCTGGCCGGGCAGACCACGGTGCGCGTCGACAGTGCCTGGGCAAGTCAACGCGAGATCCTGAATGGTTTCGCCGAGCTGGCAGCGCCCGATCATGTGCTTCACGAGGCAGAGCTGACCGAAGAGCTGCCGCATCTGGCGCGGCGCGTGCAGCGACGTGCGGGTCAAGACGCTGGTGATATCCCGCCAGTGCTGGGCGCGTCCGAAGACCTGCCTTTCGCCCTCGGTGACATTTATGACGCGGAAATTGAATCGCTGTGCCGGTCGATTTACCAGCGCGATTACGTCACTTTTGGTTTTGGGGACTGGCGCAGGGGCTGACCCTGCGACGGCGCGCTTAAGCAGCCTGTTCGGACTGGTTTTCCGTCAGAATCGTATAAAGTGTGGCCGGATCAGGATTGGCGCGCAGTTTGGTGCAGACGCTCTGCTGACGCAGGGTTCGGGACACCAAAGCAAGCGCTTTCAAATGCTCTACACCGGCATCAATCGGTGCAAAAAGGGCAAAGATCACGTCAACTGGCTGGCGGTCTACGGCACCGAAATCCAGCGGTTTTTCCAGCGCCACGTACACACCGCGCACTTGATCCAGCCCCTCAAGGCGGGCGTGGGGCAGGGCCACGCCATGGCCAACGCCAGTGGGGCCAAGGCTTTCACGATCCAGCAGCGCTTCGAGGGTGGCATCAGCAGGCAGGCCATAGGCCGCTTTCGCGACCTCGGCCACGTCCTGAAACAGACGTTTTTTTGAGGAAACAGCCCCAAGGACCCTTACAGCCTCTTGGCTCAGGATTGTCGAAATCTGCATTGTTGCCTGCTCCACTCGCGATCGAAGGGGGGAATTTCCCCCCTTGGGATCTTCTTTTACGGATCGATCCAGCCGATGTTACCATCTTCGCGCCGGTAGACCACATTCAAACCGTCTTTGTTTTCGTTACGGAACACCAATACCGGGGCGCCGGCCAGCTCCATCTGCATTACGGCTTCACCAACTGAGAGCGCCGGGATCTTGGTCTCCATTTCGGCCACAATAATGGGCTGGAGGGTGTCCGGTTCCTCGTTGGCGTCGGCCGCTTCGGAGGCGAGGATATACGAGCTCGCGCCGGAAAGTTCAACGGGTTCTCCGCGCTCGCGGTGGTGATCCTTCAGGCGCCGCTTGTACCGGCGCAGCTGCTTGTCCATTTTCTCAAGCGTTTTGTCAAAAGAGGCATAAATTTCCGTAGCATGGGCTTTGGCCTGGCAGGTCAGCCCAGTGGACAGGTGCACGGTGGCCTCGCATACATATTCATGCGCGTTGCGGGAAAAAACGACCTGAGCGTCAGTCGGGCGGCCTGCGTATTTCTCAAGTACGGCGCTAAGTTCGGCCTCTACGTGGGTTTGCAGGGATTCGCCGATGTCGATCTGTTTTCCGCTGATGGTGTAACGCATGTGATCTCCTCATCGTTGCGCCGCAGCATCAGACGCCGACATCGCGTGAGTGCGGGACGCGCCAAAGCGCGGTCCCGGCGGTGCCGGTCGTTCCAAGCTGCGGGTTGGGGTGGCACGGCGACTGACACAGTGAACAACGGACCTTGAAGCCAAGGCCGACGTTGAATTACTGCCGCAGATTGCATGTGCCATATGATAATTCGATGACAAAGCTGCCCCGAAGTCAATGTAAAACCGTCCCCCACCTCTGCGAAGGTGGGGGTGCAAAAGAGTGTGTTTGATTGGAAAATTATGTAAATCGCACTTAGGAAATGCGAAAATTGTCCCCGAGGTATACGCGGCGGACATTTTCGTTCTCGACCACCTGTTCTGGGGTGCCGGACATCAGAACATGACCATCGTGCAGGATATAAGCGCGATCAACGATTTCCAGCGTTTCACGCACATTGTGGTCGGTGATCAATACACCCAATCCGCGTTTTTTCAGGTCCGCAACCAGATTGCGGATGTCCCCAACCGAGATCGGGTCAACGCCAGCAAAAGGTTCGTCCAGCAGCAGGTATTTGGGGTCCGCAGCCAGGCAGCGGGCAATCTCGACCCGGCGCCGTTCACCGCCCGACAGCGCCAAAGCAGGGGCGCGGCGCAGGTGTTCGATCGAAAAGTCCGACAACAGCTCCTCGAGCCGTTCGCGACGTTTGTGTTCCTGATCAACAGCAATATCGAGTACGGCGCGGATGTTATCTTCGACGGACAGGCCGCGGAAGATTGACATCTCTTGCGGCAGATAGCCGATCCCAAGGCGGGCGCGGCGGTACATCGGCAGGGACGTCACATTCTGCCCGTCAATGCTGACGGTGCCGCCTTCGGCAAACACCAGACCGGCAATGGCATAGAAACTGGTGGTCTTGCCCGATCCGTTCGGACCCAGAAGTGCGACAACCTCGCCGCGGGCAAGCTCCATCGACACGTCTCGGATTACCACACGCTTGCGGTAGCTCTTGCGCAGTTTCTCAATGCGCAGGCCTGAGGTGCCCTCGGTCACGGTCAGTTCCGGTTTGCTCATATCAGTTCTGATCGCCCGTGTTCAGAAAGGTCCGCACGCGGCCGGTCATTGTTGCAGCGCCGCTGGCCAGATCGATTTCCATGCGCTCTGACGCCAATGTGCTGGGCCCTTGGGACACCAGCACGTCCCCGGTCATGACAATTTTGCCAGATGTGACGCTGTAGTCCGCGCGCTGCGCTTCGGCGGCGTCTGTGCCGCTGACCAGCACCACATTTCCGGTGGCTTCCAGCCGTTCGATACCGCGGCCTTCGGTGCGATTGACCACCTGTACGCGGTCGGCGCTCAGCCGCATGTCACCTTGAATGATCAGGACATTTCCAGTGAATACGGCAGAGCCATCGCCTTGGTTTACATCCAGCGCATCTGCGGTGACCTCGACCGGGGTAGAGGGGTCTGTTTTGACCTGCCCAAAGGCCAAAGCTGCCGATTGCGCCGCCGCCAGTGCAGGGGAAAAAGCCAGAAGGCCACAGAAAATCAGACCAAGTAAGTGTCGCACAGTTTATCTTTCTATGTTGCCCGGATCGTATATCAGCTTCACGCCTTTGTGGAACCTAATATGCGCAGGCCCATTTTGCGTTTCTGTGAAGATCCGCAGGGATCCGGCCGTCAAATCCCCCAAAGGACCGCGCGCACGCACCTGTTCCGGGGCTTGGACATCCAGTTCGTCCAGGGCGGCTTCTATTTTTTCGGTCACGATCTGCAGATCATCCGACGTGTGAATACGTACATTGCCGTCCAGTTCGGCTTTGGTGCCGCTGCGTGCAAGGCGAGCGCTATCCGAGAGTACCAGAAGGCGGGTGCCATCGAGCATGCGGATCTCGGTGCCAACTTCGTGCACTTGCGCCACTTGGTCCCCCTGACTGGGCAGGGCGCGTGCGGCCGAAATCATGACCTCGTGGCCGGCTTTGGTGACGCCTGTATAAAAAGGCGCGGTGACCTGATGGCCGGCAATGCGATCCTCGATTTCTTTGGGAGCAAAGGGAATCGGCGCTGTCGGGCGGATGCGCTGCGACATCATGAATACGGTCGACAGCAGCACCAATGCAGCCAGCGGAAGGAAAACCCTGAGAAGTGATATGATCCGGGAGTAAAGATCCATGGGGCGGCTCAGGAATGTGCGAAGATGTCGGTGTCGGCCCAGCCCGCAAGGTCAAGCCGCGCCCGGGTTGGCAAAAAGTCGAAACAGGCCTGCGCCATGTCGCGGCGATCTTCGCGTGCAAGCCGCGCATCCAATGCGTCCCGCAAGCGGTGCAGGTGCAGAACATCCGATGCCGCATAGTCCAGTTGCGCCTTGCTCAGCTCGGCCGCGCCCCAGTCGCTCATCTGCTGCTGTTTAGAGATATCAACGCCAAGGAGCTCTTGGGTCAGGTTTTTCAGCCCGTGGCGGTCGGTATAGGTCCGCGTCAGGCGCGAGGCGATCTTGGTGCAATAGACCGGGGCGGCCAATGCGCCAAAGGCATTATAAAGCGCGGCAATGTCAAAGCGGCCATAATGAAACAGCTTGAGAACACTGGGGTCGTTCAGGAGGGCTGCGAGATTCGGGGCGCTGGTCTGGCCGCGGTCGATCTGCACAATATGCGCGTCGCCGTCCCCAGCAGACAGCTGCACCACACACAGCCGGTCGCGATGCGGATTAAGCCCCATGGTTTCGCAGTCGATTGCGACAATTTGGCCAAGGTCCAGCCCGTCAGGCAGATCATTGCGATACAGATGATTGGCCAAGGGGCGTTTCCTTCTGGCTGCCGCGATGCCATCGCGGCGGTTGGTCTTGACCGTGCCGTTTTCCGGCGGGTCCCAGGGGTGATGTGACTGGATAGGACATAGGGTTTTTGGGGCGGGAACTCAACAGCCGGGCACCTGCCAGTTCCGCGCTTAACCGTGGCGGGTCATGGACGGGGCCGAAACGGGGATGACGTGTTTCTTTCCATTTCTGAGGCGAACACCTCAATCATACTGTGCTCAGATTGACAGCATCCCTTGAATCTGCTTTATTTCAAGTGCCAAAATAAATCTACCGCAGAGCAGTGGTTCGCGGCAGACGGCACTTGGGAGGATACTTAACATGTACTTGGGTCTTGACGTGGGAACGTCGGGGCTGCGGGCGCTTCTGGCCGATGAGGCCGGGGCCGTTGTTGGCGTTGCCGACGCAGGCTATGGCGTATCGCACCCTGCGACAGGCTGGAGCGAACAGACGCCCGGTGACTGGATTGCGGCCTGTTCCGAAGCCGTGGCTGCGCTGCGCGAAGCACACCCGACAGAGGTCGCGGCGATCAAAGGGATCGGTTTGAGTGGCCAGATGCACGGCGCGACTTTGCTGGACAAAGCAGGCGAGGTCCTGCGCCCCTGCATTTTGTGGAACGACACCCGCTCTGCGGTGGAGGCCGCAAAGCTTGACCAGACGCCGGATGTCCGGGAGCTGTCTGGCAATATTGTCTTTCCCGGCTTCACCGCGCCGAAGCTGGCCTGGGTCAAAGCCAATGAACCCGATGTCTTTGACAATGTGGCCAAGGTGCTGCTGCCCAAAGATTACCTGCGCTACTGGCTGAGCGGTGAATTCATTTCAGATATGTCCGACAGTGCGGGCACATCCTGGCTGGATGCGGGCGCGCGCGACTGGTCCGATCAGCTGCTGGACGTATCAGGTATGCGTCGCGATCAGATGCCGGATCTGGTTGAAGGTGCCGCGCCGGGTGGAGAGCTGCGCCGCGAGCTGTGCCGGGAATGGGGCATTGAGGGCCCCGTGGTGATTGCTGGTGGCGGTGGGGACAACGCGGTTGCGGCCTGCGGTGCAGGCTGTTTCCGTGAAGGCGAAGGCTTTGTCAGCCTTGGCACCTCGGGTGTGCTGCTGGCGGCCAAGGAGTCTTATGCGCCGGATCCGGCTTCTGCAGTGCATACCTTCTGTCATGCGGTGCCTGAAACCTGGTATCAGATGGGCGTGATTCTGGCGGCAACCGACTGTCTGAACTGGCTGTCGCGGACATTGGGGCAGACCCCGGCGACATTGGCAGGCGACTTGCCGGACAGTATTTCGGGTCCGTCTTCGATCACTTTCTTGCCCTATCTGTCGGGCGAGCGGACACCGCACAATGACAGCCGCATTCGCGCGACATTCTCCGGCATCGACATTGGCGACGGGCCCGCGCAGATGACCCAAGCGACGATGGAGGGTGTGGCCTTTGCGCTGCGCGATTGTCTTGAGGCGCTGAAAGGCACCGGCACCAACCTGAACCGCCTGCTGGCTGTTGGGGGTGGCACCCAGTCGCCGTTCTGGGTTGAAACCCTTGCGACCGTTCTGAATGTGCCGCTTGATATTCCTGACAAGGGCGAATTCGGGGCCGCGCTGGGCGCGGCTCG
Source organism: Tritonibacter multivorans (assembly GCF_001458415.1). Taxonomy (GTDB): domain Bacteria; phylum Pseudomonadota; class Alphaproteobacteria; order Rhodobacterales; family Rhodobacteraceae; genus Epibacterium; species Epibacterium multivorans. The sequence continues at coordinate 206,029 of NZ_CYSD01000037.1, read as the reverse complement.
TCTGGCCATGACGGCCTGTGGCGCAGATGCGGCCACCGTCATGACCGCGCCACCTGTCTCTCACACTATTGACCCGCGCAGCGAGCTGGTCCCGGCCTACAATGAGGCCTACGCCCGCTACTCTGCGCTTTACCCCAGCATGAAGGCTTTGATGACATGAGCACTGGCTTCTTTGGCGATATCGCCCAGATCAAATATGAAGGTGCCGACAGCACCAATCCGATGGCGTTCCAGCATTACAATGCGGATGAGGTTATCATGGGCAAAACCATGGCCGAGCATTTGCGTTTTGCCGTGGCTTACTGGCACTCTTTCGCATGGGAAGGCGGCGACCCGTTTGGGGGCCAGACCTTCGTGCGCCCGTGGCACCCGCAGGACGACATGGGCCGTGCCAAGATGAAGGCCGATGTGGCGTTTGAAATGTTCGACATTCTGAACGCGCCGTACTTCTGCTGGCATGACGCCGACATTCGCCCCGAGCAGGGCAATTTTGCCGACAATCTGAACACCCTGAACGAGATCACCGATTATATCGGCGAAAAGATGGACGCCGTGGGCACCAAGCTGCTTTGGGGCACCGCAAACATGTTCTCGCACCGTCGCTGGATGGGTGGCGCGTCGACCAACCCGGACCCGGATGTCTTTGCCTTTGCGGCGGCGACAGTGAAATCCTGCATGGATGCCACCCACAAACTGGGCGGCGAGAACTATGTCCTCTGGGGTGGTCGTGAAGGCTACGAGACCCTGCTGAACACCGACATGGGATCCGAGCTGGACCATATGGGCCGTTTCCTGAACATGGTTGTCGACTACAAACACAAGATCGGCTTCAAAGGCGCGATCCTGGTCGAGCCTAAGCCGCAGGAGCCGTCGAAGCACCAGTACGACTATGACGCGGCGACCTGCATCGGCTTCCTGCGCAAATATGGTCTGGAGAACGAGGTCAAACTGAACCTGGAGCAGGGCCACGCGATCCTTGCGGGTCACAGCTTTGAGCATGAGATCGCCGTTGCCGCCTCTGAAGGCATGCTGGGGTCGATCGATATGAACCGCAATGATTACCAGTCTGGCTGGGACACCGACCAGTTCCCGAACAATGTGCCCGAAGTGGCGCTGGCCTATTATCACATCCTCAAAGCAGGGGGGCTGAATTCGGGCGGCACCAACTTTGACGCCAAGGTGCGCCGTCAGTCCATCGACGCCGAGGATCTGATCGCGTCCCATATCGGTGGTATGGACGTCTGTGCCCGTGGTCTGAAAGCGGCGGCCGCGATGCTGGAAGATGGCGGTCTGGAAGAGGCGCTGAAGGCCCGCTATGCCGGTTGGGAAAGCGCAGAGGCAAAGGGCATGCTGGAAAGCGATCTGGCCTCGATCACCGACCGCGTGCTAAACGAAGGGATCAATCCTGAGCCGAAGTCCGGCCGTCAGGAAATCTTGGAAAACTACGTCAATCGCTTCGTTTAATGACCCACACGCAGATCATCGACCATGGGCTCTTTCAGGGCCAAATGCTCAAGGAGGCCCGGCTGGAAACAGCTGGGCTTTCCCTGTCTTTGTTGAATTTTGGCGCCGTAACGCGTGATCTGCGATACATTGCATCGGGGGCCGATCGGCCCCTGATCTTGGGGTATCAAAACCCCGCTGATTACTTGGAAAACCCGGCCTATATGGGTGTTATTGCAGGGCGTCTTGCTGGGCGAACCAAAGGCGCTCGTTTTGAGCTGGATGGCAAGATCATTGCCTTGGACGTCAATGAGGGCAAGAACCATCTGCACGGCGGCGGGCAGGGTCTGAGCCATGTGTTCTGGGATCTTGATCTGCTGGATGCTGCCACTGCCCAGCTGACATATACCTCGCCTGATGGTGAAAACGGCTATCCCGGCGCTGCCAAGTTCACGGTAACGGTGCGCCTTGAGGACAATGCCGTCACCTATGACATGCAGGCCGAGGTCGATCAAAAAACACCGATCAGCCTGGCGCAACACAATTACTACAACCTTGCAGGTGGGGCGGATACGATCTGGGGTCATCGTTTGCAGATGGACGCAGATCGCGTGCTGATGCTGGATGGGACCAATGTGCCCTCTGGTGATATAGAATCCGTCGCAGGAGGCCGGTTCGACTTTGGCGCAGAGCGCAGCCTTTTAGAGAACGATCCCTCTCGGTTGGGAATGGATCACAATCTGTGTTTCGCAATAGGTCGTGGTAATTCAATGAGTGTTGCCACAGTGACGGCACCTGATGGGCTGCGGATGCGCGTGTTTTCAGATCAACCCGGCGCGCAGGTCTATACTGCGGGGGGGATGGCCGCGCAGGCCGGGGGATTGCCCGGTCAACAGCTGGGCCCCTTTCAGGGCATCTGCATAGAACCGCAGGGCTTTCCCAATGCGGTGAACTGCCCGAATTTTCCGGATGTGTTGGCGACCCCGGACCGCCCCTATCGCCAGATCCTTCGGTTGGAGTTTGACCAGACATGAGATGGATGATCGCGGCTTTTCTTGCCTTGGCCACAGCAGGGGCGTCAATTGCCAGCGATCGACCGGATTTGGGCCCGCGCGCGGCCTTTCCAGTTCCCGATATGGACGCGGTAGAGCTGGGCCAATTGTTGTTTTATGACCCTATTCTGTCAGGCAACCGCAATATTTCATGCGCAACCTGCCATCATCCACGGTTTGGCACCTCGGATGGGGTGTCGCTGAGCCTTGGAGAGGGCGGTATTGGCCTTGGCCCGGACCGCCGCGCAGATCCTGAAAACCTGCCCGAACAGCGCTTGCCGCGCAATGCGCCCGCCCTGTGGAATCTTGGCGCAGAAGAGTTCCGGGTCATGTTCCATGACGGCCGGCTCGAGGACCACCCGGATTTTCCCGGTGGTATTCGCACGCCTTTGGGCGAAGACATGGTGCAGGGGTTTGATGATGCGCTTGCCGCACAAGCCATGTTCCCGGTGTTGTCCGCGGATGAGATGGCAGGGCATTATTCTGAAAACGAGGTGGCACAGGCCGTGCGGCTTGGGCAGTTGTCGCAGCCGGGCGGGGCCTGGGACCGGATTGCCGCGCGGGTCGAAGCCATTCCGGAATACCGGCAGCGGTTTGATGTGGTTCTGGGCGAAGAGGTGCCGGTGACCTTTGCCGAGATTGGCAATATCCTTGCCGATTTCATCCGTTTTGAATGGCGCGCCGACAATAGCCCGTTTGACCGATACATGCTGGGCATGGGGAAATTGTCCCACGTGGAACAGAGCGGGATGGACCTGTTCTACGGCGCGGCGCAGTGCAGCAGCTGCCATTCCGGGTGGTTTCAGACAGACCATGATTTCCACGCGCTTGCCATTCCGCAGATCGGACCGGGTAAAGCTGCGCGGTTTGAAAACCATGCGCGCGACGAGGGCCGCATTCGGGTGACCGGTGTATTGGATCAGGCCTATGCGTTCCGGACACCATCGCTGCGAAATGTGACTCTGACTGGGCCATATGGGCATTCGGGCGCCTATGCCACGCTTGAGGCTGTGCTGCGCCATCACTTGGATCCTGCGGCGCGGCTTGCGGATTACGACCGCTCTCAAGCGGTGTTGCCGCCGCTGAAGGGCAGTCAGGATTTCCGGATGCTGGAGGATGCCGAGGAGCGCGCGCGTCTGGTGCAGGCCGCGGTGCCGAAAGGGCCAGACTTGGATGATACTCAGATTGCCGCTTTGGTGGCCTTCCTTTGGGCGCTGACGGATGACGGGGCGGCTGCGGGGCGACTTGGCGTGCCAAAGGCCGTGCCCAGCGGGCTGCCTGTCGACCGTTAATAGGCCACCGTCACACGCCGGTTGCTCTGAACCTCTTGCCACGCGCCTGTACGGCCGTCAGGCCAGATCACCCGCAGACGCAGATGGTCAACCGTCCCCAGGCCAAAGTGTTCGTCGCCCGCAGGCCCCCCTGCATGCCCACCGCCCACAGTGATTTCGCGAAATACTGCGCGATCACCCAGATCCAGTTCGACAAAGGCCCCGATTGCGCGGCTGTTGTGCGCAGGCCCTTCGAGGTTCACCAGCAACCAATTGCCGCCTGTGCCCTGGTTCTGCCACAGCTCCATCTTGGCGCGGCGGTTGACCACTGCCAAATCGAGCTGCCCATCCAGATTTAGATCCACCAGCGCGGCACCGCGTCCGCGATGCAGGCTGGCGATCCCTGCGGCGTCTCCACCCTCAACAAAGCGGCCGTTGGGCTGCTGGAGGAGCAGGTTATTCGGGTCCTTCTGGGCGGCGTCAGGCATTTGTTCCACATTGCCCTTGGCGACAAAGATATCGTCGCGGCCGTCGTTGTTCACATCGCCAAAAGCAGCATGCCAGCCGGTCGATGGGCGACCATCTCCACCGGTGTAGGGGCGGTGCGCGGTGGTGCCGAAGGCATAGGTCACATCGCGCCACACAGGGCCGCCGGTTTTTGCATCAAACATCTGCAACTTCTGATCCCCCATCGAGGTCAGATACACATCCTGATGCCCGTCGCCATCCATGTCGCGCGCGGCAATCCCCATGCCCCAGAGCGCATAGGGTTCCCAGCCGTCTTCCCTTGAATAGAGTCGCGGGTCGCCCTCCATCGCCCACATCTGCTCTTCGCCGCCACGCACATAGTAATGGCGGTCATTGGACAGACGCAGATCGGCGCGGCCATCGCGGTTCCAGTCGGAAAACAGCGCAGACAGGGCGCAGTATCCGGGGCTGAGATGTTGTGGCGGGGCGTAGGTATTCCCTTGAGGCCCTTCGGGGCGATACAGCAGCGTGTCATCACATGTGCCAAAGGGGCCATTGGGATTGGCGCGGTCGACATAGGTGCCAAAGGCCAGTGTTGGAAGCGCATTACCGCCTTCCCAAGTGGCCGAAAACGCCGTGGTCCACGCGGGGCCTGTCTGAAAGTTCAGCCCCTCAAAGGGGGCGAACTGGCAATTCCCCAAGCCGCGCAGCAGCTGGTCGGGACCCGCGCGCAGGACAACAAGGTCGAGGATTTGGTCGCCATCAATATCGAGCGCATAAGCGCCGGTCACATCGGTCAGGGATTGGGGTCCGGTCGGGGCGGTCTCAAACCGCAGTTCGCCACCGGGGGCGGAGCGGTTCAGCATCAGTTGCGCTGCATTGGCACCGCCTGCGGCGTAAAGCTCGGGCAGGGCGTCGCCATTGCAATCAAAGCTGGCGACGCCACCGCCGACATAGTGTTCCCACCCGCCGTCATAGACATGGTGGGGAAAGGGTTTGGGCAAAAATTCTGGGGATGCGCTGGGCGTTTCGGCGACCGCGGCAGCGGTCAGACAGCTGACCGCAACGGCGCACAGGGAAAGGCGGCTACCCCGCAGCCCCAGCCAGTCTTTTGACGGTGAGGGCGGAGACTTCTTCGATTGCATAGGCGGCGGCTCCCTTTGCCCACATCAGATCGCCCCAGTCGTGGACCAGAATCTCTGGCATCGGGGCGTCGACGTCGACGATCCATTGTTGCATTTCGTCGATCACGCGATCCGAATAGAGGTGATCAAACGACAGGCGCGCGCCGGCAAGGATGATTTTACCGGGATCAAAGATATTGACCACATTGGCCAAACCCAACGCAAACATGCGCCGCGCGCGGTCCAGTACGGATTGCGCCATGGCGTCGCCCTTCTGCGCGGCGCTGAACAGCGACGCCAGCGTCTGATAGCGTTCGCCGCCGCTGGAGATATTGGCCTCGCGCAGCAGGGCGTAATCCCCGACATAGGCCTCGAGGCAACCGCGTTGTCCGCATTGGCACAGCGCACCCTCCAGTTGCACCTTGGTATGGCCAAACTCGGTGCCGCAGCCTTTGGTGCCGCGATAAATCTTGCCATCAATCACCACGCCCATGCCAACGCCATGTTCGATGGTAATGACAATGAAGTTGTCGCAGTTGCGCCCGGCGCCGAACAGATGCTCTGCCTTGGCCACAAGGTTCGCGTCATTATCAAGAAACACCGGGCAGGGCAGGATTTCTTCCAGCACCGCGGCGAAATGGATGTTCCGCTCTTCCAGCGAGGACGACCAATAGACAAAGTTGCGCGGCGCATCGATCATGCCCGCCAGACCAAGGCCCACGCCCGAGAGGTCCGCAATCGGGAATCCGCCCAGTTTGCAGGTCTCTTTCAAGGCGCGGTGGATTTCTTGGGCGAGCACCTGAGCGGGCATCCGGCCGGTGTCCAAAGCCAATTCATGGTGGACGATCTCGTGGCCTGCAAAGTCCGTAATCACAATCGAGATCAGGCGGCGGGCCACTTTGATACCGGCAATGCGGTGGGCATCGCCGCGAATGGCAAGACCCACACGCGGGCGTCCGCGACGGCCTTCGGTGTTGCCTTCAGGAGCGACTTCACAGATCAGACCTGCGTTCAGCAGTTCGGACGTCAACGCCGTGACGGTTGCGGGGCTGACGCCCGTGGCCTTGGCAATATCGATCCGGGCGATGTGTTCGCTTGCACGAATCACATCGAGAATCTGTTGCCGTCCGTTTTCACGTTGCTCACCCTGAGAGGCGAGCTTTCCTGATCTGGACAATGTGCTCCTCCTGAAGTTGGACACCTTCTGCGTCCCCCCTAGAATTAAAGGCGGGGTAGCGTCTTATGCCAGTTTGTGGCGGGTCCAACAACATCTCCGTTTTCAAAGGTCTCACGATTTAATTTGAAATGCAAAAAAAATATTGCTACACCTAGGGCACGGCACCGCTCCATTGGGGAAGGATCGGGGTGGGCCGATAGGGAGGAAAATCATGAAACTATTGAACGGTATTTCCGTTGTCGCCCTCAGTGCATTTGCTGCTTCCGCTGCATTTGCAGATGGTCTCACTGTGGGTGTCAGCTGGTCTAACTTTCAGGAAGAACGCTGGAAAACCGACGAAGCGGCCATTGTTGGTGCGCTGGATGCGGCGGGTGCCAAGTATATCTCGGCCGATGCGCAGTCTTCGTCGTCCAAACAGCTGTCTGACGTTGAAAGCCTGATTGCTCAGGGTGTTGATGCGCTGATCATTCTGGCGCAAGACGCGCAGGCAATTGGTCCGGCGGTTCAGGCTGCTGCGGATGAAGGGATCCCGGTTGTTGCCTATGACCGCCTGATCGAAGACGATCGCGCGTTCTATCTGACATTTGACAATGTTGAAGTTGGCCGCATGCAGGCGCGGGCTGTTTTTGAGGCAATGCCCAAAGGCAACTACGTGATGATCAAAGGCTCTCCGACGGATCCGAACGCAGACTTCCTGCGCGGTGGTCAGCAAGAGATCATTGATGCAGCTGTGTCTTCTGGTGACATCAAGATCGTTGGCGAAGCTTACACCGATGGCTGGTTGCCAGCGAACGCACAGCGCAACATGGAGCAGATCCTGACTGCCACCGACAACAAGGTGGATGCGGTTGTGGCTTCTAACGATGGCACCGCGGGCGGTGTTGTGGCGGCGCTGACCGCGCAGGGCATGGAAGGTATCCCGGTTTCCGGTCAGGACGGTGACCACGCCGCGCTGAACCGCGTTGCCAAGGGCACCCAGACTGTATCTGTGTGGAAAGACGCACGTGACCTCGGCGCCGCGGCAGGCGAAATCGCCGTTGCACTGGCCGGTGGCACCGCGATGGAAGCGGTTGCGGGTGCTGGCGCCTGGACCTCTCCGTCGGGCACCAACATGACCGCGCGTTTCTTGGCGCCGGTTCCGGTGACCAAGGACAACCTGACTGCGGTTGTTGACGCGGGTTGGATCACCAAAGACGCGCTCTGTCAGGGTGTGTCCAATGGTCCGGCACCCTGTAACTAAGACCTAATCCGCGCGTGTCCCGCCCTCTTGCGGGGCACGCTGCACCTATTCTGCTGATCTCTGGAGCCGGACATGACCGCCACCACTCATCAGCCAATCGATTCCCAAAATAAACGCGGCCTGTTCCAGCAGCTTGAGCTGGATATGCGTCTATTGGGTATGATTGGTGCCTTCATCATCCTTTGCATCGGGTTCAATATCCTGACCGACGGGCGTTTCCTCACCCCGCGCAATATCTTCAACCTGACGATCCAAACAGTGTCCGTGGCCATCATGGCATCCGGCATGGTGTTTGTGATTGTCACCCGCCATATTGACCTGAGCGTTGGTGCATTGTTGGCCACCTGTTCTGCGGTGATGGCCATGCTGCAGACCGAAATCCTGCCGGATATGTTGGGGATGGGTCTGAACCATCCGCTGACTTGGATCATCACTGTTGCTGTGGGTTTGGGCGTTGGCACGCTGATCGGGGCCTTTCATGGCTGGATGATCGGTTACCTGACGATACCGGCCTTTATTGTGACCCTCGGTGGCTTTCTCGTCTGGCGCAATGTGGCGTGGTATCTGACATCTGGCCAAACCAAAGGCCCATTGGACAGCACCTTCATGATGTTTGGCGGCACCAATGGCACGCTGGGCACGACATTCAGCTGGGTTCTGGGGCTCTTGGCAGCGGGGGCTGCGTTGTTTGCACTCTATAATAGCCGTCGGTCCAAGTTGGCGCATGACTTCCCGGTGAAGCCCCTCTGGGCCGAAGCGGTCATGGGTGCGGTGATCTCGGGCTCGATCCTGGGGTTCGTCTGGATCCTGAACAGCTACACGATTCCGACCCGTCGTCTGCAGCGCATGTTTGAGGCCAAAGGCGAAGTGATGCCCGAGGGTCTTGTCGTGGGCTATGGTCTGCCGATCTCGGTGCTGATCCTGATCGCGGTGGCTGTGGTGATGACTCTTGTGGCGCGTCGCACCCGTCTGGGGCGCTATATCTTTGCCACCGGTGGTAACCCGGACGCAGCAGAGCTGTCGGGGATCAACACCCGCAAGCTGACGGTCAAGATCTTTGCCCTCATGGGGTTCCTCTGTGCGTTGTCTGCGGTTGTGGCTTCGGCTCGTCTTGCCAACCACTCCAATGACATCGGCACCTTGGACGAGCTGCGCGTGATTGCGGCGGCTGTGATCGGCGGCACCGCGCTGTCGGGCGGCTTTGGCACCATCTACGGCGCAATTCTGGGCGCGCTGATCATGCAGAGCCTTCAGTCCGGCATGGCGATGGTTGGCGTTGATGCGCCGTTCCAGAACATTGTCGTCGGCTCTGTGCTGGTTGCAGCTGTCTTTATCGACATTGTCTATCGCAAGCGTCTGGGGGCAAAGTAATGACCGATCCCAAAGAACTCCGCGCGCAAGGCGCAACCCCGCTGGTGGAGATGGAAGACATCTCAATCTCCTTTGGTGGCATCAAGGCGGTCGACGGCGTCTCCGTCGATCTGCATCCGGGCGAAGTTGTGGGCCTTTTGGGCCACAATGGGGCCGGTAAATCGACCCTGATTAAGGTGCTGTCCGGCGCGTATCAGATGGACGCGGGCGAGATCCGTATCAACGGCAACAAGGTCGAGATCACCAACCCCCGTGATGCGCGATCCCACAATATCGAGACGATCTACCAGACACTGGCGCTGGCGGATAACCTTGATGCGGCGTCGAATCTGTTTCTGGGGCGCGAGCTGGTCACGCCTATGGGGCTGGTGAATGACGCCGCGATGGAGGCAGAGTGCCGCAAAATCATGGGGCGCCTCAATCCGAACTTCCGCAAGTTCAACGTGCCGGTTTCGGCACTGTCGGGCGGTCAGCGGCAGTCGGTGGCGATTGCTCGGGCGGTCTACTTCAATGCCAAGATCCTGATCATGGATGAACCTACCGCCGCGCTGGGCCCGCACGAGACCCAGATGGTGGCAGAGTTGATCCAGCAGCTGAAAGCGGCCGGTATCGGCATCTTCCTGATCGACCATGATGTTCATGCGGTGATGGAGCTGTGCGACCGTGCCTCGGTCATGAAGAACGGCCAGTTGGTTGGCACGGTGGACATTGACGATGTGACCGATGACGACCTGTTGTCGATGATCATCCTGGGTAAAAAACCGGAAAAAGCCGCCGCCTAAGGGCCGGGTCACCGAAATAACAAAAGACGCCCCAAGGGGCGTCTTTTTTGTTGTTAAACACCGACATAAAACCAGTGCATCCACACCTTTTTAGATTTGATTTAAAGGGGGGATGGTGCCCAGAAGAGGACTCGAACCTCCACGTCCATACGGACACTAGCACCTGAAGCTAGCGCGTCTACCAATTCCGCCATCTGGGCTTTAGATGTCGTGGAGAGGCGTATACGGGGGATCGCGGGGGGCTGCAAGTGGAAAATGCCAGCCCTTCAGAGAAAAAAGTTAGCGCTCTCGCGCAGGTGGAATCATCACGTGGATCGGCCAGAAGCCGTTGATGTTTCTTCGATTTTCATAGGGGGGGTGGTGCCCAGAAGAGGACTCGAACCTCCACGTCCATACGGACACTAGCACCTGAAGCTAGCGCGTCTACCAATTCCGCCATCTGGGCTTAGATGTCGTGAGAGCGGCGTATAAGGGGAGTCGCGGGGGGCTGCAAGTGGAATTTTGACATTTTTGCGAAATACTCTGCGGTAACCGTGCAACCATGAGAATACCCGATGTTTTGCGCCTTGTTTGAAAGGGCTTGCAGGGGTAGATCGAAACCAACAGCTAACGCAGAGGAGCCAAGTCATGTCCAAATTGGTCACCATCTATGGCGGGTCAGGTTTTGTCGGGCGCTATATTGCCCGCCGTATGGCCAAAGAAGGCTGGCGCGTGCGCGTGGCCGTGCGTCGCCCCAATGAGGCGATGCATGTGAAACCCTATGGCGTGCCGGGTCAGGTCGAGCCTGTCTTCTGCAATATCCGCGATGATGCCTCTGTGGCGGCCGTGATGCAGGGCGCGGATGCCGTTGTGAACTGCGTTGGTGTGCTGAACCAGGTTGGCAAGAACACCTTCTCTGCGGTGCAGGCTGAAGGTGCGGAACGTATTGCCCGTCTGGCAAAGGCCGCCGGGATTGACCGCATGGTGCATCTCTCGGCGATTGGTGCCGACGCTGGCGCCGACAGCGAATACGCCCGCACGAAGGCCAAGGGCGAGGCAGGCGTGTTGGAGCATATGCCCGGCGCTGTGATCCTTCGTCCTTCGGTGATCTTCGGGGCCGAAGACGAGTTCTTCAACCGCTTTGCTGCGATGACCCGTCTGGGTCCGGTTCTGCCGATCGCCAAAGGCGCGACCAAGTTCCAGCCTGTTTATGTCGATGACGTTGCGCAGGCTGCTGTCAAAGGCGTGTTGGGCGAGGCTGAAGCTGGCGTCTATGAATTGGGCGGGGCTGAGGTTAAAACCTTTGCCGAACTGATGAACCAGATGCTGGACGTGATCCTGCGCCGTCGTCTGGTTGTGTCCCTGCCGGGCTTTGCTGCTGGCCTGATGGCCTTTGGGTTCGACATGGCGCAGACGCTGAGCCTGGGTCTGTTTGAAAACACCCTGCTGACCCGTGATCAGCTGAAAAACCTCAAGGTGGACAATGTTGTCGCCGAGGGGGCTAAAACGCTGGCAGATCTGGGCATCCGCCCGGTCGCAATGGGGGCTGTGCTGCCGGACTACCTGTGGAAGTTCCGTCCCAACGGTCAATACGACGAGCTGACCGCCTCGGCGAGCAATCTGCGCGGCGACATCTGATCGCCGCAACGTCCCAAGAAAGCAGGCGCGCGGGGAAACCCGACGCGCCTTTTTCGTTTTAGCTGTAGGCCACCACCAGCAAAATCACGCCCAGGACCACACGGTAGATCACATAGGGTGTGAAGCTGACCGAGCGCAGTAGTCGCATCATCAGATAAAGCGCGCCAAGTGCAGAGATCATCGCAAGGCCAGCGGCGATCACCATATCGCGCATGAGGCCCGAGTTGCCGTCTTTGACCACATCCATTCCCAACAAAAGGCCCGAAGCGATAATAGTTGGGATCGACATCAGCATGGCAATACGCGCGCCGTCTTCGCGGCTGTAGCCCAGCTGACGCGCACCGGTGATGGTGATGCCCGACCGCGAGGTGCCGGGGATCAGCGCCAGCATCTGCCACAGCCCCATAATCAACGCATCGCGCACGCCCCAGTCCCCCACTGTCTTGGCCGTCTTTCCCCATTGGTCGGCAAAATAAAGCACAATGCCAAAGCCAAGCATGGTCCAGCCAATGACCGCAATGGATCGCAGCGCGTCGGACAGGCCGGTGAAATGCAGGAAGGCGCCAAAGATCACCGTGGGGATGGTGGCAATGATCAAACCCAGGGCCAGTTTCGCCCCCGGCGTGTCCATGCGGCCGCAGGCCAGCGTCAGCAAACCGCCCAATCCTTCGCGGACGTCTTTCCAAAAATAAAGCACCACCGCAGCCAATGTGCCTACATGTACAGCGACATCGATCGCCTGCCCCTGATCTTCCATGCCTGTGAGGTTCGGCAAGAGAATCAAATGCCCCGAAGATGAGACCGGCAAAAACTCTGTAATGCCCTGAATAAGGGCCACAAGGATCAATTGAAACAAAGGCATGGCTATCACTTTCGGCGGCTGTTTGCGGGAAAGTGGAAAAATTCCGTCCCGTCACGCCACTGTATAAATCCTTTGTTTTCTTAGGGAAGAATTGTTTTGGGTCCGAATCGGACCCAAAAACCTCTGTACAACACCCACTTTTTCGCTAAAGACAAAGTTCCAGCCCTTATTTAGGTCATATATTATGACTTTTATTGTTGGGCCGGACGTTTTAATACAGTCGCAGCCAGCCTAGAGGGAGTTTCATCGTGGCCAAGCAACCGATGCTCAAATTCGTGAAAATCGATCGCGATATGCCGGAGAAACGCACGGCTGACACGCGGCGCGAGGACTTTGACGAAATCTATGCAGAATTCGCAGCCGCAAAGGCAGAAGAACAGGCGTCCCGCTGCAGCCAATGTGGTGTGCCGTACTGTCAGTCTCACTGCCCGCTGCACAACAATATCCCCGATTGGCTGCGCCTGACCGCGACGGGCCGTCTGGAAGAGGCCTATGCGACCTCGCAGGCCACCAACACCTTCCCGGAAATCTGCGGCCGCATTTGCCCGCAGGACCGTCTGTGCGAAGGCAACTGTGTGATCGAACAGTCCGGCCACGGCACCGTGACCATTGGTGCGGTTGAGAAATACATCACCGACACCGCTTGGGAAAAAGGCTGGGTGAAGGCAAACACCCCGCTGGCCGAACGGTCCGAATCTGTGGGCATCATCGGCGCAGGCCCCGGTGGTCTGGCCGCAGCGGACATGCTGCGCAAAGCGGGCGTGCAGGTCACTGTTTATGACCGCTACGACCGCGCGGGCGGGTTGCTGACCTATGGCATCCCCGGCTTCAAGCTGGAAAAAGACGTGGTTATGCGCCGCAATCAGCTGCTGTCCGACGGTGGCGTGACCTTTGTGATGAACTGCAACATCGGCGAGGATATCTCTTTCGAGGACATCCGCGAGAAGCATGACGCCGTGATCATCGCAACCGGCGTGTATAAATCCCGCGATCTGGCGATGCCGGGCTCTGGCGCGACCGGCATTGTGAAGGCGATCGATTTCCTGACCGTGTCCAACAAAGCCTCGAACTTTGGCGACACCATCGAAGAGTTCGAAAATGGCACCCTGAACGCCAATGGCAAAAAGGTTGTCGTGATCGGCGGTGGTGACACCGCGATGGACTGTGTTCGTACCTCAATCCGTCAGGGCGCGACCTCTGTCAAATGTCTCTACCGCCGTGACCGTGCAAACATGCCGGGCTCGCAGCGCGAAACACAAAACGCCGAAGAAGAAGGCGTGGTGTTCGAATGGCTGTCTGCGCCCAAAGGCTTCACCGAGGAAGGTGGCAAGGTTGCTGGCGTGATGGTGCAGAAAATGCGTCTGGGTCAGCCCGATGCCTCTGGCCGTCAGGCGCCCGAAGTGATCGAGGGTGCGGATTACGTCGAGGACGCGGATCTGGTGATCAAGGCGCTGGGTTTTGAACCCGAAGATCTGCCGACGCTCTGGAACCAGCCCGACCTGCCGGTGACCCGCTGGGGCACCATCAAGGCAGAGTTCAAGACCGGCGCGACTGACATGGACGGCGTCTATGCGGTGGGTGACATCGTGCGCGGTGCTTCGCTGGTGGTTTGGGCCATCAAGGACGGCCGCGACACCGCCGAAGCGATCCTCGAGAAATTCGACGCCAAAGCTGCCGTCGCAGCTGAGTAAAGCAATCAGACATTCCCCAAGCGGCAGGCCCCCCTGTGTTCAGGGCGCAGCGCCGCCGCCAGGCAAGGAGAGAAAACATGACCAACTATGATGAAAACTGGGTCCGCGCCGAAGAAGCAAAGCGCAAGTGGATGGCCGAAAACGGTCTCTATGCTGAGGAAGAAGAGCATTCGTCCTGTGGTGTGGGTCTGGTCGTTTCCGTCGACGGTAAGAAAAGCCGCAAAGTGGTCGAGGCCGGCATCACCGCGCTGAAGGCGATCTGGCACCGGGGTGCGGTGGACGCAGACGGCAAAACCGGTGACGGCGCTGGTATCCACGTCCAGATCCCGGTCAACTTCTTCTACGACCAAGTAGAGCGCACCGGCCACAAGCCTCGCAAAGACGAGCTGATGGCTGTTGGTCAGGTTTTCCTGCCGCGCACCGATTTTGGTGCGCAGGAAACCTGCCGGACCATCGTGGAATCCGAAGTGCTGCGCATGGGCTATTACATCTATGGCTGGCGCCATGTGCCGGTGGATGTGTCTTGCTTGGGTGACAAAGCCAACGCGACCCGCCCCGAGATCGAGCAGATCCTGATTTCGAACTCCAAAGGCGTGGACGAAGAGACCTTTGAACGCGAACTCTATGTCATCCGTCGCCGCATCGAAAAAGCGGCTGCGGCTGCGCAGGTGCCCGAGCTGTACATCGCGTCGCTGTCCTGCCGTTCGATCATCTACAAAGGTATGATGCTGGCCGAGCAGGTCGCCGTATTCTACCCGGATTTGATGGACGAGCGTTTTGAGTCCGCTTTTGCGATCTACCACCAGCGGTATTCCACCAACACCTTCCCGCAGTGGTGGCTGGCCCAGCCGTTCCGCATGCTGGCGCACAACGGTGAGATCAACACGCTGAAGGGCAACATCAACTGGATGAAGTCCCACGAGATCCGCATGGCCTCGGCGACCTTTGGCGACCACGCAGAAGATATCAAGCCGATCATTGCGGGCGGGTCCTCTGACTCTGCGGCGCTGGATTCCGTGTTCGAAGTGCTGGTCCGCGCGGGCCGCTCGGCGCCGATGGCGAAAACCATGCTGGTGCCGGAAAGCTGGTCCAAGCAGGTCGAAGAGCTGCCCAAAGCCTGGCGCGACATGTATTCCTATTGCAATGCCGTGATGGAGCCCTGGGATGGCCCCGCCGCACTGGCAATGACCGATGGCCGCTGGGTCTGCGCGGGTTTGGACCGCAATGGCCTGCGCCCGATGCGCTATGTCGTGACCGGTGACGGTCTGGTGATCGCCGGTTCCGAGGCGGGTATGGTCCCCGTTGACGAGGCGACCATTGTGGAAAAAGGCGCGCTTGGTCCGGGCCAGATGCTGGCTGTTGACATGAAAAAGGGCAAGCTGTTCCACGACACCGAAATCAAGGACAAGCTGGCGCGTGCACTGCCGTTCGGTGAATGGGTGCAGAAAATCAACAACCTGGATGAAACGCTGGGTTCCCTGAACGAAGAGCCGCTGTTCACCGGTGAAGAGCTGCGCCGCCGTCAGGTGGCTGCGGGCTATACCATCGAAGAGCTGGAGCAGATCCTCGCGCCGATGGCCGAAGACGCCAAGGAATCGCTGGCCTCTATGGGCGATGACACCCCGTCCGCGGTTCTGTCCAAGATGTACCGCCCGCTGAGCCATTTCTTCCGCCAGAATTTCTCTCAGGTGACCAACCCGCCGATCGACAGCTTGCGCGAATTCCGCGTGATGAGCCTGAAGACGCGCTTTGGTAACCTTAAGAACGTGCTGGACGAAGATGGCTCGCAGACCGAGATCATCGTTCTGGAAAGCCCCTTTGTCGGCAATGCGCAGTGGAACAAGCTGGTCGATAATTTTGGCTCTCCGCTGGCGGAAATCGACTGTACCTTTGAAGCAGGCCAAGGCTCTCTGCTGCAAGCACTGGCGCGCATTCGCGCGGAGGCCGAAGAGGCCGTGCGCTCTGGCGCGGGTCACATTGTGCTGACCGACCAGCATTCCGGCAGCGGCAAAGTGGCCATGCCGATGATCCTTGCGACCTCGGCCGTGCATTCGCATCTGACCCGTCAGGGCCTGCGCACTTTCTGTTCGCTGAACGTACGGTCCGCAGAATGTATCGACCCGCATTACTTCGCCGTGCTGATCGGCTGTGGTGCAACCGTTGTGAACGCCTATCTGGCCGAAGATTCGCTGGCGGATCGTATCGAACGTGGCCTTCTGGATGGCACCCTGACCGAAAACGTGGCGCGCTACCGCGAAGCCATTGATCAGGGTCTGCTGAAGATCATGGCGAAGATGGGGATCTCTGTGATTTCGTCTTACCGTGGTGGTCTGAACTTTGAAGCGGTGGGCCTGTCCCGCGCCATGGTTGCAGAATATTTCCCCGGCATGACCTCGCGGATTTCCGGCATTGGTGTGCTGGGCATTCAGAAAAAGGCCGAAGAAATCCACGCCAAAGGTTGGGAAACCGTTGAAGGCGTGCTGCCGATCGGTGGCTTCTATAAGGCGCGTAAGTCTGGCGAGACCCACGCGTGGGAAGCAACCTCGATGCACATGATGCAGATGGCCTGTAACCGCGCCTCTTTCGAGATGTGGAAGCAGTATTCGGCCAAGATGCAGTCGAACCCGCCGATCCACCTGCGTGACCTTTTGGACGTCAAACCCCTTGGCAAGCCGGTGCCGATCGAAGAGGTGGAAAGCATCACCTCGATCCGCAAGCGTTTTGTCACGCCGGGTATGTCCCTGGGCGCGCTGAGCCCCGAGGCGCACAAGACCCTGAACGTTGCGATGAACCGCATCGGTGCTAAATCCGACTCCGGTGAAGGTGGTGAAGATCCGGCACACTTCGTGCCCGAACCCAATGGCGACAATCCATCGGCAAAGATCAAGCAGGTGGCGTCGGGCCGTTTTGGTGTGACTGCGGAATACCTCAACCAGTGTGAAGAGCTGGAGATCAAAGTGGCCCAGGGTGCAAAACCCGGTGAAGGCGGCCAGCTGCCGGGCATGAAGGTCACCGATCTGATTGCGCGCCTGCGTCACTCCACCAAAGGTGTGACCCTGATCTCTCCGCCGCCGCACCACGACATCTATTCGATCGAAGATCTGGCACAGCTGATCTACGATCTGAAGCAGATCAACCCGCGCTGTAAAGTGACGGTGAAGCTGGTGGCGTCCTCCGGTGTTGGCACCATTGCTGCCGGTGTGGCCAAGGCCGAAGCGGATGTGATCCTGATCTCGGGCCACAATGGTGGCACCGGTGCGTCGCCTGCGACCTCGATCAAATACGCGGGTCTGCCATGGGAGATGGGTCTGACCGAGGCGCATCAGGTTCTGGCGATGAACAACCTGCGTGAACGCGTAACCCTGCGGACCGATGGCGGTCTGCGCACTGGCCGTGACATTGTTATGGCTGCGATGATGGGTGCCGAAGAATACGGCATCGGCACCGCTGCGCTGATCGCAATGGGGTGTATCATGGTGCGTCAGTGCCAGTCGAACACCTGCCCGGTGGGCGTCTGTACCCAGGACGAAGAGCTGCGTGGCAAGTTCACCGGCAATGCCGACAAGGTTGTGAACCTCATCACCTTCTACGCACAGGAAGTGCGCGAGATCCTCGCGTCCATCGGTGCGCGGTCGCTGGACGAGGTCATCGGTCGGGCGGATCTGCTGACGCAGGTCTCTCGTGGCTCTGCCCATCTGGATGATCTGGATCTGAACCCGATGCTGATCACTGTCGATGGGGCACATGACATCGTGTACAACCGCGACAAGCCGCGCAATGATGTGCCGGATACGCTGGATGCGGAAATCGTGCGCGATGCAGCCCGCTTCCTGCGCGATGGTGAAAAGATGCAGCTGTCCTATGCGGTGCAGAACACGCACCGGACCGTGGGCACCCGCACCTCCAGCCACATTGTGCAGAACTTTGGCATGCGCAATGCGCTGCAGCCCGATCACCTGACGGTAAAACTGCAGGGTTCTGCCGGTCAGTCGCTGGGGGCCTTTGCTGCACCGGGTCTGAAGATCGAAGTCTCTGGTGACGCGAACGACTATGTCGGCAAAGGCCTGTCTGGCGGTACCGTTGTGGTGCGCCCGTCCATGGCCTCGCCGCTCAAAGCGTCGGAGAACACCATCATCGGCAACACTGTCCTGTACGGTGCAACCGACGGGTACCTGTTTGCTGCAGGCCGCGCAGGCGAGCGTTTTGGCGTGCGGAACTCGGGCGCGAAGGTTGTGGTCGAAGGCTGTGGCTCTAACGGCTGTGAATACATGACCGGCGGTGTTGCGGTGATCCTCGGCTCTATCGGTGCCAACTTCGGCGCAGGTATGACCGGTGGCATGGCCTACATCTATGACCCGGAAGGCACCGCACAGGACCTGATGAACATGGAAAGCCTGGTGACCGGCGGTCTGCAGGTCGACCATTGGGAAACGCAATTGCGCGAACTGATCGAACGCCATGTGCAGGAAACCGGCAGCCGCAAGGCCGCAGAGATCCTGCAGCACTGGGACACCGAGAAGGCGAACTTCCTGCAGGTCTGCCCGATTGAGATGCTCGACAAGCTGGCGCACCCGGTTTTTGTCGAACAGGCGGCCGTTCCGGCCGAATAAGGGATAATCCCCGAGAATAAGATAACCTCTTATTCCTGAACTCACCCCGTGTTGCCCTTGGGCGCGCGGGGTTTTTTCTTTGGCGGTCTTCCGCAAACTCCTGCACGGAGACAAAAATTCGAGGTTGGAGAGCAGGCGCGCAGGACGCTATAGAAAGACATGGCCCGAGCAGCAAAAAAGAAACAGGCAAAACCCACCCTGAAGGAGCGGATCGACCCGCGCCCCTCTTTGGTACGGCTGCGCAAATGGCTGACGCGCTGGCTGGCCCGCGTGGCCTTGGGGCTTTGTGGGTTTTTCCTGCTGCTGGTTTTGCTGTTTTCGGTCGTGAACCCGCCGATCACCCATACGATCTGGTCCGAATACCGCCGTTTGGGCGAGGTCGACCGCGAATGGGTCCCGATCGAGGCGATGTCGCCCTATGTCGCCCGGTCTGTCGTGGCCGCCGAAGATTCGCGGTTCTGCGAACACTGGGGGTTTGACGTTCAGGCCATCCGCACCGCGCTCGAGGACGGCGGTCAGCGGGGGGCCTCCACGCTGACGCAACAGGTGGTCAAAAACGTCTTTCTCTGGCAGGGGCGCAGCTGGTTCCGCAAAGCGCTTGAAACGTTCCTGACCCCCGTGGTCGAGGCAGTCTGGACCAAGAAGCGGATCGTAGAAGTTTATCTGAATGTGGCCGAGATGGGCGAAGGTGTCTTTGGCATTGAGGCAGCGGCCTATCGCTATTTTGGCAAATCACCGGCAGATCTGACCGCCCGCGAGGCGGCGCTGGTCGCGGCCATCCTGCCCAATCCCAAGGCGCGGTCAGCCTCGGAACCGGGCAGTTTTACACGGCGGCGGGCGGTTCATATTGTTGACGGCGCGGCGACCATTGAACGGGATGGACGCGCGGCCTGTTTCCAGCATTGATGTTTTTGTGCCCACAGGGCATGTGAGGACAAGACCCAAGTAAATCGGAGAACCCCAGTGTCCACGGCCCGGCTGTATCACGTCCCCCTCTCACCTTTCTGTCGCAAGGTGCGCCTGTCGCTGGCGGAGAAGAAGATCGAGGTCGAGCTGGTCGAGGAACGCTATTGGGAAAAGGAAGCGGATTTCCTGCGCCGCAACCCTGCGGGCAAGCTGCCGGTGTTGCGTCTGGATGGCATGCTGATGGCCGAAAGTGCGCCGATTTGCGAATACATCGAAGACACCCGCCCCAATCCGCCTTTGATGCCCAAATCCCCCGAGGAACGGCTGGAGGTACGCCGGATTGTCAGCTGGTTTGATGACAAGTTCCACAATGAGGTCACCTCGAAACTTGTCTACGAGCGGGTGAACAAGAAAATCACTGGCGCAGGCTACCCGGACAGCACCAATGTGAAATCAGGTGCCAAGGCGATTAAATACCATATCGACTATATGTCCTGGCTTTTGGATCACCGCCGTTGGCTGGCTGGGGATCAGATGACCCTTGCCGATTTCGCAGCCGCTGCACATCTGTCCTGTCTGGACTATATTTCCGATGTGGACTGGAACCGATCGGCGGCGGTGAAGGATTGGTACGCCAAGATCAAATCGCGCCCTGCGTTCCGCTCCATCCTTGCCGATCAGGTGCCGGGCTTCCGCCCACCTGCGCATTACACCGACCTCGACTTCTGAGCGTAAAGGGGCTCATTGCCCATGTTAGAGCCTGAAGATCTGAAAGCGCGCCTTGTCAAACAGGCGCTGGCAGAGGGATTTGTGTCCGCTCGTATCTGTCGCCCTTGGGATGTGCCCGAGGTGCCTGACCGGCTGCGCGCTTACCTTGAGGCGGGATATCACGGCCAAATGGGCTGGATGGAAGAACGCGTGAACTGGCGCGAAAACCCGGCCGCCCTTTGGCCCGAGGCACGCTCCGTATTGATGCTGGCCGAAAGCTACACTCCGGATGAGAACCCGATGGATGTTGTGGGGCTGCCAGATCGCGCGGCGATTTCGGTCTATGCGCGGGGCAAGGACTACCACGATCTGGTCAAGAAACGCCTGAAGCGTCTGGCCCGCTGGCTGATTGCCGAGGCGGAGGGCGAAGTGAAAGTTTTCGTTGATACTGCGCCGGTTCCAGAAAAGGCCTTGGGGCAGGCGGCAGGTCTGGGCTGGCAAGGGAAACATAGCAATCTGGTCAGCCGGGATTGGGGCAACTGGGCCTTTTTAGGCTCTGTTTTCACCACTTTGGAGCTGCCTGCGGACACGGCTGAGCCGGATCGCTGTGGGTCGTGTCGGTCTTGTTTGACGGCCTGTCCGACAGATGCCTTCCCCGCCCCCTATCAGGTCGATGCGCGGCGTTGCATTTCCTATCTGACGATTGAACACAAAGGCCCGATTGATCTGGAACTGCGCGCAAAGCTTGGCAATCGGATCTATGGGTGTGACGACTGTCTGGCGGCGTGCCCCTGGAACAAGTTTGCCGTGGCCTCGTCCGATATTCGCTACGCCGCGCGCGATGGCTTGATCGCGCCGCCTCTGGCTGAACTTGCCGCGCTGGATGATGCAGGTTTTCGCGAAAAATTCTCGGGCTCGCCGATCAAGCGGATTGGGCGCGACCGGTTTGTGCGCAATGTGCTTTATGCCATTGGGAACTCGGCGCAGGCAGATTTGCGCCCCGTGGCGCAAGCCCTGTGTGACGACCCGGACCCAACCGTGGCTGAGGCAGCGCAATGGGCCGCGCAGCGGCTGGCATGACGCAAATAGGGTAGACCTGTCCAAAATAGCCGCTAAATCCGTGGGACGCGAAATTTCGGGGGAGAGAGGCATATGGCGCTATTGCTGGGCGTAGATACGGGCGGAACCTACACAGACGCAGCACTGATCCGCGATGATCAGGTGATCGCCTCTGCAAAATCGCTCACCACGCGTCAGGATCTGGCCATTGGTGTGGGGGGCGCTGTACGGGCGGTTCTGGCCGAAGCTGATGTCAACGCAACTGAGGTGTCTATGGCAGCCCTGTCGACGACGCTGGCCACCAATGCGCTGGTCGAAGGGCAGGGGGGGCGTGTCGCACTGATCTATGTCGGGTTTGCGGCTGAGGATCTGGAGCGTCATGGGCTTGCCGAAGCGCTCAAGGGCGACCCGGCACTGATCTTGTCCGGCGGTCACAGCCATGCGGGAACAGAGGCAGCCCCCTTGGATCGCGACGCCCTTTTGGCCTTTTTAGAGACCGAATCCGCGGGCGTCAGCGGCTTTGCAGTGGCGTCTTTGTTTGCGACCCGCAATCCAGCCCATGAACAGGAAGTTGCGCGGATCATCACCGAACGCACAGGCGCGCCCGTGACCTGTTCGCACGAGCTGTCGTCCAAACTGAATGGTCCGAAACGCGCGGTGACCGCGGTTCTGAACGCGCGGCTGATTGGGATGATCGACCGTCTGATCAACCGCGCGGCGGACACATTAGCTGCGCTTGGCGTCGAGGCACCAATGATGGTGGTGCGCGGGGATGGCGCGTTGATGTCGGCCGAACAGGCCCGTGAACGCCCGATCGAGACAATCCTGTCAGGCCCTGCTGCCTCCATCGTGGGCGCACGCTGGATGACAGGCGCGGAAAACGCGCTGGTCAGCGATATTGGTGGCACCACCACCGACGTTGCGCTGATCCGGGATGGCTTGCCTCAAATCGATCCGGCGGGGGCTGAAGTTGGCGGTTTCCGCACCATGGTCGAAGCTGTCGCCATGCGCACCACGGGGCTTGGCGGCGATAGCCAGGTGCATCTGAATGCCTCGGGCCTTGAGGGGGGCATTACACTGGGCCCGCGCCGGGTACTGCCGGTTTCGCTGGTGGCTCATGAGGCGCCTGAAATTGTGCATGCTGCGCTGGATGTACAGCTGCGGTCTGTGACGCCCGGTGAATACGACGGGCGATTTGTGCGCGCGGTCCTTGGAATGCCGTCGGTGGGGTTGCCCGAACGCGATGCAGCTGTGCTGGCGCGGATTGGAACCGGCCTGCGTCCTTTGGGAGAGGTGCTGAAAACTCGCCTGGAGCAAAGCAGCCTGAAACGCCTGATCGAGCGGGGCTTGGTGCAGGTTGCGGGGGTAACGCCGTCGGATGCGAGCCATGTGCTGGGGCGGGTGGCAGCCTGGGATCGGGAGGCTGCGGAAAAAGCCTTGCAGCTGTTCGCGCGTCGCCGCATTGGCACTGGCAATCCGCTGGCCTCAGGGCCAGAGGAGATGGCACAGATGATTGTAGATCAGCTGACCGAACAAACGGCTTTGGCTTTGTTAGAGACTGCTTTTGCCGAAGAAGCGGAGCATTTTCCACTGCCGCCATCCGAGCTCGCGCGGCATGTCCTGACCCAACGTGGGTTTGCAGGCCATGACGGCATTCTGTCATTCAAAGCAGGCCTCAACGTGGATGTGCTCGGCCTGGGTGCGTCTGCCGCGTGCTATTACCCGGCGGTCGGAGAACGGCTGAACGCCAATATGGTTTTGCCCACTCACGGCGGTGTGGCCAATGCGATTGGTGCGGTGGTGGGGCAGATTACCCAAAGACGCAGCGGCGCGGTGACCTCTCCGTCTGAAGGCAAGTATCGAGTGCATCTGGACGAAGGTCCGCAGGACTTTGCCGACAGTGCGGAAGCGCTTCGTTGTCTTGAAGAGCGCCTGACCGTTGAGGCGCGGGCCGCTGCCGAAGCGGCAGGGGCCGCTGATATCAACCTGCATATTGCCCGCGATATTCGCACCGCGCAGGTTGAGGCGCGCGACGTCTTTGTGGAAGCCACGTTGACGGTCACAGCCAGCGGGCGCCCTCGGGTCGCACACAATTGAAAAACCGCCTGTTATTGGACAACAGGCGGTGCCTCCGGCGGGAGTATTTGGGGCCAAAAGAAACCCAAAGGCGCGTTTAGCTGCGTTTGGGGAGAACCCAGTCGGGCCGCGGGAAATGGCAGGTGTAGCCATTGGGCAGGCGCTGCAAATAGTCCTGATGCTCCGCCTCAGCTTCCCAGAAATCGCCCACCGGTTCGACCTCGGTGACCACCGCGCCGGGCCAGAGGCCGGAGGCTTCGACATCGGCAATGGTGTCGAGCGCACATTCTTTTTGGGCGTCATCCACGAAATAGATAGCGGAGCGATAGCTGGCGCCGATGTCATTGCCTTGCCGATTCAAGGTGGTCGGGTCGTGGATCTGGAAGAAGAATTCGAGGATCTCCCGGTAGGTGGTTTTTTCCGGATCATAAAGGATCTCGATCCCTTCGGCATGGGTGCCGTGATCGCGGTAGGTGGCATTGGGCACATCACCGCCGGTGTAGCCAACACGCGTGGCCAGGACACCGGGTTGCGTGCGGATCAGTTCCTGCATGCCCCAGAAGCAGCCACCAGCAAGAACGGCGCGGTCGGGTCGGGATGCGGTCATTGGCCTGTCTCCACTTGTTTGATGTAGTCACCGTAGCCTTCTGCCTCCATGTCGGCCAGCGCGATAAAGCGCAGGGAAGCAGAGTTGATGCAGTAGCGTAGCCCCCCCCGATCCAGCGGGCCATCCGGGAAAACATGCCCCAGATGGCTGTCACCATGGGTGGAGCGGACCTCTGTGCGGATCATCCCGTGGGTGCGGTCTTCGATTTCCTGGATGTGCAGCGGTTCGATTGGCTTGGTGAAACTGGGCCATCCGCAACCCGACTCGTATTTGTCGCCAGAGGCGAACAGCGGTTCGCCCGACACAATGTCCACGTAGATGCCAACGGCCTTGTTGTTCAGCAGCGGGCCTGTGCCCGGGCGTTCGGTGCCGGATTCCTGGGTGACGTAGAATTCTTCTGGCGACAGGGCGGCCAGGGCCTCTGGGGTCTTTTTGTAGCGGGTCACCTTGATCTCCCTCTGTGGTCGTTTGGCTCTAACATGGGGGCGGGTGCGGAAAAATCAAACGTTCGCGTGAGGCGCAAAGAAAAAGGCCGCCCCCAAAGGGACGGCCCTGTTCCGGAAATCCGGAGGCGTGCCGATTAGGCTTCGCCGTTGACGCTGTCTTTCAGCGCTTTGGCGATGGTCATTTTGACGACCTTGTCGGCCTCTTTCATGAACTTCTCGCCGGTCGCCGGGTTGCGCACTTCGCGCTCGGGGCGCTCGCGGCAGTAGATTTTGCCAACGCCGGGAAGGGTCACGGCACCGCCGCCGGACACTTCACGGGTGATCAGGTTGCAAACGGCGTCCAGCGCTGCGCCTGCGGTTTTCTTGTCGCTGTCCATTTCCTCGGCCAGTGCTGCCACAAGCTGGGTTTTGGTCATCGGTTTGGACATTTCAATCTCCTTAGTACTGCCCGGCTTCTTGGGGCCTCTGGTCGCAACATTAGCGTTATGTTGTATGACAACACAACGCGTTGCGGTTCGGATCAAGCCCGCAATAGGCGGTTTTTCGTGGAAAACCCCTTATTTTGCGGCGTTTTCGCCACTTTTGGACCCTTATAGGAAGGCCGTTTCGTCGAAAGACCGCAATTTCCGGCTGTGAAGACGCTCGACCGGCATCTCGCGGAGGCGCTCCATGGCCTTGATCCCGATCTGCAAATGCCGTGCAACTTGGGTGCGATAGAAGTCCGAGGCCATGCCAGGAAGCTTCAATTCGCCATGCAGGGGTTTGTCCGACACACACAGAAGCGTGCCATAGGGAACCCGGAAGCGATATCCATTCGCGGCAATGGTGGCGCTTTCCATATCCAGCGCAACCGCGCGGGACTGGCTGAGGTGCTGCACCGGGGCAGAGCGCAGTTCCCAGTTGCGGTTGTCATGCGTCGCCACGGTGCCGGTGCGCATGATCCGCTTGAGGTCATAGCCCGACAGGCCGGTTTCCTCGGCCACCGCTTCTTCGAGCGCGACCTGAATTTCTGCCAGCGCCGGGATCGGGACCCAGACAGGCAGGTCGTCGTCCAGCACATGGTCTTCGCGCAGGTAGGCGTGGGCCAGAACAAAATCCCCCAGCGCCTGGCTGTTGCGCAGACCTGCGCAGTGACCAACCATCAGCCAAGCATGTGGACGCAGAACCGCGATGTGGTCGGTGGCGGTTTTGGCGTTTGACGGGCCAACCCCAATGTTCACCAATGTGATGCCACTGCCGTCGGCACGCTTGAGGTGGTAGGTCGGCATCTGCGGCATCTTTGTTGCCGCCGGAATTTCCGCCTCGGCATCGGTGATCTCGATGTTGCCGGTCGATACAAAGCTTGTGTAGCCAGAATTTGGATCTGCCAGCATCGCGCGCGCGTAGGCTTCGAATTCGGTCACGTAGAACTGGTAGTTGGTGAACAACACATGGTTCTGAAAATGATCCGGGTCGGTCGCGGTATAGTGCGACAGGCGGGCCAGCGAATAATCGATACGCTGTGCCGTAAACAGCGCCAAGGGACCTTCGCCGTTTTGCGATTCATGGACACCATTGACGATGTCGTCATTGGTGGTGGTCAGATCCGGCACGTCAAAGACATCGCGCAGCGGGAAGCGTGCGGCCCCTTCCTGCGGCACGGTCAGACCGGGGCGCGAGGCGACGGCGAAATGCACGGGCATTGGGGTGTCGGACAGGCCAATTTCCACCGGCTGACCGTGGTTTTTCATCAGCAGTGCGATCTGATCGGTCAGATAGTTTTTGAACAGATCGGGGCGGCTGATCGTGGTGGAATAGGTGCCGGGCTCTGCCACGTGACCATAGCTGAGACGGCTATCAACGTGGGCATAGGTGTTCGTGGAGAACCGGATTTCCGGATAGAAAGCGCGAATGCGCATTGCCGGTGCTTCGCCTTCGCCCATGGCGGACAAAAAGGCGTCGCACAGGAAGTTGGTCGCACCATTGTAGAGTTCGATCAGGCGCGCAACGGCGGCTTTGGCGTCGGTGAACACTTCGGCCTGCGGCAGGTCTGGGGTTTGAATATCACTCATGAAAGCGGCTCTATGACTGGGATTTTCTGGAAAGTACGCACGTCGACAAGGCCAAGGTCCGAGATCCGCAGTTCCGGGATCACCACCAGCGCCAGAAGCGAGTGCTGCATATATGCGTTGTTGAGAGTGCAGCCGCAGGTTTCCATGGCGTCGACCATGTGTTGCGCCTTGGCGGCGACCTCGGTTGCGGGGCTGTCGGACATCAGGCCTGCAATCGGCAATTCGACCAGCGCCAGTTCTTCGCCGTCGCGGAAGATGGTGATGCCGCCGCCGACCTCGGCCAGTCGGTTTGCGGCCAGCGCCATCTGTTCGCGGCAGGTGCCGACGACGATCATGTGATGGCTGTCATGGGCCACGGTCGACGCCATGGCCATTTTGCCGGTGTAGCCAAAGCCCGACACAAAGGCATTGGTCACTCCGCCAGTGGCGCGATGACGTTCCACCAGGGCGATCTGGCAAACCGCGCCTTCGGCTTCGACCAGCCCATCCCGCACCGGCAGCTCGGCTTTCAGCGCTTTGGTCGGGGCCTGGTTTTCCACCACGCCGATGACATTGGCCGAAACCGCATTGGCCCCAGCGGGGGCTTCGATCTCAAAATCTTTGCCAGTCATCGCATGGCCCAGATGGACGGTGCCACGGGCGCTGTCGGGCCAGTCCAAATGCGGGCAGTCCACTTTGATGGCGCCCTCTTCGGCGACAATCTGACCCCGCGCGATTACAACTTCGATCGGCAGTTCGGTCAGATCCGAGGTCAGGATCACATCGGCGCGACGCCCCGGCGTGATGGAGCCCAGCTCGCGTTCAAGGCCAAAATGCGTTGCTGTGTTGATCGTTGCCATCTGCAAGGCCACAACCGGGTCGCAACCGCAGGCAATCGCATGGCGGACCACGCGGTTCATATGGCCGTCATTGACCAGCGTGCCCGAATGGCAGTCATCGGTGCACAGGATAAAGTTGCGCGGGTCGAGCCCCTTTTCCGTCACGGCGGTAATCTGTGTTTCCACATCATACCAGGCCGAACCAAGCCGCATCATCGACCGCATGCCCTGACGCACGCGGGCAATGGCATCCGCCTCGCAGGTGCCTTCGTGGTCATCCGCAGGGCCACCGGCCACATAGGCTGCGAAATCGGGCCCCAAATCAGGTGAGGCATAGTGCCCGCCGACGGTTTTGCCCGCACGTTGAGTCGCGGCGATTTCAGCCAGCATTTTGGGGTCGGCATTTGCCACGCCGGGGAAATTCATCATCTCGCCCAAGCCAATAATGCCGGGCCAGTCCATGGCTTCGACGACGTCTTCGGCGGTAATCTCGTAGCCGGTGGTCTCAAGACCCGGAGCAGACGGCGCGCAGGACGGCATCTGGGTGTAAACATTGACAGGCTGCAAAAGCGCCTCGTCGTGCATCAGGCGTACACCTTCCAGACCCAGCACATTGGCGATTTCGTGCGGGTCAGTGAACATGGTGGTGGTGCCATGGGGGATGACGGCGCGGGCAAATTCCGCAGGCGTCAGCATGCCCGACTCAATATGCATATGGCCGTCACACAGGCCGGGGATCATGAAACGCCTCTTGGCGTCGATCACCTGCGTGTCGGGTCCGGTGCAATAGCTGGCGTCGGGGCCCACATAAGCAATGCGGCCTGCCTTGATCGCGATGTCATGGTTTTCAAGGATCTCACGGGTGTGAACATTTACCCATTTGCCGCCCTTGATGACGGTATCTGCGGGCGCGCGGCCTGCAGCGACTTCAATTAATTGGGGGGCGACGTCGGGCCAACTGGGGAAAGTCTTGTCTGTCATGGCCTACTTTTGATGATTGCCGAGGCGAGTGCAAGTGCTCTAGTTCGTCATCATAACAGCGTCATGAAGAAGGACTATTTGTCTGATCATGAAAATAGCTATTCATCACAATCCCGCCTGCGGCACGTCGCGCAATGTGCTGCAGATCATCCGCGACGCCGGTTACGAGCCTGACGTCATCGATTATCTGGACACCGGCTGGACCCGGCCGCAGCTGCTGGCGCTGTTTGCCGCCGCCGACCTGACCCCGCGTACCGCTTTGCGCACATCCAAATCACCCGCAGAAGAGCTGGGCCTGCTGGACGAGTCGGTCTCGGATGAGGAGATTCTTGCGCAGATGCTGGTGCATCCGGTTCTGGTGAACCGGCCGATCGTGGCCTGCAAAAACGGTGTGCGCCTGTGCCGCCCGTCCGAGGATGTCTTGGACCTGCTGGAAACCTGGCCCAAAGGCCCCTGGGCTAAGGAAGACGGTGGTCTGGTGATCGACGCCGATGGGAAACGCGTGTAATCCTCCTTGTTAGAGAAGCATTTCTAAGGAGCGCCCCCATGGCAAAGCCAGTTGTTACCATCACCTATTGCATCGGCTGCAACTGGATGTTGCGCGCGTCCTGGATGGCGCAGGAGATCCTGTCGACCTTTCAGGAGCAGCTGGGCGGTGTGACCCTTGTGCCCGGCGAGATCGGCGGCACCTTTGAGGTGACCGTCGATGGAGCCGTCCTGTGGGAACGCAAGCGCGATGGGGGCTTTCCCGACGCCAAAGAGCTGAAGGCGCGGCTGCGCGATGTGATCTCTCCTGAACAGGATCTCGGTCATATCGACCGCTGAGGCATGGCTGCGTAAAATTCTGGCGTCTTTCGACCTCGGCCCTCTTTGGGGTTCGGCACAGGTCTTGCATCTGGCATTTTTGCGCCGCATCTATCGGATATGACAAAAGACGCCCCTAAAACTCTTCTTTGCCTTGGGTACGGATACAGTGCTCGTGAATTCGCCACACGCCTGCAGGCGCAGGGGTGGCGGGTGATCGGCACCTCGCGAGAACCGTTCGAGGCGGAGGGCGTCGAGGCCTATCAGTGGCCGGGGCAGGAGCTGCCTTTGGACGGGGTGACCCATATTCTGCATTCCATTTCACCGACAGAGAGCGGGGATCCGGTGTTCCAAGCGCTTGGTGCGCAGATCGCAGCGCTGCCCGGCCTTGAGTGGTTCGGCTATTTGTCGACCACGGCGGTTTACGGCGATCATGACGGCGCCTGGGTGGATGAAACCACGCCCGTGACACCGTCCAGTCGCCGCGGAGACTGGCGGGCCGCAGCAGAGGCATCGTGGCAGTCAGTGCCTGATTTGCCGCTGCAGATTTTTCGCCTTGCCGGGATCTATGGCCCGGGTCGTGGCCCCTTTGCCAAGCTGATGTCCGGCAAGGCGCGGCGGATTGTGAAGCCGGGACAGGTGTTTTCGCGCATTCATGTGGAAGACATCGCAACCGTGCTGGAGGCATCCGTCGCGCGGCCCAATCCCGGTGCGATTTATAACGTCTGCGATGACTACCCCGCGCCGCCACAGGATGTGCTGGGCCATGCCGCTGAACTGCTGGGCCTGCCGGTGCCTGCGGAAGTGCCCTTTGATGAGGCCGGCATGACCCCCATGGCGCGCAGTTTCTATGGCGAGAACAAACGCGTGCGCAATGACCGCATCAAGGACGAGCTGGGTGTGAACCTGCGTTATCCGGAGTATCGCAGCGGCCTGCAGGCGGTGCTGGAGGCCGAGGATCTGGCGAGCTTTGTGCCCCCAGCCGCGCCGCCGGGGGTGTGATGCCCTTTATTAGGGCCTAATCAGGCGCGTTTTTCGCCGATTTGCGCCACACCTAGCACCTCGAGCACTTTGGCTTCGATCTGCGGTGCGTTCATCGCAGCGACTTCGTACATATCCGCGGGGCTCGCCTGATCGATAAACGTATCGGGCAGCACCATGGAGCGGTACTTGAGGCCGCTGTCAAAGACGCCTTCATCCGCCAAGAGCTGCGCGACGTGGGATCCGAAACCGCCTACAGCGCCTTCCTCGATGGTGATGAGCGCTTCGTGATTGGCGGCCAGATCTAGGATCATATCGCGGTCCAGCGGTTTGGCAAAACGGGCGTCGGCAATGGTCGGGGTGATGCCCTTCGCGGCCAGGGCTTCGGCGGCTTTGCGCACTTCGCCCAGACGGGTGCCAAAGGACAAAAGCGCGACGCGGGCGCCGGTCTGGATCATGCGGCCTTTGCCGATTTCAAGAATTTCCGGCACTTCGGGCATGTCGACACCTTCGCCTTCGCCACGCGGATAACGGAAGGCAATGGGGCCGTCGTCATAGGCGGCGGCGGTGGCGGTCATATGGGCCAGCTCTGCCTCATCGGCGGCGGCCATGACCACCATGCCGGGCAGGTTGGCCATATAGGCCACATCGAAAGAGCCTGCATGGGTCGCCCCATCGGCGCCCACCAGACCTGCGCGGTCAATGGCAAAGCGCACGGGCAGGCGCTGGATCGCCACGTCATGGACAACCTGATCGTAGCCACGCTGCAGGAAGGTGGAATACATCGCGCAGAAGGGCTTCATCCCGCCTGCGGCGAGTGCGGCCGCAAAGGTCACGCCGTGCTGTTCGGCAATGCCGACGTCAAAGGTGCGCGAGGGGTAGCGTTCGGCCATGAGGTTCAGGCCGGTGCCATCGGGCATGGCCGCCGTCACAGCGCAGATTTTTGAATCTGTTGCCGCAAGATCCACCAGCGTCTTCCCAAAGACTGAGGTATAGGAGGGCGCGTTGGACGGTGCCTTTTTCTGTTCGCCGGTGACCATGTCGAACTTGGCCGTGGCGTGGCCTTTGTCGCGGGCGGCTTCTGCCGGGGCGTAGCCTTTGCCCTTTTTTGTCAGCACATGGATCAGCACAGGCCCCGTGGCGCGTGCTTTTACCGTGCGCAGAACCGGCAGCAGCTGGTCCATGTCGTGGCCATCAATCGGGCCAAGGTAGGAAAAGCCAAGGCTTTCAAACAGGGTGCCGCCAACGGCCATGCCCTTCAGCATGTCTTTGGCGCGTTTCGCCCCTTCGCGGAAGGGTTCCGGCAGCATTGACGCCATGCCTTTTGCGGCGGCTTTCAGATCCTGGAAGGGTTCTTCGGCATAAAGGCGGGACAGATAAGACGACAGCGCGCCCACCGGCGGGGCGATGGACATTTCATTGTCGTTCAAGATCACGATCATCCGCTTGCCCAGATGGCCTGCGTTGTTCATTGCCTCGAACGCCATGCCAGCCGACATGGAGCCATCGCCGATCACAGCAATCGCGTCCCCCAGACCTTCGTCCACCACGCCGCCCAGATCGCGCGCGACGGAAAATCCAAGCGCAGCTGAGATTGAGGTAGAGCTATGCGCCGCGCCAAAGGGGTCAAACGGGCTCTCCGAACGTTTGGTGAACCCGGACAGCCCGTCTTTCATGCGCAGGGTGCGGATACGGTCGCGGCGTCCAGTCAGGATTTTATGCGGGTAGCACTGGTGCGACACATCCCAGATGACTTTGTCCTTTGGGGTGTCAAAAATCGCATGCAAGGCCACCGTCAACTCAACCACACCAAGGCCCGCGCCAAGGTGGCCACCGGTCACGGATACAGCGGAAATGGTTTCTTGGCGCAGTTCCTGCGCGACCTGTTCCAGCTGGGCATCGGACAGACGTTTCAGATCCGCCGGAGAGGCGATCTGGTCCAAAAGCGGGGTATGGGGCCGATCCGACATTGTGTGCGGGCTCCTGCTGGCGTTTTATCAGTTGTCGCGCGAGATAACGAAGCGCGCGGCCTGCTTCAAGGTTTCAGCGTCATCACCGTAGGGCGCAAGTGCGTCGCACGCCTGATCACAAAGGGCTTCGGCCTGTGCTTTGGCCTGATCGAGGCCCAGAAGCGAAACAAAGGTGGCTTTGCCGGCGTCGGCATCTTTGCGCAGGGCTTTGCCAACTTTGACGGCGTCGCCTTCTACATCCAAGATGTCATCGGCGATCTGAAAGGCAAGACCAAGCGCGCGGGCATAGGCGCGCAGGGCGTCTGGGCTGTCGCCTGCCTGTAGCGCACCAGCAATCGCAGACCATTCGAACAAGCAACCGGTCTTGCGTTCCTGCAACGTGGTGATCTGGTCCAGCGTCAGCGGCATGTCAGCGCTTTCTGCTGCAATATCCAGCATCTGACCGGATACCATGCCGTCCTTGCCTGCCGCCTGCGCGAGGGTTGCAACCAGCGTGATGGCATGGGGGCCGACCTCAGGACGTGCGAGCAGTTCAAACGCAACCGTTTGCAGGCTGTCCCCTGCCAGCACGGCGGTGGCCTCGTCCCACTTGCGGTGAATCGTCGGCTGGCCACGGCGCAGGTCGTCATCATCCATGCAAGGCAGATCGTCATGCACCAGGGAATAGGCATGCACGCATTCAATCGCCAATGCAGCGTCCAAGGCGGCGGCCTCGGCCACGCCATGCAGACGCGCGCTTTCCAGCACCAAGAAACCACGCAGCATTTTGCCACCAACAATTGCATAACGCATGGCGGCGTGCAGACGATCCTCGCCCCCGAGGCGCAGCTCGGCATGGGCGGTGATTTTGGCTTGAGCAGATTTCAGTGCGGCAGCAAACTGCGCCGTGTCTGTAACCGTGTCTGTACCGGGCATTTTAGGTCAGCCTGCGTCCAGAGGTTGCGTCCCAATGGCGGCGCCACTGCCGTCGAGCTTGATTGCGGCAACCTTTTCTTCGGCGCGCTTCAGCTCGTCCTCGCAGCGCTTTTTCAGCAGCGCGCCGCGTTCGTACAGGGCAATAGAGGCATCCAGCGCCACATCGCCACGCTCCAGCTGGTCCACGACGGTTTCCAGCTCGCGCATGGCCTGTTCAAAGCTCATTTGTTCGACGGGTGTTTCGGTGGTCATGTCGCAGCCTTTATCAGTTCTTCCACATGGGCGCGGGTTGCCCGTGCCAGCGCGTTCAGATCATATCCGCCCTCCAAAGTCGAGACGATACGTCCATCACAGAGCTCTTGGGCAAGAGTGCACAGCTCGCCTGTCAGCCACCGGAAATCTTCGGTCTGCCAGTTCAGTTGTGCCAGCGGGTCATCGGCGTGGGCGTCGAACCCGGCAGAGATAATCAGCAGTTCGGGTTTGAAGGCGCGCAGGCGTGGAAAGACCTCGTCCACATAGGTCTGACGCATGGCAAGACCGGTGCTGCCCGGGTCAAGCGGCAGGTTCAGAACATTGTCAAACGCCCCGTCTTCGCTGCGCCGCCCGGTGCCCGGCCAAAGCGGCATTTGTTGCGATGTAATCAGCAGGGCGCGCTTTTCGTCCCACAACAGGTCCTGGGTGCCATTGCCATGGTGCACATCGAAATCCACGACGGCCACGCGCGAAAGCCCATGATGATCCAGCGCGTGTTTTGCTGCCAGCGCCGCATTGCCGAAGAGGCAGAACCCCATCGAGACATCGGTTTCTGCATGGTGGCCCGGCGGGCGGGTGGCGCAGAACGCGTTTTGCGCACCACCGGTTAGAACCAGATCAACCGCGCGCACCGCAGCGCCTGCTGCGCGAAAGGCCGCATCGAGCGAGCCGGGCGACAGATGGGTGTCAGAATCGATTTGCACGATGCCCTGATCGGGCAAGTCAGCGCGCAGTTGTTCAATATAGCCCGCGGGGTGGATCCGCAGCAGATCATCTTCAGCCGCCATGGGCGCGGTGACGCGTTTCAGATCCAGATCTTCAAGCGCGTGCAGAACGTGTTCCAGCCGCGCGACACGCTCGGGATGGCCCTCTGGCGTGATGTGGGTCAGGCAATCGGCATGGGTCAAAAGCGCGGTGGTCATGGGAATGTCCTGTCGGAGAAAGGTCAGTCGGGGGCCAGCATATAGCCCGCGCCGCGCACGGTTTGCAGGTAAAGCGGCTGTTTCGGGTTCGGTTCGATCTTACGGCGCAGTCGCGTGATCTGAACGTCCACGGCACGTTCCTGCGCCTGGCCGCGATCCCGGCCCAGATCTTCGACCAGCTTGCTGCGGCTGACCGGCTCATGCGGCTGCGCCGAAAAGATCCGCATCAGCTGGCTTTCGGTCGAGGTCAGACGGATCAGGTCCTCGCCCTGCCACATCTCACCGCGTTCTATGTCATAGCGGATGTCGCCCAGCTGCAGGATTTTGGGCGTCACCTCGCTGATGTCCGCTTCGGGCATCCGGCGCAGGATGGCATTGATCCTCAAAAGCAGCTCTTTGGGTTCAAAAGGCTTCGGCAGGTAATCATCGGCGCCGGCCTCAAGGCCCATAATCCTGTCCTCGGTCTCTCCGCGGGCGGTCAGCAACAGGATCGGGGTGGTCATGTCTTCGCGCAGGGACCGTGTCAGGCTCAGCCCATCTTCGCCGGGCATCATCACGTCCAGCACGATCAGATCAAAATCGAGGCCGGACAGAATGCGCCGCGCATGCGCGGCATCGCGTGCCGATGTCACCAGAAACCCGGCCCGCACCAGGAATTTCTTCAACAGATCACGAATGCGTTCGTCGTCATCAACGATCAGCAGGTGGGCGTCGCAGGTGCTCATGGTCCAATCAGTCCCTCGGGGCTCAGGAAGCGCTATCGCGTAGTTTTTTGTACGCGCGATACATGTCTTGGTCCATCATAGCTTCGAGAACTTTTTTGAATCCTTGCACCGCGTCGGGCCCTGCTTCCTTGTAAGCGCCCCGCATCCGGGCGCGTTGGGCGTCAGAAAGGCGGGCTTCCAGCTCTTCGCCGCGCGGCGTTAGGGTCAGGTTGCGTTCGCGTTTGTCCAGCGTGCCCACGCGGCTTTCCACCAGGCCATCTTCGACTAAAGCGCGCAGAACCCGGTTCAGGGACTGTTTTGACACCCCCAGAATGCCCAGCAGATTGTTGACCGTGGTGCCCGGCGCGCGCGCAATGAAGTGCAGCGCCCGGTGGTGGGCACGCCCATAAGCCAGTTCGGACAGGATCCGGTCCGGGTCAGCGGTAAAGCCGCGATAAGCAAAGAACATGGCTTCAATGCCTTGGCGCAGCTGTTCATCTGTCAGAAACAGCAGGCTTTCGCTGCCAAAACCAGTGCCGAAGCCAGGTCCGTTTCGCCCGTCAGACATTGTGCCTCTCCTATGTGTTTTGCAGGGCATTTTATGTCAGCCTTGTTGACATTCCAAGGCCCAAGATGTATCGAGTCGCGACTTTGACGCAATGAAATGACTCGTTTATTGGTGTTTGCGCAACAACCGGAAAATGCGGGTCGGCAAGGGAGCTTTAAAATGGCTGCATATGATGATCGCGACGGCGTGATCTGGATGGACGGAGAACTGGTGAACTGGCGCGACGCCAAGGTTCACGTCCTGACCCACGCGATGCACTACGCCTCTTCCGTGTTTGAAGGCGAACGTGCCTACAATGGCAAGATCTTCAAAAGCCGCGAACATTCCGAACGCCTGATCGCGTCTGCCGAGGCGCTGGATATGCCGATGCCTTATACGGTCGACGAGATAGAGGCGGCGAAAGAAGAAACCCTGAAAGCCTCTGGCCTGCAGGACGCCTATGTCCGTGCGGTTGTCTGGCGTGGGTCCGGCGACGACATGGGTGTCGCATCCGCGAAAAATCCGGTCCGTATGGCCATCGCCATCTGGGGCTGGGGCGCCTATTACGGCGACGCCAAGATGAAGGGCGCAAAGCTCGACATCGCCGAATACAAACGCCCGAGCCCGGAAACCATTCCGGTCCATGCCAAGGCGGCGGGTCTTTACATGATCTGCACCATCTCCAAACACAAAGCCGAAGCCAAGGGCTGCTCGGATGCGCTGTTCCTGGACTGGCGCGGCTATGTGGCCGAAGCCACCGGCGCGAACATCTTCTTTGTGAAAGACGGAGAGGTGCACACCCCGCTGGCAGATTGCTTCCTCAATGGCATCACCCGCCAGACCGTGATCCAGATGCTGAAAGACCAAGGCATCACCGTGCACGAACGCCGCATCCAGCCCGAAGAAATGGAAGGCTTTGAACAGTGCTGGCTGACCGGCACCGCAGCTGAGGTCACCCCGGTTGGCGAAATTGGCCCTTATACGTTTGAGGTTGGCGACCTGACCCGCCAGATCGCCGAAGACTACGAGGCGCTGGTGCGCAGCTAAGCGCTCTGAAATCTCTGGAACTAAAAAAAGCGCGGACCGATTGGCCCGCGCTTTTCTTTTGGCCAAAAATACTCCGGAGCGCGAGGCAGCGCCTCGCTCCCCTGTGGCAATCAGGCGATTTCGGTGGTGACGTCCACATTGCCGCGGACAGAGTTGGAGTAGGGGCAGATCTTATGGGCTTCCTCGGTGAGGCGCGCGGCTTCGGCGGCGTCGACACCCGGCAGCGAGACCTTCAAGTGAACCGTCAGGCCAAAACCGCCGGCATCATGCGGGCCGATGCCCACTGCTGTTTCAACTTCCACGTCCGCCGGAACCTTCGGCAGGGAGGAATCTTGGGAGGCCACAAACTGCATCGCGCCAATGTAGCAGGCAGAGTAGCCAGCCGCGAAAAGCTGCTCGGGGTTATAGCCTTTGCCATTGCCGCCCATTTCAGTGGGCACGGCCAGATCCAGCGCCAGATCGGTGCCAGCCACTTTGGCTTTGCCGTCGCGGCCGCCGGTTGCGGAACCATGGGCGGTGTAAACTGGAGATACGGACATTTGGGTTTCCTTTCGTATCGAGTGCGATTAGATCGTGTGCGATTTAATATGAGATTCGAGTGACTGAGTCAATGTGCTTGCGACTAAATCGTGCGCGTCCTAAAATCTGGCCATGACTTTGAAGATGACCCTCGACGACCAGCTGTGCTTCTCCATCTATTCCGCCAGTCACGCGATCGCGCGGATGTATCGCCCGTTGTTGGACCCGATGGGGCTTACGTATCCGCAGTACTTGGTGCTGTTGGCATTGTGGGAGCGGGACGGCCGCCGCGTGCGCGAGTTGGGCGCGGACCTGCTGCTGGACAGCAATACATTGACACCGCTTCTGAAACGCATGCAGGCCGCAGATCTGGTGGCGCGCACGCGCAACCCGGAAGACGAACGTTCGGTTCTGGTGTCACTGACAGAGAAGGGCCACGCGCTCAGGGCGCAGGCCGAGGACATGGCGCCTTGCGTGGCCAAGGCCATGGGGGACGACATGGAAGAGCTCGCAGAGCTGCGCGATCGTCTACACCGGCTGCGCGCGCGGCTGGACGGGGCGGATCAGCCCGCTTGATCAGCCCCCTTTGGGGTCCATCAGCCGTTTGGCTTTGCCACGTACAACGCCCAGACGGCGTTCGCGCCAGATCACGATCGCATTCGCCGCAATAACCAGCGCCGCCCCGGCGAGCATGACCAGCGTCGGCAGCTCGGCAAACCAGATATAGCCGATCACAATGGCAAACAGCATCGAGGCATAGTCATAAGGCGCGAGCAGCGAAGCTGGGGCAAAGCGGTAGGACGATGTCACCAGAATCTGCGCCACCCCGCCGATCAGCCCGGCGCCGACCAAAAGCCCCAGCACAAACGGCGAAGGCATGACCCAGCCAAAGGGTGCCGTCAGCAACGCCAGGGCCGATGCGGTGAGCGAGAAATAGAACACGATGGCCGCAGTCTCTTCGACCTGCACCATCTTGCGCAGATGGATCTGCACAAAGCCCCGCGCGGCCGAGGCCCCGAGAATGCACAGCGCGCCAATAAAGGCGGTGTCCTGCAATGATGCGCCCAGCCGTGGAGACAGCATAATCAGCACACCCAGCAGCCCCACGGCCACAGCGCTGATCCGGATCAGGCGAATGCGTTCGCCCAACATGAGTGCTGCAAGGATCAAGGTGAAAATGGGCGTGACATAGCTAAGCGCTGTGGCTTCTGGCAGGGGCAGCATCCCAAGGCCCAAGAAGTTCAGCCCCATGGCCGTTGTGCCAACAAGACCCCGCCAGACGTGCATCAGGGGTTGTTTGGTCCGCAGGCCGCGGGGCAAATCTCCGCGCAGAGCCAGCCAGATCAAGATCACCGGCAACGCCGCGAAAGAACGGAAAAACACGGCTTCCCCTGTGGGCACCGATTGCACGGCCTCTTTGATCATACCCGACATAATGGTGAACAAACCTATGGCCACCACTTTCAGCAGGATCCCAAGCTCGGGTCTATGTGCTGTCAAAGAAGGGGACTGTGCGCTGGTTTTGTTCATGGCGCGACCCTGCGCCTTCCCTTTGGGCAAGGCAATGGGCGCGGGTTTGATTGGTACATTATTCGCGAAAGCCAAACGTAAAGACCCGGCCGCATTGAGCCGGGTCTTTCTATAGGTTTAGGCTCTGTTACTGGCCAATGTGGCCCTGATTTTCGCCAATCTGGCCACGGTGCAGCAGCAGATGGTCCAGAATTACACAGGCCATCATCGCCTCGGCCACAGGAACCGCACGGATGCCGACGCAGGGGTCGTGACGGCCTTTGGTGATGACCTCAGCCGCAGAGCCATCTTTGCGGATCGACGCACGCGGGGTGAGGATCGAGGAGGTTGGTTTCACCGCAAAACGCACCACCACATCCTGACCCGTGGAAATCCCACCAAGGATGCCGCCCGCGTGGTTGGAGGAATAAACCGGCTGACCGTCTTCGCCGAGGAAGATTTCGTCCGCGTTCTCAGATCCTTTGAGGGTTGCAGCATTCATGCCTTCGCCAATTTCAACGGCTTTGACCGCGTTGATGGACATCATGGCGGCGGCCAGATCTGTGTCGAGCTTGCCATAGATCGGCGCGCCAATGCCAGCGGGCACGCCTTTGGCAACAACTTCGATCACTGCGCCGACGGATTCGTGGTCCTTGCGCAGGCCTTGCAGGTAGTCTTCCCAGTCCTGCACAGCGCCTGCATCGGGGATCCAGAAGTCGTTCTGGTCAATTGCGTCCCAGTCGAACCTGGACCGGTCGATTTCCATCGCGCCCATCTGGGTCATATAGCCTTTGATCTCTAGGCCCGGCACCAGCGCCTTGATCGCTTCGCGGGCCACGCCACCTGCCGCCACACGGGCCGCCGTTTCACGCGCCGAAGAGCGCCCGCCGCCGCGATAGTCGCGGTTGCCGTATTTCTGGAAATAGGTGATGTCGGCGTGACCGGGGCGGAAGGTCTGCGCAATCTCGCCATAATCCCGGCTGCGTTGATCGGTGTTTTCGATCATCAGCTGAATCGGCGTGCCGGTGGATTTGCCTTCGAACACACCCGACAGGATTTTCACCGCATCGGGTTCATTGCGCTGGGTGGTGTTTTTGTTCTGGCCCGGACGGCGTTTGTCCAGCCAGACCTGCAGCATCTCGGGGGTCACGTCCACATTCGGAGGGCAGCCATCCACGGTTGCGCCAAGCGCGGGCCCGTGGCTTTCGCCCCAGGTGGTGACGCGGAAGAGGTGGCCAAAGCTGTTCATCGACATATGCGCGGGTCTCCTTTTGCAGCGCTTTCCATAAAGAAAAAAACCACGAGGCGGAAGAGACCTGCGCAAACAAGATGGCGGGACATGTTCCCATGCCCCGCCATTGTTGTTTGAAGACGTTGAGCCCGTCCTTACAATTCGCCCAACAGAGTCGAAACGGTGTTCAGGTAAGTGGAGTGCTTGTGGAAACGGCGGCTGCCTTTCTTCACGCCCTTGCCACCGAGGGGAATCGTTGCTGTGAGAGCAAATTGAGTGACGCCTTCGCCTTCGATATCAACGCGGCCAAGTGTGGCGTTCAGGTAGATTGGCAAACCAGCGGTATCGGACATGTCATAGCCTGCAGACAGGCCGAAGTTGTCAATATCGATGGAGTTGACTTCTTCATGCAGCAAGAAAGCACCGAGATCGATGGACTGAGAGATTTCATAAACGAATTCTGCACCCATGACGGTCGAATCTAGATCGAGATCACTGGAGTCGCCCTTGCCGAAGAATGCGGACAGGGTCGCGCTTTCAAGCGTGTATGCGCCTTCAACACCGAAGTGGTTTGTTGTCAGGGACTCGTTCCCGGCGTCAAGGTTTGTGCGATCAAAGAATGCGCCAACACGCACATTCGGAGAGACATCATAACCAGCACCGAGGCTGAAAACGGTCATATCGATGTCGACGTCCTGATACTCAGTACCAGTGTAGTTCAGGCCGCCGTTAAGGTGAAAGCCGTTGCCAAGGTCTGCGTCAATTGCGCCGCCGCCAAAGAAGTTGTCGGCGGTCTCGCCGTCATCAGAAAGGCTCTGATAGCCCAGTGTCAGTTCGCCGGAAAAGGTTTCGGATGCCAGCACGGGTGTCGTCAGCGACATGATCGCTGCGGCGGCAGTAATTGCGTTTTTCATTATTGTTTCCAGATAAGTAGGTGTTGTTTGGACGCTAATCTCGCTCTTGCTCCTGCGTTGCAAGGTCAGGAAAACAATACCGTGAAAATTGTTCTATAGCCCCTGGACGCGTTTCTTTGTGGGCGGACAAAAAACGTCTGAAAGCAGCGGGCTGTTCATGGCCAAAGGCGATGCTTTCGCGTCAATCCGCCACAATTTGCGTCTTGAACCCAAAAAATTGGATGACGCAGCGCCTTTGTCCGAGCAGAGTGTAATCCGACAGGCCGACCGGTAAGCTGAGGCGGGTAGGTCGTTGTTTCGCCACCAAGCGACAAGCCAGGGGAGGGCCGTCGTGAAGCTGTATCATTCTCCAACCTCGCCTTTTGTGCGCAAGGTGATGCTTGTTCTGCATGAAACCAACCAATTGGATACGGTTGAGATCCTGAACGTTTCCACTACCGTCATTGCACCGGACACTGCGCTGGCAGCCGCAAACCCACTGAAGAAAATTCCGGCGCTGGAGCGCGACAGTGGCCCCACGCTCTATGACAGTCGGGTGATCTGCGAATACCTGGACGATCGGGCGGGTGCGGGTCTCTATGCGGGGGGATGGGATATGAAAGTGCTCGAGGCGACCGCAGAAGGGTTGATGGATTCGGCTGTATCGATGGCCTACGAGCGAAACCTGCGCCCCGCCGAGAAA
The DNA here is from genome assembly GCF_001458415.1 of Tritonibacter multivorans. Classification (GTDB taxonomy): domain Bacteria; phylum Pseudomonadota; class Alphaproteobacteria; order Rhodobacterales; family Rhodobacteraceae; genus Epibacterium; species Epibacterium multivorans. The sequence continues at coordinate 164,671 of NZ_CYSD01000037.1, read as the reverse complement.
CAATGGGAGGCTTGGGTGGCAGGTCATCAGGGCAAGGTTCTCTCGGCCTGTTCCGCGGTCGAATCGCGCTGGATGCCAATGCTCAACGGTCCGTTGAACATTGGACAGATCGCAATGGGTGCGGCGCTGTCCTATCTGGATTTCCGTCATGGGAAATGCGGATGGCGTAACGGGAACCCCGCGTTGACAGCGTGGTTCGAGGCGTTTTCCGAACGTCCGTCGATGGTCGCGACCGCGCTTCCCCAGCCGGATTGACCCGCGCCGAGATTTTTTCGCGCGAAGCTTTAGTCTGAATTAAGACAGCTGCGCCACAACGATTGGAGACTGCCCCAAACGACCACCGGCTTTCTAAGTAAGCAAGCCACTGTAATGCAAACAACACGCCCAACACCTGCGCCGCTTTGTCCGATAGACTGGACGGTTCTGCGTCGCTAGACACGCGGCATAGGCAGCTGCGTCCCCTGAACGCGGCCCCAGCCGCATGTTTGCCCACGAAGGGCGTCAAAATTGGAGAAAACCTCGTGTCCCACGAAGATGAGAACGAAGGCACCCGGAGAGATTTCCTCTACTATGCCACGGCAGGCGCCGGCGCGGTGACGGCCGGTGCCGCAGTTTGGCCGCTTGTGAACCAAATGAACCCCTCTGCAGATGTGCAGGCGCTGTCCTCGATTTTCGTGGATGTGTCGGGTGTTGAGGTTGGCACGCAGATCTCTGTGATGTTCCTGGGTAAACCGGTGTTTATTCGCCGCCGGTCCGCCGAAGAAATCGCTGAAGCGCGCGCCGTTGATTTGGGCGAGCTGATTGACGCCGGTTCCGAGAACGCAAACAAACCGGGCACCGATGCCTCGGATGAAAACCGCACGCTGGACGAAGCTGGCGAATGGCTGGTGATGATGGGTGTCTGTACCCACCTCGGCTGTGTTCCGCTGGGGGACGGCGCGGGCGAATTCAACGGCTGGTTCTGCCCCTGCCACGGGTCGCACTACGACACCGCAGGGCGTATTCGCAAAGGTCCGGCACCGCTGAACCTTCCTGTTCCGGTGGCCGAGTTCACCGACGCTACCACCATCAAGCTGGGATAAGGAGGCGCATACATGTCTGGTATTCCGCACGACCATTACGAGCCGAAGACGGGCGCAGAAAAGTGGCTGCACAGCCGTCTGCCCATCGTCGGTCTGATCTATGACACCATCATGATCCCCACCCCCAAGAACCTGAACTGGTGGTGGATCTGGGGTATTGTTCTGGCGTTCTGCCTTGCGCTGCAGATCGTGACCGGCATTGTGCTGGTGATGCATTACACACCGCATGTGGATCTGGCCTTTGCTTCTGTTGAGCACATCATGCGCAACGTGAACGGCGGCTTCTTTATCCGCTATCTGCACATGAACGGCGCCTCGCTGTTCTTTGTCGCGGTCTACATCCACATCTTCCGGGGTCTGTTCTACGGCTCTTACAAAGCGCCGCGCGAAATCACGTGGATTGTCGGCATGCTGATCTATCTGTTGATGATGGGCACCGCCTTTATGGGCTATGTGCTGCCCTGGGGTCAGATGTCCTTCTGGGGTGCAACCGTGATCACCGGCCTGTTTGGTGCGATCCCCTTCATTGGTGAACCGATCCAGACCTGGCTCTTGGGCGGGCCGGCCGTTGGCAATGCCACGCTGAACCGTTTCTTCTCGCTGCACTATCTTCTGCCGTTCGTCATTGCCGCGCTGGTGATCGTCCACATCTGGGCGTTCCACACGACCGGCAACAACAACCCGACCGGTGTGGATGTGCGCAAAGGCTCCAAAGAAGAAGCAGAGAAAGACACGCTGCCCTTCTGGCCCTACTTCGTCATCAAAGACTTTGTGGGTCTGGCCGTTGTGCTGACCATCTTCTGGGCGGTTGTGGGCTTCATGCCGAACTACCTGGGCCATCCGGACAACTACATCGAGGCCAACCCGCTGGTGACGCCTGCGCACATCGTGCCCGAATGGTACTTCCTGCCGTTCTACGCGATCCTGCGTGCCTTTACGTCGGAAGTCTGGGTCGTGCAGTTTGCCTCCTTCATCACCGGTGGCATCATTGACGCAAAGTTCTTTGGTGTTCTGGCGATGTTTGGCGCGATTGCGGTGATGGCGCTGGCGCCCTGGCTGGACACCTCGCGCGTTCGCTCCGGTGCTTACCGCCCAATGTTCAAATGGTGGTTCCTGCTGCTGGTCGTCGACTTCTTCGCCCTGATGTGGCTGGGTGCGATGCCTGCGGAAGAACCCTATGCGTCCTTCTCGCTGATCGCCTCTGCCTATTGGTTCGCCTACTTCCTGGTGATCCTGCCGCTTCTGGGTGTGATCGAGAAACCGGATGAGCTGCCAGCAACCATCGAAGACGACTTCAATGCCCACTACGGCAAGAAGTCCGATGCGACGCCCGCCGAATAAGAGAGGACAGTGACCATGTTCAAGAAACTTGCAACCGGTGCTGCCTTTGCTTTGGCCCTGATCCCTGCTGCGTCTTTTGCGGCAGGGGGGGGCGACCAGCACATCGAAGACTTCGACTTTTCGTTCGAAGGCCCCTTCGGCGCCTATGATCAGAACCAGCTGCAGCGCGGTCTGCAGATCTATACCGAGGTCTGCTCTGCCTGCCACGGGATGAAACTGGTGCCCCTGCGGACCCTGGGCGATCCCGGCGGTGTTGGCCTGCCTGACGATCAGGTGCGCGCTTATGCGGCGGATACATTCACTGTGTATGATCCGGAACTGGATGATGATCGCCCGGCCAAGCCGACCGACCACTTCCCCGGCAGCGCACTTGAAAACGCACCTGACCTGAGCCTGATGGCGAAGGCCCGTGCTGGTTTCCACGGCCCCTATGGTCTTGGCATCAATCAGCTGGTCAAAGGCATGGGCGGCGCAGAGTACATTGCTTCGCTGCTGACCGGTTACACCGGTGAAGAGAAAGAAGAAGCTGGCACTACCTACTACGAGAACACCGCGTTCCCGGGGGGGTGGATCGCCATGGCGCCGCCGCTGTCTGACGAACAGGTGGAATTCATCGACGGCCATGCCAACGATGTGCACCACATGTCCGAAGACGTCTCTGCCTTCCTGATGTGGGCGGCCGAGCCGAAGATGATGGCGCGCAAGCAGGCTGGCTTTGCCGGCGTGATCTTTCTCGCGATCCTGTCGGTGCTGCTGTATCTGACCAACAAGCGTCTTTGGGCCCCGCACAAGGGCAAGAAGGCGTCCTGAGCCATCACGACATGAATAACAAACCCCCGTGCCAGCCCGGCGCGGGGGTTTTTGCTTTGCGGTGGAGGGGCGCTGCCCCTTTTGGCCTGCGGCCAATTCACCCCGGAGTATTTCGGGCCAAAAGAAGTGCTGGGGCTCAGACGGTGAGTTGCGCGCCCGCAATACCTGTGATTTTCGCTGTCACAAGCGCGCCTTCGGTCTGGGCATTTGCGAAGGTCACTTCGGTGAATTGTTCGGTGCGCCCCATATGGGGGTTTTCCATCAGGATGTGATGTGTCTTGCCGATCTGTTCCGCTAGGTGCTTTTGCACTTGCCTATCCCCAGCTGCGCGCAGCCGAGCGGCGCGGTCTTTTATGGCATTGCCGTTTACTTGGCTGGGGATCTTGGCCGCTGGTGTGCCTTCGCGTTTGGAATAGGGGAAGACATGCAGCCAGGTCAGGTCGCAGTCGCTGACAAGCTTGAGTGAGTTTTCAAAATGCGCCTCGGTCTCGGTTGGGAAGCCTGCGATGATATCGGCCCCAAAGGTCATTTCGGGGCGCAGCTTGCGGGCCTCTTCGCAGAAGCGGATGGCGTCATCGCGCAGGTGGCGACGGGCCATGCGTTTCAGGATCAGGTCGTCACCGTGCTGCAGTGACAGGTGCAGATGCGGCATCAGGCGTGGCTCGGTCGCGATGGCCTGCATCAGGTTCTCGTCCACTTCGATCGAATCGATAGAGGAAATGCGGAGGCGGGGCAGGTCGGGCACCAGTTTCAGGATGCGCATCACCAGATCGCCAAGCTTCGGCGTGGCAGGCAGGTCTGCCCCCCAGGAGGTGAGGTCCACGCCGGTGAGGACCACTTCGTTATAGCCCTTGTCCACCAGCCGTTTGATCTGATCCACCACAACGCCTGCGGGGACCGAGCGCGAGTTGCCGCGACCGTAGGGGATAATGCAGAACGTGCAGCGGTGGTCACAGCCGTTCTGGACTTGCACATAGGCACGGCTGCGGGTGCCGAAACCATCAATCAGGTGACCGGCGGTTTCTGTCACGGACATGATGTCGTCGACCTGAACGCGTTCAGTGGTGCCGATGAAGTCCGGGCCCTTGGCGATCTCTTTCCAGGTTTCGGGCTGCATCTTTTCGGTGTTGCCGATGACCTTGGTGACCTCGTCCATCTGGGCAAAGGTTTCCGGTTCCGTTTGCGCGGCACAGCCGGTCACAATGATCGGCGCGTCGGGATTGTCGCGGCGCAGTTTGCGGATCTCCTGACGGGCCTTGCGCACGGCCTCGGCCGTCACCGCGCAGGTGTTCACCACCACGGCGTTCTCAAGCCCGGCTTCGCGGCTGAGCTCCTTCATCGCTTCGGTCTCGTACGCGTTCAGGCGGCAGCCGAGCGTGGTGAACTTGGGCGCGCTCATGCGAGGCTCTCCAGGAATTCTGCGGTGAAGGTGCCGTCACAGACGTGCATGGTCGCACCGGTCATCCAGACGCCGTCCTCGCGCCAGTCGATCCACAGGGTGCCCCCATCCAGATCGATCTGGACCTTGCGTCCTGTGAGGCCACGACGGGCCGCTGCGACGGCCGTGGCGCAGGAGGACGATCCGGACGCCATGGTGACGCCCACGCCGCGTTCCCAGACGCGCATACGGATGTGGTTGGGGCCGACCACCTGGGCCACCTGTACATTGGTGCGCTGAGGGTAGAGCGGGTGGTGTTCGTAGCGCGGGCCAAATTCCGCCAGCGGGATGATTTCGGCGTCCTCAACAAAGAAGGTGCAGTGGGGGTTGCCCATGCCGGTGGCCGTTGGCGCGCCCTCGATCGGCAGCTCTAGCGTGTCCATGTCTTCGGCCAGGGGGATTTCGTCCCAGTTCAGCTGCGGATGCCCCATATTCACAGAGGTCAGCCCATTGCCGGCTTCCTCGGCAAACAGATCCCCACGGTCGGTGGTCAGATGCAGGGCGGTTTTACTGGTCTCGGTGATCAGGTGACGGGCAATGCAGCGGGTGGCATTGCCGCAGGCCGCCGAGGTGGAGCCGTCTGCATTGTAGAACACCAGATGCGCATCCGCGCCGTTCTGGCCCGCTTCGATCACCGCAAGCTGATCGAAGCCAACGCCAAGCTGGCGATGCGCGATTCCCTTAGCCATGGCTTCGGTGATCTGAACAGGAGTGGTGCGGGCGTCGATCACGACAAAATCGTTACCGAGCCCGTGCATTTTCATAAAGGGCAGCATAGCGGGCGTCTTTCGAGGGGGTGTTTCACAGGCATATAGAGGCCCGCGTAAAATGAATCCAGCCTAACCGGAGAATTCTTTGAAATAGGGGTTGACCCTTTCTCGAGATATCCGTAGAAGCCCCCCCTATCGGAACGCTGCGGTGACCAACAGCGCGGGGTTCTGTTTCCTGACAAGATGTTGATCTTACCGGATTATTCAGCTTGTATGGAATTGGCGCGGAGCTGTTTCAAGCTTCTCATAAGAGTGGGCCGTTAGCTCAGTTGGTAGAGCAACTGACTTTTAATCAGTGGGTCGCAGGTTCGAATCCTGCACGGCTCACCACTCTTCCCTGAGACTGAAATCAACCGCTGCTAGAGAACAGAGTGGGCCGTTAGCTCAGTTGGTAGAGCAACTGACTTTTAATCAGTGGGTCGCAGGTTCGAATCCTGCACGGCTCACCACTCCTCTCCTCCGAAGTTTCACTGAAATTCGCATCTTTCCCTTTCCGGGGCAGATCCGTTTTTGTCGGGCCACCCGTTTGGCATGAAAAAGCGCCCCGACCGAGGTGGGGCGCTTTGGGTGTTTTGAGGCGGGTTGATTACTTCAGATCAAAACGATCCAGCTCCATGACTTTGGTCCAGGCTGCGACAAAGTCCGCAATGAATTTGCCGCCATTGTCGGCCTGCGCATAGACCTCGGACAGGGCCCGCAGTTGCGAGTTGGAGCCAAAGATCAGGTCCGCCCGCGTGCCGGTCCATTTCACCGCACCAGAGGCGCGGTCCTTGCCCTCAAACAGCTCTCCGGTGCCATCCAAGGCTTCCCATTTTGTGCCAAGGTCCAGCACATTACCGAAGAAGTCATTGGTCAGCTGGCCAACGCGGTCGGTGAAGACCCCATGTGGGCTGCCGCCGTGATTTGCACCAAGAACCCGCAGGCCGCCAACCAGAACGGTCATTTCGGGGGCGGAGAGGGTCAGCAGTTGCGCGCGGTCCAAGAGCAGCTCTTCTGTCGACACCGTGAACTTGCCGGTGGTGAAGTTGCGGAAGCCTTCCACCTGCGGCTCCATCACCGCAAAGCTGTCGACATCGGTCTGCTCTTGGCTGGCGTCCATGCGGCCCGGCGTAAACGGGACCTCCACATCGTGGCCAGCGTCCTTGGCGGCTTTCTCAATCGCGGCAGAGCCTGCCAGCACGATCAGATCGGCGAGCGAGACAGTTTTGCCGGTGGCGTTGAAGTCGGACTGGATGGCGTCCAGCGCAGACAGCACCTTGGCCAGTTGCACAGGCTGATTGGCTTCCCAGTCCTTCATTGGCGCCAGACGGATGCGTGCACCATTAGCACCACCGCGTTTGTCCGACCCGCGGAAGGACGACGCAGAGGCCCAGGCGGTTGCAACCAGCTCGCCCACTGACAGGCCCGCGTCCAGCACCTTGGCTTTCAGCGCGGCAATATCGCTTGCATCAATCAACGCGTGATCGACGGCTGGGATCGGATCCATCCAGATCAGCTCTTCGCTGGGCACTTCGTCCCCCAGATGCAGGGCGCGCGGCCCCATATCACGGTGGGTCAGCTTGAACCAAGCGCGGGCAAAGGCATCGGCGAATTTGTCCGGATTGGCGTGGAAGTCACGGCTGATCTTCTCATAGGCCGGATCCATGCGCATCGCCATATCGGCGGTGGTCATCATGATCGGAACCTTCTTTCCAGACCCGTCAACTTCGGGGGCGTGGTCGGCGTCTTTCAGATCCTTGGCGTGCCAGATATGCGCACCTGCCGGGGATTTGGTCAGCTCCCATTCGTATCCGAACAGCACATCAAAATAGCCCATGTCCCACTGGATCGGGTTCGGGGTCCAGGCGCCTTCGATACCGGATGTGATGGTGTCTACGCCCTTGCCGGTGCCGTGCGAAGACAGCCAGCCCTGACCCATTGCTTCGATTGGGGCAGCTTCGGGCTCTGCGCCGACTTTGTCTGCGGGGCCATTGCCGTGGGCCTTGCCAAAGGTGTGGCCACCGGCGACCAGCGCGACGGTTTCTTCGTCGTTCATCGCCATGCGGGCAAAGGTTTCGCGGATGTCTTTGCCGGAGGCGACCGGATCGGGGGTCCCGTCGGGGCCTTCGGGGTTCACATAGATCAGACCCATCTGCACCGCAGCCAGCGGGTTTTCCAGTTTGGCGGAATCCACATCGCCTGCGCCCATGTCGCGCTTGCCGGCGTAGCGGCTGTTGGCATTATCAGATTCGATCAGCCATTCGGTTTCAGCGCCCCAGAAGATGTCTTCTTCCGGTGCCCAGACGTCTTCGCGTCCACCCGAGAAACCAAAGGTCTTAAAGCCCATGCTTTCCAGCGCGACATTGCCCGCAAGGATCATCAGGTCCGCCCAGGACAGGGCGTTGCCATATTTCTGTTTGACCGGCCACAGCAGCATCCGCGCCTTGTCGAGGTTGCCATTGTCCGGCCAGGAATTGAGCGGCGCAAAGCGCTGTGTACCGGTGCCGCCACCACCGCGACCGTCTGCGGTCCGGTAGGTGCCGGCCGAATGCCAGGCCATGCGGATCATCAAGCCGCCATAGTGGCCATAGTCTGCGGGCCACCAGTCCTGACTGTCGGTCATCAGTGCAGTGAGATCTGCTTTGACAGCCTTCAGGTCCAGCGATTTGAATGCCTCGGCATAGTTAAAGTCGGCCCCCATTGGGTTCTCGCGCGCCTGATGCTGGTGCAGGATCGCAAGGTTCAGCTGGTTCGGCCACCAATCCCGGTTGGAGCGCTTACCCTTGCTGGTGTTCGATCCCGAAAAGGGGCAGCCGCCTGTGGTCACTGAATTTCCGTCCATGTCGTTCTCCGGTGCTGGAACATAGTTTCTGGCTCTGCGGAAGGCACAGCTTACCCGTTTGCTGACGAAGCAATTTTCGCAGCATCTGATTCCCAAAGGTGAGGAACCTCCCGTGGGGTCAGCCTAACAGTAGATCAGAATTATTCTAAGTTGCATTTTCTTCTGACCTTGATAAGAAAAACTAATGATGAACATCACCTTGAAACAGTTGAGATATTTCGAAGCGCTGCGCCAGCACGGGCATTTTGGCCGGGCGGCAGATGCCTGCGCTGTCACGCAGCCGGCCTTGTCAGTGCAGATCAAGGAGTTGGAACAGACTCTGGGCCTTGCCCTGTTTGAACGCAGTGCACGCCATGTCCGGTTGACCGGCTTTGGCGAAACCTTTGCAAACCGGGTGCGAGAAATTTTGCGCGCGGTCGATGAGCTTGGCGATGTGGCCCGCGCGGCGCAGGCTGGGTTGTCTGGGCGTCTCCGCGTTGGGGTCATTCCGACCATCGCACCCTATCTTTTGCCAAAGCTTATCCCGGCGTTGCGTACTGATTTCCCGGACCTCGAGGTGCAGTTCCGGGAAACGCAGACACCTCGGCTTGTGCAGGAACTTCAGGAAGGGCGACTGGATTGTGCTATTGTTGCGCTGCCAATCGCGGAAGCAGCGATTGAGGAGTTTGCGCTGTTTGATGAGGCCTTTGTGTTGGTTCGCGCGCAAAGCGAAGCAGGCACAGCAGCCCCGTCGATCGACGCGCTGGGACGCGAAAATCTGTTGCTCTTGGAGGATGGCCACTGCTTTCGCGATCAGGCGATGGCGTTCTGTCAGGTGCAGGCAGCCGCGCCACGGGACGGGTTGGATGGCAGCTCGCTTTCTACCCTCGTGCAGATGGTTGGCGCAGGCATCGGGATGACCCTTATTCCGGAAATGGCAGCGCGCGTCGAAGCACGGGCAGCGCCGGTGTCTTTGTCGCGGTTCGACGGGCTGCAGCCGGGGCGCAGTATTGGACTTGTCTGGCGCAAGACCTCCCCCTTGGCGGGGCAGCTTCGTGAGATGGCGCAGGTGATCAAAACAGCAGGCCGCAGTGTTGTCGATGACGCCCAGGGCTTCTGAGGTTTCCGAATTTGCGAAGCGGGTGTCCTCTATTCCTGTGGCCAACCGATAGCTCTCCGTAAAATCACCTGTGCCAAGTTGACAGCTTTGGGTGGTCTGACCTCTCTTAACCATATGCGCAACTTTTGGTTGTGGTCCTTTTTGGTGGAGCGAGACACTTGGGATTATGTCCTTTTGGGGTGATGTCTAGATCGGCAAGTGTGACGCGCGGGGTCTGGGGCAGGGCCTCTGGTGATGGAAGGGCAGCGTCATGGATGTAACCCTTCCGAAAATCGAATTCATTGATTTCCGCGGCGCCGATCGCCCCCTGTTTCTTGAATGGGAACTGTTGGCCGCGACCTTTCTGGCGCTTGTTTTCCTCATTTTGCTGAGCGTGATGACCTATTCCCGCAAACGGGCGGTGGGCGGATTTGAAATTCACGGTCGTGCCAGCCGGTTCCGAGGGAGATCCGGCAAAGCTCTGGCGGATGACGTCGCGCTTCTGGACAGGCATGGGCGCATTCTGGGGGCTGGAGGCGCGTTTCTTGCGCGGTGCGGGCTGCCACCAGAGCAGGTCATAGGAAAGCCGATTTGGACCCTGGATGGGGCCGGGTTTGACCGGTCCTTCTGGTACAACGCGCTGAAGACGGCTTGCGAACGCGGCTATTGGCAGATGGATCGCCTTGCCATTGGCGACACGGGCGCGCGCGGACGACAAGAGGGGCCAGCCCCTGTGACCTATTTGGGCTGCGATGGTGGCGCGGTATCCCGGTTGTCGCTGGACACAAAGGTTCCAAGGGCCATGACGGATCGGTTGTTAGAGAAAGTGGTGCCAGTGGACCCTGCACAGGATGCAGTGGAGTTTATTCTGAGGGTGCGGTCCTTGCAGCGTTCTGATGCGGCCTATCCCGGCTCGCCGGGGGCCACGGACCGGTTGACGGGGATCTGCAACCGGCGGGCGATGAAAGCCCATCTTGAGACGGCGCTGATGGAGGCTGAAACCCGTGGGCAGGATCTGGCGGTTGTGTTGGTGGATTTGGACAGGTTTCGGGACATCAATTCGGTCTTTGGCGATTGGGTCGGGGATAAGGTTCTGGCGGCTTGTGCCAGAATAATGATGCAGATGGCCGTCGCCCCGATGAAGGTTGCCAGAACCGGCGGTGATGAATTTGCCCTGATGATGCCAAATGCCAACCGGGAAGAGGCTGCGCGGTTTGGCGAATTGGTGCTGGACGCGCTGGGGCAGGAGCAATCCGTGGGTCATGCTCAAATTCGTCTGAGCGCCAGCGCCGGGGTGGCTGTCTTTCCCGAAGATGCAGACACCTACAGACGTCTCATGCAGTCTGCCAGTCAGGCTCTGGCCGCCGCCAAAGAAGGCGGGCGCGGTCAGCTGATGTGTTTTTCGTCGGAAGGGCATAAACGGCGCAATGCAGAGAGCCTGACGCTGGAACTGGAACTGCGACAGGGGCTGAGACGGGGCGAGCTTACACTCCACTACCAGCCACAGGTGCGTCTTGGGGACGGCCAGTGTATTGGCGCCGAGGCACTGCTGCGCTGGCACCACCCCACACGCGGCCTGGTTATGCCGGCGGCCTTTGTGCCCATGGCTTTGGATGTCGGTCTGCGCGGTGTGATTGACCGCTTTGTGCTGGAGCAGACCTGCCAACAGATTGCCCGCTGGCAGGACGCGGGGCTGCCCGTACTGCCAGTTTCGATCAATCTTTCGCTCACCACGCTGCTGGAAGAGGGGTTTGCGGCAGACTTGCGCCACTGTCTCCAGTCCTGGGCCGTGCCGAAATCAGCCCTGCACATCGAAGTCATCGAAACGGTGCATTATCCGCGCTTGGCGGACGCGCATTGGGACCTTCACGCATTGCAGGAGCTGGGCGTGGAGCTGGCGCTGGACGACTTTGGCACCGGATATTCATCACTGGCGATGCTGAAAGATCTCCCGGTTGCCCGGATCAAGATCGACCGCCGATTTATACGCAATATCACCGAAGATCAGCGCGACGATCACATCGTGGCGGCCCTGGTGCAACTGGGCAGAGATCTGGGCCTGTCGATTGTTGCAGAGGGGATTGAAACAGACGCGCAGCGCAACCGGCTACAGGCATTGGGATGCACCCACGGTCAGGGATATCTGTTTGGAAAGCCGGTTGCGGCGGAAGAGTTTGCGACACAATTTCTTGTGGCGGAGCGGTCAGCGGACGCGCAGATCCCGCTGCGTCCGCTGACCGTATAATATGCTGGTTTATCTACGGCGCAGCGTGTCGCCATAGGCGATGGTCGGCGTGAGGGAAATGACCTTTTCGACATCCGCGTCCGGGGATTCCAGCTGCGCAGAAATGATTTCGGCGGCGGCACGGCCAATCTCTTGGCGGCAGGCGTCCATTGTCGCCAGCTGGCGCGGTAGGCCCGCCAGCAGTTCCACGCCATTGAAACCCGCAAGACCAATCTGGCCGGGAATGTCGATGCCCTGTTCCATAAGGTACAGCAGACCGCCAGCGCCGATCATGTCATTGGAATAATAGAGGAAGTCCAGATCAGGCGACCGCTCCAGCATGGCTTGAGTCATCTCGCGGCCTTTGGCCAGAGCAGAGCCACCGGAATAAAACTCGCGATCTTCGATTTCGATCCCTTCTTTGGCCAGACACTCGGTAAATCCTTCAAACCGCTTGCGGGCCCGGTGGTCCAATGGCATTTTCGTGCCCATAAAGCCGATGCGGCTGTAGCCTGCTTTCAGAATGGCCCGCGCCATTTCGCGCCCCGCGCGGCGGTGTGAAATACCGACCATTGCATCCACGCATTTGCCATCCGTATCCATGATTTCAACCACAGGGATGCCGGCGGCCTGCAGCATGGCGCGCGCAGCGTCCGTGTGTTCAAGGCCGGCGATGATCACGCCAGAAGGACGCCACGACAGCATTTCATAGAGGACTTTTTCCTCTTTCTCCGGCTGGTAATCGGTGACGCCGACCACGGGCTGCAGTTCTGTGTGTTCCAGCACCCGGTTGATGCCGGTCAGAACCTCGGGAAACACCATGTTGGACAGCGACGGGATAATAACAGCGACCAAGTTCACACGTTTAGAGGCCAGGGCACCCGCGATCTTGTTTGGCACATAACCCAGCTCTTTTGCGGCATCGAGCACCTTTTGGCGGGTCTTCTCAGATACATCACCACGATTGCGCAGCACACGGCTGACGGTCATTTCCGACACGCCGGTTGCTTCGGACACGTCACGAAGTGTCAGGGGGCGATGTTTTTCATTGGTCACTTGCTTGGCCTCGTTCCACAATTTTCTCAAGGTTAGCCAGTCGTTGAGGTCTGCACAATGGCTGTTCAGCTGCCGCTCTGAATTCAGGTGCTTGCAAACCCGAACACGGGGCAAAAGCTCTGTCACCAACAGAGCAGAAAAGTGTTTGGATTTTCCAACCAACGCGTCCCGTGCGGGCATTTGTCCACCATTGCTCAGTAAACGCATCTTATTTTGCGGAAGCTTCACCTTAAGGTTTAGGGGCGGTTAAGCTCCGCACGTTTAGGTTTTTGGCAGTTGTTTACCTGTAGGAGTCTATCCATGCGTTTGCGCTTACGTATCGTTATGGCGTTGGTTATCGCCCCCTTGTTCGCTGCTGCGGGGTATTTTGCCTATAATGAGGTGCTTCTTTTGCGGTCCAACTGGACCCATGCGCAGGTCGTTGCGGCAGATACCCGGTCTGAGGCGATCGTCAATGACTTCATTCACGAGATGCAGAAAGAACGCGGATATTCTGCGGGGTTCATTGCGTCGAAAGGCAAAAATTTCCCGACGCAACTGGCAGAACAGCGCGAAGCCACCGATAGCCTTTTGGCCCGCGCCCAAGAACAGGTCGAACTTGCGCGCGCAAACAAGCCAACGCCTGCGGGCATCGCCTTGGAAAACATGGCCCGGATCGCTGACATTCGCGCGCAGGTCAGCAACTTTGATCTGACTGTGCCGCAGATGGCAAAGTTCTACACGCAAACCATCAGCCAGCTTCTGGAGATTTCCCGCCCCGTTGCCAAAGGCGACACACGCATGGAGCTTCAGCAGCTTTTGCAGGCCCGTACGCTGGTCAGCGCGGCCAAAGAGCGTGCGGGGTTGGAACGGGCCATGGGCGCGTCCGGTTTGGGCGGTGGTTTTAGCCTCGCGTTGCACGACCGATATGTGTCTTTGGGTGCCAGCCAGATGGCCCTGTTGTCCGAAGCAAATGGCGCGTTGGGGCAGCCGGATTGGTTACAGAACCTCATGGCGCAAGAGCAGTTCCAGGTGGTGTCCGAAACCCGGAAAACGATCCGCACAGGTTACGACAGCGGTGATTTCGGGGGGCTGAAAGCCCCGGATTGGTTCAAGATTTCCACCAATTGGATTGACCTGTTGCGCGAAACAGAGCTGGGGCTGGCGGCCGAGATTGAGGCTTTTTCTGCTCAGATCGAAGCAGAGTCGCGCGGTGATTTCCATACGCTTCTGGTGGTCAGTATCATCACAACCATTGTGGCCCTGGTTTTGGCTGTTGGGGCCTTTGAATTGATGATTGCCCGGATCAAAGAGCTGACGCGGATCGTTGACGGTTTTTCGTCGGGCGACTTCTCTATTTTTGTGAAGGGGATCGACGGTTCGGACGAGCTGAGCAAAATGGCACGTGCAATCTACAGGTTCAAACAAGACACGCTTGAAATGCACCGCAATGCAAAACAGTTGGAAGAAGATCAAGCAAAGCGCAAAGAGGAGCAGGATTTCGTCGTCGAAGAGCTGCGCCGCGGGCTTGCGGGGCTGTCGGACGGCAATTTGACAACGCGGTTCCAATCCCCGTTCCCCGAAGAATACGAAGGCCTGCGCAGCGATTTTAACGACACCATCCAGCAACTGCGCGAGGCTTTGGTTCAGGTCATTGAGGCGGCCGATAGCATTCGGGGTGGCGCGAGCGAGATCACGCAGGCCTCGGATGACCTGTCGCAACGCACAGAAAGCCAGGCCGCAACGCTGGAACAAACAGCTGCCGCCTTGGAAGAGCTCACGGTGAGTGTGAAATCTGCAGCAGACGGCGCTCGGACTGTGGAACGCACGACAGAAGACGCCAAGCAGGAGGCTGTGGACAGCGGGACCGTGGTGCAAAAAGCGGTCGCGGCAATGTCTGAAATCGAAGAAAGCTCTAACCATATCGCGCAGATCATCGGTGTGATTGACGATATTGCCTTTCAGACCAATCTTCTTGCGCTGAATGCGGGGGTTGAAGCCGCCCGTGCCGGCGAAGCGGGGCGTGGTTTTGCGGTGGTCGCAAGCGAAGTGCGGGCCTTGGCGCAGCGCTCTTCTGATGCGGCGATGGAGATTAAGACGTTGATTGGCAAAAGCTCCAGCCAAGTGGAACATGGGGTCGAGCTGGTTCACAAAGCGGGCGACGCCCTACAGAGCATCGTTGAACGCGTGAGCCATATTTCCGGTCTTGTCAGTGAGATTGCCAAAGGCGCGACCGAACAGTCGTCTGGGCTGGAAGAAATCAACACTGGCGTCGTGCAGTTGGATCAGGTGACCCAACAGAATGCCGCAATGGTGGAGCAGTCGACCGCTGCAAGCCACATGCTGAAATCCAACTCGGAACAGCTTGGCGAGATTGTAGGCGGGTTTGAGATCGGCGATGGCCAGAGCAGTGCGCGGATTGGACAGACGGCTGAGACCCAGCCTGCCGTGCGCAAAGCGGGCTAAACTCAGGGCGCATGAATATCTGTGCAAGGGGTTTTGATGTTGCCCCTTGCACGCCGTTTTGGCGCCATGTGCAAGCGGCGATCAATCCAGCTGATACGACCGTGCATCGGCAGAGACGGCAAAGCACACAACCGGCTTAGACACATTGTGAAGTTTCACATGCCCCAAGGGTTTGATCTGATCCGATGTGGCTTCTTCGGCGCATGTGGCGGCATGATCAACCGCGCTCTGGCTGTCAGCGGACGGCAGTAGATCTTGGCTCACCACGATCCGGTGACCCGCTTCTTTGCCCAAATCGCCCAGTCTCGCGGCCACATTGGCGGCCTGTCCTATGACTGTGAAATCAAGGCGCTCGTGAGAGCCGACATTCCCGTAGAGCACAGAACCTGCGGCCAGGCCTATGGCACATTCGATAGGGCGCGTGTCCGGGCGGCGGGGCAGCGCCGCAAGCGAAGCCACAATGGCACGCGCGCTTTTCATTGCGTTTGCTCTTGCGCGATCCGGGTCTGTGTCAGAGGGGAAGACTGCCAAGACCGCATCACCAATGAACTTCAGAACCTCGCCGCCATGGTCATGAACAATGCCGGACACGGTGTCAAAAAACAGGTTGAGCAGGTCGATATAGGCACCACGCGGGAGCTGTTCTTCCAATTGTGTTGAGCCGCGCAAATCACAGAACATGATCGCCGCGTCGATTTCATCGCCGTCACCACGGCGGATCTCACCGCCAAGCACCCGGGCACCCGACCGTTTCCCGACATAGGTTTCCAGAACGGCCTGCGCGTTTTCACGCTGCACAAAGACCTCCAGATGGCGTGCGATGACAGCGGAGCATTCAAAAATCAGCCCAAGATCTGCCACGCTGAACCCGTCCGGGTGGTCGCTGGCCAGCGTCAAAACATTGATCCGCCCATCGGAAAACGGCAATGGCATTGCCACATAATCGGTTGCGCCAAGGTCGCGCAGGTCCTTGAGGATCGGGAAATCATCCGTCTCCATCTGTTCGCTTAGCCGATAACGCAGCCCGCCCAACCCTTTCGACACATGTCGCAGCGGCGAATTCTTGTATTCGGGCTTTTCGTGGATCTCGTAGCTTGGGGTCTTGGTGGTGATCCCGTCGCGGTGTTTTTCCCAGATGTAATGATGGCCTGCGATACGCGGGTGCAGTGCCCAGGCCAGAACAGTCAGGCGGCTGATCGGAACGCCATGGGTCTGCAGGGTGTCGACCAATCCCGCCATGAAGTCTTCGGGCGTGTCCATAAACGCGGCATCGCGAAGGAGCCAGTCCACCAGCGGACCTGCGATATTGCCGTAGTCGGGCGGCGAAAGCGTATTGTCACCCAGTTCCCATCGTTCCACTGCATTGGGGGCGATCCCGACATAGCCGTCAATCTCGCGGGCCTCAGCAAACGGCGTAGTGTAACACCAAAGGGCGTTGTCCAGTGTTTCGCCGGGCAGTTTCAGGTCGCGGTACTGTGCCACGCCTTTGAAGGGGCAGAAGGTCGACAGATCATTGAACGGGCTTGTTTCCGTCTGAATGTCGTCGAAGGGGACATAGATGATCGGTTCGTTGCGCGTCTCGTACATGACCTTCGCACGCGTGCTGCGGGCCAGAAGCGTCTGCCCGTTCCAGGCCTCCACCGGGCCGTCCAATTGTTCAACGAGAATTCCATAGCCCGTTTTGGGTGTCACACGAATGTTCATAAAAACCATTCCCTCGGGGGTTTTTACAAATATGGGACGTCACGTGGCCGATTTCTAGGGCTGGTGAGGGTGCCGCAAGGGTCTTGCGGACCCTTGACCATGCCCTAAACCATTCGGATCACGTCCTTATTGATCGCCAGAACATAGCCGCGTTTGGCGATGTTTTTAACCAGAAGCTCGCTCACCATCTGATTTCCCAGCGTGTCGCGCAAACGTTTGATCCGTGTCGCGCCGGCGGCTTCTTCGCAGTCAGAGGCATCGCGACCCGAAATCATAGCTTCGATTTCAGCGCCCGAAAGCACGTCGTCGTCCAACCGCGCCTCGGCCAGAACCGCCAGGGTCTCCATTGCGGCGGGGGTCAGTTTGAACCCCATCGTGTTGAGATAGACGGTGTTTTCTTCGCGGCTGAGCAGAAGTTCGGTCACCTGAATACCGGCCCGTTCGATCTGCGCCATACGGCGGTTCAGCATCACCAGCATGGTCAGCACCACAAGGGCTGCGCCCATCATGGCTGTGGCAAAAATCAACAGCACAAAGATCACCATCCGGTAGCTCGACAGCGTATCCGCAAATGCGCTGCCGGATTGCGCAAGGATTTCCAACAGTTTGATTTCGGCCTGCGTGGTCAGGTCGTTTTCGACAAACAGCTTCTCGACCTGCGCGTTAAACGCATTGGCGTCGGGCAGGGTCAGCAACAGAACGACGCCTGCCGTCAGCAGGATCGCAACGATGGCAAGGATGCCAAAGGTCACCACGCGGTGGCCAGCGCTGCGGACCTCAGAAACGGAGATAGTATTTTCCGGCATTGGTCTTCCTTTGCTGCAAGCCTTGGGCGTCGAATACGGACTGAACTTGGAGCAATGTCCAGCCGTTGCGCTTCAGTCGGGCGGCGACTTCTTGCCGGGCCGATTGCGCATTGCAGCCCTGAGAGAGCTCCATCACCCCATAGTGCAGCCGCAGGGGCTGGTCCTGTTTGGCCTTGTAATCGGCATAGCAATCCGCCGCATGAACCGGTGCCGCCGCGAGGCCGAGGGCCATGAGAAGGCCGCAAAGAGAAAGGATCTGTTTCATGTCTCCACCATGCGGGGTGGGCGCGGGATATTCAATGACAACAGGGCTTTGCCGCGGTGATATTCGATAACAAGGGGCCGTTATTGCCTGTCTGAGCGGGGTTGGTCGAGGGTGAGGGCACAAGCTTCACTGCCGGGGACATCCCCGCACCGACGAAAGGGGTTCTCATGCCTGCCATTCGCAATATGCACCGCAAATTCATTGCCGTTGTTCTCGCGGCTTCCGTGGCGATTACGGGGTTCTCAACTGCGCCCGCCCGTGCGGATGAGGACGTCGCTAAGTTCATCGCGGGCATGGTCGCGCTGGGCCTGATCGGCGCCGCGATCAACGATGCCAAGGATGACGACCGAAAGAAACGCAAGGTGGTCCGCCCGCACAGTGGGTATGGCTATGACCAACCGGTCCGCCCCAAACCGCATTCCGTGCGCCGTTATGACCTGCCGGGCCATTGCCTGCGCAATGCGCGTCTGCGCGGCGAAAACCGTCGGGTCCTGAGCAAACGCTGTCTCAAGCGCAACTATAACTACACCCGGTCACTGCCGGAGCGCTGTGAGGTAATCTATGAGCGCAAGGACAATTACCGCAAAGGGTTTCGCCCGCGCTGCCTGCGCAAACATGGCTACCGTTTGACCGCGGGGTAACCAAACACCGTTCGAGCAGGTGAACTGGGGGCTTCGGCCCCCTTTTTTTACGTCTTGCACACCGGCGCGAAAACTGGCCTCTCTGGGCTATGGAACAGCCAGATTACACGATTGAAGAGGCCGCAAAGGCCAAGGGTTTCTTGCGCATCGCAGGGGTGGATGAGGTCGGGCGCGGCCCGCTTGCAGGGCCAGTGACAGCGGCCGCTGTGATCCTCGATGTGTGCCAGATCCCAGAGGGGCTCAATGATTCTAAAAAGCTCACCGCGAAGAAGCGCGATGCGGTCGAGGTGCAGATCCTTGAGAAAACCGAATGGGCCGTAGCGCATGCCACTGTGGAGGAAATCGACGAACACAATATCTTGCGTGCGTCGCATCTGGCGATGGAGCGTGCGGTGGCCGCTTTGGACCCTGCGCCGGACTATCTGCTGATCGATGGCAACCTGATCCCCCGTGGGTTGGATCTGCCCAGTGAAGCGGTCGTAAAAGGTGATGGCAAATCACTGTCGATTGCGGCGGCTTCCATTTTGGCAAAACAAGCCCGCGATCGTCTGATGGTTGAATTGGCGCAACAGTTCCCCGGTTATGGCTGGGAGAAAAACGCAGGTTACCCGTCCAAACAACACCGCGACGCCCTGCAGACCCTAGGGGTTACCCCACATCATCGTCGATCCTTCAAGCCGGTACACAATATGTTGTATCAAGCGAGAAACGTAGCTTCTTGATTCAAAAAACGAATTGACCTCGAATCCCGGATGACTCATCTTAGAGGGAACCAAAATGAGCGCAAAAGCGCCGTGGTTACTGAGGCAGAGCAAATGACAAACACCATCGAAAAGGGCGCGGCTTCCGCGCTCCCTTTAAACACGATTATTGCCGACGATTGCATCAAGGCGATGGCGGGTCTTCCCGCAAATTCCGTGGATCTGATTTTTGCAGATCCGCCGTATAACCTGCAGCTCAAGGGTCAGCTGCACCGTCCCGACAATTCCAAAGTCGATGCGGTTGATGACCACTGGGACCAGTTCTCCAGTTTTCAGGCGTATGATCAGTTCACCCGCGAGTGGCTGCAACAGGCACGCCGGATCCTGAAGCCGAACGGCTCCCTCTGGGTGATCGGCTCTTACCACAACATCTTCCGTGTCGGCACCGCGCTGCAGGACGAGGGTTTCTGGATCCTCAATGATGTTGTCTGGCGCAAATCGAACCCGATGCCGAACTTCCGCGGCAAACGTTTCACCAACGCGCATGAGACCATGATCTGGGCGTCCAAATCCGAGGGTGCAAAATACACCTTCAATTACGAGGCGTTGAAAGCCCTGAACGAGGGCATTCAGATGCGTTCCGACTGGGTGCTGCCAATCTGCACCGGTCACGAGCGTCTGAAAGATGCCAACGGCGACAAGGCACACCCGACGCAGAAGCCGGAATCGCTGCTGCACCGCATTCTGGTTGGCGCGACCAACCCGGGCGATGTGGTTCTGGACCCGTTCTTTGGCACCGGCACCACCGGTGCGGTTGCCAAAATGCTGGGCCGCAACTGGATCGGCATTGAACGCGAAGAAAGCTACCGCGAAGTCGCAACCGCGCGCCTTAAATCCGTGCGCAAGTTCGACAGCGAAGCGCTGCAGGTTTCGACCTCCAAGCGTGCAGAGCCGCGCGTGCCCTTTGGCCAACTGGTCGAACGTGGCATGCTGCGTCCGGGCGAAGAGCTTTACTCTATGAACAAACGTCACAAGGCCAAGGTGCGTGCAGATGGCACGCTGGTCGGTGACAATTGCAAAGGCTCCATCCACCAGGTTGGCGCGCATCTTGAAAATGCGCCGTCCTGTAACGGCTGGACCTACTGGTGCTTCAAACGTGATGGTAAAGTTGTGCCGATCGACGTGCTGCGCCAGCAGATCCGCGCTGAAATGCAGAACTGAGCCTACGCATAACAAAGACATTCTAAGAATACACAGTTGCCTGCCGCGCCCGGTGCGCCGGGCTCGCCAACTATACCCCGCCTTTTTGGCGGGGTTTTTTTGTACCTGATTGCGTATTGGCCCCGTGAAACTTGGGCCATCAGTCGCTATCTGTGAGGGGACAGCAGGAAGGAACAGACAGATGGCAGATGCCACGGATGTCACCACCGCAGCAGAACTGCGCGCGCCAAACGACGGGCCGGTGCGCACACGAGAAGAGTTTGAAGACCGCCAGTACATTCTGACCGCCTTGGAAGAACACAAGCGCCGCGGGGTAGAGCTGGCCGTTTGGACTCGTTGGATCATGCTGCCGATTGTGGCTGTGTTTCTGATTGCCGTGCACCCGGTGTGGTCGCAGCTCTATTATGTTGCGATGCTTGGGCTGTTGTGTCTGAACGGTTGGCTGATGCGGCGGGTTGCGCGGGTCGAACGGTCGCGGGCAGAGCTGTCGCTGATCCTGTTTGATCTGCTGCTGATGACCTTTGGCATGGTGGTGCCAAACCCATTTGATCCGCAGCCGATCCCGGTGCCGATGCTCTATCACTACGGCAATTTTGTGTACTTCTTCATGATCCTATCAGCGGGCACACTGGCCTATAGCTGGCGTACGGTGATTGCGATCGGGGTCTGGACGGCAGTGATCTGGCTGGGCGCATCCTATGGGGTTGCGCGCTTTGCGCCCGCCGATGCGGATATGTCGGCAGCGCTTGCGGCGATTGTTGGGCCTGACAGCCATATGTGGGAACTGATGGACCCCTTTCATGTGAATTTCCAGCTGCGCATTCAGGAAGCGATGGTGTTTCTTTTGGTGGCCGGCACGCTTGCCCTGTCGGCCAAGCGGTTCAATGAACTGCTGCTAACGGCGGCCGGATCGGAACGTGAACGGGCAAACCTGTCGCGCTATTTTTCGCCCAATGTGGTCGAGCAGCTGTCGCAGAATGACGAACCGCTGAAACAGGTTCGCGGCGCCAAAGTGGCGGTTATGTTTGTCGACATTATGGGCTTCACTCCGCTGACCCAAGACCAAGACCCGCATGAAGTCATTGATTTGCTGCGCGGCTTTCACGGCCGGATGGAAGCCGAAGTGTTCCGGCACAATGGCACGCTCGACAAATATCTGGGGGATGGTTTGATGGCGACCTTTGGCACGCCGCAGCCCGGAGAGCAGGACGCAACCCATGCGCTTGCCTGTGCGCTGTCCATGCAGGCGGCGCTGGAGGGCTGGAACCGTGACAGACGCCGCAAAGGGCTGCCCACGCTGCGTGTGGGCATTGGCCTGCATTACGGTGACGTGGTTCTTGGCGACATTGGCGCGAACCGGTTGGAATATGCGGTTGTTGGCGCGGCTGTGAATGTCGCGTCCCGATTGGAAAAACTGACCCGAACCCTCGAGGGGGATATTGTCCTGAGCGACGGCTTGCGTGGGCAATTGCTGCAAGAAGGTGCTGATAATGATCTGCTCCAGGGCTTTGGCTGCCATGAGGGGCAAATCATTCGTGGGCTCAGCGAGCCAATGACCGTCTGGGCCCGCTAGGCCGTTCAGCGTGGCATCGGGTTTTGTGCCTTGTTGTAGGGCTGCCAGTCCGTGATCTCTGGATAAAACCGTTGCCGCCATGCGCGCACGCGGGGGTTCATAATCCGCCGCCACAGGGGCGGGATCATGGCCGCAACTGTCATCGCCGGATACCCGAGCGGGAACTGCGGCGCTTCGGCATCGTCGTAGTTTTGCAACAGCGGAAACCGGCGGTTTGGTCGATAGTGGTGGTCGCTGTGACGCTGCAGATTGATCAGAAGCCAATTGGTTGCCCGATGCGCGGCATTCCAGGAATGATGCGGCTTCACGTGCTCGTATTTGCCATCGCCCAGATGTTTCCGGGTCAGCCCATAGTGCTCCACGTAATTGACCAGCTCCAGGTGCCAGATCGCGATGCCGGCCTGCAGCAGGAGCAGGGCAACGCCGCTCCAGCCGCCCAGGCTCAAGGCCAGAAGCAGCATGACCCCTTGCAGCCCCCAATAGCGCCAGAACGGATTGGAGCGGTCTGTCCAGCGGAGGTTCTTGCGGGCCAGCAGCGCCTTTTCCGCGTTGAAGGCAGAATGCCAGCACTGGCGCAGGACACGCGGGTAGAAGCGATGAAAGCCTTCATTGTAGCGCGCTGTCACCGGATCGCGCGGGGTTCCCACATAGCGGTGATGCACCAGCAGATGTTCCGAACGGAAATGTGAGTAAAACACCATCGCCAAAAGGAAATCGCCGAGCCAGCGCTCCACTCTGTTTCGCTGGTGCATGAGCTCGTGAGAGTAGTTGATGCCCACCGTGCCGGTGATCACGCCGACGCCAAAGAACAGGCCGACTTTCTCCCATCCGGACAGATGGGTTGCGCCACCGACATAAGCAATCAACCCAAAAAGGGTCAGGAACTGCAGGGGCACCCAGATGGTGGTCAGCCGGATATAGCCGCGCAGGTCCGAATCTGGCGTGTCTGGATCGGCGTTTTCGAGGTCGAGCCCGGTGGCCACATCCATTACCGCAAAGAGGTTCCATGTGACCAAGGTGGGCAAAAGCACCCACCATCCGCCCCAGACTGCGCCCAGCCACAACAGCGGCAGCAGCAGGAGCGAACACCAGAACGGCAGCATATGCTTCCAAGACTTCAGCTGCGCGGTTTGGATCATCGGGGGCTCCCTGTGTGTTCTCGGCGCTAGTTTAATGGCGATCTGACATTCACCCAAGCGCTTTGATGGGGGGATTTCCTTGATAAAGATCAAAGGCCTTGCGCATGACTGTCGGCAGGTCAGAGGGTTTGAAGCCTGCCTGTGGCAGCAGTTCCTGATCGGGTCGGAGGTTGAACCCCTCGGGGATGCGCGCGGTTTCCACTTTCAGGATCAGATGGAAATGGGTGAACGTATGTTTGACCTCGCCCTCCAACCGGGACCAGTCGGCCGTAAATGGCGGGTTTCGGGATGGCGCATCGCCCCAATCGGTGCCCGGCCACCCCAGCATTCCGCCCAGCAGCCCTTTGTCAGGGCGGCGCTCCAACAGCCACGCGCCTTCTGTCGTGCGCGCGACATAGGCGACGCCATAGCGGGTGGGTTTGGGTTTTTTGGGGGTCTTTTTTGGCAGCTCGGCAGCGGTGCCCTCGGCGCGGGCCGCGCAGGGGGCAACCCAAGGGCAAATGCCGCAGGCTGGGGATTTCGGGGTGCAGATCGTCGCGCCCAGATCCATCACAGCCTGCGCGTAATCACCGGGGCGCAGCGCAGGGGTCAGACTGGCGGCTTTGTCCTTCAGTACCGGCTTCACGCCGGGGAGCGGGTCGTGAATATTGAATAGTCGCGACATGACGCGTTCAACATTGCCGTCCAAAACAGCCTCTGAGCGATCAAAGGCAATAGAGGCAATCGCGGCAGCCGTGTAAGGGCCAACACCCGGCAGGGCAAGAAGCCCGTCCAGCGTATCTGGAAACTGGCCGCCCAGCTCAAAGGCAACTACGCGGGCGCATTTCAGCAGGTTGCGTGCACGGGCGTAGTACCCAAGACCCGCCCATTCGGCCATGACATCCGCATCTTCGGCGGTGGCCAAATCCGTGACTGTCGGCCAGCGAGTAGTGAAACGGGTGAAATACTCTTTCACGGCGGCAACCGTGGTTTGCTGCAGCATCACCTCGCTCATCCAGATGCGATAGGGATCGGGAGTTACCCCTGTGGCGCGGTCTGCCGGGCCAATCCGCCAGGGCATGCTGCGGGCATGGATATCATACCAGCCAAGCAAGGTTTCGCTCAGCTCGGTGCTGCTCAGGTCACGCATTCTTTATCCCCGTTGGGTCGCTTTTTCTGGTTCTCGTGAACCGACCCTTTACAATAGGGCGAACAGTCACGCAAAACCACCTTATGGCATATCGCAAATCCACAACCCGCGGCTTTAAACGCACAAGCAGCCTGCTCAACGACCAGATCCGCAAGACTGGCGAAAGCCGGGGTTTTGCGGTGTCGCGTGTTCTGACCCATTGGGAAGAGATCGTGGGCCCAGACATGGCGCAGATCGCCCGTCCCGTTAAGGTCGGCTATGGCCGTGGCGGCCTTGGCGCGACGCTCACCGTGCTGACCACCGGTGCCCAGGCACCGATGCTGGAAATGCAAAAAGAAGCCCTGCGGGCCAAGGTGAACGGGACCTACGGCTACAACGCCATTTCCCGCGTACACATCACGCAAACCGCGCCGACAGGGTTTTCCGAAGGCCATGTTGATTTCAAATACGCCCCGCGAACCCGCAGCCAGCCAGCCCCCGCGCCCGAAGATGTGGCCGAGGCACAAGCCAGCGCGGCCGTGGTGGAAAATGACGAACTGCGCGCCGCCTTGGAGCGGTTGGGGCAGAACGTCCTCACTCGACAGAAAACCAAAGGAAAGGGGTATTGATGACCCGTTTGATGACAGCGCTTTGCGCAGCGGTGGCCCTGACGGCTGGCGCCTATGCGATTGGCGGCATGAACAGCCGCACCGCGCTTCCCGATCTGCCGCTGGTGGGTTCCGCACAGGCGCAAGAGGCTGACGTAGACGTCTCGACCATTGTTGAAATGGTGCAGGGGGCCGAGGACGCGCCGGTCACGCTGGTGGAATATGCCTCTTTCACCTGCCCGCATTGCGCGAACTTTCACGCAGGCGCGTATAAAGAGCTGAAGAAAGACTTCATCGACACCGGCAAGGTGAAGTTTGTCTTCCGCGAAGTGTATTTTGACGGCCCCGGCCTCTGGGCGTCGATGGTGGCGCGCTGCGCGGGTCCCGAGAAGTTCTTTGGTATTTCCGACCTGCTGTTCAAAGGTCAGACCTCCTGGGTGCGCGCCGGTAGCCCAGCAGATGTCGCCGACGAACTGCGCAAAATCGGCCGTCTGGCTGGCATCGACAACGCCGAACTGGAAGCTTGCCTTCAGGACGGCACCAAGGCCAAAACGCTGGTCACCTGGTATCAGGAAAACGCCACCCGGGATGGCGTATCCTCGACCCCGTCTTTCCTGCTGAACGGCGAAAAGATGCAGAACCAGCCCTATGCCGATATCAAAGAGGCGATCGAGGCCGAATTGGGCAGCTGATTACAGCGCCCTGACAGTTTAGAAAGCGCCGTCCTCAGGCTGGGGGCGGCGCTTTTTCTTGGATCAGGGCGAACAAAACGTCAGCCTGTTCGATGTGCAGGCGCACAGGCAGGGTGACGACTTTTGGGCGGAAACTGTCCGGCAGGCGCACCGCGTCTTTTTCGGTGGTCACCAGTTGCGCGCCAAGCGCGCGGGCTTCTTGTTCCAAACGTGTCAGCAGGGCGGGGGGCAGTGCCTGGTGATCCTCCAGCGCCTCTGTGCGCACCAGATCCGCGCCAAGACCGCGCAGGGTGGCAAAGAACTTCTCCGGGTGGCCAATGCCTGCAAATGCCAGCACTTTTGTGCCCTGCCATGGCATACCGGTGGGCAGGGGGCGCACTTCGCCGGTGACATGGGGCAGGGGTGCGATGCTTTGGGTCCAAAGGGCCGCAAACTGCGACTGCGTGGTCTCCGCGCCAAGCGACAGAACAATATCAGCACGGGCCAGACCCGTCGGGACGGGTTCGCGCAGCGGGCCTGCGGGCAGGCAGCGCCCATTGCCAAAGCCGCGCGCCGCGTCGACCACAATGATCGACAGATCTTTGGCCACCGCAGGGTTTTGAAACCCATCATCCAGCAGAATGACGGTTGCGCCCGCATGGGCCGCACTTTGCGCACCGGCGGCGCGATCCTTGGCGACCCAAACCGGTGCAAAGGCCGCCAGCAGAAGCGGCTCGTCACCGACATCTGCGGCTTTGTGTGTTGTGGGTTCCACTTGAGTAGGGCCCGTCAGCCTGCCGCCATAGCCCCGGCTGACCACATGCGGTTTGTGGCCCATCTGGCTCAGCTGTTCCAAAAGCCAGATCACGGTGGGGGTCTTTCCGGTGCCGCCTGCGTTCAGATTGCCAACGCAGATCACCGGAACCCCGACAGAGACGCCTGTCGCGCGGGACAGGCGCCGCGCGGTAGCCGCCGCATAGGCCGCGCCCAGGGGGGCCAGCAGGCTGGCGCGCCAGTCAAAAGCAGAGGGCGCTTTGTCCCAGAATTCAGGCGCGCGCATTGTCCGTGCTTCCGACTGGGCGCGCATCTTGTTCGTCGAGCGCGGCTTGGATTTCTTCGATCAGGGCATCTGTCATGGCGGCACCATCGGTTACCAGCTGCCAACCCGCAAGCGCCATCTGGGCCGCAGCATCCGGGGCCGATAGCCTTTCGACCGCCGCAGCCAAGTCTGAGACACCAAACACCTGCCGGGCCGCTCCGACCTCTGCCAGACGGTCATAAACGCTGCGGTACTGCAAAACCCCTGGCCCATGAAGAACTGCGGATCCCAGCGCCGCCGCGTCGAGGGGGGTATTGCCGTTTTGCCCACGTTGGAGACTGCCGCCGACAAAACACAGCGGCGCAAGTCGATACCAAAGTCCCAGATCCTCGGGGCCGCTTAGAAGGATTTGCTGATGTTCGTCCGGTTCTTCGCCTCTGTCCCAATCAGCAAGCCCCAATCCGATGCCAAGGTCGCTTAGGCGGTCGCGGGCTTTGGGCAGCTCTTTTGCATCCGCCATAGACACCACCAGCAACAGGCGATGCAGCAACCGCAGTGTGCTGCGGTGCGCGGCTATGATGGTCTCCAGCTCTGGCAAGGTGACATGTGCGGCCAGCCAAACCGGGCGACTGGCAAAGCTTGCCTGTAGCGCCGTGAGGTCGTCGTCATGGCAATCTGGTGGTGTGATCGAAGGGCGCAGACGCCCGCACACCCGGATTTTTTCGGGCGCGGTGCCTGCCTGCTGCAGGCGTTCAGAAACGGTTTGGTCCGGGGCGAGAATACTGCGAAACCCGTTCAGCAAACGGTGGCGTTGGTCCGGCAGCCAGCGGCTGGTCCGGTCCGGGATCTCTGGCAGTTCAATGTCGGCCAGAAACAGCGGGACCTGCTGTTCGCGCAGCTTGCGCATCAGCAAGCGCCGTAGATTGCCCCCTGCCCAGACACAGGCATCCGGGCGCCAATGGTCGAGAAATGCGCGAATTGCGCTTTGGGTATCAAGGCTGAGGGGACCGCAGACAATGTCACAGTCGTCCGGACATGCTGTCGCACCCAACTCTGGCTCCCAAGTGGTGAGAATGCGTAGGTCCGGCCGTTGTGATTTCAGCCGATGACCCACATCGCAAAGCCCATAGAGGCGTTCTTCGGAGGTGGCATGCACCCAAATGACCTCGCCGGCGGGGCGAGGCGCCCAAACGACGGGCGCGAAGGTGCCGGGCGTGGACGTCATGACGGTGTGGCGGTCCCTGCCAGGCGTGTCAGCAACGCCTCGCAGAGCGCCTCTGACCCCGCCAGAAGACCGTTCTGCTGTGCGGACGGGGAGTTGAACCGCAAGCGTTCGCCTGCGCGGTCGCGGTAATGCCCGCCTGCTTCGCTCAGGATCAGAACGCCAGCCGCGATGTCCCATTCCCACGTTGGGCGCAGGGTCAACATGGCGTCGTAGCTGCCATCCGCGACCCGCGACAAACGATAGGCCAGCGAAGGGCGGTGACTGCGTTGAAAGCCAGGCACCTGACCGTCTTTCCAATGTGTTGGTGCCATCGCGGGCTTGGCACTCAGAACATGGGCGCGGTCAATTTCTTGCGTGCGGGAGATTTGGATCGCGGTTCCATTCAAAGACGCGCCAGCCCCACGGCTTGCGGTGAACAGAAGATCGCGTTTGGGAAGATAGACTACGGCGGCCACGGGGGCGCCGTTTTCGACCACGGCAATGGAATGCGCCCAGGTGTGCGACCCTTCGGCAAAGCTGCGGGTGCCATCGATCGGATCGACTACAAACACCCGCTCGCGCGACAGCCGTTCTGTTCCGTCCTCGCTTTCCTCGGACAGCCAACCATACTCTGGGCGCGCCGCTTGCAGACGGTCTTCGAGCAGCCTGTTTACGGCCAGATCGGCTTCTGTCACCGGGCCTGCCCCATCCGGTTTGTCCCAACGCTGTGCCTCGGGGCCGGTGAACTGGCAGGCAACCTCACCGGCGGCCAAAGCGGCCTCGGTCAGGAGGGCAAGGTCATTGGTATATTCAGTTGCCGGCAAGGGTCATCCCTTCAACCAGCAGCGACGGTACAATGCGCGACAGATGGGTGCGCGCATCATTTGCGGGCACAATCGCCTTGAGCATATCCAGCAGATTGCCTGCGATTGTCACCTCATTGACCGGGTAAACAATCTCGCCGTTTTCCACCCAGAATCCAGACGCCCCACGGGAATAGTCGCCGGTGTTGGGGTTGATGGTTGACCCGATCATCGAGGTCACCAACAGGCCGGTGCCCATATCACGGATCAGATCTTCGCGGCTGGCGCTGCCTTGGGTCAGCTCAATGTTCCAGTTCGCAGGCGAAGGCACAGACCCAATGCCACGGGCGGCGTTGGCTGTGCTTTCCAGACCCAGCTTGCGGGCAGAGGCCAGATCAAGCGTCCAGCCCGTCAGCACCCCATCCTTGATGATGTCGCGGCGGCGCGTCGCCAGACCTTCGCCGTCAAATGGCCGCGACCCTGAAATACGCGGGCGGAAAGGGTCCTCGGTCACGTTCAGACCGGTCGGCAGAACCTGCGCACCAAGGCTGTCCTTCAGCCAGGACGACCCGCGTGCAATGGCCGCGCCATTAGAGGCGCTTAGCAGATGGCCGATCAGCGAAGAGGAAATGCGTTCATCAAACAGCACCGGATAAGCCCCGGTTGCCGGGCGGCGGGCATTCAGGCGTTCGATCGCCCGCTCACCGGCGGTGCGGCCAATTTCCTCGGCGCTGCGCAGGTCAGACTGAAAGGTGCGGGAATCGCCATCGTGGTCGCGCTCCATGCCGGTGCCGGTGCCTGCAATGCCCACACAGGACAGCGAACGCGCGGTGCGGGCATAGCCGCCGGAAAACCCGGTAGAGGTCGCCAGATGTACAAGGTGGCGGCCATAGCCTGCGGCCGCAGACTGAACTTGTGTGATGCCATCCACGGCGGCACAGGCGGCCTCTGCGGCAATCGCATCTGCTTGCAGCGCATCCGGGGCTGGTTCCGCCGCAGAGTCACAAAGCTCCAGTGCATCAAGATCCCAGGACTGCGCCAGCTGGGCTGGATCCGCGAGACCGGCATAGGGGTCTTCAGGGGCTTCTTTTGCCATGGCGACCGCGCGTTCTGCCATCGCGGCCAGGGTATCGGGACGTGTATCAGACGAAGACACCTGCGCCTGACGCTGGCCGACAAACACCCGAATGCCCAGATCCACACCTTCGGATCGTTCCGCATGTTCCAGCTTGCCTTCTCGCACTTCGATCGACAGGGACGACCCTTCGGCCGCCATCGCATCGGCGGCATCAGCGCCGGCTTTGCGGGCAGCATCGATCAGGGCTTGGCAGAGCTGTTCAGGAGACTGGGTCATGGGCACCTTCGTTTTTTCTCTTCTGTTCCAGAGCTAGCCAGAGCCGGTGCAGGCTGCAAGGCCCCTGTGGCGAATGGTAAAACAAAAAGAGCCGCCCGGCGTCGGGCGGCTCTGGTTTCGCAGGCGAAAAGGGTCAGCGCAGGCGCTGGCCGTTGGCAAGAACCTTGCCGTCTTCTTCCACCTGAATGCGCGAGGTCAGCGTGTCTTCGCCTTCAGCCGGAGTGGTGAAGAGGCCCATCATCATACGGGCACCAAGCGCATCGCTTTCTTGTACCAGACCCATGGCGATCAGCTTGTCGATCAGGGTGTTTGCGCCGACGATTTTGAAGTTCGCTTCGCCATTGGGGGCGGGGAGGCCGTCAAAGGTCTGCAAGTCGTCGTTGTTGAAGGTGAAATCGCCGGTGCCGCTGACTTCGGCACCAACCGCAGACAGACGCAGTTCATTCACGGTGATGGCGTTCAGCTCGCCCGGTGTCAGTTCCCCTTTTTCAAGGGCCGCCATTTCCTCTTCATCGTCGAAGTTGAACAACAGTTTGGCTTTGCCAGTCAGATCCAGAACAAAGGTCGCCGGATCATGCGGCAGCTGGCCGGTCGGATCCACCATGCCCCACAGCAGGTCCGGGACCTGAAAATCGCGCAGGCTCAGACCAAAGGCAAAGTCCTGCTCGTCGTCGGATTTAAGCAGCGGCATCGCGAGGTTCATCGCCGCTTCTGCGATGCTCAGGGTCATCGGGAAAGGAATGTCGCTGCCCATGACAGAGTTGGTCATATCCATAGTCGATGCGCGGTAGTTCAGACCTTTTTCGGTCATCTCAAGGTTCATCAGGCCGGAGGCCCCTTCACCCTGTGCAACAAAGCTGCCGTCTTTCGCTTCGACCGACAGGTTCGACGTATTGGCGCCGTAGTTGGCGTCGAGGCGATAGGCCATGCCATTGTTGAGAGCTGCAGAGAAATCACCAGCGGCATTGCCGAGGTACTGCATCGGCAGGACAGAATCGCTGGTCATCGCGAAATCGGCCATGTCGCCCGACATCTTGAACGACCCTTCATCCTCGGGAACCACAACATCTACGGTATAGGTGACAGACTCTGACGTGAACGACTGATCATAGGACCGGTTGTCGCCGTCCTTGGTCTGCGTGGTGCGGCTTTCCAGATCATTGAAGGTGATTTCAAACGCGTTGAAGGTCACCTCATCCTTGGCGTCTTCGATCTGCAAATCCGACAGCGCAAAGGTCGCTTTGTCGGTGGAATAATCATAGACCATTGCTTCGGGGTCGCCAGACACGACAATTGGTGCGCCGTCGTGTGTATAAGCCACCTTCAACGAAACGCCGCCTTCGCCTTCTTCAGAAATCGCGATGTCCATTGGGAAATCCGCGGGCAGCTGAATGTTCACGGTGCCGTCGCCCATCTCCTCAAAGCGCATATCGCCCAGGACCATGCTCATTGCGAAGCCTTCGGTTTCCGGAAGGGTCATTTTGGCTTCGAAGTCGGTGATGGTCAGGATGCCTGCCGCGAGGCTCTCATTTGCGGTGATCTCGTAGCCCGAGGCCACCATATAGGACTTCCAGTCCGCCCAGACATCTTGCGCCGATACATCGGCGTGGGCCGCATGGGCGACAAGCAAAAGGGGTGAAATTGCACCCGAAACCAGGCCAAGACCGCGGGGGAAGAAAACGGACATTGGTGAACCTCTCTCATATCCAAATTGCGGGCAGAGTCCCTTGTGTCCCCCGCCGCGTCAAGGTGTCAGAACGCAGGATTGTCCTCACAAGCCTGTAAGGCAGGCTGGACCCGCGCTGTGGCGGCAGTTTAACACTGGATGCAGAACAATAAGGGAGTTTTCCTATGGATTTGAGCGGTAAGACCGTCGTCGTCACGGGCGCAAGCCGGGGTATTGGCGCTTCTGCTGCGCGGGTTTTTGCCGATGCGGGTGCCAATGTGGCCCTGTTGGCGCGCAGTGCCGCGCCGCTAGAGGCGCTGGCCGCAGAAATTGGCACGCGTGCGCTCGCTCTTTCCTGTGATGTTGCCGACTATGCAGCTGTCGAAGCTGCGCTGATGAAAGCCAAATCGCATTTTGGCGGGTTGGATATCCTGATCGCGAATGCAGGCATGATCGACCCGATCGCGCGCCTGATCGAAGCCGACCCGGCGGATTGGGCGCAACTGATTCAGGTGAATATTTCCGGCGTCTTCAACATTATGCGGGCCGGTGTGCCGATGATGGACAAACAGGGTGGCACGGTGATCTCTATCGGTTCGGGGGCGGCGCAGCGCCCGCTGGAAGGATGGAGCGCCTATTGCAGCTCAAAGGCGGGCAGCCTGATGCTGATGCGGGCATTGGATCTGGAAGAGCGGGAAAACGGCTTGCGTGTCATGAGCCTGTCGCCGGGTACCGTCGCGACCCAAATGCAGCGCGAGATCAAGGCCAGCGGTATCAACGCGGTCAGCCAGCTGGATTGGGAAGACCACATCCCGCCCGAATGGCCGGCGCAGACCTTGCTGTGGATGTGCAGCGCAGATGCGGATGAGTATCTGGGGGCCGAGGTGTCGTTGCGGGACGAAACCGTCCGCCGCCGGGTCGGGCTGATATGATCGAAGTCGAGGCACGCAAGGACGGGCTTTGGACGCTGCGTCTGAACCGGCCGGACAAAGCCAATGCCTTAACCGCCGATATGCTGGGTCAATTGATCGCGGCCGTTCGGCAGGCCTCTGCGGCGCGGGCATTGATTGTAACGGGCGTGGGCAAGGTCTTTAGCGCCGGTGCCGATCTGGACGAAGCACGCGCGGGGCTGGCGACCTCACCCTTGTGGGAAGACCTGTCGTCCGCTCTTGCGGCCTTGCCCTGTCTCAAGATCGCCGCGCTGAATGGGACGCTGGCGGGCGGAGCGAATGGCATGGCCTTGGCCTGTGATTTGCGGATCGCGGTGCCCACGGCCAAAGTGTTCTACCCGGTTATGCGCCTTGGCTATATGCCGCAGCCTTCGGACGTGGTGCGGATGCGGGCCCTGATCGGCCCTGCCCGGACCAAAATGGTGCTGGCGGCGGGGCAAAAGCTGACCGCGCAAGAGGCTTATGATTTTGGGTTGATCGACCGGATCGTGGAACCTGACGCATTGCTGCGCGAGGCCGAGACGCTGGCAGAACCCGCGCTGGGCGCGGATCCAGATCTGGCGGCGCGCATACTTGCGGCCTGCGATGGTCTGTGACGGCTAACGAGGGCGGCGTTTGCCCGGCACCCGCGAGCGAAAGCTGGGTGGGCGTTTGGCAACCCATGCAAAAAACTTGGCAAGGCGCGGGTGTTGGCGCAGGGCTGCAACTGTGTTGAACTCACGCGCCAGTTCGGCCTCTGTCAGGCTGGCGTGGATTTCCCGATGGCAGATGTCATGCAGCAGCACCGTTGGCCCGCCCTTGCCGCCTTTCAGCTTGGGAATCAGGTGGTGCAGGCTCTGGGGTACACCCGGCGGGATCGGGCGTCCGCACAGGGGGCAAATCGGATCGTCGGACATTGCAGGCCTTGAACTGTGAACCCGTCTATGATGGGTGCAAGGCGCAAGCAGGCAAGAGGGTTTCATGTCAAAGTCGGAAATCGAACAATGGGACGCCGTGGTGATCGGCGGTGGTCCGGCTGGGTTGATGGCCGCCGGAGAGCTTGCCCGCGCGGGTCACCGGGTGCTGGTGGCCGAGGCCAAACCCTCGCTTGCACGCAAGTTTCTGATGGCGGGTAAATCCGGGCTGAACCTTACCAAAGACGAACCCTTTGAAACCCTTTTGCGCCACTACGGATCAGCTGCCGATTGGCTGCGCCCGATGATAGAAGAATTTGACGCGGCAGCTGTGCAGGACTGGGCACGCGCTCTTGGGCAGCCGCTGTTTGCCGGCTCCACCGGTCGGGTGTTTCCGGAAGTCATGAAAGGATCGCCCCTGCTGCGGTCGTGGTTGGCAGAGCTGGAGAGCCTTGGCGTGACCCGTCGCACCCGCTGGCGGTGGACTGGTTGGGAAGGGGACGCCCTGTGCTTTCAATCGCCAGAGGGGCTTTGTCACATTCGGGCAGCCTGCACGGTTCTGGCGTTGGGCGGGGCAAGCTGGGCACGGTTGGGTTCTGACGGGGTCTGGGCAGATGTTCTGGCGGCCCGCGACGTGCCGCTTGCGCCTTTTGCCCCCTCAAATGCCGCGCTGTCCGTGCCGTGGAGCACCCATATGCAACCTCATTTTGGCGCAGCTTTGAAATCCGTGCGGTGGCAGGCTGGGGAACTGACCAGCCGGGGGGAAGCCATTGTTTCCCAGCGTGGGCTGGAAGGGGGTGGGCTCTATGCGCTGACGCCTGCCTTGCGAAATGGCTGCGGACTGTCCGTTGACCTGATGCCTGACCTGACGCAGGACGCGCTGCAAAAGCGGCTGCCGAAAGACCCTAAAAAGGCGCGTCTGTCCCAGTTTCTGAAAAAAACGCTGCGGCTGCCGCCCGCGAAGGTGGCGCTGTTCAATGAGATGACTGCAGGCGGGGCGCCAAAGCCTCTGTCCGAATGGCCCGCGCTGATCAAAGCCTTGCCGATCAAGGATCTGAGTTTGCGTCCAATGGACGAAGCGATCTCAACCGCGGGTGGCGTCACACAGGACGCGCTGGACGCTGGGTTGATGCTAAACGCCATGCCCGGTGTCTTTTGCGCAGGCGAGATGCTGGATTGGGAGGCGCCCACCGGGGGCTACCTCCTGACGGCGTGTTTTGCCACAGGGCGCTGGGCGGGACGTGCCGCCGCTGACTATTTGGCGAGCTCTACAACACGCTGAAACGCGGGACGGGCGCGCATGGCTTTTGCATGGTCCAGTGCGGCTCGGTTCGCAATCGGGATATTGACGTTTTTCGCCCAGCCCACGCAGTGGGTAAAGATGATATCCGCCACGGAAAAGCTGTCGCCCGTCAGAAAGGGCGTGTCGACCTGAGAAAACAGCCGGTCAACATTGCGGTTCAGTTCCCATTCGATGGCCGGGCTGATATCTGGCACGCGCTGGTCTTTCGGCAGGATGAACTTGTGGCGCGAGTTGGTCCACAAAAGCGCGTCCAGCTCATCCATCAACCGCATACACATGGCGTTTTGCAGCGCGCGCTCGGGCGTGCCGGGGGCACCGAGGATCTGACCATGTTTGTCGCCCAGATGGCACAGGATCGCCATGGAATCGGGCAGCACAAGATCGCCATCGATCAGAACGGGAACTTTGCCCAAGGGGCTGATCTCTCGGACCTCATCACTGCCGGGCAGGAAGGGTTTGACCTCAAAATCTTGTCCCATCTCCTCCAGCGCCCAAAGCACGCGCAGGGTTCGGGTCATTGGCAATCCGATTACGGTATACATATCTGAAATCTCCCTCTCTGACTTGCCAAGATGGGCAGCAGAAGCGTGAGGATCAAGCGTCTATCGCGACCGTGCCAGCATGGCGAGGCGAATAAGCGCCCGTTCAGTCAAGGCCAGTGCGGGGGCGCTTTGACCAGCGGACCGCAGTTGCAAATCTGTGTCGGTCAGCAGGGTTAGGGCAGATTGCAGTTTCTGCGCCCCCCAGTTCTGCGCCTGACGCAACACCCGGTCCCGCCGTTTGCCATAAAGCGGCGGCCGCAGCGCAGCAATCCCTTGCGAGGCCCCACCGGGCGCCGCTGCAACGGTGTACAACTGCCGGAAATGGCGGGTCGCACCAATACACAGCGTGACGGCCTGCGTGCCCTGGCTTTGCAGGCGGCGCAGAATCGGGCCGATTTCCTGCGTGCGGCCTTCGGCAACAACATTCAGCAGATCATCCAGCGCGGCCTCGGTTGATTGCGGTGCAACCGCGTCGATATCATCCAGGCTCAGCGGGGTGGCATCACCGCGTTTGTACAGGGCCAGCTTTTCAACCATGCGGGAAAAGTCACCGGGGCCAATGTCATTGGCGATGTCGACCAGCGACGACATGCTGTCACCGGGCACGTTCTGGAGGCCGTTTTCGCCAAGGATCCGTTCGATTTCCTGCCGTGAAGGTGGATCGTCATAGATACCCACGGCATAGGCGTTGGTGTGGCCCTCAAACGCCTTGCGCAGTTTTGAGCTGGCCTTGAGCTGCCCCGCCGTAATGACGATCTGCGCATCGCCCGGCTGCCAGTCCTGCAACGCGGCAAGAATCGCAGGGGTCGCAGTGTCGGTGGCATCTTCTACAAAGACCGCGCGTGCGCCGGGAAAGAACCCGACTGCTTTGACGGCATCCAACAGCTGGGCCGGATCCTTGCGCAGGTCCGCGCCGGGCATCCGGGCAAGGCGCATTTCCTCTTCGGCGGTGGGGCCAAGCAAGGCAGCCAAAAGCTGCTGGCGCTTGAGCGACACCCGCATGGCATCGCCGCCATAGATCAAAACCCCGGTTTTGCCGGGGTCTGGTTTGGCGAAATAGCCATCAGCGTCGCGCGGGCTCAGCTTCATGAGGTGCCAAGATCCGTCGCAAGCAGTTTGGCAACGATCTGATCTGCAAGGATCTGCATCAGACGTTCATGCGCATCGTTTTCGCTCGACAAGGTCTGGATCGTTGAGCCTGAGGCCGAATAGCCCGAGAAGCTTTCGACCCGGCCACTGGTCACAACCAGACCGTCCGAACGCCGCAACAGCGCATAGCGCGCCTGCCCGATAAGCGAATAGCGGGTGATTTCGCGATCCGCAGTGATGGCCTGGCCTTCTTCGCGCGTATCCAGCGAAACCGTCAGATCATAGTCCGCATCGGTGCTGCGGCCCATGCGTGTTTCAAGATTGCGGATCAGGTAATACGCATCCTCGTCACGCGGTGCGTTGATGGTTTCCGGGGCCTGAAAGGCAATGCGCCCCTGCAGGCGATCACCAGTGCCACCGGGGGCATAAACGGGCGAAAACCCGCATGCGGTCAGAGAGGCGCTGGCCAGCAGCGCCCCCCCAGTTGTCAGAATATTTCGGCGGTTAAGCAACGACATTGACGATACGACCCGGCACCACGATCACTTTCTTCGGTTGGCCCCCATCAAGGGCCTTCACCACAGCTTCGTGTGCAAGGGCGAGTTTTTCAACCTCTGCCTTGTCCATATCCTTGGGCACGGTGATTTCACCGCGACGCTTGCCGTTGATCTGGATCGGCAGGGTCACGCTGGCTTCGACCAGCAGGGATTCGTCGGCAACCGGCCAGGGCGCGGTTGCAACCAGCCCCTCGCCGCCAAGCAGGTCCCACATCGCCTCGGACAGGTGCGGTGTCATCGGTGACATCAGCTGCGCCAGAACTTTGGCGGCTTCTTGTTTGGCCTTCGCGCCCGCTTTGGATTTCGCCAGCGTGTTGGTGAAGCCATAAAGCTTTGCGATGGAAGCGTTGAAGCCAAAGCTCTCGACCCCGGCAGAGACATCGCGGATCGCCTTGTGGGTTTCGCGCAGCAGCTCGTCATCGCCCTGACCGTCGCCGGTTGCAGCAGCAGCTTCAGCCGCAATGCGGTAGACGCGCGACAGGTGTTTATGCGCGGCTTCCGCGCCCGATGCGGTCCATTCCACGTCCCGTTCGGGCGGGCTGTCAGACAGCACAAACCACCGCGCGGTGTCGGCGCCAAAGGCGTCGATGATCGCCAATGGGTCGACCACGTTGTTCTTGGACTTCGACATTTTGGCCGAGGGGATCACATTCACCTTCTCGCCGGTTTCTTTGACAAAGGTGCCACCATCACGTTCCTCGACCTCGGCCGGGTAGTGATAGATCGTGCGCCCGTTGGCATCCTTGCGCTCTGCGTTCTCAAAGATCGCGTGGGTCACCATGCCTTGGGTAAAGAGCGCGTCAAACGGCTCTTTGGATTTTTCGGGCAGGTGGCCGGTGATCTCCATCGCGCGGGCAAAGAAGCGCGAATACAGCAGGTGCAGAATCGCGTGCTCAATACCGCCGATATACTGGTCGACGTTCATCCAGTATTTGGCGGCGTCCAGATCGGTGGGTGTCTCGGCCTTCGGTGCGGTGAAACGGGCGAAATACCAGGACGAATCGACAAAGGTGTCCATCGTGTCGGTTTCGCGTTTCGCGGGCTTGCCACAGTTCGGGCATTTACAGTCGCGCCAGGACGGGTGACGGTCCAGCGGGTTTCCGGGCACGGAAAAGTCGATCGGCTTGCCGTCTTCGTCATAGGGCAGGGCGATCGGCAGGTTTTCTTTCTTCTCGGGCACCACGCCGCAGTCGTCGCAGTGGACCACGGGAATCGGGCAACCCCAATACCGCTGACGGGACAGGCCCCAGTCGCGCAGGCGGAATTTGGCGACGCCTTCGCCCCAGCCTTCGGCCTCGGCTTTATCAACGGCGGTGTTCACGCCCTCTTCGCCGGTCTGCTCTGCGCTGCCCGCGAACCCCTTCACATACCGAACCTTCTCGGCCTTAGTGGGCACGTAAGCCTCGGTCAGCGGGCCTTCGGCTTTGGGGTCCTCGAATACCGGGATGATCGGCAGGTCGTATTTGGTCGCGAATTCAAAATCGCGCTGGTCATGGGCGGGGCAGGCAAAGATCGCGCCGGTGCCATAATCCATCAGGATGAAGTTTGCGATCCAGACCGGCAGCTCCCAGTTGGGGTCCAGCGGGTGGGTGACGCGGATGCCGGTGTCATAGCCCAGCTTTTCGCCGGTTTCGATGGCTTCCTCGGTGGTGCCACCTTTGCGGCATTCCGCGACGAACGCCGCAACCTCAGCCGATTCGGCCTCCAGTTGTTTCGCGATCGGGTGATCGGGAGAGATGCCAACAAAGGACGCGCCCATCAGCGTGTCAGGGCGAGTTGTATAAACAGTAATGTCTTCGCCGCCATCTGTACGTTTGAAGCCAAACTGCAGACCGCGGGATTTGCCGATCCAGTTTTCCTGCATCAGACGGACCTTGGCAGGCCAGTTCTCCAGCCCGTCCAGCGCGCTCAGCAGTTCTTCGGAGTAATCCGAGATCTTAAAGAACCACTGGGTCAGCTCGCGACGTTCCACCAGCGCACCAGAGCGCCAGCCACGGCCGTTTTCAACCTGCTCGTTGGCCAGAACGGTCATATCGACCGGATCCCAGTTCACCACGGCGTTCTTGCGATAGACCAGACCTTTTTCAAGGAAATCAAGGAACAACGCCTGCTGCTGACCATAGTAATCTTCGTCGCAGGTCGCGAACATCCGGCTCCAGTCCAGCGACAGGCCCAGCGGCTTCATCTGTTCGACCATCGTGTCGATATTGCCGTAGGTCCAATCCTTGGGGTGACCGCCGGACGCCATCGCGGCGTTTTCCGCGGGCATGCCAAAGGCGTCAAACCCCATCGGGTGCAGCACATTGTGGCCCGTTGCCAGTTTGTGGCGGGCAATCACGTCGCCCATGGTGTAGTTGCGCACATGACCCATGTGCAGCTTGCCAGAGGGGTAGGGGAACATCTCAAGCACATAGTACTTGGGTTTGTCCTGATCTGGCTTGGCTTCGAAGATGGCGGCCTCTTCCCAGGCCTTTTGCCACTTGGATTCGATTTCTGAGGCGGTGTAACGCGACATCGATTGCGGTCCTTTGCATGAAAACGCCGGGCGATTACCCGGCGTCTTACGTCTAAATTCGTATGTGATCCAGTGCGGGCGTGGTCAGAGTTTCTTGTCCGCGATCCGCATCTGACGGGCGCGGGAGAGAATCGCATCTTCCACAGCGCGCAGAGTTTCCGGGCTGACCGAGCGTCCGTTCCGGGTTTGCAGCGCAAGGCTCAGCGAACGGGCCTCTAGGGCGGGGTCTCGGACGTGCACTGTCGCCCGGTAAGACTGGTTGCCGCCTGGGGGCGTGCCGTAGCCCGTCAGAATCACACCCGTGAACGGGTCCACGGATTGCACAGGCAGGAAGTTCAAAACATCCAGGCTCGCCGCCCAGATGTAGCGGTTCACCTGAACCTTTTGCTCATTATACTGTGGGCCAAAGGCATCCCAGATGGTGGTGCCATCGGAATTATTGGCCTCTCGGGCGTCGCCGGGCAGCACAATGGTGTTGTCCTCATCGACCTGAGTGCCTGTGTTCAAAGAGCGAAGAGTGCCGCATGCAGAAAACAGCGAAACCGCTGCAATAAGAACAAAAGTCGTAAACCTGCGCATTTCGGGGACGGATCCGTTCATTTTTGCCGTTCGCATTACTCCTAGACAAGCAGAGGGGCTGCAACAAGCCTATTCTTTATAAGACTCTGGCCTGCTGAGCGTTAGCTTTGTCGCGTGGTGTCAGATTCGCTGCGCAGCGGCACAGAAAGCACTGTGGCAAGCTTGCATCAATTTGTTGGGGAAAGGTTTTCTGCTTTCAGCCCAAGCTTGCGCCAACACCCCAAAACGGGCGAGAGGAAGAGCGTACTCGAGGATGTGCTGGGACTTGTCCGGCCACCTTGGCAAAATTCTAAACCCGAGGGAAAACCATGAAAAAGATTCTCTTCGCAACCACCGCGCTGATCGCGACCACCGGTATGGCTGCAGCGGAAGTTAAATTCGGCGGCTATGGCCGTTTCGGCGTAATCTACGATGAAGGTGTCGAATCCTTTGAGCAGGAAACACGCATTGAGCAGCGTTTCCGCTTTAACATCACCGCAACCGCAGAAACCGACGCTGGTGTTAAACTGGAAGGTCGCATCCGTCTGCAGTCTGATGACTCCGCACAAGGTTCCGCAGGCGGTTCCGGTCCGGGTGCAGCTGGCTTCGCTGTTTCCACCGGCGGTCTGCGTGTTGACGTTGGTCACATCTCCGACACCTTGGATTCCGGCGATGTAGTTGATTACTACGGTAAAGGCGTTGGTCTGACCTCGTTCCTCGAATACAACGCAGCATTCGGTGGCTTTGACGCAAACGGTTTCGGTTCTGACAACGTTGCACGTCAAAAAGTAAAAGTTAAATACTCCGTTGGTTCGCTGACACTGTCCGCGTCTTATGCGGGTGAGAACAAAGACGATCCGGGCGATGCTGACGACTTTGTTGCAGATTCTTACTTCCAGATCGGTGCAGGCTACTCCTTCGGTGACAACTCCGTTGGTATCGTCTACGGTTCCCGTGACAACGACGCAGATGAATCTTACATTGCTGCGAGCTTTAACGGTTCCGTTGGTGACTTCTCCTACGGCGTTCTGGTTGGTGACAACTCCTCCGATGTTGATGCAGATGACTTCGACGTAGCATACGGTCTGTACGGTGCGTACTCTGTATCTTCCGCGACCGACATCACCGCAGTATTCTCCGGTGGCGGCGCAGACGGTGACGACGACGCATACGGCCTGGGCTTCAAGCACGGTCTGGGTGGCGGCGTGTCCCTGCGCGGCGGTGTTGGCCAAAACACCTCCGGCAACACCGTTGCTGACCTGGGTGTTCGCTTCGACTTCTAAGTCAAGCTGAACCACACGGTTCTTGGGCGGGTTCCTTCGGGAACTCGCCCTTTTCTTTTGCGCACGTTAGGTGTTTTGTGGCGGCAAACAGACCATGAGGCCAAACATGTCGCTTGCCGAGATCAAATCCCGAATTTCAGACGCCGAAGCCAAAGCCGGGCGCGCGCCCGGTTCGGTAGAGCTGATCGCTGTATCCAAAATTCAGCCCAATGAACGCGTCGAAGCTGTTCTAAACGAAGGCCACCGTGTCTTTGGCGAAAACCGCGTTCAGGAAGCGGCTGGCAAATGGCCCGATTTCCGCACGCAATTTGATCGCATTCAGCTGCATATCATCGGGCCCCTTCAGACAAACAAAGCCCGTCAGGCGATGGAGCTGGCGGACTGCATCCATTCCGTTGATCGCCCGAAGCTGGCAACAACCCTTGCGCGGCTGGCGCAAGAGCTTGGGTCTTGTCCGGATCTGTTCATCCAGGTGAACACCGGTGCCGAGGATCAAAAAGCCGGAATTCTGCCGCAGGATGCGGACGCTTTTATCGCCGAGTGTCGCGGCCTTGATCTGCCGATTAAGGGGGTGATGTGCATCCCGCCGGTCGAGGAAGAAGCTGCGCTTCATTTCGCGTTGCTTGCCAAAATCGCAAAACGCAACGACCTCACCGGCCTGTCGAT
Organism: Tritonibacter multivorans; assembly: GCF_001458415.1. Classification (GTDB taxonomy): domain Bacteria; phylum Pseudomonadota; class Alphaproteobacteria; order Rhodobacterales; family Rhodobacteraceae; genus Epibacterium; species Epibacterium multivorans. Next base: position 122,747 of record NZ_CYSD01000037.1, on the reverse strand, counting down.
GGGTATGAGCAGCGATTTTGAAAAGGCGATTGCTTTTGGTGCGACCCATGTGCGGGTTGGCTCTGCCATCTTTGGCGCGCGCGATTACAGCTGAGGCACAATAAGCCGGGTGCCGGGCGTAATGCGTTCGGCAATCCAGCGCAGGTTCTGGCGCGAAAATGCCACGCAGCCTTCGGTTGGATAGCCGGGGCGTCGCCATTGATGCAGAAAAATCGCCGACCCCTGTCCGGGGATCGCATCTGGCCAGTTCCAGTCGGTGATGAACACCAGATCATAAAGCGGGTCCGCCCGGCGCAGGCGTTCATGGCTAAAACCATAAGGCGCGCGCACCATGTGATTGTACTGCGCGTCGCGCCCATCATCAGACCACAGATCGCGGGGGCCAATTGGCATGGCCCAGTCGTTCGGCGGGGGGATCCGGTCGGGGCGATACAGCATGCCGACAATGCGGTGGATGCCCACAGGCGTCGCGCCATCGCCTTCACGTTTGTTGGCAGAAATGCCGCCTTTACCGATCGAACAGGGGATCAGGCGTCCCATGAACCGCACGCCTTGCGGGGTGAGGGTCAGGTCGGCAAGGCTCACAGCATATGCCCCGATTTCGCGGCTTTGGTGGCCAGATAGCGGGTGTTATAGGCGTTTTCGCCGACCTTCAGCGCCACACGTTCGGCGACCTTCACGCCGGTCTTCTCCATCATCGCAATCTTGCCGGGATTGTTGGTCATCAACCGGACAGAGCTAAAGCCCAGCTCTTGCAGCAGCTGCGCCCCAATGCGGAAATCACGTTCGTCGTCCTCAAAGCCCAGCCGATGGTTGGCTTCCACCGTGTCAAAGCCCTGATCCTGCAGGGAATAGGCGCGCATCTTATTGGCCAGACCAATGCCGCGCCCCTCTTGGTTCAGGTACAGCAGAACACCAGAGCCTTCTTCGCCCATCTGATCCAGCGCGCCATTCAGCTGCGGCCCGCAATCGCATTTGAGCGACCCCAGAACATCGCCGGTAAAGCAGGCCGAATGCAGGCGGGCCAGCACAGGCTTGCTGCGGTCCGGCTGGCCGATCTCGATGGCATAATGTTCTTCTGCGCCGTCCTCTGGGCGGAAGATATGCAACCGGCCGCGTTCGGACGCCACAATGGGAAGGCGGGCAGCAGCGATCGGGTGCTGCGGTGAGCTTTCGTTCATCAAGGGTTCTGCCGCGTCCAGCGACAGCAGGGTGAGGTTGTAGTTCACCGCCACGGCCTCCGCGTCGGGCAGGGCAATGGACACAGACGCAGGCAGCAGGCGCGCCGATTTCACCAGGGCAATCGACAGCCGGTGCAGTTTGGGGCAACCGCCGCGCAGGCTCATCAACGGGCCCTTCATCGGGGTGTTCAGATCATCCGCTGGGTCCGCCAGTGACCGGATCCAACGCAGATCCACATCTGTCGGCACGGTGATCCGTGCCACGTCTTCATCATAAACGCGGGCCTTCAGCGTTTCTGCCCGGCGCGCGGTCAGCGTCAGATGCACGTCGCCCAGATCCCGCAGGTCGCCAAGGCGGTTCTGACGTAGGGTTTCAACCGACATCGCCAAAAGCGCCTGCCCGTCGTGGGTCAGGATCACCGGCAGCCCCATGCGCAGGTCCACGCGGGCGCGGGCAATGCGTTCCAAGGTGGTGGGTAGGAGGCTCATGGTTGTGCAACCTTTGCTGCGGTTTGTGATTCAGGTTCCGCCTTCTACGGCTAAATGCTGCAAAAGTGAAACAATTCCAGCTTGCCGGACACGACGCCGTGAGAGAACTGTCGCAAAGCTTGTGCTTTGGCGGGCGCGCGCCCAAGTCTGGATCACGAACATAGGAACGCGCCGAGGGAGGTCGCAATGGCTCAGTTGAAAAAAATCCTGCTTGTCGATGATGACGACGACCTGCGCGAAGCGCTGAGCGAGCAGTTGGTGATGACCGAAGACTTTGATGTCTTTGAAGCCGACACGGGCGCAAACGCGATGGAGCGTGCCAAAGAGGCGCTTTATGATCTGGTGATTTTGGATGTGGGCCTGCCCGACACCGATGGCCGCGAGCTGTGCCGTTTGATGCGCAAGCAAGGGGTCAAATCGCCGATCCTGATGCTGACCGGCCATGACAGTGATGCGGATACCATTCTGGGTCTGGATGCTGGCGCCAATGATTATGTCACCAAACCGTTCAAATTCCCGGTGCTGCTGGCCCGTATTCGCGCCCAGCTGCGCCAGCACGAACAATCCGAGGATGCGGTGTTTATCCTTGGCCCCTACAGTTTCAAGCCGTCGATGAAGATGTTGATCACCGAAGACGACCGGAAGATCCGTCTGACGGAAAAAGAAACCAATATTCTCAAGTTCCTATACCGTTCCAGCGACGGAGTAGTGCCAAGAGAGGTGCTTTTGCACGAGGTTTGGGGCTACAATGCAGGGGTGACCACGCACACGCTTGAGACGCATATTTATCGCCTGCGTCAAAAAATTGAACCAGATCCGTCAAACGCACGTCTTCTTGTTACGGAATCTGGGGGATACAGGCTCGTTTCCTGAGCCAAGTTTTCAGGTTCGGCCAACACGTCCCGCGCATATCCGGGTTATGATATGCACCTCCCTGTTGGACTGGCCGGGCTTAGTCGCCCGGCCTTTTTTTGTTTGCGCTCGTAAAGCGGGCGCGCTTAGCGGCTCAGCACGCGCAGGCGGCTTTCGAATTCGCCACGGTCAACGTAGCAGCCGTGCAGGTGACGGAAACCGGTGTTCGGGTCGAAGGCGTCGCGGCCGTGCAGAACGCGGCGGTTGTCGAACACGACCATTTCGCCGCCCTTCAGCTTCAGGGTCACGACGTAGTCCTTGGAACGGGTCATCGCCATGTACTTGCGGTACGCGCGGTAGTAGCGGGTCATCAGCGTCGGCTCGAGATCGAAGATGTCCGCGAGGTGTGCGTTGAAGCAGATCTCGATGATGGTGCCATCTTCGTCCAGGTTGATGACCTTCTTGCGGGCGCGGATGTCGACCTCACCGTCGTGGAAGCGGAACGGAACAGACACGGTGGACAGCAGTTCAAACGCTTCCGGGTCTTCTTTCTGCAGGTCTTCCGCAATCGCATAACCGTCGCAGAACAGCGAACCACCGCCGACAGCTTCGTTTGCCAGGCAGTGCAGGAACTGGAAGCCCGGGGGCAGTTCCTGGTTGGTCAGGTCGGTGTGCAGCGGCAGCGCGATCGGGGTGTAGGCCAGGTTGTTCGGGTTCGGCTTGGACTGAACCTCGAAGGTCACACCAAAGTTGGTTTCGCGCAGGAAGCCGATGCGGCGGGCAACGTCCATACCTGCTTCGGTGTTGTCATCCAGACCTTCCACGATGGAGTAGCCGAAGATCTGGGTTTGCTTCAGCCATTCTTTCAGGGCGGCGTCGCTTTCCAGAACTTCTTTGGCGTTGGCGCGCGGGATGCCGTCTGCGCCCAGGTCTGTGCGCCAGTGTTTGAAGCCGGTTTTTGCCGGGTCAGCTGCGTATTGACCGGGAACATGGGCCGCCAGCCAGTCCAGCTGATACACGGTTTTGGTGTCTTCGCCGTCCCAGGAAATGGTCAGGGTGCTGTCGTCGGCTTCAACAGCCGAGGCTTTGACGTCCAGATCGATTGCGGTCAGGTCGGTGACGCGCTCTTGAGTTTGCGGGTGGAAACCTGCCGGATCATTGTCCTTCAGCCAGATGAAGGGGAACGCGCCGGTTGCGCCGTTGGAGAAAGTGATTGCGATTGTGCCGTCGTTTTGACGCAGTTCTGCGGTTGCCATGAGAAACCTCCAGGCATTGGTATTTGGATAGATTGTTCGAAAATGTGCGGAATCAAGCCCGCTTCTGATCGGCGGGCGGCGGCCACCAATCATAGGCTTTCTTGTAAGGATGTCCGGGGCGACGCCCCAACACGGTTTCCATTTTTCCGACCCACTAGGTCCAAATTACGTCTTGCGGCTTCTTTACGCAGGCTCTGTGAGAAGTGACAAGAAAATTTCACATTCGTCCCCAGATTTTTGAAAATCATGCGCGCGGCCTCTGGTGATTTGCCCAAGCACTAGGCAAAGTCGCCCGTGAAAACCGACCAAGACAGTCCTTTAAGAAAGACAGCTCTCATGGCCTTTACCCTTGCCACTTGGAACATCAATTCTGTCCGCCTGCGCGAAGATCTCGTGGCGAAGCTTCTGCGCGAAGAAGCGCCAGATGTCCTTTGTTTACAAGAGTGTAAAAGCCCCGTGGACAAGATCCCAATGGCCCAGTTCACCGAGCTCGGCTATGGCCATATCGTGGCCCGCGGGCAGAAGGGCTACAATGGCGTTGCGATTCTGTCGCGCCTTCCGCTGGAGGATGTGGGGGACAAGGATTTCGCGGAACTGGGCCATGCACGCCATGTGGCGGCGCGGCTGGAAAACGGCACCACCATCCACAACTTCTATGTTCCGGCGGGTGGTGATGAGCCGAATCGAGAGAAGAACGAAAAGTTTGGTCAGAAGCTCGATTACCTGACCGACATGCGCGACTGGTTTAAAGCAGAGACTCCGGAAAAAGCGATTCTGGTGGGGGATCTGAACATTGCGCCCCGTGAGGACGACGTCTGGGACCACAAGAAACTTCTGAAGGTGGTCAGTCACACGCCGATCGAGGTGGAGCATTTCGCCGATGTGATGGAAGCCGGCGGCTGGTCCGATGTGACGCGCAACGATATCCCCGATGGGCTGCTCTATAGCTGGTGGAGCTATCGCGCAAAGGACTGGGATGCTGCAGACAAAGGACGCCGTTTGGACCACGTCTGGGCCACGGCGGATATTAAGAACGCCGCGCACTCCAGTCGGGTTCTACGCGATGCGCGCGGGTGGGAAAAACCCAGCGATCATGCGCCGGTTTTTGCGACCTTCGATCTCTGATCACCGGCGACAGTCTGCAATTCCACAGCGCAGTTTGTGGTGCGCTGTGATCTCAGCGGCCGCCACAGTTTACTGATGGCGGCTTTCCTCTTGGTTTCCCGTGTCGGAGGCGACATATAGGGGGCAAGTGCAAAGGAGAGCGATTTCATGATGGATATTCTTGGCGGTGCGGGCGAAGCCCCCGCGAATGACCTCATCAAAGACGTAACCGAAGAAACCTTCATGGCCGAGGTGGTCGACACCTCCATGCAGGTGCCGGTCATTGTGGATTTCTGGGCGCCGTGGTGCGGCCCGTGCAAGACGCTGGGGCCGCAATTGGAAGCCGCTGTGACCAAAGCCAAAGGCGCGGTCAAAATGGCCAAGATCAACGTGGACGAAAACCAGCGTCTGGCGCAGGCTCTGGCCCAGCAGGGTCTGCCGCTGCAGTCCATCCCAACCGTGGTTGCCTTCTTTCAGGGCCGTCCGGTGGACATGTTCCAAGGCGCCGTACCGCAATCCGAGATCGAAGCTTTTGTAAAGCGCATTGCCGAAGCCGGCGGTGGCACCGCTGACGGTGGTCTTGGCGAAGCCGTTGCGATGGCCGAACAGTTCCTCGAGGACGGTCAGGCCGAAGATGCGGTTCAGGTGTTCACGGCGATCATTGGCGAAGATGACAAAAACGCAGCCGCTTATGGCGGTTTGGCGCGCGCGCATATTGCGCTCGAGGATCTGGATCAGGCCGAAGCCGTGCTGAACGGTGCCCCTGCGGAAATCGCTGATGCGCCGGAACTGGAAGCCGCACGCGCACAGATCGAACTGGGCCGTCAGGCCGCCAATGCTGGTCCGGTGGCGGAGCTGCGGGCCAAAGTAGACGCAAACCCCGATGATCACGAGGCGCGTTTTGATCTGGCCCAGGCGCTGCATGCGTCCGAAGATGCCGAGGCAGCTGTGACCGAACTACTGGAACTGTTCCGCCGGGATCGCGAATGGAATGATGGCGCCGCAAAAGCGCAGCTGTTCACCATTTTCGACGCGCTGAAACCCAATGATCCGGTTGTGTTGAACGGTCGCCGCAAACTTAGCTCGTTGATATTTGCCTAAAGGCTTGGGAGCCCTAGGTTCCTTCCCATGATACAACCCGCAGATTTGCCGGACACCCTTGCTGTCTTTCCACTGCCCGGAGCGCTGTTGCTGCCCCGGGCAAAATTACCGTTGCATCTGTTTGAGCCACGGTACCTCCAGATGCTCGAAGACAGTCTGAAGTCGCCGCAGCGCTTGATTGGTATGGTTCAGCCCCGTGGGCAGGGCGATATTTCCAATCGGGTCGGATGTGCGGGCCGTGTGACGCAGTTTTCTGAAACCGATGATGGGCGGTATTTGATCACGCTGACCGGCGTGTCGCGGTTCACCATCGAAGAAGAAGTCGAGGGTTTCACCCCCTACCGCCGGGCGCGGGTGACTTGGAACTGTGACGACAGCCTGCGCAACGGCAGCCCTTTGCCGGGGTTTGATCGCGTGCCCCTGATGGAGCTGCTAGAGCGGTTTTTTGAACTCAAAGGGCTTTCCACCGATTGGGAAGCCATGCAAACAGCCTGTGATGAAACCCTGATCAATTCGCTGGCGATGCATCTGGATTTTCCGGCCGAAGACAAGCAGGCGCTGCTTGAGGCGGAAAACCTGACCCGCCGCCGCGAGACACTGGTCACCCTGATTGAATTTGCGCTGCGCGGCAGTGCGTCCGAGGAGAAAATGCAATGACCGAATCCCAGCCAAGCGCCGCGCCCGCCTTTGATCGCCGCATGCTCGAGGCGCTGGTCTGCCCGCAGACCCAAACAGTTTTGGAATATGATGCTGAGGCCCAAGAGCTGATCTCCAAAGCCGCCAATCTGGCATTTCCGATCCGCAATGGCATTCCGGTGATGCTGCGTGACGAGGCGCGTCAGCTGGACTAATCCAGCGTTGCGGGTTGGGCGACTTAGATCGCCCGCCCTTGCATCAGCTTTGGCAGGTCGCCGGTCAGCCCGGCGGCTTCGCGTACAAATCCGCGGCGCAGCCCGCCCATTGCCCCGGTGATGCCAAGACCAATGTCCCGGCCCAGCCGCAGCAGCGGGTTGTCGTTGGAGAACAGGCGATTGAACGTATCCGTGGCCAGCGCCAGCGTGGCAGTGTCGAACCGGCGCCATTGCTGGTAGCGCTCCAGCACCAGTGGGGAAGCCACGTTTTCGCCGCGACGCGTCGCCTCAGTCAGCACCTCGGCCAAGGCCGCCACATCCCGTAGCCCAGCATTCAGCCCTTGTCCGGCAATTGGGTGCATCCCATGAGCGGCATCGCCAACCAGCGCCACCCGATCTGCGAAATAGGCATTCGCAAGGCTCAGGCCCAGCGGATAGGTGAAACGGTCGCCTTCCAAGTCAATGTCACCAAGGAAATCTCCAAAACGCGGGCGTAACACCTTCAGGTAGTCTTCGGTGTCCATTGCATTGATCGCGCGGGCGCGGGCGTGCGTTTCGCTCCAGACAATCGAACTGCGATTGCCGGTCAGCGGTAGAATGGCCAGCGGGCCGGGCGGCATAAAGAACTGATGCGCAATGCCGTCATGGGGTTTTTCATGGGAAATCGCGCAGACCAGCGCGGTCTGGCCGTAATCCCAACCGGTGCGTTTGATGCCAGCACGTGCGGCGGTGCCACTGCGACGCCCATCCGCACCTACCAGCAGATCGCCGGTCAGATTTTCGCCATTGTCCAGCGTCACCGAAATCCCGGTTGCGGTCGGTGTCTGGGACAGAACCGTGTGGCCGGTGACTTCAGTAATGTTGGGTTCTGCCTCCAGCGCCTCCAGCAGCGCGCGGCGCAGGTAGCGGTCTTCGACCATGTAGCCCATCGGGCCTTCGTCCAGATCACTTTCCTCGAAATGCAGGAAAAAGGGTGAGGGGCCCTGTCCGGCCTGACCGTCGCTCACCTTGATTTCGCGCATTGGCTGGGCCTTGTCCGCCAGCTCATCCCAGATGCCGATCTGCGCCAACAGTTTGGTCGACGCCAGCGCCAGCGCATAGGACCGCCCGTCAAAGCCGCGCTCTTCGCGGGTTGCGCGGGGCAGGGCGTCAATCAACGTGACCGCATGGCCGCATTGGGCCAGTGCCAGCGCAAGAGTTGCACCGTTCAGGCCGCCGCCGGTGATGAGGATCTGGCTTCTCTGTGTCATGCCTCGCAATATGCGGCTGTGCAGTGATTTGTCCATGGCTTAGCCCGGATTTGCCGTCGCCTTCTCAGCGCTAGGTTGTCGCACGCAGCCGCACGCCGCCCATTGTGAAACACCGCCCGCAGGGCTACCGTCGGCGCAACAGACGGCAGGAAAAAGGGCGGTGGTCAGATGGACATCTCAAGTCAAAGCGCAGCAGAGCTGGGACGCGGTATCGCAGCGGGCGAGATTGACCCGGTGGATCTGACCGAAGCCTATCTGGACCGCATGGCCAATCACCCCGATGCCGCAAGGATCTACAGTGCAGTGACAGCCGAACGCGCCCGCGCCGAGGCGGTGGCGGCCCGTGATAGGGCAAAGGCAGGCTTGCGTCTGTCGCTCTTAGATGGGGTGCCGGTCAGCTGGAAGGATCTCTTTGACAGCGCAGGCACCGCGACCGAGTCCGGCTCTGCCCTGCTGGAGGGGCGCGTGCCGGACCATGATGCGCAGGTTCTGGTCAATGCCACGGCGCTGGGTTCGGTCTGTCTGGGCAAAACCCACATGAGCGAACTGGCGTTTTCTGGCCTTGGGGTGAACCCGATAACCGCAACGCCGCCCTGTGTGAATGATGCAGGGGCAGCGCCGGGGGGGTCGTCTTCGGGGGCTGCGGCGTCGGTTGCTTTTGGCCTGGCGCCTGCGGCCGTGGGGTCGGACACCGGCGGATCGGTGCGCATTCCTGCGGCCTGGAATGATCTGGTCGGTTTGAAAACCACCTCGGGCCGGGTCAGCCTCGAGGGCACCGTGCCCCTGTGCTTGAAGTTTGATACCGTTGGCCCCATCACCCGCACCGTGGAAGATGCCGCGTTGATGCTGGCCTTGATCGAAGGGCAGGCTAAACCCGCGGATCTGCGCGGCGCGACCTTGGACGGCGCGCGCTTTGCCAATCTGGTGACCCTGGCCCAAGATGACCTCGCGCCCGAAGTTGCTGGCGCCCATGCTGCCGCATTGGAAAAACTGCGCGCAGCTGGGGCCACGATTGTGGATCTGGAGGTGCCGGAACTGGCAGAGGCAATGGCGCTCAGCGGGGTTTTGTACACCACGGAGGCCTATGGCCTGTGGAAGCCAGTGATCGAAGCCGCGCCTGAAAAGATGTTCCCGGAAATCCTTGCCCGATTCCGCGCTGGGGCCGATCACAGCGGGGTTGATTACGTCGCGGCCTGGGCCAAGCTCGACCTGTGCCGACAGGCCTGGGATGCTGCGGTGGCTGGCTTTGACGCCGTGCTGACCCCGACCGCGCCGATCCTGCCGCCCAATATTGCGCGGCTTGAAACGGATCACGAGTACTACGTGCGCGCGAACCTGCTGGCGCTGCGCAACACCCGCATTGGCAATCTGATGGGCCTCAGCGGTCTGTCGCTGCCGACGGGTGTTCCGAGTTGCGGCCTGCAGCTGTTGGGCGTACCGGATGGCGAAGAGGCGCTGCTGCGCATCGGCGTGGCGGCCGAGGCCGCCCTTGCGTGAAGGCAACACCTTCGCCGCCGAACCAAACCCGTCTGGACGCATCCCCCATCGCCCTGTAGATTAAGGGCCAAACGGGGCGCAACAGACCCCGAACACTTGAGGCATGACATGAAGTTTCCCGAGCGGTTTGCATCCCTGCCGCCCTATGCGTTTCCGCGCCTTCGCGCGCTTCTCGACCCGTTGGCACCGGGCGGCGATGTTGTGCAGCTGACCATTGGCGAACCCAAGCATAAGTTCCCCGACTGGGTCACACAGGTCATCATGGACAATGCGGCGGGCTTCAACAATTACCCCCCCAATGACGGCAGCGACGAGCTGCGCGGCGCGATCTCGGATTGGATTGCTGGTCGCTATGGCGTGACACTGGATCCGGCCACCCGCGTCATGGCGCTGAACGGAACCCGCGAGGGGCTGTATAATGCGGCGATGGCGCTCTGCCCCGAGGAAAAGGGCGGTCAGAAGCCGGTGGTTCTGATCCCGAACCCCTTCTATCAGGTTTATATGATCGGCGCGATTTCCGTGGCTGCGGACCCTGTGTTTGTGCCCGCAACCGCCGCGACCGGCCACCTGCCGGACTATGCCAGCCTGCCGGACGATGTGCTGAACCGTACCGCTGTGGCCTATATCTGTTCGCCCGCAAACCCGCAGGGCGCGGTTGCCAGCCGCGAGTACTGGGCCGAGCTGATCCAGCTGGCCGAAAAGTATGATTTCAAGATCTTTGCGGATGAATGCTATTCCGAGATCTACCGCGACGTGGCCCCGACCGGCGCCTTGACCGTCGCGGATGAGCTGGGCTGTGACCCGGAACGCGTGGTGCTGTTCAATTCGCTGTCGAAACGGTCGAACCTGCCGGGGCTGCGCTCTGGTCTGATTGCGGGTGGTCCCGAGACCATCAAACAGGTGAAGAAGCTGCGCGCCTATTCTGGCGCGCCGCTGCCTTCGCCGCTGCAGGCGGCTGCGGCCAAGGTCTGGGCCGATGAAGACCACGTCATCGCCAACCGTGAGATGTATCAGGAAAAATACCGCATCGCAGACGAGGTCTTTGCGGGCCTGAATGGCTATATGGCCCCCGAAGCAGGCTTTTTCCTGTGGTTGCCTGTTGAGGATGGCGAAGCGGCGACAACCAAGCTTTGGACCGAGACAGGCATCAAGGTCCTGCCCGGCGCGTATCTGGCGCAGGGCGAAGGGGCGGAAAACCCCGGTCACGGGTTCATCCGTGTGGCGCTGGTTGCGGACGCGGACCAAACTCGCAGCGCGCTGACCACCCTGCGCAGCTGCCTGTACTGATTTTCGTCCTGGCCCTTTTGGGGGCCGCGACCAAAGGCAAGAATGAAACAATAACCTGCGAGGCTGACAGAGGCGGACAACCACCCACAGCCCGCGAAAGGGAACCGAGGTAGGCATGGCATTCCAGTCACGAAGCCGCGATCCGTTGCTTGACAGCACGACGCAGGCCGCCATTGAAAAGCGCAGCAAAGAGCTGATTGGCCTTCTGGCCATCGGCTTTGGCCTGATTGTGGCCGCCATGATCGGGTCTTACACGCCGGATGACAGCAATTGGATGGTGTCCTCGGATGCGCCGGTTCAGAACTGGCTGGGGCAGACGGGCGCGTCGTTGTCGTTCCTGCTGATTACCTTCCTTGGGTTGGGCAGCTGGGGCCTGTCGGTCTTTGCGATCGGCTGGGGTACACGGTTCCTGATGCACCGCGGCGAAGAGCGCGTGGTCTGGTCGTCGCTGATGCTGCTGCCGTGGCTGATCCTTGTGGCGCTGCATTTTGAAACGCTGGTGCCCGATGCAGAATGGCGCAATTTCCACAGCTTTGGCCTTGGTGGGATGATCGGCAACACAGCCCTTGGCGGGCTGTTGGCGCTGTTGCCCGGGGGGCTGGCCTTCCTTGTGAAATTCCTGTCCTTCCTGACCGCCCTTGGCGCTGTCGCGCTTGGCGCGATTGTGATGGGGTTCTCCAAAGAAGAACTGGGGCGGATTGGCCGCTTCCTGCTGCTTGGCGTGGTGCTGGCCTATGGCGCAGCGGCGACCCTGCTGGGGCGTGGCGCAAGCAATGGGGTGGCTGCTGCACGAGCACTGCAGGCCCGCCGCGCCGCGCAACGCGAAGACCAGCAACGTGTCGCGGAAATGGGCGAAGATGACCTGATTTTCTCGGATCCGCTGGATGACGAAGACTATGACGCCTATGCACAGTCCCATCCGCAGTTCGGTATGGCCCCTGCACCTGTCCAAGTAGAGCCGACCGTCCCCGCAGTGGAGGAAAAAACGGGCCTTCTGGGCCGTGCCTCTAGCCTGATCCGCCGCGCAGACCCCGCCCCACAACCAGAGCCCGAACTGGTAGAACCCGCGCTGGCTGCGGCTGCCGAAGACCTGCCTGACAATCTGGCCGAGGACCTGCCGGGCGATGAGCGCATCGCGCAGAAGATCGCCAATGCGGTGCGCATCCGTCGCGCACAGACTGAACCGGACCCGAACCTGCCCCTGACCAAAGGACGCGGCAAACGCCCGGAACCGCTGATTGTGCATCAGCATCAGCCCGCAATGGCACAGCCTATTGAAGCCGCGCTTCCGCCCGAACCGCCGCTCACAGCTGCGCATGCAGTTGAAACCGCCGTAGCCGCAGCGCCGCTGGTGCCCGCACCAGAAGTGCCCCTGCGCGCCGAATATGCAGCTGAAATTGCACCGGATCACGTCCCGACCGAGGATCTGCCGACCGATTATTTTGCCGATGCAGCGCCTTACGCCGCAGAGCCTCAGGTCGCGGAAGATCCGGTGCCGCAAGAGGCCTATTACGAAGAGACCCCGGCAGAGTTCTACACAGATCCGACCCCGGTGGAAGACCAGCCCGAGCCCTATACGCCCGAGGCCTTTGTGTCTGATCTGGAAGAACCTGAAGTGGCACCGGTTGCCCCGCAAACGGCCCCTGAACCTATGGAAATCCCGGTCGCACAGCCGCGCAAAGCGGTGGTCGAGAAGCCGCAGCCCAAGGTGCTGAAACCTTCGACCCGGGCTCAAGCCGAAGCGCAGCCGACCTTCTTCCAAGGCGAGAGCGATGACTTTGAGCTGCCGCCCCTGTCACTGCTGGCCAACCCGGATGCGATCCAACGCCATCATCTGAGTGATGAGGCGCTGGAAGAGAACGCACGGATGCTGGAATCGGTTCTGGATGATTATGGTGTCAAAGGCGAAATCGTCTCGGTCCGTCCGGGCCCTGTTGTCACCATGTACGAACTGGAGCCCGCGCCGGGTCTCAAAGCCTCCCGCGTGATCGGTCTGGCCGATGACATTGCGCGGTCGATGTCGGCGCTGTCGGCGCGTGTGTCCACGGTTCCGGGCCGCTCGGTCATTGGCATCGAACTGCCCAATGACAATCGCGAGATGGTGTCCTTCCGCGAAATCCTGTCGAGCCGTGATTATGGTGACGGCAACCATGCCCTGCCGCTGGCGCTGGGTAAGGACATTGGCGGCGACGCTGTTGTTGCCAACCTTGCCAAGATGCCTCACCTGTTGATCGCGGGGACCACGGGTTCTGGTAAATCGGTTGCAATCAACACCATGATCCTGTCGCTTCTTTACAAGCTGACACCCGATGAATGCCGCCTGATCATGATCGACCCCAAGATGCTGGAACTGTCTGTCTATGATGGCATCCCGCATCTGCTGAGCCCGGTTGTGACCGACCCGAAAAAGGCCGTTGTGGCGCTGAAGTGGGTGGTGGGCGAAATGGAAGACCGCTACCGCAAGATGTCCAAAATGGGCGTGCGCAATATCGCGGGCTTTAACGGTCGTGTGAAAGAAGCGCTTGCCAAGGGCGAGATGTTCTCGCGCACTGTGCAGACCGGCTTTGACGAGGACACCGGCGAGCCGATCTTTGAGACGGAAGAGTTCGAACCCAAGGCGCTGCCCTATATCGTTGTGATCGTCGACGAGATGGCCGATTTGATGATGGTTGCAGGCAAGGAAATCGAGGCCTGCATCCAGCGTCTTGCACAGATGGCGCGGGCTTCTGGTATCCACCTTGTGATGGCGACACAGCGCCCGTCGGTTGACGTAATCACCGGCACGATCAAGGCAAACTTCCCGACCCGGATCTCGTTCCAGGTGACCTCCAAGGTCGACAGCCGCACCATTCTGGGTGAGATGGGGGCCGAGCAGCTCTTGGGCATGGGCGACATGCTGTACATGGCCGGCGGGTCGAAGATCACCCGCTGTCACGGCCCGTTCGTGTCCGATGAAGAGGTCGAAGAGGTGGTCAATCACCTCAAGCAATTCGGCCCTGCGGATTATGTCGGCGGCGTGGTGGAAGGCCCGCCCGAGGAGAAAGCCGACAATATCGACGCGGTTCTGGGCCTGAACACCGGTGGCAACACCAACGGTGAAGACGCGCTTTACGATCAGGCCGTGGCCGTGGTGATCAAGGACCGCAAATGTTCGACCTCCTATATCCAGCGCAAGCTGGGCATTGGTTATAACAAAGCCGCGAGGTTGGTGGAGCAGATGGAAGACGAAGGCCTTGTTTCTGCGGCAAACCACGTTGGGAAAAGGGAAATTCTGGTCCCTGAGCAATAATTCGCACGCGGCCGGGCCTTTGGGTCCGGCCTCTTCACTTTTGGCGGGTCACACATATCTATATCTTATGAAACAGACATTTTCTGCCCTCGTGCTTGGCGCGGCTGTTCTTCTTGCTCCTGCGGCGCAGGCGGCCGAGAAGCTCGGATTAAATGCGATCTCGGCCTATCTCAATGACATGAAAACCGCCGAGGCGGCGTTCACGCAGATCAGCGATGATGGGTTCATTTCCACGGGTACGCTTTACATAAAACGCCCTGGCAAGATGCGGTTCGAATATGATCCGCCGAACTTTGGTGTTGTTGTTGCAGGCAATAATACGGTGGCGGTTGTGGACCGAAAATCGAACCAGCGCCCCGAAACCTACCCCCTCAGCAAAACGCCCCTGTCGATTATTCTGGCGCGCACGGTGAACCTGGCGCGTGCAAATATGGTGGTTGGGCATGGGTTTGATGGGACATCGACAATTGTCAAAGCCCAAGACCCCGAACACCCCGAACGCGGCAGCATCGAGATGAGCTTTACCGGCGATCCGGTTGAACTGCGCAAATGGGTGGTCGAAGGGGAAACCGGAGAACGCACCACGGTGATCCTTGGCGCGATGGAAACAGGGCACACTCTGCGAAGTGCGTTGTTCAATCCAGACCGCCCGGTTCTGGATCGTTAATGCAAAAAGGCGCCGCTTTGGCGCCTTTTCCAGATCACGCGTTTGATCGCCTCAGCGGAACTTACGGCAACTGGCCAGCTGCGCCTGATAGGCGTTAGAGCGTGCAGAAACCGAATTCGCAACCCGCATAAGCCAGGCTTTGGACCGATAGCTGCGACGGGCATACCCCCCGTGGCCTTCGTGGTAAGCGAGGTACTGGTTGCGCGCATCATGCAGCGAGATGCCATTGCGGCGCTTGCTTTCGTTCATGTACCAGCCCATGAAATCTGTCGCGTCCTGAATCCGGTCGCGCCGCGCGGTACGCCGACCCGTGGCCTTCTTGTAGTCGTCCCACGTGCCATCTAACGCCTGCCCATAGCCATAGGCACTGGACACGCGCCCCATGGGGATGACGCCCAGAACATATTTGTGGGGCGTGCGGGCGTCGCCGTCGAATTTGCTTTCCTGATAGATCGTCGCCATCTGCACATGCACCGGCACACCCCAGCGGCGTTCCGCGGCTCGGAAGGCGCGCAGATAATGGGGGCGTTGCGAAATAATGCTGCAGGCATTGTCCAAATTGCGCGGCGGCGTGCGATCACCACCGCCACAGGATGCAAGCACCAACAGCAGCGCCAAAGCGCCTATGATTCTGCTCATTTTCTGTTGCCTCATTGTTTTTGGGCATTTTAGCAAAGTCTGTTTGGGAAAGCATCCTGAAGCGCCGTCTGTGCGTTCACATTCTCTGGGGGCCTGAAAAACATGGGTAAAAGCCGACTGTTACGGGTTTCATCACAAACTGTTTCTTCGGTTTTTGGCCCCGGTGGTTGGACATATCCATTCGTATACCGCTAGATAAGAAGGATAAGGGGACAAGAAAAAATGCTTAAGACACGCGCGAAATATAACCTGGGCCAGGTGGTCCGTCACCGCAAGCACCCCTTTCGTGGTGTTGTGTTTGATGTGGACCCTCGGTTTTCAAACACCGAAGAATGGTACGAATCCATCCCCGAAGACAGCCGCCCTTCCAAAGATCAGCCGTTTTATCATCTGCTCGCCGAAAACGACCAAAGCTACTATGTCGCCTATGTCTCTGAGCAGAACCTGATCGCAGATTATTCTGGTGAACCGGTCAGCCACCCCGATCTGCCCGACATGTTCGGAACCTTCGATGATGGCAATTACCAGCTGCATTACCAGCTGAACTGACCGACGCGGTTTCGCACTTAGTAGCCCAAAGCACAGCCATCCTTACGCGGATCGCTTGCGCCTTCCAGAACGCCTGTGTCGTGGATGCGGATCGCCTGCGCGCCGCCGATCGGGGTGTCCGGGCAAGTGATCCGGTGGCCCATGTCCTCGAGGGTGGCGCGGGTTTTGTCGCTGTATCCCCGCTCCAGTTTCAGCGCGCCGTTTTCGGCAAAAGCACGCGGCGCATCCAGTGCGCTTTGGGGGTCCATGCCATAGTCGATCATGTTGGTGACCACGCGGGCATGGCCGCAGGGCTGATAGGATCCGCCCATCACGCCAAAGGGCAGGGTGATGCGCCCGCCTTCGGTCAACATGGCGGGTATGATCGTATGCATTGGGCGTTTGCCGCCTTTCATCTCGTTCGGATGTCCGTCCTGCAGGCTGAACCCTGCGCCGCGGTTTTGCAGCAGGATACCGAATTTTTCGGAGGCAATGCCTGATCCAAAGCCCTGGAAAATAGAATAAATCAAGGATACGGCCATGCGATCTTTGTCGACCACAGTGATGTAAATCGTGTCCTTATGTGGGGTGCCGTGGACGGGTTGGCTGGTCAAGGCGGGGTCCCGCATTGCACGGGTCGGGTCGATCAGACCCGCCAGATTTGCGGCCGTCTCCATCGACAGCATGTGGTCCAGGCGCGTGACATGGTCTGGGTCGGCCAGGAACCTGTTGCGCGCGTCATAGGCCAGCTTGGCTGCCTCTGCCTCAATATGTGCGCGCTGTGCACCAAGGGGATCAAGGGCGGCAAGGTCAAACTGGCTGAGGATATTCAGCATCAAAATCGCCGTTGCGCCCTGACCGTTTGGGGGATGCTCCACCAGATCGACCCCTTTGTAGGGGCCTGAAATCGGAAGGGTCTCTGTGCCATTGGTTGCGGCAAAGTCGCGGGCGTCGTGCACGCCGCCCATGGTGGACAGCACGGTCAGCATGTCTTCGGCAACTTCGCCGGTGTAGAAGGCATCGCGCCCGTCGCGTGCCACCCGCCGCAGGACCTCTGCTTGACCCGGGGCGCGAAAAATCTCTCCGATTTGCGGGATACGCCCGTCCAGCAAATAGGCTCTGCGCGCGGCCCCCTGAAGCCGGTGTTCGTCTTTGCCCCAATCAAAGGCCACACGCGGCGACACGGGCACCCCTTCGTCGGCATAGTGGATCGCGGGTGCGAGACTGGCGTCGAGGCCCAGTTTCCCTTCTGTTTCAGACAGATGGCAGAAGGCTTCTATCGCGCCGGGAATCGTCACGGACTCGGGGCCCATGGGCGGCACCTCTGACAGGTCGCGCGCGCGCAGATCGGCGGCATCAGCCCCGGCGGGGGCCCGGCCCGAACCATTGTAGGCGCGCACTGTGTTTTCACCCGCGCGGGAATACAGCACGAAGCAGTCGCCCCCAATGCCTGTCATCTGTGGTTCGCAAATGCCCAACAAAACGGCTCCTGCAATCGCCGCATCCATCGCATTTCCGCCGCGTTTCAGGGTTTCGATGGCCACCTGCGCTGCCAAGGGATGCGAGGTCGCGCACATTCCGTTCTGTGCCAAAGTAGGAGAGCGTCCGGGGCTATGAAAATCGCGCGGCTGGCCTGTGTGCAAATCTGTTCCTCCTCAATTTCCAGCAGCCTAGACGTGACACGTCCTTGCAGGAAGATTCTTTTCACGATCAGGACAGGAAGGAAGCCCCGGTGCCGTGCACTTGGTGGGGGCAGAAACACACAGCACCGGAGGAAGCATCATTTGCTATGGCAAAAGATATCGCCCGGATTTGGGGCCTGCATTCGTCCGAAATGTGGCGGAAATCTGTCCGCGGTGCCTGAGGGGTGAATTTTCTCTAAAGTTTTCATCACTTGGGCGGATTTGCGCCGGGTGATGGCATGCAGAAGAAAGGTGGACAGGGCCAAAGAATCGCAGCTGCGAGCAGCCCTGTCAGCTTGTGCGAACGTCTGGTCCCTGCAGCTGCAGGGAGAAGCACAACGAGAGTTGGTTTTTGTCTTCATCCCGCTGGTAGCGGATGTCGGTGGCCAGTTCGCGGATCAGGAACCAGCCAAAACCACCTTCGGGTAGACTGTCCAGATCATCGCCAATCTCAGCCAGTTTTCCCTCTGGCAGGGTGCCATTGGGAAAGGGGGTGCCCGCATCATTGATGTTCACCCACAGCTGGTCGGGATGGAGATTGCACCGCACCAACACGTCGCCCGGCGCGGTTCCCGCATAGGCGTGTTCAACCACGTTGTTGACCGCCTCGGCCAAGGCGATCTGCACTTCTTCGACCCGAAAGTCGGGGATTCCCCGCGCTTTCAACTGATCCACCACACGCAGAATACCGTCGCGTGCGTCCAGTTCTGTCGCTCTGAACGAGCAGGAAAAAGTCTCTGTCATAAAGCTTTAGCTCCGCAGAGGATCATACCTATCAACCACCGACCTGCTGCGGCTCCAACGCTTCGGGCAATGTTGAATACAGGTTGAAAACCGTGTCCATGCGGGTCAGGCGAAAGACTTTCTCGACCATAGGGCTCAGCCCGGCGAGGTCAAGTTTGCGGTCCTTGCCCAGCTGTTTCATCGCCGCCACAATGGCGCCAAGACCGCTGGAATCGATGAAGTTGACGCTGGAGAGATCCAGAACCACCCGCGCCGGGCCGCTTTCGGTTTCGACACGCATGTCTTCCTTAAACTGGATGGCCATGGCTGCATCAATGCGTTCGGCGTTGACGGTTACAATCTGTACGTCTTCGGTGACTTTGCTAGTGAGGCTCATTCGTCGTCTCTCGAATAGTCAATAAATTTGCGTCTACCCTAAGTACTAAACCTTAGTATTCGATGAGGATAGAGCGGAAAATTGGAGGAGAATTATATGAAAAAGGTCGTCATCGCCGGAGCGGCACGTACGCCTATGGGCGGGCTGCAGGGCGTCTTTGGGCACAGCGACGCCGTAGCCTTGGGGGGCGCGGCCATTCGGGCTGCTTTGGACGGCAGCGGGGCGCAGTCGGTCGACGAGGTGCTGATGGGCTGTGTCCTGCCTGCGGGACTGGGGCAGGCACCGGCACGTCAGGCAGGCTTTGCAGGCGGTCTGGGCGAAGAGGTCCCGGCGACCACGCTCAATAAAATGTGCGGCTCTGGCATGAAGGCGGCGATGATGGCCTTTGACCAGATCGCGCTGGGACATGCGGATACGATGATCGCAGGCGGCATGGAGAGCATGACCAACGCCCCCTATATTCTGCCCAAAATGCGTGGCGGTGCGCGCCTGGGGCATGGCGCTGTGATTGATCATATGTTCCTTGATGGGCTCGAGGATGCCTATGACAAAGGCCGTCTCATGGGCACCTTCGCTGAAGATTGCGCCGAACACTATCAATTCACCCGCGAGGCGCAGGACGATTACGCGCTGACGTCGCTGTCAAATGCGCTGGCGGCGCAGGAAAGTGGCGCGTTTGCGGATGAGATCACGCCGGTGACGCTCAAAACCCGCAAAGGTGAGGTCGTGGTCGCAGAAGATGAACAACCCAAAGCTGCCCGCCCGGAAAAGATCCCGACGTTGAAACCGGCCTTCCGCGACGGGGGCACCGTCACTGCGGCCAATGCGTCGTCCATTTCCGACGGGGCCGCGGCAATGGTTTTGGCCTCGGAGGACTGTGCAAAAGACCAGGGGCTCACCGTGCGCGCCTATGTGTGCGGCCACGCCAGCCACGCGCAGGCGCCGGGCTGGTTCACCACTGCACCCGTTCCGGCGGCACAAAAACTGCTCGCCAATCTGGGCTGGAGTGTCGAAGACGTGGACCTGTGGGAGGTCAATGAGGCGTTTGCAGTGGTGCCTATGGCCTTCATGCACGAACTGAACATCCCACGCGAAAAGCTCAATGTGAACGGCGGGGCCTGCGCGCTGGGTCATCCGATTGGGGCCTCCGGCGCCCGTATTATGGTGACCCTGCTGAACGCATTGGAAAAGCGTGGGCTGAAGCGCGGCATTGCTGCGATCTGCATCGGCGGCGGTGAAGGCACAGCCATTGCAATTGAACGCCCCTGATTTCTTTTGACTAAAAAGACCTTCGAGGGTGAATTGGCCTAAGGGCCAAGAGGGGGCCGATGGGCCCCTTTTCCCGTTCCAAACAAAGGACACATCCATGCGCGCAGATTATTCAACACTGAGCAAAACCATCACAGCCCTGACCGAAGGCGAATCGGACGAGGTCGCGCTGATGGCCACAATCGCCTGCGAGCTACACCACAGCGACGACCGCTTTGATTGGACAGGGTTCTACCGTGTGACGTCGCCGGACACGCTGAAGATCGGCCCGTATCAAGGCGGGCATGGTTGCCTTGTCATTCCCTTCTCGCGTGGGGTCTGTGGGGCTGCGGCCCGCACCGGCGAGGTCCAGCTGGTTCCGGACGTGGAAGCCTTCCCCGGTCACATCGCCTGCGCGTCTTCAACCCGGTCCGAACTCGTCCTGCCAGTGCGCAATATCGACGGTCAGGTGATTGGGGTTCTCGACATCGACAGCGATCAGCCAGCGGCTTTCACGGAAGAAGATGCAGATCAGCTTGCCGCCATTTTGACAGTCGTTTTTGGCGGCTAAGCAGGTTTTCGTGACAAAGGCGTGAAAAAAAATCTTGATTTTTCACCCCAGCAAGGCACTGTGAAATTACGTTACGAAATTTCACGACTCAAACGCCGTGCCTGAGGATCCTTTGACTGAACTCGCCCCCACGAACCGCACTTTAGGTGCTGATATTCGCGCGCTGCGCAAGGCGCGCGGCCTCACTCTTGCCGATATGGCCGCCAAGCTTGGCCGGTCGGTCGGCTGGATGAGCCAGGTTGAACGCGACAAATCCGAACCTTCGATTTCTGACCTGCGCGAGATGGCGCAGGCTTTGGGCGTGCCGTTGTCGATGCTCTTTGCCCATGATGCAGCCCCCGTTGACGAACAGGGGCTTGTGGTCCGCGCCAGCGCGCGTCGACCGATGGGCTCCGGCGACGAAGGTCTGATCGAAGAACTGCTGTCCCCTGATCTGACCGACGACTTTGAAATGGTCCATTCCACCTTCCTTGCGGGGGCGGCCATGACCAAACCGGTCTGCCGCCCGACGCAAGAGGTTGGCTATGTGGTTTCTGGTCAGCTGGACATTACCATTGGCGCGCGCAGCTTCACCGTTGGAGCGGGTGACAGCTTCCGCATTCGCAATGAACCCTACACCTGGTCGAATCCCTATCCAACAGCCGCCGTGCTGATCTGGGTCATCGCACCACCGGTCTACTAACCTCAAAGCCCCGACAAAGGGCTCTGCTTTTTGCCACATCCTCGGCCCCGTGCCGGGACGTCCTGCACCCCAAGGGGAGCGGGTTTGAAACATGCACCCTCGCCACAGGCAGGGGGCGCCACAAACAAAGCTCAAGATTGCTGGGAGGCACTCATGTCAGATTTTCCAACCAAAGCCCGTGTGGTGATCATCGGTGGTGGCGCCATCGGTGTGTCCACCCTTTTCCATCTGGCCAAAAAAGGCTGGACGGACTCTGTGCTGCTCGAAAAGAACGAGCTGACCGCAGGCTCCACCTGGCACGCGGCGGGCAACTGCCCGAACTTCTCGGCCTCCTGGGCGGTGATGAACATGCAGCGTTATTCGCTGGAAATGTACCGTACCTTGGCCGAAGACGTGGATTATCCGATGAACTACCACGTGACCGGCGCGCTGCGTCTGGGTCACACCAAACAGCGGACGCAGGAATTCGAACGCGTCGCCTCCATGGGCCGCTATCAGGGCCTGCAGATGGACATGCTGACCCCGGAAGAGGCGAAGGAATACTACCCGTTCCTCGAAACCCATGATCTGGACAGCGTCCTTTGGGATCCGCTCGATGGTGATATTGACCCCGCACAGCTGACCCAGGCGATGGCCAAAGGCGCGCGGGATCTGGGTGCTACGATCCAGCGTTTCTGCCCCGCGACTGGCGTGACCCAGAAGGACGACAACACTTGGATCGTGCACACCGATAAGGGCGACATTGAATGTGATTATGTGGTCAACTGTGGCGGCTACTATGCCGCGCGCATTGGCGAATGGTTCAAACCCTATGGTGGCCGTGACGTCCCCATGGTGGTCATGTCCCACCAGTATTTCCTGACCGAGATGATCCCCGAAGTGGAGAAATTCACCAAGGAGAACGGCAAAAAGCTTCCGATGATCCGCGACGTGGACAGCTCCTATTACCTGCGTCAGGACACCCATGGTCTGAACCTTGGGCCCTATGAGCGCAACTGTAAGGCCCATTGGATCACCGAAGACGATCCCATGCCCGAAGACTTCTCCTTCCAGCTCTACCCCGATGATCTGGACCGTCTGGAATGGTACATCGAGGACGCGATGGAGCGGGTGCCGCCGCTGGGCACCGCCGGTGTTGGCCGCAATATCAACGGCCCGATCCCCTATGCCCCCGATGGCCTGCCGCTGATGGGCCCGATGCCCGGCGTCAAAAACGCCTTTGAAGCGCACAGCTTCACCTTTGGTATCGTACAGGCCGGTGGTGCCGGTAAATGTATGGCCGAATGGATCATCGACGGTGAAACCGAATGGGACATGTGGGCCGTGGACAGCCGCCGCTACACCGCCCATGCGGACCATGACTTTGTCCTGCAGAAAGCGCTGGAAACCTATGGCCACGAATACGCCATGCACTTCCCGCATCACCAGTGGCCCGCGGGGCGGAACAAGAAACTGTCGCCGAACCATGACCGCCTGATCGCCGATGGCGCGCAGATGGGTGCGTTCAACGGCTGGGAACGGGCCGTGTGGTTTGCCAAAGACGGCGACGACACCTCTGAAGCCGCGACCGAGACCTGGGACCGCGAAGGCCCCTGGACCAAGCGCGTCAAGGAAGAATGCGAAGCCGTGCGTGACAGCGCAGGCGTCATCGATATGTGCGGCTTCTCGCGCTACACACTGAAAGGCGACGGTGCCGCAGAATGGCTGCGTGGCCAGATCACCGGCGCCTTGCCCAAAGTGGGCCGCATGAACCTTGCCTATTTCGCCGACAGCCGGGGTCGCATTGTGACCGAGATGTCGATCATCCGAAACGGCGAAGACGACTTTATGCTGATGACCGCAGCCGTGGCGCAGTGGCACGACTTTGAACTCCTGTGGCGCAACCTGCCCGAAGGGCTGGAGCTGAAGGACATTTCCTCTGACGTTGTCACCCTGCTGCTGTCGGGGCCGAAATCCCGCGACATGCTGGCGCCGATCACCGATGGCGATCTGTCCTCTGGCTGGCTGACCCATCAGAAGGCCAAAGTGGCCGGTCACGACGTGATGCTGGCGCGGGTCTCCTTTGTGGGGGAACTGGGCTGGGAAGTGCACTGCCCGGCAGAGGTCGCAGCCGAAGTCTATGCTGCCATTCGCGAGCAGGGGGCCGTGCCCTTTGGCATGTACGCGCTGGATGCGCTGCGCATTGAGAAAGGCTACCGGACGTGGAAAGGCGATCTTTCGACCGACTACACCATGTTTGAAGGTGGTCTGGGCCGTTTTGTCAAACTCGACAAACCGCAGGACTTCCCGGGCAAAGCCGCCCTTCAGGCAGAGGCCGAAGCAGGCTCTAAGAAGGGCTTTGTCACCCTCATCGTGGATGCCGGGGACGCAGACGCGCCTTACATGTCGACCCTGTGGAAAGACGGCGAAGTTGTAGGTGAAACCACCTCCAGCACCTGGGGTTATCGGGTCAATGCCTCCGTCGCGCTGGGCATGCTGCGTCAGGATCTCACCGAACCCGGCACCGAGGTCGAGGTTGAAATCTACGGCAAACGGTACAAGGCTGTTGTGCAACCGGATCAACCGCTGTGGGATCCGAGCAACGAAAGGATCCGTGCATGACGCTACCTGAGGTGATGAGTGGGGTTTATCTTTTGGGCCATGGCGGCCCAGAGATGCTGGCGTGGCGCGAGGACATCCCCGTGCCACAACCGGGCCCGGGTGAGGTGCTGGTGAAAGTTGCCGCCGCAGGCGTCAATAACACCGACATCAACACCCGGATCGGCTGGTACGCCCCCGAGATCACCTCGGCGACGGATGGTGTCGACCAAGAGGTCGAGACCGGCGGGTGGGGCGGTGCGCTGCCCTTCCCATTGATTCAGGGCGGCGACCTCTGTGGTCATATTGTGGCTCGTGGACCGGGGGCAGCGCGTCTGCCCCTGGGCGCGCGGGTCACATGCCCGAACGGCAACCCCCGCCCGGTTCCGGGCGCGCCGCTGGCGATTTCGGTGATTGGGTCGGAATTCAACGGCGCCTTTGCCCAATATTGTCTGATGCTGGAAAGCGATCTGCGCGACGTCAGCGCATCGCCCTTGTCCGATATTGAAATCGCCGCCATCCCCTGCGCTTTTGGCACCGCCGAAGGTCTGCTGAGCCGCGCAGATCTTGCCGCAGGTCAACATGTGCTGATCACCGGCGCGTCTGGGGGCGTGGGCCTGGCTGCGGTTGAACTTGCCGCCTTGCGCGGCGCGCATGTGACGGCGCTGTCCAGTGCCTCCAAAGCCGAGGCCGTGCGCGGTCAGGGCGCAGATGACGTGCTGGACCGCGCAGCCAAGCTGCCCCGCGATGCCTATGACGTGGTGATCGATGTGGTCGGGGGCGACGGCTGGCCGGATCTGATCCGCGCGGTGAAACCCGGCGGCCATTATGCGGTTGCAGGTGCAATTGCGGGGCCAATGGTCACCGCGGACCTGCGCGAAATTTACCTGCGCGATATCACGCTGCACGGCTGCACCTATCAGGCCCCGGCGATCTTTGATCGTCTGGTGGGCATGATCAACGCAGGCCGGCTAAAGCCGCTGATTTCGCGCACCTACCCAATGCAGGACATTGCCCGGGCCCAGGCCGATTTCGCCGAGAAATCCCTGCCCGGAAAGCTTGTGCTCCTGCCTCCGGAGTAAGAACCATGACCAAGAGCGCAGACACAGATCGCACGTGGCACTTTGACATCCTGTTGTGTGATGGCTTTGTCCTGACAGAGCTGGCTGCGGTTCTGGATCCGCTGCGCATTGCCAATCGCAGCACCGCACAGCCGCATTATTCCTGGACCTACCTGTCCCGCGATGGCGGGCTGCGCAGGAACGGCGCTGGCATTATGGTCGAAACCCAGCCCGTGCCCGAGAAGCCGCAAGCGGATTTCCTGTTTGTGCTGGGCAATTCCGATCCCGAACACCCCGATTTGTCTGTGGCACCTGTCCTGCGCAATTATCGCTACAGCGGCGCCAAAGTGTTTCTTCTGGCCGAAGCCGCCGCACGGTTCATTCAGGAAGAGGGCGCCGAAAGCGGGCTCGACGGTGCCCATGCAACCCATTGGGAGAACTCTCATTTGCTGCGCGAACAGCATGGGGTGTTCAACGTGGGCAACACGCTGGTCAGCGACAAGGGGACCATTGTCACCTGCGCGGGCATGGAAGCAACCGTCGATGTGGTCCTTGCCCTGATCGGGCAGCATATCTCTTCGGCGGTTGGGGTCAGCGTCGCCAATGTGTTGCTGCATGACACCGTGCGCGACGGCAGCACGCTGCAACCCAATATGGCCTCGCAGCTGCCGACCACTGGCGACGGCGGACTCGACCGTTGTATCCGTCTGATGCAGGACCATATCGAAGACCCCTTGACCATTGCCGCCCTGACCGAAACCTTGGGCATTTCTCCGCGGTCCCTAGAGCGGAAATTCAAATCACGCCTGGGCTGTTCGCCGGTGACCTTTTACCGGGAAATCCGCCTGCACCGGGCCAATAACCTGTTGCTGAATTCGTCGCTGTCGATTTGCGAAGTGGGTCTGGCCTGTGGATTCGGCAGCGGGTTTTCCAATGTCTACAAATCCTTCTTTGGCAAAACGCCATCCGCCCTGCGGCGGGAAAGAGCGCAGGCTCCCTTGGCCGATTAGAGAAGATTTTTGGCGGAAATCGTGGCATGTGTTCCGCGCCTTCCTGCCACACTCTCAGAAACAGTGAACCGGAAGGCAAGACGATGGCGGAACTCCCCAAAAAAGCGCGTGTGGTGATTATCGGTGGCGGTGTGATTGGCTGTTCAGTGGCCTATCACCTGACCAAACTGGGCTGGGAAGATGTGGTGCTGCTGGAACGCAAACAGCTGACATCCGGCACCACCTGGCACGCGGCCGGTCTGATCGCGCAGCTGCGCGCGACAGCCAATATGACCAAGCTCGCCCGATATAGCCAAGAGCTGTACGGCTCGCTCGAGGAAGAAACCGGCGTCGCCACAGGCTTCAAACGCAATGGCTCCATCACCGTGGCCCTGACGGAAGAACGCCGCGAAGAGATCCTGCGTCAGGCCGCCATGGCGCGGGCCTTTGGGGTCGAGGTCGAAGAGATCTCCAATGAACGCGTGCAGGAACTGTACCCCCATATCAACCTCGACGGCGTCAAAGGCGCGGTTTACCTGCCGCTTGATGGGCAGGGCGACCCGGCCAACATCGCACTGGCGCTGGCCAAAGGCGCCCGCCAACGTGGCGCGATTGTCAAAGAACGCGTGAAAGTGACCGAGATCGTCAAACAGGGCCGCACTGTCACGGGCGTCGATTGGGTGGCGGATGATGGCAGCGCCTCGGGCCATATTGAATGCGATATGATCGTCAACTGCGCGGGCATGTGGGGCCACGAGGTTGGCCGCATGGCAAACGTGAACGTGCCGCTGCACGCAGCCGAGCACTTCTATATTGTGACTGAAAACATCGATGGCATGACCCAGCTACCGGTGCTGCGCGTGCCGGATGAATGCGCCTATTACAAAGAAGATGCCGGGAAAATCCTGCTCGGTGCCTTTGAACCCAACGCTAAACCCTGGGCGATGAAGGGCATCCCCGACAATTTCGAGTTTGACCAGCTGCCCGAAGATTTCGACCATTTTGAACCCATCCTTGAAATGGCCGTCGAACGTGTGCCCATGCTGGCTGAAGCGGGTATTCACACCTTCTTCAACGGGCCCGAAAGCTTCACCCCCGATGACGCCTACCACCTTGGCCTCGCGCCCGAGATGGACAATGTCTGGGTTGCGGCGGGCTTCAACTCCATCGGTATTCAATCCGCAGGCGGCGCCGGCATGGCGCTGGCGTCCTGGATGGACACAGGCGACAAACCCTTTGATCTGGGCGATGTGGACATCAGCCGCATGCAGCCGTTTCAGGGCAACAAACAGTACCTCTTTGAACGCACCAAAGAGACGCTGGGCCTGTTGTACGCGGATCACTTCCCCTATCGCCAGAAAGACACCGCGCGGGGCATCCGCCGCACGCCGTTCCACCATCACCTGCTGCAGCACGGCGGTGTCATGGGCGAACTGGCGGGCTGGGAGCGCGCCAACTGGTTTGCCAACGAAGGCCAGACGCCGGAATACCAATACAGCTGGAAACGCCAGAACTGGTTTGAAAACTCCGCTGCGGAACACCGCGCAATTCGTGAAAACGTCGGCATGTATGACATGTCGTCTTTCGGTAAAATCCGCGTCGAAGGCCCGGATGCGCAGGCCTTTATGAACTATGTCGGCGGTGGCGACTATAATGTGCCCACCGGCAAGATCGTCTACACTCAGTTCCTCAACCGCACCGGCGGGATTGAGGCCGATGTGACTGTCACCCGCCTGTCCGAGACCGCCTTCCTTGTGGTCACCCCGGCGGCGACCCGTCTGGCGGATCAGACCTGGATGATGCGTCACAAGGGCGACTTCAACGTGGTGATCACCGATGTCACCGCAGGCGAAGGCGTGCTGGCTGTCATGGGGCCCAATGCGCGGAAACTGCTGCAGGCCGTCAGCCCCAATGATTTCTCGAACGAGGCCAACCCCTTTGGCACCGCGCAGGAGATCGAGATCGGCATGGGCCTCGCCCGTGTGCACCGCGTGACTTACGTGGGCGAACTGGGTTGGGAGGTCTATGTCAGCGCCGACCAAGCGGGCCATGTGTTCGAAACCCTGCATGGCGCAGGGCAGGACATGGGGCTGAAGCTTTGTGGCATGCACATGATGGACAGCGCCCGGATCGAGAAGGGCTACCGCCACTTTGGCCATGACATCACCTGCGAAGATCACGTGGTGGATGCGGGGCTTGGCTTTGCGGTCAAAGTCGACAAGGGCTGTGACTTCATCGGCCGCGAGGCGGTGATTGCGCGCAAGGAAACCGGCCCGCAGAATCGCTTGCTGCAGTTCAAATTGACCGACAGCGAACCCCTGCTGTTCCACAATGAGCCGATCCTGCGCGACGGCGAATATGTGGGCTACCTCAGCTCGGGCAACTACGGACATACGCTGGGCGCTGCTGTTGGCCTTGGCTATGTGCCCTGCGCCGGTGAAAAAGCGGCGGATGTGCTGGCCTCGACCTATGAAATCGACGTCTGCGGCACCCGCGTCAAAGCCGAAGCTTCGATCAAACCGATGTATGATCCCAAGTCGGAACGCGTCAAAGCTTGAACAAACCCGTCACAAACTTTGATCACATTGGCTGCAAAGTTTGATTGAAACGACGTGAAACGGAATGTCCTCTGCCTTGCGGGTATTGTATCCAAAAGGCGGAGGACAAACCTATGACCGCAGCCAATACACCCGCACAGCAGGAAAACACTGACAGCCCGCAAGGCCTTGGCTTTGCGCTTGGGGCCTATTTCCTTTGGGGGTTCCTGCCGCTTTATATGAAGCTGGTGGCTCATATTCCCCCGGCCGAGGTGGTGACCCACCGTGTTCTGTGGTCGCTGCCGCTGGCCGGGGCGCTGTTGCTGTTCCTGCGCAGGCTGGATGATCTGATGGCGGCCCTGAGGTCGCCACGTACCCTGATGATGGGCTGCGTCACGGCGGCGCTGATTTCGCTGAACTGGGGCATCTATGTCTGGGCGATCAGCTCGGGCTTCGCGATTGAGGCCGCACTTGGCTATTACATCAACCCGCTGTTTTCCATCGCGCTGGGTGCGCTTTTGCTGGGCGAACGTCTGACCCGACCGCAGATGGTGGCGGTGGGGCTGGCCGCGCTGGCGGTGGTGATCCTGACGCTTGATGCGGGGCGTCTGCCCTTTGCGGCGCTGGGCCTGACGGTCACATGGGGGTTTTATGCGCTGGCTAAAAAATCCCTGCCAATCGGTCCGAACCAGGGTTTCCTGCTTGAGGTGCTGATCCTCACGCCCCCGGCGCTGGCTTACTTTGTCTACCTGAGCGCGACCGGCCAAAACCACTTCTTTGACGGCTGGTCCAATCTGCTGATGCTGATGGGCTGCGGCGTGGTAACGACGGTTCCGCTGGTGCTTTATGCCAATGGGGCGAAACTGCTGCGGTTGTCGACCATTGCCATCCTGCAATATATCGCGCCGACGATGATTTTCCTGACGGCTGTCTTTGTGTTCAAAGAACCCTTCGGCGGGGCCAAGCTGGTGGCCTTCCCACTGATCTGGGCGGCGCTGGTGATCTATTCGACCACCCTGATCCGGCAGATGCGCAGGAAGGCCTGACAGGTTAAGCGAGCGCGTCTTCTTTGGCGAAATTGGCCTTCAGGTGGGCGTCAAACCGCATGAAATCCCCTTCGATGTCAGGGTTCTTCATCACGTCATAGGCCACAAAGGTCGGTGTGCGCTGCATGCCCATGAACTTGAAATTCAGATGCATGGGCAGCAGCATATCATCCACGGAAGCGCCCTGCAGGAAGGGTTCTGCCGGGTTGTCGAAGGCCTCGCGCGGGGCGTTATAGGTGACGGACTGCATGTAGGATTTGTCCTGCAGCACGCCCCCCATGCCATAGTTTTTCGTCGGCTCCTCGCTGGTGCGGCCATCGCCATTCATCAGGCGGCCGTCCATGCCTGCGGTGTAAACCTCATCGATGAATTTCTTCAGCGACCAGGGCGCGCCCATCCAGTTCACCGGGTATTGCAGGACCACCAGATCCGCCCACAGAAGCTTTGCAATCTCGTCTTCCGGGTCATAGTCGCCCGCGGTGGCGCTGGTTTTGACAGTATCGCCTTGGGCTTCAAAAAACGCGCGCGCCCGGTCGACCAGGGCCGCATTCAGGCGTCCTTCGGAAAAGGGATAAGGGTGGTGGCCGTTAATAATCAGAACATGAGACATAAGGAAGATCCTTTGGGTTTGGGTTCTTCAAGCATCTGTTTGTGCTGGGGGGGAATATCAACTAGTATACTTTTGGTAACCTGGTGGATTTTCCCTATGAAAAACGTAAGCCCCCGATTTATCGAAGATAAAAATGGCCGACGCCACGCCGCGCGCAGCTGCAATGCCCCCTGTACAATTGAACAGGGCATGCGAATCCTTGGCGGGAAGTGGACCGGATCGATCCTGTGGCATCTGCAGGACGGCCCGTTTCGGTTTAATGATCTGTCGCGGGTGATTGCAGGGGCCAGCAAGAAAATGCTGACCGAACGCCTGCGCCATCTGGAAGATCAGGGCATGGTCCTGCGCGAGGTGCTGACCACCTCTCCGGTGTCGGTGGAATACAGCCTGACGGAACGCGGCCGCACGGCGCTGACCTTTCTGGATGCTCTGCGTGAATGGAGCGAGGCGCATCTGCCGCCGGTACAGTCCGCCGAGGAGCAACCGCTTGCGACAGGGGGGAAATGCGACTAGCTAGGCCCTCATGACCCTGTCCAATGACTACAATCCGCCAAATGTGCCGCTGGAGATCCTGCATGATGATGCTGAGATTCTGGTGGTCAATAAACCCGCAGGCCTGCTCTCGGTGCCGGGGCGGGGCGAACATCTGGCCGATTGCCTGATCGCGCGTATTCAGGCGGTGTTTCCGCAGGCTTTGCTGGTGCACCGGCTGGACCGGGATACCTCGGGCGTGATGGTCTTTGCGCTGACGGCCCATGCGCAGCGGCATCTGTCGATGCAGTTTGAAAAACGCACCACCAAAAAGGCCTATGTGGCGCGGGTGCAGGGGCGGGTTGAACCGCGCGCTGGCACAATTGATCTGCCATTGATCGTGGACTGGCCCAACCGGCCACGCCAGATGGTCTGTCACGACACTGGCAAGCCTGCGATCACGGATTGGAAGGTCATCCGCTACAATGACGGTCCCGAAGGCGAAACCAGCCGCATGCGCCTGACCCCGCAGACGGGACGTTCGCATCAGCTGCGGGTACATATGCTGTCACTGGGACATCCTATTCTGGGCGATCCGCTTTATGCGACCGGTGCTGCGCTCGATCATCCGCGGATGATGCTGCATTCCGAAGAACTGCGGATCAAACACCCCGACAGTGGCGAAAGCCTGAAGTTCCGCGCCAAGGCGGATTTCTGAGGGGCTCAGGCGGCGCGCTGTCCCAGCCGGTACTTGCGCGGGGTGACCTGCACCACTTTGCGAAATTCACGTTGAAAATGGGCCTGATCGGCATAGCCGCAGCAAAAGCCAATCTCAGCCAGGCTGTGGCTTTTGCCTTCCAGAAGGCGGCGCGCCACATTGGTCCGTGCGGTGCGCAACACCTTGGAAAAGGTGCTGTTTTCCGCAAGCAAATACCGTTGCAGACTGCGCCCGGTCAGACCCAGATGGGTGGCCGCATCATCAATGCGCCAGGCGCGCGCCGGGTCTGCCACTATCAATGCGGCCAGATGGTCCGTAATCCGAGGAGAGGCGCTGCTGTCAAGCTCGGGCTCTGCAGGCATATCCGTCATAGAGATTGAGAAGGGCTGGCCTGTGCCCTTTGCCGCAGCGGACAGGTTCAGCACGGGCGCGCTGCATCCGGCCTGCCGCAATAGGGTGCACAGTATTTCCAACTTGAACCGGGCCATGGCCGGATTGGCAGAGGCCGCCACCCCGCGAAGAACCAAGGCATCATCGCTGGGTGCAAAGGTTGTCCGCTCTGCGTCAGCGCAGAAACGTTCCAGACGGGTGAATTTCTCGGCGATGACGCTTGGGACGGGGACCTTGACCAAGGCCGCTGCGATAACGCCGCGAGGGGCGGGCGGTTCACTGTCGATCGCGGACACAGCAGCGGGCTGGCCCGCCAAAACGGTTTCGCTGATCAGGTCCTGCGAAAGGCCAAGCGCCTGAAAGAAATTCATCGTTCATCCTTTCCTCAACCGGAAGGTGTCAGTTGAATATAGACGAAATAACACTGAGTTACGCCACTACAAACTTAGGTTACAGGATTCCGCGAAAAAATGGGTGGAAAATTCTGCACTGCAGCGAAGATTTTTTGATGTGTTGGCAAAAAAGAACCGCCCCCAAATGGGGGCGGCACCTAAATCATTGTTTGGGATAGGTTATTCCGGGGTCCAGCCACTCACGGCCTTGACCTCAAGGAAGTCCATCAGACCGTAAAGCCCGCCTTCACGACCCGACCCGGACATCTTCATGCCGCCAAAGGGCGACCCTTCGGCGCGGGCCTGACCGTTCATTTCCACCATGCCAGAGCGCAGAGCGCGCGCCAGACGGTTGGCGCGGTCACTGTCTGCGGTCTGCACATAGTTGGTCAGGCCATAAGGCGTGTCATTGGCGATCTGGATGGCTTCTTCTTCGGTCTCAAACGGGATGATGACCATAACCGGGCCAAAGATTTCTTCGCGGGCGACGGTCATTTGGTTGTTCACATCGGCAAAGATGGTGGGTTTGACAAAGAAACCTTTGTCCAGACCATCCGGGCGGCCAGTGCCGCCTGCGATCAGCGTAGCCCCTTCATCGATGCCCGCCTGGATCAGGCCCTGGATCTTGGTCCATTGGGCTTCGTTCACGACGGGGCCAATATGCGCCCCCTCAGCAGAAGCAGGCGCGACTTCGATGGACGCCGCAACAGCCGCAGCCTCGGCCACAACCTTGTCGTAGATGCCTTTCTGCACCAGCATCCGCGACGGGGCGTTACAGCTTTGGCCGGTGTTGTTCATCATGTGGCGCACACCGCGTTTCACGGCGGTTTCATCGGCGTCGTCAAACAGGATGTTCGCGCCTTTGCCACCCAGCTCCAGGTGCACGTGCTTCAGGCTGTCGGCGGCCACTTTGGTGATCGCAATGCCTGCGCCGGTCGAACCGGTAAAGGACACCATATCCACATCCGGGTGGGTGGTCAGCTGGCTGCCCACACCCATGCCGTCGCCGTTCACCAGGTTGAAAACACCGGCCGGGAAGCCTGCTTCGTGGACCAGCTCGGCAAAGACCATCGCGTTCAGCGGCGACTGTTCCGACGGTTTCAGAACCATGGTGCAGCCCGCAATCGCCGCCGCGCCAAACTTCAGGGTGATCTGGTTGATCGGCCAGTTCCAAGGGGTGATCAGCGCGCAGACGCCAACCGCTTCAAAGATGATGCGGTCGTTCGGGGCGTGGTCGCCCAACGGCTGGTCGAACTTGAAGTTCTCAGTGGACAGCAGGAAGTTGTTCAGATGCCAGGTGCCCGCAGTCACCTGCTGCTGGCGCGCCATGTCGATCGGCGCCCCCATCTCAATAGACATCGCCTGAGCCAGATCCTCGGCGCGGGCCTCGATCACCTCGATCAGCTTTTTGACCAGCGCAATGCGTTCGGCGGGCGGGGTTGCCATCCAGCCGGGCAGGGCGGCTTTGGCTGCAGCCACAGCCGCATCGGTGTCGGCTTTCGCGCCAAGGGTGATGACCGCGCAGGGCGCCTCGGTCGAGGGATCGATGACTTCGCAGTCATTGGCAGCAGAAGGGGCGACCCATTCGCCGTTGATGTAGAAATCGCGCTTTTCGATCATGAATTCGCTCCGTTCATAGTCTCGGAGGCCCAAAGGGGCCGCTGTTTGCGCACACATTGTCAGGGCGGATTGGCACCGGCAAGTGTCGTTTCGGGCCAAATTTCCGCGACCCGGGGTAGAGGTCGCACATGGGCACGGGATTTGCCGCTTTTAACCCTTGGACCGCGAATATTTTTTTGGCAGATCCACAGACATACGCAGCCAGCTCCTTTAAGCCACGTGTAATGTGCTTAGATAACGCACAACTGATTCACTGAAAGAGAGGAGTTTCTTATGGGCCTGCGCATTAACGAGGTGGTGCCGAACTTCACCGCCGAAACCGATCAGGGCACAATCACCTTCCACGACTGGATTGGTGACAGCTGGGCGATCCTGTTTTCGCACCCCAAGGACTTTACCCCCGTTTGCACCACCGAATTCGGCGCCGTGGCACAGTTGGCGGACGAATGGGAAAAACGCGGCACCAAGGTGATCGGTGTGTCTGTGGACGGTGTTGAAGACCACAAGAAGTGGAAGGGTGACATCGAAACCTATGCCGAAACCAAGGCCGGTTTCCCGATCATTGCCGATGATGGACTGGCCGTGTCCAAAGCTTTCGACATGCTGCCCGCCGAAGCCTATCTGCCCGATGGCCGCACCCCTGCCGACAGCGCCACCGTGCGGTCCGTGTTCATCATTGGCCCCGACAAACAGCTGAAACTGTCGATGACCTATCCGATGACTGTGGGCCGCAACTTTGCGGAAATCCTGCGCGCGCTGGATGGTCTGCAGATGTCGTCCAAAGGTGTGGCAACACCCGCAAACTGGATGCCCGGCGAAGATGTGATCATCCCGCCGTCCGTGTCTGACGAAGACGCAAAAGCCAAATTCG
This sequence comes from Tritonibacter multivorans, assembly GCF_001458415.1. Lineage (GTDB taxonomy): Bacteria > Pseudomonadota > Alphaproteobacteria > Rhodobacterales > Rhodobacteraceae > Epibacterium > Epibacterium multivorans. Next base: position 88,171 of record NZ_CYSD01000037.1, on the reverse strand, counting down.
GCGAGTTTGACACGATCTTCCCCTACCTGCGCAAAACCAAAGCGCCGGAATAATCTGGGTTATGCTCAGGCGCCCGCCCGTTAGGGCGGGCCAAATACATCGTTCAGCGCGGCAATGGCCGCATCATTGCCATCGGCTCTGCTGTTGTCCGACCGCAGGCTGACCGTTTGGCTGCCGGGCCATTCCAAAATGCGACGCCGCCCGCCGATTTTGGCGACCTCTGTTCCCGCCAAGCGGGCCATCCAGTAAAACCACAAATCGTCCGACTGCGGACACAGCTGCTGAAACAGAGCGGCGTCTGTAACGCGTGAATCCAGACTGGCGGGCGGGTACAGGATCCCGCTCACCCCTGTTGCACAGAGATCGGCGCTTCTGGCAGGGGCGTCAATATTATGAGACCACGTACCGTATGCCGCCACCGTACCATCATTTAGGCGCTGAACCCTGTGACAGCGATGAGCAACCACGCAACCGGGCGTATTTTTGGCCCCAGCAACCAGATCCGCCAGCCAATCGGCTTCGTAGTAGGCATCGTCATCTGCGGTTACAAGAAAACGATCGGGGTTCTCTCGAAGGGCGGGCACCAGTTTTTTATAAGACCGCAAGTCCTCGCAAAGCTTGAGCGTCAGGCCTTGGGATTGCAACTCCAGTACGTCCTGGGGAAGCTGCTTTGCATCCTTCTCTGTCAGGAAAAGCTGCGTGTCATCCGCCGCCACATTTTGGCGCAGGAGGCCGCGCAACGTCGGCGCCAGCGTTTCAAACCGCGCCGGATAGCTGGTTAGAGTCACAACCAGCGGTCTGTCCAACCCATGCGGGCGCGGGGTCACCTGACGGCTTTCAATTTCCTTCAAGGCCCGGCGCACGCGGCGGCGATGTTTGAATGCGCGAAAGGCCTCGGTCAGCATCTCAGTCTTCCCAAGCGGATTTCAGCCAAGAAATATCGCCAATGCGGCGATACCATTTTCCGCCCCGGCCATTCAGCGCATCATCCATTTTCGGGTTGCCCGCAAACAGTACGATCCGGGCGCCTTTGGGCAGTGTCGGATCAGCGAAGTAGCTGGCGAAATTCTTGGGCACACAGTGGTTCTTGAAGCTGACGCACCATTCTTTTGGCCAGTAATTCAGATTGCCTGCCTTAGCGAGCTGCGCGCTCTGAAACTGCTGGGAAATCTCATAGTTCGCCGTGGCCGCTTTGGGATCTGCAACAAAGGCATCAAGGATATAGCTGTGCGCGCCAACCTCATAGCGGAAGACAGAGCTATTGCCGACCGAGTGCAAGAACGCATCGCGTTCCGGGTTGATCTTGCGCAGGGGTTTCGGTCGGAACAGATCGTCGTCGCGGATAATGTGAAAGGCACCCGGCAGCTCAAAAAACGGTTCAAGATCATCCACAATCACGAGGTCCAGATCGAGAAACAGCGCCGTCCCTTTCAGCCCAGCCAGATCCGCGCGAAACAGCGCCAGCTTGCGCCAGCGGGTGTCGCTGTGGCCTTCGGGCAGACCCAGGTCTGGCAATGGCAGGGCCTCAATCCCATCATCCAGCCCGGTTGCGTCATCGGTGAAGCAGATAAAACGATGCGGCCGCTTCAGATGACGCGCCACACCGCGTGCGAGGTTGTTGACGTAATGTGGCCCGTAAAGTGTGCCCCATTTCATGGTTAGGATCAAAACCGGTTCAGACGTGTTCGAAGCAGGGGATGACATTTTGCTATTCTCTCGCAATTTGATAAAGAACTGCGCAGAAAATGGCGATTTCTGCAAGCGGGTACTTTGGACGGCATGGCCTTCAAGGCAGCCTCCAAAATAGGTTTTAAAATGACAAAGTACATGCCCGGAAAGCTCCGACCCAAATTCTTGGAGGTGCTTCGCTACAAGCTTCTCTATCGTCTTTTCTCCCGTAAAATGTTGTTGGAGCAGAGCCGGTTCAAAGGGAAAACAGTTCTCTTAGCGGGGCCTGCACGTACGCTGAGCGATGACCTCAGCCCCTGGTCCGCTGACGATTTTGATCTCGTCGTCAAAATGAACAACGGTTTATGGGTCGACCTGCCGTTTGGAACCGGAAACAGTCAGCGTTGCGATGTGTTGTTTCACAGTCTGACGGATGACATCCCGGCGGTGACCTCCGCGGCATTAGCGGCAGCCGATGTGCGTTGTCTTGTGCACCGGACAACTGGCAAAGGTCGCTTTCCTATAACCCTATGGGCAGCGCGCAGTTGGGGCACGGAAAACAGGGTGGTTCGGATTGTAGACCCTGACAGCTATCGGAAACTGACAAAGCGACTGGAGGGCGCGTCCCCTACGACTGGGCTGGTGTGTCTGGATTTCCTTTTGAAATCAGGCGCAAAGAAAGTTGTGATTGCAGGGTTCACGTTCTTTCAAACCAAATATCAGGATGGCTATGATGAACGCGATCAGACCGACCAAGACACGGTTCAACGTGTCAAATCGCTGTCGCACCATGACCCCGACAAAGAACGCGAAGTTGTTGCAAGGCTTGTGGCTGAGGCGCGCAAAGCCGGAACCGAAGTTGTGCTTGGCCCTTGTGTTGAGACAGCCCTTCAGGGGCGTCTTATAGACAACCAAGACTTGGTCTCTTAAGTTCGCGGTCTGCGTTGGGCGCAACAGTGTGATACGTGTGCCTAAAGAAACCTTCCAACGTACAACTGAAGAAAACCACCCGAGAGAAGCGATGACAAAGGCAGTAATACTCAACGATACACGTGAGGATTTCCACCACGGCTGTTCCCGTGTCATGACCGTTCTGGAAAAGGGTTTGACCGAGCACGGGATGACAATCACTGCACGCAGCCCGTTGCGACATCGCTGGTGGGAGGACCAAGACTTCTTAGGTCATATGGCGCAAGCTGAACGCATTGTGATCAATGGCGAAGGCACCCTTCATCATGGTCGTCCAGCAGGTTTGGACCTGTTGAAAGTCGTTGAACACAAGGCTTGCCGCGCGCCGACGTACCTGGTCAATGCGCTGTACCAAGAGAACCCGGATTCCTGGCTGGCACCGCTTTCGTCCTTTTCCGGCGTTTGGGTGCGTGACAGCCGCAGTGCGCAAGAACTGACAGACCAAGGCGCGCGCTGTGATGATATGATCCCTGATCTCACACTCTGTGGCGGTCCGATCGTTGACCTGCCCGCAAAACGCAGTGGTACCATTGTGGGCGACAGTGTCGACAATTCGGTCACCGCGGCGCTTAAAGACCACGCGCAACTGTCAAACGCGCAGTACATCCCAAGCCTGAGCCACCTGAAACGCCCCAAAGGGCGGACGCGTTTGGGGCGGTACCTTCGAAACCGTTACATCGCGCGCTTTGAGGCTCAAACCCAGAAAGAATTTCCGCTGCTGCATCTGGCAAAGACCGTTGATGATTACGCAACGCGTCTTGCCCATGCCGAATTGCATGTAACCGGACGTTTCCACGGCGTGTGCATTTCTTTGCTGACGGGCACGCCTTTCTTGGCTCTGCAGTCCAATTCTTGGAAAATCGAAATGCTGCTCGAGGATCTTGGCCTTTCGAAGTCCCGCCTGATTGCGATCGAAGATCTCAACCAGCCTTTCAATGCGGCGGATTGGGCGTTTTCCACCGACGAACAGTCCCGCATCGCGGCGGCGCTTTTTGAGGCGCAGGGCAAAGCAGCCAAGATGTTTGCACAGATCGCGGCTGGGACATAACGACGCTCACCCCTAACAACCAACAAAAAAGGCCCGACGCTTGCGCCGGGCCTTTGCTTTTAAAAGAGAAGACCGGATTACTCGGAGGCTTCCTCTTTCTTGATCTCTTCGCCGGTTTCCTGATCCACAACTTTCATGGACAGGCGCACCTTGCCGCGATCGTCAAAGCCCAGGAGTTTGACTTTCACTTCCTGACCTTCTTTCAGAACGTCAGACGGGTGGTTCAGGCGGCGGTTTTCGATCTGGCTGACGTGCACCAGGCCGTCACGCTTGCCGAAGAAGTTCACGAAGGCGCCGAAGTCGACGATCTTCACCACTTTACCGGTGTAAACCGCGCCTTCTTCCGGCTCTGCGACGATCGAGTGGATCATCTCATAGGCCTTCTTGATGGCTTCGCCGTTGGCAGATGCGATCTTGATCACGCCGTCATCGTTGATGTCGACCTTCGCACCCGAGGTTTCCACGATCTCGCGGATGACCTTACCGCCGGAACCGATCACTTCACGGATCTTGTCGGTGGGGATGTTCATGGTCTCGATGCGCGGTGCGTGCTCGGAGAACTCGGAGGCCTCGGTCAGCGCCTTGGACATTTCGCCCAGGATGTGCAGACGGCCTTCTTTCGCCTGTGCCAGCGCGGACTTCATGATTTCCGGCGTGATGCCAGCAACCTTGATGTCCATCTGCAGGGAGGTGATGCCTGCCTCGGTACCGGCCACTTTGAAGTCCATGTCGCCGAGGTGGTCTTCGTCGCCCAGGATGTCGGTCAGAATACCGTAGGAACCGTCGTCTTCCAGAACCAGACCCATGGCCACGCCTGCAACCGGTGCCTTCAGCGGAACGCCCGCGTCCATCATGGACAGGGAGCCACCGCAGACGGACGCCATGGAGGACGAACCGTTGGATTCGGTGATCTCAGAGACCACGCGGATGGTGTAGGGGAAGTCGGTCGGTGCCGGCAGAACCGCCTGCAGCGCGCGCCATGCCAGTTTACCGTGGCCGATCTCACGACGACCCGGGGAGCCAACGCGGCCCACTTCACCCACAGAGTAGGGAGGGAAGTTGTAGTGCAGCAGGAAGTTGGATTTGAAGTTGCCGTGCAGCGCGTCGATGAATTGCTCATCGTCGCCGGTGCCCAGGGTGGTGACAACCAGACCTTGGGTTTCGCCACGGGTGAACAGGGCGGAACCGTGAGTACGCGGCAGCATGCCGGTTTCGCACTCAATCGCGCGGACTTTGTCCAGGGCACGACCGTCGATACGGCGGCCGTTCTTGACCACGTCACCGCGCAGAACGCCGGATTCGAGCTTCTTCAGCGCGGAACCAAGGTTCGCGTCTTCTTTCTGCTCGTCGGACAGGCCTTCGATGATCGCTTCTTTGACAGCAGAAACCGCAGCAACGCGCTCTTGCTTGTCGGCGATTGCATAGGCTTCGCGCATTTTGTCTTCGCCAGCTGCTTTTACAACAGCATACAGCTCGGAGTAGTCGGGTGCGACGAAGTCGAAGGGCTCGTTTGCCGCTTCTTCCGCGAGGGCGATAATCAGGTCGATCACCGGCTGGATCTGCTCGTGCGCAAAGGTCACCGCGCCCAGCATTTCTTCTTCGGTCAGCTCGTAAGCTTCCGATTCCACCATCATCACGGCGTCTTTGGTGCCGGCCACAACCAGGTCCAGACGCTGATCGGGGTTCAGGCGCAGGTCCTGCATGTCGTCGACGGTCGGGTTCAGAACGTATTCGCCGTCCTCGTAACCCACACGTGCGCCAGCGATCGGGCCCATGAACGGCGCGCCGGACAGGGTCAGGGCGGCAGAGGCTGCGATCATGGCAACGATGTCGGGGTCATTGACGAGGTCGTGCGACAGCACGGTGCACATCACCAGAACTTCGTTTTTGAAGCCGGGGACGAACAGCGGGCGGATCGGACGGTCGATCAGACGTGCGGTCAGGGTTTCTTTTTCAGTCGGGCGCGCTTCGCGCTTGAAGAAACCACCGGGGATCTTGCCCGCCGCGTAGTATTTCTCTTGGTAGTGCACGGTCAGCGGGAAAAAGTCCTGACCAGGCTTTTGTTCTTTGGCGAAGGTCACGTTGGCCATGACCGAGGTCTCGCCCAGCGTTGCAATCACGGTGCCGTCCGCCTGACGGGCAACCTTGCCGGTTTCCAGCGTGAGCGTCTCTTCGCCCCACTGCATCGATTTTTTGGTGACGTTGAACATCTGTCGTATCCTAATTGGGAGCTCTCGCGGGCGTATCCCGGGTCTCCCGATTGATTGGCGGCCCCATTGCCGCCGACCCCACACTATCATTACTTTCGCGTGCCGGGGTCTGGGCACATCGTCTCAGATAATCCGCGCATACAGGAGTTTGGGTCGTTTTGGAACAGGGAAAACTGTGAGAGGGTGCCCCAGGGTCACGTTGCCAAAGTTCGAATTCTGATGTTTTTGGCGCGAATACCCCCTAATCCGTCGTGTTCCGTGTCGGTTTTGTGACGCTGATCCCTAGGTTGGGCGCAGACCCCGCGTAAGTGAATCAAAAAAACAAAAAAGCAGGGGTTCCGTGCAAATCGTCACCAGGGAGACCCAGATGACTGACACAACCTCCTCAGGAGGACTCTCGGAGAGTACCGAGACTGACTCAAATTACGAGATCGGACAGGACAATATCCAACCGTTCGGCCTTGAAATGCATAACCCCGTCTTCCCGATTTCCGCCGTCTGCATTGTGCTCTTTGTGGTGCTGGCGCTGACCAATCAGGAAGCCAGCGCCGCCCTCTTCGGCTGGCTGCGCCCCTACCTCACCTCCACTTTTGACTGGTTCCTGATGTGGTCGGTCAACATTATGGTGGTCTTCTGCTTCTTTCTGGCGCTGTCGCCCCTGGGCAAAGTGCGCATTGGCGGCAAAAACGCGACGCCGGACTACAGCTATACCGGCTGGATCGCGATGCTGTTTTCCGCCGGTATCGGCATTGGCCTGCTGTTCTTTGGCGTGCTGGAACCGATGTATTACTCGCTGCCAGAGCTGAACACCCTGCCGCTGGGGCTGGACCCGTCGGTGCCGGGCAATGAAAACATGGGTATCGTTGGCACCGTGTTCCACTGGGGCATTTCGGGTTGGGCGGTCTATGTGGTTGTGGGCCTGTCGCTGGCCATCGCTGGCTACAACCTGAACCTGCCGCTGACCCTGCGGTCGGCCTTCTATCCGCTGTTCAAGGAACGCGTCTGGGGCTGGCCGGGGCACGTCATTGATATTATTGCGGTCTTTGCAACCTTGTTTGGCCTGACCACCTCGCTTGGTTTGGGGGCGCAGCAGGTTGCGGCCGGTCTGAACGATGTCTTCGGCTTGGAGGTCAACACCACCCTGATCGTTGTTCTGATCCTGCTGATCACCGCGGTCGCGCTGGTGTCGGTTGTTCTGGGCATGGACGCAGGCGTCAAACGCCTGTCTGAAATCAACATGGCCATGGCGGCGCTTCTGTTGCTGTTCGTGCTGATCATGGGCCCGACCTTTGACCTGCTGGGGCGCTTCGGCAATGTGATGGTCGACTATGTGGTGAACTTTGTGCCGCTGTCGAACCCGCATGGCCGCGAAGACCTTGGCTTCATGCATGGCTGGACCACCTTCTACTGGGCCTGGTGGATTGCATGGTCCCCGTTTGTCGGCATGTTCATCGCCCGCATTTCCAAAGGCCGTACCGTGCGCGAGTTCATCCTTTGTGTTCTGATCGCCCCCTCGCTGGTCTGCGCCCTGTGGATGACCATCTTCGGTGGCATGGCCATGGACCAGATGGCTGGTGGCTATGACGGTGTGAAAGAGGTCGTTGCGGCCTACAAGCCCGAACTGGCGCTGTTCCGCATGCTCGACCAGCTGCCGCTGTACTCTATCGTGGCCCCGATCACCCTTGTTCTGATCGTGATCTTCTTTGTGACCTCCTCGGACTCCGGGTCGCTGGTCATCGACACGATCACCGCAGGCGGCAAGATCGACGCGCCGGTGGCACAGCGTGTGTTCTGGTGCACCTTCGAGGGTCTGGTGGCGATTGCCCTGTTGCTGGGGGGCGGTCTGAACGCGCTCCAGGGGGCTGCGGTCTCTATGGGGATCCCGTTCACCGTTGTGGTTCTGGCCATGTGCCTGTGCCTCTATGCGGCGCTGCGCTCGGAACGCGCCAAGATGTAAGCCGTAACAGGCGAAGAAGACCAAGGGCCGGGGGGAAACTCCGGCCCTTTTTGTCTCTTAACCATTTCCTCAAATTTTAGAAAACTGGAACGGTATCCAATTGTACACTGTCCTCAGATGGTCCCAATTATGAAGGAGTGCACATGTACCGTTTGGTCTACACAAGCCGCTCTGCGGCAGATCTGTCAGCTGACGACATCAATATGATCCTGAACACGGCGCGGCGTCGCAATGCCGACGAAGGGATCACGGGTCTTTTGCTCTATCACAACAGAATGATCCTGCAGGTGCTGGAGGGCGAAAAAGCCCCGGTCAAAGCCTGCTACGACCGTATTCGCCGCGACCCGCGTCACCGCGATGTTTGGGTGCGGATGGAGGGCGAGGTCGACACGCTGTTCTTCACCGATTGGTTTATGGGCTATGAACAACCCGAAGCACTGCCTGCGCTGGGACGGGTCGCTGCCGGCAAGTCGCTGATCACATTGGATCAGCTCAAGTCGCGCCTGTCTTCGGTCAATGATGTCCAAACCGAAGATCACAAACAGGCAGTGATCGACATCCTGAAACGGTATCTGATTACGGCGCAGTACAGTGAGCGCGCCAGCGCCTGAGACAGAGGCGCTTGCAAAGAAAAAGGTGCCGACTGCATGCAGTCGACACCAGAACAGCCCGGTCGCGGTCGGGCCTGATACTGCTATGCGGCCGCGTCTGTGCGGCGGCTGTCGCGGGCAAGGGTCGCATCCTCGATGCGGTTCAACCGCTCTAGCGCTTCTTGCGGACTGGCGCCCTTTGCGCGGGCGCTGGTCCAGATTTTCTTGCAGGAATGCGCCGACCACGGCAGCTTTGCCCCTTGCAGCCAGGCACGCAGCTCTGGTGGGAGGGCATCATAAGCCGCCATTGGGTCGACGTTTCGTTTCTTTGCTGGCAGGTTGCTGGCTCGGTTTTTGTGATACCGGGCCATAGATTACGCTGCCTCGTCAGCCCGTCGCCACGCCGGGAAAGGATCGGGCAGACCTGCGCAGGTCTCCACGTCTTCCATGGTCGCATCCTTCAGCAGGCAGGCATCCAGTTTTGCCTCCAGCGCGGGCCAGTCGATGCCTGCACCGATAAAGACGATCTCCTGACGGCGGTCGCCAAAGGGCTCTTCCCAATGCTGTTTCATATACTCGCGCGCCTGCGGGTGATCGGGCCAGCGTTCGATCGGAACGGTTGCCCACCAGGTGCCCAGCGGTGCGACCGACGACAGTTTCCCGGCAAGCGAGAACTCCGCCACCCATTCCGGTCGGGTGATGATCCAGAAATGGCCTTTGGCCCGGATCACGCCGGGCAGGTCACCGTCCAGCAGGTCATGGATTTTGACCGGATCAAACGGTGCGCGCGCACGATACACATGCGAGGAAATGCCGTATTCTTCGGTCTCTGGCACGTGATCCTTAAAGCCATACAGCTCTTTGGCCCACATCGGGTGTTCATGGGCTTCTTCAAAGTTGAAGAGGCCGGTGTTCAGGATTTCCTGCGGGTCAACGTTCGACCGGTCGGTTTCAATGATCTTGGCGTCCGCGTTCAGCGACCGGATGATCTTGCGCGCCTTGTCGACGTTCTCAGGACCTGCGTCGGTGACCTTGTTCAGGACGATCACATCGGCAAATTCCATCTGATCGGTCAGCAGGTTCACCAGCGACCGGTCGTCTTCTTCGCCCAGGCTTTCGCCGCGATCCGAGATAAAGTCATGGCTGTCAAAGTCCGCTGTCAGGTTCACCGCATCGACCACGGTCACCATGGTGTCCAGACGGGACACATCCGACAGGCTTTCGCCCAGTTCGTCGCGGAAATCAAAGGTGGCAGCGACAGGCAGGGGTTCGGAGATACCGGTGCTTTCGATCAGCAGGTAGTCAAAACGCCCCTCAGCGGCCAGTTTGCGGACCTCTTGCAGCAGATCGTCACGCAGGGTGCAGCAGATGCAGCCATTGGACATCTCGACCAGGGTCTCGTCCGTCTGGCTCAGCTGAGCGCCGCCTTCGCGAACCAGATCCGCGTCAATGTTGACCTCGGACATATCATTGACAATCACCGCGACCCGCAGGCCCTCGCGATTGTTCAAAATTCGGTTCAACAGGGTGGTTTTGCCGGCGCCCAGAAAACCGGACAGCACGGTGACGGGAAGGCGAGAATCGCTCATTGATGTCTCCGGGGTATAGGTGATGTTATAAACTAACAAGCACATCATTTCCGGATTTACAAGGCTGGGAGGGTTCTCCCGACGCGTCAGGCAGCGGTCTGCTGTTGATGCAGCTTGGCCAATGTCGCCTGTGCGTTGCCGTGTAAGGGCCCCACGTTCCAGATGTAATGGCCGGGGGGCAAAGCAAAACACCCGCTCAAAAGAGCGGGTGTCGCAATCGTCACAATGACGGGCGCGCTTAGCGGCGGATGCCGAGGCGTGCGATCAGGTCCTGGTAACGGGCCACATCTTTGCCTTTGGTGTAGTCCAGCAGCTTACGACGCTGAGCAACCATTTTCAGAAGACCACGACGGCCGTGGTTGTCCTTCTTGTGGGTTTTGAAGTGCTCGGTCAGGGTGTTGATGCGCGAGGTCAGGATTGCAACCTGGACTTCCGGGGAACCGGTGTCGCCTTCTTTGGTTGCGAATTCTTTCATCAGGCGTGCTTTTTCTTCAGCAGTGATCGACATCGGGGTCTCCTTTAAAAGGTTAAGGGTGATGGCGCAGGCCGGGATGTCGTCCAGCACAGGCCCATGGAGTGTCCGCCAGAACCAATCGATTCCAATGCGGATGCGCGCTGTTACTCTATTTGAGGGCAAGTTGCAAAGGTTGCTTTGCCCGTAGCAGCCCTTTGCCGTCACAGGGGACAAGACCGCGGCGCTAAACATGAAACGTTTCACATTGAAAGCCACGCCCGCTAGAGCATACTAGCACGGGCCCCATATCGCGCACAGGCCGGTTTCAGGTTTTCAATTGCGCCCCCAAAAAAGAAGGAGAGAGACGTGGCAAAAACCGTGACAATCAAAGACGTTGCGGCCCATGCCGAGGTGTCGGTCGGGACGGTGTCTCGGGTTCTTTCCAAAAACAGCACGGTCAAAGCCCCGCTGGCAGAGCGGGTGAACAAGGCGATTGCAGAGCTTGGTTACAAACCCAATTTTGCGGCCCGCGCCCTGCGTGCGAAACACATCAATGTCATTGGCCTTCTGGTGCCCGACATCACCAATCCTTTCTTTTCGCAGCTTGCGGACAAGCTGGAAGGGCTGGCAAGCGCGCGGGGTCATGCGCTGATCGTCTCCAGTTCGCGCAATGATTCCCGATTTGAGGCCCGCCAGTTCAACGCACTGCTGGAACATCAGCCCAAGGCGATTTTGCTGGTGCCCGCGTCAGATCAGCGCTTGTTTGACCTGCCGGACAGCACGGTGGTCTACGGGCTCGACCGGCCGGCACCGGGGTTGCGGACCTTTGGCGTGGATCAGCGCGCAAGCGCGGCTCTTGGACTGAAGCATCTGGTCGATCTGGGGCATCGCCAGGTGGTCTATATCGCTGGTCCGCAAACGACGATCACCGGCCGTCAGCGCCGCGAAGGGGTCGAAGCTCAGGCCCGTGCCCTGCGGGAGGCTGGTATTGACCTAAATCTCGACATTCGCGAAGGCACCTTTGATTTCCAAAGTGGCGAGACCATTGCCCGCGCAGTGTTGTCGGGGCCGTCGGGCGGTGACGTGCCCACGGGCATTCTGGCCGCAAACGATCAGATCGCCATTGGTGTGGTCCGCGCTGCCCGTGATATGCGCATCGATGTGCCGGGCGAACTGTCGGTCATTGGCTTTGATGACATTGATCTTGCTTCCCTCGTGGTGCCGCGACTGACCACCATCCGCCAACCGGTGGATGCGATCGCCTCGGCCGCGATGGACGCCATTTTCGCCGAAGAAACCGAAGCCGCGGATCATTTGGCAATGGGCCGTCTCTGCGAACGCCAGTCCACGCAGGTTAGGGCGTGACCTGCACAACCTCCTCTGGGGGCACCACCCCTTTGCGCAATACAAAACAGCCGAAAAAACGCGTCTCGCCGGTTTGAATGATCGCAAAGGCTGATTTGGCCAGCTCGTAAAAGGCAAAACGCTCTATCTGCAGGGTGGGCCGGTCGCGGCCATCGTATTTGGCAATGCAGGCGTCGACTTCTTGCTGCACAGGCGGGCGCTGACCTGCGTCCCCGACCACCTCCATCGACATGGCGTAATCATCCACAAACGTATCCAGTGGCATGACCGATAGAATCGCCGCTGCGGCCTCGGCGCTGGTCAGGTTCTCCATCAACAACGGGCGGCCAATCTGCGTTGTGGCAGCCACGGTCGCGGCTGGAAAGTTCCGGTCGCACAGCACAATCAGGTCGCCGTGGCCGGCCGCGCGCAGGGCGGCCAGAACTTCGGCGTTTAAACGATGATCGATTCCTTTAAGCATGGTGTTCCTCCCCAGTTTTCATCTTAGCTGATGTGCTCGCGAAAGGCGCGTCAGGCCCTCTCCCTGCCCGAATTCCCCGCGCGATCCCCTTAATTCATTGGTTGTTTCAGCATGTTACCCCTGCTTATCCGAAGTCGATCATGAATGCATTCAAAAATATGAAACGTTTCATATTGACTTCATCGTTGCCCCTGGGTCAAAGTCGCCCTGCAACCATGAAACGTTTCATTCGCTGGCCGGAGGAGCCAAGCCTGTGAAGCGGGTAGGGAGGAAATTATGAAATTCACCAAATTTATTGCCGCCGCCGCGACCTCTGTGTCGCTGCTTGCAACCGCGGCCTATGCGGACGCAGACCACCCGAAGGTCGGTCTGGTCATGAAGTCGCTGGCCAATGAGTTTTTCCAGAACATGATGGTCGGTGCAGAGGCCCATGCGGAAAAGCGTGGCGACTATGAACTGCTGGCCGTTGGCATGCAGAACGAGACCGATTTTGAATCGCAGATCAATGCGGTCAACACCTTTATCACCCAGGGCGTCGATGCCATTGTGATTGCTCCGGCTGACAGCCGCGCCATGGTGCGCCCGCTGAAACGGGCGATGGAGGCAGGCATCACCGTTGTGAACTTTGACGTCGCCTTGGATGCAGACGCAAAGAAACAACAAGGGGTCGAGCTGGCCTTTGTCGGCCCCGACAACCGTCAGGGCGCAAAGATGGCCGGTGACGCGCTGGCCGCCGCTCTGGGCGAAGGTGGCAAAGTGGTTATCATCGAAGGCAATCCGGGCGCCGATAACGCCACCCAACGCCGTCTTGGGTTTGAAGACTCTGTCGCCGAACATGGGCTCAACCTGCTCGACAGCCGCACCGCCTATTGGGAAACCGAAGAGGCCAACACCGTTTTTGCCAATATGCTGACCGCGAACCCTGATATCCAGGGTGTGATGGCGGCAAATGACTCCATGGCCATCGGTGTGGTTCAGGCGCTCGAGGCGGCAGGGCGCGACGACATTCTGGTTGTGGGCTTTGACAATGTGCCAGCCGCCAAGGCGCTGGTGGGCGAAGGCAAACTGCTGGCCACCATCGATCAGTTCGGCTCCGAGATGGCGGCCAACGCGATTGATCTGGCCATTGATGTGGTGCGCGGCGGTCCCGAGCTCGAAGGTTGGGTGCGCACCCCCATTGACCTCGTGACCCAGTAAACCACGCGCCGCCTGCCGCGCTGCCCTTTGGCGCGGCAGGTCGTTCACGCCTGTCCAAGTCCCGAGGCCACCATGAACGCCCATACCCCTATGACCGCACCGCTTCTGACGGTGCGCGGTCTGAAGAAACATTTCGGCGGTGTCAAAGCGCTGGATGGTGTTGACCTGCAGATCCGCCCCGGCGAGGTCCACGCCCTTGTCGGTGAAAACGGCGCCGGAAAGTCGACCCTGATCAAGGTGTTGACCGGTCTGCATTTTCCCACCGACGGCGAGATCACCTTTCAAGGCGCAGGCTTTGTGCCCGGCCAGCCGCAATGGTCCAAAGAAGCCGGCATTCAGGTGGTCCATCAGGAGTTTAACCTGCTGGAACATCTGTCGATTGCCGAAAATATCTCGATCGAAGCCCTGCCGAAAACCCGTTGGGGGTTCCTTGATAAGGCAGAGATGCGCGCCCGTGCGGTGCAGGCGCTGGATCTGGTGGGCCTTGGTGGCATCTCCACCCAACGCCCCATCTCCAGTCTTGGCATTGCCCATAAACAGCTGGTTGAAATCGCCCGTGCCTTGCAGACCGACAGCAATCTGCTGATTTTGGATGAACCCACCGCCACCCTGACCGAACGCGAAAAGGACAATCTGTTCCAGATCGTGGCACAAGCCAAAGCGCGCGGCGTGTCGGTGCTGTTTGTGTCGCACCATCTGGACGAGGTCTTTGCCCATTGCGACCGGGTCACGGTCTTCCGAAATGGCCGCACGGTGACCACCGAAGACATCGCCAAGACCTCGCCCGAGGCCGTGGTCGCGCATATGGTTGGCCGCCATGTGGACCACACCGCACGCGAAACCCGCGCCCATGACTTGGGTGCGGTTGTGCTGTCGACCCAAAACCTCATCTCCAGCGCAAATACCACTGGCCACGGCGTCTCCGTGGAGGTGCGCGCAGGCGAAATCCTTGGCATTGCCGGTCTGGTGGGCGCGGGCCGCACCGAATTCCTGCGCGCGATCTTTGCCGCCGATACGCCCGCAGGCGGCACGGTGCAGATGGACGGCGCGGCGGTGTCTTTCCATGGCCCGCGGGACGCCATTGACGCAGGCATTGGCTTTGTCACCGAAGACCGCAAGCTCGAAGGGTTGATCCTCGAGATGTCGATTGCCGCCAATACCAGCATGGTGAACCTGAAATCGCTGTTTCCCAAAGGTTGGATGGCCGCCCGGACAGAGGCCGATCAGGCCGCCACCTATGGGCGGAAGTTCGGCCTGAAATACGGCAAGACCGGGGACGCAGCCGCGTCGCTCTCGGGCGGCAACCAGCAGAAGGTTGTGCTCTCTAAGTGGCTGGCCAACAGCCCGCGCGTCCTGCTGCTGGACGAACCCACCCGCGGCGTCGATGTGGGCGCCAAATTCGAGATCTACAAAATCCTGCGCGAACTGGCTGCCGAAGGGGTGGCCATGATCATCGTATCCTCCGAGCTGCCCGAGCTGATGGCGCTCTCGGATCAGATCGCCGTTATGTCAAACCACCAAATCGCCGGAACGCTTGAACGAGACAGCTTCGCCGAAGAAGCCATTCTCAAGTTCGCCTACGGACAAGCCCAGTGAAGGGAACCCCCAAGATGCAAACCGCGACAAACCTCGCGCCTGATGCGCCCGATCTGAAATCCAACCGTCTGACCCTGCGCTATGTGCTGCAACATGCGGGCATTGGTCTGGCGCTGCTGATCCTGGTGATCTTCTTTTCGATCGCGTCCGAACATTTTCTGACCGCAGGCAATATCACCAACATCCTGACCCAGATCACCATCAACCTGATCCTTGCGGTGGGGATGACCTTTGTCATTCTGATCGGCGGGATCGACCTGTCGGTGGGGTCGGTTCTGGCCTTTGCCGGCGTTGTGGCGGGCAAGGTGATCACGCTTTCGGGGTTCAGTGACGGGACGTTGATCACCATGGCGGTTCTGGCCGGTCTGGGCACCGGCGTGATCTGCGGGTTGATGAACGGGCTGATCTCTGCGTGGTGGGGCTTGCCGTCCTTTATTATCACGCTGGGGATGCTGAATATTGCCCGTGGTGCGGCGCTGCATGTGGCCGATGCGCGGACCATCTATTCCTTCCCCTTCTCGTTTGAAGAGTTCGGCAGCATTATGATCTTTGGCGTGCCGATCCTGTTCCTGCTGGCACTGGCGCTGGTGGCCGTGGCCTGGGTGGTGCTGAACTTCACCGTCTTTGGGCGCATGGTCTATGGCATTGGCAACAATGAAGAAGCCGTGCGTCTGGCGGGCCATAATGTGATGTTTTACAAGGTCGGTGCTTTTGCCATCTGTGGTGCCTGCGCAGGTCTTGCGGCGCTGGCCTATATGGCGCGGCTGAACATCTCCTCGCCGATTGCGGGCATTGCCTTTGAACTGGACGCCATTGCCGCCGTGATCATTGGCGGCACCTCGCTGGCGGGCGGGCGTGGCTCTGTTCTGGGGACCTTGATGGGGGCCTTCATCATTGGCGTTCTGGCCAATGGTCTGATCCTGATGGGGCTGAATGACTTTATGCGGCAGATGATCACCGGCCTTGTGATCATTGTGGCCGTGATTGTGGATTATTATCGCGCGCGGTTCTCGACGACGTAGAAGAGCGTTCTAAAATAATCCGACGGGTGTCTGTGACTGGCCCGAAAGACTGAAAGGTGCCGCGCGCAAAACGCGGCACCTCTTTTTGTTTGGGCTTAGCCGTTGATCCAGCCGTCCACGATCTCGCGGTTGTCCTCGATCCACTCTTCGGCCACTTCCTGCGGGTCACGTTTGTTTTCAAACATCTCCACGATCCAGCCGTTGATCTCGTCACCGGTGAACTGGATATTGCCCAGCATCTTGGCCACCGCAGGGTTGCGGGATTCGAGCGACTTGGAATAGCCGATAAACACGTCATTGGGTGCAATCACGCATTCAAAGTTCGACACTTCCAGCCAGTTTTCCGCATCCAGATCCACGTCTTCACAGCCATCGAACCGCTCGGGCTCGGACAGGGCGGTGAGGTCGTATTTCACGTGCAGCGCTTCGGGCGTCCAGTAATAGAACAGCTGCGGCTTGGACGCGGTATAGGCGGCTTCCAGGCCCGCTTTGAACGTGTCAGCCGAGACAATGTTCGGCTCCCACAGCTCGTCCAGACCATAGGATTTGAACTTGATCTGCCAGCGCTTGGTCGATGCCCAGGTCACATCACCGGCCCAGTATTCGCCCTTGCCATTGCCGTCGGTGTCAAACATCGCGGCGATTTCCGGGTTGTTCAGATCCTCGATCGAGCTGACCTTGTCGGTCATGTAGCTTGGCACATAGATGTTCGAGGTGCCCTTATAGGGCTGGTTGGTCAGAACGGTGCCATTGCCGTCGATATATTCATCCCAAAGCGCCTGCTGGTTCGGCATCCACAGGTCGGTATAGACATCAATCGAGCCATCGCCTTTGTCCATGCCGGCCATAATGACCGCTGCCTGGTTCATGCCCGAAACGATCTCTGCATCGCCGCCCATGGGGCCTTCGATGATCGCCACGATCACATTGCCAATCGCCCGCGCGCCGTTCCAGCTGAGGTCAGAAAGTGTGATCTTCTCCTGCGCGGAGGCCGCCGCCCCCGTCAGTGTCAGTGCGGCAACAGATGCCGCTGTGAGTAGATGTTTCATAGTCTAGTCTCCCTGTTGTGGTGGTTGTTATGCGTTTGGAAATATTGGGTTAGATCAGGCTGAAGGAATTGCGGATCCCCTTCAGAATGCGGTCGATCATCATCGCGACCAGCGCGATTGCGATACCTGCCAGAAGGCCCTTGCCAGCCTGCGCATCGCCCAGCGACGCGGTGACAATCGCACCCAGACCTTCAGCCCCAATAAAGGCCGAGATGGTCGCCATCGACAGCGCCAGCATGATGGTCTGGTTCAGACCCGCCATGATCGACGGCACCGCCATGGGCAGTTCGACCTTGGTCAAAAGCTGCCGGTCCGAGGCGCCAAAGGCCAGCGCGGCTTCTTTGGTGCTTTCGGGCACCTGCAGAATACCCAGCGCCGTCAGCTTGATCATCGGCGGCATCGCAAAGATCACGGTTGCCAGCACCGCAGGCGGCTGCGAGATGCCAAAGAACGCCACCGCAGGCACCAGATAGCTGAGCGACGGGATCGTTTGCATAATGTCGAGGATCGGTTCGGTGATCCAACGGGCGACTTTGTTTTTTGCCATCCAGATGCCAATCGGCAGGCCAATAAAGATACAGACACCCGTGGACACAACAACCAAAGCCATGGTCTGCATCGCCACTTGCCATAGTTCGAACAGCGCCAGGAACCCAAGCGAAGAGGCGACAAAAATCGTCGTCCCACGACCGGCAAATTTCCAGCTCAGCACAATGAACAGGAAGGCCACAACCGCCCAGGGCGTCTGCATAAAGGCCACCTCGACCTTGATCAGCGACTGGCGCAGCGCGGCGGTCATCGCATCAAAGGCCCCGGCAAACTGCGCCCGCAGATAGTTGATCGACATGTCGATGCTTTCAGCCGAATAGGTGAAGACATTCACCCGGCGCCCCTCAACGGCGTCTTTGACCTGACGCACCAGCATGGTCGCGCCCTCGTTACCTGCGGCAATCGCGGCCTCATCCGGCACCCGGCGGTAGGTCACGTCTTCGGGCGGATCCAGACGCACAAGGGTCGGGAAATCATCGACAAAGAAACAGTCAAACTTGGCCTGACCGGTCAGCGCCACATTGGCTTCGACCTGTTTGATGTCACGGCCCAGCGACCGGCTTTCCTTGCGCAGCGCGGCGCGTTCGGATTTCTCGTCACTGGTCAGGCTTTCCTTGGTAGCCAAGGCCTCCATCCGGGCCAGAAGATCGCTGTTCTTGGCCTGCATGTCGCCCAGCAGCGCACCTGCGTTCAGGGCCCCGTAGGACGCCATCAGCGTGCGCGTGACCTCGCCCGAGCGCATCTGGTTGAAACAGGCGCGCTCATCCGTGCGCACCTGTGTCGCGCGATAGGTGGTCAGTGGCATGACAATGGCCATGATGACAGCGCCTGTCACAACACGTGGCCAGCTGACCGCATGGGCGACGGACGAATTGATCCGCCACTTGGAATATTGGTTGAAATACCAGCGGTTTGCCCGGCTCCCAAGCCAGAGGCGCCCGCCAATGAACAGCAACAACGCGGCCCAGCCGAATTGCGTAATCCAGTTCGAATAACGCGCGATCAGCGTCTGATTGGAGGCGGCATCCTGCTGTGCGATCTCCAGAAGCGGCGTGTATTTAAAGACCTGCATCAGGCAGACCAGCGCCAGCAGGTCCAGCGCCACAGACAGCCAGAACAACAGCCACTGCCCGCGATACGCGCCCCAGAACCACGGCGCGATCAGCGCCAGCAGGTTCTGATGCCACTGCGGCAGCTCGCCTTTCTGAAACTTCTCAAACACCGGCGCGTAATAGGTTTCGCCGGTCCCGACAAAGGTTTCGACCGAGACATCGCGTTCGGTCACGTCGCGGCGTTCCGCGCCAGAGGAGGGTTGTACTGCGCTCATACGTCCGCGCTCCCTTGCAGGCCTTGCAACAGGCGGTCTTTGTTGATGACGCCGATCAGGGCGTCGGCGTCTTTCACCAGCACCGGCAGCTCGCTGCCCGTGGACAGGCCGACAATGGTGTCCAGATCCTCGGTCGGGGCGGCGGTGGGGTGTTCACGGCTCAGGTCGATGGGGCCGTGTTTGGCTTGGTATTCCTCTGGGTCGATCATGATCTTGGCAGCCGAAACCAACTTCAGGCGGGAAATTCCGGCTACAAAATCAGCGACATAGTCATCGGCAGGGGCGGTTACGATGTCCTCGGCGGTGCCGATCTGGACAATCTCGCCGTCTTTCATAATGCCAATGCGGTCGCCCATGCGGATCGCCTCGTCCAAATCATGGGTGATGAAGATCGTGGTCTTTTTCAGATGGGTCGACAGGCCCAGGAATTCGTCCTGAAGATTGCGCCGGATCAGCGGATCCAGCGCCGAGAAGGGTTCATCCATCAGCAGGATTTCCGGGTCCGCCGCCAGCGCACGGGCCAGCCCCACACGCTGCTGCATGCCGCCCGACAGCTCTGCTGGCAGGCGGTCGCCATAGCCATGCAGGGACACCGTCTCCAGCGCCTTATCGGCCAGCTTGGCCCGGTTGTAGCCGTCCATGCCCTTCAGCTCGAGGGAAAAGCCAATATTGTCCCGCACCGACCGGTGCGGCAGCAGCGCCATGTTCTGAAACACCATGCCGATCTTGTCGGCCCGCAGCGCCCGCAGGGCTTCGGGTTTCATCGCGCCCACGTCTTCGCCCATAATGCGGATCTTGCCGGCAGAAGGTTCGATCAGCCGGTTGATGTGACGCACAAGGGTCGATTTCCCCGATCCCGACAGCCCCATCAGGCAGAAGATTTCGCCCCGGCCAACCGAAAAGCTCGCGTCTTTCACGCCGACAACGGCCTGATAGCGGCTCAGCACCTCGGCCTTGCCGATCCCCTCCTTGCGGATCGCCTCCATTGCCTCGGGTGCGCGATTGCCGAACACCTTCCAGACATGTTCCAGTTCAACGACCGTATCGGTCATGGCATTCCCCTGTTTTTGTTCTGTTTTTCAGCATTTTTATGCTCTTGCGCGTTCGCGTTTGGGATCGACAAACGGGATCTCGGTCACCGTGGCGCTGATGCGTTTCATGCGGCCATCCATCTGGCCCACCTCCAGCGCCGTGCCGACCGCGGCGTGTTCTACCGACAGGCGCACAAAGGCGATGGCGCGCTCCAGCGTCGGCGACCGCGTGGCCGAGGTCACAACCCCAACCTGACGTTCCCCGATCAGCACAGGCGCGCCGTGATGGGGCACGTCATCGCCGTCAAAGATCAGCCCCTTCAGCACCTTGCGCGGATCCTTCGCATTGCGCTCCAGCGCCTCGCGGCCGATGAACTCGGTCTTTTTCAGATCCACCGCAAAGCCAAGCCCGGCTTCATAGGCATCGACACCCGGCAGGAATTCCCCCCCCGATGCGGCGAGCCCGGCCTCGATCCGGATGATCTCCAAGGCGGCGCTGCCCATGGGCGTCAGGCCAAATTCAGCGCCCGCCTCCATCAGCGCGTCCCATACGGCGACGGCATCATTTGGCGCGCAGAACAGCTCGTAGCCCAGCTCCCCGGTGTAGCCCGTGCGCGACAGCATAAAGGCGGCGCCGTCGCGGTCATGCAGGCGGCCGACGGTGACGCCGAACCATTTCAGCTGATCGACCGAAGGCACCTGCGGTTGGGTAAAGCAAAGCTTGCGCAGCACATCGCGCGACCGCGGCCCCTGCAGCGCCAGATTGACCAGCGCCTCGTTCATATCGGTGATCTGCACCTGCAGCCCGTTGCTGTCAGCGAGGTCCTTCAGATGCCGCGCGCTTTCTTCATGGCCACAGCACCAGCGGAAAATCTCCTGATCCAGCCGGAACAGGGTGCCATCATCAATCACCGCGCCGGTGTCATCACACAAAAGCGCATAGGTGCCGCGCCACTGCGCCAGCTTGGCCACATTGCGCGTCAGCGCCAGCTGCAGCAGCCGCTCTGCATCGGGGCCAACCACATCGTATTTGCGCAAGCCGCTCATGTCCTGAACCGTCGCCTTGTCGCGGCAGGCCCAATATTCGGCCAGGGTGCCAATGCCCTGATAGCTGACGGGCACCCAGATATCGCGGGCAGGGGCAAAGTCATCCGTCAACGCGCCGGTGCGCGGGTGAAAGGCGGATTCATGACTGACGGTCATTGGGGCGTCCTCTTTCGGGCGATAAGCCACGGCCCGTTGAATCGGGGCTTCGGGGGTATAGATGCGAACGTGAATGTCGGTGGGGTTCCAGCCGTTGATCGGGTCCAGATCATCGGGGCAGGCGGTCGAGACACAGACCAAATCCTCCAGCGCCCGCATGGCGACATAGTCACCGGGACGGGAATAGCTTTCGGCGGTCATCAGGTGGTGCGAATGCTGGTCAACCCAGGTGTTCCAGAAGAAATTGATCGCAGGCCAGGCCGGGCGGCGCGCGATGCCATAGGGGTCCATCGCATGAGAGATATTGTCCGAACAATTGAGGTGTCCCGGAAAGCCGCGTTCTTCATATCCGCGCGCGGTGCAGGCCAGACCAAAGGTGTCATGCCGCCCGCAGGTGTCCTGCACCACTTGCAGCATCGGGCGCATATCGCGGTCATAGAATTTGTCGAACAGGCCGGGCCCCGGGTAGCTGCGATGCACCATCGACCGGGTCGCGGTGCTGTCGATCATCATCTCGTGGCCCGCGTCCAGCGCGGCGGCGTTAAACGCCATGAAGTCCGAACATTGCTGCCCTTCGACATCAATGATCTGCAGCATCTGGCCCGCCTTTAGCGCATAGGCCTGCGCGCTGCCGCGCTTGACGGTGAATTCGTCATGCACATGCCCCAGCACCGGGGGTAGCTTGCTCTGTGCGGGCGCCTGTTGCTTTAGGTGGACGGTCAGATGCGGCTGGCTTTGTCCGGCTGCCAGACACGCGCCTTCCACCGGCAGCGCAACCCAAAGCGTCACTGCGGCGCTGGCCTTGAACACCTGCAGATCTGACACGGCAATCTCGGTTGCGGCGGTCGGGGCGGTGCCGCCCTGCGCAAGGCTCCACCCGATCAAGGGGCCTGCATTGACCGCAGCCAGATCGACAGATGTCGCAGTTTCCAGGCCAAGCGCGTCATGCGCCGCGCGGCCTTTGTCATTAAATGCAAACAACCAGACCTGCGCCGCCGCACCGGTAAAAGACACCAAATCGCCCGTGCACATATCCAGACGCACCAGCCCGCGCGGGCCCAGCTCTGTGTTCTGTGAGGGTGGTTTGGCCGGGAAGCCGATAAAATTCCGCCCGACACCCTGCCAGCCGATGTTTGAAAACCCACGCAAAGGGGTCGCTAGTGACATGACCCTGCCAACCTTTTTGCAATCCATAAGACGGCCACAGAGAAAATTCCGTGTAACCGGTTACATGAAGTGTGTAACTGGTTACACGAGTCAAGAAAGAGGGTAGAACTGGCCTCACGCTTTGCAAAAAACTGGTACGACTGGACGCAAAAATTATGAAGAAGCGCGCAAATCTTCGCGATGTGGCCCAGCGGGCCGGGGTGTCTGTGGCCACAGTCAGCCGGGTGATGAACACGCCTGCGCGGGTGTCGCCGGACACGCGCAATCGGGTCGAAGCCGCCATGTCCGATCTGCGTTTTACCCCCTCCGCGGCGGCCCGTGCGATCAATACAGGCCGCACCCAGACCGTCGCAGCCCTGCTGCCGACCCTTGCAAACAGCACCTTCGCCCGGTTTGCTGATGGGCTCGAAGCGCGATTGGGGGCGTTCGGTCTGTCCCTGGTTGTCGCCACCACCGGCGAAGACCCCGAGGTCGAACTGGCCCGCGCGCGGCAGATGCTCAATATTGGGGCAGAGGCGATCATTGTCACCGGCGCCAGCCAAAGCGCCGATTTCCGCGCCTTTGTGGAACGGCATATGGTGCCCACCGTGTCGGTGTCCCTGTTTCAACAGGATGCCTGGCTGCCGACCATTGGCTATGACAATCAAAAGGCGGTGTTGCTGGCGCTGGATCACCTGATGCAGCTGGGCCATCACAAGATCGCCGTTGTGCATGGCCCGCATGGGCACAATGACCGCACGCGCATTCGCCTCGAGGCGCTGAAACAGGCCGAGGTCGCCGCCAATGGCGCCCTGACGTTTCGCTATTTCGAGGCGCCGTTTTCCGTTCAGGGCGGGTCAGAGGCCGCCGCCCGTCTGCTGGCGCAACGCGGGGATGAAACGGCTGTTCTGGCCTTTACCGATGTTTTGGCCGGCGGGGTGATCCACAGGCTGCACAGTCTGGGCCTGAAGGTGCCGCAGGATTTTTCGGTTGTCGGGATGGAGGATCTGCCCTCCTCGGCCAGCCTCTATCCGCCGTTGACCACGGTGCATCTGCCTGTCCGCCGGATGGGCGAACAGGCAGCCGAGGCGCTGGCGCAGTGGTTGGACAATGGTATTCGCCCCGACCACCAAGAGCTGCCGATCGAACTGGCGGCCCGCAGCTCTTCTGTGGCGCGGCAGACCTAGGCCGGAGGCAGGCTTAGCCGACAACCTTGTGGCCACGCCCGCGCAGGCATTGCACCACGATGCCTTCGCGGCGGTCATTGGCCTCGGACAAACCAGCCGCGCCCCCAGCTAGTGCACCAACAATGGCGCCGCCCAGCGGATCATCCTCGTCCGCTTCGCCGATCGCCGCGCCAAGCCCCGCCCCAATCGCGGCAGAGGTACGGGTGTTGCGGTCAAACTGTGACTGATTGGCCGCCAGCGACTGGCAGGCTTGCAAGTCGGCGTAATAGGTCGGGGTCGGCTGCCCATCCAGAACGGGTTCGTATTTTGCGCCCTGTTCGGCGCAGGCGGCCACAGTGATCAGCAGGGGCAGAGACAGACAGTATTTCATTGGTTCAGGTCCTTTAGCGTGTTGGAGAAGGGTCATGAGATCCGCGCATCTGGCGGCATGGCGCTCATCTGTGACGCAGGCGCAAAAACTGCGACCGAACCGGCTGGCGGGGACGTGCGAACCGGCTTGTTCGTACGTTCGCCGTTTTTAAATAAATGAAATCAGTGTCCTAAAGGCTGCTGTCGCTGGGGCTTGCCACCGGCGTCCCCCGCTGCGCGCGGCGCCATTCGGACGGCGTCTGCTGCGTGACCTTCTTAAAGCTGCTGTTGAAGGTCGATTTGGAATTGAAGCCGACGGTTTCGCTGATCTCCAGCACGGTCAGCGCGGTGGTGCCCAGCAAGGTGCAGGCATCCTCAACCCGACAGCGATTCACATAGTCATAGAAGGTGACGCCCATTTCCGTGTTCAGCACCTCGGACAGATGGATCGAAGGCACCGCGATTTCAGACGCCAACCGCCGCAGGTTCAACGCATGGTCCCGCCACAGCTGCCCGTCCTGCATCCGCTGCTCCAGCCGTGCAGACAGGCGCGTCAGATCATCGGGCTGCAGACCCGACCGGGCATAGCGGGTTTCAGGCGCGTCTTGCGATGTCTCTGGGGGGCGCGCGTGAGCCTCGGGGGGCAATACGCCGTCTGACCACTGCGGCAGGGGGGGCTCTGCCCGCAGCGCAAACAGCCCAAAAGACGCCGCCAGTAGAATATCAAAAACCATCGCCAGCGCGCCTGTGCGCAGTTCGTCATATCCCATCAGGATCCGCGCCTCGTCGAGGATCACAAACACTGCAATCAGCAGGATGGTGGCCACCAGACCATCCAGCCAGACCAGTGTCTTGCCATCCAGATCCGAAAACAGCGCCCGAATATTGCGTTTGTGGCGCATCAGTCGCCGCACACATAGGGTGCCATAGACTCCAAGCACCACAATCCAGCTGAGCCAGAACGCGCTTTCGCCAATCTCAACCAGCGTCATATAACCTTCGGGCGCCTCCGGCTCGGCCTCTCCACGCCGCACATCGCCGGGCAGTAGAAGCGCAGGCAGCAGGCACAGAAAGCCCGCGAGAAACGGCAACAGATGCAGCCAGTCCCGCCGGTACAGCACCGGGTTCGAACTGGTCAGCCCGCGCACAAAGAAATAGAGCGAGACCATAAAACCGGGGATCAACAGATCCTGCCACAGATACAGCCCATCCCAGCCGCCAAACACCGGGCTATAGGCCAGGGAGTCGAGCGCATCCAATGTGTTGATCGCGAAAAAGGCCAGCATTGCCCATAGGAACATGCGCCGCGATGGCGTGTCCCGCAGGCGCAAACCCAGACCGAGCAGCACAAAAATCGACAGCACAAGCGACGCCGCGAGGCCGAAATGCTCCCAATAGAAATCCATGTTCAAATCCGTCTGCCTGCAAACCGCGCCCGCGACCACAGGGCCGCCATAGGATCGCGCTGTAAAACTAGACGGTCAGCGCGGGATTGGAAACAACCGAAAACAGGGCAGGCCGCAGCGGTTACCCCAGCGGCAGATAGGCAAAGTCTTCGTCCGTGGCCTCAACCAGTAGAATGTCCGCGACCGTGAGATCCCCTGCGCCCTGCACATACATGGCGGTTTCCCCGTCCAGCGATACAACCAGCTGATCGGGATTGTCCGGATCCGTTGCCACCTCAACCTCGGGCGCACCGAGGGCCGCGTCATAGACCACCAACAGCTGATCTTCTGCGGCGTCAAAATCGATCAGCTCCACCGTGCCCCCGGCGATCCAGTCGCCGAGCAGAATATTGTCGGCTCCGTCCCCTGCCGTGACCACATCACCGGCGCCCGCAGCCAGCAGGTCGTCGCCATCGCCGCCATTGACGAAATCAGCCTCTGCATCATCAGCGCCATTGACAGTGTCATCGCCGTCCCCGCCAAACAGCGCATCCTGCCCGCTGCCGCCGCGAAGGAAATCATCACCGTCATTGCCATGCAGCGAATCTGCGCCTGCGTCCCCGTCCAGCGTGTCGCTGTCCTGCCCACCGTGGGCCGCA
The DNA here is from genome assembly GCF_001458415.1 of Tritonibacter multivorans. GTDB lineage: Bacteria > Pseudomonadota > Alphaproteobacteria > Rhodobacterales > Rhodobacteraceae > Epibacterium > Epibacterium multivorans. Next base: position 62,162 of record NZ_CYSD01000037.1, on the reverse strand, counting down.
TCATCGCCCGCGCCGCCCAGAAGGCTGTCTGCACCAAAATGGCCATAAAGCGTGTCTTCGCCGTCGCCACCGGCCAGCGTATCCGCGCCGGCCTCGCCATGCAGCAGATCCGCGCCCACGTCGCCGCCCAGGCTATCTGCGCCCGCGCCGCCATAAAGCTGGTCATCGCCCAGACCGCCACTCAGACTGTCATCGCCCGCCCGGCCATTGATCTGGTCGTCGCCGTCCAGGCCGGTCAGGGTGTCGTCCCCGTCGCCGCCGTCCATCTGATCCAGCGCGTCAGTGCCGGTCAGTGTGACCCCACCGGCGGGCGCAGGGGTTTCGGTCACGGGGGCAGATGGGTCTTCGCTTGGCGGTAGGGGATCGACGATCACCGGGCCAGAAACGGTGTCCTCCCCGGTGTCTTCCCCAGTGCTGTCTGCGGTGCCCTCGTCATCGCCTGTGTCGCTGTCATTGCCAAAGAGAAACTGGCTCAGGGACACACGCGCGGGTTCCTCCGCGGTCGCGTCCTCGGCGGTGCTGCCTTCGGCGTCCTGGTCCTGTTCGTCTTCGTCCTCAAAGGACAGGAGCGAAACACTGCCTGCCGCCAAAACCCCGATTAAACCTGCAACCCACAACATCGAAAGACCCCATTTGGGATAGACATATTTTTCCGAATTCTATCCTGCCCGCCCGATCCCAAAGAAGCAAAACAAAGTGCGAACATTGGTGAACCAAAGCTTGCCAATAAGGGGGCTTACCAGCGTTCGGGCTGTTGGCTATAGGCAATATATAGCGGGTGTTTGGGGTGGCCTGCCTTGGAAAGTCCAAGGTGAAACAAGGGTTTGCCGGTTTCGCGCAGCAGATCTTCAATACGCGGACCCTGATCTTTATGTGCGCCATGCGTGCCCCAGGCACAGATCACCGTGTCGGCCCAGCCCATGCCATCCAGCAGCACCTGCGCATTGTCCGGCCCTTCCGGGTCCTCTGCTGCGCGCATGTCACGTGGGTCGGTGGCGCGATAGGCAAAGATATTGGTGGCGCGAAACCCGCCAAACCCCAAGGCCCGCGCGCGCCGCTCGCACCGTTCAATGGTGGGATCGTTTTGAACCTCGGTCGCCTTGGACGGGTTCAGCATCACAAACATCACCTTCGGCAGCGCCTCATCCCAGACACGGGTCAGCGCATAGCGGTAGGTTTCACAGTCGGAATAGAGAGCCGAAGAGGGCGCATCGCCCTTGGTGTGGGTGCGGGTGATCATGTCCGGCTTGTGCCAGCAATCGCGCTGCGAGGGAAGGGGCGAAGGAAGGGGGGCACTGGCCCCCAGTCCCTTAGGCCTCGGGCAGGACAAACACCCGGTTCGGGTGCAATTCGCCGGCCTTGTAAATACCCACCGCAACCGGCTGACCATTGAGCGAGGCCCAGGCCTCATCGCCGTATTCCACGTCCGTCGCGATCACCATCCCCGGATTGCCATTGCGCAGACGCACTGCGCCCTGTTCGGTGCACTTCAGCTCGGGCAGATCCGCCAGACCCTGTTCCAGCGGGCGCAGGTACTGGTCCAACTCGGTGGTTTTGGCGTGTTCGTCCAGCAACTCCAGCGACACGCCCTCTGCAACGTCGAAAGGACCGGACCAGATGCGGCGCAATTTTTCAACGTGACCAAGGCAGCCGAGCTTTTCGCCCAGATCCCGTGCGATCGACCGGACATAGCCGCCCTTGCCGCAGGTCATCTCCAGCACCACCTGATCAGGGTTCGGACGGTCCACCATGACCAGCTCTTCGACCCAAAGGGGACGCGCGGCCAGCTCAATGTCTTCACCATCGCGCGCCAGCTTATAGGCGCGCTGACCGTCGATCTTCACAGCCGAAAACTTCGGCGGCACCTGCTGGATGTCCCCAATAAAGCCGAGCAGAGCTTCCTTGATTTCATCGTCAGAGGGCCGTGCCGCGCTGGTCGCAATCACTTCGCCTTCGGCGTCATCGGTGTTGGTGGCGGACCCAAGGTTCACGGTGAAGGTATACGCCTTCAGCGCATCAGTGATGTAGGGCACGGTTTTGGTGGCCTCGCCCAGGGCCACGGCCAGAACGCCGGTGGCTTCGGGATCGAGCGTGCCCGCATGGCCTGCCTTTTTGGCATCAAACGCCCAGCGAACCTTGTTCACCACCGCAGTCGAGGTCAGACCCGCAGGCTTGTCCACGACCAGCCAGCCGGAAATGTCGCGTCCCTTGCGTTTGCGTCCCATGGAATATGCCCTCGAATTGCTGATAAGGCGCGCCGATTACCGCGCGTCCCGCAGCCTGTCAATCGGCGAGTGTGATCGCGCTCAGTTGCCCAGAGCCTCTGCATCGCCCAAGCCGGTTTTACGCACCACCCCGACAATCGGTCCCATGGCAAAGCCCGCATCCGACCGCCCCAGCGCAGGCGCATGAAACCGCGAGATATTCCCATCGAAATAGAGCGCGCTGTTCAGGCCAAGATGGTCACGGAAAAAACTGGCAAAATCGTAGAAATTCACCAGATTGCGCGAAATCACAAAAACCGCGCGGGTGCCATCGGCGCTGGTGCCCACGCCATTGCGGATATAGCGCGAATCAGATCCCTCAAGGAAACGCGGGTGCAGGTCCCCGTCGATCACCAGCATCGGCCCCGACTGGGTGGCGCTGGTGCAGGCAGGCGCCTCGGCCTCAAACCGCAGGGTCTCGATCACATCGGCGCGGCCTTCGCGCAGGCAAAAGACACCATTGGGCAGCAGGCCAAAATTGCCGGGACCCGCGTTGGTCACCAGCCGCATCTCCTGCGCGCCCTCTTCCACATAAAGGCCCACGGGTGCGCGGTCGCTGTGGTACATGCCCGCATTGGTGGCAAAGACCAGCGCCTCGCCGGACTCAGCCAACGCGGTATCAATGGTCGAGAAATGCCCAAACGGCACCCCGTCGTCGTTGCGCAGGAACAGGCGCAGCTCGTCTTGGGCGGCATCCACGTCGCAGACCGCAAAGCGATTGCCGCCATAGGTTTCATTGCGGCAGTCCACCGCAAGTGCCGGCGCGGCCAGCGAAAACCCGATCAGGGCCCCCGCGATCAGGCGCGCCGCGCGGATCATCCCGCATCCCCGTCGGGCCCGTCGGGCCCGTCTGCATCGCCATCGAAACCGTCTTCGATGTCCTGGCGCACCTCGTCCTGTGCAAACAGGCGGCGGGTCTCGTCCATCTGGTCAAAGGTCTCGTCCAGACGGAAGCGCAGATCCGGGGTGAACTTCAGCCCCAGTTTCTTGCCCACCGCGCGGCGCAGTTCGGATTTGTTCTGCGCCAGCAGTTTCAGCACATCCTCCTGCCCACGCCCGCCCAGCGGCAGCACAAAGGCAGTGGCGATTTTCAGATCAGGCGAGGTGCGCACCTCGCCCACGGTGATCGACATGCGGTTCAGCTCCATGTCATGCACGTCACCCCGTGCAAGCACCTCGGAAAGGGCGCGGCGAATAAGTTCGCCAACGCGCAGCTGTCGCTGAGAGGGCCCGGGCCCATCATGAAATTTGTTCTTACCCATATTTTCGATCTATGCCGAAAGCAGGGCTTTGCCAAGCGGGTGCGACCACGTTAGGAGGAAAGCCGCAAAGTTTTCATCAGGAGAGACAGGTCATGTCGGATAAAACAGGGATCGTGATCACCGGCGCTTCGGGGCGTATGGGGCAGATGTTGATCAAAACGGTACTGGAGAGCGACAAGGCCAAACTGGTGGGCTGCGTCGAACGCGCGGGCCACGACTGGGTGGGGCAGGACATTGGTGTCGCCATGGGCGGCGCGGCTGTGGGTGTCACCGTCACTGATGACGCGCTCGAGGCCTTCTCCAAGGCCCAAGCCGTGATCGACTTCACCGCACCTGCGGCCACCATTGCCTTCTCCAAACTCGCAGCCCAAGCCCGCGTCACCCATGTGATCGGCACCACCGGCATGACCGAGAATGAGATCGCCCAGCTGGAGCCCGCCGCCCGCCACGCGGTGATCGTGCGCGCCGGCAATATGTCCTTGGGCGTGAACCTGCTGGTTCAGCTGACCAAAAAAGTCGCCGCCGCGCTGGACGAGGATTTCGACATTGAGGTCATCGAGGCCCACCACCACCACAAGGTCGACGCGCCGTCGGGCACCGCATTGATGCTGGGCGAAGCGGCGGCCGAAGGCCGCGGCGTCAAACTTGCCGACGTGCGCGATTCGGGTCGTGACGGCATCACCGGCGCGCGCAAACGCGGCGACATCGGCTTCACCGCCATTCGCGGCGGCGACATTGTGGGCGAACATGACGTGCTGTTTGCAGCCGCAGGCGAACGCATTGTGCTGCGCCACATGGCCACAGACCGGGCCATCTTTGCCCGCGGCGCCGTCAAAGCCGCGCTTTGGGGGCAGGGCCAGAAACCCGGCGAATACGACATGATCGACGTGCTCGGCCTCTGAAAGAAAGCCGCCCGTTCGGGCGGCTGCCTCCGGCGGGGATATTTGAAAAAAGATGAAAGGCAGCCGCATTGGTCCTTCATCTTTTTTAAAAATATCCCGGGGTGAGCGCCTTTGGCGCGAGGGGCAGAGCCCCTGACGTCGCCCGCACGTCGCCCGCCGCGTTCAAGACCGCCGACAAGTCTTGCTGACATATCGCAGCAATACCTGCGCCAAAGCCTTGGCGTCTTCCTCGGATGGCAGAACAAACTGAACATCCGGTGGGGCAACCAGGCCACCAATCAACAGGGCCTCCGCCACCGCGTCTGATCCCAAATAGGCCAGTTGAACGCTGTATTCACGCAGCGCCGCATCCGCGAGGACCGCATGGGCAAACTGATGAAATGCGGGCGCGTCTTTGTGCGGTTTGATATCCTCGGGGTTTTCCGGGATCAAAACGCCCAGCCGAAAGCTCAGCGTCCCATTGGGTTGACGCAAAAGGGTTTCCACATCCGCCCGTGACATTTTGCTGGCAGGCTGCGCCAGAGGGCGGATCTTTGTTGTAAGCCCGTTTTCAGGCATCAAAGTCAGCGTATTGGGATCAGGCGTGTCCATGGCTGGGGGGAGATGCCGCAACAGTTGCACCCCATTTTGAACACTTGCCTCAGACAGGGATTTGCGCTGCAGGGTCAGAACCATACGCCCATCGTTCAGCGGGCGCAGATTGACCGAATGGGTGTGGTAGTCCGTCAGATTTGCCCGCAGCCGTGCAATCGACAGGCTCTGCGAGGCAGGGGCCACGCCGCGACGATCGATCTGCAAATCGCATTGATCCAGTGTGACCGATGTCGCAAACCCTTCGGTCTCGGACAGCGCGGCCTCCATGGCGGCGACCAAAGTGTCGCGTGGGTTGGCGCGAAAAAACAAAAAATAGACCGAAAGAGCCGCCAGGACGGCAAGGCTCAGGCCGCCCAATAATCTGGGAAACATTCTAAAGTCCCTTTGAAATGAAGGTGAAGCAGCTGCGGACCGCTTAAAAGTCGATGGCGATGCCTTTTTTCTCCCAGTCGCCGTACCGCGCCGGGTCCAGCCCGTCCCGACCGCCCAGTTCCTTGGGCGGGGCGGCTTTGGCCTCTGCTGCTTTGCGGCGGTCTTCCGCTTCGGCCAGCGCACGTTTTGCGGCTTCTGGCAAGTCTTTGGTCTCGTCACTCATCGCCCGGGTTCCTTTTTGCTTGCCCCATGATATATGCCGCAAACCCCTAAGGGACAATATTGACCAGTTTCCGGAGACCCACCATGGCCGAGCGCCCCTCTGCAGCAACCGATGCCCGCCGCGCCACCGTTGCCCTTTTGGACAAAGTCCTTGGCGAAGGCCGCCTGATGGCAGAATGCCAGACACAGGTGCTGGAACGCCTCTCTGGTGAAGACCGCGCCCGCGCCCAGCGTCTGACGCTCGAGGTGCTGCGCAATCTGGAACGTGCCGATAAAATCCTCGCTCAGCACCTGCGCAAGGCGCCGCCTCTGCATGTGCGCAATGCGCTGCGTCTGGGCACGGTTGAACTCTGCGCTGGCGGGGCCGCGCATGGTGTGGTGAACGATGTGGTGAACCTGGTTGCCCGCCACCGCCGCCACGGCGCGCTTAAGGGGCTGGTGAATGCGGTCCTGCGCAAAGTGGCCAGCGACGGCCCGACCGAATGGGCCCGCCTGCGGGTGCCGCGCCTGCCGAAATGGCTGCGCAAACCGCTGGTCGATGCCTGGGGTGCCGAGGCGATGGCCGCTATGGAAGCCGTCCATCTGGCCGGTGCGCCGCTGGATCTGACCGCAAAGCCCGGTGCGGATCTGTCCGCCCTTGGCGGCGAGGCGCTGCCCTCGGGCAGCTTGCGGTTGCACGACGCCGGGCAGGTTTCGGCTCTGCCGGGTTTTAAAGCAGGCGATTGGTGGGTACAGGATGCCGCCGCTGCCATGCCCGCGAAACTTCTGAACGCACAGGCCGGTGAAACCGTTCTCGACCTATGCGCGGCACCGGGGGGCAAGACCCTGCAAATGGCCGCCGCCGGGGCCGAGGTCACCGCTGTTGATGTCTCCGAGGGGCGTCTGGAACGCCTGCGCGAAAACCTCGCGCGGACCGACCTGTCGGCCACCATTGTGACCGGCGATGCGCTTGAAATCACAGGGCAGTTTGATGCCGTCCTATTGGATGCGCCCTGTTCCGCGACCGGCACCATCCGCCGTCACCCGGACCTGCCGCAGGCCAAGGATGGCGCGGGCTTTGGCGAATTGATCGAGCTGCAGGCCCAGATGCTGGCCCATGCCTGGTCGCTGGTCAAACCCGGCGGGCGGCTGGTCTATTGCACCTGCTCGCTGTTGCCGGATGAAGGCGAATGTCAGGTCGAAGACGCGCTGGACATGTTCCCGGATATGTCCGTCGGCACGCAGGCTTCGACGCTTGAGTGGGTCGAACAGGGTTGGATCACCGAAGAAGGCGGGGTGCGCCTGCGTCCCGATTACTGGGGGGATCGCGGCGGCATGGATGGGTTCTACATGGCCGAGCTGCGCAAAGCCGCAGACTAAGGCGCGACTAAGCGACGGCAGCCAGCAACGGCAGCCAGCGACGGTCTCCTGCGACGGGTGACCCGAATACCGCAGGCGGCCGCAAAGAATACAAAACCCTGCATCCGGGCAGTGACTTACGGCGCGCAGGCCGGTAGGGTCGCGGCAAAACACCCTTGGCCATTCTGACGGCTTTGACAGGGGGTGAGGCAGGGACAATGTCCAGATTAGATCGCTTGGCAGGCCAGGGGACGCGCCTGAAAAACCGCTATTACGCCTGGGTTGCCCGCAAGCGCCCGGCCGCAACGGGTTTTGTTTCGCAACCCGAACCACGCACCATTGGCAGCCTCTCGCGAGGGCGACAGCTGGTGGCGGGCAATCTTCTCTTTGCCGGATACCTCATTGAAAGCGAAACCACTGGCCTGTGGGAGGTCACAGCCCCGGATGCGGCGTTCGAGGCAGAACGACAGGGCTGTGCCTGGCTTGATGATCTGGCGGCCGTGGGCGACAAGGTCGCGCGCAGCAAGGCGCAGGCCTGGGTCTGGGGCTGGATCGACGCCTACGGCAATGGTCGCGGTCCGGGCTGGTCGCCGGATCTGACCGGCCGTCGCCTGATCCGCTGGATCAACCACGCGCTGTTTCTGCTGGCCGCCCAGGACAAAGAACAATCGGATCGCTTCTTTGCCAGCCTGTCGCGCCAGACCGGGTTTCTTGCCTATCGCTGGCGCGGGGCGACGCCGGGCCTGCCCCGGTTCGAGGCCCTGACCGGGCTGATCTATGCGGGGCTGTCGCTCAAGGGGTGCGAGGCACTGGCCGACCCCGCCGTGCGGGGGCTGTCGGAAGAATGCGAGGCGCAGATTGGTGCCGATGGTGGCCTGCCAACCCGTAACCCCGAAGAACTGCTCGAGGTGTTCACCCTGCTGAACTGGGCGGCCGTTGCCCTGCACGAGGCCGGGCGCAGCGTCGCCCCCGCCCATCAGGCGGCGATCGAACGGATTGCCCCCCTGCTGCGCGCCCTGCGCCACAGCGATGGAAGCCTTGCCCGCTTTCACGGCGGCGGACGCGGGGCAGAAGGCTGGCTGGATCAGGCGCTGGCCAACAGCCATGTGCCCGCCCAAGCGGTGGAAGGGCTGGCGATGGGCTACAGCCGTCTCAGCCACCGGCGCACCACGGTTCTGATGGATGCGGCGGTGCCGCCCTCGGGCGCGGCGTCGGGCAATGCCCATGCCTCCACGCTGGCGTTTGAGCTGACTTCTGGGCGGCGCCCGCTGGTGGTCAACTGCGGGTCGGGCGTGACCTTTGGCAAGGACTGGCGCCGCGCCGGGCGGGCGACGCCCTCGCATTCGACCCTGACGCTTGAAGGGCAATCCAGCGCCCGCCTGCGCAATGCGCCGGGGCGTGCGGGCATGCAGGAACTGCTGACCGATCTACCCAGTCAGGTGCAGCTGGAGCAGCGCGCAGATGCCAATGGCACCATGGTTGAAGCGGCCCATGACGGCTATGGCGCGGCCTATGGTCTGACCCACAGCCGCAGCCTGCATCTGGACCACGACGGCCGCAGCCTCAGCGGCACGGATCTGCTGGTCGCTTTGGACGCACCCGCCAAACAGCGATTCGACAAAGCTGTCGATGCAGGCGGTCTGCAGGGGCTCGCGTTCGATTTACGCTTTCATTTGCACCCGGAAGTGGACGCAACCCTTGACTTGGGCGGCACAGCAGTATCCATGGCGCTCAGGAGCGGGGAAATCTGGGTCTTCCGCCACGACGGCCACTGCGAGCTGCGGCTCGAGCCGAGCGTTTTTCTGGAAAAGACCCGCCTGAAGCCCCGTGCCTGCTTGCAGATCGTCTTGTCGGGTCGTGCCATCCAATATGCCACCCAGATCCGCTGGACACTTTCCAAGGCGCGGGACACCGGCATTGCCACCCGCGACCTGAACCGGGACGATGATCCCGCGCCATATGAAGACCAAGTCTGACCTAAAGGGACCCTGACCAGATGACCGACCTCCACCCCGTCCGCCGCGCGCTGCTGTCTGTATCCGACAAGACCGGGCTGATCGACCTGGGCAAGGCCCTGTCTGACCGCGGCATAGAGCTGCTCTCTACCGGTGGCAGTGCAAAAATGCTGCGCGACGCGGGTCTGGATGTAAAAGACGTCTCTGACGTGACCGGCTTCCCCGAAATGATGGACGGCCGCGTCAAAACCCTGCACCCGCGTGTGCACGGGGGCCTCTTGGCCCTGCGCGACAATGACGAACATGTCGCGGCGATGAAAGAACACGGCATTGGCGACATCGACCTCTTGGTGGTGAACCTCTACCCGTTTGAAGACGCGCTGAAGCGTGGTGCGGATTATGCCGAGATGATCGAAAACATCGACATCGGCGGCCCGGCGATGATCCGCGCGGCGGCCAAGAACCACGGTTTTGTAAACGTGGTTGTTGACGTCGAAGATTACGGCGTGCTGCTGGAAGAACTGGACCAGAACGACGGCCAGACCTCTTATCCCTTCCGCCAGTGGCTGGCGCAGAACGCCTATGCCCGCACCGCCGCTTATGACGCGGCCGTGTCGAACTGGATGGCAGGCGCCATTGGTCTGGAGGCCCCGCGCCGCCGCGCGGTGGCCGGTCAGCTGGCGCAAACCCTGCGTTACGGTGAAAACCCGCACCAAGAGGCGGCGTTCTACACCGACGGCACCGGCCGTTCCGGCGTTGCCACCGCAACCCAAGTGCAGGGCAAGGAACTGTCCTACAACAATATCAACGACACCGATGCGGCGTTTGAACTGGTGAGCGAGTTCCCCGCCGCCGACGGCCCCGCCGTGGCGATCATCAAACACGCCAACCCCTGTGGTGTGGCCCGTGGCGCGACCCTGCTGGACGCCTATCAGAAAGCCTTTGACTGCGACCGCACCTCTGCCTTCGGTGGCATTGTTGCCCTGAACCAGCCGCTGGATGCAGACACCGCGACCGAGATCACCCAGATCTTCACCGAGGTCGTCATCGCTCCCGGTGCTTCGGATGAGGCCAAGGAAATCTTTGCCGCCAAGAAAAACCTGCGCCTTCTGCTGACCGACGCGCTGCCCAATCCGCAGGATGCAGGCCTCACCACCCGTCAGGTCTCTGGCGGTATGCTGGTGCAGGACAAAGACGTCGGCCACCGCGCCATGGACGATCTGAAAGTGGTCACTGAGAAGGCCCCGACCGAAGAACAGATGCAGGATCTGCTGTTTGCGTGGAAGGTCGCCAAACACGTAAAATCCAACGCGATTGTCTACGTCAAAGCGGGCCAGACCGTGGGCGTCGGCGCAGGCCAGATGAGCCGTCTGGATAGTGCCACCATCGCCGGTGTCAAAGCGCAGCGTATGGCGGATGTGCTCGAACTGGATGAAAGCCTCGCCAAAGGGTCCGCTGTGGCCTCTGATGCGTTCTTCCCCTTTGCCGATGGTCTGCTGGAAGCAGCCGCAGCAGGTGCGACCTGCGTGATCCAGCCCGGTGGCTCCATGCGCGATGACGAGGTGATCAAGGCCGCAAATGACGCGGGCATCGCCATGGTCTTCACCGGCATGCGCCACTTCCGTCACTAAGGCAAAGCGTATGCGTCTCATGGTACTGGTGGCGGGGCTCTGCCTCGCCCTGGATCAAATCAGCAAGATCTGGGTCGTTTTCGGGCTGGATCTTGTGACCCGTCTTTACATTGACGTGGCCGCGCCGCTGCTGACCTTCCGCTATGGTGAAAACACCGGCATCAACTTTGGCCTCTTTGGCGGAGACAGCGACACCTCGCGCTGGATCCTGATCGGCCTGTCGGTGGTGATTTCGGCCGCGCTTGCGCTTTGGGTGCGCCGGTCGCACGGGCGCCATCGCGGCATGCAGGTGGCAGCCGGTCTGGTGATCGGCGGCGCGCTGGGCAATGTCTATGACCGCGTTGCTTATGGCTATGTTCTGGATTTCCTCAACATGTCCTGCTGCGGCATTCAGAACCCCTTTGTGTTCAATGTCGCCGATGTGTTCATCTTCGCAGGTGCTGCGGGATTGATCTTTTTCGACAGTCGGGCGAAAAACCACGGGTGACCTTTGGCGCGCCCTGCGCTAGGTCAGTGAAGAATTTGCAGGAGGCAGCGATATGCGGCTCACATTTGGCGTCATGGTTTTGATCGCAGCGACGGGTCTTTCGGCCTGCGCGAAGAAGGGCCTGCGCGAACTGGATGCGCGCCGCAACAGCCCGGATGAATTTCTGGTGCTGCCCAGCAACCCGCTTGAGGCCCCGGCCTCTTACGCCAGCCTGCCCGAACCCACACCGGGTGGCGCCAATCTGACCGACCGCGACCCCAGCGCCGAGGCCGTGGCCGCGCTGGGCGGTCGTGTTGCGCCCGCAGGCGGTGTGCCAAGCGGAGATGCGGCCCTGGTCGCAGCCGCCAGCCGCCACGGTGTGACCCAGGACATTCGTCCCGAACTGGCCGAGGCCGATGCAAAGCTGCGCAAGCGCAATGCCTTCCTTGCCAATATCAAACTGTTCCGGGTTGACCGCTACGCCGAGGTCTACGAACGCGACACGCTAGAGCCGAACGCATTGGCCGGGCGGTATCAGCGGGCCGGTGTTCCTGTCCCCTCCGCGCCGCCCGCGGACGATTAAGCCTTCACTTTCTTGCCAATTTATCACCCTAGCCCTTGTCGCTGCGGGGGAAGGTCGTACCTTAGGGCCAAAGCCGCCTTAGGTGCAGAGCCCGGTTGTCTGTGCTCGGACCTGAAAAAATGCGGCAGGTGAAGGGACGAACAAAGAGGTGATCTGGATGACCTTTGGCATCAGCCTTCCTGAAATTACGGCTGTCATGACGGCAGCCGCCGTGACACGGCGCAGCCTGTCTGCAAGCCTTGCACTTGCGGTCGCGCTGGGGCTTGGCATATCTGCTAACCCGCTCTGGGCGGATCAATCCGGCACGGTGATTGCCCCAGAGACCGCAATCGAAGCGGTTTCAACCCCAGACGAACCCCAAGATGAACTTCAGGACCCCGTGTCCACATTCACGCTGGAAAACGGCATGCAGGTTGTGGTTGTCGAAGACCACCGCGCGCCGGTGGTGCAGCATATGGTCTGGTATCGCGTTGGCTCTGCCGATGAGGTTGCGGGCAAAGGCGGCATTGCGCATTTCCTCGAACATCTGATGTTCAAGGGCACCGATACGCTGGCGCCGGGCGAATTGTCGGCTGTCGTTGCGCGCAATGGCGGGCAGGACAATGCCTTCACCAGCTATGACTATACCGCCTACTTCCAGCGTGTCGCCGCCGACCGGCTGGAGCTGATGATGCGGATGGAAAGCGACCGCATGCGCAATCTGCGCCTCTCTGAAGAAGAGGTCGCCACCGAACGGCAGGTGATCCTCGAGGAACGCAACCAGCGCACCGACAATGACCCCAGCGCCCTGTTTCGTGAACAGATGCGCGCCATGCAGTACCTGAACCACCGCTACGGGCAGCCCATTATCGGCTGGCGTCATGAGATGGAGGGGCTGACCCGCGAAGATGCGCTGAACTTCTACAAGCTGCACTATGCGCCCAATAATGCGATCCTTGTGGTCACCGGTGATGTGGAACCCGACGCGGTGCTGAAGCTGGCTGAAACCTATTACGGCGTGATCCCGGCGAACCCGGACCTGCCAGAGGTGCGCAGCCGCAGCGCGGAACCCCCGCAGACCGCCGCCCGCCGCATCACCTACAGCGATCCGCGCGTGGCGCAGCCCTATGTGCAGCGCTCCTACCTTGCGCCTGAACGCAACCCCGGCGAACAGGAAGAGGCCGCAGCCCTGTTCCTGCTGGCGCAGCTTCTGGGTGGGGGCAATACCTCGTATCTGGCCAATGCGCTGCAGTTTGACCAGCAGGTCGCGGTGTTCACCGGCGCCTACTATGGCGGCACCTCGCTGGACCCAAATACCTTTGACTTCGTGGTGGTGCCCGCCGAAGGGGTGACCCTGGAAGAAGCCGAAGCCGCCATGGATCAGAGCTTTGCGCAGTTCCTCGAGGACGGCGTGGACGAAGACCAGCTGGCCCGGATCAAACTGCAGCTGCGTGCCTCTGAAATCTACGAACGCGACGATGTGGACCGGATCGGTAACCGCTATGGCCGCGCGCTGACCTCGGGCCTCACGGTTGAGGACGTCCAAGACTGGAACCGCGTGCTGCAATCCATCACCGGGGATGAGATCATTGCCGTCGCCCGCAGCGTGCTGCGCCCCGAGGTTTCCGTGACCGGCTATCTGACCCGCAAGGAAGAGGAGGCAACCCAATGACGCCCCGTGCTGTGACCTCGCAGGTTCTGACCTTCCCTGTCCGCCACCTCTGGCTGGCTGCTCTGATGGCGCTGTCGCTGACCATTGCCGCCCTGTCGGCGACCATGGCACGCGCCGAAATCGACATCACAGAAGTCACCTCTCCGGGTGGGATTTCTGCCTGGCTGGTCGAAGACCATTCGATCCCCTTTATGGCGCTGGAGCTGCGCTTTCGCGGCGGCACCTCGCTGGATACCCCAGAAAAACGCGGCGCCACCTATCTGATGACCGGCCTTCTGGAAGAAGGCGCGGGCGAGATGCGCGCGCAGGACTATGCCCGCGCACTCGAAGGGCTGGCAGCCGGGTTCTCCTATGACGCCACCAAGGATGTGGTGTCGATCTCTGCCGAAATGCTGTCCGAGAACCGCGCCGAGGCCGCAGAGCTTTTGCGTCAAACCCTGACGGAGCCGCGCTTTGATCAGGATGCGCTGGACCGCGTGCGGGCGCAGGTTCTGGTGGGGCTGCGGTCGGATGAAAAGGATCCCAACACGATTGCAGGCCTCGCCTTTGCTGAAATGGCCTTTGGGGATCACCCCTATGGCACCGATGGCAAAGGCACGGCAGAGACGGTCACCACCCTGACCCGTCAGGACATGTTCGACGCGCATGAAGCGATCTTTGCCCGTGACCGGCTCTTTGTCAGTGCGGTGGGGGACATCACGCCCGAGGAACTGGGTGTTCTGCTCGATGATCTGCTGGGCGCGCTGCCGGAAACCGGCGCGCCAATGCCGGGCCCCATCGACCCGCAGATCGCCGGTGGCACCACCATTGTCGACTTTGACACGCCGCAGTCGGTTGCCCTGTTCGGGCAGGTGGGCATCAAACGCGATGATCCGGATTTCTTTGCCGCCTATGTGCTGAACCAGATCCTTGGCGGTGGCTCCTTTGAAAGCCGTCTGATGACCGAGGTGCGCGAAAAACGCGGGCTGACCTATGGGGCCTATTCCTACCTCGTGCCGCGCGATCTGGCTGCGACCTATATGGGCTCTTTTGCCTCTGCCAATGACAAGATGGCCGAAGCCGTGGAGGTTGTCCGCAAGGAGTGGACCAAGATTGCCACCGAAGGCGTGACCGAAGCCGAACTGGCCGATGCCAAGACCTATCTGACCGGGGCCTATCCCCTGCGGTTCAAGGGCAACAGCCAGATCGCCTCGATCCTGGTTGCAATGCAGATGGATGACCTTGGGCTCGACTATGTGAAAACCCGCAATGCCAAGGTCGAAGCCGTGACGCTGGAGGAGGCCAACCGTGTGGCGGCGCGGATCTATGATCCCGAAGGGCTGCATTTCACCATTGTTGGCCGTCCCGAAGGGCTTGATACCTCGAACTAAGCTGTGGGTTTTGACCACTTCCCAAAGGGGCGTTGCGCGATCGGCGCACGCCCCTTTTTCTGTGTTTCAACCTCTGTCGCCGACACTCGGGGCGTCGCGACACCAAAAGACCAAACCACAGGAACAGGATCTCCAAAGACCACCTCCACCAAAGGTGCAGGAGGAGCCCTTGTTTCAATACGTATTGAATTGGCCGCTGCGGGGGAGGTCCCGCAGGCCCGTTCCGCCCTTGGCGGCGCCGTCAGTCTTTTTGGACAGTCTTTTTGGGTTCTGTTCGACACGCGTCAGAGCCACATCAGATACGAAAAAGGCCTGCGAGGGTCCCCCGCAGGCCAGTTGATCCCCCGCATGAAACATGCGCGGGGCCAGTCGTCGTATGAACTTGTTGTTTTTATTCGCCGTAAGGCACCCAGATGGTTTTCACCTCGGTCGCGGCCTCAAGGAAGCGGCGCGATTGGTCCTTGGACCAATCGAATGCGGTGCCATTGTTGACCCATGTGCGCTTGAGGTTGCCAGCACTTGCCGCCTCAAGTTTCGCCGACAGGTCGGCGCCGGAAAAGCTCCAGACCGCGTCCAGGTTCAGGTGCTTTGCCATGGTGTCGCCCAGATCAGCGTGGGGTCCGGTCAGGATGTTGACCACGCCCGCAGGCAGATCCGAGGTCTCGAGCACTTGATACAGATCCGTCGCCACCAGCGGGAAGGCCTCAGAGGCCGCCAGCACCACCCGGTTGCCCATGGCAATCGCCGGCGCCATGGCCGAAATCAGCCCCAGCAGCGGCGCTTCATCGGGGCACAGGACGCCAATGCTGCCAACGGGTTCATGCATCGCCAGCGCAACTGCGCGCATCGGCACACCTGCGGCGCTGCCGTCGAACTTGTCCGCCCAAGCCGCCGCCGAGAACAGACGGTCGAGCGAAGCTTCCACTTCGGCCTTGCCGCCCTTTTTGCCGGTCATCGCATCAATGCGCGCGGCAAATTCATCGGCACGCGCCGACAGGTTTTCGGCGATGTAATAGAGGATCTGCGCGCGCAGATGGCCGGTGGTCTTGGACCAGGCTTTTGCGCCCGCTGCGGCCTCAACCGCGTTGCGCACGTCCTTGCGGCTGCCGATGCCCACATGGCCCAGCAGCTTGCCTTTGGGGCCATAGACCGGCTTGGAGTAGCCGCTGTCCGGCCGTGCCTGCTTGCCGCCGACATACATTTTCGCGGTGCGGTCGATGGCGTCGGGCATCTCAGAACTGCTGCCCTCAAACGCCGCGATGGGGGCCAGTTTCGCAACCTTGCCAGCGGGTTTGGTATAGGCCATCAGCCCGGCCCAGCCGCCCTCGCGGCCAAAGCCGCTTTCGCGCACGCCGCCAAAACCGGCTGCCGCGTCAAACAGGTTCGTGGCATTGACCCAGACCACACCGGCAACCAGCTTCGGCGCGACCTCAAGGGCGAGGTTCACGTTTTCCGTCCACAGCGTCGCCGCCAGACCGTAGCGGGTGTTATTGGCCAGCTCGATCGCCTCGGCATGGGTGCGGAAGGTGGTCGATACCAGCACCGGGCCAAAAATCTCTTCCTGCATCAGCGGGTCGGATGGGGTCAGCCCTTCGATCAGGGTCGGCGGGTAGAAGCAGCCACTCGCGGGCATTTCAATCGCCGCTTGGTGGATGTCACCTTCCGTGCAAGCACCGACCAGTTCGCTGATACGCGCATGCTGGACCGGGTCCACCACGGCGCCGACGTCAATGCATTTGTCGAGCGGGTTGCCAATGCGCAGCTTGTCCATACGCGCGCGCAGGCGGGCGTGGAACTTCTCGGCGATGGTTTCCTGCACCAACAGGCGCGAGCCCGCGCAGCAGACCTGACCTTGGTTGAACCAGATCGCATCGACCAGACCTTCGACAGCAGAATCCAGATCCGCGTCGTCAAAGACGATGTAGGGCGACTTGCCCCCCAGCTCGAGCGTCAGCGCCTTGCCCGACCCTGCGGTTGCTGCGCGGATGCGCTTGCCAACCTCGGTCGAACCGGTGAAGGCGATCTTGTCAACGTCGGCATTCACGATCATCTCGCCCACGGCGCCATCGCCGGTGACAATGTTCACAACGCCCTTGGGTAGACCCGCCTGTCGGCAGATGTCAGCAAACAACAGCGCGGTGAGCGAGGTATATTCCGCCGGTTTCAGCACCACAGTGTTGCCCATGGCAATCGCCGGGGCCACTTTCCACGCGAGCATCAACAGCGGGAAGTTCCACGGGATGATCTGCCCGCAAACCCCCAGCGCCTCGCGGCCTTGCAGTTCGCTGTCCTGCAACTGCGCCATGCCGGCGTGGTAGTAGAAATGACGCTGCGCCAGCGGAATGTCGATGTCGCGCGCTTCGCGGATCGGCTTGCCGTTGTCCATGGTCTCCAGCACCGCAAACAGGCGGGCGTGTTTCTGCATCAGCCGGGCGATGGCATAGATATAGCGCGCACGCCCCGCACCCCCCAGCGCGGCCCAGGGGCCCTGCGCCTTGCGGGCGGCAGTAACAGCCGCGTCCACATCGCCTTGGGTGGCTTGGCTCAGGGTTGCAAGCACCTCGCCGGTGGCGGGGTTTTTGCTGTCGAATCCATCACCCGGCGCGGTGAATTCGCCATTGATGAAATGGCCAAACCGGTCGCCCATGTCGACCAGCCAGGCAAGGGCGTCAGCGGCGCTTTCGGGGGCAGGTCCGTAGTCCATGGTCTCGAAAATCTCTTTGATTGTCATCTGTTCAGTCCTTGGATCAGGCCATCGCGTGGCGGTGGCCAGCGGAATAGGCCCCGGTCACATGGTGTTCTAGCTGGCGTTCAATGTCGCCCAGCAGGGAAGACGCGCCAAAGCGGAAGAGGTCAGGCTGCAGCCAGCGGTCGCCCAGTTCCTCTTTGATGAGGGACAGGTACACCAGCGCGTCCTTGGCCTTGGAAATACCACCGGCGGGCTTGTAGCCGACGTAATAGCCGGTGCGCTCAAAATATTCGCGGATCGCGCGGATCATCACGAGGGATACGGGCAGGGTGGCATTGACGCTTTCCTTGCCGGTCGAGGTCTTGATGAAATCCGCGCCCGCCATCATGCAGATCATCGACGCGCGTGCGACGTTGCGCAGGGAGCCGAGTTCGCCGGTGGCAAGGATCGCTTTGACGTGCGCATCGCCGCAGGCCTCGCGGAAGGCGCGCATCTCATTATAAAGCTCCTGCCATTTCCCTTCGAGCACGAGGCGGCGGGAAATCACAATGTCGATCTCTTCGGCGCCAGCTTTGACGCTTTCGCGGATCTCTTCCACGCGCAGGTGGAAGGGCGACAGGCCGGCCGGGAAGCCGGTAGAGACGGCTGCAACGGGAATGCCCGACCCCTTGAGCGCCTTGACGGCCGCCGGGATCATCTCGTGATAGACACAGACCGCCCCGGTGGTCAGGCCGTCCATGCCCAGCTGGGACAGAAGCGCTGCGTTCACCGGCTGGCGGGCCTTGGCGCAGAGGCGGCGCACGCGGGCTTCGGTGTCGTCCCCGGCCAGGGTGGTCAGGTCAATCAGGCTGATCGCCTTCAAGAGCCACGCGGCCTGATAGTCTTTCTTCACCGAACGGCGGCCGGGCAGGGTGGCGCAGCGGCGTTCAATGGCCGAGGTATTGGCGGTCAGGCTCAGCGCCCAATCAAGATCAAAGTCAGTGCCGGGGTTGCGCGGTATCGTTCCATGACCCGTATGGATCTGGGTGGCGTTTGAGCTGTCCATGTGGAGATTCCTCATGAATATGGAGAGGCAGATTTTGCGGCAAATTCGCACGGGCATAGGCCGCAATGCAAGCATGGGTGCCCGAGATTCAGGCAATTTTTTTACCAAAAGGACAAAAAATGCACCCGTTTGTGGTTTTTCTTGCGAATAATTCGCAAATAGATTGACGAAGTTGAGAATCGTTCTCATATTCCCTTCAAACAAGTCGAGGACTGGGATCATGATGAACCGCCGCCATACTCTTTTGGGCTTTGCCACCGCCGCGCTGATGGCGCTGGCCCCTGTTGCTCAGGCCGCAGAGCCGCTGAGCGTGGTCGCAACCACCGGCATGATTGCGGATGCCGTGCGTCAGGTCGGTGGGGATGAGGTTTCGGTCAAGGCGCTGATGGGCCCCGGTGTCGATCCCCATGCCTATCGCCAGACCCGCAGCGATATTGTCGCCATGACCCGCGCCGATCTGGTGCTGTGGCATGGGCTGTACCTCGAGGCGCAGATGGAAGACTTCTTCCACGACCTTGAGCGCAAACGCGACGTGGTTGCGGTGGCCGAGGCCCTGCCCAAGGACGCGCTGCGCACGCATGATGACTACGCCGATAAATACGACCCCCATGTCTGGATGGATCCGGAGCTGTGGCAACAGGTTGTGGGCTCGGTGCAGGTTGCCCTGACCGAGGCCCGCCCCGAGGCGGCTGCAACCTTCGCCGCCAATGCCGCCGCGCATCTGCAGGATCTGGATCGCCTGACCGATTATGGCAAACTGCTGCTGGAACAAGTGCCCGCAGAGAACCGCGTGCTGGTCACGGCCCATGATGCCTTTGGCTATTTCGGGCAGGGCTATGGGTTCGAGGTCATGGGCATTCAGGGCATTTCCACCCAGTCCGAAGCCGGTCTGAACCGCATTGGCGAACTGGTCGACACGCTGGTCAACCGCAATGTCGGCGCGGTGTTTGTGGAGACCTCGGTCGCGGACCGCAATATGAAAGCGCTCATTGAGGGGGCAGCGGCGAAAGGCCACGCGGTTAAAATCGGGGGCGAGCTTTACTCTGACGCGATGGGGGCCGATGGTACCTACGAGGGCACCTATATCGGGATGCTGGATCACAACTTTACCACCATTGCGGCGGCACTTGGGGCGGATGTCCCCGCAGGCGGCATGGACGGCAAACTGGGCGCAGGACATTAAGCCATGGATATTGCTCTGGTCAGCCGCGACGGCAAAAAGATCACTGAACCGGGCGGGCAGGACAGCCCGCTGGCGATCCGTGGCCTGACCGTGAGCTATGGCGAAAAGCCGGCTGTCTTCTCTGTCGATATGACGGTGGAGGCCGGCAAGATGACCGCGATTATTGGTCCAAATGGGGCCGGTAAATCGACCCTGCTGAAGGCCGCATTGGGCGTGGTGCCGGCGGTGTCGGGCCGGGTGCAGGTCTTTGGCAAACCGATTGCGCGGCAACGCGGGCGCATTGCCTATGTGCCGCAACGCGCCTCGGTCGATTGGGATTTCCCGACCCGCGTGATTGATGTGGTGCTGATGGGGCTTTACCGCGAGGTCGGCCTGTTGGGCCGTCTGCGCGGGCGCCACGTGAAACAGGCCGAGGCCTGCCTTGATCGTGTCGGCATGAAAGATTTCGCCCATCGGCAAATCGGCCAGCTGTCCGGTGGTCAGCAGCAGCGGGTGTTTCTGGCGCGGGCCCTTGCGCAGGGCGCAGACCTTTACGTGCTGGACGAACCCTTTGCAGGCGTTGATGCAGCGACCGAGAAGGCGATCATTGATGTGCTGAAAGCCCTGCGCGCCGAGGGCAAAACCGTTGTCGTCGTGCATCATGATCTGGCCACCGTGGCCGGATATTTCGACAATGTTTTCCTGATCAACACCCGCAAGGTGGCCGAAGGCACAGTGGCAGAGGCCTTCACGGCTGACACGCTGCATGACGCCTATGGTGGCCGTCTGGCAACCGCGCAGATCGCACAAGTGGCAGGCTGAGGGATGCTGGCGCAGGCGCTGCTGTTGCAGCTGGGGTATAATGCCACGCTGGTGACCATTGGCGCAGCCCTTCTGGGGGCGGCAGCGGGGATCACCGGCACCTTCCTTTTCTTGCGCAAACGCGCATTGGTCGCGGATGCGGTCAGCCATGCGACCCTGCCGGGGGTGGCAATGGCCTTTCTGATTATGGTCGCGCTGGGCGGCGAAGGGCGCAGCCTGATTGGGCTGCTTTTGGGCTCTGCCGTCTCTGCCATGGTGGGCTTGTGGTGTATGAACGCGCTGACGCGCCACACACGGCTGGCCGAGGATGCCGCCATTGGCGCGGTCTTATCCGTGTTCTTTGGTTTCGGCGTGGTCCTGATGACCGTGATCCAGTCGCTGGGCGTGGGGCGGCAGGCGGGGCTTGAGGGGTTCTTATTAGGCTCTACTGCGGGGATGTTGTTCGCGGATGCGGTGACTATCGCGCTGGGGGGGCTGGCCGTTCTGGCGGTGATCGCGGTGATGCGGCGGCCGATGCTGCTGGTCAGCTTTGATCCGGAATATGCCGCCGCCCAAGGGGTGAACGTGCCCCGCGTCGATATGGCGATGATGGCGCTGGTGATGGCGGTGACCGTTGTGGGGCTGAAGATCGTCGGGCTGATCCTGATTGTTGCGCTGTTGATTATTCCCGCCGTGACCGCACGGTTCTGGAGCGAACGGGCAGGGCAGGTGGTGATCCTGTCCGGCGCCTTTGGTGGTGTGGCGGCCTATCTGGGGGCGGCGGTGTCTGCGACCGCGCCAAACCTGCCGACGGGGCCGATTATTGTCCTGTTTAGTGCCGCCTTGTTCCTGCTGTCGCTGCTGTTGGCGCCCGGTCGTGGCGTGTTGGCCGCGATCCTGCGCCATCGCCGGTTTCAGGCCCGTGTCCACATGCGCCAAGGGCTTCTTGCGCTGGCGCAGGGGCAGGAGATCTTTGAGCCGCTGACCCGCCGCCTGTTGCGCCGTGCGGGCCTCATGCGGGCCGATGGGGTTGCGACGGACGATGGCCGCGCGCAGGCCGCCAAGGCGCTGCGGGACGAGGCCCGCTGGGCGATGTTGCGCCGCGATCAGGCACAAGAGGCCGCAAGCGCGCAATACGATGGCCTACGCGGGATCGAGACCGTGCTGACCGCCGACCAGATCGCCGCATTGGATGCGCGCATTGGTGCCCCGAAGGAGGCCATCTGATGGGATCGGAATTTGTCCCGCTGTCCCTGCCGCCGCTGCTGATCGGGGCTTTTGCCGCCGTGGCCTGTGCGCTGCCGGGGAACTTCCTGCTGCTGCGCCGTCAGGCGCTGATTGGCGATGCGATCAGCCATGTGGCCTTGCCGGGTATTGTTGTGGCCTTCCTGATCACCGGTGCGATTTCCACCTGGCCAATGATGATTGGCGCGGCAGGCGCGGCGGTGATTTCTGTGGTGCTGATCGAGGTGATCCGCCGTCTGGGCCGGATCGAACCCGGTGCTGCGATGGGCGTTGTCTTTACCGCGATGTTTGCAGGTGGGGTTCTGCTGCTGGAGCAGACCGATACGTCCTCGGTACATCTGGATGTGGAACATGCGCTTTATGGCAATCTGGAAAGCCTGATCTGGCTGGATGCCACCGGCTGGGGCAGCCTGTTGGACTGGGACGCCCTGCGCCATCTCCCGCCCGAGCTGCCGCGCATTGCGGTGACGTTGCTGGGCGTGGTGCTGTTCCTGTGGCTGTTCTGGCGGCCTTTGGCGATCTCTACCTTTGACGAAGGCTTTGCCCGCACGCTGGGCCTGCGCACCACAGCGCTGGGGTTGGCGTTGGTGGTGGTCGCGGCCATTGCAGCGGTTGCGGCCTTTGATGCGGTGGGCTCGATCATTGTGATCGCCATGTTCATCTGCCCGCCCGCAGCGGCGCGGATGATGACCAACCGGCTGGGCGTGCAGGTTGCATGGAGCGTAGCCTTTGCGCTGCTCTCTGCCGTGCTTGGGTATGTTCTGGCCGGATACGGCCCGCTGTGGATCGGCATGTATGACGCGGTGAGCGCGGCGGGCATGATCGCCACGGTGTCGGGCGTGATCCTTGCGCTGACGGCGGTCTTTGGCCCCTGCCGCCACCGCGCGGGCGCGCCGGCGGGCGTCTGACGCACCGCTTGCAGCGGCTGCCAAGGGGGCGTATTCCAACTGGCAGAATCGTCCCTCAACATGCTAGATTTAGCGGTATGTCCACCCCAGACCCCCAAATGAATGCTGATCCGACCAGATCCCGTCCTGTCATCCGGCAGCTCGACGACAGCGCCATCAACCGCATTGCCGCAGGCGAGGTGGTAGAGCGCCCGGCCTCGGCCGTGAAAGAACTGGTGGAGAACGCCATCGACGCTGGCGCCACCCGCATCACGGTTGAGATCGCCGATGGCGGCAAGACGCTGATCCGGGTGACGGACGATGGCTGCGGGATGACGGCGGACGACCTGCCGCTGGCCCTGTCACGGCACGCGACCTCGAAAATCGACGGCTCGGACCTTCTGAACATCCACACCTTTGGCTTCCGGGGCGAGGCCCTGCCCTCGCTTGGCGCGGTGGGGCGGCTGACCATCACCAGCCGGGTCAAAGGGCAGGATGCCGTGTCAATCCGTGTGGCGGGCGGGCGGATGGAGCCGGTGAAACCCGCCGCCCTGCGTCAGGGCACGGTGGTCGAACTGCGCGATCTGTTCTTTGCCACGCCCGCACGGCTGAAATTCATGCGCTCTGACCGCGCGGAAAGCCAAGCCATTGGCGATACGATCAAACGTCTGGCCATGGCAGAACCTGCGATTGGGTTCACCCTGCGCGATGTCTCGGGCGGGGGCGAGGGGCGTGTGACCTTCCGTGCCGACCCGCTGTCGGGGGATCTGTTTGACGCGCTGCATGGGCGGCTGGCATCGGTCATTGGGCGCGAATTTGCAGAAAACGCGCTGAAGATCGACCACACCCGCGAGGGCATTCGCCTCTATGGCTATGCCGCACTGCCGACCTATTCGCGCGGCGCGGCGGTGACGCAGTTCCTGTTTGTGAACACGCGCCCGGTCAAAGACAAAACCCTCACCGGCGCCCTGCGCGCGGCCTATATGGATTTCCTTAGCCGCGACCGCCACCCGGCGGCGGCCTTGTTTATCGACTGCGACCCAGAGCTGGTGGACGTCAACGTGCACCCGGCGAAATCCGAGGTCCGCTTTCGCGACCCGGCCTTGGTGCGCGGGCTGATCGTGTCGTCCCTGCGCCACGCATTGAGCGAGGCGGGCCACCGGGCCTCGACCACTGTGGCAGGCGCGACGCTGGGGGCCATGCGCCCGGAAGAGCCCACCGCCACAGGCGCGCCGCGTGTCTATCAGATGGATCTGGCTTCCCGGCCCTCGCGCCAAGCCATGCACCGGTCTTATGCGGCGCAGGCGCCCGGCCCGCAGGAGGACACGCCCGTGGATGCGCCGCTTGCAACAGCGGCGGCGGCTGGGTTCTCCGAACTGGCAGGCAGCTACTCGGGCCGGGTGATCGACACGCCCGACGTTTCACATGAAACGCCCGGCGCCCCGCCACAGACACCGGTGGTCAGCCCCGAAACCCTGCCGCTCGGCGCAGCGCGTGGGCAGGTGCATGAAAACTACATTATTGCCCAGACCCAAGACGGTATGGTGATTGTCGACCAGCACGCCGCCCACGAACGGCTGGTCTATGAGCGGCTAAAACACCAGATGGCCGAAAACGGCGTCGCCACGCAGGGGTTGCTGATCCCCGAGATTGTGGAACTGAGCGAGGGCGACGCAGCGCGGCTCTTGGATGTCTCGGACGAGCTGTATAAATTCGGTCTGGGGATCGAACCCTTCGGCGGCAGCGCCATTGCGGTGCGGGAAACGCCGGCTCTCTTGGGCACGGTGAATGCCGAGGCGCTGATCCGCGATATTCTGGATGAACTGGCCGATCAGGGCGAAAGCCAGCTGCTGCAGGCCAAGGTCGAAGCGATCCTGTCCCGCGTGGCCTGCCATGGCTCGATCCGGTCCGGCCGCCGGATGCGCGGCGAAGAAATGGATGCGCTCTTGAGGGAAATGGAGGCCACGCCCCATTCCGGCCAGTGCAACCACGGCCGCCCCACCTATGTTGAATTAAAACTCGCGGATATCGAACGCCTGTTCGGCCGCAGCTAAGAACAAAAAGATTTGAGGAGAGCCCCATGGACCCGCTGGACATCGCGGCACAGGCCCTGACCCTGCCCAATGCGATTGCTGTTTGCTGCCTTCTGGCCGTGGGCTGTCTGTTTCTGGCGCTGGCGTCGACCCGCCGCGGCAAAGCGGCCGCGCTGTTGCAAAAGCAGGTTGAAGGGCTGCGTCTGAAAGAGGTCGCATTGCGGGCCGAAGTGGCAAGGTTAGAGCCTGCTTTGGACGAGCTGTCGACCCTGCGCCGCACCAGTGAAAACGAACGCGCCGCCCGCTTTCAGGCCGAGGCGCAAATTCAGGCCCTGCACGCCGAACATCAGGCGCGGCTTGAGGAAATGCAGCATATGAACCGCCAGCTGGAGGATAAATTTGCCAATCTGGCCACGGGTGTTTTGAAGCAAAATTCGGAAAATTTCCTGACGCTGGTCAGTGAACGGTTTCAGGCCCACAGCAAAACCGCAGATGCGGATCTGGCACGCCGTCACGAAGCGATCGAGAGTCTGGTGAAACCGCTCGATGAAAAGCTGGGCCAGTTTGGCGAGCGCATTCAGGAAATCGAGAAAGCCCGCAACGAGGCTTACGGTGCGATCCGCACCCAAGTGGCCCATCTGGCCGAAGGTCAAGCCGCACTGGGCGGCGAGACCCGCAAGCTGGTGCAGGCCCTGCGCGCGCCGAAAACCCGGGGGCGCTGGGGCGAAATGCAGCTGCGGCAGGTCTTTGACATGGCGGGCATGGCCGAACATGTGGACTATGAACTGGAGAAATCCGTCGACACCGATGCAGGGCTGCGCCGCCCCGACGCGGTGGTGCGCATCCCCGGCGGCAAAAGCATTGTGATCGACGCCAAAACCCCGCTGGAGGCCTATCTGGACGCGCTGGAGGCGGACACCCCCGAGGCGCAGCAGGCGGCGCTGACCCGCCACGCGGGCCATGTGCGCACTCATGTGAAACAGCTGTCGTCCAAAGCCTATCAATCGGCGCTGGGCGAGGCGCCGGATTTTGTGGTGATGTTCATCCCCGGTGAGACCTTTGTCTCAGCAGCCGTTGAGGCTGACGCGGGGCTAATCGAATATGCGTTCGAACATAAGGTGCTGATCGCCACGCCGACCACGCTGATGGCGCTGGTGAAATCCATTGCCTATGGCTGGCAGCAAGAGAAAATGGCCGAAAACGCGCTGGAGGTGCAGAAGGGCGCAAAAGAGCTCTATGATCGTCTGACCACCTTCTCGAAGAACCTTGCGATGGTGGGGAAATCCATGACCTCGGCGGTGAACAACTACAACAAGGCAGTGGGCTCGCTGGAATCGCGGGTGCTGCCCTCGGCCCGGAAGTTCGAAGCCCTTGGCGTGGTGTCCAGTGCGACGCTGGAAGACCCAGGCCCCGTTGAGGTGCCACCGCGCGAAGTGACCCTGCTCGAAAGCTCTGACGCCTAAGGGCGGTTGCAGGCCCGCACGCCCGCGCCCGTCTGTTGCAGCGTGGCTCTTGCGCGGGCCCAAG
The DNA here is from genome assembly GCF_001458415.1 of Tritonibacter multivorans. GTDB lineage: Bacteria > Pseudomonadota > Alphaproteobacteria > Rhodobacterales > Rhodobacteraceae > Epibacterium > Epibacterium multivorans. The sequence continues at coordinate 36,163 of NZ_CYSD01000037.1, read as the reverse complement.
GGCGTTGGCGCACGTGGCCCGGCCCCCTGGGGCGGGGTTTGTCGCAGATCAAGGACGGCTGATCTGTTGCCTGCCATCTTTGTCCCGTGAAACCACGTTAGGCACGGGAGAGACGGACATGAGCATGGAAATGGACATTGCCCCGAACAAGGCGGAACAGGTGGCGCTGATGGCGCGGGAACTGGGGCGCGCAGAGCCCGAGCTGCGCGCGTTTCTGCAGGGTTTGAATATTGAGGAAAAAGCCGCACTCGTCGCTCTGGTCTGGCTGGGGCGCGGCACCTTTGAGGCATCCGAGTACAGCCAGGCCTGTGATCTGGCGCTGCAGGAAGCAACAACCCCGGCCGAAGACTACCTGCTGCAGACCCCCAATTTGGCCTTTGACATCGAAGCCGGGCTGGAGCTTCTGGGCTTCAATGTGTCGGCGGAAGCCGAGAGCGTGATGGGGCGCTGAGACGCGCAACAGCCTCTATCCCAGATACCCGAGCAGCTCGCGTCTGAACCAGCGGCCTGCAGTGTGATCCCTCGGGGCAGGGCCCCACAAACTCTGCCCTAGACTGTTTGCCACCGCGTGGTCCGGCTGGGCTCCGCCCGTTCGCCCCTCAAACAGTGCCCCGCACTGTTTGCCACTGCGTGGTCCGGCTAAGGCTCCGCCCGCTCGGGCCTCAAACGACGCCCCACGTCGTTTGCCGCTATGCGGTCCGGCCCTCACTCATCTTTTTAAAAATATCCCGGGGGAGGCCGCAGGCCGGGGGCAGCGCCCCCAACCCGTTCACCGCTCAGAGCATCGCTTTCTCGTACACGGCGCGCACGCTGGGCCGGGCTTCCATGGCCTGCATGAAGGCCTGGATTTTGGGGAAGTCGGCAAGGGTCACACCATCGCCCTCCAGCCAGGTGCAGACCACATAAAGGTAGCAGTCCGCGATCGAGACCGTCTCTCCCAGCACAAATGGCCCGCGGAGCCCCGCGCGGCTGATGTAGTCGCAGGAGGCCGCCATGGTGCTGGGCACCATTTTCTGCATGTCCTTCCAGCTGGACCGTTCCTTCGCCCAGCGGGCGCCGCGCAACTTGTGGGCGTGGTTCACATGCATGGTGGAGGCCAGATAGAACATCACCTCGCGCATACGGGCCGCCAGAATGGGGTCGGTTGGGCGCAGGTCGTTGCCGTCCTGGTCGGCAATGAATTCCAAGAGCGCGCCGGTTTCGGTCAGCAGACCACCATCAAAGGCCAGCGCAGGCACGCGGCCTTTGGGGTTGATCTGCTGATAGGCAACCGAGGTCTGTTCCTTGGCGGCGAAATCCACCAGTACGGTCTCGTATTCGATCCCGGCCTCTTCCAGCGCAATGGCAACGGCGACAGAGATGGTCTTGGGGGCGTAGTAAAGCTGCATTGTCTCGGTCCTCTTTTTCAAAGATGGGTGCGGGCAAAATGGCGGTCAGGATCGGCCAGATGGGGGACTGCATTGTACAGAACCGGCGTGTAATGACCGCCGATCTGATGCAGCACATGGACCGAGGTGTTCATGGCCGCAAGCACCATACGGGCGGTCGCCTTGGTGTCCAGCCCCAGCGCCTGGCGCATGACAATGCCAATCAGCCCACCCGAGGTCACCACCAGCGCCGGGCCTTCGCCTGCGGCGATTTCCACCAGCGCGGCCGAGATGCGGCTCTCAAAATCGTTCCATGTCTCGTAGGGCGCGTCGATCTGGTCGCGCTGCCACAGGTCAAAGACATAGGGAAGATGGTCAATGAACCCTTCGCGATTGGTCGGGATCGGGGTGCCATACTGGGCCTCCACCGCCTCGGCGAGGGGAAAATAGCTCATTTCGTTCAGGCGCGGATCCTGCACCAGCCCATCGCCATAGCCCATGGAGGTGGCGGTTTCGACATGGCGGTTGAGCGTGCCGCTGTAGACGCGGGTGAAATAGTCGCGGCTGTCACGCAGATGATCGCCCAGCCAGCCCGCCTGTTGATGGCCCAGGGGGCTCAGGCGGTCATAGCTGATCTCGTCCCGGGCCTCTGTGTTTGCCTGTCCGTGGCGCACCAATGTGATCTGGGTCATGGGCGATCCTTTCCTGCGGCCTGCGCTGCGTTCGTCAGCAGAGTTCTAGGGGCGCCGGGAAGGGCTGAAAAGGGCAAATGCGACGCAATAGGCCATCGACCCGCATGCCGCGCAGCGGGTGTTTGGGCCGCAGGGTCGGTCCGCCGGAGGTTAGTGGCGCGTGTAGCCGTGGTGCAGCATGCGGTCGCGATGGGCATCAGCTGCATCGGAGGCTTCGCGCAGATTGTCGAAGGTTTGGATGCAGGTGGTGCCCTCATGACCGGCCACGCCCCATTCGCGCAGGACCGAGACCTCGTCAAACAGCGTCATGGCGATTTCCACCCGGTAGAACCGGGCACGCCGCGCCGTGCGGTGGTGATAGAGCAGACATGTCGTCATGTCGTTCACTTTAGCAGGGTGATTCGGTCTCGCAAGATTTTTGATCTTAACGCCAGCAGCGCCGACCGCTTCGGGTGGTCTGGGTGGTGTTTCGAAGAACATGGCAGGGCACGAACTGACGGCCTAGCCAACCAGCAATTTCAGGGCGAAGGCGAGGATCACAATGCCGGACCCCCTGCGAAACGCGGTGTAGCGCGCCTGTGTCATAACCCGGTTGCGCAGCGCGCTGGCAAGTGCGGCATAGGTGCTGAGCGATAGGATCGACAGGGCGCAATACGTCAGGACAAGGGTGACAGCCTGCAGGGCCAGCCCCCATCCTGCGCCCATTGTTGGGTCCAGGGATTGCGGCAATAGCGCAAGGTAGAACAGCAGCGCCTTGGGGTTTGTGACCGCGAGCAGGAAGGCCTCGCGAAACAGGGGCGCAGCGCGCGGTGCGGCTGGGTCGTTCGCGCCGTCGACAAGAAGCGTTTCATGTGTGATCAATAGTTTCCCGCCGAGCCACAAGAGATAGACCACACCCAGCCCTTGCAGCAGGGCCCACGCCAGATCCGAAGCCAGCACCAAGGCCCCGGCTCCAAACGCGCAGGCAAGCCCGCCGACCGCCAACCCCAGCGCATTGCCAAAGATTGTCGGCAGCACCCGGACCCATCCCAATTGCAACGCGCGACGCAGTGTATTGAGGTTGGCCGGGCCGGGCCGGGCGTGATGATGTTCACCCCCGATACCAATGCAAAAGACGCCCAAAGCGACCATCCCATGTTCTTTCCTTTCCGTGTGATCCAATGGTGGAAAACTAAAGGAGGCCCATGGGCAAAGTACTTTTGCTTTCGAAGGAAAAATTGGGAAAATGCCAGCGATACATTGGCATTTTTGTGCAAGAGGCTTTGAATGAAAGATCCATTGGATGCGCTGGACCGCACGCTGCTGAAGGCACTGGTGCGGGATGGCCGAGTGAGCTGGAAGGATCTGGCGGCAGAAGCCGGGGTCTCTGCGCCCACCATTCGCGAACGGGTGCGGCGGCTGCAGGATCTTGGTGTGATCCAGGGTTTTGGGGTTGAGTTGTCGGCGGCTGCGCTGGGCTACGGTCTGGAGGCGATTGTGCGTTTTCGCCCGCTGCCGGGAAAACGTCACATGCTGGAACAGCAGATCGAGGCGAATGAGCGGATTGTGCAATGCGACAAGGTCACTGGCGAAGACGGCTTTGTCGCTCGGATGCTGCTGCGTGATATTGCAGAACTAGACCCTATTCTTGAGACGTTTGCCCGTCTAGCGACAACTCATACCTCGATTGTGAAGTCGAGCCCGGTGCGCATGCGGGTGCCACCGCTGTAAAGACCGGGGTCAGCCCCAGTCCACATCGCTCACAAAGATATAGCCTGCGCCATAGATGGTTTTGATCAGGCGGGGGTTTTTTGGGTCTTCGCCCAGTTTGGCGCGCAGGCGGGAAATGCGCACGTCAATGGCGCGGTCAAAGCTGTCGCCGGCGCTGCCGCCCAGATTGTCCTGCATTTGCGCGCGGGAAATCAGCCGTTTGGGATTGTCCAGAAACAGCCGCAGCACCGCGCCTTCGGCGTGGGAAAAGGGGACCTCTGTGCCCGCCTCATCGACCAGAACATAGCGGTCGAAATGGGCCTGCCAGCCGGAAAACTGCGCCGTGTCGCCTTGGGGGGCGGGGGCGCGGGATGTGTCACGCAGGCGGGCGCGGACGCGGGCCAGCACTTCGGTCGGGGCGAAGGGTTTGGTGATGTAGTCTTCAGCGCCCAGTTCCAGCCCCGTGATCCGATCCTGCACCTGGCTGCGCCCGGAAATGATAATAACGCTGGCGCCTTTTTCCAACGCCAGCCGATGTACCAGCGCAAGCCCATCGCTGTCGGGCAGGGACAGGTCAATCAGGCAGAGTTCTGGCGTGATACGGGCCAGGGCGGCCTCAAAATCGCGGGCGCGGCCAAAGCATTGCGTGCGCAGCCCTGCGGCTTCGAGCGTGTCCGACAGGATCTGGCGGATCTCGGGTTCGTCATCGAGGATGGCAACCAGCGGGGCGGTGTCGGATTGGGTCATGTTTTGGCTCCGGGGCGGGCTTGCGGCATCAGCAGCGCAGAGAGCTGTTTGCTGTCAAAGGGTTTGGGCAGAACGGGATAGGCGCGGGCGGCGTTCTGGCGCAGCGGGTCTTCCGGCGGCAGCGAGGTCATCAGCACCACGGGCGGGCCGTCGTCGGGGATTTGGCGGGCCAGATCAACCCCGGTGCCCGATCCGCGCAGGCGGATATCGGACAGCACCAGCGCAATGTCGGGCAGGTCGGCCAGAAGGGCGGTGGCCTCTTCCAAACTGGCGGCTTCGACCACCGCGCAGCCAAGGGCCATTAGCAATTCGCGGATGGTTTCGCGCAGCTCTGGCGTGTCTTCGACCAGAAGAACCATCCGCCCCGAAACCTCGGGCGCGACGCGGTAGGGCAGGCGCAGGGTGACATTGGCGCCAGAGACTGTGTTGCCAACGCGAATGTCGCCGCCTGCGGATTTCACCATGTCATAGACCATCGCCAGCCCAAGGCCCGAGCCTTCCTGCCCTTTGGTGGTGAAAAACGGGTTCAGCGCCTGTTCCAGCGCCTCTTGCGAAAACCCCGGGCCGGTGTCCCCGACCGAAATTTCCAGCCATGTCTGCCCGACCAGATGCGCGGCAACGGTGATCTGGCCAGAAGCGCCGCAGGCGTCGCGGGCATTCAGGATCAGATTCAAGAGCGCGTCCTGCAGGCGACCGGGGTCCAAGAGCAGCGCCTGATCGGGGGTGTTGTCCAGAACCGACAGGCCCACCCCACGCGGCAGCGCCGGGGAGGCGAGGATTTTGAGTTCCGACAGCAGGGCATGCACATCGCAGGCCTCGGGGCGCAGGCCACGCTGGCTGGTGACCTGTGACAGACGTTTCAAAAGCCGTCCGCCGCGATCCGCCGCAGACAGGGTTGCGGTGACCAGTTCCTGCGCGTCCTCGGGCAGGTCCATGCGGGCCAGTTTGCCCTGCATGCCGAGGATAATGGTCAGGAGGTTGGAAAAATCATGCGCCAGCCCGCTGGTCATCTGGGCGGCCAGCGCGCGGCGGCGGCTTTGTTGCAGGGCGACGCGGGCCTGGGTTTCTTCGGTCACATCCATCGACAGCACGTAAACCCCGCCCTGACCGTCCGGCGTAAAGGCCACGCGCAGGCGGCGGCGGTCCTGATCTTCGGTGAATTCAAACACCGGGCTCTGGCCGGTATAGGCGGCGGCGAGGTTGGGTTCGATGCGGGCGAAGGCGTGGTCGCCCAGAACCTCGCGCATGTGACGGCCAAGGATGGTGGCGGGGCGTTTGGGAAACACATCGGCCAGCCGACCATTGGTAAAGGTATAGCAGCCCTCGGCGTCCACATGGGCGATATGGGCGGGCATCATTTCGGTGGTGAGGCGGGTGCGGGCTTCGGTTTCGGTCAGTTGGCGCTTGGCCTCTTCGAGCGCGGAAATGCTGGCGGCGAGCTTGCGGTTGGTGCCCGAGAGCTCTTCGGCGTGGGACAACAGCTGATCGGACAATTCGGCAGAACGGGCGCGCAACAGCGCCTCGGCGCGTTTGGTCTGGGTGATGTCGGTATAGACCGCAACCCAGCCGCCCTGCGGCAGCGGCGCCCCTTCGATTGAAATGATCTGCCCATTGGGGCGGCGGCGTTCCAGATAATGCGGCTGGAAGGCCTGCGCTTGGGCGACGCGCTGGGCGACAAAGTCATCCAGATCGGGCAGATCGCCATAATCACCACGGGCGGCAATCAGGCGGATGGTGTCGGCAAAACTGGCGCCGGGGCTGACCAATTCGCGGGGCAGATCGAACATTTCCTGAAAGCGGCGGTTGCAGGCGGCAAGGCGCAGGTCCTGGTCATAGATCGACAGGGCCTGGGCGATCAGGTTCAGCCCGGCCTCTACCATCTTGCTGCGCTGACTGTTGGTCTGCGTCATTCTCTCTCCCTGACCTCATGGCTAGCACGCTGAAAGCAAAGGTCAAAGCCTGACGCGCCGGCCGGCTTGGCGCGTTTCGCCGCAGGATCGGAGCGCTGTTACAATTCGTAAGATTTGAGACAACATGCGGTGAGTATTTAAGCGCAGGTTAATCCCGCAGATTGACTTCACGGCGCTGGAGGAGACTTGCGACGCGACCGGGGAGGGGCGCATCGCGGGGCAGACGCGGTCTGGAGGAGATCCTTGGGAGGAGATTACCGTGACGGAACCTGTCGCAAACCCTGCGTTTGCTTCGGTCCCTGCACTGCTTGCGCGCAATGCGTCGCAATTTGCCAACCGCCCGGCCTACCGGGAGAAAGAGTTTGGCATCTGGCAGAGCTGGACCTGGGCCGAGACCGCAGAAGAGATCGAGGCGCTGGCGCTGGGTCTGATAAACTTGGGCGTTCAGCCCGGCGATTTCATTGCCATTATCGGGCGCAACCGCCCGTCGCTGTACTGGTCAATGGTTGCGGCACAAAGCGTTGGCGCTGTGCCCGTTCCGCTCTATCAGGATGCGGTGTCGGAAGAGATGGCCTATGTGCTGGAAAACTGCGGTGCGTCTTATGTGATTGCGGGCGATCAGGAACAGGTCGACAAGGTGATCGAGGTGCAGGATCGGCTGAAGAACCTTCAGCATGTGATCTATGTGGACCCGCGGGGCCTGCGCAAATACGACCATCGGACGCTGCATGAGTTTGCCCATGTGCAGGATCAGGGCCGGGCGGCCCGCGATGAGCTGTCGGGTGAACTGGCCGCGCGCACAGGGGCGCTGAGTTACGACAGCATCTGCGTGATGCTGTACACATCCGGCACCACCGGCAAGCCCAAGGGCGTGGTGCTGTCCAACCGCAATGTGATCGAGACCTCGAAGAATTCGGGTGATTTTGATGCGCTGACCCAGAGCGAAGAGATCCTATCTTATCTGCCGCTGGCCTGGGTGGGGGATTTCATCTTTTCCGTTGGTCAGGCGTATTGGTGCGGCTTCTGCGTGAACTGCCCCGAAAGCGCGGATACGATGATGACCGATCTGCGTGAAATCGGGCCGAGCTATTTCTTTGCGCCGCCGCGCGTGTTCGAAGGCCAGCTGACCAATGTGATGATCCGCATGGAAGATGCGGGCGCGCTGAAGCGGCGGATGTTCCATCATTTTCTGGAGCACGCCAAGAAGGTCGGCGGTGACATTCTGGACGGCAACCCCGTGGGGCTGCTGGACCGGGTGAAATACAGCCTTGGCAATCTGCTGGTCTATGGTCCGCTGAAAGACACGCTGGGCTATGGCCGCATTCGTGTGGGCTATACCGCGGGGGAGGCGATCGGGCCGGAGATCTTTGCCTTTTACCGCTCGCTCGGGATCAACCTGAAGCAATTGTACGGTCAGACCGAGGCGACGGTGTTTATCACCCAGCAGCCTGACGGTCAGGTGCGGGCAGACACCGTGGGCGTGCCTTCGCCCGCGGTGGAGCTGAAGATCGAGGACACGGGCGAGATTTTCTATCGCTCTCCCGGTGTGTTTGTAGAGTATTTCAACAATCCCGACAGCACCGCAGGCACAAAGGATGCCGAGGGCTGGGTTGCGACGGGCGATGCGGGGTTCATCGAGGAATCCTCGGGCCATTTGCGGATCATCGACCGGGCCAAGGATGTGGGCAAACTGGCAAATGGCGCGATGTTTGCGCCGAAATACGTCGAGAACAAGCTGAAGTTCTACCCTGACATTCTGGAGGCCGTGCTGTTTGGCAATGAGCGCGAGACCTGTGTGGCCTTTATCAATATCGACCTTGTGGCCGTGGGCAACTGGGCCGAACGCAACAATATCGCCTATGCCTCTTATCAGGAGCTGGCGGGGCATCCTGCCGTGCTCGAGACGATTGCGGGCCATGTGGCGGCGGTGAATGCCTCTGTCGCGCAGGACGAGATGCTGTCGGGCTGCCAGATCCACCGCTTTGTGGTTTTGCACAAAGAACTGGACGCTGATGACGGTGAAATGACCCGGACCCGCAAGGTGCGCCGCCGCATCGTGGAGGAGAAATTCGCCGACATTATTGACGCGCTTTATGGCGGGTTGGCCGAGGTCTCTACCACCACAGAGGTGACTTATGAGGACGGGCGCAAGGGGGCGATCAGCGCGACCTTGGCGTGTGTGGATGCCGAGGTGGTCTCGGTTCAGAAGATGGCAGCGGAATGAGACGGCTGGTTCGGCGCTCGCCCTGCGGGCCTCGCCCCGCCCACCGTCCCATGAGGGTCCGCCCGGAGGAAAACAATGTTTGATGCAGCAGAAGGTTATGTGACCGAAGACGGCCGCACCATTGGCGGCGTGGTCATGGAGATGAAGAACATCACCCTGCGCTTTGGTGGTGTGGTGGCGATCAAGGATATTTCTTTTGACATTCGCGAGGGTGAAATCCGCGCGATCATTGGGCCCAATGGCGCCGGTAAATCGTCGATGCTGAATGTGATTTCCGGGTTTTATGTGCCGCAGGAGGGCGAGGTCTGGTTTCATGGGGCCAAACGCAAACCTCTGCGCCCCTATGAAGTGGCACGCCAAGGCATTGCGCGGACGTTCCAGAACATCGCCCTGTTTGAGGGCATGAGTGTTCTGGACAATGTGATGACCGGCCGCCTGAACCATATGAAGACCAATATCTTCCAGCAAGCCTTGTGGAAGGGGCGGGCCGAGGCCGAAGAGACCGCCAACCGCGAGGTGGTGGAGCGGATCATCGATTTCCTGGAAATTCAGGCGATCCGCAAAACCCCGGTGGCGCGCCTGCCTTATGGGTTGAAGAAACGCGTCGAGCTGGCGCGGGCCCTGGCGGCCGAACCCAAACTGCTGCTGTTGGATGAGCCCATGGCGGGGATGAACGTCGAGGAGAAAGAGGACATGAGCCGCTTTATCCTTGATGTGAATGATGAATTTGGCACCACCATTGCCCTGATCGAACATGACATGGGCGTGGTGATGGACCTGAGCGACCGGGTGGTCGTGATGGATTATGGCCGCAAGATTGGCGATGGCACGCCGGATGAGGTGCGCAACAATCAGGCGGTGATCGATGCCTATCTGGGGGTGAGCCATGACTGAACAGCGGATCAAAGAGGAGAAGAGCGATGTCTGATCAGCTGATCTTTGCCATGGAGGTGACGCTCAATGGGTTGATGGCGGGCGTCTTGTATGCGCTGGTCGCGTTGGGCTTTGTCCTCATCTACAAGGCGTCGGGAATATTCAATTATGCGCAAGGCGTCATGGCGCTGTTTGCGGCGATGACCTTGGTCGGGATCATGCAAGGGCAGGTGCCCTTTGCGCATCTGATCAATGCGATGTTTGGCACCCATGTGCATCACTTTGGCTGGAACGTTCCGGCGCTGTTTGCGATCCTGATGACCGTGGTGGTCATGGTGGGCTTTGCCTGGGCTGTGCAGGTGATTGTGATGCGCCATCTGGTGGGCCAAGAGCCGATCATCCTGTTTATGGCGACCATTGGTCTGGCCTATTTCCTTGAGGGTGTCGCCGACCTGATGTGGGGGTCCGAGATCAAGACGCTGGATGTGGGTCTGCCGCAGGGCATCAACATCTGGATCGATGAGACGACATTCGGGATCTTTGGCTACGGGTTTTTCATCGACAATCTGGACATTGTCGCAACCGTGATTGCAGCCCTTCTGGTCGCCGGGCTGGTGCTGTTTTCGCAATACACCAAACAGGGCCGCGCCATGCGGGCGGTGGCCGATGACCATCAGGCGGCGCTGTCGGTTGGCATTTCGCTGAACTTTATCTGGGTGCTGGTCTGGTCGGTTGCGGGCTTTGTTGCGCTGGTTGCGGGCATCATGTGGGGCACAAAATCGGGCGTGCAGTTTTCGCTGTCGCTGATTGCGCTGAAGGCGCTGCCGGTTCTGATGCTGGGGGGCTTTACCTCGATCCCCGGCGCGATTGTCGGCGGGCTGATCATTGGCGTGGGCGAGAAACTCTTTGAGTTCCTGATTGGCCCCTTGGTCGGCGGCGCGACCGAGAACTGGTTTGCCTACGTGCTGGCGCTGTTGTTTCTGGTGTTCCGCCCGCAGGGGCTGTTTGGGGAGAAGATCATTGAACGGGTCTGACCTCTCTCCCCAAAGGTATTATGCGGGTTCTGCGCCTTCTGCACCCTTTGCGGCCTTGGCCTGCGCCTCGCGGATGGCCCGGGCGCGCAGTTCAAGTGCTGCAGCTTTGGCGGCGTCCTGTGCAAAGATGGTTTTGGCACCGGCCACCATCAGCGCGGCACAGACGGTGACGGCCAGGGTCAAGGCGATGGTGAAATCCCCGAGCACAAAGCCCAAGAGCAGCGTCGCCAAAGTGGCGAGCCCCACCAGAACCACAACGAGCCCCCAGATGTTCATGCGTGGTCCTGCGGCAGTTGCCGCACGCGCCCCGCTGGCGGTCGCGCCGGGGCGGGCGGTTGCGGCCCCGCGCTGTCGTGCGCCCGGCGCGCCTGCGACGTTGGGCGCAACGCCGCGGGGGGCGCGACGCTGCCCGCCGATTTGTGAATCGGCCACTTGGGCCTCTTCCACGGCGTTCAACAACCGGCGCCGGATGTCATTGTATTGTGCGGGGGTGATCTCTCCCCGGCTGCGCGCAGCTTCGAGCCTGCGCATCTCTTGCAACATTGCTGTCATGTTTCCCACTCACTTTTCCCAACGCAAGGGTGACAAAGGGATTGGGGCGAAATGTGGCAAAAGCCGGATTTCTAAACAAAGGGTAAACGCGCCGATAACCATGCACTGGGGGGACCGCGTATGCCAAAGCTGATCGCAATCCTGAATGTCATTGCCTGGTCCGGGTTTTGGGCCTTTGGCTATCTGGCGCTGACCGGAGAGAGCTATAGCCCGGCGCAGGTGACCATTGCCGCCCTTCTGGCGGCGGCGGGTCTGTTTGCCGGGATCCTTGCCTATCTGAAATTGGTGCGGATTTCCGAACGCTCGGGCTATGCCAAATCATCCAACCGCACCACGAAAGAGGCCCGCGATGCAGCGCAGGCGCAGTGGGGCGCAGAGTTACGCAATTCCAAGACAGTGAAGGGGGCATAGGATGTTCTACCGTGAGGCCGGGGATTTCAAACTCTCCTATGAGGCGGACAGCCAGACCTTTCCGATCCGGTTTGACCGGTATCGGTATTATGCGGTGCTGGCGGTGGCCTTTGGCATCATCCCTTTTGTCATCAATGACTATTGGGCCAATGCCATTCTGCTGCCGTTCCTGATCTATTCGATTGCAGCGATCGGGCTGAACATTCTGGTGGGCTACTGCGGGCAGGTGAGCCTTGGCACCGGCGGGTTCATGGCGGTGGGGGCCTATGCCTGCTACAAGCTGATGACCGCTTTTCCCGAGGTGTCCATGTTCATCCATGTGGTTCTGGCGGGGGGCATCACCGGGCTGGTCTGCATTCTGTTTGGCCTGCCAAGCTTGCGGATCAAGGGGTTCTACCTTGCGGTGGCGACGCTGGCGGCGCAGTTCTTTCTGGTCTGGCTGTTCAATCGGGTGCCTTGGTTTTACAACTATTCGGCCTCGGGCCAGATCAATGCGCCCGAGCGGGATACCTTTGGCATTCTGATCACCGGCCCCAATGCGCAGGCCTGGGCGACCTATCTGTTCTGCCTGATTTTCCTGACCGGCTGTGCCGTGATTGCCCGCAATCTGACGCGCGGCACGCAGGGGCGCAAATGGATGGCGATCCGCGATATGGATATTGCCGCTGAAATCATCGGGGTGAACCCGCTGAAGGCGAAACTGTCGGCCTTTGGGGTGTCGGGGTTCTTTATCGGGGTCTCGGGGGCGCTGTTCTTCTCGGTCTATCTGGGTGCGGTGGAAGTGGGCGAGGCGTTCGGAATCAACAAATCATTCCTTGTGCTGTTCATGATCATCATTGGCGGGCTTGGGTCGATCTTTGGCAGCTTTGCGGGCGCGGCGTTTCTGGTGCTGCTGCCGGTGGTGCTGAAGGTCGTGGGCGTCGATGTGCTGGGCTGGCCCACCGATATTGTGGCGCATTTCCAGCTGGTCATCGTCGGCGCGTTGATTGTCACCTTCCTGATCCTGGAGCCCCATGGGCTGGCCCAACTGTGGCGGGTGGCAAAAGAAAAACTGAGACTCTGGCCTTTCCCCCACTAGGGGATCGGCCAGCGGGCTGGGGGTGAAGTGAGGAGCACCCCCAGCCATAGGAAAGGCAGACAAGACAATAGGCGGAAGCGACACAGGCAAGAGCCGTCGGAGTATTTTAAGGGAGGAAGAAAAGTGATGAAGACGAAGCTTACAACAGTGGCGCTTGGCGCGCTTTTGGCCGCCGGCCCGGCTATGGCCGATCTGGTATTCCCGGATCTGAGCTATCGCACAGGCCCCTATGCGGCGGGCGGTATCCCGTTCTCGGATGGCTACAACGACTATTTCACCCTGGTGAATGAACGCGACGGCGGCATTGGCGGCGTGAAGGCGCGCGTGGTCGAATGCGAGACCGGCTATAACACCGAGAAAGGTGTGGAATGCTATGAGGCCACCAAAGGCGAAGGCGCGCTGATCTATCAACCGCTGTCCACCGGCATCACCTATCAGCTGATCCCCAAAGTGACCGCTGATGACATCCCGCTGCACACGATGGGCTATGGTCGGACCTCGGCTGCAAACGGCAAGGTGTTCAGCCATGTGTTCAACTATCCGGCGAACTATTGGAACGGCGCATCCGGCGTGATCAACCACCTGCTGGAGATCAATGGCGGCGATATCAAGGGCAAGAAAATCGCGCTGCTGTATCACAACTCTGCCTATGGCAAAGAGCCGATCCGCACGCTGGAAGAGCTGTCTGCGAAACACGGGTTTGAGCTGAAACTGCTGCCCGTGGATCACCCCGGTCAGGAGCAGAAATCCCAGTGGCTGCAGATCCGCCGTGACCGCCCTGACAATGTTGTCATGTGGGGCTGGGGTGTGATGAACCAGGTGGCCATCCAAGAAGCCGCAAACATCCGTTTTCCGATGGAGAACTTCATCGGGGTCTGGTGGTCCGGTGCGGAACATGACGTGATGGCCGCAGGCGACAAGGCCAATGGCTATAAATCCGTGACCTTCCACAATGTGGGCAGCGATTTCCCGGTGTTTGACGACATGCAGAAATATGTCGTGGACGCAGGCAAGGCCGCGGGTGCGGGCGATAATGTCGGCAAGGTTCTGTACAATCGCGGCATGTACGCAGCGATGCTGGCGGTTGAGGCCGCAAAGACCGCGCAGGACATCCACGGCACTGCTGACATCACCGGTGCGATGATGCGCGACGGGATGGAAGCGCTGGTCATCAACGAGGAAAAGATGGCCGCGCTGGGCATGCCGAACTTTGGCCCGTCCTTTGATGTGTCCTGTGAAAACCACGGCGGCCCCGGCCTTGTGGGCATGACGCAGTGGGATGCCTCCAGCCAGACCTGGTCGCTGATTTCCGACTTTGGCGCCACCGATGGCGAGGTGATCGGTACGCTGGTGGCCGAGGACTCGGGCGCCTATGCGGCGGAAAACAATATCGCGGAACGCTGCAACTAAGCTGCGCTGAGGCGATTTGGTGCGGCGGGCAGTCGCCGCACCCTTTGGATATGAAGGACAAACCAGATGCTGGATGCGGCCAATTCTGACGGGGACGTGCAGGCGGATACCCTGCTTGAGGTCAACAATATCGAAGTGATCTACAACCATGTGATCCTTGTGTTGAAAGGCGTCAGCCTAAACGTGCCAAAGGGTGGGATTACGGCCCTTTTGGGCGGCAATGGCGCGGGCAAGACCACAACGCTGAAGGCGATTTCCAATCTGCTGCTGTCCGAACGCGGCGAGGTCACCAAAGGGTCGATCCGTTATCGTGGGTCGGATGTGCATGCGCAGGACCCCGCAGATCTGGTGAAGAAAGGCGTCATTCAGGTGATGGAAGGCCGCCATTGTTTTGAACATCTGACGGTCGAAGAAAACCTGCTGACCGGCGCTTATACGCGCAGCGACAGTGGCGCGAATATTCAGGCTGATCTTGAGATGGTCTATAACTATTTCCCGCGCCTCAAAGAACGGCGCAAGTCACAGGCAGGCTATACCTCGGGCGGGGAACAGCAGATGGTCGCCATGGGCCGCGCCCTGATGAGCCGCCCCGAAACGATCCTGCTGGACGAGCCGTCGATGGGGCTGGCCCCGCAGCTTGTGGAACAGATTTTTGAGATCGTGAAGTCGATCAATGAACAGGAGGGCGTGACCTTCCTCTTGGCGGAACAGAACACCAATGTGGCGCTGCGCTATGCGCATTACGGCTACATTCTGGAATCGGGTCGCGTGGTGATGGACGGCCCCGCAGCCGAGCTGCGCGAGAACCCGGATGTGAAGGAATTTTACCTCGGCATGTCCGAGGAAGGGCGCAAGAGCTTTCGCGATGTGCGGTCCTACCGCCGCCGCAAACGGTGGTTGAGCTGAGGGGAGGGCGAGAACATGACCTATTTCGACAAACTGGAAACCCGCTCGAGTGATGAACGCGCTGCCGATCTGGGGCGTACCCTGCCCGAACAGATCGCCCGTGCCCTGACCGCTCCCGGCTTTGCCGCGCATCTGCGGGGGGTGGACCCGGCAGCGGTGACCTCGGTTGCCGCACTGGCGGCGCTGCCGGTCTTGCGCAAGTCTGACCTGACCACGGCGCAGAAGCTGCATCCGCCCTTTGGCGGGTTCACCGTGAAACCCGCCTCGGGTTTTGCGCATATCTTTCAGTCGCCGGGGCCGATCTATGAACCCGGTGGGGTGGATCAGGACTGGTGGCGCATGGGGCGGTTTCTGCATGCGGCCGGGGTTGGCGCAGGCGATGTGGTGCAGAACTGCTTTGGCTATCACCTGACGCCTGCGGGGATGATCTTTGAAAACGGCGCGCGCGCTGTGGGGGCAGCGGTGCTGCCTGCGGGCACCGGCCAGACCGAGCTGCAGGTGACAGCGGCGCGCGATGTTGGCGCCACAGCTTATGCCGGGACGCCGGATTATCTGAAGGTGATTTTGGACAAAGCCGACGCGATGGGCGTGCAGCTGGGGTTCAAAAAGGCCGCTGTGGGCGGTGGCGCGCTGTTCCCGAGCTTGCGTCAGGAATACGCTGATCGCGGCATTTCCTGCCTGCAGTGTTATGCGACGGCGGATCTGGGCAATATCGCCTATGAAAGTGCTGCGATGGAGGGGATGATTGTCGATGAACATGTCATCGTCGAAATTGTCACCCCCGGCACCGGCACGCCCGTGGCACCCGGTGAGGTGGGCGAGGTTGTGGTGACGACACTGAACCCGGATTACCCGCTCATTCGGTTTGCCACCGGTGACCTCAGCGCGGTGATGGAGGGCACATCCCCCTGTGGCCGGACCAACACCCGCATCAAGGGTTGGATGGGCCGTGCGGACCAGACCACCAAGATCAAGGGCATGTTTGTCCGCCCCGAACAGGTGGCGCAGCTGGTCGACCGCCACGACGAGATCGTCAAAGCCCGCGTCATTGCCAGTCGCGAGGGGGAAATGGACGTGATGCGCGTCCAGATCGAAGCAACGGGCGGGGATGAGATCAGCTATGCCCGGTCGGTGATGGACGTACTGAAGCTGAAGGGCGCGGTGTCTGTGGTGGCACCGGGCAGCCTGCCGAAGGACGGTTTGGTGATCGAAGACCAGCGCAGTTACGACTGAGCCTGTAAGGTCCGATTATACGCCCGTCCAGCCAGTCTGGGCGGGTATTTTCGTGCCCCGTAGGGCAGTGCGCGAAAGGCTTTCACCGGCGGGTGTCGTCTTTCCGCTGGCAATCCCGACTAAAATCGTTGAGACAGGGTCAACTGCGCTTTATCACCCCTGAGACATGACCGAGACCAGCCCATCCACCGCTTTGAAACCCAACCGCACGTCGAAACGGGCTCAGCGGCAGGGGAGCCGTGTGTTTGCAGGCGTCGCTTGGGGCGTGGCGCTGGCCTGTTTGTTGCCGATGGTCGCTGTGGCCATCGCGGCGCTGACAGGTGGCACCGATACGATCAGCCATCTGGCCGCGACCGTGCTGCCGGAGTATTCGCTGACCACGCTTTACCTTGTGCTGCTGGTGGCCTTTGGCACTCTGCTGATCGGGGTTGGTGCGGCCTGGCTGGTGACGATGTGCGACTTTCCGGGGCGGCGGCTGTTCGAGGTGGCGCTGGTGCTGCCCTTGGCCTTTCCGGCCTATGTGCTGGCCTATGCCTATACCTTCCTTTTGGATCATCCGGGCATTGTGCAGACCACCCTGCGCAATGTGACGGGCTGGGGGCCGCGCGATTACTGGTTCCCCGAGATCCGATCGCTTGGCGGCGCCGCGATCATGCTGATTTTGGTGCTCTACCCCTATGTCTATCTGCTGGCGCGGGCGGCGTTTCTGCAACAAAGCGCCTCGGCCTTTCTGGCGGCGCGGGCGCTGGGCGACAACAGCTGGCGCGCGTTCTGGCGGGTGAGCCTGCCGATGGCGCGCCCGGCGGTGGCCTCGGGCGTGTTGCTGGCGGTGATGGAGACCATCGCGGATTACGGCACGGTGTCCTATTTCGGCGTGCAGACCTTTGCCACGGGCATCTACACCAGCTGGTTTTCCATGGGCGACCGGGCGGGTGCGGCGCAGCTGGCGCTGTGTCTGCTGAGCTTTGCCTTGTTGCTGGCGGTCGCCGAACGGGTCAGCCGGGGACGGGCGCGGTATCACCATGCGGGCAAACGCCATGACGGCATGGCCCCGGCAGAACTGAAGGGGATTGCCGCAGGGGGGGCTGTGGCGCTCTGTGCGGTGCCGGTTTTGCTGGGGTTCCTTGTGCCGCTGGCAGCCTTGGCGCTGATGGGGTTGGAAAGCGAGCAGGATCTGCTGAGCCGACGCTATATCGCCTTTCTGCAAAATTCAGTGACCTTGGCGGGGCTTGCAGCCCTGATCACTTTGGGCGCGGCGGTCTGCCTTGGGTTTTATCAACGTCTGCGGCCGGGCCGGATTTCGGGCATGGCAAATTACCTGTCGCGGCTGGGCTATGCGGTGCCGGGGGGCGTGATTGCGGTGGGGCTGATCGTGCCCTTTGCGACATTTGACAATGCGCTTGATGCCTTTATGCGCGAACAGTTTGGCATCCGCACGGGGCTGTTGATCACCGGGTCGATCTGGCTGTTGGTGATGGCCTATGTGGTGCGGTTTATGGCGGCGGCGCTGGGGGCCTACGAAGGCGGCCAGTCGACGGTCCATGCCAATATGGATGCCGCCGCGCGGTCGCTGGGGCAAAGCCCCTTTGGCATGTTGCGCCGCATTCACCTGCCGATCCTGACGCCCAGCCTGCTGACCGGCCTGTTGATTGTCTTTGTCGACGTGATGAAAGAGCTGCCCGCGACGCTGATCCTGCGGCCTTTCAACTTTGACACGCTGGCGGTGCAGGCGCATCGGCTGGCGGCGGACGAACGGCTGGAGGGCGCGGCGGTGCCGTCGCTGGTGATTATGGCGGTGGGGCTGCTGCCGGTGATCCTGATCTGCCGTCAGGTGGGCCGACAAGCAAACCGCCGCTAAAACGCGGCGGCTGATACGTCCGAGGTCTGCGGCCGAGGGTTACTCGGCGGTCCACCAGCTCTCGATCTCTTCGGTGGTGACGCGGCCTTTGGGGCCAAGCGCGACCAGCAGGTTTTCCGTGGCCTCAACCCGTTTGGCTTCGACATTGCGGCCTACAGCGTGGACCTCGTAGGCGCCCCGGTTGGTCAGCACAAACCCTTTCAGGCGGTACATCCCCTTGGGGCGCGACGCGAGCTTTTCCCCAAGCGCCATGCGGTCAAACACCCGATCGCTTTGATGGCGCCAGGTCACATAGGCCGGATGTGGTGTAGGGGTTTTTTGGCGTGGCAGGGGCACCATGTCCAACAGGATCTGCGCCAGTGGGGCGTTGTGGACGATGGCAGGTGTCCGCGCGCCAAGCTCAGAGAGGAGCTGTTCCAGCGCGTCATCCAGCGCATCGACCTTGTTCACCAGAACCAGATCCGCGGCGGCCACCTGGCCTTTGACCTGAGCGCCAATGGTGTCATCGGCGATCTGTTCAGCCAGCTGCGGCCCGTCGACCACGGTGACCACGCCGCCGTGGGTCAGCCGTGCGTCATTGCTGGCGGCATTGGCGATGGACACCGGGTCCGCGACGCCGCTGGCTTCGATCAGAATGTGGTCGGGGGTGTCTGCACGGGTCATAATGCCGTTCAGGCTCATCCCCAGTTCCTGCGAGAGGTCACAGCAGACGCAGCCGTTTTGCAGCGCCACCACGCCTTCGTCTTTGGTTTTGATCAGCGTCTCATCAATATTGATAGCGCCAAAATCATTGACCAGAATGGCCAGCCGCAGACCGTGATCTTCGCGCAGCAGACGATTGATCAGCGTGGTTTTCCCAGCGCCCAGATAGCCACTGAAAATCGTAACAGGGACCCGCATCAGCGCGCCCCTTTCGCAGAAATGAAAGTCATTGATCCACCCCCAAGTGGTCCACGGGTCTGGTTTTCCAGACCCATTTTGCAGGTGTTATATTGCCGTCATGAAGGGGCGTCTAGGAAAACCAAGGCTTGTTTTGCGGCTTGCGCAAAGTTTCCGTTATCTTACGCCAGTGTTTTGAACAGATAGGTTGTGGCTTCGGGCGTCTTGTCAAAGGGATTGAGGCAGTAACCGGGAATCGCCCCGGCCACGGCAAAGCCCATGCGTTCATAAAGCGTTTGCGAGGGATCACCGCTGCGCGTGTCGAGCACGAGCAGGCGTTTGTTCCGGGCGCGGGCCTCGGCCTCGAGCGCGTCCATCAGGGCGCGGGCCATGCCGTTGCGGCGGGCATCGGGGTGGACCAGCAGCTTGGCCACATCGGCGCGGTGGGGTTGGTTGGGGGGCAGATCGTGTTGCAGCTGAACCGTGCCGACAATCCGCCCTTCGCTATGTGCAACCCACATGGATGTGCCGCCCGCGACGACCTGCGGCAGAACCTTATTGGTCCAAAACGCGCGGGCCTCTGCTTCGGAGAAGGGCAACACAAAGCCGACACTGGCCCCACCGTGAACACAGGCCCACAGAACAGTGGCCAGACCATCCCACAAGAGACTGTCGTTTGTGTCCTGCGGATTTAGTCGTGAAATTTCAAAACGCATTGCGCCTCCCCTGTTCGCAGCCATGCTAGGCGCGGCGGGGGCGCGCTCCAAGGGCGGGGAGGGCGATTGCACAAAAAGAAACAAGCGCGGAGCGGGCCGCGCCTGTTTTTAAAGCTTGGCGTGCGTGGGACTATTTCCAGCGCGCTTCGTTAAACACTTTTTGCGCGGTGGGCAGGGCTTTGGCGACCTCGGAGAGGTTCACATCGTCAGCTTTAAACGCGCCCAGTTGTTTGACGCTGTCGGCCAGTTCAACGCTGGGGACGGTCGGGTATTCGTCGTTGCCGTAGGAGAAATATTTCTGCGCAGACTCAGAGGCGAGGTACTCCAGAAACTTCACCGCATTGTCGCGGTTCGGCGCGTGTGCAGCGAGACCACCGCCGGAGAGGTTCATATGTGCGCCCACGGTGTCCTGAGAGGGGAAGACCCAACCGATCTGGTCGAGGCTGTCGCTGACGCCTTTAACGTTTTTGCGGATCGCGCGGGCGAAGTAATAGGTGTTGGACACGGCAATGTCGCATTCGCCGGACACCAGACCGCGCAGCTGGTCCGTGTCACCGCCTTTGGGCGGGCGGGCCATATTTGCCACGATGCCGTCGGCCCAGTCGCGGGCCGCCTCTTCACCGTGGTGGGTCACGATAGAGGCCATCAGCGTCTGGTTATAGGTGTTGGTGGAAGACCGGATGCAGATCTGGCCTTTGTATTTCGGGTCTGCCAGATCCAGATAGGTCTGCGGCACATCGGTCACGCGGTCTTTGGCATAGAAAATAATGCGCGCGCGCTGGGAGAAGCCGAACCAGGTGTTGTCCTGATCCTGCAGGGCGGCGGGGATGCGCGCTTCGAGGATGTCGCTGTCCACGGGCTGCAGAACGCCCGCCAGTTTTGCACGGGTCAGGCGCGAGGTGTCGGTGGTGATCAGGATATCCGCCGGAGAGTTCGCGCCCTCGGCCGTCATACGGGCGATCAGCTCGTCGGATTTGCCTTCGATTCGGTTGATGGTGATTCCAGTGGCTTTCTCGAAATCGCCATAGAGATTCTCGTCGGTGTCATAATGACGCGCGGAGTAGATGTTCACCACGCCTTCGGCAGCGGCGGTGGTGGCAAGGGCAGAGGCCAGCAGAGTGGCCAGAACAGAAGTGCGCGTCATGATGTGATCCCGTTTAGATTCGGCATGTCAGATTCGGCAGGGGGTAATTCCCTAGTCAAACAGTCAATTAATGGATCTTGGCCGAAATTCAATTGGGCTTGGCCCTAAAACGACAAAAAACCGCATCTGATGATGCGGTTTTCTGGAAACCCCTGAAGGTCTCTTAGGTCTTAGCCCCGGGGAATTAACCCTGGCGTGCTTTGAACCGGCGCTGGGTCTTGTTGATCACGTAAACGCGACCTTTGCGACGCACAACCCGGCAATCACGGTGCCGGTTCTTCAGCGAGCGGAGCGAGTTCTTGACTTTCATGGTCAATCTCCTTTTCTGCGGCGCGAACCAGCGCCTGGGTTTGCGGGGCATCCTGAACAGATGTTCAAGACAGCGAAATCATGGTGGGCGGTACAAGGATCGAACTTGTGACCCCTTCGATGTCAACGAAGTGCTCTACCGCTGAGCTAACCGCCCATGATGCCGAGTGTGAAGCGTTTGTTAGCGCCGTGTGGCGCCCCGCTCCGTGTCGGTGAAGGGGTCTATAAAAGGAGTCGCGGGGGGGCGCAAGAGCTTTTGACGACAAAAATATAAACTCTATGATTTATGTTGAGGCGAGGAAGCGGAGCAGTGCATGTCGGCAGTTGGTTATAGTGTAAATTGGCCCCGTAATTGGGTTTCTCCGGTTATTGTGGCCTCGCCACACAGCGGATCGGACTATCCAAGCGCGTTTTTGGATCGGGCGATTCTGGATGCCCATGAGATTCGCAGCAGCGAAGACGCCTATGTGGACCAGCTGTTTGATGCAGCCCCCGCATTGGGGATGGCATTTTTAACGGCGAATATGCCGCGTGCCTATGTGGATCTGAACCGATCGGTGCAAGAATTGGACCCCGCAGTCATTGATGGTGTGGCGCGGCGCGGGCAAAACCCGCGCGTGGCCTCGGGGCTTGGGGTGATTCCCCGCGTGGTGGCGCAGGGGCGGCCCATTTACAGTGGCAAGATCAGCCAGGCCGAGGCGGCGGCGCGGCTGGATCTGGTCTGGCACCCCTATCACCGGGAATTGCAGCGGCTGTTGAACACCGCACGCACACACATGGGCGAGGCGGTTCTGCTGGATTGCCATTCGATGCCCCGCGAGGCGCTGGATACGCTGGGCAGCGGTGGCAGCAAGCGGGCCGAGATTGTTCTGGGCGACCGTTTTGGGGTGGCCGCAGATGCGCGCATTGTGGAACAGATCGAAGCCGCCTTTGCCGCGGCGGGGTTCGAGGTGGCGCGCAATACGCCTTTTGCCGGGGCCTATATCACCCAGACCTATGGCCGCCCGTCGCGCCGCCAGCATGCGGTGCAGGTGGAAATCGACCGGTCGCTTTATATGGACGAAGAAACGATCCAGCCACATTCGGGTTTTGAGGAAATGCGCGCACGTCTGGCGCAGGTTCTGGCCGAAGTGGCGCGCATTGGGGGCAGCGCACCAGAGGCCGACCGGCTGGCGGCAGAGTAGCGCGGTTTAGCGTTTGCGCAGCGCGCGCCCCTTGATAATGGCCTTATCGCCAAAGCGCGCCCGGATCGCATCCGTGGCGCGTTCTGCATTGGCCCGCTGGCTGGCGCCCGGATCCAGCAGATCATGGGTGCGTTCGCCTTCGCCTTCGTCCACCAGTTCGCTGATGCCACAGCCCAAGAGCCGGAAAGGGCCTTTGTCGACGCTTTGCTGCAAAAGCCCATGCGCGGTGCGGTAGATTTTGTCAGCGATCTGTGTTGGTTCGCGCAAGGACAGGCGCCGGGTCAGGGCCTGATGGTTGGCGCGTTTCAGCTTCAGGGTCACCACGCGGCCTGCAAGCCCGCGCGCCTTGGCCCGGTCTGATACTTTTTCGGCCAGTCGCCACAGGTGCCCCTCGAGCACCTCGAGGCTGGCGGTGTCTTCAAAAAACGTGGTCTCGTTCGAGATCGACTTCACCGGTGCGCGGGCGGTCACTTTGCGCCGGTCCTGACCGCGCGCCAGGTGCCAAAGCCGTTCGCCCATTGACCCAAACCGCTGATTCAGTCCGTCGCGTTCCCAGCGCAGCAGATCGGCAAAGGTGCGAATCCCCGCCGCGTCCAGACTGGCTTGGGCGGCCGGGCCAATGCCCCAGATCAGCCGCACCGGGCGGTCGCGCAGGAACGCATCGGTGCCTGCCTTGTCGATCACAAAGAACCCGCGCGGCTTGTCCATGTCGGATGCCACCTTGGCGAGGAACTTATTGTGGCTGAGGCCAATCGATCCGGTGACGCCCAGTTCGTCCTTCATCCGTTTCACCAGCCCCGCCAGCATCACCGCAGGTGGCGCGCCGTGCAGGCGCTGGGTGCCGGAGAGATCCATGAACGCCTCGTCCAGCGACAGGGGTTCCACATCCGGGGTCAGGTCCAGCATCATCGCGCGAATGGCGCGGCTGACCTCGGCATAGACTTCCATGCGGGGTTTGATGACCACCGCATCCGGGCAGAGCTTTAGCGCCTGAAACATCGGCATGGCCGATTTCACCCCGCGAATGCGGGCCACATAACAAGCGGTAGAGACCACGCCCCGCGTGCCGCCGCCAATAATGACGGGTTTGTCGGCCAGCTCTGGGTTGTCGCGTTTTTCCACGCTGGCGTAGAAGGCGTCGCAGTCCATATGCGCAATGGTCAGATCGAACAGCTCTGGGTTGGACACCACGCGGGGGCTGCGGCACTGCGTGCAGCGGCGGGTGCCATCCGGCAGGGGGGTCAGACATTCGCGGCAAAGGGCGGGCATGGCGGCATCGCAAAAAGGGTGGACGACACAGGCCCCGACGCTAGGGTCGCGGCTGTGTGCATTTATATGTGTCCAGTTACACGGGCTGAGGGGCAGGGAACAAGCCATGAGCGATCAGGATTTCATTGGCGCCAAGCTGGCGCTGTTCATTGGCGTCGAACTGGTGGTGATCCTGCGCGACGACAAACCCGACATT
The DNA here is from genome assembly GCF_001458415.1 of Tritonibacter multivorans. Classification (GTDB taxonomy): domain Bacteria; phylum Pseudomonadota; class Alphaproteobacteria; order Rhodobacterales; family Rhodobacteraceae; genus Epibacterium; species Epibacterium multivorans. The sequence continues at coordinate 12,482 of NZ_CYSD01000037.1, read as the reverse complement.
CCCTTTCCCGCCCATTGGGATTTTCCCGGCGGCGGCCGCGAAGACGGAGAGAGCCCCGCGGCCTGCGTGCTGCGTGAAACCGGCGAAGAGATCGGCCTGCATCTGTCAGAAGACGACCTGAGCTATGCCCGCTGCCATCAGACCACGTCGCAGGCCGCGTGGTTCTTTGCCGCCCATCTGCCCGCAAGTCGGGCACAGGACATTGAGCTGGGCGATGAGGGCCAGTGCTGGCAGTTGATGTCCCCTGCGGCCTATTGTGAGCACCCCAAGGGCGTGCCCAATTTTCAGTCCCGCCTTAAGGATTACCTCGATCAGCGATAGGCTGTCCCCAAAAAGAAAGGCCCCCGCACTGATGGCGGGGGAAGGTGACGAGGTGCTGGTAAAGGCACCCGTCTTGGGGAGTGTACCGAGGAGGCCGCTGGTTCCAGCTGGCCAAATGTCCTGTGGCCGCAACAGGGCCAAAAAAGAGGGTCTTGGGGATCTCTCTGGGTCCCAGAGTCGGGGATCGGCGGGAGTTTGGCAAAGCAAAGTTTTGCAAAACTGCGCCCCAAGGCGCGAGATTGGCCGGATTTCGCGCGTAAAACCTCAGAAAAATTTCCGAAATCGAACATCGAAGCCTGAGGTTTTTCCTGTGCTTCCGGGGCCTTGCCGAGTGGTAGGGCTGGGAAAATTCAGAAGTTTACGCAGGGTCAGTGTCGGCGGATTTTTGCCGGTTGGGGTGCCTAAATATTGGGAGCGAAGGCTATATGCCCCCTCCATCTGGGGAAGGGGCGCGGTTTGTTGCGGGGATCAGGCGGTTGCGGCCTGCATTTCCGCCAGAATATCCAGTGCTGCTTTGCGCGGGTCGGCGGCCTGCCAGATCGGGCGGCCTACGACCATGTGGTCTACGCCATTTGCCAGGGCCTGTGCGGGCGTGGTGACACGTTTCTGATCGCCAAGCGCGGCACCGGCGGGGCGGACGCCGGGGGTGACGATCAGCTTGCCGGTCGCTTCGGGCAGCGCACGGATCAGCGCGGCTTCCTGTGGGCTGGCGATGACGCCATCGGCGCCGGCCTCCAGCGCGCGGCCTGCGCGTTCCTGCACCAGATCGGTGATCTCACCGGGTTTGATCAGCGCGCCGTCCAGGTCGTCGCGGTCCAGCGAGGTCAGAATGGTCACCGCCAGGATTTTCATTTCGCTGTTTGCGGCACCTTCCTGCGCGGCCTTTACCACATAGGGGTCACCGTGCACGGTGAGGAAATCCAGATCGAACTGCGCCAGCCCACGCACCGCGTTTTCGACCGTCGCGCCAATGTCGAAAAGCTTCATATCAAGGAAGATCTTTTTGCCCAATTCGGTTTTCAGCTCATTGGCCAGGGCCAGCCCGCCGCCGGTCAGCATGCCAAGGCCAATTTTGTAGAAAGATACGGCATCGCCCAGCTGCTCGGCCAGTTTCAGGCCCTGAATAGCATTGGGAACATCCATGGCGACGATCAGGCGGTCATCAGCGGTCACGGGCATCGGGAACTCTCCATCTGGGATTTTCGCCTTCCTAAAGGGATTGGGGACATCGGGGAAGGGCGCATTTGACATCTGTCAACGCAATCGGAAACTCTTGTTGCTATACCCCTCTTGAAGAGGCGGGTTTTATGCCCAAATCTTAGCCTGAGGCCTGACACCGGGGCGTGCCGCAAAGCGGGCGCCGCCAACCACGTCGGGCGCTTGTAGAAGGAGAGACAAGATGGACTTGAACAAGTTCACAGAGCGGGCACGGGGATTCGTGCAGGCGGCGCAGACCATTGCGCTGCGTGAAGGGCATCAGCGTCTGGTGCCGGAACATATTCTAAAAGCATTGATGGATGACGATCAGGGCATGTCTGCCAATCTGATCGCCCGCGCAGGCGGCGATGCGGCGCGCGTGCGCGAGGTGCTGGAGGCGGCTGTGAACAAGCTGCCGCAGGTGTCGGGCGATGGCAGCCAGATCTATATGGACGGCCAGACCATGAAGGTCCTGGACGAGGCCCAAAAGATCGCGGAAAAAGCGGGCGACAGTTTTGTCCCGGTGGAACGCGTGCTGATGGCGCTGGCGCTGGTGAAATCCAAGGCAAAGGACGCGCTGGAGGCGGGCAAAGTCACGGCGCAAAAGCTGAATGAGGCGATCAATGATCTGCGCAAGGGGCGCACGGCGGACAGTGCGTCGGCCGAAGACGCCTATGAGGCGCTGAAGAAATACACCATCGACCTGACCGAACGTGCCCGCGCAGGCAAGATCGACCCGATCATTGGCCGCGACGAGGAAATCCGCCGCTCCATGCAGGTTTTGTCCCGCCGCACCAAGAACAATCCGGTGCTGATCGGGGAGCCGGGCGTGGGTAAAACCGCGATTGCCGAAGGCATGGCCCTGCGCATTATCAATGGCGATGTGCCAGAAAGCTTGCGCGACAAACGCCTGCTGGCGCTGGACATGGGGGCCTTGATCGCCGGTGCGAAATATCGCGGCGAATTTGAAGAACGTCTGAAATCCATCCTGACCGAGGTCACCGAGGCCGCGGGCGAGATTGTGCTGTTCATTGACGAGATGCACACGCTGGTGGGTGCGGGCAAATCCGATGGCGCCATGGATGCGGCCAACCTGATCAAACCGGCACTGGCGCGCGGGGAGCTGCACTGCATCGGGGCCACCACGCTCGATGAATACCGCAAGTATGTGGAGAAAGACGCGGCCCTTGCCCGCCGGTTCCAGCCCGTACAGGTGCAGGAACCCACGGTGGAGGACACGATTTCCATCCTGCGGGGCATCAAAGAGAAATACGAGCTGCACCACGGGGTGCGCATTGCCGATGCGGCGCTGGTGTCGGCGGCAACCCTGTCGAACCGCTACATCACCGACCGCTTCCTGCCGGACAAAGCCATCGACCTTGTGGACGAGGCCGCGAGCCGTCTGCGCATGGAAGTGGACAGCAAGCCCGAAGAGCTTGATGCGCTGGACCGTCAGATCCTGCAGATGCAGATCGAGGAAGAAGCACTGAAGCTGGAAGACGACAGCGCGTCGCGGGACCGGTTGGAGGTGCTGCAGAAAGAACTCGCCGATCTACAGCAGCAATCTGCCCAGATGACCGCGCAGTGGCAGGCGGAACGGGACAAGATGGCTTCGGCCACCGAGGTCAAGGAACAGCTGGAGCGCGCGCGTTCGGATCTGGAGATTGCAACGCGCGAGGGCAATTTTGCCCGCGCGGGCGAGCTGTCTTATGGCATTATCCCAGAGTTGGAAAAGCAGTTGGCCGAAGCCGATGGCAAGGAGGCCGAGGGGCGCATGGTTGATGAGGCGGTCCGCCCCGAGCAGATCGCCGAGGTGGTGGAGCGCTGGACCGGTATCCCAACGTCGAAAATGCTGGAGGGCGAGCGCGAGAAACTGCTGCGGATGGAAGACGAGCTGCATTCCCGTGTGATCGGGCAGAACGCGGCTGTGACGGCGGTGGCCAATGCGGTGCGCCGGGCGCGCGCTGGCCTCAACGATGAAAACCGCCCGCTGGGGTCGTTCCTGTTCCTCGGGCCGACCGGCGTCGGCAAGACCGAGCTGACCAAAGCCGTGGCCGAGTTCCTGTTTGACGACGACAGCGCCATGGTGCGCGTCGATATGTCGGAGTTCATGGAGAAACACGCGGTGGCCCGTCTGATTGGCGCGCCTCCGGGCTATGTGGGCTATGACGAAGGCGGGGTTCTGACCGAGGCTGTCCGTCGCCGCCCCTATCAGGTGGTGCTGTTTGACGAGGTCGAAAAGGCCCACCCGGATGTGTTCAACGTGTTGTTGCAGGTGCTCGATGATGGTCAGCTGACCGATGGGCAGGGGCGCACGGTGGATTTCAAGCAGACGCTGATCATCCTGACGTCGAACCTTGGCGCGCAGGCGCTGAGCCAGCTGCCGGAAGGCGCCGATAGCGGCGATGCCAAGCGCGATGTGATGGACGCGGTGCGGGCGCATTTCCGGCCTGAGTTCCTGAACCGTCTGGATGAGACCGTGATCTTTGATCGTCTGGCGCGCGAGGACATGGACGGGATCGTTGATATCCAGCTGGCGCGGCTGCTCAAGCGTCTGGCGGGTCGCAAGATCACGCTGGAGCTGGATGAGGCCGCCAAGACCTGGCTCGCCGACGAAGGCTATGACCCGGTGTTTGGTGCCCGCCCCCTGAAGCGGGTGATCCAGCGCGCGCTGCAGAACCCGCTGGCCGAGGCGCTTTTGGCGGGTGACATTCGCGAAGGCGACAGTGTGTCCGTCGGGGCCGGAGCTGAGGGTCTGTTGATCGGGGACCGGGTTGGCGCCTCGGATCGGCCGCGGCCGGAGGATGCGGTTGTGCACTAAGCGCGCGCTTGCCCGCTGCACGGACCGTGCCGCACGCACATATATATAGAGTGGCCCCTCGCCGTGGATCGGCGGGGGGCTTTTTCTATTTCGCGGGGGGGGCGTTACTTGGGCAGCAGCACTTTGTCGATCACATGGATCACCCCGTTAGAGGCGATGATGTCGGCGCTGGTCACTGTGGCATCGTTGACCTTCACACCATGGGTGCCGTTGACGTGCACATTCTGGCCCTGAACGGTGGCCACCGATAGGCGCTGGCCTGCCAGCTGGTCCGAGGTCACGGCACCGGGCACCACGTGATAGGTCAGAACCTTCACCAGTTGATCCTTGGTTTCGGGCATCAACAGCGTGTCGACCGTGCCTGCGGGCAGGGCGGCGAAGGCGGCGTTGGTGGGGGCAAAGACGGTGAAAGGCCCATCGCTTTTGAGCGTGTCGACCAGACCTGCGGCGCTTACGGCAGCCACAAGGGTCGAAAAGTCACTGTTGCCTGCGGCAATATCGACAATATCGGGTTCTTTGGTCATAGTGGCACAGGCGCTGAGGGTCAGGGCAGCGGCGCTCAGGCTCAGAAAAAAGCGGCGTTTCATGGGTTTGGTCCTCCCGTTCTGGTCCCGGCGTTGTGCCGGAACTTCAGGGGACTTACGCGCCAAAGAACCGGCTGGTTCACCTTCTGCGCCCAATCATTTGTCTGGAAATCGCGGCCTTTCGCCCTAAGCTCGGGCGCGATCAGATTTCCACACACGATTTTGTGATGTTTTGCGCGCAGAGTTCCCCGCAGGTTTCCGGCACCGAGGCCTTAGATAGGAGCCAGCCACTGGAGAGGGAGCGGGAAGATGGGATTTGCAATGCAGGCGTTGTCGGGGCTGGCCGTGGTTTTTGTCATTGCGATTGGGCTGCTGGTGCTGGCTGCGGTGATCATGTTTGTCGCGGACCTGACCCAGACCCATGATGCGATCCGCCGGAATTACCCGGTGATTGGGCGGTTCCGCCATCTGTTCAGCGCGCTGGGCGAATTCTTTCGCCAGTATTTCTTTGCCATGGACCGGGAAGAGCTGCCGTTCAACCGTGCACAGCGGCATTGGATCGAACGCGCCGCTGAGGGCGAAAGCAATACGATTGCTTTTGGATCGACCCGCAATCTGTCCGTGCCGGGCACGCCGATCTTTGTCAATTCGCCCTTTCCGCCGCTTGATAATCAGGCTGCCAAAACTGCGCCGATGCAGATCGGGCCAACCGCGCGGGTGCCTTATATGGCGCCGTCGTTCTTTAATATCTCGGGCATGAGCTATGGGGCGCTGTCGCGGCCTGCGGTCACGGCCCTTAGTCGCGGTGCGCGCGATGCGGGCGTGTGGCTGAACACCGGCGAAGGGGGGCTCAGCCCGTTTCATCTGGACGGCGGCTGCGACATTGTTTTCCAGATTGGCACCGCGAAATACGGGGTGCGCGATGAAGACGGGCGCTTGAGCGATGACAAACTGCGCGACGTCAGCGCCCACCCGCAGGTGCGGATGTTTGAGCTGAAGCTCGCGCAGGGCGCAAAGCCCGGTAAAGGCGGCATTCTTCCGGCGGCCAAGGTGAATGCCGAGATCGCCGCGATCCGGGGGATCAAGGAAGGGGAGGCCAGTATCTCGCCCAACCGCCATCCGGAGATTGCCGATTATGACCAGCTGTTGGATATGGTGGCCCATATCCGCGAGGTGACCGGCAAGCCGGTGGGCATCAAGACGGTCGCAGGGTCAGAGACCGCCATGCGCGAGATGTTCATGAACTTTGCCGCGCGCCCCGAGGATGTGCCGGATTTTGTCACCGTGGATGGCGGCGAGGGCGGTACGGGTGCGTCGCCGATGCCGCTGATGGATCTGGTGGGCATGTCGGTGCGCGAGGCGCTGCCACTGGTCTGTGACCTGCGCGATGAATACGGGCTGAAGGAGCGGATCCGCCTGATTGCCAGCGGCAAGCTGGTCAATCCCGGCGATGTGGCCTGGGCGCTGGCGGCGGGGGCGGATTTTGTCACCTCGGCGCGCGGGTTCATGTTCTCGCTTGGCTGTATTCAGGCGCTCAAATGCAACAAGAACACCTGCCCCACTGGTATCACCACCCATGACCCGCGATTCCAGCAGGGGCTGGTGGTGACCGAGAAATGCCACCGCGTGGCGGCCTATGCCAATGGTGTGATCCACGAGGTGGAGACCATTGCCCATTCGGTTGGCGTGACCGAGCCCCGCCTGATGCGTCGCCGCCATGTGCGGATTATGGGCGAAGACGGGGTCTCGGTGCCGATGAATGTGCGCCAGCCCTCTTATGGCAGCAGCGGCAGTAATGCCTGATTGGGGAACAGCAGGGCGGCCAGCAGCGCCAGTGCAATGGCGGCGAACACCCAGGACGCCCGGCGCAGGGTGGGGTGGCCGCTCCAGGTTTGCATCAATACGGCAGCGCCCCCATTGGACAGGATGCCAAGGGCCAGAACCTCGTGGCTGACCGCGCCCCCAAGGGCCGCGACCAGCCCTGACATATACATGCCGATCAAGACCAAAAGCGTCAGCCCATAGAGCCGATAGGTCAGCGGGCTGTCGCCATATTGCGCCATCAGACCGTTCAGCCGCTTTTGCGGCGCGAACAGAAACAGATGGGTCAGCCCCAGCGTGACAAGGATCTTCAGCCCCAAGATCAGGGCAAGCGGGTTCATTGAGACATCAGCCATGATGGTCCCCTGTTTGATGATTCTAGGTTTGAATTTTGAACTTAGCTCACGGTGCGCTATCTGGGTTCACATGTCAAACTCAGAATCACATGCGTCGCCCTCTGTTCCTGAAACCGTTATTGCCGACAGCGATTTCCCTGTGGCCGATTGCGGTCTGGCGCGGGCGGCGCGGCTTCTGGGCGACCGCTGGATGCTGCTGATCCTGCGGCAGCTGTTTTACGGCGCGCACCGCTTTGAAGAAATGCGCGAGGCGCTGAAGATCCCGAAATCCGTGCTGTCCACACGGCTGTCTGCGCTGATCGAGGCCGGTCTGGTTGAGACCCGCGATTACCGCGAGGCAGGCAGCCGCACCCGCAAGGCCTATTACCTGTCCACGGCGGGCGAAGGGCTGGGGTTGTCGTTCCTGGCGCTTCTTGGGTGGGGGAACAAATACTTTCCCGAAGATTTCGACCCAATTCACCCGGTGGATGCCACCACACGGCGGCGGTTGAAGCTGATGCTGGTGGATGCGGAAACCGGCGAACGCGCCGACCTGACGCAGGTGAAGTTGACCCGCACCCCCGCGAACTGAGCGCGCCATGTTACAGGTCCGGCACGGCATTGTTATAAAGCTTTGGTTTTCCTGTTAACGCGCGCGAACTAGGTTCAGTGCAAGACCAATAGGAGTTTTCCCCAATGGCCAAGCGCTGGACCAATGACCTTACTGCTGCCGATGTAACCCCCGAAGCCCTGTTCTGGAACCGCCGCAAGCTGCTGGCTGGCATGGCAGGCGCTGGGCTGGGCTCCATCGCCGGGGGCGCTGTGGCCGAAGAGGGGCTTGCGACCAACACCTGGGAAGAGGTCACCAGCTACTGCAATTTCTACGAATTCGGCACCGGCAAGGAAGATCCGTCTTACTATGCCGGGGCAATGACCACCTCGCCCTGGTCGGTGGAGATCGACGGGCTGGTCGACAATCCCGGTTCCTATGGGTTTGAACAGATCCTCGAGGCGATGACGCTTGAGGAGCGCATCTACCGCTTCCGCTGTGTCGAGGCCTGGTCGATGGTGATCCCGTGGCAGGGGTTCGAACTGGCGGATCTGCTGGCCCTTGCAGGCGTGCAGGACGGTGCGAAATACGTGGCTTTTGAAACGCTGCTGCGCCCCGATGAGATGCCCGGCGTGCGTTATCCTGTGATTGACTGGCCCTACCGCGAAGGGCTGCGTCTGGACGAGGCGATGAACCCGCTGACGATTATGGCCACCGGGATCTTTGGCAAACCGCTGCCCAATCAGAACGGCGCGCCCCTGCGACTGGTGGTGCCGTGGAAATACGGGTTCAAGTCGATCAAATCGGTGGTGAAGATCACGCTGACCGATCAGGAGCCGCCCACCAGCTGGAATATGGCCAATGCGAGGGAATACGGGTTCTATTCCAATGTGAACCCTAACGTGAACCATCCCCGCTGGAGCCAGGCCTCTGAACGCAAGATTGGTGGCGGGCTCTTTGCCAAACGCCAGCCGACCCTGATGTTCAATGGCTATGAGGCCGAGGTGGCATCCCTCTACGAGGGGATGGATCTGGCGAAACACTTCTAAGATGGAACCCGTGAACCGCGCCCTGCGCCGCATCCCGCCGTGGTCTCTCTATATCCTGGTCGCGGCATGGGTCCTGTGGATGTTCTGGCAAGGGCTTCAGGGGCATTTGGGCGTGGATCCGGTCAAGGTGCTGGAACATACCTATGGCGAACGCGCGCTGCAGCTGCTGATAGCGGGCCTTGCGGTCACACCATTGCGGCGGTTTTTCGGGCTGAACCTGATGCGGTTTCGCCGGGCGCTGGGGCTGACGGCCTTTGGGCTGGTGCTGTGCCACCTTCTGGTGTGGCTGGTGCTGGATGTGCAAATTGTCACGCAGATCGTGGCTGACGTTCTGAAGCGTCCCTATATTACAATTGGCATGCTGGGCTTTGCCCTGATGCTGCCGCTGGCTGTGACCTCCAACAATTGGTCGATCCGCAGGCTTGGAGCACGCTGGCGCGTTCTCCACCGCCTGACCTATGGGGTCGGTCTTCTGGCGGGGCTGCACTATGTGATGCTGGCCAAAGGCTTTCAGCTAGAGCCGCTTCTTTATTTCGCTGTGATCTTGGGCCTCGTTCTTGCGCGCGTGGATTGGAAAGCCTGCCTGATCCGCTCTGACCGGGCCAATGCACGCAGAGATTCCCTGCAAAACCCGTGATCGCGCGCCTGAATTGGCTGTTCGGACTGGATTTTGAGCGTCTGAAATCAAAAAGATCAAAAAATCATCGATGTAAGCTGTTGTTTTTGTTTGTCTTTATAGGTTTTTGGAAGAAAGTTTGCGTTTTTGTGCAGAAACCGCTTGCGGCTATTGGGGTATAACCTTAGAACCCCCTTCACCGGCGGCGCTGAGGCGCTACGGGGCGCGGCGGCGACGCTGCACTGGCCGCAAGGCGGACACATCGGAGAGACGGTGATGACGGGTCGGAAAGACGATCGTGACGGCAGGAAAGACTGCAGACGCTCAGGAGAGACTGGGGCATCTTTGATGTATGGCAGGCGGTGCGCTGAGAGATTGGCGTTACGGTCCTGTTTTTGACCTCTGGAGGTCGGCGTTGAAGGTGTTGCTCTTTGACATTGTTGGATGACTGAAGAGATATGTGGGCGGTTTGGTTCATTTCGATGGATCAACGTCTGTACATATCGCGCTCTTAGAGGCCTTAGGGTTTCGATGATAGAGTGTCAGCTTCACTGTCTTGTTCGGCTTCGGTTTCTTTTGAAACCAAGCACAAACAGACAGAGAAATATGAATGTTCGTTTCGAGTTCCTAGCCGGGTTCGAAGCCGTGCTATGCGAGGCCCGTCCTCAAGTGGCGAAAGCGGTAGGACATTCAAAAATGTGCAGAGGTTCGAACGTCAAGGATATGCTTGTAAGAGCATTTCAACTTG
>NZ_CYSD01000036.1 GCF_001458415.1 Tritonibacter multivorans | reverse complement strand
GGTTTTGCTCTGGGGGACTTTTTCGGCAGGTCTACACTGCCTACACCCTCTACACTTTCTCTCATCACGAGNAGAGTGTATCCCACTCCCTCGCTGAAGTGCGGTCGCATAGCCAAGCCGGAAAACGCTGGCATCAACCGATCTCCACGCGGGTCATGACACGTGCATGCGACTGCGACCCACTGACTCTCCGGCAGTCGTCAACGCCGCACGCAGCGAGACCAAGCACCCGAGGTCACCAGCCAACACAGAGCTGAGCTATGTTGACGAGTTGAAAACCCCAATCTCGGGGCGGGGCCATATACGGTATCCCTAGGGGGTGGGGTGGCACCTGCCCCGGGGGATCGCCAATCTCCGTGATCGACGCGGCAAGCCGTTACGCCCGGGCCGTTGTACATACCGTTGTACAATCTGCGCCTGTTGACCGCGACAGCACAGGGCTGCTAGGCCTTGTTTTGCTGATGCAAGCTGCTGAGACGGTGCCTGCAACGGGAATGCAACCAAATCGCAGCCCCGATCAAACACGTCCTCAAACCGTGTGGGGGCACCAATCATTCCGCTAAATCATTGAAACGCATCAGCTTTTGGTCGATCCAAGGCGAGGCGTAGTACATTTTGGCGCTTAAGCCTTCGCTTTCTTTTTTACCGGTTTGTCCACGGGCCTAGGCGTGTCCTTGTAAAGCCTAACGCCATTCGGGGTTACCCACCAAATTTGCTTCCTGTTCCGGATCCCACGGCCTCCCGGGTCCCGGTTCCAGCCAATGTTATTGATGGGGCGATACACTTGCTCCAAGGCCCGAGCAGCCACTTCGGGAAGTTCATCATATAGCACTGTACAACGCACTGCAGTCAAATCAGCTTCGAACGCTGAAGCTAGTGAGGGAGTGGTCCAGCCTGATCTATGAGAAGAGAACCTCTGTTTTACCTCTGTCCTCGTTATGCCGATGTAACCCTCGACCATGGGATCCCAATGACTCTCCAAATGGAGCCAATAGAGTGAAAAGATCGGGGCGTACTGCGAGAAATTCGCCATGTGCTTCTCCTAACCAATTAATAGTCGCGGAATGAACCTATGGCGATTCTTTTTGTTGAGTCAAATCAAGTACTTAAGGCCTTTTCTGGGGCCTTTTTTAGGCCTATTGAGTGGCACGGCACATCCACTTTGCTAGTACCTTAAGAGGGTACCCGTCGCCGTAACCTTGCCCCACTCCCTCAGTCTGCCAGCCCCCGATCTGATCGGCAATATCAGCGGGGCATTCCACTGCCCTTAGGCGATCACGCATGGCGTGGCGGAACCCGTGCATCGTCGCCCCCTCTGGCGCATGGGCTTTCAGCCACTTGTTCAGCCCAGCGCTTGCCGAATTGGCGTTGGTCTTGTCCGTGACGTTGTAGCGCGGAAAGGCGTACCGGCTGTCACTAGCTTGGGCTTGGATCCTTTCAGCCGCCCACTGGGCTGATCCAACTAAGGGAACCACGCGCTTGCTGCCGTCTGTCTTCAGCGTTCGCCACGGGTGCGGTGTGATCCGGACCGACCAATTCCCGTCTGTATCGCGTTGGATGTCTTCTCGTAGCAGGCCGGCGGCCTCGCCAATACGCATCCCCGTATCGGCGACCAAGGCCACCAGCCAGCGCATTTCGTCGTCCAGCTCACGGCATTGTTTTTGAACCTCACGAATGTCTCCCACGGGGATCGACAGGCGTTCGGACACACCGGCATTGCGGTCGTAGTAAACGTTCGCGAAGGGTGAAGTGACCTCAAGCCCTTCTTCTGCCACGGCAAAATTGAACACCGCCCGCACAGTACCGAAAATCCGGGTGATCGAGCTGCCCGCGAGTCCTCGTTCAATCAGGGCGTCACGAAAGGCATTGGCATCCGCTTTGGTGTACGCAGGCAACGGCTTATCGCCACACACATCTATGACATAGCCACAGGCGCGATGTGCGGCCCGCTCAAAGGTCTTAGAACGCCCTTGTCCCTTGAGCCGGATATACGTCAACACAGCCTCAGACAGCGCTAGAGCGGCGTTGTTGACACACTCGGCATCTTCCCCCGCTGGTCGAGACAGACCATGGCGTAGGAGATGCTTACCCGGTAGCTCCACGTCTTGAGATCGAAGGTGAAACCAATACTCATCCAACTTCACAGCAGCAGCGTTTGCACGGGCCAGAGCCACATTGCGAGATCGGGTCCTAAGCGAGTAGGCGATCCGAGGTGATGAGTAATGCTGCCGCAGATCCACAGGGACTCGACGGTGAAAGTAGAAAATGCCCTCTTTCTTGAAGAGGAAGGTGCCGGAAATGTACGCCAAAATGTACTACGCCTCGCCTTGGATCGACCAAAAGCTGATGCGTTTCAATGATTTAGCGGAATGATTGGTGCCCCCACACGGACTCGAACCGCGGACCTACTGATTACAAATCAGTTGCTCTACCAGCTGAGCTATAGGGGCACCTTAGGGGCCGATCTGGTCGCTTCGGCCCGGTTCGCACCTGCTATCCCAAAGCCAGCAGAGCGTCAAGCGGGTTTGCGCGGAGAAATTGCGCAAATTTCCGCTTTCCGCCACGCGGGGTGTAAAAAACCAAACGGACCCGCTTTTGACGGGTCCGTTCAATGCGTTAGGACAGGATTAGCGCCGCATCACTTGGCAAACTGCCCCGCGTCGATCATCTGCTGGAACATGTCTTCCATGCTGTCTTTGAGCGGACGATAGGTCACGCCCAGTTCGCGTTTACCTTTGGAGTTGTCGGCCTTCCATTCCACCCCGATGTTGCGGGAAATCAGCTTGCGGGTCATGGATTTGTCCATGATCGGCCCCAACAGCCAGACCAGCCATTTCGGCGCGGCGGATTTCGGCAGCGGGTAGTCGGCGCCATATTTGGCCCGCAGCAGCTGCGACAGATCGAAAATGCTGGATTCGTGACCAAAGACAATATTGCGGCCGTTGGCTTCGGCTTTGTACCCGGCAGCCACATGCGCTTTGGCCAGGTCACGCACATCCACAATGCCGAAATACCATTTCGGTGCGCCGGACTTCATGGTGCCGTCGCCCATCTGGCGGACAAGGTTAAAGCTCTCGGAGGTTGGACGATCCTGCAGCGCGGGGCCCACCACCAGCGCCGGGTTCACGCAGACCAGATCCCAGCGGTCCTGCCCGCCTGCAATCTCCCAGGCGGCCTTTTCAGCTTCGGTTTTGGAGAAAGAATAGGCATTGTGTTCCAGCGTTGACGAGGTGTTCCAGACGCTTTCATCCAGACGGCCACCGGGGGCCTCGGCCACATCCGCATTGTCACCATAGATCGCTGCACAAGACGAGGTCACCACAACGCGCGAGACGGATTCGGTGCGGTTGGCGGCGTTCAGCACATTGCGGGTGCCTTTGACCGCCGGGTCAACCAGATCGCGCTGCGCGTCGTCCACCGCAACCGTAAAGGGCGACGCGGTGTGAAACACCACACCACAGCCCGCCATTGCCGCGTCAAAAGACCCCTCATCCAGCAGATCGGCCTTGAAGAATTTGATCTCACCCGGTGCAGCGGCGGCAGCGTCGATCAGGTGCTGTTGTTTGGCCGTGTTGTCGGGATTGCGCACACAGGCATGAACGGTGACGCCCGCCTCCAGCAGTTCTTTGATCAGCCAACCGGCGACATATCCGGTGGCGCCGGTGACCAGGGCCGGGCGGGAGGTATCAAGTGTCATGAGATGTCCTTTCATCCAAAGAGACCGGCGCGGCTGGCCGGTGCGTAGAACCTGACAGTGAGGTGGGTCTTTGGCTGGACAATTTAAATCGCAGATCGCGCCAAGTGATTAGCAAAAGGTGCCAATCCTCCTGGCGATCACTCTGCCTGACGGTTTTCGCGGAAGGCCCGGGGGGTCATACCGGCCCAGGCCTGAAAATTCCGAAAGAAAGAGGACACCGACCGGAACCCCAGTTGATGCGAGATTTCCGCAACCGACATGCCAGACCCGCGCAGATAGCTTTGTGCAAGGTTCGAACGGGTCTCGTTCAGCACCTCCTGAAACGTGGTGCCTTCGTTTTGCAGTTTGCGCTGCAGGCTGCGTTTGGACAGCCCCATGCGGCAGGCCAGCTCGTCCGCAGTGATCACCCCATCCGGCAGGGCGCGGGCCAATTCGTCTGCCAGACGTTCGGTGGTGATGCCCCGGCCCACCTTGGCGCGCAGTTCCGCCTCCAGCGTTGGCTCCAGCGTGGCCCAAAGCACCGGGTTGGCCGTCAACAGCCCCCGCTGCGCATCCGCCTTGGACAGAACCAGTGCGGGCTCTCCTGTGGTGCAGGTCACCTCCAGCCCACAGGCGGTCACGGCCGCTTGGCCGCCTGCCCCATCCGGCAGAACAATCGCCTGCGGGACCACCGGCGCGCCGGTCAGAATGGCGGCGGTTTCAAGAATAAACAGCATTTCAAACAGGGCCATGCTTTGCGGCATGGTCAGATCGTCAAACTGCGACGCCATACAGATCTGGACGGTGTCGCCTTCGGCGCGGACCTCCATCGTCACCGGTGCGATCAGCGGCTTGTAGCGCGCCAGACGGTCCAGACCGGTGCGCAGATCCGGCGCCGCCGAACAGGCCAGCGTGGGCGTCAGATAGGGGCCTTTGGCATATTCCCGCGCAAGCGTGGCTTCAAACCCAACCGCGCCATGGGTCCGGTCAAACACCTGCTGCACCGCATTATACAGATCAAAATAGTGCCGCGGCTCCATGACGGATTTGCAGTCCTGCTCGGTCAGGCGTGCGGCCCCCAGCACCAACCTTGTGTCAAGCGCCAGCAATTGGCACACTTGGCTCAGCATCTGTTCGATTGAAACGGAACTGGCGTGTGAAGTCATAGGCAGGCGCACTCGCTGAAGGGGTGGGATGAAACCGGGCAACTCTGGGCAGCATAGGCTCAGGTTGGCAGGATTTCACACTAAAATGGCACCCTGCAAAGAATAATTTCAACGTAAACTCATCGCCGAGGGACCGGCGGGACCCACAAGACCCCTCGCCGCAGGACGAACGACCAAGCCAGGACGCAGACCCATATCACATAGGGTCCGGGGAGTAGCCAGATGAAATTGACCGTAAACGGAACCGAACACGAGGTGGATGTCGATCCCGACATGCCGCTTTTGTGGGTGTTGCGCGACACTTTGGGGATCACCGGCGTGAAATACGGCTGTGGCATCGCCCAGTGCGGCGCCTGCACCGTACATGTGGACGGCGCGGCCGTGCGTTCGTGCCAACTGCCAATCAGCGCGCTGGAGGGTGAGGTGACCACAGTCGAAGGGCTGTCGAACGCAGAAACCCTGCATGCGGTCCAGGAAGCCTGGCTCGACCATCAGGTGGCCCAATGCGGCTATTGCCAGTCCGGCCAGATCATGGCGGCGGCCTCTTTCCTTGATCTGAACTCTGATCCGACGGACGCGCAGATCGATCAGGTCATGTCTGCCAACCTCTGCCGCTGTGGCACCTACCCGCGCATTCGCGCCGCTGTCAAAGCCGCGGCTGCCAAGCTGAACGAGGGGGCATAATCATGAGCCGCATCGGAAAAATTGCCCGCCGCACCTTCCTGATCGGGTCTGCTGCCATTGTCGGTGGCGTGGCCTTTGGCGCCTATTACGTCAACAAAGCGATCCCGAACCCGCTGCTGGATGATCTCAAGGATGGCGAAGCCGCCATTACCCCTTATGTCAAAATCGACCAAACCGGCATCACCCTGATCACGCCGCGCGCGGACAAGGGTCAGGGGTCTTATTCCATCCAAGCGATGATGATCGCCGAGGAACTGGATGTGGATCCGACCAAGGTCACCCTCACCCCCGGCATGCCCGGCCCCGCCTACTATAATGGCGCGGTCATGGACGAAGGCGCGCCTTTCCCCGCCTATGACGAAAGCTGGATCGCAGAGCGCGTGCGCGGCATGATGTTCATCCCTGCCAAGCTGATGGAAATGCAGATGACCGGCGGATCATCCACGGTGAAGGACGGCTTTGTCAAAATGCGCCTCGCGGGTGCTGTTGCGCGCGAAACCCTGAAACAGGCCGCCGCCCAGCGCACCGGCATTGCGCGCGCCTCGCTACAGACCGCCGATGGCCATGTGGTGCTGCCCGATGGCTCCACCATCGCCTATACCGATCTGGCCGCAGACGCCGCCAAGATGGACCCGGTAACCGACGTCAAACTGCGCCCCGAGACGGAATGGAAGCTTCTGGGCAAGAAAATGGACCGTCTGGACATGGCCGACAAGGTCACGGGCCAGACCGTCTATGGCATCGATATGGCGGTGGACGGCATGGTCTATGCCACCGTGCGCGCCAACCCCGGCATTGGTGGCGATGTGCTGTCCTACGACGACAGCGCCGCCAGATCCTTGCGTGGCGTGCAGCAGATCGTGCCCATCAGCCACGGCATCGGTGTGATTGCCGACAACACCTGGTACGCCTTCCGCGCGGCAGAGGCGCTGGAAATTGAATGGGGCGCGCCGAACTACCCGGCCACCACCGAAGAAATCTTTGCCGAACTCGAAGCCACCGTCGACAATGAGGACCGCTTTGACCATCGTCAGCGCAATGACGGCGATGTGGACGCCGCATTGGAGGCGGGTGATGTGATCGAGGTGGACTACCGCATCCCCTTCGTCGCCCATGCGCCGATGGAACCGATGAACGCCATTGTGCAGGTCACCGATGACGCCTGCCATATCTGGACCGGCACCCAGATCCCGCTGTTTGTGCGCAACCACGCCGCCGACATTACGGGGCTGGAGCGTGATCAGGTCTATGTCTACGTGCTGCCCATGGGCGGCAGCTTTGGTCACAAGCTGGAGGACACCCATGTCCAGCAAGCGGTCGAACTGGCAATGGCCGTCAAAGGCACGCCGGTCAAACTGACGTGGTCCCGCGAAGAAGACATGACCCACGACTACCCCCGCCCTGCGGCGGTGGCGAAGGCGCGCGGTCAGGTCAAGGACGGCAAGGTCGAAACCTTTGATCTGTCCGTGGCGCAATCCTCGCTGATGACGTCGTGGTTTGGCCGCCTGATGGGCCCGCTGCCCGGCCCCGACGCGACCATTACCACCGGTTCCTGGGATCAGCCGTTCGAAATCCCCAACTACCGCGTCACCGGCTACCGCGCGCCGGATATGGTGCCGATCTCCTCGTGGCGGTCGGTCGGGGCCTCGGGCAATGGCTTCCTACATGACAGTTTTCTAGACGAACTCATCCACGCTGCAGGCGCGGACCCTTTGGCCGAACGCATTCGCCTGTGCATGCACGAGCCTTCGCGCAAGGTGCTGGAAGCGGTCAAAGAGATGTCCGGCTGGGATGGCCCCAGCATGGGCGAAAACCGTGGTCGTGGCGTGGCCTTCTGCATGTCCTTCGGCGTGCCCTGTGCGCAGGTGATCGAGGTCACGAACACCGAAGGCGGCATCAAGATCGACAAGGTCTATTCCGCCGTCGATGTGGGCACTGTTCTGGACCCGGTGAACCTCGAGGCGCAGGTCTTTGGCGGGGTGATCTTTGGTCTCGCCCACGCGATGAACTGCGAAACCACCTATGAAAACCACGCCGCCCAACAGGACAATTACCATGTCTTTGAAGGCATGCGCCTGTTCCAGACCCCTGAAATCGAAGTGCAGGCCCTGACCAATGGCGACAAGATCCGCGGCGTCGGCGAACCCGGCCTGCCCCCGGCCGCGCCCGCGCTGGCCAATGCGATCTTTGCTGCCACCGGCCAGCGCATCCGCGAGATGCCGTTCAACAAACACATCAAATTCGTCTGAGGGAGGGACAGCACATGAAAAAGACCCTTATCACCGCCGCCGCCCTCTCTGCAGGGTTCACGCTTGCAGCCCTTGCCGCCAACACAGAAGGCCCCGACCCGCATGTGGATGTCACCTTGCTGGAAGAGGGCAGCGTCACGCAGGCCGATGGCCTTGCGGCTTGGGAGCGCATCTACGAGGTGGTCAGCCACCCACGCTGCGCCAACTGCCATGTGGATGAAACCAACATCCCCATGTGGTCTGGCCCCACCTATGGCGAAGCCCGCCCGCACGGCATGAACATCAATGCAGGCGACAGCCGCATTGGCGCCGAAACCCTGATGTGTTCCACCTGCCATATTACCTCGGCGGATTTTGACACGCCCCCCAATGCCGCGCCGCGCTATGGCATTGACTGGTCGCTCGCGCCGGTTGAATTCCTCTGGTACGGGCAAACCTCTGTGCAGATCTGCGCGCAGATGAAGAACCCAGACACCAATGGCGACCGCGACTGGAAAGGTCTGGTCGACCATCTGGTGCATGACGCCGAAGCCTTTGGCCCCGTGCTTTGGGGGTTTAACCCCAGCGGCGGACGCGAACCTGCGCCTTACGGCCTGCAGGCCCATGTCAACGACATGATCGCCTGGGGCGCGGCGGGGCAGCCCTGTCCGACAGAATAGTCGGACCTTTTGCCGCACAGATCGTCTAAAGACTGCGCTTCCCCTTTCTGGGGAAGCGTTTTTTTGTGAACGTTAAGCCATCGCAATGACATCATCCGGTCAGGAATTCCCCGCAGCCACGGTTTGACCAGATGTTAATCGCCCATTATCTCTGCGATGCTAAGCAGTTCCCGAAGGAGACGGATCCGTATTATGAAGGTCATCATTCATCCCGGTGCACACGGCACCAACGAGGATCGGCTGACCAAGACCCTCTTGCGGAACCGTGACCGGTTTCTTGCCAAAGGCTGCATGGTGCCCGGCCCTGCCAAATACCGGGTTCTGCTCAAGGAATGTGTGGCGGCTGCGCGTGTGCACCCGCCATCCCCTGCCGCCTGCGAGGTGCTGTGGGACGCCATTCTGGAAGGCGAACAGGCCTCGCGCGTGGTGCTGACCAACCAGCATTTCTTTGGCTCGCAGCGTGACGCGCTGGAAAACCAACGTTTTTACCCAGAAGCGGGCCCGCGCCTGCGCGCGCTTGAGACGCTTTTGCCCGATGATGAGATCGAGCTGATGATGGCGATCCGTTCGCCCATTGGCTTTCTGCCGGCCATGCTGGAAAAAGCCCACCCCAACCGCCGCGCCGCCGTGCTCAGTTCTGCGGATCTGACCAAAATGCGCTGGTCCGAGCTGTTTATCCGCATCCGTCAGGCGGTCCCAAATATGGCCGTCACCGTCTGGTGTCAGGAAGACCTGCCGCTTTTGTGGCCGCAGCTGCTGCGCCGCTTTGGCGGGTTGGAAGACGGCGCGTGGATTGCCGGTGGCATGGATATTCTGGGCGAAATCCTCTCGCCCGAAGGGCTGACCCGTCTGCGCGCCTATCTGAAGATGCATCCGGACCTGCCAGAACCCCTGCGCCGCCGGGTCTATGCGGCTTTTCTGGACAAATACGCCCGCGACGATGAAATCGAAGAAGACGTGCAGATCCCCGGCTGGACCCCCGATTTCGTCGATCACGTCGAGGCGCTCTATGATCGCGACGTGCAGCATATTGCCGCCATCCCTGGCGTTACAATGCTCACCCCGTGACGGTTTCGGCATGCGTGTTAACTTTCGGGGGAAACCCAAGCCCGAGGCCCCTTTACCCTTTGCCACCAAAGCGGTTAGGTGTCTGGGGGAAACATGGGCGGGGACATGAAAATGGGCACGAGCTTTAATATCGCCATTGTGGCGCAGGCCGGGCGGCTGTCCTACGAGGCGCTGCTGTTTGCCGCCTCCCTGCGTGCCTGCAGCCCGGATTTCAACGGTCGCCTGATCCTCGCCACGCCCAAGGACGGCCCCCTGTGGGAACGGGAACCAACGCTGCGCAACCCGGCGATCCTTGATGCCCTGACCCGGCTTGAGGCGGAAATCCTGCCCTTTGACAGCACAACCTTTGGCAGTGACTATCCTTACGGCAATAAGATCGAGATGCTCGCTCACCTGCCAGAAGGCGAACCCTTTGTCTTCTTTGACAGCGACACGCTGATCACCGGCGATGTGACCAAAGTGCCCTTTGACTTTGACCGCCCCTCGGCCTCTCTGCGGCGCGAAGGCACCTGGCCCAAGCCCACGCTTTATGGCCCCGGCCACACCGGCATCTGGAAATCGCTCTATGACAAATTTGGGCTCGATTTTGACAGCTCCCTCGATCTGACCCAGCCCGAGGGCTACTGGCAGCGCCATCTCTATTTCAATGCAGGTTTCTTCTATGGCGCCTGCCCGCGGGAATTTGGCGCGCGGTTTATGCACTATGCCCGCGCCATTCGCGACGATATGCCGGACGCGCTGATCGGCCAGACGCTTGATCCCTGGCTCGACCAGATCGCGCTTCCCCTGGTGATCCATTCCTTTGGCGGCGGCGCAGATGCGCTGGAACCCGGCTGGCTGGACGGGCAAACCAGCTGTCACTATCGCACCTTCCCGTTGCTTTATGCGCGCGAAAGCGATGCGGTGGTCGCCGCGCTGGAAGAGATTGCCGCGCCGAACTGGCTGAAGAAAGTGCTGAAAGGCTACGAGCCGATCAAGCGCATGGTCTATCAGGGCAAAGGCGCTAAGGTGCGCGCGCTGTTTGATCAGGACAACCTGCCCCGGCGCGAACAGCAGATCCGCAACCGGATCAAATCCAACGGGCTCTGGCTGCGCTAAGCCTTGCGTCGCGTCGCGCGGGCACGCGCATAATCCTCATGAGAATTTTGGCACAAGCTTGGGCTTGCCTCGGGCCACGTGGCGGTGTCTTCTTGCCCCAGCCAATACAGCCACATCATTCAGAAACGTAAGGGAGAGTTTCCAATGACCGATGGTCCCGCCTTGGGCTTTGACACGCTGCAAATCCACGCAGGTGCCACCCCAGACCCGGCAACCGGCGCACGCCAGACGCCGATTTATCAATCCACCGCTTACGTGTTCCGCGACGCCGATCACGCGGCGGCGCTGTTCAACCTGCAAGAGGTGGGCTTCATCTATTCCCGCCTGACCAACCCCACCGTCGCCGTGCTGCAAGAACGTCTTGCCACGCTCGAAGGGGGTGTGGGCGCGGTCTGCTGTTCTTCGGGACATGCCGCCCAGATCATGGCGCTGTTCCCGCTGATGGGGCCGGGCAAAAACGTCGTCGCCTCCACCCGTCTTTATGGCGGCACGGTGACGCAGTTCAGCCAGACCATCAAACGCTTTGGCTGGTCGGCGAAATTTGTCGACACCGATGACCTTGAGGCTGTCAAAGCCGCGATCGACGACGACACCCGCGCAGTGTTCTGTGAATCCATCGCCAACCCCGGCGGCTATGTCACCGACATCCGCGCGCTGGCCGATGTTGCAGATGCGGCGGGCCTGCCGCTGATCGTCGACAACACCTCGGCGACGCCCTACCTGTGCAACCCGATCGCGCAGGGTGCGACGCTGGTGGTGCATTCCACCACCAAATACCTGACCGGCAATGGCACTGTGACCGGCGGTGTGGTGATCGACAGCGGCAAGTTCGACTGGTCGGCAAACGACAAATTCCCGTCCCTGTCCGCGCCCGAACCCGCCTATCACGGGCTGAAGTTCCACGAGACCTTTGGCGGTCTGGCCTTCACCTTCCACGGCATTGCCATTGGTCTGCGTGATCTGGGCATGACGATGAACCCGCAGGCCGCGCATTACACGCTGATGGGGGTGGAAACCCTGTCCCTGCGCATGCAGCGCCATGTGGAAAACGCCATCAAGGTGGCGACTTGGCTCGAAAATGATGACCGCGTGGATTACGTCACCTACGCCGGTCTGCCCTCTTCGCCCTATGCCGAACGCGCCGAACGCTGCTATCCCAAGGGCTGCGGCGGGTTGTTCACCTTTGCGGTGAAGGGCGGCTATGAGGCCTGCATCAAACTGGTCGACAGCCTCAAGATCTTCTCGCATGTGGCCAACTTGGGCGACACCCGATCGCTGATCATCCACTCGGCCTCGACCACGCACCGCCAGCTGACACCAGAACAGCAAGAGGCCGCAGGCGCAGGCCCGAATGTGGTGCGTGTCTCTATCGGGATTGAGAACGCCGAGGACCTGATTGCCGATCTGGATCAGGCGCTGGCCGCCGCCTGCGGCTAGGCCAGATCGCAGTATTTAGATGCAAAACAGGCCGGGATCGCCCCGGCCTGTTTCTGTTTCGCACGATTGAAGCTTAGTGCTCTGTTTCCGGCACAAACATGTCAAAAGACACGGTCACCGAATGGCTCAGCGTCATCTCGCCCGGTGCCACCGGCACATCCGCAGCCGCGCGAGCCATTTCCATCCGCATCACCGGCGGACGCCCCTGCCCGCCGCCATCATTGATATGACGCGCAGGCCCCAGGCCCATGCCCGAGGCCTCGGCAAGCTGCCGCGCCTTGCGCATCGCGTCCTCGACCGCCTTCACCCGCAGGGTGTCTTCCTGTGCTGCTGCATCGCCATGCACAAACTGCAACCCCCCCATATCATTGGCCCCCAGCCGCAAGACCAGATCCAGCATCTCGCCCAGACGCTCCAGATCCTGCACGGTCAATTCGACCATATTAGAGGCCACAAACCCCGTGATCTGCCGCTGACCATTGTTCTGCCGCACCTGACTCCAGACCGGAGAGACATCAATCCGGCGCGTGCGCAGATCCGCAGGCGCAACCCCTTCGGCCTCCAGTTCGGCCAGAATCGCGGCCATGCGGCGCGACACTTCGGCCATGGCATCGCCTGCTTCCTTGTGTTCCGCCCGCGCGCCGAAGGAAATGCGCGCCGCAGTCGGCGCCACCTGCATCTCTGCCGTGCCCACGACGGAAATCGTCCGCTCGGACAGCGGCACCCCGCCCGCCTGCGCCGCCGGAGCCAGCCAGACCGGCGCCAGCGCCACGCCCAACGGCAAAACAGACGCCAAAATTACGCGTCGAAGACCAGACATTTCAATGCATTTTGCAGCCATCGTATCCTCCATGGCTCTTAGACCGTGTTCTGCTTGCCCCAGAAGGCATCAGCAAAGCCTTGCGCGCAAGGGGAACAACGGTGCTTTCTCTTCCCCTTGCGCCGCTCCTGCTCTATTGTCTGCTCAAACAGGAAAAACCCGCCACGTCGCGCGCCCGTTCCACGGCACATTCACGGGGCAAAAGGTTGACCACTACGGGCAATATTCAGTGAGGACCGCCCCACAGCCTGCCGCCCGCGCAGCGTCATGGGGCCATTTGAAAGATCTTGGGCACGATGAAACCGCAATTTGCGCTCTCCCTTTCCAGTGATGGCATTTCCCTCCTCACCCGTGGGACCGAAGGGTGGCACGGATTAGGCACCGTTGGATTTGGCGCCGACACTATGGAAGCCGAACTCACGGCCCTGCGACAGCGGGGCGCAGAGCTGGCGCAGAGCCCAGCCACGGACCCGCTGCCCGTCAAACTGATCATTCCCGAAGACCAGATCCGTTATCTGGCGCTGGACACCGGGCCGCTGCCGCTCGGCAGCCGTCGCGACGCCGCCGCCAGCGCGCTCGAAGGCGCCACGCCTTATGCGGTGTCCGAACTCAGCTTTGATATTGCCGCCCATGGGGTCACCACCCATGTGGCCGCTGTGGCACTGGAAACCCTGCAAGAGGCCGAAACCTTTGCCCGTGCGCAGGGCTTTGCGCCGCTGTGTTTCCTCGCCACCCCGACAGAGGCCGCGTTTGTCGGCGAAGCTTTCCTTGGCACCCCGCCCGGCACCCCCGCAGGTGTCACCACCGCGCTGAAGGCAGACCGTCTGCCGGTGCGCGATATTGGCCCGTTGCCGCAGGCCACCCCGACCCTGCCCGTCGCCCCCAGCCCGATTGAACAGGCCACGCAGGCACCGCTGCCGCTGGGGCTGGATGTTCAGGTCTATGATGACAGCGCACCGGGGGATGACAGCCCTGCCATGGGATTCAGCAGCCGCCGCGCGAGCTCTGCGCCGCAACCCGCTGCGGACCCCGCGCCGGCACCCGTCGCCGAACAGACGCCCAGCGCAGAGGCCGCTGACCCCATAACCGCCCCAGAGACCCCACTCGCGGAACCGGCTGCCCCAGCGCCCGAAGCTTCGGCACCTGAGACAGCCGCCCTGAACACAGCCGCACAAAACGCAGAGGCCGCAAGCGCACCAGCGGCAGAGCCTCTGGCCCCAGAGGCAAAAGACATTCCCGCGCCGCTGGCGGAAAACCCCGCCCCCAAAGCGGAAAAACAAGCGCCCAAAGCGCCCGCTGCGGTGGCGACACAGGTCCAATCCCCGGCTCCCCAGCCCCCGGCTCCCCAGCCTCAAGCCCTCAAGACGCAAACTCCCAAGACTCCGGCCCCAAACGCCACAAAGCCGCAAGGCCCAGAGGCCCAAGCGCCTTCGGCACTGCCTGCCGCCCCTGCCGCCCCCTCGGCACCTGCACGGATCCCGGCCGCGCCTTCGGCCCCGAAATCCGCACCGGCGCCGCAGTTCACCCGTCAGGGATCCCCTCTGCCGCCGCCCGCCGCGCCCGCTCCTGACCCCAAAAGCTTTGCTGCCGTGGTCGCCGCCGCCTCTTCCGGTGCGGTGATCGACCCGCCCGCCACCGACAAGAAACGCAAACCCGCCATCCCGGCGGCGCTGGCTTCTGTTCTAGGCACCTCAGCCACACCAACGGCCACATCCGCAACCAAACCTGTGGCACAACCGGTGCCCGGCCCCGAGGCCAAAACCGCCAAGCTCAAACGCCCCCCGCTCAATGCGAAACACATGCTTCTGGCCACTGCGGCGCTTGTCGTTGTGTTGGGGGGCGCAATGGCAGTGCTGCCTGCCCTGCTGCAAAGCGATGACACAGCCGACTCCGACCGGGTCGAGGCAGAAATCGCGCTCGACACCAGCCCCGCGTTGATCGCGCCTGCGGAAACACCGCACGTCGACAGTGCCCTGCCCGCAGGCCAACAGGACAGCCCTGCCGACACCCTTGCCGCCCTTCAGGACCCGGCGGACCCCGCGCTGATCGCCAGCCTGCCCGCCCCGCGCCTGCTGGAGCCTCAAACCGCCCAGGACACCGCAACCGAAGGTCTGCTCCCCGAGGCGGTCGACACCGCAGACCAGACCGCGCCCTCCGTTGCACCTGTTGACACCCCGGTAACCCCACGGGCCCTGTCACAAGCTGCGCAATATGCGGCGACCGGCATCTGGCAGGTGGCCCCGGAAATCGCGGATCTGCCAAAGTTCGTGCCGCTGGATGGCATCCAGCTGCCTCAGATTGATCGCGGCGCACCGGCCCTGACCGACAGTGATCTGGCCCATGCGCCCGCCACACAAAGCTATGACACCGATCTGGGTCTGGCCGGGATTGCCACAGCCTCGGCTGTGGCATTTGAACCGGCTGCGACGACAGAAATCGCAGCAACCGAAGCAACGCCGCAGGGTCCTGCGACAGACGCGGCAGAACAGACAGCCGAAGTGAGCGCAGGCGACGTTGGAATCGCAGCCGCTGATGCCCCCGAAGAGGCGCTCCCACCAGAGGCCGCGACCCAAAGTGCCGAGGCCCCTACAGCCGCTGAGCCCACATCCGCTGAGACGGCAGAGCCCGCCCGCGATGCGCGTGGTCTGATTATTGCCACCGCCGAAGGCGTGCTGGCCCCCGAAGGCTTCCGCGTGTTCAAGGGCCGCCCCGACATTGTGCCCCCGGCTGTGCCGGATCGCCTCGACGCCGAAGATCTGGCCGCACAGCGCGCCGCCCAAGAAGCCGCAGAGCTGCGCCGCGAACTGGGCCGCATTCGCCCGCGTCTTCGTCCTGCCAGCCTGACCCGCACCGCCGATGCCGCGGAAGAAACACCCCAAGAGGACACAGCTGATGCGGCGGCTGATGCGGCCCTGACAGATATTGCCGCCGCCGCAGAGGCCGCTTTGGCACAGGCCACCGGAGTTGACACGGACACCGGCGCTGACACCGGCACGGACACCGGCGCTGCCGAGACAGCAGAAGTTGCCGACACCCCGGTTGACCCCATCCCGCGCCCGCGCATGCGCCCGCGCACCCTGACCGCCATTGGCCGCGCTGTGGCAGAGGCCAACGCAGCCCCCGAAGCTGAAGCTGACGCCGAAGCGGTGGCAACACCTGCTGTGGCCAGCGCCACCCTGCGCCCGCGGTCGCGCCCAACAAACTTTGAAACCCTGCTGCAACGCTCGCGGGAACAGGCGACTGCCCGCAATACCCGCGCCGCATCTGTTGCACCTGCGATCCCCTCTTCGGCGTCGGTTGCCCGTCAGGCCACCCAGAACGATGTTCTGAACCTGCGCCGCCTGAACCTGATCGGGGTCTATGGCACCTCGTCGAACCGCCGGGCGCTGGTGCGCCTGGCTTCGGGGCGCTACGTCAAGGTCAAGGTTGGCGATAAAATCGACGGCGGCCGCATTGTTGCCATTGGCCAGGACCAGCTGCGCTATCAGAAAGGCAGCCGCAGCACCACGCTGCGCATGCCCAGCAGCTAGGACCGCGCACAGCCACGCGCACAAAACAAAAAACCGGGCCCAGAGAGAGCCCGGTTTTTTAATGTCTCACAGCCTCTTATTCCGCTGCAGTGCCTGTTGTGTCCAACTCACCATCTGCGACCTGCTGCGCTTCGATGGATTCAAACAGCGCCTTAAAATTGCCCTCGCCAAAGCCATCGTCGCCCTTGCGTTGGATGAATTCAAAGAAGATCGGGCCAATCACGGTCTTAGAGAAAATCTGCAACAGGATCTTGGTCTCGCCGCCGTTCAGCACCCCTTCGCCGTCAATCAGAATGCCATGTTTCTGCATCCGGTCCAGCGGCTCCTCATGGCCTGACACCCGGTCATGGCTCAGGTCGTAATAGGTGCTGGGCGGGGCTGGCATGAACTGGATACCTTTGGCCGAGATCGCATCGGTGCTGTCATAGATATTCTCCGACCCCACCGCGATGTGCTGAATGCCTTCGCCATTGTACTTCTTCAGATAGGCCACAATCTGGCCCGTCTCGCCCCGGTCCTCATTGATCGGAATACGGATGCGGCCACAGGGCGAGGTCAGCGCGCGGCTCAGCAGCCCAGTGTATTTGCCCTGAATGTCAAAGAAGCGGATTTCGCGGAAGTTGAACAGATCCCCGTAGAATTTGAACCACTTATCCATGTTCCCTTTGAACACATTGTGGGTCAGGTGATCGAGGTAGTAGAACCCCACACCGCGTGGCTTTGACTGCTGCAGCCATTCAAATTCTTCGTTGTAGGGCGAGGTCTCGTAATACTGGTCGATGAAGTAAATCAGCGACCCGCCAATACCATAGATTGCGGGCACATCCATGGTTTTGCCGTCGCCCTCATAGGGCTCTGCGCCTTGCGCCACGGCATGGTCAAACGCCTTTTGCGCATCCACCACGCGCCAGCCCATAGACGGGGCGCAGGGGCCGTGTTCCGCGATGAAATTCACCGCATGGCTGCCCGCTTCGGCATTGATAATGTAAGTAATATCGCCCTGCTGCCACAGCTCAATACCTGGTTTGCTTTTGTGACGCGCAACCAGCGCATAGCCCATGCTGGCAAACAAGCTGCGCAGCTCTTCGGGATTTGGATGCGCAAACTCGACAAATTCAAATCCATCGGTGCCTGCGGGGTTTTCCGCGCTGATCACGGACTTTGGGGCATTATGGGGGAACGGGCCCATGGCTCTCTCCTATTGGATGGCTTTTGTTGCATCCAGAATAGGTCTTATGGGCCGCAGGGTTTGCGCATAGTCGCGCAAGAACAACGCAATTGATGCGGAGTTTCCGCATTGATAGCATCCCTGATGAAGGAGATCCGCATGCTAGATCCGATTGACGTCAAACTTCTCGCAACTCTGCAACGCAATGCCCATCTGACCGCACAGGATCTTGGCGACATCCTGAATCTGTCGCCCTCGCAGGCCGGACGGCGGCGGCAACGATTAGAGGCCGAAGGCTACATCCGCGCCTATGTCGCGCGCCTTGACCCAGACAAGCTGGGCCTGACCGTGCAGGGCTTTGTGCAGGTGCAATTGTCCAGCCACGGCACCGAACAAAGCCAAAGTTTTGCCAGATTGGTGAGCACCCGCCCCGAGATCACCTCGGCCTGGACCATGACCGGTGAAGCGGACTATCTGCTGCGGGTTTTCTGCAAGTCACTGCAAGAGCTTAACGCGCTTCTGCACGAGATCATTCTGCCCCACCCGACCGTGTCCCGCGTGCAGAGTCAGATCGTAATGGCACAATTAAAATACGACAGCGCACTGCCGGTTTAACGGCTGGTGAACCACTGGGGCGTAAGAAGGATGCAAATTACTCTCACCAGATGGAATCGCTACAGTGTCATTTGTCGACCGTCGTATCGAAACGCGCCCCTCTTCCGGCGCTGCGCCCTTTGAACTGAACGAGGTGTTCTTCTCCCGCACCGACGAGCGTGGGGTGATTCAGGCCAGCAACTATGTGTTCCGCCGGGTTTCGCATTTCGAATGGAATGAAATTATTGGTGCCCCGCATAAGGTTGTGCGGCACCCAGACATGCCCAAAGGGGTGTTCCAGCTGATGTGGGACACCATCAAAGGTGGCGACACCATTGGCGCCTATGTCAAAAACAAATCCAAAGACGGCCTGTATTACTGGGTTTTTGCTGCGGTGATTCCGTTTGAAGGCGGCTATCTTTCGGCGCGGATCAAACCCAGCAGCGAAATGTTCACCAAAATCCAGTCGATGTATGCCGAACTGCTGAAGCTGGAACAGAACGAAGGCATCTCACCTCTGGAAAGCAAGGAAATCCTGCTGACCTGGATCCGTGAACACGGGTTTGAAGACTATGCCCAGTTTGCCACCCACGCCATGTCCGAAGAGCTGATCTCGCGTGATAATGGTCTCGGCAAAAAGCCCGATCAGACGATCACGGATCTGCGCAAGATGCTGAAGAACTCTGACACGCTGCTGGAAGAAACCCGCGGCCTGATCAAAGATTTTGAAGCCATGCACACCATCCCGCACAACCTGCGCGTCATTGCCTCGCGGATTGAACCCTCGGGCGGCCCGGTCACCGTTCTGTCCCAGAACTACGGCGCTATGTCGCGGGAAATGTCCGATTGGTTTGAACGCAATGTGATGGGGGAAAACACCAACTTTGCGGCGATCAAAACCTCCATTGACCAAAGCCTCTTTGTCACCGGCATGACCCGCATTCTCAAGGAATGTGGCACCCAGCTGCAAAGCGAACGCCGCGACCTTGGCGATGTCGACATGGAGACAGAGCGCAATATACTGCAAAGCCTGATTGACAAGCAGTCCGAACGCGCCGCCAAAGGCATGGAGAATGTGGACACCGAAGCACAGCGCATTATCAATGCCTGTCAGGTGATGCACCGTCACTTCCTTGGCCTGTCGTCCACACGTGTGCTTTGTAAGATCGAAAGCGCGCGCCTGCCGTCGTCCGGCGAAACCCTGTCCGACATTATTGACCAGCTTGGCGCCTTCCAGGAACGCATCTCGCAGCGGCTTGAACATATCGCGCAGCTGGGCGAAGAAATCCGCTCCCCCGAAGGCGAATAAGCCCCCCTTCCGGACCCGGAACCACATTCAGGGCAAGCCGCAGGGCTTGCCCTTTTTGTTTGCCCGGTCTGCAAAGCCAGTCGCGACGTTTTCGCCACATCAGTGGGAAAAAGCCATTTCGTACAAGGCAAAGCAGACGATGCGCCCTATCTCCCTGCCTAAGCTATAAGAAACAATTCCGCAGGGCCGCCATGGACAGTTTCCTCTCCCAAGCCTCGATCTACCTTGCTGCCGCTGTGATTGCGGTGCCGATTGCGGCGCGACTGGGGCTGGGATCCGTCCTCGGGTATCTGGCGGCCGGCATTCTGATTGGCCCGGTCTTTGGCTTTGTGGGCGCCGAAGCAGAAGAGCTCCAGCATTTTGCCGAATTTGGCGTGGTGATGATGCTGTTCCTGATCGGTCTGGAACTCGAACCCCGCGCGCTCTGGGCCATGCGACACCATCTACTGGGATTGGGCGGCCTGCAGGTTCTGGGTTCCACCGCGCTGCTCACCGCCGCCTCCATGGCCTTTGGGCTGAGCTGGCAGGTCGGGCTGGCCGTGGCGCTGGCCTTGTCGCTGTCCTCCACCGCGATTGTGCTGCAGACCCTGTCGGAAAAAGGGCTGATGCGCACCGGCGGCGGGCGGGCCAGCTTTTCGGTTCTGCTGACCCAGGACATTGCGGTCATCCCCATTCTCGCCCTTCTGCCCCTGCTGGCAGTCCCGCAGCTTGCCAGTTTCACCGAAGACGGCTCCATCGCGCGGGTGACCGACACCCATGACGCGCACCACCATTCCCTGTCGCTGGTCGAAGGGCTGCCCGGCTGGGCTGTGGCGCTGATGACCCTGGGTGCGGTGGCGGCCGTGATCCTCGCTGGTATCTTCCTGACCCGGCCGGTGTTCCGCTTTATCCATGCCGCCAACCTACGCGAGATGTACACCGCGCTTGCCCTTTTGATCGTGGTCGGCATTTCCTTCCTGATGACCCTAGTCGGCCTGTCCCCTGCGCTGGGGGCGTTCCTGGCCGGTGTGGTGCTCGCCAACTCCGAATTCCGTCACGAATTGGAAAGCGATCTGGAGCCGTTCAAGGGCCTGCTGCTGGGCCTGTTTTTCATCACCGTTGGCGCCGGGATCAACACCGATCTGCTGCTGTCGGAAACCGGCGATGTGCTGGGCCTTGCCCTTCTGGTCATCCTCGCCAAAGGGGTGGTGCTGTACTTTGTGGGCCGCTCCTTTGGCCTGCGCCGCCGCAGCCTGTGGCTGTTTACGCTTGGTCTGGCGCAGGCGGGGGAATTTGGCTTTGTCCTGCTGACCTTCTCGCAGCAGCTCAATGTGATCCCCGGCGACCTGTCGGAAAAGCTGCTGCTGGTGGTCGCGCTGTCGATGCTGATCACGCCTGCCCTGTTCATTGCCTATGACCTCTTGTCGCGCCGGATGACGGACAATCGCCCGGAACAGGAACCCGACGAGATCGACGAAGAAGGCCCGATCATTGTCGCAGGCCTTGGCCGCTTTGGTCAGATCGTCCACCGGCTGGTCAGCGCCAGCGGGTTCAAGACCGTGCTTCTGGACAATGACCTCAAGGCCGTGCAGTTGATGCGCCGCTTTGGGTTCAAGACCTTCCTTGGCGACCCCACCCGCCCTGAATTGCTCAAAGCCGCCGGCATCGGCAAAGCCCGCGTGCTGGTGGTGGCGCTGGATGACCGAGAGAAAGCCGTGCAGCTTGTCGACTATGCCAGCCGCACCTACCCGGATCTGCACATTGTGGCCCGCGCCTATGACCGCACCCATGTGTTCCAGCTGTATCGGGCGGGCGCGCGCGACATTGTCCGCGAGATGTTCGACAGTTCCCTTCGGGCGGGGCGCTATGTGCTGGAAACCATTGGCCTGTCGGAATACGAGGCCGCACAGGCCGAACAGACCTTTTATCACCACGACCGCATGACCGTGCGCGAACTGGCACAATATTGGAAACCCGGCGTGCCCGCGGCCGACAATCCCGAATACATCAAACGCGCCAAGGAGCTGCACCGCGATCTGGAAACCGCGCTGCTGGAGCTGGCGGAAAAGGATGATGAAAAAAGGGCCTGACCTTTCGGTCAGACCCTCCTACCGCTTGGCAAGGATCCGGCGTCACCCCTCGGCGACGCCAGCCTCTGCAAAGGTTGCCATGCCGCTGTGGCAGGCAATCGCGCCTTTCATAATCTGGATCGCCAACGCCGCACCAGAGCCCTCGCCCAAGCGCAGGCCCAGCGACAACAGTGGCTTTTTCTCCAGATGGTTCAGCAGCGCCGGATGCGCGCCCTCGGCGCTCTCGTGACCTGCAACGCAATGGTCCAGCGCGCCTTCGGCCGTCTTGGCCAATGCCGCCGCTGCCGCGCAGCAGATAAACCCGTCCAGCACCACCGGAATGCGCAAGTAACGCGCCGCCACCATGGCGCCCGCCATCGCCGCCAGTTCGCGCCCGCCCACACGCTGCAACGCGTCCAGACCGTCTTTGATCTCTGGACCATGCAGGGCAACAGCCTGTGACACAACCTCGGTTTTGATCTCCAGCGCCTCATCGTTCACGCCGGTGCCACGCCCGGTCCAGACCGAGGCCACACCGCCAAACAACGCATTGCAAATGGCCGAGGCCGCCGTGGTGTTGCCAATGCCCATTTCGCCAACAACCAGAAGATCCGCATCCGCGTCCACTGCGGTCCAGCCAATGCGCAGCGCATCGAGGAACTCGGCGTCCGTCATGGCCGGGCTTTCAGTGAAATCAGCAGTGGGGCGGTCCAGCTCAATCGCATGGACATCCATCTTTGCGCCCGCCAGCTTGGCCAGCTGGTTGATCGCTGCGCCGCCTGCTTCAAAGTTTGCCACCATCTGCACGGTCACCTCGGGCGGGAAGGCCGACACGCCTTTGGCGGTCACACCGTGGTTGCCGGCAAAGATGATCACCTGCGGGGTTTTGATCTCGGGGCGGGGTTCACCGCGCCAGCCCGCATACCAGATCGCCAGATCCTCCAACCGAGCCAGCGCCTGCGGCGGCTTGGTCAGCTGCATATTGCGGTCCTGTGCACCTGCAATCGCGGCCGCATCCTGCGCGGGCGCCTCAGCCAGCAGGTGACGGAAGGTTTCAAGGGACGAAAGTTCTGGCAGCATGTCAAAGCCTCATTGCGCGGGCTTTCCCAAAGCGGGTAAAGCGGTTTGGAACTGTTTAACGGCCAGAGCCATTCCCGCAAGTCCTTGAAGAGGCGCTGAGATGCGAAAAATCGACATTCACCCCCGCGACGTTGCGCTTTCGCTTGTGCTGCTGACCCGGCTGCCGCTGCCGCATTTGCCCAAAGCCGCTTTTGCACGGCAGGCGCAGGCGACGTGGGCCTTTCCTCTGGCCGGGCTGGCTGTGGCCCTGCCCGCCTGCTGTCTCGCCTGGGCCCTGATGGCGCTCGGCCTGCCCGCCCCGATCGCCGCCGGGGCGTTCCTGGGTGTGCAGATCCTGCTGACGGGGGCCATGCATGAAGACGGGCTTGCCGACAGTGCCGATGGGCTCTGGGGGGGCTTCGACACAGACCGCCGCCTTGAGATTATGAAAGACAGCCGCATCGGCGCTTACGGGGTGATTGCCCTGATCCTTGGCCTTGGCCTTCGGTGGAGCCTCTATGCCGCCCTGTTTGCCGCCGGGCAGCTCTGGTCGCTGGTGGCGCTGGCCATGCTCAGCCGTGCCGTCATGCCGGGCCTCATGGCGACCCTGCCGAATGCGCGCGGACATGGTCTGTCGGCACAGGTGGGCCGCCCGAACCGCGCGCCTGCGATGCTGGCGGCGGCGCTCCCTCTTGTGGCAGGTCTTGCGCTGATCGGCGCTCCCATCTGGATCATGGGCCTCACCGCCGCCCTCACCGCGCTGGCCGTGGCGCAGATCGCCAAGGCCAAAATCGGCGGCCAGACCGGCGACATTCTAGGCGCCAGCCAGCAGTTGGCGGAAATCACCTGCGCCATGGCCTTGCTGGCGCAAGTCTGAATCACAGCCCCAAACCCACAAAAAAACCGCGCCCCCCAACACCGGCAGGGGACGCGGTTTTCTTGTTTTCAGGTCGGGTGTTTAGGCCGCCGCGCGGGAGGTCAGCACCTCATCCACTTGCTTGGCTGCCGCCACTTCGTCACCGCCGGAAACGGCTGCGACTTCGCGGGTCAGACGCTCAAGGGCTGCTTCATACAGCTGACGCTCCGAATAGGACTGCTCGCGCTGATCGTCATTGCGGTGCAGATCGCGCACAACTTCCGCGATCGAGATCAGATCGCCAGAGTTGATCTTCTGTTCGTATTCCTGCGCCCGGCGGGACCACATGGCGCGCTTGACCTTGGCTTTGCCTTTCAGGGTCTTCATCGCCGCGTCGATCACGTCAGGGCTGGACAGCGAACGCATGCCCACTTCGGTTGCTTTGTTGGTGGGGACCCGGAGGGTCATCTTGTCTTTCTCGAAGGTAATGACAAAAAGTTCCAGTTTGAAGCCGGCCACTTCCTGTTCCTCGATCGAAATGATCTGCCCCACACCATGCGCCGGATAGACGATATAGTCATTGGGACGGAACTCGAGCTTCTTCGATTTGGTCATACAGGTCTTTCCTCACGATGCAGCGGCCGAAAAGGCCGCCCTACAGAGCCAAAAAATCCCCGCAGGCTCACGATGTGAGGCCCGGTGGATCATGTTATGGCGTAGCTTTCCCGCTAAGGATCAGGCTGGGTAACGTCCTTAGCTCTCGGGGTGTTTGTTTAACTTTGTCCTTTTACGTCCGCACATCATAACACAAAAACGCGCTCTCCGAAAGTCGGAGCGCGCGCCGTGATTCTGGATTTCCGATATGCTTACGTTGCATAGGCGGAAAGCGGGCTTCAGCCGCCTTCGCCGGGCGCCTCAGAGAAGTACTTCTCCAGCTTGCCTTCTTCGCCGTCTTTGTCCTCGTGACCCGGCATCGGATCTTTCTTGGTGACGATCACCGGCCAGATCTCGGCATATTTGCGGTTAAACTCGACCCATTTTTCCATGTCTGCATCGGTATCCGGGCGAATCGCGTCCGCCGGGCATTCCGGTTCGCAGACGCCGCAGTCGATGCATTCGTCGGGGTGGATCACCAGCGTGTTTTCACCCTCGTAGAAGCAGTCTACGGGGCAAACTTCGACACAATCGGTATATTTGCAGGCGATGCAGTTATCTGTGACGACGTAGGTCATTGGCAGGTGCCTTAGTCTCGAGTTTCGCGTTAAGCGCTTTAGCTAATCCACAAAAGAAAGCTCTGCAAGAGCTCAATCACCTTCCCATACGCGACTAAGGTCAAGCGCCCTACGGGATTTCTTGTCAGGGCGACCTTTTCCCTCAAATTTGGGGTTTTGTGGACGCTTTTCCTGCACTTCGGTCATATCGTCGTAAAGCGCCTGCGCTTCGGGTGCGGGGCCGCGACGATCTGACAGGGCAAGGATGCGCACAACACGCACCAGATGACCCTGCGGAAAGGTCAGAACGTCCCCGGGGGAGACGTTCTGAGATGGCTTCAACACCTTGGAGCCGTTGACGCGCACATGCCCTGCACCAACCTGTTTGGCAGCCAGCGAGCGGGTTTTGTAAAACCGCGCATGCCACAGCCATTTGTCGATGCGGAGCTTGCCCGCGCCTGCGGTCTCCGGTGGTGTCATCGGACCTTAGTCACCCTGCTTCAGCCCCATCAGCGCTGCTGCAAAGGGGTTATCAGGATCGATGGCCTTTTCTTTCTTCGGCGGACGTGCGGAGTAGGTTTTTGCACCCTGATCCTTACGCGGGCCCTTGCCCTTACCGCCCGGTTTGCCACCCGGCTTACCACGGCCTTTACCACCTTCGCGGTTGCCAGCCTCACGGCGGTTGCCGCCCTGAGCGTTCTGGCGACCACCTTCGCGGTTCCCCTGACGCGGGCCACGGCTGTTGCCGCGTTGGGTGCGACCCCATGTGAAGGTGAAGAAGACTTCCATCTCCTCGGCTGCATCTGCATCGGCAGCAGGCGCATCTGCGGCGGCTTCAGCCGGAGCTTCGGCAGCCTCTGCATCCGCGGCAGCCGGTGCCTCAGCAACATCTGCAGAGGTTTCAGCAGGCGCTTCAACCGGGGCTTCAGCAGGTGTTTCCGCGGCTGCTTCAACAGCTTCGCCTTCGGCGGGTGCGTCACCGGCTGCATCAGCAGGGGCTTCTGCAGCAGCTTCCGGGGCGGCTTTCACTTTGACGCGTTCGCCTTTTTCGGCGCGATAGCCCAGACCCTGCATCAGGTCCGCAAACTGCTCCAGCGTCATGCCGGTGATCGACAGCATGTCGGGCTTGGCTTCAAACCCACCCCGGCTGTCTTCGGCGCGCAAAAGGTCCGCCAGACGCTCCAGCATGTCGATGCGGATCATCCGTTCGCCCGCGGCACGGTAGCCGGACATGGTGTCATAGCCCTCGGGCGCATCCTTGGCGGAAGGAACAGTGACCAGACCCGGAGGCGGCGCTTCGGGGAATTCCTGCAAACCGTTTGCCAGCGACCACAGCACCAGACGCAGACGGGTCGGCGCGGGCTTCAGCAGCAGCGGCATAAAGATGGTGAACTGACCAAAGCGGATGCCGTGCTTGCGCAGCGCGCCACGGGCGTCCTGATCCAGATCTTTGACCTCTTGCTGCACCGCCGCACGCGGCAGCACGCCAAGGCTTTCGACCATACGGAAGGCAAAGCCACGGGCCAGACCGGTCAGCGCTTCGTCATTTTGCAGATTTTGCAGCGGTTCAAACAGCGCGGCAATCTTGCGGGTGATGAAATGCTGCAGGCGGCGTTCCACCTTCTGGGCGACGTCTGCGCCCGCGGTGTCGTCGACAAAAACCTCGACCATCGGGGACAACGGATCGGCGCCGGCAACCAGCTTACCAACCGCATGTTCACCCCACATCAGGCCGCCCTGATCGGTGAAATCAATTTCGGTGTCGGGGGCGTTATAGAACCGATCCGCACGCAGGTGATACTGCGGCGCCAGTGCCTGCAACGACGCAGACTTCAGCGCTTTGGCTTCTGCACCCTGCGCGGTTTTGTCCGGCGAGAACCGGAACCCTTCAAGCTTCCCGACGAATTCGCCTTCGACGGTCACTTCACCATTATCATTTACTTCGGCCAAAAGGGCCTCCTTCTGTTTGAGCCGCCGCAACAACACAGAGGTGCGCCGGTCCACAAATCGCTGAGTCAGACGCATATGCAATGCATCCGATAGCCTGTCTTCTACAGCGCGCGTTTCCCCGCGCCAATGACTTTCGTCACGCAGCCAGCCGTTTCGCTGGGCCACGTAAGTCCAAGTGCGGATAAAGCTCAGACGTTTCGACAATGTGTCAATGTCGCCGTCCGTCCGGTCAATGCGACGAATCTGCCGCGCAAACCAGTCATCGGGGACCACACCCCCCTCATGTAGGTAAGCATATATGCCCGAAAGCAGGGAAGAATGCTCTGCATGGCTGATCCCGCGAAAGTCCGGAATCCGACACACATCCCACAAAAGCCGCACAGACTGGGCGTTTGCGGCCCGGTCGCGCATGGCGGAATCCTGCGCAAGGGATTTAAGCGCCATAAGATCATCGGCTTCCCGCGCCTTCATCAGAACCGGATCGGTCGGGCCGACCTCAAGCGAATCAATCAACGCATCGATGGTGCCAAAGCGCAGATCCGCCGACCGCCAGTTGAGTTTCTTCAGCGGCGTAAAGCGGTGCTCCATAATCGCGGTCGCCACGCCCTCTTCCAGGGGGCGCGCATCGCCCGTGACCCCAAAGGTGCCGTGGCTCATGCCGCGCCCGGCCCGGCCTGCAATCTGGGCCAGTTCATTGGGTGCCAAGGGGCGCATCCGGCGGCCATCGAATTTCACGGTGGAGGAAAACGCCACATGGTCAATATCGAGGTTCAGCCCCATGCCAATAGCATCGGTGGCGACCAGATAATCAACCTCGCCGTTTTGATACAGTTCGACCTGCGCATTACGCGTGCGCGGGGACAGCGCGCCCATAACCACAGCCGCCCCGCCCTTCTGGCGGCGGATCAGCTCGGCAATGGCATAGACATTGTCCACCGAGAACCCAACAATGGCCGACCGCGGCGGCATCCGGCTGATCTTCTTGGACCCGGAATACAAAAGATCCGACATCCGCTCGCGGCGCATGAACTCGACACCCGAAATCAGTTCAGAAATCGGCCCGCGCATGGTGTCGGCGCCCAGAAACAGCGTCTCACGCGTACCACGGGCCCGCAGCAGCCGGTCGGTGAACACATGGCCCCGTTCCGGGTCGGCACACAGCTGGATTTCGTCAATCGCCAGAAAATCGGTGCCCATGCCCTCGGGCATGGCTTCCACGGTGCAGATCCAATACTGCGCGCGCGGCGGCACGATCCGTTCTTCGCCGGTGACCAGCGCCACCACGGATGGGCCGCGCAGTTTGACGATTTTGTCGTAAACCTCGCGTGCCAGAAGGCGCAGCGGAAACCCCATAACACCGGTTCGATAGGCCAGCATACGCTCGATCGCGTAGTGGGTTTTGCCTGTATTGGTCGGGCCAAGTACGGCCACAACCCGAGATGCAGTCGTCATTGCATCAAACTCCGCGCGTGCCCGTCAGGATTCCCAACAGGCGGCATTATAAGGGGCTGTCGTTAAAGGGGCTCGCCAAGAACCGCGTCGGACAGCCGGTCCAGCGCCTTGGTTACTTCTTCGTGGTGGGGATGTATAGCCTTGGCCCGCCCATAGGCCGCATGGGCTTTCTCGGGGTTCTCAAAAAACTCCCACATCTGTCCAAGGGCGAAGATGGCGTCATAGTCCTGCGGGTTCAAGGCCAGCGCGCGCTCCAGATCCGCGGCAGCCGGACCAAAGCGGCCCGTTGCCGCAAAGACCCGCGCCCGTTCGGACCAGCCACGGGCAAAGCCCGGCGCGTGATCGGTCAGCGCGGTCAGATGTTCCAGCGCCACATCGGCCTCGCCGCGTTCCAGCGCGTCACGCCCCCGGCGCAGCAACAAATCCATGGCGGGCGATCCGCTGCGGTCCCACAGGGCTGACAATTCGCGCGCGATCCGCTGGGCATTGCGCGCATCCGTCACCGCCAGCGCCGCCAGCAGGTCCGGTTCCTGCAGCCCGCGCAGGTTCAAAAGCGCCGCCTCTCCCGATTCCCCGCGACCACCGCCGCCCCCGTCCCCGGGCACAGGCAGCAATTCTCCTTGCGTTGACGCAAGGTTAGGGCAGGAAAACGTGACTGTTACAGCCAGTGCCGTGACGATAGATTTGTTCTTGCGGGGCTTTGTGCGCATAAGTTTGAGTGTAACCCCGTCGCGGCGGATTTCCACTCTCGTGTGACACGCCGTGACAAAAGCTTCAGAACTTTGTGCAATCCGTACAAATGACCCGATCAAGGATAGACCCATGAGCGATCTTCTCAACTCCGCTGTCGAAGCACTGAACGCCAAGCTGGACGGCGGCTTTGACTCCTCTGCGAAATTCGAACTGACCGGCGTTGGCGCGCTGATCCTGGACGCCGACGGCGTGCGCATCGGTGACGACGAAACCGAAGTCACCATGACCGCAGACCCCGACGTGTTTCAGGAGATCCTGTCGGGCGAACTGAACCCGACCGCAGCCTTCATGGGGGGCAAGCTCTCCATCGATGGGGACATGGGTGTTGCCATGAAGCTGGCCTCCCTGCTGGCCTAATCGAAAGGATCTCCCAGATGGACATGAGCCCCGCCCCGTTTCTTGCGGATGTTGCAAAGGGGCCGGATGGTGGCTCTGCCCGCTGGATGATCACCGCTGATGGCCTGCGCATCCGCGTAGGCCATTGGCCTGCCGCATCAGGTACTGCGCCAAAGGGAACGGTGCTTATGTTCCCCGGCCGCACCGAATTTATCGAAAAATATGGGCGCTCGGCCGCGGATCTTTGTGCGCGCGGCTATGCGACGCTGGCGATCGACTGGCGCGGCCAGGGGCTGGCCGACCGTATGCTGGCCGAGCCGCGCCTGGGCCATGTGGAGCATTTCCGCGATTTTCAGCACGATGTGGCCGCCGTAGTGCGCTATGCCGAAGCCGAAGGGCTGCCAAAGCCCTGGTATATGGTGGGCCATTCGATGGGCGGCGGCATTGGGCTGCGCGCCCTGTACGAGGGGCTCGATGTCAAAGCCTGCGCCTTTACCGGACCGATGTGGGGCATCCGAATCCCGCCGATGTTGCAGCCGCTGGCGAATTTTCTGGCGCGCTTTGGCGGGCATCTGGGCATCAGCAACAAGCTCGCCCCGACCCTATCGATCCAAAGCTATGTGCTGACCGCGCCGTTTGAGGACAACAGCCTGACCTCGGACGCAGAGATGTTTGACTACATTCGGATGCAGGTCGCCACCTATCCCGGCCTCGGGCTGGGGGGACCAACAATCAATTGGCTGGCCGAAGCCATGCAGGAATGCAGGGCCTTGGCCGCGAAACCTTCGCCGGATCTGCCCTGCATCACCTTCCTCGGCGCGGATGAGCAGATCGTTCATATGGGCGCGATCCGGGACCGCATGTCCCGCTGGCCCGGCGGGGAACTGTTCGAAATCCCCGGCGGACGTCACGAGGTTCTGCTGGAACGCAAAGACATCCGCGACACTCTGCACAACCGCCTGGCAGAGCTGTTCAGCGCCTAACGCCGCGCAACTCCGCCTGTGCCCGCGCAGCAGCCTAACAGCGAGGCTTGCGCCTCCCCCCTCCAGCCCAGCGCCTGGGGCAAAGGCGGGCGCTCCCGCCCGTCGCAGGGGCTTTAAAAAGCCCGCGCTCCCGTTGGGGGTAGCGCCGCGCGCGCCCCGCAGGGGCGCGCGCGGCGCCGGTCGCTTCGGGCAAAGCCCGAAGCGAAACCCCTCTGCCAAGGTTTCGCAGATGTCAGCCGATCCGATTGCACAACATCTTGAGATCACCCACACTGCCGCTTAAGTGTTTTCTCAACCGCCAGCGGTTTAGCTGGCACCCAGACCCAATCGATCTAAAAACACTCAAAGATCAAAGAACCCGAACGGAGGCCCCATGTTCCAACTCCCCTTCCCCCTGCGCGATGCCCATGCTTCTTCTGGCGGCGAAGGCGGACCTGATGGGCTGGGTCCCCTGCCCGATTGGGACCTGAGCGATCTTTACACCGCGCCGGATGCCCCGGAACTGACCCGCGACCTCGACTGGCTCGAGGGGGAATGCGCCGCTTTTGCTGCTGACTACGAAGGCAAGCTGGCCGATCTGGATGCCGCAGGCCTTTTGACCTGCGTTCTGCGCAACGAGAAAATCAACGGCATTGCGGGCCGGATCATGTCCTATGCGGGCCTGCGCTATTACCAGCTGACCGTCGACGCTGAACGCGCCAAATTCATGGCCGACATGCAGGAAAAGATCACCGTCTTCACCACGCCCCTGGTGTTCTTCACGCTGGAGATCAACCGCATTGACGACGCCCAGCTGGAGGCGCATTTCGCCGCCAACACGGATCTTGCGCGCTATAAACCGGTCTTTGACCGCATCCGCGCGATGAAACCTTACCAGCTGTCTGACGAGATGGAGAAATTCCTCCATGACCTCGGCGTGGTCGGCGACGCCTGGGAGCGTCTGTTTGACGAAACCATCGCGGGCCTGACCTTTGATCTGGACGGCGAAGAACACAATATTGAAGGCACGCTGAACTTCCTGACCGAACAGGACCGCTCCAAACGCGAAGCAGCCGCACGCGAACTGGCGCGGGTGTTTGAGGACAACATCAAAATCTTCGCCCGCGTGCACAATACGCAAGCCAAAGAGAAAGAGATCCTCGACCGCTGGCGCGGCATGCCCAGCCCGCAGATGGGCCGTCACCTGTCTAACCACGTGGAGCCCGAGGTCGTCGAGGCCCTGCGCGAGGCCGTAGTTGCCGCCTACCCCAAACTGTCGCACCGCTACTATGAGCTGAAGCGCAAATGGCTGGGGCTGGACCGGATGCAGGTCTGGGACCGCAATGCGCCGCTGCCGATGGAAAGCGACCGCGTGGTGAACTGGGCCGAGGCCCGCGAAACAGTGATGGAGGCCTATGAGGCCTTTGATCCGCGCATGGGCGAGATTGCGACCCCGTTTTTTGACAAAGGCTGGATTGATGCGGGCGTAAAACCGGGCAAAGCCCCCGGTG
Source organism: Tritonibacter multivorans (assembly GCF_001458415.1). Lineage (GTDB taxonomy): Bacteria > Pseudomonadota > Alphaproteobacteria > Rhodobacterales > Rhodobacteraceae > Epibacterium > Epibacterium multivorans. The sequence goes on along the minus strand of NZ_CYSD01000036.1, from coordinate 1,553 downwards.
CCTTTGCACACCCCACCGTCACCGATGTGCACCCTTATGTGATGCTGAACTACTTGGGCAAACCGCGCGATGTGATGACGCTGGCGCACGAGCTGGGCCACGGCGTCCATCAGGTGCTGGCGGCGGAACAGGGCGAGATGCTGTCCTCGACCCCGCTGACGCTGGCCGAGACTGCATCGGTCTTTGGCGAGATGCTGACCTTCCGCAAGATGCTCGAGAAAGCCGAAACCCAGGAAGAGCGCAAAGTGCTGCTGGCGGGCAAGGTCGAGGACATGATCAACACGGTTGTCCGCCAGATTGCCTTCTATGACTTTGAATGCAAACTCCACGCCGCCCGCGCTGAGGGCGAGCTGACCCCCGAGGACATCAATGCCCTGTGGATGTCGGTGCAGGCGGAAAGCTTGGGTGAGGCCTTTGATTTCATGGAAGGCTACGAGACCTTCTGGGCCTATATCCCGCATTTCGTGCACTCGCCCTTCTATGTTTACGCCTATGCCTTTGGCGACGGGCTGGTGAACGCGCTTTACTCGGTCTATGCCTCTGGCGCCGACGGGTTCGAGGAGAAATATTTCGAGATGCTGAAGGCAGGGGGCTCCAAACACCACAAAGAGCTGCTGGCGCCCTTTGGGCTCGATGCGTCTGATCCGAAATTCTGGGACAAAGGTCTGTCGATGATTTCCGAGATGATCGACGAACTGGAAGCCATGGAGGGCTGAACCGCCCTTCGGACCGGCAAATCTGCGCCGATCTGCCCGCCAACATGAGCAATTATAAGCAAATTCCTGCGGCCACGGGGCACAGCCCAGTGGCCGCAAATCTTTTGTAAGAGTATAACAGATCAATGACCTGTTTACGCTTTAGACCTCTCGTTCAGGACGACTATGCTCTGATGCGTCACATCACCGTGGCGCCGGAACAGGTGATCTATTCCGGAACCGTGAAGATGGCGTTTGACAGCGAGGAACGCGGCGTCGACCTGCATGGGGTTTTTGAAGATCGCACGGGCACAGAGCAGCCGGTCGGATTTTTCAAGATCGATCACAAATACCCCCAGACCTATAATTTTGCCCGCACGGGCGATCTGGGCTTGCGGGCCTTTATGATTGATCAGCCCTGTCAGGGCCGCGGGCTTGGCAGCGCGGCTGTGGCCCGGCTGGGCCCCTACCTGCGACGGCTCTATCCTGCGGCCGAGGCGATGGTGCTCACCGTCAACCTGCGCAATACCGCGGCCATTCGCGCCTATCTCAAGGCCGGGATGCAGGACACCGGGGATCTCTACACCGGCGGCATTGCCGGGCCCCAGCATGTGATGCGCCTGACGCTGCCAAACAGCCCGATGGCCGTTGATCCTGGCGCATACGACCAAAGGAATGCCCCCGCCCCGCGCGACTGAGTCCCGCACGACTGAATCCCCCGCGACTGAGCCCCCTGCGATTGAAGCGATCCGCAGCAGGGGGGGGTCGCCTCGACCGTCGCCCAACGGGGCCCTGAAGCGCCCAGAGGTGCTCAGAGGGGTTGCGCCCTGCTGCGCAGGACGCCGGGAGGCGGGGGGG
>NZ_CYSD01000035.1 GCF_001458415.1 Tritonibacter multivorans | reverse complement strand
GACGAACACAAGAACTCGGCCGAGCTGATCAGCCTGATGAAGCGCAACAACTGCGGCAAAGCGCTGGCCATCGCCCGCGAAGCCCGCGACATGCATGGCGGCAATGGGGTGTCGGATGAATATGGCATTATCCAGCATGTGATGAACCTTGAGGCGGTGAACACCTATGAGGGCACCCACGACGTCCACGCCCTGATCCTGGGCCGCGGTCAAACCGGCCTGCAGGCCTTCGTATGACCGACGCGTCTGGCATCGATTGGGAAGACGCCTTTGCCAATGCGGCCTATATTCCGGATGGCATGAGCTATCTGGAAAAATGGCGCAGCGCTGCGGCGGCGTTTCGCCAAACCGCCATGGGGGAATTAGACATTCCCTATGGCACGCACCCGCGCGAAGTGTTCGATCTTTTTACCCCTGACACCACGCCCAAAGGCCTCGCGGTATTTGTGCATGGCGGCTATTGGTTGGATTTTGACAAATCCAGCTGGTCGCATTTGGCACAAGGCGCACTGGCGCATGGCTGGGCCGTCGCCTTGCCGAGTTACGTTCTCGCACCCGAAGCCACCCTGCCTGACATCACCCGCCAGGTGGCACAGGCGATCTCACGGGCCGCACAGCGGGTGGCGGGGCCGATCCATCTGGCCGGACATTCCGCTGGCGGTCATCTGGTCACACGTATGGCTTGCCAGAACGCCCCCCTCCCTCCCGAAATCGCAGCGCGCATTTCGCGGGTCGTGAGCATCAGCGGACTGCACGACCTGCGCCCTCTGATGCTGCACAGTATGAACACGAACCTCCAACTGTCCGAGGAGAGTGCGGCAGTCGAAAGCACCGCCCTGCAGCCCCCGCGCGCGGGGATAGAAACAATCGCTTGGGTCGGTGCAGCAGAGCGCCCCGAGTTTTTGCGGCAATCCTCTCTGCTTGTTGAAAACTGGGGGCGCCAAGGGGCTGACACCCGGCTGGTAGCGGACCCGCAGCGGCATCATTTTGACGTGGTGGACGGTCTGACAGCCGCCGATCACCCGCTGTGCCAAGCCTTTGTAGGAGAGTGAAATGAGCGTGACAGTGACCTGCGATAACGGCATTGCCCTTGTCACAATCGACAACCCGCCGGTCAACGCAGCCAGCCATTCTGTCCGCCTTGGCCTAGAGCAAGCGCTAAGGCAAACCGAGGCTGACGACACTGTCAACGCGGTGGTTCTGCACTGTATGGGCCGGACCTTTATTGCGGGTGCAGATGTCAAAGAGTTCGGCCAGCCGCCACAAGACCCCGCCCTGCCTGACCTGTTACTGCAAATCGAAGGTGCCTCGAAACCCTGGGTGGCCGCGATCCATGGCTCGGCTCTGGGTGGTGGGTTGGAAACCGCCCTGTGCTGCCACTACCGGTTGGCCGCGGCTGAGGCCAAATTGGGCCTGCCCGAAGTGCAGCTGGGCCTGCTGCCAGGCGCTGGCGGCACCGTCCGCCTGCCCCGCCTAATTGCCGCTGAACGCGCGTTAAACATGATTTCGACCGGCAAACCGGTCTCAGCACAGCTTGCCCTCCAAGACGGCTTGATTGACAAAATCGCAGCGGGCGACCTGCTCCATGACGCGGTTCAATTCGCGCGAAGCATTGTCGGCAAAGCCCTGCCGCCGACGCTTTTGTCGCGCCCCGCCATTAAACCAAAAGACACTGCTGCGTTTGAAGCGGAACTGAGCAAGATTGCCCAAAAGGCCGGAGCTCAAGACGCGCCAAAAGCCATTATTCAGGCGATACAGAATGCGCTGGACCTGCCGCCTGACGCGGCGTTGACAGCCGAGCGTCGCGCCTTTCAGATCTTGCGCAGCCATCCGCAATCTGCCGCCATGCGCCACGTCTTCTTTGCCGAACGCAACACCACAAAAATAGACCGCCTCAAGGATGTTGCACCCCGCAAAATAAGCACCGTCGGGGTGATCGGCGGCGGAACAATGGGCGCAGGGATCGCGGCGGCCTGTTTGCTGTCTGGATTTGCAGTCACTTTAATCGAGCGCGATCAAAATGCCGCAAATCAGGGCGCTGCGCGTGTCAAAGCAACCTTGGACGGCAGCCTGAAACGCGGCATGATCAGCCCAGCGAAACATACACACCTGTTGGCAGCACTCTCAGCAGGGGCTGATTACACCATGCTGGCAGATGCAGATCTGGTCATTGAAGCCGTGTTTGAAGACCTTGGCGTCAAGCAGCAGGTGTTTAAACACGTCGAAGCGGTGGTGCGTCCGGATACGATCCTGGCGACCAACACCTCTTATCTGGACGTGAATAGCATCGCAGATGCAACCGGCGACCCAAGCCGCGTCATCGGCCTGCATTTCTTCTCGCCTGCTCACATTATGAAGCTGCTCGAAGTGGTGGTGCCAACAGCCGTGTCTGACGCGGTACTGGCCACAGCGATCTCACTGGCCAAATCCCTTCGCAAAATCGTGGTGCTGTCTGGGGTGTGCGACGGGTTTATCGCCAATCGCATAATGTCGGCCTATCGTCGCGAATGCGAATACATGCTCGAGGACGGGGCCCTGCCTTGGGACATCGATACCGCCATGACAGAGTTTGGCCTGCCCATGGGTATCTTTCAAATGCAGGACTTAGCCGGGCTGGATATTTCATGGGCCATGCGCAAGCGTCAGGCCGCAACACGGGACCCTTCGCTGCGCTATGTCGATATCGGGGATAAGCTCTGTGAACAGGGACATCTGGGCCGCAAAACAGGACGCGGCTACTATCGCTATGAAGATGGAAAAACAGCCAGACCCGATCCAGAGGTGGAAGCTCTCATACTGGCGGAATCCAAACGCAAAGGCATCACGCGGCAGGGCTTTGCAGCCGCAGAGATCATGGCTCGGATCCTTTCCGCAATGCAAACCGAAGGCCAGCGCATCCTTGATGAAGGGATTGCTCACAACGCCGCTGACATAGATGTTGCCATGATTAACGCCTATGGGTTCCCGCGCTGGAGGGGCGGGCCAATGTATATGGCAGACACACAAGCCCGCTTGGGAAAGGACACAGCATGATCGTCGAACAACGCACATACACGCTCCAGATCGGCGCGATCGCTGCCTACCGCGACCTCTATTTGGCCGAAGGCTACCCCGTGCAGGCGAAAATTCTTGGCGAACCGCTTGGCTATTATGTCACCGAGGTTGGCCCGCAGAACCAGGTCGTCCATCTGTGGCGCTACGAGAGTTTTGAGGATCGCGAGACACGTCGGACTGCGTTGTTTCAGGATCAGGATTGGATCTCCTACATCAAAAAAGCGGCTCCACTGGTCGTGGCGCAGGAAAACCGCATTTTGAAACCATTGCTCTAGTGGACCTGCTGCGCGTCGCAGACACCGGCGGGGTGACTGTCGACATTTGCACAACTGCGACCAGAAAAGCGCAAATCCCTCAAAGGCCGCCCGCGCCGATGACTTTTTATATACGAAACTCGGCCCAAGCTTACCCTCGCCGTGCTGCCATGTCAGGTCACCGTTTAGGGCGGCTTGAAGATAGTGAAATTCACCGTCTAAACATGAGGCTGGGCAAGGGCCAAACCAGCGGCAGCCTGCTGGGCTGCGGGAGGCTGGTGCTGCGACGCCGTGCCCCAATGATTTGACCGATTGAAACCCAGACACATCGCCGCCAGCAACGTCCAAAAGCGGTTGATTTCAAAACCCCACATCTTCGCCCAAGGCCCAGCTGAACGAGATGGTTGAATTCCGAAAATTTGCATGAATTCAACGGGGCTCGACAGAATGAAATCCGCCAAAAATCAATGCGCTAGCCTCCTGAATTAAGGGGATTTTAACACGATGGGTATTCCGTCCGAGGGGAATTTTAAACGCGGAGTTTTCCATGTCAGATACTTACCCGACAGAGTCTTTTGCCCCCATTGAAGGCAGCGCCATCACTGGCCCGCAGGATGGTTTGATTATCGATGACCATCTGGTGGGCACCGCCGACGCACCGGACTATCTGGATGGCGGCGCGGGCAACGATACACTCGAGGGCCTCGGCGGCGGCGATGAACTGGCCGGCGGCTTGGGCAATGACAGCGTGTCTACTGTTGGAGCGCAATCCGGAAGCACTAGCAATTCGCTTTATGGCTTTGAGGGCAATGACACGCTGGAAAGCGGCGATGCGGCCGACTGGCTCGACGGGGGCAGTGGCGATGACCTGCTTGAAGGCGGTGACGGGCGCGACACGCTTGAAGGCGGAACCGGCGCGGACACGCTGATTGGCGGTTCGGGCGATGACCAGTTCAACCCGGGCGACGGCACCGCCGACGATGTGCTGACCGGCGGCGCGGGGAAAGACAACTTTGAAATCTATCTCGGCGGGCTTTTCGGCGACGAGACCACCGGCTTTGGGAATGATACGATCACCGATTTCGGCGACGGAGATCATCTTCGCGTTCCATTGTTTGGCCCTGGCTCTGTTTCGCTGGATGCGCGCTATGAAGGCAATGACACGCTGCTGACCTTTGGCGCGGGCACCTCCTACGAGAGCACGCTGTTGCTGCAAGGCTATGTCGTGCCGGAGTCGCATCTGGCGTATTGGAATGGTGAGGTCACAACGAGCTTTGCCCTTCGCGGCACTGAAGACGGCATTCTGTCCGAGGATCTGCTGATCGGCGGTGTGGGTGAAGCGGACGTCTTGAACGGCGGTGGCGGCAATGATGCGCTCTTTGGCTTTGGCGGAGGTGACGAACTGTCCGGTGGAGCGGGTGATGACCTCCTATCCACAATGGGCAGCACGGTCGGAGAGCCATTCAATGTGCTCAATGGCAATGCAGGCGAAGACACGCTGGAAGGCGGTGATGCAGAAGATCACCTTTATGGTGGAGCAGACAATGACCTGCTGAGCGGCGGCGGTGGCGACGATGTGATCCACGGCGACGAGGGTGAGGACACGGTTGTCTATGAAGGGAACTTCAGCGACTACGATGTCACCGACCTCGGGCTTGGGGCGTTCACCGTCGTGTCAAACAGAGCGGAAGATGCGGGCACGGATCAGCTGTTGGATGTTGAAGCAGTGCAATTCGCTGATGGCACGCTCACAGTCGATGGTTTCTTTGCCGCGCGACCGCCTGAAACCGTCACCGACAGCGACAATACACGTCCTTGGGAAAGCTATGTCGACACATTCGATGCAGACGGCGCACGCATTATGCGTGAAATGACCTTTGATGACGGGCGCGTGGCTGTAACTCACTACACGGACGATGTGCGTCGCGAGCAGGTGGTGTCTGATCTGGGTGACACACAGTCCTGGGAAAGCCGCACCACAACGTATGATGCAAACGGCGTCATTTTGTCCTCTGATACAGTCTACGATGATGGGCGTGCGGCTTCGACCACCTTTGTCGATGGGGTTCGTTCAACACATGCGGTTGAAGATCTAGCCGACGCCTTTGTCTGGAACAGCACAGAACGCCTGTTTGATGCAGAGGGGGAACTGACCGAAAGCCAAACGCTTTATGACGATGGGCGCAGCATCGTGACATCTTACGAGGATGGGGTCCGCAGTCACCAAGAGAATTTGGACCTTGAAGACGCCTACAGCTGGTCCAGCATCTCGATCGCGTTTGATGAAAACGGGGATCGGGTTTCCCGGACCATGATCTATGATGACGGAAGCCAAACAGTCACCAATTACGCCGACGACCTTTTGGTGTCATAACAGGCGGGTCGCGGCCCTAACGGGCCGTGACCCTTGTAAAACAGACCGCCTCCCCACCTTTCGTATGTGACGAATAGGTGGGGAAAGCGCCCGAACCTGTTTCAGACCAATTGTTAAGATCCAGGCGAAAGAACCTTTGTTCGTGCCATCAGAGCCGAGGCGCGCACAGGGCATGATATCTTTGCTATGCCCCATGCAGGCGCTTCTTGCGCACAAGAAACAGGCTGCAAGGCAAACACCCCACAAACCGCCGTGGACTTCGGCAGCCGAACTTTGGGCTGCAACTTCGGCAAGCCTGCTCCCATTTCGGCCGGTGATTAGAACACTTGCGCCTTTCTCAACAAGCCCCGTTACGATTGCTTTGCCGATCCAGGAGCTGCCTCCTGACACGATTGCCACCTTGCTGCCTTATGTGCCGTGATCTGTCATGCTGATTGATCTCCCATTTGCGGGTCCTGGGATGTCGATACGAGGCACGCCTAGCGCCCTGAGCTGCCCGCGTTTTCGCCCCCAACTCGAACGCCCCCAATAGATGCATTCCCTTGCAGACCCACCCGTGTTCCCTTGCCAGCTCTCACAAAGCCCAAACCCATAAGCGAAAATTTCTTTCTTTTTCCGTCGCTTCCCGCACGTGGCCCTTGGATTCGCACCAGATAGCTCCTATCTTCGCGCCATGGTTTGCGATTTTAAAATGACGTTTGTTGTATGAGCTTCTCTGTGCTTCCCCGCCGCGCTTTTGTCGCGGCAGCTTTATCTGCTGTTACAGCTGCGTCGGCGGTTGCCCTTGGTCTCTATGGGGGCCTAAGCACGCCTGAAAGCCAGCACTTCAGCTTCTCGCGAGGGCTGACCTGGGCGGGACAGGACGGTGAACGTTTGCGCGGTTTTCTGGCCGGTGCGCTGGAGGATGAGCGGATCCATGTCACAATTTTCGGCCACAGCGGCAGCACCGGTGACGCCGCCGCCAATTTCAACCTGAGCCTGGAACGGGCCGAGCTTGCACGCGCCGTCGCCAAAAATTTAGGGATCACCGCGGACAGAATGACGGTGCAGGGCCTGGGCGGCGGGCGGCCGCTGCCTAAAATGGAAGGTGAAAGCACGCGCGCCCATCAATCCCGTCTGTCTCGGGTGGAGGTCATACTCCAAATGCGCAAATGAAACCGCGTCTGACGCTGTGGATCTGCGGGTTATTGGCTGCGAGTGCTGCCGCGGCGTTTGCCTGGTTCATGCGCCTTCCCCTGCCTTTTGAAGGCTTTGCTATTGTGGCGGCGGGCGGGCTGGCGTTTGTTGCAACGTTGAGCCTTGTTGCCTTCGCCCCTTCAAGCTGGGTCTGGAGCGAAGCCGAGCGCCTGCGCATGGCGTTTCAAGCACGCCACGGACTGACCGGCGACACCGCCGAAAATGTGCTTGAAGCGATTGAGCGCGCCCACGGCCGCGCGAAAGTCCTGCGAAAAAGCGCAGGAAAAATGCGTAAAGACATGGCGGAACGTGTCCTCGGTACAGCTGACCGGTTCGACGCCGCGGCCCGAGAATTGTTTTATACGCCGGATCGGCTGCGCGATCTGCGCGCGGTTCTGATCCGTTCAAAATTGATTGAAGATGCCGCACTTGCGCACGCAACCCTGCGCCAGCGCAAGCAGGCGGAAACAGAAGATACCTCGCGCCAAAAGCTGGCCACTGCGATTGACGCGCTAGAGGCTGCCTTTGACGCGACCGATTTGATGGCCGCGCGCGGATTATTGGCAGAAGTTGAAACCTCTTCGGGCGTGGCTGAAACCCTGCTCCGCCCGCATAATTTTAAAAAGACGACCGGCCCGTCGGCCTGAACGAAGCCCGACCGCCTAAACTGAGAAAGACGGAGAATGTTTGTGAAACATCCAATTTTGACCGCCTTGACCTTTGCTTTGACCTTGGGTGCGCAAACCGCATTGGCCGGAGCCGGCGACCGTTTGGCCGACGTGGTGACCGACCCTGTGCGCGATTGCGCAGCGGGCTGGAACGAAAACATGCCGGTGATCGCCTGGGGCGCAGATGGTGTTGTGGCTTATGCCAATGGTGGGGCGTTGGAAAACACCGGCGGGGTTCTGGGCCAGGCAGGCCTGCCTTTGTCCCTTTCCGTGGTTGACAGTTTTGAATCGCAGTTGAAATCCTATCTCTCCTGCGAAACCCCCTATCTGCGCGGCACTTTGGGCATGCTTGCGTCTGCAGCCCCGGTGACGGAATTTGATGCGCGCACCGAACAGATCGTGTTTTTCAAACACTCCTTCTCCGCTGGAGATGGCATTGTGGCTGGGGATGGCATCACCCGCATCGCTGACCTGAAGGGCAAGAAAATCGCCATTCAGGCCAATGGTCCGCATGTGGACTTCGTTGGCCGCATTCTGGCCGATGGCGGCGTGTCTTTTGACGAGATCGAGATCGTCTGGGTCACCGATCTCACCGGCGACGGCGACACACCAGCGGCAGCTTTGGCAGATGGGCGCGCGGATGCAGCAGCGGTTATTTTGCCGGATGCGCGTTTCCTGACCTCGGGCGGGGCCGTTGGCACCGGCGCCGAGGGCTCTGTCCGCGGGGCGACAATTCTGATCTCCACCCAAGAAGCCGCTTCTGTGATCGGCGACTATATCGCCGTGCGCGCAGACTACTTTGATGCCAATCGGGACGCGATTGGACAAATGGTCAATCTTTTGTTCAAAGCCGAAGAAGAGATGCGGCAGTTCATGGCTGACCCGAGCGATAAACGCCAAACCCAAATGGCATCCCTGATGGCATCAGAATTTCTGGGCGGTTTGCCCACGGAAGAAGGCGTGTTCCTCTGGCAGGATGCCATCACAGACGGCTGGGCGGGCAACGCCAAGCATTTCAGCGACCCCCGCGAGGCGCGCCGCTTTGATGTGCTGCTGGAAGAAGTGAACGTGGCCCTGCGCGGTGCAGATCGTCTGGACGCCCCCGCGAACCTCAGCACCGCAGAGTGGGATTACACCGCGCTCGCGAAAGGCCTGAGCAATCTGGACGACCGCCAAATCGCCGCCTTCAACCCCGAAGCCGCCGCCGCCGCCGTACAAAAGCTGCGCCGAACCGGGCAGTTGGATGCAAATACCAAGATCGATTTCGAGGTGTTTTTTGAACCCGACAGCACCTCTTTCCCAATCTCGCTTTATGCGCAGGATTTCGAAGAAATTCTGCGCCTTGCGTCCACCTACTCCGGTGCAATCATTACGGTCGAAGGGCATTCTGACCCGCTGCACTTTTTGCGCCGGGAACAGGACGGGGCTGACAATGCCGAACTGCGCGCCATTCGCACCTCGACCCAGAACCTGTCGATGGACCGCGCCATTGCAGTAGTCGATGCACTGGGCGGCTATGCGTCGGACCTAGGCGTTCGCATGAACCGCGATCAGTTCACTGTCGATGGCGTTGGCATTTCAAACCCGCGTCACAACCCGCCCGCAACAGAAGCGCAATGGCGCGAAAACATGCGTGTGGTGTTCCGGGTGCTGACGGTCCAGGCCGAGGCAACAACCTTCTCACCGCTGAACTAAGGAGGTCATGATGAAGAAAAATGTTCTAATGACTATCCTCTTCTTCGGCGTTCTTGGCGCGCTGGTTTGGAATGGCACGTCGGAAAACGGCACCCTCAGAAAATCGACCTCGATAGAGCCGAACTGGGCGGCGATTGCAGCCTGGCCCAATCTGAACTCAAGCTCAGTTGAAGCACAGCCGGACCCCAACCGACGTGTAACCGCGATTGTTCTGGATGACAGCGGCTCCATGAGCAAAGACATGCACGACGCCAAACAGGCCGTGATTGGTGCGCTGGATGCGATGAAGGACGACGATCGCGTTGCGGTGGTGGCGTTGAATTCAGGAACGGTTCTCCCCTTCGCCTCGGTAGCAGAGGCGAAATCTGACCTACCCGCCCTGCTGTCCCCCATTGTCAGCGACGGTGGCACGCCACTGACCCGCGCAATCCGCTCGGCGCAAGACTTGCTGGAGGCAGAGGCCGCTGCCGTGCGTGGCTTTGGCACCTTTCGCCTGATTGTGACCACCGATGGGGTCGCCGATGACAGTGAGGCGCTGGATGCAGAGATCGAGACGCTGGCAACCTCTACCCCGATCCAGGTCACAACGATCGGCATCGGCATCGAAGGCGGCCATGTCCTGCGCCGCGCGGATCTTGGTAGTTTTGTCGATGTGTCCAACGTCGCAGCCCTGCAAAGCGCCTTGGAAGCCGCAGTGGCGGAAAACACTGACTTCTCGGCGATTACGGAATTTGGCGGACAGGGGGAATAACTTATGGGACGCCGCGTAGATCTAAACTGGGACGAATGGAATCCGGGGCTTGATACCGATGAAATGACCCTTGCAGAGGTTCTGGCCACCCTGCCTGCGGCAGAGGCCCAGGATGTGCCCGAAATCATTCGTAAATATGAAAACCCCGAAAGCCCGGACGCGCTCCCTGGCGCGATCGGCTTGGCCCGCCATGACTGCATTCATGTGCTCTTGGGGCGGGGCTTGCATGTTCAGGACGAGGCTTTTGTGATCGGTGCCACAATGGGTGCCGCCTCTGACATCACCGGTGAAATCGTTGATTTCTTTATCAAAGTTTCCACGACGGAATACCCAAAGCATTGGCGGTTTGAAGACGCACATATTCCTTCGTTCCGACTGGGTGTGGGCTTTTCGATGGACAATCTGGCGGGCAAAGACCTGCACCTGATCCCGCTTGAAGCGCCGGAGTGGCAAACCAAGACCGTGCGCGAGGCGCGCAAAACGCTAGGCATCGTCAAAGAAGAACTACGCGCCTATTTCCGCAAGGCGGAACTGCTGGTTCCCGGCACCGCGGCCAGCCGGCGGCTCGACACCTGCGCCCACCGCAAAGACGGACAATTGAACCAACCGGATTAAGGTGACGAAGCGCCCGGGGATTGCCCTGCGCCGACACCAAATAATTTGGGGGCCCGCGAAATCGCAGGCCCCCTTGAATGTCAAACGACAGTTCAGAGCGCTTTCTTGAGGGCTTTTTTGGCCTTCTTAAGCTGTGTCTGGCGCTTTTTGACGTCTTTTTTGAGAGATTTGATCACGGATTTCTTCGCCATTGGAGAAGTCCTTTCCTGTTGTCCAAACGCTCAGTCAGGGTCGCCGTGCTCTGCCAGGAACCCGCGAATAAATCGCCTGATTTCTCGAGCGGCAGAAGTGTCGAGCTCATCACACAAAGACACGAACCGGTCGCGTTCGGATTTTTTAATACGAATGACCAACTGACTGTCATGTTTGGTCTTCTTTCCGTTTGGTTCGGCCACGTTGAGCTTCCTTAGCGATGCAATGTGTATAGCAGATGCAATCTCATTGTATATACATAAGATATACGGCATCTTGCCTGCATTGCAGCATGTGACATTTTTGTGACAAAGCAAAACATACAATTTTTTTTTGCGGCCGGTCCCACCAAGCCTGTTGTTAAAACGCCGACCCATCCGTCGCACTCTCGTCCGGCCCTGACCTACCCCGCTGAATTGGTCCTATATCTGACCTCGGAATCTATGGGCAGGATTGAGGGATTTGCAGGAACGCTAGGTTGACTTGTCCTAGATTTGTAGAAACTTTCTTGGTTTACATTGCTCTGTGTCTTTTGGAAGTCGACGGGATTAACCTGCTCCCCTGAAATGTCCTCGATTTGAGGTTAGCTTGTTCTCCAACTGAGGAGTCCGATGATTAAGAGAAGCCGTTTATATATTCGAAGATCGCCATCTCTGCCTGTCGGCGCGTTTTCCATGACCTTCGCCAGACCAGCTCGGCTTTGATGGTTTTGAAGAACGCCTCGACCGCTGCAGTGTCGGAGCAATTGCCTTTGCCAGACATCGAGACTTTGAACATAAGCGGCGTCTGCACCTCCCCCTGGATCAGCTTGACGGCATATAGTTCCAAGGCAGGAGCTCGTCGATCCGGCTGGCTGGATAACCTGCAGCGATGGCCTTGAGGTAAGCGAAGGGCTCGACGCCGTTGATTTTCGCCGTGGCGATGAGCGAAGCAATGCGGCCTCAGATGCGGCCGCCTTCGTCGCGGCCGGCAAAAAGCGCATTCTTCCTTGTCAATGCGATCGGACGGATCAGGTTCTCGACAGCATTGGAGTCAATCTCGACGCGGCCGTCGCGGAGGAAGGTCTGCAGCCCGTCCCATTGACGATGGATATTGGTCAGCTTCTCTCCGAGGCGTGACTTCGAGGAGATCCGGCAGCGCTGGTTTTGCAGCCATTCTCCGAATGAGGTGACCAGCGGCGCGGTGCGGGCCTGCCGGGCCGACAGCCGCTGGCCGGGGCCCATGCCGCGGATCTCACCCTCAATGCGGTAGAGCTCCGCAATCCGGCGCAGTCCCTCGGCGGCGATCTCCGAGCCGTCGCGGTCGAAGACCTCCTTCAGCTTCCTGCGGGCATGCGCCCAGCAGTGCGCGACCGTGACCGGCCCGCCGCCTTTCCGCGAGGGGCGCGTCAGCCGGTTGTAGCCAGTATAGCCGTCCAGCTGCAGGGTGCCATCGAAGCCCTGCAGGATCTGTTCCGCGTTCTGCCCGGCGCGGCCGAGAGCATAGGTGAACACGACCGCGGGCGGGTCATAACCGCCCCATCCGAGGTCGTCCCGGGCCAGCGCCCAGAGATACCCGGTCTTTGTCCGGCCGCGGGCTGGGTCCAGAACCGGCGCCGTGGTCTCGTCTATTACCCGGCAGGCGCATGCAAAGCATGCTGCCGAGAGGGCATGAATAGCTTGCCCGATCCTTTCAGGTGCTCAGACAGCCGGTCGACGACGGGACCGAGGTTGAAGGCGGCTGTCCCCACCGAATCGGCGAGTGTGCTGCGGTGCAGGTCGATCCCGGAGCGGGCCAGGATCTGGCTCTGCCGATACAACGGCAAATGGTCCGAGAACTTGCTGACCAGCACATGCGCGATGGCACCCTCGGTCGGCAGACCACCCTCGATCAGGTGCGCAGGGGCTGGTGCCTGGGTGATGCCGTCGGCGCAGGCGCGGTAGGCATACTTGGGCCGGACGGTGACGATGACGCGGATCTGCGCGGGAATAATATCCAGCCGCTCGGTGCGATCCGCGCCGATCCGGTGCATCTCGCCGCACCCGCATGGGCAGTCCAGGCTGTCCGGCTCGATCACCTTCTCGATCCGCGGCAGGTCCTTGGGCAGATTGCCTCGGTTGCGCCGGACCGCCCGGAGCGGGGACGCTTGCGGCGGAGCCTGTTCGTCCTGCTGGGTCTCGACCTCGGCGACTGCGGCCTCAAGATCTTCGAACGCCAGCCGCCACTCGTCTTCGCTCAGCTTCTCCGACCGTTTGCCATGCACGGCCTGGTTCAGCTCGGCAATGAGGTGCTCCAGGCGTTTGTTGGCCTCCCGCAGCGCAACCCGCTCGCGCAGCACTGCCAGAACAGCGTCACGCTGGTCTTCGGGAATGGCAGAAAGGTCGATGGGTGGGGCACTGGACATGGCCGGAGCATAGCTCGATCCGCACCTTGATGGGCAGGCTTACCGGGCGCTCGAGTCACTCTGCCGCAGCCGGTCGGCGTGCCTCCAGGGATCGCGCCCGCCGCCAGTCCAGCCCGGCAAACAGCGCCTCGAATTGGGCGCGGTTCAAGGTCATCATCCCGTCGCTTATGGCAGGCCAGGTGAAGCTGCTCTCCTCCAGCCGCTTGTAGGCCATGACCAAGCCACTGCCGTCCCAGAACAGGATCTTCATCCTGTCGGCCCGCTTGGTGGGAAACACGAAGACCGTTCCGGTGAACGGATCTGAACCGCCCCGGTTTTACCGGAGACTGTTGAGTCCGTATTTCAAGCTGCGACTTTGTCCGATTTCAAGGCTTGTTCGTATTTCTCCTCTGCTTCGATTGGCGTGATGTAACCGAGCGGCTCAAGCAGACGCTCTTTGTTGAACCAGCCCGCCCATTGCAGGGTTTCCCACTCGACATAGTCTTTGGATTTCCACGGGCCCAGCCGGTTGATGACCTCAGTTTTGAACAGACCGATGATC
>NZ_CYSD01000034.1 GCF_001458415.1 Tritonibacter multivorans | reverse complement strand
ACTGTTCACCATAAACGTGACGATGAGGGACATAAAAAGTAAAAATGTCTACAGTAGAGTCAATAGCAAGGCCACGACGCAATGGAGAAAGACGGAGAGCGCCAACGGCGTCCATCTCGAAGGAGTCGCCAGCGATAACCGGAGTAGTTGAAATGGTAATAAGACGACCAATCTGACCAGCAAGGAAGCCAAGATGGGAAAGGTCATGCGGCATACGCTCGGCGCCAGTTTGAATATTAGACATAATTTATCCTCAAGTAAGGGGCCGAAGCCCCTGCAATTAAAATTGTTGACCACCTACATACCAAAGACGAGCGCCTTTACGCTTGCCTTTAGTACCTCGCAACGGCTGCGGACGACCAGGGCGAGCGCCAGAACGTTTTTTACCTTTAGACATTACATCACTCCTTCTGCACGTAATTTTTGACGCACGTTTTCTTCTGCGTCAGTAAGAACGTCAGTGTTTCCTGCGCGTACACGCAAGGTAAACGCGAACAATTCAGCGGCTTTAACCGGACGCTCGACGCCATTAATAATGTTTTCCGTAAATTCAGCGCCTTCCATGATGAGACAGGCCGTTTGAATGTTGACGGGATGAACATAATAAGCAATGACGGCAGCAATAAACTCAACAGGAGCAGGAAAGCGAGGGTATCCTACAAAGTCCAGCGTACCATAAACGCAAGCCTCAACGCAGCGACGAGCACGAGAGCGGTCAGTAGCAATCCAAACTTTGTTACTCGTCAGAAAATCGAAATCATCTTCGGTTAAATCCAAAACGGCAGAAGCCTGAATGAGCTTAATAGAGGCCAAAGCGGTCTGGAAACGTACGGATTGTTCAGTAACTTGACTCATGATTTCTTACCTATTAGTGGTTGAACAGCATCGGACTCAGATAGTAATCCACGCTCTTTTAAAATGTCAACAAGAGAATCTCTACCATGAACAAAATGTGACTCATATCTAAACCAGTCCTTGACGAACGTGCCAAGCATATTAAGCCACTTCTCCTCATCCAACGCGTCAGTTTTTGACAGAATCGTTAGTTGATGGCGAAAGGTCGCAAAGTAAGAGCTTCTCGAGCTGCGCAAGGATAGGTCGAATTTTCTCATTTTCCGCCAGCAGTCCACTTCGATTTAATTCGTAAACAAGCAGTAGTAATTCCTGCTTTATCAAGATAATTTTTCGACTCATCAGAAATATCCGAAAGTGTTAACTTCTGCGTCATGGAAGCGATAAAACTCTGCAGGTTGGATACGCCAATCATTTTTATCGAAGCGCGCATAAATTTGAGCAGATTTGTCGTCACAGGTTGCGCCGCCAAAACGTCGGCTACAGTAACTTTTCCCAGCCTCAATCTCATCTCTCTTTTTGCGTTCTGCTTCAATATCTGGTTGAACGGCGTCGCGTCGTAACCCAGCTTGGTAAGTTGGATTAAGCACTCCGTGGACAGATTTGTCATTGTGAGCATTTTCATCCCGAAGTTGCGGCTCATTCTGATTCTGAACAGCTTCTTGGGAAGTAGCGACAGCTTGGTTTTTAGTGAGTTGTTCCATTCTTTAGCTCCTAGACCTTTAGCAGCAAGGTCCATATCTGACTTTTT
>NZ_CYSD01000033.1 GCF_001458415.1 Tritonibacter multivorans | reverse complement strand
CAAAAAGGGCGCCCCGCGGGACGCCCTTTCTTTACTTGCCAGCGTGTTGCTGTCGGGACATTCGCGCCTGCCCTGAACCGGACTGTGGCGCAAATACCCTGTCGCAACCTCTAAGATCACTCGGTGATCTTGGAGACAACGCCCGCGCCAACGGTGCGGCCGCCTTCGCGGATCGCGAAGCGCAGACCGTCTTCCATTGCGATCGGTGCGATCAGTTCAACGTCGAACTTCAGGTTGTCGCCCGGCATAACCATCTCGGTGCCAGCCGGCAGAGTCACGGTGCCGGTGACGTCGGTGGTGCGGAAGTAGAACTGCGGACGGTAGTTCGCGAAGAACGGGGTGTGACGACCACCTTCTTCTTTGGTGAGGATATAGGCCTCAGCTTCGAACTTGGTGTGCGGGGTCACGGAACCCGGCTTACACAGAACCTGGCCACGCTCAACGCCTTCACGGTCAACACCGCGCAGCAGGGCGCCGATGTTGTCGCCTGCTTCACCACGGTCCAGCAGCTTGCGGAACATTTCCACACCGGTGCAGGTGGTTTTGCCGGTTTCACGGATACCAACGATTTCGATTTCGTCGCCAACGTTGATCACGCCGCGCTCAACACGACCGGTCACAACGGTACCACGACCAGAGATCGAGAACACGTCTTCGATCGGCATCAGGAACGGCAGGTCAACCGCACGCTCAGGAGTCGGGATGTACTCATCAACAGCTGCCATCAGCTCTTTGATTTTCTCTTCGCCGATTTCAGGCTTGTTGCCTTCCATCGCCGCCAGAGCGGACCCTGCGATGATCGGGATATCGTCGCCCGGGAAGTCGTAGGAAGACAGCAGTTCGCGGATTTCCATCTCGACGAGCTCCAGGAGCTCTTCGTCGTCAACCTGGTCAACTTTGTTCATGAACACGACCAGCGCAGGAACGCCAACCTGACGCGCCAGCAGGATGTGCTCGCGGGTCTGCGGCATCGGGCCGTCCGCTGCGTTCACAACCAGGATCGCGCCGTCCATCTGCGCCGCACCGGTGATCATGTTTTTGACGTAGTCGGCGTGGCCGGGGCAGTCAACGTGAGCGTAGTGACGTGCTTCGGTCTCGTATTCCACGTGCGCGGTGGAGATGGTGATACCACGTGCGCGCTCTTCCGGTGCACCGTCGATCTGGTCGTATGCCTGGAAGTCACCGAAGTATTTGGTGATTGCCGCGGTCAGAGTGGTTTTACCGTGGTCAACGTGGCCAACGGTGCCGATGTTGACGTGCGGTTTATTACGCTCAAACTTTTCCTTTGCCATTACGTAGGCGCCCTTTGAAATTTGGGGGGTCCAGCTTCGGACCCGGTTTCCTCTGCGCGCGCGGCTTATGCGGTTTACGAGAAAAAATCAAGCCGTTCGTTCTTGACAATGCCGATTTTAACCGGCGGCGGGGGTGTCCGCTGCGTTCGCAAGGGGGGCGGTGGCGGGCGCAGCTGCCGCATCGTCTGCCGCGTCGGGAACCGCCCCTTCGCGCAGGTCAAACCAGCCGTTTTCCTTGTGCTGTTCGGCCATGTATTCCTCGAGTTTGTCGACAATATTGAGCGACAGCCCCTGGATCTGCTCTTCTTTTGTCCGCGCATGACCGGATCCCAAAAGCGCGCTCTGGCCGGTGGTGCTTTCAAAGATTTCCATCTGATGTTCCCGCGCGAGGAATTCTTTTTTCTCTACGTCGTACACAAAGACATTCACCACAGCGACGCTTTTGGGAGACAGAATCAGCGGAATGCCCGCAGGCGCAAGCAAGAACCCTTCGAGGGTCACGGCAACATCATATTGCTGGCGGCCCTCATAGCGGCGCATCCGGGTATCCAGCGCGTTTTCAAGCGCTGCGTTCCATTCGGACCCTTCCGCATCGCGCGATGTGGGCCACTGGCGCGCCTTATCGGTGTGGACATAGGTGACGCGGGCGCTGAATTCGCCAAGGTCTTCGCGGGCTTCGTGCATTTGGGTTTCGCCGCAAGCAACGGTCAGGGTCAGCAGGGCCAAGGCGGCGAGGGTACGGAACATGGGGCCTCTCAGGGATCAGTCAAACTTTGACATGTCTTAGACCCTGCTTTGGGGCGACGTAAACCTGCGCAAAAACAAACCCCCGCGCGGTGGCGCGGGGGTTGCGGGAGTGTCACAGAAACCGGGGTTACTTGAACTTGTAGTTTTTCGGGAAGCCATAGGGCGGACGTTTGCCAACCGAACCGCGCTTGCCCAGCCATTCGCTGAGATCCGGTTCGTGGCGGGTCTTGCCGCCGCCCATTTCCCAGCTCAGACCTTCGGCCCAGGTGAAGGTGGTGACATCCGACAGGCCGCCATCCAATTCAAGCGCACCCTGCTTGCCGCGCGCCATATTGTATTTCTGCAGGCGCACACCTTTGCCGCGGTTGAGTTCGGGCATTTCCTCGATCGCGAAGGTCAGGAATTTGCCGTTCTCAGACACCACGGCAACATGGTCACCGGACACCGGGATGCAGATCTTGGCGCGCTCATCATCCTTGACGTTCAGCACCTGCTTGCCGCCCCGGGTCTGGGCCACGATGTCTGCCTCAGCACAGATAAAGCCATTGCCCGCATCCGACGCCACCAGCAGTTTGCCTTCGGGGCGATGGATCAGAATATCGACAATCTCGGCCTCGTTCGGCAGATCCACCATCAGTCGCAGCGGTTCGCCCATGCCACGCCCACCGGGCAGATTCGCGGCTGATACCGTGAACACACGCCCGTTGGAGGCAAAGACCAACAGCCGGTCGGTGGTTTCTGCATGGAAGATAAAGCGCGGGCCATCGCCATCCTTGAACTTCAGTTCGCGGGTCAGGTCGATATGGCCGGTCATGGCCCGGATCCAACCCATTTGCGAGCAGACCACCGTGATCGGCTCGCGCTCGATCATGGCCTCAATCGGCACCTCTTCGACCTCGCCCGCTTCGGCAAAGCGGGTGCGGCGCGCGCCACCGGCATAATCCTTGCCAAACTGCTTTTTGGTGTCGCGCAGCTGTTCGGTAATGCGTTTCCACTGGAGATCCTCGGACCCCAGCAGTTCGACCAGCCCAGCGCGCTCTTCGCGCAGCGCGTCGCGTTCGCGGGTCAGTTCGATCTCTTCGAGCTTGCGCAAGGACCGCAGGCGCATGTTCAGGATCGCCTCGGCCTGAACCTCGGACAGCTCACCCGCGCCGGGCAACGGCGTCTGATAATCGTCCTCACTGAAGGCGCGCGGGTGCTCGCGATCCCAGTCTTCGCGCATCAGCGCGGCTTTGGGGTCTTCGTCATAGCGGATAATGTCGATCACCCGGTCAAGGTTGAGGAAGGCAATAATAAAGCCATCCAACACCTCAAGACGGTGGTCGATCTTGCCCATGCGGTGACGCGAGCGACGCTGCAACACGTCGCGGCGGTGATCAAGGAAGGCGCGCAGCACTTCCTTCATCGAACAGACCTTCGGGGTCACCCCGTCGATCAGCACGTTCATGTTCAGGCTAAAGCGGATTTCCAGATCCGAATTGCGGAACATCATACCCATGAGCAGTTCCGGATCCACATTCTTGGATTTAGGCTCAAGGACAATGCGGATGTCATCCGCCGATTCATCGCGGATATCGGCAAGAATCGGCACTTTTTTGGTCTGGATCAGCTCCGCGATCTTTTCGATCAGCTTGGACTTCTGAACCTGATAGGGGATCTCGGTGACAACAACCTGCCATTGCCCCCGCCCCAGGTCTTCGACCTCCCAGGTCGAGCGCAGGCGGAACGAGCCACGGCCTTTGCGGTAGGCCTCGGCGATGTTTTCCTTTGGCTCTACGATCACACCACCTGTGGGGAAATCCGGGCCCGGAACATATTGCAGCAGCGTGTCATCTGCCGCACCGGGGGATTTGATCAGGTGGATACAGGCGTCGATCAGTTCCGCGATGTTGTGCGGCGGAATGTTTGTCGCCATGCCCACCGCAATGCCGCTTGCGCCGTTGGCAAGGATATTGGGGAAGGTCGCAGGCAGAACCGCCGGTTCCTGCAGACGCCCATCATAATTGTCGCGGAAATCAACAGCATCCTCAGCGAGGCCCTGCAGCATGGCTTCGGCGATGAAGGTCATGCGCGCTTCTGTGTAGCGCGAGGCCGCCGGGTTATCGCCGTCGATATTGCCAAAGTTGCCCTGACCATCGACCAGCGGATAGCGGACGTTAAAATCCTGCGCCAGTCGCGCCATGGCATCATAGATCGCGGCATCACCGTGCGGGTGGAAGTCCCCCATCGTGTCGCCCGAGATTTTGGCCGATTTCAGAAAGCCCCCGCTCGACGTCAGGCGCAGCCGGCTCATCGCGTAGAGGATCCGCCGGTGCACTGGCTTTAGGCCGTCACGTGCATCGGGCAGCGCGCGGTGCATAATCGTGCTCAGCGCATAGGTCAGATAGCGCTCGCCAATGGCGCGGCGCAGGGGTTCCAGGATCTCTCCCTCTTCGGGGAGTTCGGGATGTTCGGGATCGTCTACCAGCTCGCTCATGCGAAAGTGATACTGCCCCACCCCGACAGGGTAAAGGATGCATGAACAGTGACGGGGGCAGAATTTCGCTGTTGCCGCCCGGTTGCCCCCCGGTGATTGTCCTCAAAGCCCTTTACATAGGGGGAGAAAGCCCCCCGCTCTCCCCTCTCTTTGTGTTATCTTAAAGATGTATCTAATCGCCAGAATGCGATTCCCGAACGAAATGGCCGCTGCCAGCGTATGCCATTTCCCGGGGCTGAAACCGATAGATCTGTTGTGTTAATGAGGAGCCGCGATATGTCGCGATTTGTTGTTTTGTCTTTTCTTGGTCTGGGCTTTGCCTTTTACGAGCTGAGCGGGGGGGCCGATTTTGAACCACCCCTGCGCCCTGTGACCCCTTCCCCTTTTGCTGAGGCCGCCCCTGTTGCCTCCACATCCGACGTCCAGCCGGAACCGGTTGTGCAGGCCAGTGTTGTCACAGCCCCCACCGCCCCGCGCACGCGCCCGGCCGAGGTAACCGCACAGCTGCAAAACGCCGCCTTGGTGTCTGATGGC
Source organism: Tritonibacter multivorans (assembly GCF_001458415.1). Classification (GTDB taxonomy): domain Bacteria; phylum Pseudomonadota; class Alphaproteobacteria; order Rhodobacterales; family Rhodobacteraceae; genus Epibacterium; species Epibacterium multivorans. The sequence goes on along the minus strand of NZ_CYSD01000033.1, from coordinate 128,006 downwards.
AAGACACGCCTGACGCTTGCCACCGAAGGGCTGCAGCTGGCCTCTCTGGAAGGTGGCTTGGCGGCGGGGACCGTGGACGTCGCTGCCGTTGCGCCCGAAGCCGTCGAAAATACCCCCCAAGAGGTCGCGATGGATATCCGCACCGTCCGGGCCAGCCGCGTGAACATGCGTCAGGGGCCGAACACCACCTATCCAATCCTGAACCGCCTGCTGGCAGGCGACAAGGTCGAGATCCTGCGCGATGAAGGTGCTGGCTGGGCCATGCTGCGGGTGTCAAAGACAGGCCAGGTGGGCTGGATTGCCACTTCCCTGCTCAGCCCGAAAGGCTCATAACGGCTCCCAATCTTTGGGGAGTCGTCCATGCAGAAATCCATCCTGATCACCGGCTGTTCGTCCGGTATTGGCCTTGATGCGGCGCGCGGCATGAAGGCACGCGGCTGGCGGGTCTTTGCCTCTTGCCGCAAACAGGAAGACTGCGACCGGATGATCGCAGGAGGGTTTGAAAGCCCGCGCATTGACTACCGCGACACCGCCAGCATCACCGCAGGGCTGGCCGACGTGCTGGACGCCACCGGTGGCACGTTGGATGCGCTGTTCAACAATGGCGCTCATGGGTTGCCAGGCGCGGTCGAGGACCTGCCGACCGAGGGCCTGCGCGAAATCTTCGAGGTCAATTTCTTTGGCTGGCACGAGCTGACCCGGCAGGTGATTCCGGTGATGCGTCGGCAGGGGCATGGCCGTATCGTCCACAACTCTTCGGTGCTTGGCATGGTGTCCTACCCCTGGCGGGGGGCCTATGCGGCGACGAAATTTGCGTTGGAAGGGCTGACCGACACCATGCGGGTCGAACTGTCTGACACAGGTATCCATGTGGTGCTGATCGAACCGGGGCCTGTCACATCGAAGATCCGCGAAAACTCGATCCCGCATTTTGAACGTCACATCGACTGGCAGGCCTCCCCGATCCGGGACCGCTACGAAGCGGGGCTTCTGAAGCGCCTCTACCAGGACAGCGGCCCTGATCCGTTTGAGCGTCCGCCCTCCGCGGTGACAGCAAAACTGGCGCATGCCTGTGAAAGCCGCCGCCCCCGGCCCCGTTATTATGTGACGACGCCGACCTATATTGCGGGCACCCTGCGACGTATTCTCTCAACCCGCGCAATTGACCGGATCCTTCAGCGGTATAAATAATCGCCTCAGCCCGAATGCCCCGCATACAAGGCACCCCAACAGAAAAGGACGGCCGCCGTGACAACTCTCTTTTATTCCCTCGGCGTCATAGCCATGATCGCCACCGCTGTTGTCTTGCTGATCGGCATTGGCGGCTTTGGCGCAGGCGGCAAATTCAACGCCAAGTTTGGCAATAAGATGATGCAACTGCGACTGGCGCTGCAATTTGTGGCCGTGGTGCTGCTGATGGCGTTCATGTGGTTTGCAAACCAGGGGGGGCAATAACAATGGTGGTTCTGAGCAAGATCTACACCCGCACCGGCGACAAGGGCGACACCGCGCTGGGAAATGGCGACCGCGTCGCCAAACACAGCGCCCGCGTGTCGGCCTATGGCACCTCGGACGAGCTGAACTGTTTTGTCGGCGTGGCCCGTCTCGAAGCTGAAGAAGATATGGATGCGGCCCTGTCGCGCATCCAGAACGATCTGTTCGATCTGGGCGCAGACCTGTGCAGCCCCGACATGGACAAAGACGCCGGGGCCGAATACCCGCCGCTGCGCATGGTTCAATCTCAGGTGGATCGCTTGGAGGCCGAGATCGACGCCATGAATGCGAATCTGGAGCCGCTGCGCAGTTTCATCCTGCCCGGTGGGTCCCGTCTGGCCGCCCATCTGCATGTCTGCCGCACCGTGGCGCGCCGCGCAGAGCGTCTGGCCACGGAACTGGCCTGCGACGAAGCGATCAACCCGGTGGCCGTGACCTATCTGAACCGCCTGTCGGATTGGTTCTTTGTGGCCGCGCGCATTGCCAATGAAAACGGCACCAAAGATGTGCTGTGGGTTCCGGGCGCGAACCGCTGAACCTCGGCTGGGCTTGCCTAAAGCCGAATCTGTTTCCGCAAACATGCCCCGTCGGCCCCCCGTCGGGGCATTGTTATTGCGCAGGCTCGCCGGGTGTCGGGTTTAAAATTTCGTCGGAAAACCTTCATATAAATGTCGAACGCGACGTCCCCGGACAAAAACATGACGATTTTACCCTGTTACCGCCTTTGCTGAGTGGCTATCAAAAGCCCGAGAGCTTTCCGGGAATCCGTTTCCCGGTGTCCGACAGTTAAGGAGAAACGCACATGAAGGTACTCGTGCCTGTCAAACGCGTGATCGACTACAACGTGAAAGTGCGCGTAAACGCGGACGGCAGCGGTGTTGATCTCGCAAACGTCAAAATGTCGATGAACCCCTTCGACGAAATCGCCGTCGAAGAGGCCATCCGCCTGAAAGAAGCCGGCAAGGCAGACGAAGTTGTTGTCGTCTCCATCGGCGTCGAGAAAGCTCAGGAAACCCTGCGCACCGCACTGGCCATGGGCGCAGACCGCGCAATCCTGGTTGTTGCAGCGGACGACGTTCACACCGACATCGAGCCCCTGGCCGTTGCCAAACTGCTGGCAAAAGTTGTCGAAGAAGAGCAGCCCGGTCTGGTCATCGCTGGTAAACAGGCGATCGACAACGACATGAACGCAACCGGCCAGATGCTGTCCGCGCTGCTGGGTTGGTCCCAGGCGACCTTCGCGTCCGAAGTGGACATCGAAGGCGATTCCGCAAAAGTCACCCGCGAGGTTGACGGCGGTCTGCAGACCATCTCTGTCAAGATGCCGACCATCCTGACCGTTGACCTGCGCCTGAACGAGCCGCGTTATGCGTCGCTGCCGAACATCATGAAAGCCAAGAAAAAGCCGCTGGAATCCAAAACAGCTGCTGATTACGGCGTTGATGTTTCCCCGCGTCTGACCGTGGTCGAAACCAAAGAGCCCGAGTCCCGTTCCGCTGGCATCATCGTCGGCTCCGTGGACGAGCTGGTCGAAAAACTCAAAGAAGCGGGGGCTGTGTAATGTCTGTTCTTCTTCTCGCAGAAGTCACCAATGGTGAACTGGCGCTGGACGCAACCGCAAAAGCCGTTGCAGCCGCGAAATCCCTGGGCGACGTGACCGTTCTGGCCGCTGGTGCATCCGCAGCAGCCGCTGGCGAAGCCGCCGCAAAAATCGACGGTGTGGCCAAAGTTCTGGTTGCTGAAGACGCGTCCCTGGGCCACCGCCTGGCAGAACCGACTGCAGCCCTGATCGCGGGTCTGGCATCCGACTTCTCCCACGTTGTTGCACCCGCGACCACCGACGCCAAAAACATCCTGCCGCGCGTTGCTGCGCTGCTGGACGTGATGGTGATCTCTGACGTGACCGCCGTTGTCGACGCCGACACGTTTGAGCGTCCGATCTATGCCGGTAACGCGATCCAGGTTGTGAAATCTTCCGACGCGAAGAAAGTCATCACCTTCCGGACCTCCACCTTCGACGCCGCAGGCGAAGGCGGTTCCGCATCTGTTGAGACCATCGGCGCTGCCGAAAACCCCGGCCTGTCCGAGTGGGTCGAAGACAAGGTTGCAGAATCCGACCGCCCCGAGCTGACCTCCGCAGGCATCGTTGTCTCCGGCGGCCGTGGCGTTGGGTCTGAAGAAGACTTCAAAATCATCGAAGCTCTGGCAGACAAGCTGGGCGCCGCTGTTGGCGCATCCCGCGCGGCTGTGGACTCCGGCTATGCACCGAACGACTGGCAGGTTGGCCAGACCGGTAAGGTGGTTGCACCGGATCTCTACATCGCAGCAGGTATCTCCGGCGCGATCCAGCACCTTGCTGGTATGAAAGACTCCAAGATCATCGTCGCGATCAACAAAGACGAAGAAGCACCGATCTTCCAGGTTGCTGACTTCGGTCTGGTTGCCGACCTGTTCGAGGCAGTGCCCGCACTGACCGAAAAACTGGGCTAAGCCCCAGCTGTCTGAGAGACAAAGAAAAGGCCCGCCAGTTTGGCGGGCCTTTTTCGTTGCAGGTTGGCAGCGACCTCAGGCAAGAAGCGGGCGCAGCCTGTCACACAGCAGCTTGGCGATCCGGTCGTTTTCCTTGGGCCCCAGCATGCGTTTGGCGGCTGGCAGGTCCATGGGACCAAAGCTCATCCCCGAGACATCCTCGGCCGCTTCCGCGTCGCGTGTGGCAATCTCTACAACCGCCTCTGCTTTGGGGGCCAGCACTGACACCATGCGCGGGCTCACCATCGACGGGGTCGGGCCCAGGTTGCGCTCTGAAATGGGCTTTTGGCGCAGCCACAACAGGACAGCGTGCCCTTTGACCCGCTCCAGAATATGCACCATGCGTTCGAGCCAGACTTCCTGTAGATGCGCCTCCACTTCGGCAAAGCGCCCCGGCGCAATGTCGCGCAATGTGGTCAGCAGATGTTTGTTGAAATGAAAGTCGGTGAAATCCACCTCAGGATACAGCGCCGTCAGCGCAGGGTGGGCTGCCAGAAACCGGTCATTGCGCCGGGGATGCACCTTGTAGAACCGGTTTGACAGGTTCTGCGCATCCATCAATTGCACCACGGTCAAATCTGCCCCAGCAACCACATCCATCAGGCTGTCATCAAACAGAAAGCTGTCGATCCCTGCGTTGATGCTGCCTAGGTTCACACAGGCACGCCCCAACAGGGCCTCGGTCGTTTGCACAAAGGAACAGTCGACAAAGCGGCCGAACACCTCGGTGCTGCCAATAAAGGTCAGATATGGATTGTTAAGGTCCCGTTTGGGACCGCGAACGTATAACCGTGACGTACCATACCGGCACGGCTCCGCAGCCAGCGCATCAGCGCTTCTGGATTCGTAGCTCATCTAGCCCACCAATTTTTCACCCACTGCCCAATTTGCGCTCCAAATCTTTCCAAAGACCTAAAAACTGCTTTTGGCTAAAACTGTCGGCATAGCGCTTGTTTCTGCACTGCGGAAACCGATAAGATCACGCCAAACGGCAATCAGAGAGGCCAGGGCGATGGATGTTCAAAAGGTAGGTGTGATCGGCGCAGGCCAGATGGGAAATGGCATTGCCCATGTGATGGCCCTGTCCGGATTTGACGTTGTTCTCAATGACATAAGCCAAACCGCACTGGACAATGCGCTTGCTCAGATCCAGAAGAACCTGGCCCGTCAGGCAAGCCGTGGCAAAATCGAAGACGCCGCTGTTAGCGCCGCCATGGCGCGCATTTCGACCTCGATGCAATTGGCCGATGTGGGCGCAACGGATCTGGTGATCGAAGCCGCGACCGAACGGGAAACGATCAAGCAGGCCATTTTTGACGATCTTTTGCCGCATTTGCAGCCGCATACGATTCTCACCTCGAACACCTCTTCGATCTCCATCACACGTCTCGCATCGCGCACCGATCGTCCCGAACGCTTCATGGGGTTCCACTTCATGAACCCGGTTCCGGTGATGCAGCTGGTCGAGCTGATCCGTGGCATCGCCACCGATGAGGACACGTTCCAGACCTGCCAGACCGTGGTGGAGAAGCTTGGCAAAACCGCTGCCAGCGCCGAGGACTTCCCGGCGTTCATCGTCAACCGGATCCTGATGCCGATGATCAATGAGGCGGTCTACACGCTCTATGAAGGGGTCGGCAACGTGCGCTCTATCGACGAATCGATGAAGCTGGGTGCGAACCACCCGATGGGCCCGCTGGAGCTGGCGGATTTTATTGGTCTGGACACCTGCCTGGCGATCATGAACGTGCTGCACGACGGGCTGGCGGACACCAAATACCGCCCCTGCCCGCTGCTGACCAAATATGTCGAGGCAGGCTGGCTGGGCCGCAAGACACAGCGTGGGTTTTATGACTATCGCGGCGAAACACCGGTGCCGACACGCTAAGGCGCAAGCCCCCGCAAACACAAACGGCGCCCGAGGGCGCCGTTGTTCGTTTTAGCAGAAATCAGGCCTTGGGCTTCCCAAGCGCCAGCGTGTGCTCTCGCAACCAGGCCATGAAGCCACGCGGGTTGCTGTGCAGCTGCTCCATCTGTTCATCGCTCAGCACCTCGCCGACCACCGGCGCCTGCGGCTTGTTGCAGCTGCGGACGATTTCATGCAGCAGCAGCCCCTGACGCAGGATCGGGGACAGACGGTTGGCGATCTGATACCAGCGGGAATTCGACCCCGGGAAATAGATCGGCACGACCTTAGCGCCGGACCGGCGGATCAGCTGTGCGGTGAACACGTTCCATTCGCGTTCAATCGCCGGGCCAAACCAGCTGTCGGATGACATCACAACGCCCGACGGGAACAGCGCCACCACGCCACCTGCTTTCAGATGGGCCATGGTCTGCGCGCGCATCTCGACCATCTTTTTCTGCGCATCGGGATCATGCGGAAACGGCACCGGGATCATGAACGAGGTCGCGGCCTCGTCCAGACCGGTCAGAACCGAACGCGTCAGAATGCGGTAATCCTGGCGGCGGCGGCCAATCAGATCCGCAAAGATCATCCCATCGACCATGCCGTGCGGGTGGTTCGCCACCACCACCACCGGCCCCTCTTCCGGGATCAGGTCGATCTGTTCCTGCGGCGTCTGAAGCTCGATCCCCATGGTATTGAGGGCCCCGCGCCAGAACTTGTTGCCGCGGTATTCGGCATTGTCGCGCTCGAACTTATTGACCATCCGCAGGATCGTCAGTTTGCCGGTGAACCACTCGATCGCGCGAATCGCAAACGCAGTCCAGCGATCGTCGAACGAATTGGCATAGGTCAGCGTCCGGCGGTCATAGACCTCTCCGGTGCTGTTCTCGGCGATCCCCTGAGTGATGCCAGTATTGTTGTTATGTGCGGTGTCCGCCACGTCTGTCTTCCTGTCCCTGACGGTTCCCTAACGCGGGAAGCGTTGAGCCACTTTAGAAACCTTCGCCGAATTTGTCAGCCACCAATGCCTCTAATGCGTCCGCCAAAGGCTCTGCATCTGGACCGGTGGTTTCGACCTGAATGGTCGTGCCATTGGACGCCGCCAGCATCAAGAGCCCCATAATACTGTCGCCCGAAGCCGACATGCCATCCTTGGAGACCTCGGCCGTGGCGTCAAAACCTTCGACCACTTCGACCAGTTTGGCCGATGCGCGGGCATGAAGGCCCTTTTGATTGATGATTTTAAGTGTCTTCTGCGCCATGATTTTTGTCATGCCCCCTCGGGGCTAATGTTTTGGGAATTGATGTACTTTCGACCGGCTTCCATTGCCTGCCGGACTGCGTCCGCCACCGGCAACTGGCGGGATTTCGCCAGTTTGATCAGCATCGGCAGGTTTGCCCCATAAAGGATACGTCGGTCCGCCGGGCGACAGGCGCGCAACGACAGGTTTGACGGGCTGCCACCAAAAAGATCCACGACCACGACCACGCCCTGCCCCGAATCTACGTCGTCGGCGGCCGCGCAGATTTCGGCCTGTTTGGCCTCGCGGTCATCGTCAACTGCAATGGACACGGATTTCAACGCGGGTTGCGGTCCCACGACGTGTTCCACGGCAGCGCGGTATTCATTGGCCAGCCCCCCATGGGCGACAATCACGATTCCGATCAAGCGGGTCTCTCACTTCTGTTGCTGGCTCTGCAGCTCGCGATGTCTAATTGACACCTGCTGGCCGTCCTCCGCAAGGGCCTCCGCCAGTGTTTCTGCAAGTGTGACCGAACGGTGTTGCCCACCCGTGCAGCCAAAGGCGATGGAAAAATGCGATTTGCCTTCGGCGCGGTAAGCAGGCAGCAGGCTTCGGGTCAGGTCCAGAACCCGGTCAAAGAAATCCGCGAACCGGGCATCCGCGCGCACATAGTCCTGAACCGGCTTGTCCTGACCATTATGTGGACGCAGGGCGGGTTCCCAATAGGGATTGGCAAGGAAGCGGACATCAAACACCATGTCCACATTGCGCGGCAGCCCGCGTTTGTAGGAAAAACTGTGGATCGTCACCGCCAGATCGCGGCCGCCGGGGGCAAAGATCCGTTCGACCTCGGCTTTGAGCTGATGCACGTTCAGATCGGAGGTGTCGATCACCACATCCGCCTCTTCGCGAATAGCCCGCATCAGGTCCAGCTCGCGTTTCACACCCAGTTCCGGGCTTTCGGCAGGCGCCATGGGGTGGCGACGGCGGGTTTCCGAATAGCGGCGCAACAGCACCTCGGGTTCTGCATCCAGATAGACCGCCGTGAATTCCAGATCCGCCCGTGCCGTCAGCATGGCAATCACATCCAAGAGCGCCGCGGTGGAGAAATCCCGGTTGCGCGGATCAAGCCCCAGAACCATCGGGCGGTCGTAGCCGACGCTGTCGACCAGCGCTTCGACCAGTCGCAACGGCAGATTGTCGATGGCCTCAAAACCAAGGTCTTCCAGCGCATTGATCGCCGTTGTCCGCCCGGCCCCGGATGGCCCGGTGATCAGAACCAGCGGCTTTGCGGCGGTGGCGCTGTGCGAGGGGTCGTCACTGTCCGGCATCAGGGTCTATGGCTCCGCACTTGAGGTATTGGATCAGGGAGGCGGCAAAATGCGGTGCATCAACGCGATGCAGAACCGGCAGGGCGCAGCCCAGAATCTCCTCTTCTAGGTGGCGTGGCAGACGGTCTGTGGCAAGGTGGTCCAGATCAACGATCACGTGGAGTTGCGCCTGCGCCACGTGATCGGCCCGCAGAATGCCCACACCGCGCGCCTCGATCAGACCTGCGATCGGATTTGGGGCCCGCGCGATCACGCCGCCTGCCGCTTTGTGGATCTCGCAGCGGTCATCTGCGACCAGCCCCGCGCCGCGGGCCATCAGCTCAAGCGCCAGAGCAGACTTTCCAGCGCCAGAAGCGCCACGGATCAGCACCCCGCGCCCCGCAAGCGAGACGCAGGAGGCATGCAGGATCATCGCTGCTGACATGGATTAGACAGGCAGACCGACCACGAAACGGGCGCCCAACGGTTCAGACGTGAGATCCGCCTCGGTGGGTCGGATGTTTTCGGCCCAAACCACACCGCCATGGGCTTCAATAATCTGCTTGGAGATCGCCAGACCAAGGCCGGAATTATTGCCGAAATGTTCTTCGGGGCGCTGGGAATAGAACCGGTTGAAGATCTTGGTCAGCGCCTGTTCCGGAATGCCGGGACCTGTATCTTCGACCACGACAAGCACACGATTGTCCCGACGACGGGCCCAGACACGGATCGCATCGCCCTCTTCGCAGAAGGAAATCGCATTGGTGATCAGATTGACAAAGACCTGCGCCAGACGGGCCTCCAGGCCATTGATAATGATCGGCTGCTCTGGCATTTCGGTAATATAATCAATGCCCTTGGCTTTTGCATCTTCGCCCAGAAACTGGTTGAGATTGCCCAGCATGTTCAGAAGGTCGAAGTTTTCTTCTTCTTCTTTGACCAGCTCTGCATCCAGACGCGACGCATTGGAGATATCGCTGACCAGACGGTCCAGGCGCCGCACGTCATGTTCGATGACATTCATCAGCTTTTCACGCTGATCATCCCGCTTGACCATGCGCAGGGTGCCCACAGCTGATTGGAGACTTGCCAGCGGGTTTTTGATTTCATGGGCCACATCGGCGGCGAACTGTTCGTTGCTGTCGATGCGGTTATAAAGCGCCTTGACCATGCCGCGCAGCGCGCGGCTCAGACGGCCAATTTCATCAGGGCGCGCCGTGAGGTCGGGGATGCGAATGCGGCCCGGCTTCACTTTGGAGGCGTTTTTATCGCGGCCCAGCTCTGCGGCTTCGGCCAGATCCGCCAGCGGATTGGCAATGGTGGACGCCAAAACAAGGCTCAGCCCCACAGAGACCAGCAGCGCCACAATAAACATCTGTAAGACGCGTTCGCGGTCGGCGCGCACAAGGCTGTCGATTTCCCCCAAAGGAGAAATCACCGCCACAACGGCAACCGGTGTTGTGTCACGCATCACAGGGGTTGCCGCCGAAAACACAGTGCCGCCCGCCTGATCCAGGATTTCGCCGACCTCGGTGCCGCCATCAAAGGCCCCTTTGACAATGCCGCGCAGCTCTTCCGGGGTGACGCCAATGTCATCGCCCGTTGACGCAGGTTCATTGCCAAACAAGGCCCAGACAGACGCCAGCGCATCAGAAATCAGGTTGGAATTGTCAGCGGCTTCATTGAACAGGTTCAGCGCATCGCCACGCCGCACCCCCTTGATGGTGGCCACGGGTGAGAGGGTGGTGTCATAGACAAAGACCTCGACCCCGCCGCGCAGGCTCAGCCCTTCAAGGGTGGCCTCAACATTGATGCCTTCACCGGTGCCAAAGCTGACATCGCCGTCCTGCGGCAGCTGGGCTTCGAACACATCTGCAATCAGCGTTGCCTGCGTCACAAGCGCGCCTGCGCTTTGCCGGACCAGACTTTGGCGGGTGGAGTTCAGATGCAGGATCCCGGTGACCATGATAATCAACGCGATCAGGTTGAAGATGATGATCTTGCGTGTAAGCGGCGATCCCCGAAGCGTGAACAGGCCGCGGCTTGCCCGCTTTTCCTGCATTTCATCGGCAACAGTCTGTTGAGGGGCGACCCAATCGTCCCCCAGCACAACATCTCCATCCTGCCGTTTGTTGGTCATACCGGTGTCGCGCATGCGCGCTCATCTCCAATGGGTCGACGGCTTTGCCGTCTTTGAACCCATCTGTTCTGGGAAACCGCCCCGCGGGGAAGTTTATTCTTCGTTGTAGCGGTAGCCGATCCCGTAAAGGGTCTCGATCGCTGCGAATTCCGAGTCAGCACTGCGCATTTTCTTGCGCAGACGCTTAATGTGGCTGTCGATGGTCCGGTCATCCACATAGACCTGATCATCATAGGCCACATCCATCAGCTGGTCACGGCTTTTGACAAAACCGGGGCGTTGCGCCAGCGCCTGCAGCAGCAGGAATTCGGTCACGGTCAGGGACACATCCTGCCCCTTCCAGCTGACCGCGTGGCGCAGCGGGTCCATCCGCAGGTTGCCGCGTTCCATCACCTTGGTTTCTGCGGTGGGGGCTGTTTCCTCGCCACCGATCGCTTCCTGACGGCGCAGCAGCGCGCGGATGCGTTCGACCAGCAGACGTTGAGAGAACGGTTTCTTGACGTAATCATCCGCGCCCATACGCAGGCCCAGAACCTCATCAATTTCATCATCTTTAGAGGTCAGGAAGATCACCGGCATCTGCGTTTTCTGACGCAGCCGCTGCAAGAGATCCATGCCGTCCATCCGCGGCATCTTAATGTCCAGCACGGCCATATCGGGAAGACGTTTGTTAAACGCATCCAATGCCGCCTGGCCGTCATTATATGTTTCGACCTCGAAACCTTCCGCTTCCAGGGTCATGGAAACGGAAGTCAGAATATTCCTGTCATCGTCGACCAGCGCAATCTTTGACATCGGTTTGCCCTTGTTTCTGCTCGTTCTTGGAACTGTTTTACTTTCTTTTTCACCGTTTCCGGAGGCGAATCAATCCCATTTCACGAATCGGGTAAGGATTTGAGAACGACTGTGGCAAAAACGGGTTACTGTTTACTGAAGTCTGCCATGTGAAGCGACGGTAGCGAAAACATGAAACTGATGGTTGCGCTAAACTTTCCAATGGTTGCGCTAACGTCTCTTCAGCCGCCTATTCAAGCCTGAAAGCAACATGTTAAGACGACTGACACGAGGTGCATGAAGGCGCCTCTTGCCCCCTTTCGTGCCGCAACCATTTGGCATGCCCGTGGGCGCAGCGACACTACCATGCGGCCGTGGTCGGGAACCGCCCCGCCGCCTTCAGGAGAGACACTAATGACATCTGGACGGGTCAACCCGCAATTCCGCCTCGAAGATCAAGGGATCAAAGGGCTGGGCAATGTCTATTACAACCTCATGGAGCCTGCGCTGATCGAGGCGGCTTTGGGCCGTTCCGAGGGCAAACTCGGCAAGGGCGGTGCGTTTCTGGTGACCACCGGCAAATTCACCGGTCGGTCCCCCAAAGACAAACATGTGGTCAAGACAGACAGCGTTGCCGACACCATCTGGTGGGACAACAATGCCGCCATGTCGCCTGAAGGCTTTGACGCGCTTTATGACGATATGCTGGAGCACATGAAGGGCCGCGACTACTTTGTGCAGGATCTGGTGGGCGGCTCTGACCCCGTGCATTCGATCAATGTGCGTATGGTGACCGAACTGGCCTGGCATGGTCTGTTCATCCGCCACATGCTGCGTCGTCCCGACCGTGAGGACCTCGACAGCTTCCTGGCGGATTACACTGTCATCAACTGCCCGTCCTTCCAGGCGAACCCGGAAAAGCACAACTGCCGCTCCGAGACCGTCATTGCGATGAACTTTGACCGCAAGCTGATCCTGATCGGCGGCACCGAATACGCAGGCGAGAACAAAAAATCTGTTTTCACCCTGCTGAACTACCTGCTGCCGGAAAAAGGCATCATGCCGATGCACTGCTCTGCGAACCACGCCAAGGGCAACCCGGTCGACACCGCCGTGTTCTTTGGCCTGTCCGGCACCGGCAAGACCACCCTGTCTGCGGACCCGGATCGCGTGCTGATCGGCGACGACGAGCATGGCTGGGCGAACAACGGCACCTTCAACTTTGAAGGCGGCTGCTACGCCAAGACCATCAACCTGAGCGCCGAGGCCGAGCCCGAGATCTATGCGACCACCGAGAAATTCGGCACCGTGATCGAGAACATGATCTTCGACGAGGAAACTTTTGACCTCGATTTCGAAGATGACAGCCTGACCGCGAACATGCGCTGCGCATACCCGCTGCACTATATTTCCAACGCGTCCGCTTCGGCACGCGGCGGTCACCCGAAGAACATCATCATGCTGACCTGTGATGCCTTTGGTGTTCTGCCTCCGATCGCGCGTCTGACACCTGCGCAGGCGATGTATCACTTCCTGTCGGGCTTCACCTCCAAGGTGGCAGGCACCGAACGTGGCGTGACCGAGCCCGAGCCCACATTTTCGACCTGCTTTGGCGCGCCCTTCATGCCGCGTCGCCCGGAAGTTTACGGCAACCTGCTGCGGGAAAAGATCGCCCAGCACGGTGCGACCTGCTGGCTGGTGAACACCGGCTGGACCGGTGGTGCCTATGGCACAGGGTCCCGCATGCCGATCAAAGCAACCCGTGGCCTGCTGACCGCCGCGCTGGAAGGGTCGCTGGCAGGTGCAGAATTCCGCAAGGATCCGAATTTTGGCTTTGATGTTCCGGTTCAGGTTCCGGGCGTAGCAGAGCTGCTCTTGGATCCGCGTCGCACATGGGACGACAAGGCGGCCTATGACGCGCAGGCGGCAAAGCTGGTTCAGATGTTCTCGGACAACTTTGAACAATATGTCCCCTTCATTGATGAGGACGTGAAAGCCGTCGCGATCTGCTAATCCCAGACGCATCGAATTGACAAAGCCCCCTCTTTGAGGGGGCTTTGTTTTTGGGGCGAGGCTCTGCCTCGCGCTCCGGAGTATTTTTGGCCAAAAGAAGCCTGCGAGCGCTTAGCTGCGGCCGGTGATCATGTCGCGGACTTTCAATGCGTAGCGGTCGGTCATGCCGGATGCGAAATCAGCCAGCGCATGGGCCGCGGTATAGGCATCGGTGACCTCGCGCAGATCAATATCCGCCGCACGCACCCATTTGGCCCAATAGCTGTGGGTGGCCTCCAGGCGTTCTGCGTCCCAGTCGCAGGCAGCGAGGGTCTCGAGCAGCTCTTCAAAGTGGTCAAGGATCAGGTGCAGCACCTGACGGCCGACGATTTCCAGCTCGGTCTTGCGCTGCGCGGTGAAAATCCGCGCATTGGAGATGTCTTTCAGCCGCGTATACGCATCCGCCTTGGAGGAGACCTCCATCAGCCCATCGTTGAAACGCCCCGCCATAATGTCATCGTAGTGGGCAAGGAAAGCCGCCACTGCGGCGTCGATGGATGCGCCAATAGCCATGGCGCGCAGCATGCCAATATAGTCGGCCTGCGTTTGCCCGGCATCCCGTCCCCGGTTCGGCTTGCCTGTGATTTGCTCCAGCAGCTCTGACACCTCAGCGTCTGCTAGGTCCCCCACAGTGGCCGCATCCTCAAGATCGAGAATGCGGTAGCAGATGTCATCTGCGGCCTCGACCAGGAACGCCAGCGGATGACGGCGCCACCAGATTTCGCCGCCTGCGCGCTCTTCTTTCAGGCCCAGCGCGGTGCAGGCCTCCGCGAACAACGGTTGTTCCCCGTGAAACACCCCGAATTTCTTGAGCCCGACATAGGGCTCTTCGGCCTGCCGTTTCGCCGCTGCAGTACAGGGGTATTTGGCAAAAGCACCAATCGTTGCATAGGACAGGCGCATGCCGCCTTCGCGACGGCCCATTTCCAGGCGAGAGACAATGCGGAACCCCTGCGCATTGCCTTCAAACGCCTCGAACTCTGCGCGCAAGGCCTGTGGGATCTGGGCAAAGAGCCCCTGCCCCTTTCGGAACCGTGCCGCAAACCATTCGCCAATGCTGTCTTCGCCGGAATGCCCAAAGGGCGGGTTGCCAATGTCATGCACCAGACAGGCCGCCTGCGCGGTGCCCGCCATCACGTGCTGCTGGCCCTCTTCGATCAGGCCTTGCGCCACCAATGCCTCGCCCACTTGAATGCCCAGCGACCGTCCCACCGAAGACGTCTCCATCGAGTGGATCATCCGGTGATGGACATGATCGTGATTGTACAAAGGATGCACCTGCGTCTTCTGGGCAAGACGGCGAAAAGGTTCAGAGAACAGGATCCGGTCATAGTCCTGCGCATAGGCCGGGCGACCAGGCTTGTCTGTATAGTCGGGGCGGCACAGGCGTCCCTGATTCAGAAGCTGCGTCCAGTCCATCTTGCTCTCCTTCGTGTGGGTTGCCCCTAGAAAGCGGTTTTGGACGCGGGATGCAATGTTGGAAAACAGCCCTGTCAGTCTGCAATCGGGGCGATGCCGCCGGGTTCCAGTTTTGTTTCCGGCTCCACGTGAATCGTGACTTCCACACCGGGCAGCGCCGCGGTCAGCTTGGCTTCGAGGTGGTCACAGATTGCATGGCTTTCGGCGACGCTCATACGGCCGTCCACAACCATGTGAAATTCCACAAACAGCACTTGGGCCGCGCGCCGGGTTTTGATCCCGTGGACCTGCAGCGCCCCTTCGGCATTGGTGTGGATGATCTCGCGGATCTGGGCTTGTTCGTCGTCGCTGGCGGCGCTGTCCATCAGTCCGGCAACGGAGTCTGACACCACATGCAGCCCTTCCCGCAGGATGTTCACGGCGACCAGAAGCGCAATAATGGGGTCCAGAATACTCCACCCCGTGGCAAGCACCAGCAGCAGCCCGACCAGAACCCCGACCGAGGTCCAGACATCGCTCATCAGATGGCGACCACCGGCAGAAAACGCTGGCGAATTGAGCCGCCCCCCAGCCAGGATCAGCGCCCGCGCCCAAAGGAAATTGGCCGCCATTGCAATGGCATTGATGCCCAGCGCCCAGACACCCCAGTCCGCATGTGTTCCGGTCACAATGGCCTCAACCGCCTGCTCGACGATCAGCACCGCGGCAAGGATGATCAGAAACCCTTCGGCAACGGCAGAAAAATACTCTGCCTTGTGGTGGCCAAAGGGGTGGTCCTCGTCTGCCGGGCGTTGCGCATAGCGCACGGCAAACCACGCCAGAACGGCCGCAGAGACGTTAACAAGGCTCTCCATCGCGTCGGAAAACAGGGCAATGGAGCCCGACATATACCAGGCCGCCAGCTTGAACAGCAGCACCAGCACCGACACCAGAATGGAGCCGGTGGCGATCTGCCCCGCTGTCAGCTTGTTCAGTCCCATCTGCCTATCCCATCACCGCGCGCCGGATCAGATTAGCACCTGCCAGTAAAAGAACCACCAATGTGGCCCGGCGAAACCCGGCCTGATCGATCCGCTCCTGCAGCCGCCCGCCAATCCACATGCCCGCAAGGGCTGGCACCACCAGAAGGGCAGAAAACGGCACTGTCTCTGCCCGGATCACGCCCGAGCCCACGTGGGCCACGAACAACAGCACTGCGCCGAGGCCATAGATCACCCCCTGCACCCGCATCTGTTCGTGTTTTTCGGTGTTCAGCGCGGTCAGATAGGCCACCGTGGGCGGCCCCCAGACGCCAGAAAACCCGCCGACAAACCCGGCGAGTGCGGCAATGGCAATCTCGACCCGCTGCGAGGCTTGCCGCAACACCAGCGCGAACCCCATCAATTGACTGATCGCAAAAAGGGTCATTGGGATCCCAATGGCCAACAGCATGACATGCGCAGGCATGATCCGCACCAGCTGCGCACTGGCGAGCAGCATCACTCCGCCCACCATCAGGAAGACCCGAAACCGTCTGATCGACCCCCAGGCCGCCTTCCAGCCCTGACGCAGCGCCTGCACCCCATTGGTGGCCAGTGTCGGCAAGATCAGCCCAGCCAGCGCCAGTTCCGGCGCGATCACCGAACTCAGGCCCGAAATCATAATCATCGGCATGGCAAAGCCGACCAGCCCTTTGACCAGACCGGCCCCTAACGCAACGAAACAGGCCACAAAAATCGCAAAAGGAGAAAGCAGTTCTATCATAGATGCAGAGCTATCACATTTGCTCTGCGCTGCGCCGCCAAAATCGGCAAGGTAATTTTAAATCTAAACCCAGCGTCACGGCGTATTTATGTTGCGCTGCAAGTGCAAAGTAAGCTACCCATATGCGACCCCTGAGGAGGACTGATTCATGGCGCACGACGGACAGGATTTGGAAATGAAACCGATTGTACTTCCGGAACTGCTGAAACTGACCGGCGCGGCGCTGCCCCCGCTGGAGGCCCTGTTTGAAACCGCCCGCGCATCCGTGCGCGACATGGTGAGCGAAGGCGACCGCGTCTCGGGCGCGCTGGTCGAGGCCAATCAATACGCCGCCCACGGCCTGTCGTGGCTGGCCACCTATGTCTACTCCCTGCGTCAGATGCAACGCTGGGCCGAGGCGCTAGACGCTGAGGGCAATTTCTCGGAAATGGAAGCGTTGATCCACCAGATCGCCTTTGGCGAATACCTCTGGCAGGTCTATGGCGGCATCCAGATGAATCAGGGCGAGATTATCCGCCTGCAGGATTTGGGCCTGTCGCAGGACGACATGCGCGGGTTGATGAGCACAGAGGTCATGACCCTGACCCAATCCGGCAACACCCAGGCCGCGCGCTCGCGTCTGGTGGAACTGATGGAGCAGCAGGCAGGATCGACCATGTTCGGCGCCTCCGGCCTGGATGAAGAGCTGGAGATGATCCGCGACCAGTTCCGCCGTTATGCGCAAGAGAAAGTCGAACCTTACGCTCATGAATGGCACCTCAAAGACGAGCTGATCCCAATGGAGGTCATCGAGGAGCTGGCCGAAATGGGTGTCTTCGGCCTGACCATCCCCGAAGAATTCGGCGGCTTTGGCCTGTCCAAGGCGTCGATGTGCGTGGTGTCCGAGGAACTGTCGCGCGGCTATATCGGGGTGGGTTCCCTTGGCACGCGGTCTGAAATCGCGGCGGAACTGATTATCGCCGGTGGCACCGACGAACAGAAGGCCAACTGGCTGCCGAAACTCGCCAGCGCCGAAATCCTGCCGACAGCCGTGTTCACCGAACCCAACACCGGTTCGGACCTTGGCTCCTTGCGCACCCGCGCGGTGAAAAACGCCGAGGGCGATTACGAGATCACCGGCAACAAGACCTGGATCACCCATGCGGCGCGGACCCATGTGATGACCCTCTTGGCGCGCACAGACCCCTCCAGCGACAACCACCGGGGCCTGTCGATGTTC
Organism: Tritonibacter multivorans; assembly: GCF_001458415.1. Classification (GTDB taxonomy): domain Bacteria; phylum Pseudomonadota; class Alphaproteobacteria; order Rhodobacterales; family Rhodobacteraceae; genus Epibacterium; species Epibacterium multivorans. The sequence continues at coordinate 110,173 of NZ_CYSD01000033.1, read as the reverse complement.
CTCGCCGAGAAAACCCCCGGCACGGACGAGGCCCCCTTCCCAACCCCCGGCATGACCGGCGGCGAGATCGAGGTTCTGGGCTACCGTGGCATGAAGGAATACGAGCTGGGCTTTGACGGCTTCAAAGTGAAAGGTGAAAACCTTCTGGGCGGCGAAGAAGGCAAAGGCTTCAAACAGCTGATGGAAACCTTCGAGAGCGCCCGCATCCAGACCGCCGCCCGCGCCATTGGCGTGGCGCAATCGGCGCTGGATATTGGCATGCAATATGCCCAAGATCGCAAACAGTTCGGCAACAGCCTGATCAACTTCCCCCGGGTGTCGTCGAAACTGGCGATGATGGCGGTAGAAATCATGGTGGCGCGCCAGCTGACCTATTTCTCCGCCTGGGAGAAAGATCACGGCCACCGCTGCGATCTTGAGGCCGGCATGGCGAAACTGCTGGGCGCGCGTGTGGCTTGGGCGGCGGCCGACAATGGCCTGCAGATCCACGGCGGCAACGGCTTTGCGCTGGAATACAAGATCTCACGCGTGCTGTGCGATGCCCGTATCCTCAATATTTTCGAAGGTGCTGCGGAAATCCAAGCACAGGTCATCGCGCGCCGCCTGTTGGCATGACCCACTGAGTTTCATCGCAAAAGAAAGGTTCAGGGCCCGCCATTTTGGCGGGCCTTTGTCGTTTTGGGCAGCGGTAAGTATGCGAATTTTTAAATCTTGCAAAAATGGGGCGGCTCTCTCGTCCGATTTTACGAACCGCTCACGAAGGCGTTAGGATTTACACCATTTTGCTCCCGTAGCGTTTTGGTAACCGTCTTAGAACCTTAATCCGTGCCCTTGTTTGCGGGGCAATTGGTATGGAGCTGACTTCGCCAATGACCGCCTTTTTTTCCAATATGAAGCTCGCCAAGAAGCTTCCCCTTCTGATCACGATCCCAACTGTCTTGTTTGTCACCCTGTCCGGCGGCCTTCAGCTCTGGCAGGCTGAACGCATCCTCGATCAGGAACATCGCGCCGCCTACTCCTCGCTGGTCAAAGAACGTGGCGAAGCCCTGACGCGCTGGATTGAAGCGATCGAAAAAGACGTTGAAGCCCTGGCGCAGAATGTCGCCATTCGCGAAGCCATCGTGGAATTTGATACCGCTTGGGACACACTTGCGGGTCAACCCGGTGTCAACGTCGGCGAAACCCTGCGCAGCCTCTATATCTCAGACAACCCGCACCCGATCGGTGCCAAGGATGAACTGGTCGATGCAGGCGATGGCTCTGCCTGGAGCGCGGCACATGACCATCACCATGTCTCGATGCGCACCTTCCAGCGGGCCCGCGGCTATTATGATCTGTTCCTCTTTGATCATGCGGGTAACTTGATCTACTCGGTCTTCAAGGAAGATGACTTTGGCCTGAATTTCATTTCCGGCAAATACAAGGACAGCGGTCTGGGTGAGGTGTTCCAGGAAGGCATCAAACTTAGCGATGGGGCGTTCCATATGACCTCAATTGCGCCCTATGCGCCCAGCGCAGATGCCCCCGCCATGTTTCTGTCGGCCCCAGTGTTCGACAACGGCCAAGCCATCGGGGTTGTCGCCGTCCAAGTGCCCCTAGACGTGATGAGCAATATTCTTGCCGATTCCAGTGTTCTGGGGGAAACGGGTCTGGTGTTCCTTGTCGACCAAAGTGGGCGGGCCTTGACCCAATCGCCGCATGAAGGCGGGTTTCAAGCGCTCGACCCCTTGACGAGCAGCGCACAAATCACCGCTGCGCTCGCGGATGAAGTTGCCTATTTCGACAATGTTCCCGGCACCTCGGGCACGACAGTTGTTGCAGCCACCGGTTCCATCGAAACCCCGCGCGGGGATCATTGGGGACTGGTGTTGGAAATTGATCGCGCAGAAGCCATGGCCTCTGGCCGACAGCTGGCCATGATTACGCTTGTCGGTCTCGGCATCACGGCAATTTTGCTCGCCATATTGTCCACATTTGTGGCCCGCGGGGTCACACGCCGTATTGGTCGTCTGGCCTCAGAAATGCAGCAGGTCGCCGAAGAAAAATACGACCTCGACATTCATGACGCCGACCGCCAGGACGAAATTGGCCAAAGCGCACAGACACTGCTGAAGCTGACGCAAAAATTGCAGGCCGGGGCCGAAGCGCAACGTCGCGAAGCCAAGAGTCAGGAAGACAACCGCAAAGTGGTAAAGCTTCTTGGCAATGCGCTGGTCGATCTGGCCAAAGGCGACTTCCGAAATCAGGTGACAGAGTTCTTCCCAGAAGAACACAAAAGCCTGCGATACAGCATCAATGATGCGCTGACCGGTTTGAACAAGGTCATCCTGAATGTCTCTGAGGCGGCGGTCAGCATTCAGCGTGGCTCGCAAGAGATTTCCAGCGCCTCGGATGAACTGTCTGGCCGTACCGAAAGCCAGGCTGCAACTCTGGAACAGACCGTCGCTGCCCTTGAGACGATCACCAATAGCGTCAAAGACGCTGCCAGCAATGTGCGCGAAGTCGAAAACACAGTGACCACAGCCCGCGACGAAGCGCGCGAAAGTGGTGAGGTGGTGCGAGAGACGGTGAAAGCCATCTCCGAGGTGGAGGCCTCGTCCAAGCATATCGCGCAGATTATTGGCGTGATTGACGACATCGCCTTCCAGACCAACCTGCTGGCGCTGAACGCCGGTGTTGAAGCCGCCCGCGCCGGAGAGGCAGGGCGCGGGTTTGCCGTGGTCGCCAGCGAAGTCCGCGCTCTTGCGCAGCGGGCCTCGGATGCGGCACTCGAGATCAAAACACTGATCGAAAGCAGCGGCCAACAGGTGGACCGCGGTGTCGAACTGGTGAACCGCACGGGCGAAGCCCTGGAACAGATCGTGTCCCGGGTCACCAATATCTCGGACCTTGTGTCGTCGATCGCGAAAGCAGCCGATGAACAATCCCATGCGCTCGAAGAGATCAACACCGGCATGTCCCAATTGGACCGCGTGACGCAGGACAACGCGGCCATGGTCGAAGAAACAAATGCGGCAAGCCAAATGCTGCGCTCGGACTCCGACAGTCTTTGGAACCTCGTCGGCAGTTTCCAAACCGATCGCGCGGCAGCAGGCAATGCGCCAACATCTACGCCCGCGCCGGACGCCCCAGTGAATAATGGCCCCTCTTCTATGGAAGAGGCCGCCATGGAAGACCCTTTTGTCGAAGAGAAAAAGGTCGCCAATGACAAATGGGAAGATTTCTAAAGCGCGCGACACGCACCACAAAGATTGACCTGCGCTTCTGCATATCGCTCCATAGGGGCATGCAGTGTAAATACCTCAATAGGGGCGCGGCTTACCTCGCCCTGGTTCTGATCGCGACGCTGACGCAGGGCTGTCTTCGGACCGAAACAGTCGCGGCCTATGGGGCTGCGGCCGGGATTTGGGATCTGGAGCAGATCCTTGGCCCAAACCAGACCGCCAATGAGAACACCGTTCTGCCCGCCCGGCTGAACCTGCAATTTTCAGGGCCGACGCAGGTGCAGGCCAACACGCGGTGCCTGTCCCTGACAGCGCGCAACACGGCGCCGTACCCTTGGTTCAGGTTGGAACAAACCCGGATGTCGCGCCCGTCTGGCTGTGTCGCGTCCCGAGACGATGCCAGCACTATGGCGCTTTTGCAGTCGCGAACAGAAGTCGAGGTCAGCGGACCGTTTCTTATTCTGCGAGCTCAGGACAGAACAGAGATGGTGTTTACCCAAGAAATCAGAGGCGACGCGCAATAAGGTCCATAAACCGGCCGCGTTGTTCAGGCACAGGTCTGTTGCCCAAGGCCGGTGCCAGTTTCGCCTCGAGGAAGTAGCCTGTGGTGCGCAGCGCGCGCAAAATTTCTGCGTCGTCTGCGTCACCTTGGCCCAGCATCACCGGCGGCAGGGGCAAAAGCCGATCGACCCAATCCCCAGCCCCAGCATGGGACACCGCACGCCCGGATTTTGGTGAAACATAGGCCAACCCCTCTGACGCCCCTGTGACCGCACAGGACGACAGATCAATGCCAAACCCAAGTTCCTCAAGAAGCGCCATTTCCCAGCGCAGATAGGCCAGTGGCCATAGGTCGTCTTGCCCAAGCAGGTCCAGCAACTGTTCGCTGCGACGGTAAAGGGACAGATGGGCTTCGCGTTCCGGCAGGGCAAAACTCAGCAATGCGCACACCGCATTCAGACCCGCAAGCGCCAGTCGAGAGTTCAGGGCAACCGCCGCGCGGCTGCGCAGGGGTTCGGCCTGATAAGAGCCCAGATGATCTTCGAGCCGCGCCCGCCATGTCAGGTCCAGCTGTGCACCGGGCTGCAGAACAGGTGCCATGCGACGCCCCGCACCGCCGCGCACGACACCCGCATGACGGCCGTGCTGTTCGGTAAAGACGTCAATAATCGCACCGCTTTCACCGTGGCGGCGCACGGTCAGCAAAATGCCCTGATCACTCCATTCCATGGCAGTACCTTCCATCATTTCGTCCGCCCGGCAAGAGGAACATCATCTGGACGCGCCCATGCGTACATGCCACTATCCGCGGATTGGACGATTGATTTAGGCTCTGTAATTCATGAAGAAATTCTTTGGCTATGTGCTCAAGGCGCTTGGCGTCATCGCGCTTTTGGTGATTATTTTCATCTGCACGGTCCTGTTTTCCAGTCGGCAAGAGAAACAGATTACACGGGACTTCTTTGCTCTGGTCGCCGAACAGAAATTCGAAGACGCCCATGATCTTTTTGCCCCAGCACTAAAGGCGGAATACCCGCTGCTTAAGCTCCGCACCGATTTTGAGAATATGGCCGCGTTTACCGTTGAACGGTTTCTGAATATCAAAGCGTCCACCAGCGAAGGCATCATCATGAAAGGTCAGCTGAGCACACAAACCGGCTGCCGGAGCCATTTCGATATTCAATTCTGGGACGAGGAAATCGTGGCCTTCTGGGTGCATTCACCTTGCATGAGCCAAGACCGCGCCACCTGAATTGGGCTACTCCAGCCCCGGTTCATCCAGCAGATGACGGCCCGCGCGGTCTTCGACCTCGAGCACCCAGAGGTCGCTGTCAAAACTGCGCTGTTTGGTGATGGAGGCATCCACGTCGGCCTCGGCACCCGACGACAGCTCCATCCATTTGCGGTCGCCTGTCATCAGATCGAACGACCGCTGAAAGGCCATGGCCTGACCGTCGAGAGTATTGAGTTTGACCAGAACGGCCCCGGCCGTGTCATCGCCATGGGCCACAACAAAGGCGGGGATGTCCTGAAACCGGAGCCGTGCCAGATAAGCGTCGACCCAGAAACGAGCTGTGAGGCGGGTCATGGCGTGTCTCCGAACGGGTGCGCCAGAGGCCCGTTTGGGGAGCCTCCGGCGGGGATATTTGGAAAAAGATGAAAGCCGGGGCCAGAGTGTTTATTGCTGACCGTCTTTGAAATCGAGACCCATTTCCGAGTAACGCTCTGCTTCTTCGAGCCAGTTCGGGCGCACTTTGACCTGCAGGAACAGGTGCATCTTGCGGCCCATGAACTCTTCCAGTTCTGCGCGGGCGGCTTGGCTGACCGCTTTGATGGTCTCACCGCGTTTGCCCAGAACGATGCCTTTGTGGCCGTCGCGGACCACATAGATGATCTGATCGATGCGGGCAGAGCCGTCTTTGCGTTCTTCCCATTTTTCGGTTTCGACCGTCAGCTGATAGGGCAGTTCCTGATGCAGGCGCAGGGTCAGTTTTTCGCGGGTCATTTCGGCTGCGATCATGCGCAGGGGCAGATCCGCAATCTGATCTTCGGGGTAGAGCCAGGGGCTTTCGGGCAGTTCACCTGCCAGCCACGTGCGCAGATCGTCGACGCCGTGGCCGCGTTCCGCCGAGATCATGAAGGTGTCCGCAAAGGCGTAGCGATCGTTCAGGTCTTTGGTCAGCGCCAGCAGGTCTTCGGCCTGCACCTTGTCGATCTTGTTGATTGCCAGGGCGACGCGGCGGCCGGTGGCGACCTCTTCCAGCCCTTCAAGGATGGCCTCTACGCCCTCGGTGATGCCACGGTGGGCCTCGACCAGCAGGACGATGACATCCGCATCCGCAGCCCCGCCCCAGGCGGCAGCCACCATGGCGCGGTCCAGATGACGGCGGGGTTTAAAGAGGCCCGGCGTGTCCACGAAGACGATTTGCGACTCGCCCTCCATGGCGACACCGCGAATGCGGGCCCGGGTGGTTTGCACCTTATGCGTTACAATCGAAACTTTTGCCCCCACCATACGGTTCAGGAGCGTGGATTTCCCGGCGTTCGGTTCGCCGATCAGGGCAACAAAGCCCGCGCGTGTGGTCATGGTATCCATCCTGTCAAAAGCGGTGCCGGGCATACAGGAGTTTGCAAGGCCCGGCCAGAGGGCAATTCAAACGGCATTGCCGCTATGCGTTTCAGCTGCGACCGCTTGCACCATAGTCGCCCACTGCGCGATATGAGACAATAGAAACCACAGCCAGCCCGCAGAAGGGCGCGCCAGCCTTTCTCCAAACATGCATTGAAAGAGCCACCATGAAGCGTCGCGATTTCCTTTTGTCCTCGGGCGCTGCGGCACTTGGCCTTGCGGCGGCAGGTCGTCTTCTGGCGCAGGGGCCTGCCACACAGGAGCTGGTGATCCAAAAAGCGGCCTATCGGTTCAGAGACAGCATCACGCAAGGTCTGGTGAGCCTCAGCCCGGATGCACCGCCCCCCGTCCTGCGGGGCCGTGTGGGCAAGCCCATGCGCCTTGCGGTCACCAATCAGACGCCCGATTACACCGCAATGCACTGGCATGGCTTGCGAATCCCCAATGCGATGGATGGCGTTCCCTATCTGACGCAGATGCCAATCGCGCCGGGAGAAACGTTCACCTATGACTTCACGCCGCCGGACGCAGGCACCTACTGGTATCACCCCCATTGCATGACAATGGCGCAGATGGCGCATGGGCTGACCGGCATGATGGTGATCGAAGAAGACAGCGACACAGGCTTTGACAGCGAAGAGACCCTGAACCTGCGCGACTTCCGGCTGGCGGATGATGGCAGTTTCCTGCCCTATTACACCGCACGCGGCGCAGCGCGCGGGGGCACTCATGGCAATGTGCTGACAACCAACTGGGATCAGGACCCCGTTTATGACCATACGGCGGGATCATTGGTGCGGTTGCGGATTGCCAATACCGACACCACGCGAATCTATCGGCTGCATCTGGGAGCGGCGCAGGCGCGCATCATTGCATGGGACGGGCACCCGGTGCGGCAATTGCTTGCCCTCCCCTCTGCTGACGCGCCACTGTACCTTGGCCCCGGACAGCGGGTCGACTTTGCCCTGCGCATGCCCGAAGGCGAAGGCCAGGATGTTTCGGTCATCGCCGAACTTCCGGGGCGCAAAACGCGGATCATGGCGCAGCTGCGAAGTATTGGAGCGTCCTTGGCGCGCGACCTACGCGACCTTCCACCGCTTCCTGAAAACCCTGTCGCCCTGCCCGATCTGGACCGGGCCGACATGCTGGAGTTCGTCTTTGGCTGGACACCCGAAGGCGGAGCGCCCAACGATGGGCTATGTGGGTCGCTGGGGTATAGTTTCTGGTCGATCAACCGCACCCCTTGGGCCGGAGATGCCGCGACGGGCACGGGACCGCTGGCGGTGCTGAAACGCGGCAAATCCTATGTCCTGCGGCTGCGCAATGAGAGCCCGAACCTGCACCCCATCCACCTGCATGGGCTGGTGTTTGTGCCAATCCGGTCAAACCGGCGCGCCCTGCCGCCCTTGCTGACAGATACGGCGCTGCTCTTGAAAGACGAGGTGATCGACATTGCGCTGGTGGCAGATAACCCCGGCGACTGGGCCTTCCACTGCCATGTGATCGAACATCAGAAAACCGGCCTCGCCGGATACATCCGAGTGACCTAAGCGCCTTTAGGTGTCGTTTTCCAGTCTCGCCAGCAGCGCCTTGGCAGCGGCCTGTTCGGCCAGACGTTTAGAGCCAGCGGTGGCACGTTCTTCGGTGCCATCTTGCAGCTGGGCGGCGATGGTGAAAACCGGTTCGTGGTCGGGGCCAGAGCGTTCCACCAGCACATAGGCGGGCGGCGGCTGACGGCGGGCCTGCACATATTCCTGCAGCGCGGTTTTGGGATCGCGCGCGTCGTCTTCAACGGCACCGATCCGGTTCCCCCACAGACGCAGGATCACGGTCTGTGCGGCCTCAAATCCCGCATCTTTGTAGACAGCGGCAATCACGGCTTCCATTGCGTCGCCCAACAGCGCCTGTTTGCGGCGTCCACCGGTCATCATTTCGGACCGGCCCAGTTTCAACACGGCCCCAAGGTCGATTTCACGCGCCACATCGGCGCAGGCCTCTTTGCGCACCAGCGCATTGAACCGCGGCGCCAGCTGGCCCTCGGTGGCTTTGCGGTCGTGATCCAACAGGGCGGTGGCCATCACCAGCCCCAGAACACGGTCGCCCAGAAACTCCAGCCGCTGGTTGTCTTCGCGGTTGGCGGTCGACACCGACGGGTGCGTCAACGCGCGGATCAGCAGCTCGGGCGTGGTGAATTCATGACCCAGGCGCCCTTGGAACGCGCGCATGTCCTTGGATAGTTTCACGTGATCTCCTTGCCCTCTTCGCCGGGCCGCTTCATCTGGGCGGCTCAGCCCGCCCGACAGGTTGCACAGCAAATACCGCCCCCGCCCGCGCGAGACAAGCACATCAGCGGCACGACAGCTGTGACCCTAGTGGATTGCCTTGAAGAACCTGTCGCCGCGCCAGGTCCAGACATGCGCCAGCGACCGCCCCGCGGCAGAAAACAGCACCCGATCGGCCCGCCCAACCACATTTTCAATGGGGACAAACCCAACGCCACCGACGGAAACCGCCATCCGGCTGTCCATGGAATTGTCGCGGTTGTCGCCCAGAAAGAAATAATGCTCCTCTGGCACCTGATAGATCCCGGTCTGGTCCAACGTTTGCCTGCGAATATCCAGCACCGCATAGCTGGCCCCATTTGGCAGGGTTTCGATCTGACGGGTCTTTTCGCAGATCGCGCCAATCCCCACGGCGCCGTTCACACAGCGCGGGAACCGGGCCTGCGGGCCCTGTGGCTCCATCAGCTCTGCAAAGACACCAGCATCGCGCAGGATCACAGACACGCCGTTCAGATGCAGCACACCGGCTTTGATTTGCAGCTCATCGCCCGGCAAACCAATCAGGCGGCCGACAAAGTCCACCTCTTGCGCCGGATGCCGATAGACCAGCACATCGCCGCGCTGTGGCGTGGCCCAGACCGGCGTCACGGGCACATAATCCCCTACCAGAAGCGCGGGCTTCATCGCACCCGACGGGATCCAATAGGGTTCCCAAAGCCCGCGCGAGGCGACGAGCATGGCAAACACATAGACAAGGCGTTTGCCCCAGAGCCCCACATGCAGGATCTGATCTTCTTTGGCAGAGCGGCGCAGCGCAAGCACAAGCGACAGGCCCAGATGCAGCAGCGGCACCGCCATCAGCCACATCCAATGCCCAGACCACCCCAGGTCATTCAAACGGCGGCGGGCATGGCCAAACAGCAGCAGGACGGTCAGCGCCAGAACCGGCGCCCCCCAGACTCGGTCCCAGCTCAGCTTTGGTTGGTTCGCCCAAATGACAAAAACCGCGGCACACAGAACGAATGCCGCAGCGAACCCCACGCGCCCCGTCCGGCCGCGCCAATGAAACGCGGCGGACAGAAACGTCGCAAGTGTCATTCAATCGCCTTGAAGTACCGATCGCTGCGCCAGTCCCAGAAGAACAGCATGGACCGGCCCGCCGCCGAGAACATGATCCGGTCCGCGCGACCGATTAGGTTTTCATACGGCACATAGCCCACACCGTTCAGCGACTGGTCCACACGGCTGTCGGTGGAGTTGTCGCGGTTATCGCCCATGAAGAAATAATGCCCTTCGGGCACATGGTAGATACCGGTGTGATCTGTCGATTGGTTGCGGATGTTCAGGATCGCATGGCTGCTGCCACCCGGCAGGGTTTCGATCTGACGTTCCTTCTGACAGAGGCCGCCTTCGCCCACGGGGCCATTGATGCAGCGCGGATAGTTTCCGATCGGCCCTTGCGGCTCTTTGACTTCGTCAAAGGTGCCGTCTGCGGTCAGCTGAACTGCCTTGCCATTGATGTGAAGCACGCCGCCCTTCACCTGCACCTTGTCGCCCGGCATGCCGACAAGACGTTTGATAAAGTCGATGCCGGTCACCGGATGACGGAACACAACAACATCACCCCGCTCTGGCTCGCCGCCAAGAACACGGGTGTTGTCCCCATCGATGAAGCCACAGATGGTTTTTGCATCGATGTTCACACCCAGACGCGGGATGCGGATGGTCGGGCAGGACGCATAGGAATAGCCATAGGCCATCTTATTGACGAAGAGGAAATCACCGATCAGCAGTGTCTGCTTCATCGACCCCGACGGGATCCAGAAGGGCTGGAAGAACAGGGTGCGGAACACCCCGGCAATCAGCAGCGCATAGACAATGGTCTTGATGGTTTCGACAAATGAATTTCCTGCGGTGGTCTTGGTGGCCATCCGGCTCTCCGGTCAATAAAATAACGTCTGAGGCTACATGCGGGCCTCGGTGCTTCAAGTCAAGGTTTAGGGTTGGAGCTGGGCGGGATGGGGCGTGCTTCGATGACCACAAAGGCCTGCGCCCAGGGGTGGTCATCGGTCAGTGTCACATGAATAATGGCTTCGTGGCCTTCGGGGGTCATGTCGTCCAGCCGTTCCCGCGCCCAGCCCGTGACCTGCATAACCGGCTGCCCGGTCGTCAGGTTTGTGACGGCCATGTCCTTCCAGGAAATACCCATTGCCAGCCCCGTGCCAAGCGCCTTGGAACAGGCCTCTTTCGCGGCCCAGCGTTTGGCATAGGTGCCCGCCACATCCTTGCGGCGTTCAGCCTTGGCCTGTTCCGTGTCCGTAAACACCCGGTTCTTGAACCGCGCGCCGAACCGGTCAAGCGTGCCAGCAATCCGTTCGATATTTGCCAGATCGCTGCCAATACCAAGGATCATGAGCGCCCCGCTTTACCGGATGTCGTGGTCGCCATGGCATTGCGGTAGCCTTGGGTCAGGAACACCCGGTTGGCCACCATCCAGAACACACAATACATCGCCAGAAAGCCCACAAAGACCATGACACTTCTGATCTGCAAGCCTGCGCCGCTCAGGGCCAGGAACACCACAAGTCCCAGCCCGCCATTAAACGCCAGTGCCACGCCCGTCATCTTCGCCGATGCGATCCAGGCCGGTTTGCCCTTGGGGTAATCTGCGCCTTCTTTGGCAAGTTTGTGACCTTCGACCATCGCAGCCACCATCGCCGGGATCAACGGCACGAAAGAGCTCGCCAGATCAATCTGCGCGATCTGGCGAAGCGCCCAAATGGCAAGGGCCGCGACCACTAGGGTCACAACATAGATCCCGGCATAGCGCTTGAGGTTCACAGTCATGCCTCTGCACCCCCTTCACGTGCGTCATCCATCAGCCGGCGCATTTCCTGCACCGCTGGCGCCAGGCCACGAAAGACCGCTTCGCCAATCAGGAAGTGACCAATATTCAACTCCATCACTTCGGGAATGGCCGCAATCGGGCCGACGGTTTCATAGGTCAGCCCATGACCTGCGTGCACTTCCAGCCCAAGCGAATGCGCAAAGGCCGCCATGTCCGTCAAGGCTGCCAGCTCTGTGTCGCGGGCCTCGAAATCGCCTTCGGCGTGGTAGTCACAATAGGCACCCGTGTGCAGTTCGATCACCTCGGCCCCGATCCGGTGCGCGGCTTCGATCTGTTTTTTATCGGCCGCGATGAAAATCGACACCCGGCAGCCCGCATCCCGCAGGGGCGCAATGAAATGGGCCAGACGGTTTTCTTCGCGGGCCACTTCCAGACCGCCTTCGGTGGTGCGCTCTTCGCGTTTTTCCGGGACAATGCACACCGCATGCGGTTTGTGACGCAGGGCGATTTTCTGCATCTCATCCGTGGCCGCCATCTCGAAGTTCAGCGGACCGGACAGGGCCTCCATCAGGCCTTCGATATCGGTATCGGTAATATGGCGGCGATCTTCGCGCAGGTGGGCGGTGATGCCATCCGCACCCGCGTCCTCCGCCAGTTTGGCGGCACGGACCGGGTCAGGATAGGCCCCGCCCCGCGCATTGCGCACGGTGGCCACGTGGTCGATGTTCACGCCAAGGCGAAGGCGGGTCTGAGCCATTTTGAAAACTCCCGAATTCTGGTTTGCCAGCACCCTAGCCACCCGCGCGGCAGGAGCAAGGGAGGAATTGTACCAATCCGGGCGGGGTTTTGGCGATCAGTCGGCGGTGCCGGCCTGCGGAGGCGGCGACCCAGACGGCGGGTGCGGACTGTTCACCGCCTCATACTGCGCGCGCTGGCGGATGGCTTCGAACTTTTCCTTGATCTTGGCGCGGCGGCGCTTCTGATAGACGTTGATCAGCGGCAAAGCGATCAGATAGACCGTTGTCGCGCAGATCACCCCCGGCACCAGACCGCCCACCAGATAGGGCAGGAAAACCTCGTCATAAAACACTGCCAGCCCATGCCAATCCGGCGCCCGGTTGGTGAAGAGCGAGGTAAAGTTAAACCACAGATCGCCTGCCGCTTCTTTGAACTTTTCCCCAAGCGAGGCATCCTGTTCCTCGAAATGGGTCCCCAGCAGCCAATGCCCAAGGCGCATAGACACGGTGGCGATCAGCACAAATGTCACCGGATTGCCAAAGAAGGTCGACATCAGCGCCGCAAGAATATTCCCGCGCATGATCCAGCCGATCAGACCGGCAATAATAAAGTGAAATCCAAAGAACGGCGTGAAAGAGGCAAAGACCCCGGCCCAGATCCCGCGCGCAATGCGGTCTGGTGCGTCAGGCAGGCGCCGAATCCGATGTTTGACATAGTGAAAGGCGCGCCCCCAGCCCCCGCGGGGCCAGAAGAAATCCGCGACGACCCGCATCAGCGGACGTTTATCCCGGCGCCTAAAAACCACGGAGGCAGTCCTTGTCCTTAACCTTGAGTTGCCCTACGCGGGGCACCTGTCACCTATTCCCTGAAACGAGCCACCGCTGCAACATCGCTTTCCGCTTCAAGTGTCAAAATCAGCGAGTGTAGCTGCTCCACATCACGCAATTCGACATTGACCATCAACCGGTAAAAGTCGGGTTTCCGATCGACAAATTCAAGGTTGGAAATATTGGCCTTCTTTTCGCCGATCAGCGTACAGATCCGCCCTAGAACGCCCGCATCATTGCCAATCGTCAATTCCAGCGTGGTGCTGTAGACCGCCGGGTGTGTGCCGGAATGCCAGTTCACATCCATCCAGCGTTCGGGCTGTTCTTCAAATTCGACCAGACGGGCGCAATCTGCAGCGTGAATTTCAACACCTTCGCCGCGGGTCGCGATGCCAATGATCCGTTCACCCGGCAAGGGTTCACAGCATTTGGCACGCTTGAAGTTCTGCCCCGGCTGCAGACCGATCACCGCGCGGCGCGGGGAAATCTCATCGCCTTCGGCATCCGTCAGCTCGGGATAGACCGCCTGCACCACGTCATGGGCCGTGATCACCGCAGCCCCCAGCCGCGCCAGAAGTTCGGTCACATCACCAACACGCAGTGCGCGGGCGGCGGTTTCCAGCGCCTTGTCGGTGGCTTTCTTGTTCACATGCTCAAAGGCAGAGCGCGCCAGTTCCTGACCCAGACGCACAAAGCGTTCGCGGTCGGCTTCGCGCAGGGCGCGGCGGATGGCGGTGCGCGCCTTACCGGTTGTTGCGATCTCCAACCAGCTGACCTGTGGGGTTTGACCTTCGGCGGTGATGACCTCGACCGATTGGCCATTGCGCAGACGCGTCCAGAGCGGCACGCGAATGCCGTCCACCTTCGCGCCAACACAGGCATGGCCGATCCTTGTGTGGATCGCATAAGCAAAGTCGATCGGCGTCGCGCCTTTCGGCAGCTTGGTCACATCCCCTTTGGGGGTGAAACAGAACACCTGATCCGAATACATCTCGAGCTTCACAGCCTCGAGGAATTCATCATGGTCTTCTTCGGCGTCAAACTGTTCGGTCAGACCCGCGATCCATTTTGCGGGGTCGACGGCAAAGGGGTTTTCGGTGCGCACACCGTCGCGATACGACCAATGCGCCGCCACGCCAGCTTCGGCCACATCATGCATCTGCCGGGTGCGAATCTGCACCTCTACGCGTTTGCCATCACGGCCCGAAACCGTGGTGTGGATCGACCGGTAGCCGTTGGATTTCGGCTGGCTGATGTAATCTTTGAACCGGGTCGGCACCGCGCGCCAGCGCTGGTGGATCACCCCAAGGGTCGCGTAACAGTCGGCTTCGGTCTGGGTGATGACCCGAAAGCCATAGATGTCGGAAAGGCGCGAAAAGCCCTGATCCTTTTCCTGCATCTTGCGCCAGATCGAATAGGGCTTCTTGGCGCGGCCGAACACCTCGGCGTCAATACCCGCCTTCTCCAGCTCAAAGCGCATATCACCGGTGATCCGGTGGATCACATCGCCAGTTTCGCGCTGCAGGGTGACAAAACGGCGGATGATCGACTGGCGGCCTTCCGGGTTCAGCACCTTAAAGGCCAGATCCTCCAGCTCTTCCCGCATCCACTGCATCCCCATACGACCCGCAAGCGGGGCATAGATGTCCATGGTTTCACGCGCTTTGATCGCCTGTTTTTCAGGGCGCATGGCGCGGATGGTGCGCATATTGTGCAGACGGTCGGCGAGTTTGACCAAGATCACCCGCAGGTCCTTGGACATGGCCATAAACAGCTTGCGGAAGTTTTCCGCCTGTTTGGTCTCGCGCGAGGACAACTGCAGGTTGGTCAGCTTGGTCACACCATCGACCAGCATCGCAACCTCATCGCCAAAGCGGCGCGCGACTTCCTCGTAGGACGCTTTTGTGTCCTCGATCGTGTCGTGCAGAAGGGCTGTGATAATGGTGGCGTCGTCCAGACGTTGTTCCGTCAGGATCGCCGCCACGGCCACCGGGTGGGTGAAATAGGGTTCACCCGAATGCCGAAACTGACCGTCGTGCATAGCCTCGCCAAAGGCGTAGGCCTCCCGCAACCGATCTTCGTTCGTTTTCGGGTTGTAGTGGCGGACCAGCTGAATCAGATCATCGGCAGATGTCATTTGTGGTCCGCAACCTTTCTTGTCTTACTGCTGCGGTCGGGCCTTAGCCCTGGCCTTGCGCTTCCATCAGGGCGCGCAGCAGTTTTTCTTCGGACATATCGTCTTCGACCGGCTTGTCTGCTTCACCGCCCATCAACAGAGCCATGGAATCTTCTTCCGGCTCGTCAACTTCGATCTGAGTCTGGTTGCTCTCGATCAGGCGTTCACGCAGGCTGTCGGCGCTCTGGGTTTCTTCGGCGATCTCACGCAGGGAGACAACGGGGTTTTTGTCGTTGTCACGATCCACAGTGATTTCAGCACCTGCGGAAATCTCACGTGCACGGTGGGCAGCGAGCATCACCAACTCAAAGCGGTTGGGAACCTTGTCTACGCAATCTTCGACCGTAACGCGGGCCATGGGCGACTCTCCAATAAGTTTTCTGGTCCAGAGGTCAGTTTCATAGGCCCAAAACTTGTGCTTGACAAGCCGAAAGCCCAAACGCGGCACGCATTCAGAGCGCCACCACCTCCGAAATCTCGCTTTCTGGCAAAGCAGCCAGCATTTGCAGGACAGTCTGCCCCGATACCGGATGCTCCCAGAAGGGGGCAATATCTGCAAGCGGGACAAGCACAAAGGCCCGGTCCTGCAGGCGTGGATGCGGCAGAATCAACTGCTCCGGCGCCCGGATTTGCTGCGCCTCGGGCGACAGATCCCGCCATTCTGCATAGCCGTCTGCGTCCGGATAAACTGTGTCGCCGGGCCCGCCCACAACCGCAATCAGGTCCAGATCAAGGGTTCGCATGCCCCAGCGCTGTTCTCGTTTTCGTAAAAAACGCGCCTCAATTGCGTGAAGCGCCTGCAACGCATCCCGCGGCGCGCATTGCGATTCGACCGTAACGGCGGCGTTAACGTAGTCGGGACCAGCCCCTGCCGGGAAACAGGGTGTCTCATAAAATCGTGAAACTGCAGTCACATGCAGCCCCTCAGACGCGAATTGCCGCAGCGAAGATTGCAAGGTCACCAACGAGGGTGTACCGTTAAAATCCAAGTTACCACCGAGGGCTACGTGGTATTTCCACCGGTTTTCGGCCATCCTTGACCCCAATTCCTATTGCACAGTGCCTTGCGGCGTG
This sequence comes from Tritonibacter multivorans, assembly GCF_001458415.1. Lineage (GTDB taxonomy): Bacteria > Pseudomonadota > Alphaproteobacteria > Rhodobacterales > Rhodobacteraceae > Epibacterium > Epibacterium multivorans. The sequence goes on along the minus strand of NZ_CYSD01000033.1, from coordinate 93,874 downwards.
TGTCAAATAACCTAAGTTAAGTCCACCCGCCTACGGCATTATTTCCGGACCACTCACCATTCAGGAAAGCTGTTGGACGGCTACACCAGAAGGACACTTTTTAATGTTTTACAAGGACGAACGGCTTGCGCTGTTCATAGATGGCTCCAATCTTTACGCCTCTGCTAAAGCGCTAGGTTTTGACATCGACTACAAGCTTCTCCGGCAGGAATTTATGCGCCGCGGCAAGCTTCTCCGGGCTTTCTACTACACCGCCCTGCTCGAAAATGATGAGTATTCGCCGATCCGACCACTCGTGGATTGGTTACACTATAACGGCTTTACCATGGTTACGAAGCCGGCGAAAGAATATACTGACAGCATGGGCCGTCGCAAAGTGAAGGGCAATATGGACATCGAGCTCACCGTCGATGCCATGGAGCTTGCCCCCCGCGTTGATCACATTGTGCTGTTCTCCGGCGATGGCGATTTCCGCCCGCTGATTGCCAGCCTGCAACGCCAAGGCGTGCGTGTGTCGGTGGTCTCCACCATCCGCAGCCAACCGCCGATGATCTCGGACGAACTGCGCCGTCAGGCCGACAATTTCATCGAACTGGAAGAACTGCGCGACGTCATTGGCCGTCCCCCGCGCGACATCCCAGAAGAACAGCGGCCGATCAGCACGCAGGGCTGACCCCGTCAAACCTGTGCCACCAGCCCACCATTGAACCACCCAATGGTCAGCCAAAGTCACAGCCTCTTTCCTGAGTTCAGGACGAAAGACCCCGGTGCCCAGGCGCCGGGTCTTTTCTTTTGCGTCTGACCGCCCCGGTCGCCCTAAGACTGGACCTTAGCGTCCAAAGCCCTTACCTCTGCCGAAACGCCCCCAGATTGCCCTGCCTTCAGATAGAGGCCCGCCATGACGACCCAGACCACACGCTCTCCGCTCACCCTGTACCTTGCTGCCCCGCGCGGCTTTTGTGCCGGGGTGGACCGCGCCATTAAGATCGTCGAAATGGCGCTCGAGAAATGGGGCGCGCCGGTCTATGTGCGCCACGAGATCGTGCATAATAAATTTGTCGTCGACGGGCTGCGAGACAAAGGCGCGGTGTTCGTCGAGGAACTGGAAGAATGCCCGGATGACCGCCCGGTGATCTTTTCGGCCCATGGGGTGCCCAAATCCGTGCCGGCGGCAGCTGAAGCGCGCAATATGGTCTATGTGGATGCCACCTGCCCCTTGGTATCAAAGGTGCATATCGAAGCCGAACGCCACGCCGAAGCAGGCCTTCAGATGATCATGATCGGCCACAAGGGCCACCCGGAAACGGTGGGCACCATGGGCCAACTGCCGGATGGCGAGGTGCTGCTGGTCGAAACCGTGGAAGACGTCGCCCATGTCAATGTGCGCGATCCTGAACGCCTCGCCTTTGTGACCCAGACCACCCTGTCGGTGGATGACACCCGCGACATCGTTGCCGCGCTGAACGCGCGCTTCCCCGCCATCATTGGCCCCCACAAAGAGGACATCTGCTACGCCACCACCAACCGTCAGGAAGCGGTCAAGGCTGTGGCGCCGAAATCGGATGCCATGCTGGTGGTGGGCGCGCCCAATTCCTCGAATTCCCGCCGCTTGGTCGAAGTGGGCGCAAAAGCGGGCTGCAACTATGCCCAGCTGGTGCAACGTGCGACCGATATCGACTGGCGCGCGCTCGAGGGCATCAAAACAGTGGCCATCACCGCCGGTGCCTCTGCCCCCGAGCTTTTGGTCAATGAGGTCATTGATGCCTTCCGTGCCCGCTATGACGTGACCGTCGAAGTGGTTGAAACCGCCGTTGAACGGGTCGAATTCAAAGTGCCGCGCGTGCTGCGTCAGCCAGCCTGACGCCCCCGGAATGAACGCGCCCTAGACAGGGCACGATCCGGCACTAAGTTGGAAGGACTTGTTCAAAGGATTTCCAACGTATGATTTCGCTTCAGTTTCTCGCCACCGCCCTTGTGGTCTGTATCATCCCCGGCACCGGCGTGCTTTACACGCTGGCCATTGCACTGGGTCAGGGTCGCCGCGCCAGTGTCTGGGCGGCGCTTGGCTGCACGGTCGGGATTGTCCCGCATCTTCTGGCGGCGATCTTTGGTCTTGCCGCCATTCTGCATTCTTCTGCGCTGCTGTTTAACGTGGTGAAATGGGCCGGCATCGCCTATCTGCTGATGCTCGCCTATCAGGCGGTGAAAGAAGGCGGCACGCTGGCCATCCGCGCGGATCGCAGCGCCGGCAGCGGCTGGGCCATTTGTCGGCGCGCTGCCCTGATCAATATCCTGAACCCCAAGCTTTCTGCGTTTTTCCTCGCCCTACTGCCGCCATTCCTGTCCGGGAATGCTGCCACCGCAACCGTCGAAATGGCGACCCTTGGCGGGGTGTTCATGGCGCTGACCTTTGTGATCTTTCTGGCTTATGGCCTGTTTGCCGCCCAAGCGCGCGACTGGATCCTGAGTTCGGACCGCATTCGCCGTTGGCTCAACCGCAGCTTTGCGGCGCTGTTTGCAGCCCTTGCCGCCCGCCTCGCGATGGAGCGCGCCTGATGTTTGTGAAACCCGGCCATATTCCCCGCCCGGCGCTGTGGCTCGGGCTGGCCGGGATTTTGCCTTTTATCCTAGGCGCCCTGCTTTCGATTGCGCCCTCCCCTGACATCCCCGACGGCAGCTACCCGCTTATCGTGCCCGCTGATGGCTCTGCCCTGATGATTGCCTACGGCACAGTTATTCTCTGTTTCATGTCGGGCTGCCTTTGGGGATTTGCAGCCCGCAGCGAAACGCCTCAATGGTGCACCTACGGCCTCAGCGTTCTTCCGGCCCTCTATGTGTTCTTCTTTGTGGGCGGCCCCAATGAGGACCAGCTTTTTCGATTGGCCCTTGGCTTCACCGGGATCTTGGCGCTGGACTGGGCTTATACACGCTGGCAGCTTGCTCCGGACTGGTGGCTGACCCTTCGGGTGATGATCACAGCTGTTGTTGTGCCGCTCTTTGTGATCGTCTTCGCAAACCTGCCTTGACGCCTGCGTGTGCGACTGGCACTCCGGTCGCATGCCTGATCTTTATGCCTATACCGACGGAGCCTGCTCCGGAAATCCCGGCCCCGGTGGCTGGGGCGCCCTGTTGCGTGCCATGGACGGCGACACTGTCGTCAAGGAACGCGAACTCAAAGGTGGCGAAGCCAATACCACCAACAACCAGATGGAGCTGATGGCCGCGATTTCCGCGCTGGAGAGCCTGTCGCGTGCCTCGAAAATCACCGTCGTCACCGACAGCCAATATGTGAAGAACGGCGTCACCGGCTGGATCTTTGGCTGGAAGAAGAACGGCTGGAAGACCGCCGCCAAAAAGCCCGTCAAAAACGCCGAGCTGTGGCAGCGTCTGGATGCCGCCCAAGCCCGTCATGATGTGACATGGGAATGGGTCAAGGGCCACGCTGGCCACCCGGAAAACGAACGCGCCGATGAGCTGGCGCGCGCGGGCATGGCGCCGTTTAAATCCAAATAATGGCAGGGCCCGCATGAGTTTCCTCACCCTGCTCGATTACGCCTCTGTGCTGGTCTTTGCCGCCTCGGGCGCGATGGTGGCCAGCCGGGCGCAGTTGGACATTGTGGGCTTTGCCTTTATCGCCTGTCTGACAGCGGTGGGCGGGGGCACGGTGCGGGATCTGCTGCTGGACCGGCACCCGGTGTTCTGGGTCGCGGACCCCATGCCGATTGTGCTGGCGGCGCTGATGGCGGTTTTGGTGTTCTTCACCGCCCATCTGGTGGAAAGCCGCCTGCGCTGGGTGGTGTGGCTTGATAGTTTTGCCCTGGCCATTGCCGTGCCCGCAGGCACTGGCGCCGCGATTGAGCTGGGCCATGGGCCGGTGATTGTGGTGCTGATGGGGATGGCAACCGGCGCCTTCGGCGGGTTGATGCGCGATGTGGTCTGCAACGAGGTGCCGCTGGTGCTGAAACAGGGCGAACCCTATGTGTCCTGCGCGATGATCGGAGCCATGTCTGCGATCACACTTGTCTGGATGGAGCTGCCGCTGAACATTGCCCTGCTGGTCTGCGCGGCCGTCACTTGGGCCAGTCGGGCCAGCGCCCTGTTGTGGGGCTGGTCCCTGCCTGTCTATAAATCCCGCCCGCCCCGCCAGTAAGGGCCAACAAGGCGATCAGCGATTGGTGATCTTCTGCCAGATCCAGATCAACGCAATGGCCCCAAGCACCGCGCCGACAAGTCCGGCCAGCATGCCCATCACGGCCAAAAGCCCCCGCAGAACAAGACCGCCGACCAGTGCCCCGGCAATGCCAATGGCCATGGTGGTGATAATATCAGCTTCGATCCGCATCAGCCGCGTGGCCAGAAAGCCCGCTGCCGCACCGATGATAATCAAGAATATAACAGACATGCAGCAGCCCTCCTGGGCATGTGTCACTTTCGCCAGTGGGTCGGCACGATGACAAGCGCCCCGATCGAGGACAAAATCGCGTTCCAGCCCGGAGCCGAAAAGCCGATCCCGAACATCACCCTTAGGAAGAAGAACAAAAAAGCCCCGCCGACGCAAATGATGATCGAAGGGATCACACCGTTTTGGGTAAACCCCGTCCGCTCAGAGGCGTAGCCAACAATGCCCGCAATGACGACGGTGCCAAAAAACGCAAAAAACATCAGTTGTCCTCCTGCGCGGTCAGGACCTGCCCCTTGGCGATTGGAAAACCGCGCAGGAAAACCTCGCGGTCCTGTGCGCCTTTGCCCGCACGTTGCAGCTTCAACAGCTCCACCGCGCCGTCGCCACAGGCCACGGTCAATGTGTCGTTCAGCACTTCACCGGGGGCACCCCCGCCCTCTGCCAGACGCGACGCCAGCAGTTTCACCCGTTGGCCGTCAACTTCGCACCAGGCACCGGGGAACGGCGACAGGCCGCGGATCTTGCGATCAACTTCGGCGGCGGATTGGGTCCAATCGACCTGCGCCTCGGCCTTGTCGATTTTATGGGCGTAGGTGACGCCGTCTTCCGGCTGCGGCTCGGGCGTCAGATCCTCCAGCGCCATCAGCGCCTCAACAATCAGCCCAGCGCCCATTTCCGCCAAACGGTCATGCAACTGCGCTGTGGTTTCTTCCGCACCGATCATCGTCTCTTCGCGCATCAATACGGGGCCCGTATCCAGCCCTGCTTCCATCTGCATAATGCAGATGCCGGTATGCGTGTCGCCTGCCATGATCGCCCGGTGAATGGGCGCCGCCCCCCGCCAACGCGGCAAGAGGCTTGCGTGAATATTCAGGCAGCCGTGTTTCGGCGCGTCCAGAACGGCCTGCGGCAACAGCAGACCATAGGCCACGACCACAGCCACATCAGCGTCCAGCGCGGCAAATTCGGCCTGTTCGGCCGCGCCCTTCAGCGACACCGGGTGGCGCACCTCAAGACCCAGTTCCTCGGCGCGGGCGTGGACCGGCGTCGGGCGGTCTTTCTTGCCACGGCCTGCCGGGCGTGGCGGTTGGCAGTAAACAGCGGCGATCTCGTGGCCCGCATTGACCAGTTCATCCAGCACAGAGACGGAGAACTCGGGCGTTCCCATAAAGATCACTCGCATATCAGACGCCTCTTAGCCGTTCAGTTTCTTGGATTTCTTGATCAGCATATCGCGCTTCACCTTCGAGAGGTGATCGAAATACATCTTACCGTTCAGATGGTCGATCTGATGCTGCACCGAGGTCGCCTCGATCCCCACAAAATCACGGCGGTCGATCATGCCGTGTTCGTTCAGGTATTTCACCGTCAGCGCGCGCGGGCGGCTGATCTTGGCCGACACGCCGGGCAGGTTCGGGCTTGCCTCATCATGTTCGCGCAGCTCGACCGAGGCATGCAGCACCTCGGGGTTGGCCATTTTGACGGCCCGACCCCGTTCGGTGGAGCCATCCACAACCGCCAGACGCAGCATCACGCCAATCTGATTGCCCGCAAGGCCCACGCCCGGCATGGCTTCCATTGTGTCGATCATATCGTCCCAGATGGCACGGATCTCATCGGTGATCTCGGTCACCTCTTCGGCTTTCTGGCGCAGGCGTTTGTCGGGCCAGGGCAGGCAGGTACGGACGGTCATCTTGGGGGTTCCTTACTCTGAGCTGCGGGCGCGTTCGCGCTTCAGCTTCTGGACCTTGCGGGTGATCATCTGACGCTTCATCGGCTTCAGGTAATCAATGAACAGCTTACCATCCAGATGGTCGATCTCGTGTTGCACGCAGGTGGCCCAAAGATCTGCAAAGGTTTCTTTCTGCAAGTTGCCATCGCGGTCGATCCATTCGACCTCAACCTCGGCGGGGCGGGTCACTTCGGCGTATTGTTCGGGCAGCGACAGGCAGCCTTCCTCGTAGACGCTGGTTTCCTCGGACGAGGCGACAATGGTCGGGTTGAACATCAGCATCGGGCGCGGGTCGCCTTCGTCTTCGCGCACGCAGTCCATCACGATCACGCGGTCCAAGACGCCGATCTGCGGCGCCGCAAGGCCAATGCCCGGCGCGTCATACATGGTTTCCAGCATATCATCGCCAAGCTTGCGCAGGCTGTCCGAGATATCGGCAACAGGGGCACAGACCTTTTTCAGGCGCGGGTCGGGGTGGATCAGGATCGGGCGTTTCATGGCCACTGACTTAGGCGAAACCTCGCCCGCCCGCAACGCCTAGGCCCGCCCCCAGGGGCTGTTTTGTATGGATACGGGCAAGACCCCTTGCCTGCGCCCCGCGTTCAGCTAGCCTCGGGTCAAGAAGACGGAGCAGCCAATATGCATTTTGACAAGATCACCGACCGCACCAATTGCCGTTCGCTCAAATGGGACGCGATGGAGCGCGCCTTTGGCGTGCCCGCCAACGAAGGCCTGCCCATGTGGATCGCCGACAAGGATTTTGAGGCACCCGATTTCCTGACCAACGCCATGCAAGAGCTGGTTACCAAAGGCAACTACGGCTACTTCAGCGGTCACGAGAAATGCCTCGAGGCCGTGCAGTGGTGGATGCAGACCCGCCACGACTGGAAGGTCGAACAGAACTGGATGTTCACCACCTACGGTCTGGGCCACGGGATCGCCACGACGCTGATGGCGCTGACCGACCCCGGTGATGGGGTTGTGACCTTTACCCCCGTCTACCACGAGTTTGAAAACAAGATCACCAAAGCGGGCCGCACCAACACCCAGTTGCCGCTGGTGAAGGATGCGGCCGGACTCTACCGGATGGATTTCGACGCCTACGAGGCGTTGATGACCGGCAAAGAACGCCTGATGCTGATCTCTACCCCGCACAACCCGGCGGGGCGTGTCTGGGAGCAGGCGGAACTGGACGCAATGGCCGACTTCTGCCAGCGCCATGACCTGCTGCTGGTCGCGGATGAGATCCACCATGATCTGGTCTTTCCGGGGCAGAAACATCTGACCACCGCTGTGGCCCTGCCGCAGATCCTCGACCGGCTGGTGATCACCACCGCCGCCTCCAAGACGTTCTCCATCGCGGGCGGGCGCACGGGGTTTGTCATCATCCCCGATGACACACTGCGCGCGCGCTTTGCGGCCTATTTCAACCAGTTCGACGTCAGTGCCAACCTGATGGGCAGCACCCTGACGCAAGCCGCCTACTCCCCCGAAGGCGCGGCCTATGTCGACGAACTGCGCGCCTATCTGACTGGGAACTATGACGTGTTCAAACACGCGCTCGACAAGATCGACGGCGTGGAGATGATGCCGATGCAGTCCACCTATCTGGCTTGGGTGGATTTCGCAGGCACCGGCATGGACCGTGAGGCGTTCAGCTATCACGTTTACGGAAAGGCCCGCATTGCCGCGACGCCGGGCCATACGCTGGGTCAGGGCGGCGAAAGCTTCCTGCGGTTCAACCTCGGCACGCAGCGGGCCCGCGTGGAAGAGGCCGCAGATCGTCTGACAAAGGCTTTTGCGGACCGCTGATGCGCCGCTTTGTGATCCGCGCCACCCTTGGGGTCGCCCTGGCACTGGCCATCTGGGCGGCCCTTTGGCATTGGGGCAGCCCGCCACCGCGCCCATCTGTGGATCTGACCGGCATCACCCGGTTCGAGCGGCTGGTGGTGGAGAAATCCGCCCGCCGCCTCACCGCCTTTCACGCAGGCGAGCCGGTTCTGGTGCTGGATGTGGCGCTGGGATTTGCACCGACAGGCGACAAAGAACAGCAGGGCGATGGCAAAACGCCGGAAGGGATCTTCCAGATCGACCGGCGCAACAAGCGCAGCGCGTTTTACCTGTCGCTCGGCCTTGATTATCCGCGCCCAGACGACCGGGCGCGTGCGGCGGCTCTGGGCGTGGACCCCGGCGGCGATATCTTCATCCACGGCCAGCCCAACACACTGGGGTCACTGGTTACCCTGCCCGGCGACTGGACAGCGGGCTGCGTGGCGGTGACCAATGCCGAAATGGATCTGCTGTGGAGCCGGGTGCCCCTTGGCACAGAGGTGGAAATCCGACCCTGAGCCCCAAAACCACAAAACGGCCCCTCAGGGCCGCTTCTTTGGTCTTCCCAAATTACCCGTGCTTAGCCCGGCAGCAGCCCAATCGGTGCGTCCGGTGCCCGGTAAAAGTCCAGCGGCGCCTCATCAGAGGCCGGGGTTGCGCGTTTGAACTCATAGCGCATCTCGCCTGCTTCTTCTTCAGAGGCGACAATCAAACACTGGAAGATATGTCGCGATCCCTCATAAAGATCGACCAAACCGCGCAGCTGCGGCGCATCTTCGCCCGCCATGGCAAAGCCCCCCTCCCAACGTCTGAGGACGGGAAAAATCTCCGCGCCCGCATGCACGCGCAGACGGTTGCGGCGCTGTTGCTCCTGAAAACGCGCCCGATCCAGGGCCTCTTGTACTGACTTGGGAACAAAGGTGGACATGACGTGGTCTCCCGCTCGCGCTCCAGATTCTCCTGTCCCTAAGGGTGCGTTGAAATTGCCTAAAATCAAGTAAATAGTTTCCAAAACGACAAAGCTTACCCAACGGCAAACGCCGCCATTGACTGTGCAGGAACGCAGGTCCCCTGCGCGCATCTTGGCATTTTCGCACCGCAGCATCCGACCTAAGTTCATCCGCACAACACAGCACAGTCCAACCAGCAAAGAGGCGCAACAATGGGACTTTTGATCGATGGTACATGGCACGACCAATGGTACGACACGAAATCCCACGGCGGCGCGTTCAAACGGTCGGCCGCGCAGTTTCGCAACTGGGTGACCGCAGATGGCACCGCCGGACCGTCGGGCCGTGACGGGTTCAAAGCCGAAAGCGGCCGCTACCACCTTTATGTGTCGCTGGCCTGCCCCTGGGCGCATCGCACCCTGATTTTTCGCCAGCTCATGGGGCTGCGCGATCACATCACCGTGTCGGTTGTCCATCCCGACATGCTGGACAAAGGCTGGACCTTCGCGCGCGACGACCACGGCGCGACCGGCGATGATCTTTTTGCCTTCGACTTCATGCATCAGGTCTATACCAAAGCTGACCCAAACTATTCGGGTCGTGTGACCGTGCCGGTGCTGTGGGACAAACAGCAGGGCACGATTGTGTCAAATGAAAGCTCCGAGATCATCCGTATGTTCAACACCGCCTTTGACGGGATCACCGGCAACACGCGCGATTTCTGGCCCGAGGCCCTGCGGGAACCGATCGAGGCGGTGAATGCGCGCATCTATGACACCGTGAACAACGGGGTCTACAAGGCGGGGTTTGCCACCAGCCAGGAGGCTTATGACGCCGCCGTCCATCCGCTGTTTGACAGCCTGGACTGGCTAGAGGATCTGCTGAGCCAGCATCGCTACCTGCTGGGCGACACCCTGACCGAGGCCGACTGGCGTCTGTTCACCACATTGCTGCGCTTTGATCCGGTGTATCATTTGCATTTCAAATGCAATCGCAAGCGGATCATGGATTACCCCAACCTCTGGGCCTATACCCGCGAGCTGTATCAAATCCCCGGCGTGGCTGAGACGGTGGGGATGGATCATATTGTGCGCCACTATCATTACAGCCACGACAGCATCAATCCGCATCGGATCCTGCCGATCAACCCCGAGATTGACTGGATGGAGCCGCACCGGCGCGGCTGAACCCCTTCGGGGGCGAGGGCGGATGCGAGGGGCCAGCCCCTCGCGCTCCCCGGAGTATTTCGAGCCAAAAGAAGAGCGGGCTTGTTTTGCAGCGGTGGCTCGGACATAGACAGTGCAAAATATGTTTGTGAGCCGGGGACAGAATGACGGAAGAGGCAAAACGGGATCATGGCGGCAATCTGTTTGCTGCGATGTCGACCTATGGTGGCCCCCGCAACGCGTGGCTGGATTTGTCCACCGGGATCAACCCCGCCCCCTATCCGCTGCCTGCCTTTGCCGACAAGGACTGGGCGGCTCTGCCCGATGCGGATGCACACTCCGCGCTGATCTCTGCCGCGCGCGCGTTCTGGTCTGTGCCACAGGACGCTGCCGTGCTGGCGGCACCCGGTGCCTCCAGTCTGATTGCAAAAATCCCCACGCTGGCACCGATGGGTCAGGTCGATATTCCACAGCCCACCTACAATGAACATGCCGCCGCCTTTGCCTATCACGGTTGGACCCAGACGTCGGACACTGCGCAGGCCCGGGTGTTGGTGCATCCCAATAACCCGGACGGTCGCCTGTGGCAGGCGCAGGATCTGGACCTGCCGTTGATGGTGATTGACGAGAGCTTCTGTGATGTGACGCCAGAGGCAAGCTTGATCGCGGCCGCCGCGCGTCCCGGCGTGATTGTTTTGAAAAGCTTTGGAAAATTCTGGGGGCTTGCCGGGCTTCGGCTGGGCTTTGCCATTGGCGATCCCGCATTGATTGACGCGCTGTCGGCGCAATTGGGCCCCTGGCCGGTGTCCGGCCCTGCGCTGCGCGTCGGCACCGCGGCCCTGCAGGACCACAGCTGGGCCGCACAGGCTCGCAAGCAGCTGTCGCAAGAGGCTGCGCGGCTGGACCAGCTGGCCCTGTCCCGTGGGGCGCAGCTGGTGGGGGGCACCGATCTGTTCCGCCTGTACGAAGTCGACGATGCGGCAAAATGGCAGGACAAACTGGCCCGCCACCACGTCTGGAGCCGCATTTTCCCCTATTCCAAAACCTACCTGCGCCTTGGCCTGCCGCCGCGCGACCGCTGGGATCAGCTTGAGGAGGCCTTCTCGTGACCACAATGACCACCACCCTTGTTGTTCTGATCTTTGCGATGCTTCTGGATGCGGTTCTGGGCGAACCCAAATGGCTCTGGTCGCGGCTGCCGCATCCGGCGGTGTTGATGGGGCGTTTGGTGGGCGCATTGGAGGCGCGCCTGAACCACGGCGACCGCCGCAAGCAAAACGGCATCTGGGCCGTTGTCGTCCTGGTGCTGGTTGGGCTCTGCGTTGGTTGGGCTCTCGCGGCTTTTGGCCCCGTCATCAGCTGCCTTGTGGCAGCCATTCTGATCGCGCAGAATTCGCTCTGCGCCCATGTTATGGATGTGGCAAAAGGTCTGCGGAGCTCCCTGCCGGACGGGCGCAAAGCGGTATCGATGATCGTCAGCCGCGACACGGACGAGATGACCGGCCCGCAGGTTGCGCGCTCCGCGATTGAAAGCGGGGCGGAGAATTTCTCGGACGGGGTGATTGCACCTGTGTTCTGGTTTCTGGTCGGTGGGCTGCCGGGGCTGATCATCTACAAGCTGGTCAATACCGCCGACAGCATGATCGGCTACCGCACGGAACGCTATGAACAGTTTGGCTGGGCGGCTGCCCGTCTGGATGATGTGCTGAACGTGATCCCGGCGCGGCTGTCCTCGGCCTTGATTGCCATGGTGACCGGCCATTGGCGCGAAGGGGATGCGGTGGCCAAGGACGCAGCCCTGCACCGGTCGCCAAATGCCGGCTGGCCCGAGGCCGCCATGGCGCGCGCCATTGGGGTCGCCCTGGCTGGCCCCCGGTCTTACGACGGCGAAATGCGCCCCTTTCCTTGGGTGAATGCGGCAGGCTCCAAAAGCAGTTCGGCCCGGGATGTGGCACGGTCAGTCACCGTTCTGTGGACAGCCTGGGGCGCCGTTGTTGTGCTTCTGGTTGCATTTGCCGCCCTTCTGTCGCTAGGGTGAGCGCGACTTTTATCAAGGACGTTTTTTGATGTTTGCCCGCCGCCGCCCCTGCCGCCGCCCCTCCCCCGACCTCCGCTGTCGGCCCTCTGGTCGCGCGACCTTTGCCGCATTTGCCGTGGCCGTGACCCTTTTGCCATCGCTGGCACAGGCCCAATGTGGCGGAAGCTTCTCTGGCTTTGTGCGCGGCCTGAAAGACGAAGCGCTTGCCGCAGGCTATGGTGCTGCGACGGTGAACAGCTTCTTCAATGGCGCGGCCCAAGATCCCAAAGTGCTCAAGGCGGACCGCGCGCAGGGCGTGTTTCAAAAGCCCTTCGTAGAATTTTCCCGCCGCCTGATTTCAAACGACCGGATCCAACGTGGCGCCCGCAAATCGCAAGAGCTCAACAAGGTCTTTCACCGCATTGAGACCACCTACGGCATTGATCGGGGGGTGCTGCTGGCGTTCTGGGCCTTTGAAACCGACTACGGCGCGTTTCAGGGGGATTTCAACACCCGCAATGCCCTGCTGACACTGGCCCACGACTGCCGCCGCCCCGATCTGTTCCGCCCACAGGTGTTTTCTGCGCTGGAACTCTATGCGCGTGGCGGGTTTGATCCGGCGCGCACAACGGGCGCCTGGGCAGGTGAGATCGGCATGGTGCAGATGCTGCCCGGCGACATTCTGGAAAACGGCGTGGATGCAGATGGCGATGGCAAAGTGTCGCTGAAAACCTCTGCCCCGGATGCGCTGATGTCGGCGGCAAAGATGCTGTCACATCTGGGTTGGCAACCGAACCAGCCCTGGCTGCAAGAGGTCACCATTCCCGCCGATCTGGACCTTGAAGAAACCGGGCTTTTGCACCGTAAATCCGTGGCCGACTGGCAGGCCGATGGGGTGCGCGCGAAATCCGGCAGCTTTGCCCTGCGCAAGGGCCCCGCCGCACTGATCCTGCCGCAGGGGCACAAGGGCCCCGCGTTCATCGCCTATCCGAACTTTGACGTCTATTTCGAATGGAATCAAAGCTTTACCTATGTTTTGACCGCCGCTTATTTCGCAACACGGCTCGAGGGGGCATCGGTCTATGACGCAGGCCGTCCCGACGCCGGGCTGTCCGGCGGGGAAATGAAGCAGCTGCAGAAAAAACTGCAGGCGCGTGGGCATGATGTGGGCAAGGTCGATGGCATTCTGGGCGCAAAAACCCGGCTGGCGGTGCAGAAAGAACAGGCCCGCCTTGGCCTGCCGGCAGATGCCTGGCCGACCCCAGCCCTGCTGAAACGCCTGTAATCAGCCCCCCGCGGTCATCCCGTGGTCATCGGACGGGGTAACGTTCGCCGTCCTCGGTGATGACTACAATGCGGCCTGCGTTGCGCACCAAGAGGTCGCAGCGTGACGCGCCGCTGACATAGTCCACACAAATGCTGCCATCGTCGGCAATGCGGTAACTGCCCCAGGCGGTGCCGCCGCCGTTTGCGCCCGAATAGGTATAGGCATAGGCACCATCGTTCAGGTAATGCGATGTGCCATCGTCAAAGAACACCAAAACCTGCCCCGGCAGGGCGGCCAGCTCTGCCGCCGAAAACGGGGCATCGCCCGGTTTTGTGGCCCAGTCAGCGGCCCGCGCCGCGCCAGACATCATCAAGAGTAAAACCATAAAACGCATAAGCCCCACCCTAGCGCGCTTTGGCGAAGGTGGGGCTCACGTTTTCGACAGCGGTGGCGGGTCTTAGGCGACCATGGCCTCTGCTTTTTTAAGATCAACCGAGACCAGCTGGCTCACGCCTTTTTCCTGCATGGTCACACCAAACAGACGGTCCATCCGCGCCATGGTCACCGCATGGTGGGTGATGATCAGGAACCGGGTGTCCGTCTGGCGGCACATCTCGTCCAAGAGATCGCAGAAGCGGGTGACATTGGCGTCATCCAGCGGCGCGTCGACCTCGTCCAGCACACAGATCGGCGCCGGGTTCGACAGGAACACCGCAAAGATCAAGGCCATGGCCGTCAGCGTCTGCTCCCCCCCGGACAGCAGCGACAGGGTCGACAGCTTCTTGCCCGGCGGCTGGCACATGATCTCCAGCCCCGCATCCAGCGGATCGTCGCTTTCGACCATGACCAGATTGGCCTCACCGCCGCCAAACAGATGTTTGAACAGCATCGCAAAGGAGCTGTTCACCTGATCAAAGGCCGTCAGAAGACGTTCGCGGCCCTCGCGGTTCAGGCTGGCAATGCCGCTGCGCAGGGTCTTCACGGCCGCTTCCAGATCGGTCTTTTCCGCAACCAGCGTGTCGTGTTCTTCCTTCAGCGCTTTTGCATCTTCTTCGGCCCGCAGGTTCACCGCGCCAAGCGCATCACGCTGGCGCTTGTGCTTGTTGACCTCGGCTTCCAGATCTTCGAGCCGCGGCAGCGCGTCTTCCGACACGCCCAGATGTTTGAGCAGCGCGTCAGGTTCCATCTGCTGCACTTCGTCAATACGCGCCGCAGCCGTAGACACCGCATCCCGCGCCGCATCCGCGAGCGCTTCGCAACGGGCACGGGCTTCGCGCGCGTCCGAGGCCAGCTTTTCGGCCTCGCGTTCGCGACCTGCGGCTTCGCGCACCTGCGCTTCGCTGGCGGCCAGTGCATCGGTGGCCGCCGACTTGCGCAGCTGCGCGTCTGTCAGCTGCTCGGCCAGTTCTTCGCGGGTTTCGGCGATTTCCGCCGGGATCATGGAGGCCTCTTCCAGCTCCTCATTGGACAGTTCGCGCCGTTCAATCAGTTCCTTGATGCGACGATCCGCAGATTCCAGACGGTGACGCCAACCCGACAGTTCCTTGGTCACCATCTGGCTGCGCCCGACGCGCGCCTCACCGGTGCGGCGCAGTTCATCCAGAGCCGAACGGTGGCTCATCATGGTGATCCGCGCGGCTTCCACCGATTGTTTGATGTCTTCGACCTTGGCGCGGGCCGCATCCAGATCGCCCAGACCATCTGCGGTTTCCAGTGCCTCGTCCAGACGCGCCTGCGCGGTTTCCGCGTCCTCGTTGTGACGCGCCACAGCAATCGACAGGGACTCCAGCTTGCCATCGGCAAGGTTGCGGTCGGCTTCTGCCCGGCTGAGCGCGCGGGCCGCATCGGCAACCCGCTGATCCGCCAAACGGCGAGCCTGACGGGCGGCTTGGTCGGCTTCGCTCACCTCTTTCAGGCGGCGCGACAGCAGTTCGTGAGCGTCCCGTGCACCCGCCGCGCGGGCCTCCAGATGGGTCAGCTCCTGCTTCAGCGCTTCCAGACGGTTGATCTGTTCCAAACGCATCGCTGCGGCGGAGGGCGCATCTTCGGCCCAGGCGCGGTAGCCATCCCAACGCCACAGATCGCCCTCCAGCGTCACAAGACGCTGACCGGGCAACAGTTTTTCGTGCAATTCGGCCGCCTTGTCGCCTGGCACAATGCCAATCTGCGCCATGCGACGCGCCAGGGCATCCGGGCCATCGACATATTTCGCCAGCGGCTCCACGCCCGCAGGCAGGGCCACATCCAGCGCCACCGCGCGATCATAGGCTGCCAGTTCCAGCCAGCCTGAGGGCCCATCTTCTTCGGCCAGCGGCGCGCGAAGGTCATCGGACAGGGCCGCCCCCAGCGCCTTCTCGTAGCCCGGTGTCACCTGCAGCGCATCCAGAACCTGCGCCCCTTCCGAGGCATCGCGTTCCACCAGCTTCGCCAGCGCGGTGACTTCGGCCCGCAGGGCCCCAAGCGCGCCTTCTGCCTCGGACCGCTGCGCGCGGGCCTCGGATTCCTGAGCCTGAGTTTCGGTGCGCAGCTCATCTACTTCGGCCAGCGCCTCTTCGGCCAGATCCGCAGCCTCGCGGGCTTCTTCTTCGGCAGCGGCGGCGTCTTTGAACCGCACTTCGGCCTCTTTCAGCGCGTTGCGGGCCTCGCCTGCGGCGACACGGGATTTCGCCCCTTCACTGGCGGCACGATCCAACGCGCGCTGGCAGTCTTCGACCTGACGCTGTGCGGATTGGTGACGGGCAGCCAGACGCGCAACCTCCTCGGTCACCTGCGCCAGATGGTCTTCGCCCTGCTCCAGAATGGCGGCAGAGTCTTTCGCGGTCTCGGCGGCTTCGTCCAAGCGGTCTTCGTGCCCATCCGAGGCCTTCAGCAGCTCCCGACGTTCCCATTCCAGACGTTCAATGCTTTCGCCCGCGTCCCGGTTCAGGCCCTTTTCGCGGTCGATATCCAGCCCCAGCTGCGTGACGCGATGGGTCAGTCGTTCGATGGTCTGGCGCGCCTGTGCCTCGCGATCCCCAAGGGCGTCGCGCTGCATCACCAGACGTTCCAGAATGGCGACCGCCACGGCTTCTTCTTCGCGCAGGGGCGGCAGGTTTTCTTCAACCTCGGCGCGTTGCGCGGCCGCGGCACGGGCCAGCGCCTCGGCTTTGGCGGCTTGGGTCACGCGCAGGTTCAGGTCGTCTTCATGGGTCACACGGGCCGCATCCGCCTCGCGCCAGCGGCGATACAACAGCATGCCTTCGGCGTGGCGCAGCTGTTCACCGATCTCGCGGTAGCGTTTTGCCTGACGCGCCTGGCGTGCAAGCGTCGCAAGCTGGCTGGCCAGCTGTTCGATCACATCGTCGACGCGCAGCAGGTTGGCTTCGGTGTTCTTCAGCTTCAGCTCTGCTTCGTGGCGGCGTTGATACAGGCCCGAGATCCCGGCGGCTTCTTCCAAAATACGGCGGCGCGCTTTGGGTTTGGCGTTGATCAGCTCCGCAATCTGGCCCTGACGGACCAATGCAGGCGAATGCGCCCCCGTCGAGGCATCGGCAAACAGCATCTGCACATCGCGCGCCCGCACATCTTTGGCGTTGGCCTTATAGGCCGATCCCACATCGCGGGTGATCCGGCGGGTAATGTCGAGCGTATCAGCCTCGTTAAACCCCGATGGCGCCAGCCGTTCCGAGTTGTCCAGCAGCAGGCTCACTTCGGCAAAGTTGCGCGCAGGCCGCGTATCGGTGCCCGCAAAGATCACATCTTCCATGCCGCCGCCGCGCATCGCCTTGGCGCGGGTTTCGCCCATGACCCAGCGCAGGGCCTCCAGAAGGTTCGACTTGCCGCAGCCATTGGGTCCGACCACACCGGTCAGACCGTCCGCGATCAGCAGGTCGGTGGGGTCAACAAAGCTCTTAAAGCCATTGAGCCTGAGTTTGGAAAAGCGCAACTTCGCCCCTTTTCATGATTCCGTGGCCGAGAGTGTCGGTCATTATTTTGTGATGAGTCAACTGGAGAACCCCAGATAGACCACGCCCGCGCCTCTCTACCACCAAATCTTGTGGGACACTACTACTCCCCCAAAGCCTGCCGCAGAACCCGGCCCAAACGGGCGATTCCTTCTGCGATTTGGGCCTCGGAACTGTTCGAGAAGCTCAGGCGCAGGCTATTACCACCGGTTCCATCGGCGAAAAAGGCCTGTCCGGGCACAAAAGCGAGCTTTTCCTTCGCAATTGATTGTTCAAGCAAAAATGCGCCGCTCACCCTCTCGGGCAGGGTCAGCCAGACAAACATGCCCCCTTCGGGCCGGGTCCATTCCACGCCTTCGGGCATCTCGGCTGCGAGGGCTCGCAGCATCGCATCGCGACGACGGCCATAGACCGCACGCAAGCCGCTCACATGGGCGTCGAACCCGGCCTTTGCGACCTGATGAATGGCCATCTGATTGATGGTCGACGAATGCAGGTCTGCCGCCTGTTTCATCAAGACAAGACGCGAAATCACTTCGGCTCCGGCCACCACCCAGCCCACGCGCAGGCCCGGTGACAGGGTTTTCGAAAACGACCCACAATAGATCGTGCGGCAGGCATCCAGATCGCCCTTCTGCGTCAGTTCCAGCGCAAGGATCGGCGGTACCTCTTCGCCCTCATAGCGCAAGCCCTGATAGGCGGCGTCTTCAATGATCGCGCAGTCCAGCTCCTCGGCCCGCGCCAACAGCGCCGCGCGCCCGGCCCGGTCCACGGTGCGCCCGGTGGGGTTGGCGAAATCCGGGCTCAGATAAGCGAATTTCACCGCACCGTCCCCAGCTGCTGCGGTGATTTCTGCCGCTGGGCGATTGTCGTTGATCTCCAACCGCTCGTACCGCGGCTCATAGGCGTTGAACGCCGCCAGCGCCCCCAGGTAGGTCGGCCATTGCACCAACGCCGTGTCGCCGGGCGACAGGAACAGCTTGCCCAGATAGTCCAGCGCCTGCTGCGATCCAGACGTGATGAGGATATTTTCCGGCCCGCAGGGAATGCCCAACCCCGCCATTCGCCCCGCAATCCAGTCCCGCAGCGGCAGATAGCCTTCGCTGACAGAATACTGCAACGCCTGCGCCTGCCGCGCGGGCGACAGCGCGTCGGCATAGGCCTCGGCAAAGCGATCTGCCGGAAACAGCGCCGGATCCGGGATCCCGCCAGCAAAAGACAACATCCCCGGCTGCTCCAGCAATTTCAGCAGCTCGCGAATTTCCGATGCCTTCATGCGGTCCATTCTTGCGGCAAATTTCATTTGAGTCGTCATTTGGGTCATTTCCTTGCGCATCTTGAGCTGACACTTATCCGGTGCGAAAATAATGTCAATAACTATGACCTATAGTCCCTCGCAATTTTCCGCCCGGTCTTGCGCCTCCCACCTGCGCGTGGTCATATGAATTTACCAATTCAACACCGCAGGCCCCGCATGCCCTTCCAGAAAGTCCACCCCGAGAAGCTCTCCGCTGCTGTTGTGCGCCAGATCGAAAAACTGATCCTGCGCGGCATTCTGAACCCCGGAGAGCGCCTGCCCTCCGAACGGGAACTGGCGGACCGGCTGGGGGTCTCCCGCCCCTCGCTGCGCGATGCCCTGTCCGAGTTGCAAGAGCGTGGGCTTTTGGCCTCGCGCGCGGGCGCCGGAGTGTTTGTGGCCGATGTTCTGGGATCGGCGTTTTCGCCTGCGCTGATCGAACTCTTTGGCAGCGACGAAGAAGCGGTGTTTGACTATCTCGCGTTTCGCCGCGACATGGAAGGGCTGGCCGCAGAGCGCGCGGCGCGCCTTGGGTCAGACGAAGACCTTCAGGTGATCCAGCATATCTTTAACAAGATGAAAGTCGCAGGCGATCCTTCGGTGTCCGACACCGCGGCCGAACTGGACGCGCAGTTTCATTCTGCCATTCTGGATGCCAGCCACAATGTGGTGATGCTGCATATGATGCGGTCCATGTTCGACATGCTGCGCAACGGCGTGTTTTACAATCGCCAGATCATGTTTCAGCAACACACAACCCACGCCGCGCTTCTGGATCAGCACCGGGCCATCAACAGCGCCATTCAGGCCCGCGATCCGGCAGGCGCCCGCGCCGCCGTTGAGGCGCATCTGGATTACGTGCGCGCCGCCCTAGAGGCGCAGATCCGCGCCGAACGCAATGTCGAGGTCGCCCGCCAGCGGCTCGAGCGCGAAAAGACCCGCAGCTAGGGGGCTCAGCACTTACATATAGGTAGATTGCTCCAGAAACGCCCGCGTTTCCGGCTCCATTGCATTGGTAAAGATCATCTCGGCGGTGTCGAGTTCGACAATGCGGCCCTGATCGACAAAGGCGACTCGATCCGCAAGATGGGCAGCGTTTTCCAGCGAATGGGCCACCAGAACAATCGACGTGGTCTTGCGAAGTTCGGTGACAATTTCCTGCGTGAGCGTAAAGCTCATCCGGTCCCCTGCGCTGCTGGGCCGGTCAAACAGCATGATTTGAGGATCAAGCGCCAAAGCGCGTGCAATACACAGCTGGCGACGCTGTGGCCCCGGCAGGGAAGTGCCCTGAGTCTTGTGAAGCTGATCTTTGACCGCATCCCACAGCCGTGCCCGGCGCAGCGCCTGTTCAATACGCTCGGCCATCAAACCCTTGGTGCTGACCAAACGGTGCAGTTTCAGCCCATAGGCGATATTGTCCCAGATCGACATTGGAAACGGATTGGTTTCTTGGGCAATCAACGCCACCTGTCGCCGCACCAGAGGCAGATCCGCATCAGGCCGCATCAGGTCTTGGCCGCCAAACAGGATTTCCCCGCTGCGCTGAGGGTTGCGGCCCAGTTTTTCCATCCGCACCAGACTGCGCAGCAACGCAGACTTCCCGCTGCCAGAGCGGCCAATAAACGCAAGCACCTCGTCCCGGTGAAGGTCGAAGCTGATAGTGTCGACAACAGCCTTCCCCTGCGAGCGCAACGACAGGTTCCGCACCGACATCATCGTCGGCACCGCTGACGGTGTGCCCTCGGCGGTCTGGGACGTCGCCTGATGTTTGGATGCGGATAGGTTTAGGTCGTGCAGCATCGCCTGCCCTCACGGCAATTTAATCTCCGTGGCTATGCCACAACGCACGTTAACAGTCTGCACATGTCGGGTAAGTCAAAGACAACTTCACAAAAACTTCGCAAGGGCGTTACAAAGCGACCCGTCCAAAACAAAAGAACCCGGCGCGTGGCCGGGTTCCTTTTAGGTCTGAAACGAAGCTGCGGATCAGTGCAGTTTCGCGTCCACGTCCTGAATGGCTGCGTCGATCAGCTTGTTTGCCTCAGTCGCAGTCATCTGCTTGGAAACAACCTGATCGGCAACTTCCACAGCAATGGTAATGGCGCGGTCACGAACTTCTTTCACAGCAGAAGCTTCGGCAGCCTGGATTTGATCCGCTGCAGCCGCCAGGCGACGTGCAATGGAGGTTTCCAGATCAGCTTTGGCCTGCGCCGCAGCAGCGTTCGCCTCGTCGCGGGCGTTTGCGACAATGCGCTCGGCCTGCTCTTTGACTTCTTGCTGCTTGCGTTCGTAGTCAGCCAGAACGGTCTGTGCTTCCTCGCGCAGGGCGCGGGCTTCTTCCAGCTCGTTCTTGATGGTCTCGGCGCGGTCATCCAGCAGTTTGCCGATCATCGCCGGGACTTTTGCGTACAAAAGGATCCCGATGAACAGCACAAAGGCGAGGATGACAACGAAGTCGGTGTTACCGAGGTTCGCACCGCCACCGGCTGCGAAAGCCGGAGCAGCGGAACCGAGGGTCAGAGCAACAGCAGTAAATGCGCGCATGGTCTTAGCCCTCCATCCGTTTGCTAACAGCGGCCTGAACAGCCTCTGCATCGTCTTTGCCACCCAGGGCTTCGACCAGGGCACCGGCGGTGTCAGTTGCGACAGCCTTGATGCTCTCCAGTGCGCCTGCCTTGATCTCAGCGATTGCCGCTTCAGATTCCGCTGCCTTGGCTGCGATGTCCGCATCCGCTTTGGCAATGGCGTCGTCCACGTCTTTCTGGATCTCGGCGCGGGTTTCCGCGGCGATACGCTGCGCCTCGGCACGTGCGTCGGCCAGCGCTTTGTTATAGGCGTTTTCGGCCTCAACTGCTTTGGCTTTCAGATCTTCAGCCGCAGCGAGGTCGTTGGTGATAGTGCCTGTACGCTCGTTCAGGATGGCTGCAATACGGGGCAGCGCGACGCGCGACAGGATCAGGTAGATCACGACAAGCGTGACCAGAAGCCAGAAGATCTGGTTTCCGTAGGTCGAGAAGTCCAGCTGCGGCATGCCGGAAGAACCGTGCGCCGCGTCGGCAGCTCCATGACCTGCGTCATGCGTATTAGATGCCATGTCGTCCTCCTATGGAACTTGCCGTTACACCGGGCAGGACAGATGTCCGCCCTGCCCGGCCGTAAGGATAAAGTTTCCGCTAGGTCTTAGACAGCGAACATCAGCAGCAGAGCGACCAGGAACGAGAAGATGCCCAGAGCTTCTGCAAACGCGATGCCGATGAAGAGGGTTGCGGTCTGAGAAGCAGCCGCGGAGGGGTTGCGCAGAGCGCCCGCCAGGAAGTTAGCAGCAACGTTGCCAACACCCAGAGCAGCAATACCAGTACCCATGCCAGCCAGGCCAGCGCCGATGTATGCGAGATCGCCTTCCATTGTGATTTCTCCTTACGATTGGAAGTTGAAGTGATTGTTCGGACCCTGCGAGGACCGTCCCTTAGTGGGACGGGTGCAGCGCGTCTTTCAGATAGACGCAGGTCAGAATGGTGAACACGTAAGCCTGGATAAAGGCCACGAGAACCTCGAGTGCGTAGAACGCGGTGATCGCGGAAATCGGCAGGAAGGACGCAAAGCCCAGAGCCCCTGCAAAACCAGCGAACACTTTCAGAACCGCGTGGCCCGCCATGATGTTGCCTGCAAGACGAATGCAAAGGCTCACGGGGCGCACGAAGTAGGAAATAACTTCGATCACAGCCAGGATCGGACGCAGGGCCAGCGGCGCGGAGCTAACCCAGAACAGGGCCAGGAATTTCGCGCCGTGCAGCACAAAGCCGGTCACGGTGATTGCGACGAACACGACCACAGCCAGCACGCCGGTCACGGCGAAGTGGGAGGTGGTGGTGAAGGACATCGGGATCAGGCCAAGGAAGTTGGCAGTCACGATGAACATGAACAGGGTCATGATGTAGGGGAAGAACTTCACGGCGTCTTTGCCAGCGACGTCTTCAACCATTTTGTAGATGAACCCATAGGCCAGCTCCGCAACCGACTGTGCGCGCGACGGGATAATGGCACGGCGGGAAGAGCCCAGAACCAGCAGCGCGAAGATCGCGACAATTGCCAGCAGCATCCACAGCGTCACGTTGGTGACGGTGAACATGCCCACGTGGTCGCCACCAAACAGCGGCTTCACTTGGAACTGGTCCATCGGGTGAATGGCAAGGCCTGCGTGCTCGGGGGCAAAGACCAGGCCCGAAACGAGCACAAGCGCCAGAGCTACGTAAAAGAAGATTTTGCCCATCGGTCTGCGTCTCCTGTCACCGGACCGTCGCCCGGGTTTCTCTCTGTGGTCAGGGGGCCTGACCGAGTTCCATCTGACCGGCTTGCCGGTCTTGTTCTTATTTGCGCGGCGCGTTTTCCGCTTCCTGCGCGTCCGCTTCGGCTTTAGCAGCCTCCGCTTCGATCTGTTTTGCCTGGATCTCCTTGGCGCTGCGCAGCATCACATTGATGCCTGCAACCAGACCCAGCAAAAGAAACAGCACCAAAAACAGCGGCATGGTGCCAAAGACAGCATCCAGCCCGTATCCGATGCCAAGGCCGATCACCAGACCGGCCACCAATTCCGTCACCATCCGCCAGGCCATATTGGCCATGGTAAAATGGGTTTCCTTGGGAGGCTCAGGTTCCTGGGCTTTCTTGGCCGCATCGATTTTGGCCTCCAGCTGCGCCAGGCGCTGCTTTTGGTCGTCATCAATCACAGGATCTGTCCTCTCGCGTCTTCTGCCATGGGTGCTAAGGGGTCAGCGGCACAGAGTCAACGCCGGAGTCGGACTCTGCGACATAAGGCCAAGAGTATGAAAACAAAAGGTTTTACAACTCGCGCCGTCACCCGCGTGATGCCCCCGCGTGGCGCGTTGGCGCAAACAGGCGTCAAAACCCTTATTCAACCTTTTGGTTGATTTTGGTTTTGGCGACCTTTTCCAAACAATCGCCCGTCAATCAGCAGCAATCCAAACAGGATCAGGGCAAGCCCGGCAAAATGCGCAGGCAGGAACACCTCGCCCAGCACCAAGACCCCCGCAGCCAGCGCTGACATCGGCGCAATCAGGGTCACCAGCGTGATATTCGTCGGCCCCACCCGCGGCAGCACATTGTAAAACAGAATGAAAGCCGCCGCCGTCAGCACAAAGCCAATGACCACAAGCGAGGCCCATGTCTCGGCCCGTGTGATCACCGGCAGACCCTCTTGCCACAGGGCCACTGGCACCAACGCCAGCGTGGCCCCAGTCAGCCCCCAGGCCACGATCACCACCGGCGGGATGCCCTGAAACTGTCGCGCAATATTGACCGAGAACGCGTAACACAGCGGCGCACAAAGGGTGACACAAACCGCCCAGATCTGGCTGGAGCCCCCGTCCCGCAGGATCGGCAGCGACAGCAGCACAATACCACCAAAGCCACAGAGTACACCAAGCGATTTCAGCAGGCTCGCCCGCTCCCCGCCGCCCCAGATTTGCGGCCAGAAATGGGACACGACCACCGCCATCGCAGGCGTGGTGGCATTGACGATCCCCGCAACCCCGCTGGCAATGTCCTGCTGGCCAATGGCATAAAATGAAAACGGCGCCGCATAGCTGAAAGCGCCAAACGCCAACAACGCGCAGACGCGCCGCGCAGACAGCGCCGCAAACTGCCGTGTTGCCAGCAGATAGACCCAGCAGCCCAGCGCACCAAAGCCAACCCGGCCCAGCGCCACGCTCAGCGGTCCCAGTTCGCGCAAGAGCACCGCGTTGAACATAAACGACAGCCCCCAGCCAATACCGAGGGCAAAAATAAAGACCCAATCGCGCGCAGACATGGCGTCACTCCCTCGTGCTGTCCTGTATGTTCCAGTGCGTGAGCGCCATTCAGACGACACGGGCGGGATTGTCCACCCGGAACTTGCGCATTAGGACTGTAAGCCATGACCAGCCCTGACCGCCTAGACACCACCTTTGCCGCCCTCGCCGATCCAACCCGGCGGGCGATCCTGACCATGTTGCTCGAAGATGACATGGCCGTGACCGATGTGGCCGAACCGTTCGAGATGTCACTGGCGGCGATTTCCAAACATCTGATGATCCTCGCCAATGCGGGGTTGATCCAGCAGGAAAAGCGCGGCCGGGTGAAATGGTGCAAGCTGCAACCCGACGCGCTGCGCGCGGCCTCCGTCTGGATGCAGGGTTTTGGCCAGTTCGAGCCGGTGAATCTGGATGCCTTTGAACGGTTTCTTGAGGTCGAGCTGGGCGGCGACGAATAAGGCTCAGGGCTGCGCCAGGTTCTCGTAGCCCCGAAGTGTGATCTCCAGATCCTCGGGATCCGAGATATCCCCGGTCTCGCCCAGCAAAAGCGGCGGCCCCATCAGTTTGAAGTCCTGAAGCCCGACCTCCGGCAGGGTCCAGCCCATGGAATGGGCCATCGGCACGCGCACGCCCGGGCGCGGGTTCAGCGCCGGACCAATGTCGCGGCGTCCCATCTTCAAGAAATGCGCGATGTCCCATTCCTGCGTCTGCCCCGCATGACGGCTGACCACCCAGCAGTGACCATCCTCGGCCCATGTCCGCTTATCTTCTGGCACAAACACACCGTAGACATAGCCCGCCTCATATCCCGCGCCGCGCAGGGCCGCGACCAGATAGGCATTGATGTCAACGCAGGATCCCACGGTCATGGAACACAGATGCGGCAGCTCCTCCTGATCGTCGTAAAACCGATCCTCAGGGTGGCCGTATTCAAACAGCTCGGCCACGTGGCGCACAATGGCTTCGATGCCCGCAAGCCCAGCGCCTGCGGCCTGCGCCACATGCTGGCCTTCCTTGGCCAAATCCACAGCCGCCGCCGTATATCGACTGGGGCGCGGCACGAACATGGCTTCAGGATAGCTGAACTCCCCTGGGCCGCCTGCAGCCTGAAACCGGGTCCGCACTTGGATCTCGCCGCCCGTAGCAATGCCGCAGGTCAACATCTGCGCCAAGCGCGGCTCGGCCATCAGGCGCAGCGCGGCCCCCGTCACCATCTGCCCCAAAGGCGCGATATGTGGCGTGGCCATCCCCTGCGGCACCAAAAAGCGACTGCCAGATGCCGCAGTAAACCGATAGCACAGCTCGATCATTGTGCCCCTCCCCCATTCTGTTTCCCGAGACTCTAGGGCGTGCAGATGTCATCGCCATAACACCCAAGCGTTTTTCAGGGTTTCGCCGCCGCCCCCTCGTCCTTCAGCAGCAGCCACAGCGCCACCGCCGTCAGCGCAATTCCCCCCAAAGTCACCAACGGGGGCAATCCGTTCCCCAGTGCGATCTCCCAGCCGATCACCCAGCTGGGCACCAGATAGGTATAGGCCATGACCTTCGCGCTTGGCAGGCGCAGGGTGGCGAACTGCAGCAACACGAACGTACAGGCCGAGGCAAAGACCGACACATATATAAGGCCGATCCAGACGATGGGCCGCAGGCTCCCCCAATCGGTCGCCATCACATCGCGCGCGCCAAAGGCAAACAGCAGCGCCGCGCCCGCCACCAGCGTGCCAAAGGTAAAGCTCACCGCAGGCTCGCCCCGGTTCAGCTTGCGCACTAGGGGCGTATATATGGCATGAGCCACGCAGCCCCAGAAATAGATCACCTCACCGCGGCCAATCTCGAACCGCAACAGGGCGCCCAGATCACCGCGAAAGATCACCCATAGCGCGCCCGCCGCGCCAATCGCCAGCGCGCTCGCCATCCGCAAGGTTGTGACCTGCCGCAGCATCAGCCAGCCAAACAGCGCGCTGAGAACCGGGGTCAGGGTGAACACCGCCGCAGCACTCACCGGCGCTGCGGTTTTCAGGCCGTAGAACATCAGCACGAAGTAGCTCGCAAAGACCCCGCCCAGAACCAAAAAACGCCAAGGCGCCGCGAAATGGCGGCGCTGCAACCCGCCCCCTAAGGACGCCGCCGCCCCGATCAGCACCCCGGCCAACAGAAACCGCACCGCATTCAGCGCGGCAGGGGCGATGTCATTGGCGATCAGCACGCCCAGCGAAAAGCTCCCCGCGACCAGCGCAGAGAAGGTCAGCATGGCCAGATGGCCGCGTTGGGCGTCAGTCATTGTGCATGTCCAGACGCATTGGCCCGATCAGGCAGGCCAGCTCTTGGCGCGGTCCTTCAGGAAAGACAAAAACGCCTGCACCTTATTGGTGCGATGCAGATCCACATGAGTCACCAACCACAGGGTTGCGGTCCAATCGTCCTTGGGCTCCATCATCTGCACCAGATCAGGATGGCCCGCAGCCTCCCAGAGGGTGAAGAACCCGATGCCTGCGCCCGCCTGCACCGCCTCTTGCGCAGTGGTGCGATCCGAACAGCGGAACGCAATGCGGTCCTCGCTGACATTGGCGCGCAGCCAGCGCTCGAACGGGGCCCGGCTTTCCGAATTATCAGCGCCCACAAAGCGGTGGTTCTGCATGTCCTCCACGCCGTTCAGCATCCCGTGCTGCTCCACATAGGATTTAGAGGCAAACATCGCCATGCGCTGGCTCAGGAAAGGCTGCACCACATTGTCAGGCTGTTCCGGCGCCGCGCCTGCGCGCAGGGCCACATGGGCCTCGCCGTACTCCAGCCGGAACAGCCGGTCGCCGGTCAGATAGCGGATCACCAGATCCGGGTGCAGCTGCTGAAACGCAATCAGTTCCGGTGCCAGCATCGGCGCCATGGACGACAGCGAGGTCACGACCAATTCGCCCGAAACCTCGTCCCCCTGCCCCTTCAGCCGCCCGACCAGCTGGCTGAACTGATCATCCGTCGCCTGTGCCACGCGCAGCAGATCCAGCCCGGATTCGGTTGGGGTATAGCCGCGCGCATGGCGCTGGAACAGCTTGACGCCCAGCCGGCCTTCGATCGCATCAATATGGCGGATGACCGTGGCATGGTGTACGCCCAGCACCTCGGCCGCGCCGCTGACAGTGCCCAGCCGGGCCACCTGAAAGGCGGTGCGCACCTCGTCCCAATTGTCCATCACAGCCCCCTGCCCGTCCCTCAATCAGATTCTGCAAAAATGCACAGATCCTGTTGAATATCGAAAATTGTGTTTGGTTTTGCAAGGGTGCATCTTTCTCTCAAAGCACACCCTCAAAAGGAACCCTACCATGACCAAGACCGTCCTGCATATCGACAGCTCCGCCCGTCTGACGGGCTCTGCCACCCGTGACCTTTCCGCCGCTGTTGTGGCAAAGCTTGCGCCTGAAACAGTGATCCGCCGCGATGTCGCCACCCCGCTTCCGCTGCTGGACGCGACCTGGGTGGGCGCGAATTTCACCCCCGCCGAAGACCGGAGCGCCGAACAGCGCGCGACCCTTGCACTGTCCGATGAGCTGGTGGCAGAGCTACAAGCCGCCGACACCATTGTCATCGGCGCGCCGATCTACAACTTTTCGATCCCCGCAACGCTGAAGGCCTGGCTCGATCAGGTGGCCCGCGCGGGAGTGACGTTCAAATACACTGAGAACGGACCCGAAGGTCTGCTGACCGGCAAACGCGCCATTATTGTTGCGGCCTCCGGTGGCACTCCGGTTGGCGCGGACTTCGACTACGCGGTCCCTTACCTGCGCCATATGCTGGGCTTTATTGGCATTGCAGATGTTGAAATCATCGCCGCGGACCAGCAGGCCATCGATGCCGAAGGCTCCATGGCCAAGGCAAAAGACGCCGTCGCAGCCCTGGCCGCCTAAGCCCCGCCTAAGCCCTCCCACTCACAGAACGCATGTCATGGCCCCTTCGGGGGCCATTTCGCCTGCGGCGCGCGCGGATCTCCCGCCCCTTTGAGGTGAGGCAAAGCCTCCCCTCAAAAAGCGTTGGGCATGGCAGGGGCCGCGCCGAAGGCGCGGCCCCTGCCCCCCGGCGATGTGCGCAGCACAGCGCAAACCCTCTGCAGCGCAGACGCCGGGTTAAGCACCCAAGCTAAACACGCGGAGGTGTCAGACCCACTCCGGTGTCACCCTGATCTTCTCCAGAAACGCGAAAAACGCCGCGCGCTCCATGGCCACGGTGCGATCATTCACCAGCGGGTGCATATAGATCAGCTCTGCCTCCTGCGCCTCGCGGTCCATGAAGAACCGCACGTCGGTCTCGACCCCATTGATCATCGCCAGCGGGCTCACCGCGCCGGGGCGGATACCAAGGTTCTGCAACAGACGATCCGCCGACCCGAACGACAGACCGCCGACACCCAGCTCCCCGCCAAGCGCCTTGAGGTCAATCTCGCGGTCCTGCTCCAGGCTCACCAGATAATTCCGCTTCTTGCGATCCCGCAGGTAGAGGTTCTTCAGCCGCAGACAGCGCTTGCCGGGCGCGATGATCTTATCCTCGACCCCTTTGGCATCCTCCACCGTGCGCAGCGGCACATGGTCGTGCAGGGTATAGGCAATGCCCCATTCATCCATCTGCGCCAGCAGCGCATCTGATGAGGTGGGCAGGCTGTCCTGAAAAGCCGAAGAGGCATCCACAACGTCGCTCATGGGTTTTGGTCTTTCCTTTTGTCCGTTGCCGCCCCTTGTGACAGCAACAAACCGGCCCTGCAATTGACTCCCCGACCAAAACCCGATAATGCCCGACCAAATCCCGGAAGAATCTCAGGTCTTCCGGTCCCCGCCCATGTCGGGGATCGCCCTCCACCAGCGTGTTACGCCCGTGGGGGCAATAGCGTTTGGTCTGATCTTACCGCAAGACAGGCAATTGCACATGGACCCACCGCTGCCTAAATTAGGCAGCACTTGTTTGATGTTACGGCCACAGGAGACCGCAGAGCATGTTTGAAAATCTATCCGAACGCCTCTCTGGCGTCTTTGACCGGCTGACCAAACAGGGTGCCCTATCTGAGGACGACGTCAAAACCGCCCTGCG
This sequence comes from Tritonibacter multivorans, assembly GCF_001458415.1. Classification (GTDB taxonomy): domain Bacteria; phylum Pseudomonadota; class Alphaproteobacteria; order Rhodobacterales; family Rhodobacteraceae; genus Epibacterium; species Epibacterium multivorans. The sequence goes on along the minus strand of NZ_CYSD01000033.1, from coordinate 64,389 downwards.
CGAAGTGCGCGTGGCCCTGCTGGAGGCAGACGTCTCCCTGCCCGTGGCGCGGGATTTTGTCAAACGCGTGCAGGATCAGGCCACCGGTCAGGCCGTCACCAAATCCGTGACGCCGGGCCAGCAGGTCGTGAAAATCGTCCATGACGCCATGGTTGCCACCCTTCAGGGCGAAGGCGATCCCGGCGCGCTGAAAATCGACAACCCGCCTGCCCCGATCCTGATGGTCGGCCTGCAGGGGTCGGGTAAGACCACCACCACCGGCAAGCTTGCCAAACGTCTGAAAGACAAAGAGGGCAAGAAGGTCCTCATGGCCTCGCTCGACGTTTATCGCCCGGCGGCGATGGACCAGCTGGCGGTGCTGGGCACACAGATCGGCGTGGACACCCTGCCGATCGTGCCGGGCCAGAAACCCGTCGACATTGCCAAACGTGCCAAACAGCAGGCGCTCTTGGGTGGCTATGACGTCTATATGCTCGACACTGCCGGTCGCCTGCACATCGACGAAACCCTCATGGGCGAGGTCGAAGAGGTTCGCAACGTAGTTGAGCCCCGCGAGACCCTGCTTGTTGTTGACGGTCTGACCGGTCAGGTCGCCGTTGAGGTCGCCGAGGAATTTGACGCCAAAGTTGGCATCTCTGGCGTGGTCCTGACCCGTATGGACGGCGACGGGCGCGGCGGTGCCGCCTTCTCCATGCGCGCAGTCACCGGCAAGCCGATCCGTTTCGTGGGCCTCGGCGAAAAGATGGACGCGATCGAGACCTTCGAGCCAGAACGGATCGCCGGCCGCATCCTTGGCATGGGTGACATTGTTGCTCTGGTCGAGAAAGCCCAGGAAACCATCGAGGCCGAACAGGCCGAACGCATGATGAAGCGCATGATGAAGGGTCAGTTCAATATGAACGACCTGAAGATGCAGCTGGAACAGATGCAGCAGATGGGCGGCATGCAGGGCATGATGCAGATGATGCCGGGCATGGGCAAAATGGCCAAACAGGTCGAAGAGGCAGGCTTTGACGACAAGGTCATCCTGCGTCAGGTCGCCCTCATTCAGTCCATGACCAAGAAAGAACGCGCCAACCCTGCGCTGCTGCAAGCCTCGCGCAAGAAACGCATTGCGGCCGGTGCCGGCCAAGAGGTCAGCGATCTGAACAAGCTTCTGAAAATGCACCGCCAGATGGCGGATGTGATGAAGAAGATGGGCAAAATGGGCAAAGGCAAAATGCTGAAACAGGCCATGGCTGGCATGTTCGGCGGCAAAGGCAGCATGCCCGACATGCCCGCAGGCATGGACCCCTCCAACATCGACCCCAAAGCGCTGGAAGCAGCCGCCAAAGCCATGGGCGGCGGCAAGGGTCTTCCCGGCGGCCTTCCGGGCCTTGGCGGCATGGGTGGCATGCCCGGTGGTCTGCCCGGCCTTGGTGGCCTCGGTGGCTTTGGAAAGAAAAAGAAGTAAATGACCGCCACGCCGACCATATCGACCGAACGACTTGTGTTGCGCCGCCCCGAGCCGCGCGACAAGGAGGCTATTGTTGCCTTCTATATGTCCGAACGGTCGCAATATGCGGCGGGCAATGTGCCCCGGTTTATGGCGTGGAAAAACACCGCTTCGATCTTTGGCCACTGGGAGCTCAAAGGCTTTGGCCTCTGGGCTGTGACCCGCAAGGGCGATGACAGCATTATTGGTCTGGTTGGCCCGTTCTTCCCGGACGGCTGGCCCGAAACCGAAATCGGCTGGCTGATCTTTGACGGCGCCGAAGGGCACGGCTTTGCTCATGAGGCCGCCGTTGCCGCAGTGGCGGATGCGCGCAGCCGTCTGGGCTGGACCAAGATCGTCAGCTATATCGCGCCGGAAAACGCCCGCTCTATTGCGCTGGCCGAACGCCTGGGCGCGGTTCTGGATGCAAACGCCGCCGTGCCTTTTGCCGAAAAGCCGACCTTGGTTTACCGCCACCTTCCCAAAGATGACGGCAGTGTGGAGGCCTACGCATGACCGTGACCATCCCCACGCTGGAAACCAACCGCCTGATCCTGCGCGCGCCCGAAGCCGTGGATTACCCGGATTTCAAAGCCACCTTCACCTCCTATCGCTCCCGTTTCATGGGCGGCCCCCTGAATGCCTACGAGGCATGGATGCTCTATGCCGCAGAAATCGGCCATTGGCAGATCAAGGGCTTTGGCATGTGGATGATCCACGACAAGGCGACCGATGAAACCTATGGCATGGCCGGGGGCTGGCAGCCCGCAGGCTGGCCCGAACGGGAAATCGCCTGGATCATCTGGCCCGGTGCCGCTGGCAAAGGCTACGCGCTCGAGGCCAGCCACGCGGCGCGCGCCTATTACTACGACCAGCAGGGCTGGAACGGCGCGGTCAGCTATATTGACCCGAAAAACCTCGATTCGATCCGTCTGGCCGAACGGCTGGGCGCGAAGAAGGACCCGGAAGCCGCCACCATTGACGGCAATGACGCGGTCTATCGCCACCCCTCTCCGGCGGATCTGCAAAACAGCCAGATTGGGGATGCGATCGAAATGGAAATCAACCACTACGCCGACCCGCTCTTTAAACCGAAAGGATGGGCCATTGACTGATCTGCAAAACGACCCCGTCGCCCGCGCCGCCGAGATCCTCAAAGGCCACCGCGAGAGCATCGACCGTCTGGACGCCATTTTGGTCTACACGCTGGGCGAGCGGTTCAAACACACCCAGGCCGTGGGCAAGCTCAAGGCCGAACACGACCTTCCCCCGTCCGATCCTGACCGCGAAGCGCGCCAGATCGCACGTCTCGAAGACTTGGCAACCGCGGCCGACCTCGACCCGGAATTCGCCAAGGCGTTTTTGAACTTCATCATCGATGAGGTCATTCGCCACCACAAGAAACACCAAGAATAAACGGGCTTGACCTGACACAGGCTTTCCCGTTCAACGCCATCCAAAGGAGATCTGAACAATGGCAATGAAAATTCGTCTGGCCCGCGGCGGCTCCAAAAAGCGTCCCTTCTACCGCATCGTGGCTGCTGACAGCCGCATGCCGCGCGACGGCCGCTTCATCGAGAAGCTGGGCACCTACAACCCGCTGCTGCCGAAAGACAGCGAAGAGCGCGTGAAAATGGACATGGAAAAAGTCCAGGCATGGCTCGACAAAGGCGCACAGCCGACCGACCGTGTTGCACGTATGCTGGAAGCAGCAGGCGTTCTGACCAAGAAAGAGCGTAACAACCCGAACAAAGCTGTTCCGGGCAAAAAAGCGCAAGAGCGCGCAGAAGAAAAAGCAGCGAAAGCCGCTGAAGCAGCCGAAGCAACAGCTGAGGAATAATCCATGGACGCGCGGACCCCTCACCCGGAAGGCGACTTCCCCGAGGCGTTCCGCCGCCAATTGGATTTGCTCATGCGTCTGCGCCGGGATGTCCGGCGCTTTCGCAGTGATGCAGTGGACGAGGCAGTGCTTAGGCGCTGCCTCTCTGCCATCCAGATGGCCCCCTCGGTCGGGCTGTCTGAACCCTGGCGGCTGATCCGTGTCGAAAGCGACGCGGCCCGCGCTGCCGCATTGGCCAATTTCGAGGCCGCAAACGACCGCGCCCTTCAGGGATACGGCGGGGACAAAGCCGCCCGCTACGCCACGCTGAAACTCTCGGGCATGCGCAATGCGCCGGTACAGATGGCGTTTTTCTGCGATGAAAGCACCACCAAAGGCCACGGATTGGGTGCGGGCACCATGCCCGAGATGCGCCGCTATTCGGTGGTCTGCGCGATCACCCTGTTCTGGCTGTCCTTGCGCGCCGAAGGTCTGGGCCTTGGCTGGGTGTCGATCCTCGACCCGGACCAGCTGACCCGCGACCTGAACGTGCCGGAAGACTGGCAGCTTGTCGGTTACTTCTGCATTGGCCACCCCGAACGGCTCTCCGACATCCCAGAGCTGGAAGAAAGCGGCTGGGAACGGCGCTATCGTGACCTGCCCCTTGAAACCCGCTAAGTTCCCCGGCAGTTAGGGGACATGGGACTAATTCGCCTTATCATATTCACGGCTGTCGCCTTTGGCGCCGGTGTTCTTTTTGAACGTGCAGGCGCACGCGAGCGCTGCGATCTGGCAGGCGGCGAATGGACCCGCACGACCACAGGGGCCCGCGTCTGCGCCAGCCCCGTCACTGGAGAGTTTAATGGATGATCTGATCTGCGTTGGCGCGCTTGCGGGCTCTTTCGGGGTTCGCGGCGAGGTCCGCCTCAAAAGCTTCTGCGCCATGCCGGAAGAGATCGAGGCCTACTGCCCCCTCACCGATGAGCAGGGCAACGGCAGCTATTCCGTCATCCTGACCCGCGCCATCAAAGGCGGCTATGCGGCACGCCTGACCGGGGTGGAGACCAAGGAAGAGGCCGACGCGCTGAAAGGCCTGCGCCTGTTTGCGCCGCGCGACCGTCTGCCGAAACTGCCCGATGACGAATTTTACCACGCCGACCTGATTGGCCTTGCGGTGTTTGACACCGGCGGGGCGCACCTGGGCACGGTGAAATCGGTGCAGAACCACGGCGCCGCAGACCTGCTGGAAATCCAGGGGCCGGGGTTGAAAACCACCGTTCTGCTGCCGTTTACACTGGATGCGGTGCCAACTGTGGATCTGGCACAGGGCCGCATTGTCGCCGACCCGCCCGAAGGGCTGTTCTAAGCCACACTGGCCTGCAAGCTGCTCAGCACCCGCTCCAGCCGTTCGGTCCGGCGCCTGACCTGCTCAGCCGTCAGCCCATCGCGCTGGTGCCCCTGCTTGAGCCAGGCGTCAAACACCCGCAGTGCAAAGAAAAACCGCACCACCGGATCATCGCTGAGCCCGGCGCCATAGCCGCGTTCAAAAGCCGCCCAATCGGCTTGCGCCACCATGCAAAAGCCCGCCGCCACCTCGCCGTCATCTTCCGGTGCGATCAGATGGAACATGCCATTGGCCAACCAGAAATTTGCGATGTCACGCTGCGGATAGATGCCACTGTGGTTGGCAAAATCAATGAACCACAGATCCTCACCCGACAGCAGCACATTGCGCATATGCAAATCGCCATGTTCCAGCGCGCCCTCAAAGGGATGCCCACGGGCCGCGCGCCCGGCCTTATGCAGATGCGCACAAAGACCCAGAAACCGCTTGGGCCGGTGCACCTCACGCAGGCCCCCACGCACCTCTTGCGCCACCTGCGACACCCGCTCCAGATGCGCCTTCGGCCAGAATTTGCGCGCCCCTACCTGTGAACAGCGGTGCAGGGCGGCAATGGCGCGCCCGGCCTGTTCCAGAACCTCCCCCCGCGACACCATCCCCAAGTCCGCCGCCGTCATTTCCCGAAACAGCGTATCGCCGGGCACAAATTCCAACAGAATGATCTTCTGCTCAGGGTCCCGCCACAGCACTTTGGGCACTCGAACGCCCGGAACATCCCGCAAACCTTCTTCTGCTGCGATGTGGCGGGCCAGAACTTTCTGAAACGCAGCCTCGCCGCCTGCACCAAAATCCGCCCGCAGCACATAGGCCCCGCCGCCTGTGTCCCGCACCACCATCGCGCAGCGCCGAGCCGCCATCCGCCGGTTGACCCGCAGCCGCTGAAAGCCTGCGCCGTCCCCGGACAGGCCCAGATCTGCGGCAATCTGCGGCCACAGCGCCTGCGTACGCAGCTGCACCGCATCTGCCGACTGTTCGTCCTGGCTCATCCCATATTCTTTCTGTTGCACCCTGCCGCGATTGAATTAAACAGCATCCCATGAGCAAGCCAACCAAATCTCACAAGTCCCACGGCCGCCTGTCGATTGGCGCCACCCTGAAACCGCGCGAACTGATGACGGATACCCCCGACCTCGCCGGTGTCTGGAAGGCCAAGATCCTGACCCTGTTCCCCGGCGCCTTTCCTGGCGTTCTCGGCGAAAGCCTCACCGGCAAGGCGCTGCAACAGGGCCTCTGGCAGCTCGAGACCATCGACCTGCGCCCCTTTGGCATTGGCAAGCACAAGAACGTCGACGACACCCCCGCAGGCGGTGGCGCGGGCATGGTGCTGCGTGCGGATGTGCTGGGCGACGCAATTGAAACAGCCCAAGCCGACACCCGTGGCAACTGGCCGCTGATCTACCTGAGCCCCCGCGGACGCCGCATGGACCAGAAGATGATGCAGAATTTGGCGCGCTGCGACGGCATGACCCTCCTGTGCGGTCGGTTCGAAGGCGTCGATGAACGGGTGCTGGAACACTACAATATCCAAGAGGTCTCGCTGGGTGATTTTGTCATGACCGGCGGCGAACTGGCGGCCCAAGCCCTGATTGACGCCACCGTGCGCCTGATCCCCGGCGTCCTGGGCAATCAGGCCTCGACCGAGGAAGAAAGCTTCTCCTCCGGCCTGCTGGAACACCCGCAATACACCCGGCCCGCCGAATGGAAAGGGCGCAAGATCCCCGATGTGCTCATGTCCGGCCACCACGGCAACGTGGAAAAATGGCGCCAGCAGATGAGCGAAGAGATCACCGCCAAACGCCGCCCCGACCTCTGGGACGCCTATCAGCAGCGCGAGGACCAAGACGAAACCTAAGGCGTAGGCGCTGCTCTTTCATCTTTTCTCAAATATCCCGGGGTGCGGGGCAGCGCCCCGCTCCACCGCTGCCCCGCCTGCCCCCGTTGCGGCCCCGGCGTACGCCCGTCACGCAACGCGTTTCGCGACGAAACGGCCTTGATTTACAGGCGCATTCCAACTAAAGACCGTCCATCCGGGCAACTCTTTGCGAGTCGCCGGGACTTTGGCCTGTCCGCACCCCCCGGTTTTCTCATCGGATCAGGGGACAGAACCAAAGGGAAATAAAAGGAAAAACAGCCATCTCCGGCGGGCGCAGTCTGACCTTCAGATCCGCGGACCCGATGAGGACCAGGAGCTCTGGGATGTTTCGCAAACTTCGTGGAAAAACCACGAGCAACCATAGGAGACGATCATGGATCTGATCGCACAACTCGAAGCGGAGCAGATTGCTGCGCTGGGGAAAGACATCCCCGACTTCAAAGCCGGTGACACCATCCGCGTCGGCTACAAAGTGACCGAAGGCTCCCGTTCCCGCGTGCAGAACTACGAAGGTGTCTGCATCTCCCGCAAGAACGGCAACGGCATCTCTGGTTCCTTCACCGTCCGCAAGATTTCCTTCGGCGAAGGCGTGGAGCGTGTGTTCCCGCTGTTCTCCACCAACATCGAGAGCATCGAAGTTGTTCGCCGTGGCCGCGTCCGTCGCGCCAAACTCTACTATCTGCGTTCCCGCCGTGGTAAATCCGCGCGTATCGCAGAAGACAGCAACTACAAAGCCAAAGCGTAAGGAGTGGTTCTATGAAAGCCGATACTCATCCCGACTACCACTTCATCGACGTCAAAATGACCGATGGCACCATTGTCAAAATGCGCTCCACCTGGGGCAAAGAAGGCGATCAGCTGGCACTGGACATCGACCCCTCCGCGCACCCCGCGTGGACCGGTGGCTCCACCCGTCTGATGGACGCCGGTGGCCGCGTGTCCAAGTTCAAAGCGAAATACGAAGGTCTGGGCTTCTAATCCCAGCTTGTGTTTTGAACACGAAACGCCGTCCCTCTGGGGCGGCGTTTTCGTTTGCGGGCGCTGAACAGCCCCCGCGCGCTGCCGCAGGAATTTGCACTGCAGAAATAGGCTCTAATTCAGGCCCTCTCCACGCTTCCCATTGAAAAGCCCCCTCTCTATAGTCGAGGCAAAAGACAGGCTCACAACAGGGTCTGCAGCACGCAGAGGGACCGATAGATGGCGCATATTATTGTCGTCGGCAATGAAAAGGGCGGCGCGGGCAAATCGACCGTGTCGATGCACGTCGCAACCACCTTGGCCCGCTTGGGCCACAAGATCGCAGGTCTGGATCTGGACCTGCGCCAGCGATCCTTGGGGCGCTATCTGGAGAACCGGCTGAATTTCATGGCCAACTCCAATCTCGAGCTGCCGATGGTGTCGCTCTATGATCTGCCCGAAATCGACCCGAACTCTTTGCAGCCCGGCGAAAACATTTATGACCTGCGGCTGTCTGCGGCGATTTCCGAACTTGAGCCGAAGTATGATTTCATCCTGATCGACTGCCCCGGATCACACACGCGCCTGTCTCAGGTGGCGCATTCGCTGGCCGATACGCTGATCACACCGCTGAACGACAGCTTTGTCGACTTTGATCTGCTGGCGCATACGGACGACAAGGGGGAAGCCATCAAAGGCCCGTCGGTCTACTCTGAAATGGTCTGGAATGCCCGCCAGCTGCGCGCGCAAGCCGGGCTGCCGCCAATCGACTGGATTGTCATCCGCAACCGCGTCGGCACCCAGCGCATGGTCAACAAAGAAAAGATGGAACGCGCCATCTCAATGCTGTCCAAGCGCATTGGCTTCCGGGTTTCGCCCGGGTTCTCCGAACGCGTGATCTTCCGCGAACTGTTCCCACGGGGGCTGACCCTGCTGGACCTGAAGGACGTGGGCGTCAAGCAGCTCAATATTTCCAATATCGCCGCCCGTCAGGAACTGCGCGATATGATGAAAACGCTGGAACTGCCGGGCGTCGATATCGACATCTAGGGCCGCGCTCGCGGAGCAAAGGCAGCCGCGGCCTGCCCGGCCCAACGCGTGTGTGGGGAGGCTGTGCCTCACCCGAACGGGGCGGGAGGGCCCCGCTGTGGCTGGGCGCAACCGCTGAATAATTACGACATGGTTGGCAAAGGGGCAGCGGGTGCCTCTGCGGCGAGATAAATGGTGAACATCTCTATTGGCGCAGCCACCCCGCGCAGCATGTAGCGGCCAACCGACACAAGATCATGCGAGACCTCCCCCGCAGCGCGGCGCACTTCCTCGGACAGCAACACCTCGCGGTCCACCGCCCGGTGCAAATCGGACATGCGAGCTGTGAGATTCACCGTCGGGCCGATCACAGTGAAGTCCAAGCGGTTCTCTGCGCCAATATTCCCATACAGGATCTCTCCGGCATGGAGTGTAACCCGATAGCCCGCATGGGGCAGACCTTTGGTCTGGCGCTGATCATTCACCTGCGACAATCGCGCCTGTAGGGCGGCAGCGGCATCGAGCGCCGCGCGGGCATCGGCCTCGAGCGTGCCCAGGTTGAACATTGCAAGCACACCATCCCCGAGAAATTTGAGGATATTCCCGCCATGTCCCTGCACCACTTCGATGACATGATCGAGATAGCTGTTGAGCATCTCCACCACCTCGCATCCCGGCAGGCGTTCGGACAGGGCAGTAAAGCCATTGAGATCAAAGAGAAACACAACCGCATCGATGTCCTGCGTAGAGCCGCGGCGGATCTCTCCGGACAGCACGCGTTCGCCCGCGTCCCGCCCCAGATAGACCTTCAGAAGATCACTGCCCATCTGACGGTTCCCTGAGGTCGACAGAACCACGACAAGGGTCTCAAAACAGGCGCGGATCAGATCCTGATACTCCGCACGCATGCCGTCGCCGCCATCACAGGTCCAAGACGCCACAACACCTTCAGAGTTAAAGTTTTCCGGCTCACATTCTTCGCGGCTGAGCGGTCCAACAGGCTGCCAATTGGCAAAATAGCCGGTGCCGCCCATGGCGCGCAGCTCTTCAAAAATGGGATAATCCCGCCCCTTTGGCGCCAGCAGATCCTCGGCCATGTCCACCTTGGCGTTGTTGATCAGATGGTAGAACGGGCTGTCACGCCATTCGTCGATGGTGCGTTCGGGGTTCTCGAAATACTCGTGACGCAGCCCATCCGCGCGGGTCCAGGTAAAGCCAATGCCACCAAATTCCGGGTGAAAGGCCCGCTGCCCCAGCTGCATCCGAAGCAATGGAATGCCCGCATTGACCAGACGTTCGCAAAACTCGCGCAGCATATCCGTGCGGTCGGTGCCTTTGAGCCCCTGATCGATCAACCAGGTTTTGAGCGCGGACGCATGGGACAGGGGCAAGAGGTCGTTCATTTGGAGCATCCAGTCAAAAGGTTCCGGTAAATCTAGGTACTCTGCCTTAGCTTGCCAACTGGCGCAGCATGCGACGCAGCAGCTCTATTTCCTTTTTCTCGAAGTTTGCCGCCAGTTTGCGGTCATGGGCTGCCGCATGAGCCTTGAGATCCTCATAGACCTTCTGGCCCGCCGTGGTGAGCTCCAGATGTTCCGCGCGTCTGTCCTGCTCATCGCGGGCCCGGGTGATCCAGCGGCGCTCGGCCAGTTTGGCCACCGCGCGCGAGACTTTGGTTTTATGCAGGCTGGCGCGTTTGCCGATCTCTTTTGCGGTCAGCGTGCCGTACACGCCAAGATGGAACATCACCCGCCATTCCGCGCGCAGCATGCCGTAGCGCCCCTTATAGAGCGTCTGGAAATCGAGGCTGGACAATTCTGCGGCGCGGCTGAGTAGAAAGGGCAGGAAGTCCTGCACGTCGAAGTCCGCATCGGGATCGAGGTGAACATCGGGAGTGAGGGGGGCATTTTGGGTCATGCGACCATTGTGGCACCCCAGTAGTTACAAAATCAACCATTGTTAGTTACAAAAACAACTATTAGCCAAGGACTCGGACGCCGTTGCCAGAGGAGACCTGCGATGAATCGCCCCACCGCGCCGCATCAGATGATCCAAGCCCCGACACAGGCGGGGCCGCATGCGGGCTACATGCCTGGGTTTGGCAATGACTTTGAAACCGAGGCCCTGCCCGGTGCCCTGCCGGAGGGGATGAACAGCCCCCAGAAATGCAACTATGGCCTTTATGGCGAACAGCTGTCAGGCACCGCCTTTACCGCCGAACGCCCGGAGCGGTCCTGGTGTTATCGTATTCGCCCCAGCGTAAAACATTCGCACCGATATGAACGGATCGATCTGCCCTATTGGAAAAGCGCCCCGCATATGCCTGCGGATGTGACCTCGTTGGGTCAGTATCGCTGGGACCCAATGCCCCACACCGACGCGCCCCTGACCTGGCTGACGGGGATGCGGTCCATGACCACGGCAGGGGATGTGAACACGCAAGTGGGCATGGCGACCCATATCTATCTGGTCAACCAAAGTATGGTGGACAGCTATTTCTTCTCGGCCGACTCTGAACTTTTGGTGGTGCCGCAGGAAGGGCGTCTGCGGTTCTGCACGGAACTGGGGATCATCGATCTGGAACCGAAAGAGATCGCCATTCTGCCGCGCGGGCTGCTGTACCGGGTGGAGGTGCTGGAGGGGCCGGCGCGGGGTTTTGTCTGCGAAAACTACGGCCAGAAGTTTGAGCTGCCCGGGCGCGGTCCGATTGGCGCAAATTGCATGGCCAATCCGCGGGATTTCAAAACGCCGGTGGCGGCCTTTGAGGACCGCGAGGTGCCATCGACCGTGACCATAAAATGGTGTGGTCAGTTCCACGAGACCCAGATCGGCCACAGCCCGCTGGACGTGGTGGCCTGGCACGGCAACTACGCCCCCTGCAAATATGATCTGCGCACCTATTGCCCAGTGGGCGCGGTGCTGTTTGACCACCCGGACCCGTCGATTTTCACCGTGCTGACCGCGCCGTCGGGCGTGCCGGGAGTGGCCAATATCGACTTTGTCCTGTTCCGGGAGCGCTGGATGGTGGCGGAAAACACCTTCCGCCCGCCCTGGTATCACAAGAACATCATGAGCGAGCTGATGGGCAATATCTACGGCCAGTATGACGCCAAGCCAAAAGGTTTCATCCCCGGCGGCATCAGCCTGCACAATATGATGCTGCCACATGGGCCTGATAAGACGGCCTTTGAAGGCGCGTCTAATTCGAACCTTGGGCCGGAAAAGCTGGAAAACACCATGTCGTTTATGTTCGAGACCCGTTTTCCCCAGCATCTGACGGAATTCGCGGGTCGAGACGCCCCTTTGCAGGATGACTATATCGACTGCTGGAGCGATATAGAGAAGAAATTCGATGGGGAGCCGGGGTTGAAATGACCCTGCCTTGGGGAGGGGCGCTGCCCCCTTGGCCTGCGGCCAATTCCCCCGGGATATTTGGAAAAAGATGAAAGGCCCGGACCTGTGTGGCCGGGGCAGTTGGCGCGCTACGCCGCGCTGCATGAAAGGACAAAGACTATGTCATTGATGAAATCCTGGGTGGCATCGGCCAATTCCGCCGCCCATCCCTTTCCGCTGAACAACCTGCCCTATGGCGTGTTCTCGACCGCGGATCTGGAGGAGCCGCACTGCGGTGTGGCGATCGGGGATATGATCCTGGATGTCACCGCAGCCGAGGCCGCCGGTCTGGTTGATCTAGGGGAAGAGCCGCTGTTTGACGCGCCGATGTGGAACCCGTTGATGGAGGAAGGCCCCGCTGTCTGGACCGCCCTGCGTGCGCGTCTTGTGGCGCTTTTGGAAGACGGGGCCAATGAGCGCGCTAAAGTGGAGCTGTTTCTTGTGCCGCAGGCGGACGCAGAGATGCATATGCCGTTTCAGGTTTCGGAATACACCGATTTCTATGCGGGCCGTCACCATGCCACCAATGTGGGCACAATGTTCCGGGGCGCCGAGAACGCGCTGCCGCCGAACTGGCTGCATATCCCCATTGGCTATAATGGCCGCGCGTCGTCCGTGGTGGTGTCGGGCACCGATGTTCAGCGCCCTTGGGGGCAGCTGAAGGGGCCGAATGACGCCGCGCCGCGTTGGGCCCCGTCGGCGCGGTTTGATATTGAACTGGAGATGGGCGCGATTGTTGGCATGGCCTCCGATGGGCCCTTGAGCGTGCAGGCGGCTGACGATGCGATCTTTGGCTATGTGCTGCTGAACGACTGGTCCGCGCGCGACATTCAGGCCTGGGAATACCAGCCGCTGGGTCCGTTTCAGGCCAAGGCGACCGCGACCTCGATCAGCCCCTGGATCGTCACCAAAGCAGCGCTGGAGCCGTTCCGCTGTGACACCCCTGCGCGCGAGGTCGAGCTGTTGGACCATCTGAAGGACTGCGGGCCGATGCTCTATGATATTGAGCTGGAGGTCGGGCTGACGCCTGAAGGCGGGTCTGAAAGCGTAATTGCCCGCACCAACTATAAAGAGATGTATTATTCTTCGGCCCAGCAGCTGGCCCATCACGCCACATCTGGCTGTCCGATGAATGTGGGCGACCTTCTGGGCTCGGGCACGATCTCTGGCCCGGAGAAAGGCAATCGCGGCTCGCTCTTGGAACTCAGCTGGGGGGGCAAAGAGCCGCTGGAGCTGGAGGACGGCGCGACGCGCAGCTTTGTTGAAGATGGCGACAGGCTGGTGCTGAAGGGCACAGCCAAGGGCAAGGGGTTCTCGGTCGGCTTTGGCGACTGCAGTGGCACCCTGCTGCCGGCGCGCAGCGACCCGTTTGCGCGGGGCTGAAGGATGGCGGATGCGGTTCTCTATGACTATTGGCGGTCTTCGGCGAGCTACCGGGTGCGGATTGCCCTGAACCTTGCGGGCATCGCCTATGAGAGCCGCGTCGTTGATCTGGTGGTCGGCGACCAGCGCGGAGAGGACCATCTGGCCCGCAACCCGCAAGGCCTCGTGCCCGTGCTGGAGATTGATGGGCAGCGGTTTACGCAGTCTCTGGCCGTTCTGCGCTATCTGGATGCGACCCGTGGACTGGGGTTGATCCCGGGCGACCCTGTCGAGGCGGCCCATCAAGAGGCGCTGGCGCAGGCGATTGCCGTGGATTTGCACCCGGTCTGCAACCTGTCGGTCGCGCGATTTGGCACCGGGTTGAGCGAGGGTGCATTGGACATGCAGGGTTGGATGCAGCATTTCATCCGCCCGGGCCTTTTGGCCTTTGAGGCGCTTCTCGCACGGTGGAAACAGCAGCCCTATTGCACGGGCGCGCAGCCAAGCCTTGCGGATCTGTGCCTGATACCACAGCTCTATAATGCGCGCCGCTGGGAGGTGGATCTGAACGGGTTGGCGCGGTGCCGCGCAGTCGAGGCCGCCTGCACAGCACTGCCGGCCTTTCAGGCCGCATACCCGGACGCAGTAAAACCCACGTCAGATTAATCCAATACATGGCGCCAGAGGTGTTTCGCTTCGGGCCCTGCGGCCCGAAGCGACCGGCCGCGCGCGCCCTTCGGGCGCGCGCGGCCATGCCCAACGGGAGCCTTTTGCATTTCCAATGCACAGGCGACGGGCGGGAGCCGCTGCCTGCCTGTTCTGCGGTTAGCTCTGATCCTGCACAACGCCGAGGTAGAGCGTGCCACGGGCCTCGACCAGAACAGCGCCATAGGGGGGATCGAACAGGTCAGCTTCGGCCACCGGATCGGCCCAGCGGACGTTGATCTGTTTATTGTCCGGATCGGTGCCCATATGCGGGCTGTAGGGCGCGCGCAGTTTGCAATCAAACAGATGTTCGACCTGATGACGGACCCCTTCGGGACGGGCTTTGTAAAGTTCGGCCACATGCAAAAGGCTGATCACTTCGACCTCAGCCCCGACCTCTTCGAACACCTCTCGGGCGGTGGCTGCGGCCAGTGTCTCACCCGGTTCCAGTCGTCCCCCGGGCAGGGTTAGATAGATCCCCCCCTCGGGCGTCTGCTTGACTTGCACCAATACCTTTTCGCCCTGCCATATCACAGCGCGCGCCGTGGTGCGCACCGCAGGCAACACAGCCCCCGCAGATGAGATGTTTGGATCGGTCGACATGGCGGCCCCCTTCAAAGCTAAAGCCTCAACTCTGCTCCTGCGCCTGCCCCTGAGCCAGCGCTTCGGCCAGCCATTTACGTTCTGAGGGAAAGCTTAGGCCAAAACCGCCCATCCGGCAACGCAAGGCGTCCCATCCCGTGCCATGCCGGCTTGGCTCAATTGCCGAAGATATCCCGCAAAAGCCCATCGAGGGTGCGTTCCACCTCGCGTTCGATCCGCTGGCCAAGGTTTGGTCTCTCGCGGCGCGGCTGCGGCGCAGGCTCTGGCGCGGCAACCGGGGCCGGGGCCAATGCGGGCAGCGGGCGTGGGGTCAGACCGTCGTGGACGCGCACCATGGTTTCTTTCCAGATCTCAGCCGGAAGACCACCACCGGTGACACCGGTCAGTGGGGTGTTGTCGTCATAGCCCATCCAGACGCCCGCCACGTAATCTGCGGTAAAGCCAATAAACCACGCGTCTTTGGCAGCCGAGGTCGTGCCCGACTTGCCCGCTGCCTCCCAGCCCGGGATCTGCGCGCGGGTGCCGGTGCCATTGTCGATCACCTGGCTCATCATCCACACCAGTTCACGCGCCGCATCATCGCGGATCACCCGTTCCCCCATGCCGCCGCTCTTGCCGATCAGCGGCTCACCTTCGCCCACAAGGCTGAGCACATTCACACCGTAAGGCGTTACCGACGAGCCCCCGTTCAGAATGCCTGCATAGGCGCCGGTCATTTCCAGAAGGGAGGCCTCGGACGCGCCAAGCGCGAGCGCAGGCCCTGCGGCCAGATCGCTTTCGATGCCGAATTGTTCGGCCACCAGACGCACCTTATCGCGGCCCACGGCCTCGGAGACTTTGACGGCCGGCACATTGAGGGAATCCTTCAGCGCGCGGGCCATTGTGACCTCGCCATAGAACTTGTGGGTGTAATTCTTCGGGCACCAATTGCCCGAGCCGGGCACCTTGAGACAGTATTCGGCGTCCAGCACCCGGTCGAGCGGGGAATAGCCCAGTTCCAGCGCGGTGGCATAGACAAAGGGTTTGAAGGCCGATCCGGTCTGCCGTTTGGCTTGGGTGGCACGGTTAAACAGGCCAGAGGCCCGCAGATTGCGCCCGCCGACCATCGCACGCACGGCGCCATCGGCGCTCATCACGACAATGGCGGCCTGCGCTTTGGAGCCTTTGCGCACCTTGTTTTCAAACACATGCACCAGCGCATCCTCGGCGGCCTTTTGCAGGCGTCTGTCCAACGTAGTGCGAATGACCACATCCTCAGTGGTTTCATCGCCAAGAAACGCCGGGATTTTGTCCATGACCCAATCGGCGAAATAGCCACCCGCGCGGGCGGTGGCCTGCGCGCTGAGCGAGGCTGGCGCGGCAGAGGCCAGGCGGCGCTGTTCTGAGGTCAGATAGCCCTGTTCTTCCATCAGGCGCAGCACAGTGGCGGCGCGATCGCGCGAGCGTTGCAGGTTATTGGTGGGGGCCAAAGTTGTGGGCGCGGTCAGAAGACCGGCCATCATCGCGGCCTCCGACGCATTCACCTGATTGGCGCTTTTGCCAAAGTAGCGCTGAGCCGCCGCTTCGACCCCATAGGCGCCGCCGCCCATATAGGCGCGGTTCATATAGATCGAGAGGATCTCGTCCTTGGTGTATTTGACCTCCATCGCCAGCGCATAAATGGCCTCTTTGGCTTTGCGCCAGACATTACCGCGGCGACAGTCGGCCTCGTAAGCGGCCTCGGACTTCCAGCGCTGCGGGTCATATTCCACGCCCAGACACATCAGCTTGGCGGTCTGCTGGGTGATGGTAGAGCCCCCATGCCCCGACAGCGGGCCGCGCCCTTCGCTGAGGTTGATGCGCACAGCCGAGGCAATGCCGCGTGGCGACAGGCCAAAGTGACGATAGAAGCGTTTGTCTTCGGTGGCGACAAAGGCGTTTTTCAGATGCGGCGACACCGTGTCGGCCGTGACCACACCGCCAAACTGATCCCCGCGCCAGGCAAAGATTTCGCCTTCGTGGTCCACCAGCGTTACAGAGCCGCGATTGCGCCCGTCCAGCAGCGCCGCCAGTTCCGGCAGCTGCGCATATTGCAGATAGATTGCACCGGCCAGAACAAGGCCCGCCACAAGACCCACCCGCCAGGTCGCTGCCCAGAGCAGGCGAAATGCCCAACGGAACGGAAGCAAAAGCCACCCCAGAAGGCCACGCGGTTTGGTCGGGCGGCTTTGGGCGCGGCGCGCCTTGCCCGACACCTTGCCCGACACCTTGCCTGACGCTGCGCGCGTCGCGGGTTTGGCTGTCTTGGGTTTTGCGGCTTTCTTTTTGGGGCCCGGCTTTGCAGCGCTTGAAGAATAGCGACGGTCCGCCACGAGAGGTCTGCGCCCTCCGCCTTTGTTGTTGCCGGTTGCCATGCTCTGTCCTGTCTTTTCTGCACGCCAATCGGCGCGCGCCTCTGCCTGACGTAAATCGGGGCTGCTGACTGCATCCCCTGCCTTTGGGGTCCCGCACATTATTGTCACGAAGCTGTGCTTCAATGACCTGACCGGGATCTGTCCGGCGGGTTAACCAATGGCTGTCCGGGACAGGATACCTGAGCTGCTTTGCTTTGTTGAGAGGCGGTTTCTCGCCGGTTTCCCTTTTTTACATGCCTGTTTTTTAATCATGCGCATTTAGTTTGGCTGTTTTATTGAGCCATCGCCCAGAAAACGGGCGCCTTTCCCCCAGTGTAACGTTCCCACGACTCGGGGTCCCGGCTCTTCTGCACCTGCAACAGCGGGCGGGGAGCCCGAGAAAGGGTGTTGAAATGAAACTCATCATTGCAGCCGTCAAACCCTTCAAGCTGGAGGAGGTCCGCGAGGCGCTGACCGACATCGGCGTATCGGGACTGATGGTCACTGAAATCAAAGGTTTTGGCGCACAAGCCGGCCACACCGAGATCTATCGCGGCGCGGAATACGAAGTGAACTTCGTTCCCAAAGTGAAGCTGGAGATCGTGGTCGCGGATGATTTGGCCGACCAGGTTGTCGAGACCATCACCAAGACCGCCCGCACCGGCAAGATCGGCGACGGCAAGATTTTCGTGCTGGACGTGGCACAGGCCGTGCGCGTGCGCACCGGCGAAACTAACGCAGACGCCCTGTAAAAGCGGCGCTCATTCCTTAAAGGACGTGAAAATAATGACCAAACTAAAGCTCTCCCTCGCCACAGCGGCGATGGCGGCCCTGCCGGGTCTTGCCAGCGCCGAAGTGGTGCCGGGTGTGAACCCCTCCACTGACTCTGTCTTTATCTTCAACACCCTGCTGTTCCTGATCGGTGGTATTATCGTCTTCTGGATGGCCGCTGGTTTTGCCATGCTGGAAGCGGGCCTGGTGCGTTCCAAGAACGTGACCATGCAGCTGACCAAAAACGTCTCCCTGTTCTCGCTGGCCGCGATCTTCTACTGGGCCATCGGCTACAACCTGATGTACCCGCTGGGCACCTGGAACATCGAAGGTGTTCTGTCCGGCGTCTGGGGCCCCGGCGTTCTGGAAGAAGTTGGCATCACCGCTGACGCAGCCGACGACTATGGCTATGCCTCCACCGGGTCTGACTTCTTCTTCCAGCTGATGTTCTGTGCGGCAACCGCATCGATCGTGTCTGGCACCCTGGCCGAGCGCATCAAGCTGTGGCCGTTCCTGATCTTTACCATCGTGCTGACCTCCGTCATCTACCCGCTGCAGGCGTCCTGGAAATGGGGCGGCGGCTTCCTGGACGCGGCTGGCTTCCTGGACTTCGCAGGCTCCACCGTTGTGCACTCTGTGGGTGGCTGGGCCGCTCTGACCGGTGCCATCATCCTCGGCCCGCGGATCGGCAAGTACAAAGACGGCCGCACCGTTCCGATGCCCGGTTCCAACCTGGCGCTGGCAACTCTGGGCACATTCATCCTGTGGATGGGCTGGTTTGGCTTCAACGGCGGCTCGCAGCTGGCGATGGGCTCTGTGGGTGACGTGGCCGACGTATCCCGCATCTTCTCCAACACCAACGCAGCCGCTGCAGGTGGCGCAGTTGCAGCCCTGATCCTGACCCAGATCCTGTTCAAAAAGCCGGACCTGACCATGATCCTGAACGGCGCACTGGCGGGCCTCGTGTCCATCACGGCTGAGCCGCTGACCCCGTCGCTGGGCATGGCGACCCTGATCGGTGCAATCGGTGGTGTGATCGTGGTCTTTGCAGTTCCGATGCTGGACAAGCTGAAGATCGACGACGTTGTTGGCGCGATCCCGGTTCACCTGATGGCTGGTATCTGGGGCACCATCGCGGTTTGCCTCTCCAACTACCAGTCTGAGCTGAACCCTGATGGTACGACTTTGGGCATTCAGCTCTATGGCATCATCGTGGTCGGTATCTTCACCATCGTAACCTCCGGTGTGCTGTGGTTCATCCTGAAGGCCACCATGGGCATCCGTGTGTCCGAGGAAGACGAGATCAACGGTCTCGACATGGCGGAGCTGGGCATGGAAGCCTACCCGGAGTTCAAAGCAGGCTAAGCCCTGATCTTTGATGCAAGACATGACGCGGCGCCTGAAAGGGGGCCGCGTTTTCCTTTGTGCAATCGCTGCGCCGCAACCGCGCGCCAGTTTCGCAGGCACTCCCGCCCGTCGTACGATCATCACAGATGATCTCCTCCCGTTGGGCCAGGCGCGCGGCCTGCGGCCGCGCGCGGTCTCGAAAGAGGCTGGCGTAGAGGACGTTTCCGGATCCTTTTCTGTGCCACAAACGGTGCCGCGCCGGGCGGCAGCCCGGCGCCATGCCCAAGGCTGGAATGGGCCGCAAGGCCCCTTCAGCCGCGGGAGCGCCCCCGCTGTCCGGCGGTCAGGTGCGCGGGGCCTGACGCCACTGACTGGGGGTCTTACCTTTGATCCGGCGGAACTCTCTGTTGAAGTTCGACTTCGTATTAAAGCCCGACGCAAACATCGCCTCGGTCACATTGCTGCCCTGTGACAGAAGCTCTGCCGCACGCGCCACCCGATAGGCGTTCACATAGCGGGACACATTCTCGTCGGTGCTGGCGTTCACCGCCGCCGAGAGCCGTTTCACCGGCACCGCCAGCCTGCGCGCCAGACGCTGCAGCGACAGATCCGGGTCAAGATACAGCTCTTCCTGCTGCATCCGCGCCTCGAGCGTTGCAAAGAGCTGAAGCGCATCGGGACCGATGTCTTTTCCCGCCTCCTCTGACGTCGGCAGCAGGGGCTGCTCCCCCGCCACGCCTGCCTCCCCTTCCGAGACCACAGGCGCCAGCGCCACAGCGCCCAGCACCAATAGGTTCAGGGCACTGAACACCCCCACGATCAGAGGCACATGCGCCCCCTGCCAGCGGACGAAATCCACCCAGACCCAGATGTCGCTGATCCCAGCCCCTATCAGAACCGTGGCCACAAGCCCCCAGAGCTGCCAGGGCAGATCCCCACTGGCCAGCCCCAGCCGGGTCAGGCTGTCGCGCCCCTTGGCAAGCCGCAGGCCGATCGCGCCCCCATAGGCGAGAAACAACAAGATCAGCGAAGGGTCCAGTGCAGAGGGCCACAGGGCAAGCAGCCCCGCACTCGCCAGCGGCCCGGCCCCATGCCACAGATCCCCGCGCCTTGGGGGGCGCTGCGTGGTGACCACAAAGGCAAGCCAGGCCAGCGGCGGCAGACAGGCTGCACTGACGGGCATGACCGGGCGCAGAGCCCCAAACCCATAGTGGTGGACCAAAGCGACCAGCGCGCTTTGCAGGGCACATCCCGCCAAGAGCAGCCCCAACCAGAGGCCCAGCGTGCGCCGCAGCAGGGCGCGCGACAAAAGCACCAGCAGAATCAGGGAAAAGATCAAAGGGATCGGCAGGACAGGCATTCAGGGGCTCTCGCTCTTTATCAGGCGTGCAAAGGTGCAATATCCGGTCAATTTGGTGCAAGATCCGGCCGCAGGCGACCTTAAACCGGTTCGAGGACGCGGGCGCGCGACCAATTTGCCACCACGGGGTCAACGCAGACGACCCTGAAAGGAACACACCCTATGTCGCCGCATATTTTTTCCCGTATCACCGGCATCGCCGCCACGCTGGCCAGCCTTGGCTTTTGCGCCGCGCAGGCAGACCCGATCGGCACCCGCAGCCTTATGGTCGAGGCCCCGCATCACAGCCGCGATATGCGCGTCACCCTGTTTTACCCGGCTGCGGAAGACAGCGGCCAGCAGAGCACAGTGGCAGAAAACGCCGTCTTCTATGGCCATCAGATGTGGCAGGACGCCGCCCCTGCTGCGGGGCAGCAGCCGGTTGTGCTGATGTCGCATGGTCTGGGCGGGCTGACCCGGTCGCTAACCTGGCTGGGCGAAGGGCTGGCGGCGCGGGGTGCCATTGTGGTCGGTGTGGATCACCCCAACACCAGTTTTGGTGATTTCGACATGGTCAAAGGCATGGACCACTGGACCCGCGCGCAGGATATGGCCGTCGCGCTGGACGCGCTGCAAGGGGACGCAACCTTCGCCCCGCATATGGACCTGACCCGTGTTCATGCCACGGGGTTTTCCTATGGTGGCTGGACCGCACTGAGCCTTGGCGGCCTGCGCGGGGATGGGGCGGCCTATGCGCTCTATTGTGATCAGGCGGAGGGCAAATCGACCCATTGCAATGATCTGGTGCGCGCGGGTGTGGACCTGCGGGATGTGGATCAAGAGAAATGGCAGGCGGACTGGCGGCTGCCCGAAGTCACATCCGTCGCGGCGATTGACCCCGGCCTCACCTATGGCATCACCCAAGAGATGGCGGATGATCTGGCGGTGCCTGCGCTGCTGCTGACCTTGGGCAACGCGGCCGACCGGTTGCAGGCCACCGATCTGTCGGCGCGGGGCAGTGATCTGTGGGCCAAGCTGCCAGAGGCGGCGCGCGTGGTGATAGACCCCGCCAGCCACTTCACCGCCCTGCCCCGCTGCAAGCCCATGGGCGAGGCGATTTTGGCCGAAGAACAGGATGACCCGGTCTGCACCGACCCCGAGGGCACCGATCGTGCCGCGGTGCATGCGCAGGTGATCGACGCCATTGCCGACCACTTTGGGTTTTAAAGACAAAAAAAGGGCCGCACCCCATGGATGCGGCCCTTGATCTGTTGGGTGCCAATGGCTTAGACGCCCGCGTCAACAATCGCTTTGGCGAGGATCGGCACGGTCTGAGCGTTCAGGCCTGCGATGTTCAAGCGGCTGTCGCCTACCATGTAGATACCTGCATCCACACGCATTTTCTCGACCAGCTCGGGCGTGGTGCCCAGAAGCGAGAACATACCGCGGTGCTGCGCGATAAAGCCGAAACGGTCAGAACCGGTCAGGCGCTGCAGCTCATCGGCAAGGCTCTGACGCAGGCCCAGCATGCCCAGACGGACCTCTTCCAGCTCTGCGGCCCAGTCGGCGCGCAGGGCGTCGTCGTTCAGGATCATGGTGACCAGACGCGCGCCGTGATCCGGCGGGAAGGAGTAGTTCTGGCGGTTCAGGAACGCCAGCGTCTTCTGGTTCAGCGCCTGACCAGAGGCATCGTTCGCCACCGCCATCAACAGGCCGGTGCGTTCGCGGTAGATGCCGAAGTTCTTGGAGCAGGACGCCGCAATCAGGGTCTCGGGGCAGCTGGACGCCACCAGACGCACGCCAGCGGCGTCTTCTTCCAGACCATCACCAAAGCCCTGATAGGCAATGTCGATCATCGGGATCAGGCCCTGAGCGTTCAGCAGATCCACAACCTCCTGCCACTGGGTCAGGTTCAGGTTGGCGCCGGTCGGGTTGTGGCAGCAGCCGTGCAGCAGGACCACATCGCCTTTCTGCGCGCCCTTCAGGTCTTCCATCATGCCGTCAAAGTTCACACCACGGGTCTCGCGGTCGAAGTAGCGGTAGGTCACGGTTTCAATGCCGACATACTTCAGGATCGACAGGTGGTTCGGCCAGGTCGGGTCAGACACGAACACACGTGCGCCGGGGTTGGCCATTTTGATCAGTTCAAACGCCTGACGCACCGCACCGGTGCCGCCGGGGGTGGCCACAGCGGCGATCGTATCGCGCGCCACGGAAGATCCGAGGATCAGGTTGATCATCGCGTCGCCGTAAGCCGGATCACCGGCCAGACCGGTGTAGGCCTTGGTCGTCTCCGCTTCCCACAGCTGTTTCTCTGCGGCCTTCACAGCGCGCATCACCGGGGTCACGCCCTCGGCATTTTTATAGACACCAACGCCAAGGTCGATCTTCTGTTCGCGCGGGTCTTCGCGGAACATCTGCATCAACGCCAGGATTTTGTCGGCGGGCTGGGGTTTCAGGTTCTCGAACATTGCTCAACTCTCTCCGGTCGCAACGGGAAGTGTAGGAAAGGCGCCCCATTCGGACCAAGACCCGTCATAAAGCGCATGGTCATGTTTGCCCATGCGCTCCAGGGCGAGGCTCAGCACTGCGGCGGTGACGCCAGAGCCGCAGCTGGTAATAGCCGGTTTTGAAAGGTCCACGCCGGCGGCCTCAAAGATCGCGCGGGTGTCCTCGGGGGATTTCATGGTGCCATCGCCGTTCAAAAGCGATGTAAACGGCACGTTCTTGGAGCCCGGAATATGACCGGCCCGCATGCCTTCGCGGGGTTCGGGGGCCTCGCCACGGAAGCGTTCGCCGGCGCGGGCGTCAATGATTTCATGGTCGCCCAGCTTGGCCGCAGAAGACACCTGTGTCACGTCGCGGACCATATGGTTTTGCACCCGCACGGTCATGTGGCGGTCGCGGATCACAGGCGGCAAATCTTCCACCTCGCGCGCCTCAGCGGTCCATTTGGGCAGACCACCGTCCAGCACGGCCACATTCATCTGGCCCATCAGGCGGAACAACCACCACACACGCGCTGCAGAGAAAATACCGGCCCCATCATAGATCACAACCTGATGGCCGTCGCCGACACCCATCGCCCGCAGGCGGGACATGAATTTTTCAACCGGCGGCGCCATATGCGGCAGATCGGAACGGTGGTCAGAAATGTCATCGATATCAAAGAAACGCGCGCCAGGGATATGCGCGGCATTATACTCGGCCTTCGCATCGCGCCCCATCGCGGGCAGATACCACGACGCATCCAGAATGCGCAGGTCAGGATCCTTCAGATGAGCCGCCAGCCAGTCGGTAGACACCAGTGTTTTCGGATCATCCATAGGAAACAGCCTCCTTGCACGCATCAGGTTGCCGGAATGCCTACTATTGGCACCGCCACAGGGCAAGGGCTGATACAAAAAAGGGCCGCGAGAATGCGGCCCTTTCTGGTTTTTTGGTAACCAGTAATCACGTGGCATAACCAAAATTGAAATCAGAGCTGCTGAGGTCTTCGATCTGGATGTTCTGCACCATCAGGGTGCCACTTTCGCCCAAATCAAACAGCACATTGCGACCCTGCTGCTCTGCGGTCTCCATCACGGTTTCGAAGTTGTACACATCATCGACCAGAATCTGAATGAGATCGCCTTCTTCGCTGTTGAAGTCCGCAATCACATCGTGGCCGCCAGAAATGAAACACTCTTCCACATCGTCAATGTAGGGACCATCATACGGACCGAAATCGCTGCGGAAAACAAACAGATCCCCGTCGGCGCCGCCCACCAGCGTGTCGTTGCCAGTGCCGCCCTCCAGAACGTCATAGCCAACACCGCCCTGCAGGCGATCATCATCCGCGCCGCCCAGTAGGTTGTCATTGCCGGTGCCGCCGTTCAGGAAATCATTGCCTTCTCCGCCGACCAGGAAATCAGACCCGTCGCCACCGATCAGGCGGTCCGCGCCTGTGCCCCCATCCAGCAGGTCGTTATCGGTGCCGCCACCAAGCGTATCATCGCCTTCACCTCCCAACAGGAAGTCATCGCCGGTCGCACCCTGCAGGTAGTCCGCGCCAACGCCGCCGAGCAGCTCGTCGTCCCCTCTGGAGCCATAGAGACTGTCATTGCCTTCGCCACCGGACAAAATATCATCTCCGCGGCTGCCACGCAGGATGTCATCGGCGCTGCCGCCCCGCAGCAGGTCTGCCGCTGCGCTGCCGAGATATTGCGGTTGCGAATCCGCCGCGTCTTCGGACACCGTAAAGTAAAACGGCGAAGCTTCTTCGCCACCAACATCAAGGAACGTCCCACCGTCGGCAGTCAGAAACGCACGCTCAAACCCCTCGATGGAATATTGCACGCCCGGTTGAAGGTGCTCAGCCGGGGTGATGGTTACGGTATTGCCTTCGATCTGTACAAGATGCGTGTCGTCGGCCTTGATCCAGAACCCTTCGAATGTGTCTTGATTCACCATAAGAATCACGCCAGTGCGGTTTGCAAACACCTCTTCGCTAAAGACAAACTCGAGCACAACGTCATTTGAAACATCGCTGGTGCCATTGCTGGGGGTCACAGACACGACGTGGGGGCGCACCTCGCCTTCCAGATCAAAGAATTCAAGATCCTCGTCAAAGCCTTCGCCAATAACGTCCAAAGCCGTCATAGTAATCTCCAATAAAAACAAATAAATACGCCACCTAATATTGGCAGCACCGTGCAAGGGTTAACCTTCTGTTAACCATGGCGCAAGCTTTTAGAATGGCGCGTGGGTGCAATAAAAAAAGCCATGCCGAGGCGGCATGGCTTTGGAATTTGATAATTTGAAAACGGATCAGAAGCGCGGGTCGATGCCACCCTCGTCTTCATCTTCGTCCTCGTCCGAGTTCGGGAGGTTGAAGAAGCTGTCGGCATCCGGCAGCGGCTCTTCTTCCTTGGGCTCATCGGTGCCGCCGAGGGTAAAGGTCTCCAGACCTTCAATGGCGGAGGGGATCTTCGGCTCTGCGTCCATCTCCAGCGACTGCTCGGTGGAGACCAGCTTGCGGCGTTCGTCGTCGCTCATCACGCCACCTTCTGCAGCCTTGGCAGCAGCGGCTTTCTGCACAGCAGAGTCCAGTTCGGACTGGCGGCACAGGCCCAGCGCAACCGGGTCGATCGGTTCCATATTGGCGATGTTCCAATGGGTGCGCTCGCGGATCGACTGAATGGTCGGCTTGGTGGTGCCCACCAGTTTCGCGATCTGGGCATCGGCCAGTTCCGGGTGGAACTTCACCAGCCACAGGATCGAGTTCGGACGGTCCTGGCGCTTGGACAGCGGGGTGTAGCGCGGGCCACGGCGTTTTTCTTCGCCTGCGGCGGCCGGGTTGAACTTCAGCTTCAGCTTGTGAAGCGGGTTGTTCTCTGCCGAATCGATTTCATCCTGAGTCAGCTGGTTGTTGGCAATCGGGTCAAAGCCCTTCACGCCAACTGCAACGTCGCCGTCAGCAATGCCCTGGATTTCCAGTTCGTGCATGCCAACAAAATCTGCGATCTGCTTGAAGCTGATCGTGGTATTGTCCACCAGCCACACGGCGGTCGCCTTGGCCATCAACGGTTTTGCCATGTGTCTTCTCCTTCATAAACACGTCTGCCCCCGACGTATCCTGAGCGGCAGATAAACCTCTCCTGTCGCCTGAAACAGGCGGCCCGTGGCAATCCTCGGGCGGGTTTCCGTTGTCGGGGAACTTGGTTTCTATATAGTCGCCTTGTTTTCATAAGGAAAGAGGCGAATGCGGGGGCTTTTCTTCACATTTCTGGGGCTGTTTGCCCTTATTGGCGCAACCCTTGCGCCCAGCGCACGGGCCGACGGCGAACGGGCGGGCGAATTTGATTACTATGTTCTGGCGCTCAGCTGGTCGCCCAATTGGTGCGAAATCGAAGGCGATGCCAAAGGGTCGGACCAATGCGATGCGCGTCATGACCACGGCTGGACGCTGCACGGGCTGTGGCCGCAGTTCCATCAGGGTTGGCCCAGCTATTGTCGCACGCCCCACGGGCCACCGACGCGCCGGATGAGCAATGAGATGGCCGACATTATGGGCACCGCTGGTCTGGCCTGGCACCAGTGGAAGAAACACGGCACCTGCACCGGCCTGACAGGCGGGCAGTATTATGCCCTGATGCGAGAGGCTTACACCCGGGTGAACCGGCCTGCGATCTTCCGCAAGATCCCCCGCGAGGTGCGTCTGCCTGCGTCGCTGGTGGAAGAAGCGTTTTTGAAAGAAAACCCCACATGGTCCAAAGACAGCCTGACCATCACCTGTCGCGACGGCTTTATTCAGGAAGCGCGCGTCTGCCTCAGCCGTGATCTGGAGCCCGTGCCCTGCGGCCGTGATGTGATCAAGGACTGCCGCATGAAAGACGCCCGGTTCACGCCCGTGCGCTGAGCCGAGCCAGCCGGGCCTCGCTGAAACGTGAGGCCCGCGCCCGGCAGTTGTGACCCGCATTGAGCGCCATTTTATGGTAAGCTCATCCTAAGCGCACTTGTGAGGCGCCGGGACAGGTCCTGCCGACTGAACCAAATCTTACACTAGCAGCCTTTCTCCCCCGCCCCTCAGGCGCCGTTCATCGGCTCAGGAGAGGAGGCCTGCCATGACAGACATCACATCCGACATTGGAACAGCGGGAGGGGGCACCAATGGCACCCCGCACCCGGACGCAGAGGGCCGCGACCGCACCATTGGCAACCCGGTCAGCTGGGCCATGCAAAGCCTTGGTCGCGCGGGCAGCCATGCTGCTGAAACCGTTGAGGAAATACGCAGCGACAGCGCAGCCCATCCCGAGGTGCGCAAGATCACCATGGAGGACCTGCGCGCCGCGCTGACCGCTGGATGGTCGGATTTCACCGCGGCCCGATCTGATGCCATGTTTCTGGTGTTCATCTACCCGCTGATTGGCGTGGCGATGGTCAGCCTTGGCTTTCGGCTCGAGATGATTCCGCTGCTGTTTCCGATGATTATGGGCTTTGCCCTGATCGGACCGGTGGCCGCGATTGGCCTTTACGAGATGTCGCGCCGTCGCGAAGCCGGGGAAGAGATGCGCTGGATGGCGGCGTTTTCGGTGCTGCGGTCCCCGGCTTTTGGGCCGATTCTGCTGCTTGGCCTCTATCTGGGCGGGCTGTTTGTTGGCTGGATGCTGGCGGCGCAGTTCATCTATGTGCTGACACTGGGCCCAGAGATGCCAGAGAGCGCGCTGGCGCTGTTTACGGCCGCGCTCACCACGCCGATGGGCTGGGTGATGACGATTGCGGGCACGCTTGTGGGCGCAGGCTTTGCGCTGGCGGCATTGGCGGTCAGCATCGTGTCGTTCCCCCTGCTTCTGGATCGCCCGGTTGGGCTGCCAATCGCAGTGTCCACATCCATGGAGATGCTGCGCAAAAACCGCCGCCTGTCGCTGACATGGGGCGCCATGGTGGGCAGCCTGCTGGTTGTGGGGTCAATCCCGATGTTTCTGGGGCTTGTCATCGTGGTGCCCCTGCTGGGTCATGCCACTTGGCACCTCTACCGGCGCGCCGTTGTCTGACAGCAGGAAACACCGCACCCGTTGCGGCTGGGCGCGCGCCGCGCGCTTGGGGGCTGGGCAGGTTTGCCCGGCCCCCAAGCGCGCGGCGCCACCGACCTTGGCCGGTGTGGCCTGCGGCCACAGAGGTCAGAGCTCGCCTGCCACCTCCAGAACAATCTTGCCAATATGAGCCGAGCTTTCCATACGCGCATGGGCCTCTGCCGCTTTTGCCAAGGGGAAGCTGCTGTCCATCACCGGGCGCAGCTTACCGGCTGCGACCAGCGGCCAGACGGCCTCTGACAGATCTTGCGCAATCGCCGCCTTGGCCAGATCGCTCTGCGGTCGCAGGGTCGATCCCGTAATCGTCAGCCGCCGCATCATCACATGGGCAAAGTTCAGCGCGACCTTGGGCCCCTGCAGAAAGGCAATCTGTACCAGACGGCCATCGTCCGCCAAGGCTTTCACATTGCGCGGCAGGTAATCGCCCCCGACCATATCAAGGATCAGATCCGCCCCACCTTCAGCGCGCAGCACCTCGACAAAGTCATCCTCGCGGTAATTGATCGCAACTTCTGCGCCAAGCGCCCGACAGGCGGCGCATTTTTCCTCGGATCCGGCGGTGGCAAAGACCCGCGCGCCCAGCGCCTTGGCCAGCTGGATCGCAGTTGTGCCAATACCCGATGACCCGCCGTGGACCAGGAACCGCTCCCCCGCTTTCAGCCCGCCACGGGTCACAACATTGGACCAGACGGTGAAGCAGGTTTCGGGCAGGCAGGCGGCCTCTTTCAGGGTGACCCCTTCTGGGATCGGCAGGCAATGGGCCGCCGGTGTCATGACATATTCCGCATAACCGCCACCGGGCAACAGCGCGCAAACCTTGTCGCCGACCTCAAGGCCCGTAACCCCGGCCCCGATCGCTGCAATCTCGCCCGAGGCCTCCAGCCCCGGCAGATCGCTTGCGCCCTTTGGTGGCATATAACCGCCAGCACGCTGGAGGGCATCGGGGCGGTTCACACCCGCATAGGCCACCCGGATCACAACCTGCCCTGCCCCCGCAGAGGGCACGGGACGCGACACGGGCTTCAGGACCTCGGGTGCGCCGAATTCGGAAATCTCAACGGCCTGCATAATGTCGGGCAGGGTCTGGGGCATCTTGGGTCCTCCTGATGGTTTCCCACAGGCCTAGCACCCAGCCCCCAACCCCGCCAAGCAGGGAATACGGTTATTCCGCAGCGGAGTCCGGCCCCATTCCGCCCGCTCCCATGCCGCCCGTTCCCATACCGCTTTGTGTCCAGCGGCCCGGCAAGTCATCCACGCTTGTTGGTTTGCGCACCAGAGAGGCCAGAAAATTCGGCCCCGCAAGGAAGGGTTTCAGAAGCGGGTTCTTCTGGGCGCTGGCTTTGAGCGTTTCAATCTGCATCACATTGTCGATGCGACGGTCAAGGAAATCCCAAGTCGCCTGATGATCGGCGCTGTCATCGCCAAGCCAGAACAGAACCGTTGCGGAATAGACGCCCGAAAGGGTCGCACGTTTGCTGTACCAATTGGCGTCCTCAGAGGTATCGCCCAGCGCGTTCCAAATGGCATCCGCCGTGCCCCAGACCAGTTTTGCCCCCTCTGCCGCATGTGTCGGCAGCGCAAAAAGCGTGGCGCCCCGGCGCACGGCTTCTTTGTCCTCGGCGGCCTCAAGCCGGTAGCGCACAGCCAAGGCCACCCGGTCCCGAAACCGCATCTGGGTCAGGTCGGTGGCTGCCAGACGGGTCTTCATGACCTCATCGCCGCGTTTGTGATAGGCAAGTGCCAGATCCAGCGCGCCGCGGGGAAACAGCGCCATGGCCAAGGCCGGATCGATCCCCGAATCATCCACGGCTGCCTTAAAGCTGGTCTCGCTCCAGCCATCGAAAACCACATGCAGCAGCGCCGCATCCAAGAGTTGATCGCGGATTTCCTGTGTCTGTTCGCCCATTTTCACCCTCTCCTGCCCTGTTTGGGCCTGGTTGCTTCTGGCTCTGACGCCAGTACTAGACAATTTAGAGCGGCCTTGCTATACGGCCACTTCCTGCAATTTCCATGCAACTCAAATCTAGAAAGGTGGTGACAACCACATGCAGGTTAGTGTTCGCGACAATAACGTCGACCAGGCGCTCCGTGCCCTGAAGAAAAAGCTGCAGCGCGAAGGCGTCTTCCGCGAAATGAAGCTCAAGCAACATTTCGAAAAGCCGTCCGAGAAAAAAGCGCGCGAGAAAGCTGAAGCGATCCGCCGTGCCCGTAAACTGGCGCGTAAGAAGGCTCAGCGCGAGGGTCTGCTCTAAGATCCCGCTCGTGTCCGGCTTCTTCTGGATACTGTTGAGAATAAAGAACCCCCGCAGCTTCGGCCGCGGGGGTTTCTTTTTGACGGAATGATTCCCTCCCCCTCTGACGGCCTTTCCTGTACGGAGGCGGTTTCCAAAAAACCGCAACAGGCATAAGCAAAAAGGCGCTTGAGGGGCCTAAATTCATAAAAATCGAAGTAAACTGCGGTTTTTTGCCGAGCGCAATTCGTCAAATCAGCAAAATTTGGTCACTTTTCGCACCTAGCTTTTCCTTGGCTGCTCTCTCTCGCAACACCGTGTTAGCGGGACACAATCTGCACCTTTGGGGCACCCCATCGGGCGTAGGAATGACTGACAAGGAGGTACGCTCGCATGAGCATCGCCAATGAGCTTGAGCTGCAAATGCTGTCGCTGATCAACGCAGAACGCACCAGCCGGGGCCTCAACGCCCTTCAGCTTGAACAAGATCTGAACAAAGCCGCCGAAGAGCACAGCGAATGGATGCTGGAAGAAGACATCTTCTCTCACACCGGAGAGGATGACTCATCGCCCCATGAGCGTATGGAAGACGCAGGTTTTGAGTTTTCTGGCCGCTGGGCCAGCGCCGAAAACGTTGCCTGGCAAAGCACCCGTGGCGCAGCGGGTCTGAGCGATGATGTCGTGGACCTTCACAATGCGCTGATGAACAGCCCGGGCCATCGCGCGAATATTCTGAACCCTGATTTCCAGTACATTGGCATTGGTCTGGAAAACGGGGATTTCACCCATGGCGCCTTCACCTATGATTCCCTGATGGTGACGCAGAATTTCGCCCGCACCACAGCGGACGTTACTCTAGATCCGGGCTCGGGCGGATCTTCTGTGCCTGTAACAAACGGAACCGCAGGCGATGATGACCTGGAATTGACCAGCCGCGGTAGCCTTATCGCGGGTGCCGGCAATGATACCTTAAACGGCAGCAGCGACGCCGATGAACTGTCCGGTGGGCACGGTCATGACACGGTCAAAGGTCGCGGTGGCGACGACGAAATGAACGGCGGCACTGGCAATGACACCATGCGAGGTGGCACCGGCGATGACCGGATATTTGGCAACTCCGCACGCGATCGTCTGTTTGGCGAAAGCGGCAATGACTTTATCTCTGGCGGTGACGGCGCTGATTACGTCGACGGCGGCTCTGGCAGTGATACGATCTATGGTCGCTCGGGCTGGGACAGCCTGAATGGAGGCGATGGGAATGACAGCATCTATGGCTCTGAAGGCGACGACGAAATCAATGGCGGAAATGGTCATGATTGGCTGTCAGGCGGTTCCGCCTGGGACACCATTGACGGCAATGGCGGCAACGATACGCTCTACGGCAACTTTGGCTCGGACCGTCTGTCCGGCGGCAGCAACAATGACCAACTATTTGGTGGCACCGGAGATGACACACTGAATGGCGGTTCCGGCAATGACCTTTTGCAGGGCAATCAGGGCGTCGATGTTCTGGAAGGTGGAACCGGCAATGATACGCTCCGCGGCGGCACCTTGGCGGATACTTTTGTCTTCGATGAAGGGTTCGATAGCGACGTGATTGAGGATTTCCGCCTAGGTGAAGACATCCTGTCGCT
Organism: Tritonibacter multivorans; assembly: GCF_001458415.1. GTDB lineage: Bacteria > Pseudomonadota > Alphaproteobacteria > Rhodobacterales > Rhodobacteraceae > Epibacterium > Epibacterium multivorans. The sequence goes on along the minus strand of NZ_CYSD01000033.1, from coordinate 32,504 downwards.
GACCCGCGATCTGGCGGGAAGCGGCAATGCTGACCAAGTGATCGACACCTTCGGTCTCGTTACATCTGACGGGCTCGAACTGAATTTCGGAGGCGGCGATGTGTTGTTTCTGGAAGGTCTAAACAATCTGTCAGCTTTGGCCGACGATATCGTATTTGCATAACACGGCCCCGACCGGGGTCTGACTTCCCCCGCCCCGAACAGAAAAGCCCGGCTCTTGGCCGGGCTTTTCTGGTTAGTAGATCTTTGGCACGTAGAGCTCGTCCGGCAAGTACCGCCGTTCATAATCCGGGTTATACTCCCGATCCGGCAGGCTGACCTTTTCGCTGGGCACGTCTTCGTACGGGATCTTGGTCAGCAGGTGTTCGATACAGTTCAACCGCTCGCGCTTTTTGTCATTGCCTTCCACAATGAACCAGGGCGCTTCGGGGATATTTGTGCGTTCGAACATCTCTTCCTTGGCTTTGGTGTACTGCTCCCAACGGATGCGCGACTCCAGATCCATCGGCGACAGTTTCCACTGCTTCATCGGGTCATGGATGCGCATCATGAATCGCAGCTGCTGTTCTTCGTCGGTGATCGAGAACCAGTATTTCAGCAGAATAATACCCGAGCGCACCAGCATGCGTTCAAATTCGGGAACGTCTTTAAAGAATTGTTCGACCTGATCCGGTGTGGCGAAATCCATCACCCGTTCAACACCGGCGCGGTTGTACCAGGACCGGTCAAACAGCACGATTTCACCCGCCGCCGGCAAATGCGGCACGTAGCGTTGGAAATACCACTGGCTCTGTTCCCGGCGCGAGGGCGCAGGCAGAGCCACAACGCGGGCCACACGGGGGTTCAGGCGCTGGGTGATGCGTTTGATCACGCCCCCTTTGCCCGCACTGTCGCGGCCCTCAAACAGAATACAGACCTTGGCACCGGTGTGCTGCACCCAGTCCTGAACCTTGATCAATTCAGCCTGCAGACGCAGCAGGTTCTGAAAATAGACCTTCCGGTCCAGCATCTCGGGGTGCTGCGCCCGGTAGATCTTGCGAAGCTCCATCGACAGCATGGGCTCGGCAAATTCGATCTCGAAATCCTCGTCCAGCGTGTCCTGAAGCTCCGCCTCCAGCCAGTCGAATGAATAATTTTCGATGTCGCTGTCACTCACGGCGGTTCTCCTTCTAGTCGCTGCTTCTGCCCAGATAACGTCAGGATGTGATCCTTTGGTGTCAACGCCCGGCGAAAGCGGCATTTTTCAGCACCAATTCCGGGTTCTTTCGATACAGACACCCGGATACGGAGAGTCGCTATCATGGGGACAAGTCAAAAGGGAACGTGATTTTTTGCCGCTTCGCAAGCCCTTCGGTATAAATTACCCCCGTCCTCGACGCCGCGATCAGGGAATAGGCAGTGCTGTGGTTTTAAACACGGTCCGCAAGGCAAAGGAACTCTGCATTTGGGCGACGCCGGGCAGACGGGACAGGTGCTGGCGGTGGATCCGGGCGAAATCCTCGGTGTTTTCAGCCACAACCTTCAGAATATAGTCCGCTGTGCCCGCCATCAGATGACATTCCAGAACGTCCGGAATACGCGCCACAGCTTTCTCAAAGGCATCCAGAACCTCGTCGGCTTGCCCCGAGAGGGTGATTTCGACGAAGACGGTCGTTGGCACCTTCATTTTCCGCGCATCCAGCAGGGCCACATAGTCGCGAATAAAGCCCTCCTCCTCCAGACGCTGCACCCGGCGATGGCAGGCCGAAGCGGACAGGTTGACGGTTTCGCTCAGCTCCGCGTTCGAGATGCGGCCCTTCTTCTGCAACACCCCAAGGATGCGACGATCTAACTGGTCCAGCTCCATTTGACGGCCCCTTTCTTGCGCTTTGGGCGCTTATAGCAGGAAATTCTTCGAAAGCCATCTTTTCGATGTGCCCAATAAAGCAGCAAATTTTGCGAAGACCGTGTCACAGTTTACCTAAAGACACTTAAGCTCGGGGAGCAAGTCATGAAAATCGGATGCCCAACAGAAATCAAACCGCAAGAATTCCGCGTCGGCATGATGCCGGACGCCGCCCGTGAAGCCGTAAATCGCGGCCACGAGGTTGTCATTCAAGCCGGCGCAGGCCTGGGTGCGGGCTTCACCGACGAAGATTACCGCGCCGCCGGTGCCACCATTCTGGACACCGCCGCAGAGATTTTTGCCACCGCCGACATGATCGTAAAGGTCAAAGAGCCCCAAGCGATTGAACGCAAGATGCTGCGCGAAGGCCAGCTGCTGTTCACCTATCTGCACCTTGCCCCCGACCCCGAGCAGACCAAGGACCTGCTGGAGTCCGGGTGCACCGCGATTGCCTATGAAACCGTGACAGACAACAATGGTGGCCTGCCCCTGCTGGCGCCGATGTCCGAAGTGGCTGGCCGTCTGGCGCCGCAGATGGGCGCATGGACCCTGCAGAAAGCCAATGGCGGCCGTGGCGTCCTGATGGGCGGCGTTCCCGGCGTGGCTCCGGCGAAGGTTGTTGTGATCGGCGGCGGTGTTGTGGGCACCCACGCCGCCAAAGTCGCCGCAGGCATGGGCGCCGATGTGACCGTTCTGGACCGTTCGCTGACCCGCCTGAAGTATCTCGACGATGTCTTCGGCCGTGACTTCAAAAACCGCTATGCAACCGCTGGTGCCACCGCAGAGCTGGTCCGCGAAGCCGATATGGTCATCGGTGCGGTTCTGATCCCGGGTGCCGCAGCGCCGAAGCTGGTGTCCCGCGCAGATCTGGCAGAGATGAAGCCGGGCGCAGCGCTGGTTGACGTCGCCATTGACCAGGGCGGCTGCTTTGAAACCTCTCGCGCCACCACCCACGCAGAACCGATCTATGAGGTCGATGGCATCATGCACTACTGTGTGGCCAACATGCCGGGTGCGGTTGCGCGCACGTCGACACAGGCGCTTGGCAATGCCACCCTGCCCTTCCTGCTGGCGCTGGCCGACAAGGGCTGGAAACAGGCCTGCGCAGACGATCCGCATCTGCTGAACGGCCTGAACGTGCACGCGGGTCAGCTGACCTATGACGCGGTCGGCAAGGCGCTTGGCATTGAGGTTGTTTCGGCCAAAGCTCTGGTGCAATAACCTAAAGAATAGGCCGCTATCCTTTTTGGTGGCTTTGCGCCTCTCTCACCGCAAGGTGAGGGAGGCGTTTGTTTTTTCCCCTAACGCGCTGGTTGAAAGAGGTTATTTAAAAATTTACAGAACCTCAGAGCACACGTACCCTCACCGGCATCTTATGTTGTGGGAGAGTTACATGTTTAACGAGTTCAAGGAATTCATTGCCAAGGGCAATGTGATGGATATGGCGGTGGGCATCATTATTGGGGCCGCGTTCACCGCAATTGTGAAATCCATGGTCGATGACCTGCTGAACCCGATCATCGGGCTGTTCACAGGCGGTCTGGATTTCACCAACAATTTTGTCGTCCTGTCGGGCGATGGCTCCTACGGATCGCTAGAGGCCGCCCGCGAGGCCGGCGCTGCGGTCTTTGCCTATGGGGCGTTTTTTATGGCGGTGATCAACTTCCTGATCGTTGCCTTCGTGGTGTTCATGCTGGTTCGCTATGTGAACAAGGTGAAATCCGCGATGGAAAGCCCCGCGGAAGAGGTCGCGGAAGACCCCGCAGGCCCGAGCGAACTGGATGTCCTGCTGGAAATCCGCGATTCGCTGAAACGATAACCCGCCCGCAAATTTGGGCATGTGGGGGAAGGCGCGTTCTGCACCTTCCCTCTTATTTTGGACAGGAAAAAGATGGAACAAGTCGTAGAACAGGCAAACGCCTATATGCCGCTGGTATTGAACGGCGCAAAGGCACTGGCCGTATTGGTCGTAGGTTGGATCGCAGCAGGTTGGATTTCCAGCGTGGTGCGCAAGCGCGTAAACGCCTCTGAACACATCGACAATACGATTGGCAACTTTGCAGCATCGGTTGTGCGCTGGGTGCTGCTGGCGATCGTGCTGGTTGCGGTTCTGGGTATTTTTGGCATTGAGGCCACCAGCCTTGTTGCAATGCTGGGCGCAGCCACGCTGGCCATTGGTCTGGCGCTGCAGGGCACGCTGAGCGACATTGCTGCCGGTTTCATGCTGATCCTGTTCCGCCCCTATAAACTGGGTCAGTTTGTCGACATCGGCGGCACTGCGGGCACCGTGAAGGACGTGAACCTGTTTGTGACCGAACTGGCAACCGCCGACAATGTTCAGATCATTGTGCCCAACGGTCAGGCCTGGGGGTCGATCATCACCAACTTCTCGGCCCATGACACCCGTCGCGTGGATATGGTGTTTGGCATCGACTACGGCGACGACATCGAGAAAGCCAAAGCCATCATCCTGAAGCTGGCCAACGCCGACGCGCGCGTCAAACAGGATCCGGAACCCTGGGTGCGTGTGACCAACCTTGGTGACAGCTCTGTTGATCTGACCACCCGCATCTGGTGCGACGCGGCGGATTACTGGGAACTGAAGTTCGCGATGACCCAAGGCGTAAAAGAAGCCTTTGACGCCGAAGGTATTTCGATCCCCTACCCGCATTCCGTGGAAATTCAGAAAGCTGGCTAATCGCCACCCTTTCGCAAAAAACAACGCCCCGGCTCCTTTCGGACCGGGGCGTTTTTGTCTGTCTTGGCAACCGCGCGCTTAGCCCGGCAATTGCCCCTTCAGCACATAGCGCAGGATCTCGACCACCTGCTGCGGTGTCTCTGTCACAGCGAGTGCGGCGGCGTGCACCTCTTTCAAGGCGTGCTGATGTTCGGGCGGGCTGAGGACAATAACCGATTTGCCCAGTGCGGCCGCGTAGCCTGCGTCAAACGCCGCGTTCCACTGTTTGTATTTCTCGCCAAAGCGGACAACGACAAGATCCGCGCCCTCAATGCCACGGCGGGTGCGGATGGCGTTCAGCTTGGCGCCTTTGTGGTCGTGCCAGAATTTTTTGTCTTCAGCCCCCATGATGGCCACGCCACAATCATCCGAGGCATCATGGTCGGTGACCGGGCTGTCAAAGGTCACATCAAGACCCGCCGCGCCGTCGGTAATCTGTTCCCGCCAGTCGGTGTGGATTTCACCGGAAAGATAGATTTTCAGTGTCATTGCGGCCTCCTGTGTTCTGCCATGTCTGCGCCAGACCTAACCTGAAACCATTGGCAGGCATAGGCCATTGCAGACACATGCCCCCCCCCCAAGGCCTGCCAAGCAAGCGGCCCATGCGCCGTGCCCCCCGTCGCAGTCGACCTGTCAGAAGCTGGCCAAGTTTTTAGCCGAGGGCTGAACAGCCCGTTTTCCGGCGGTAACGCTCGCGCCTGTGCGATCCAGATACGCCCAGCGGGCTGCAAGGAACTGCAACGTCCGGCGCTCATCCCCGGAGGCATCCCGTTCAAACCTTTGCCGCCAGCTGCCTTCGATTTGGACGGGCAGCCGAATGGTCTTGAGCGGTGGCGGGTCTTCGCGCCGTTGCGCAGCCGAGAAATTGGCCTGCGTCAGCATCAGACGCAGCTCTTGTTTCAGCCCCGAGAAATCCGATTTGCGACGCCCGGCAAACACGACTGACACCTCTTTGGTGTCATCGACATAGCCACGAACGGTGATATCGCCGCGCGCTGTCTTTCCAAAAATGGGAACCAGAACCAGATCTACCTGTGTCATGCCATTCTTAAACAGACCGGCGTCTTCGCTCTCGGGCGTGACATGGAACCGTGACACCCGGCGATCTTGTCTAGGAGTATGAGACATGAGGTTTCAAATTTCTTTTAGGCTGATGGCGGTCAAAAAAGTGGAAAATTCGGAACGATTCACAACATCTCAGAGATAACAAAACACCCATTAAAAATAGGTTTCTCACGCAGAATTAGCGGCTTACAGAACGGCATCTACCCTGCATCTTTAGAATCAGTGCTGTGTTTGACCGATGTGTATCCTTGCGGCGTTCCCGTGGTATCATACGATTGCAAAGACTGCTCTCCACAGAAAATCGCGGCGTGATAAACCAAAAAAAACGCACCTCGGATGAGGCGCGTTTCTTCAATTATCATAGGTGAGATCAGGTTAGCCGCGCAGCTCACCACCGGTGGCTTTGGTCACCTTGGCCACGATCTTGTCGCTGACCGCCTCGATGTCTTTTTCCGTCAGGGTTTTGTCCTTGGGCTGCAGACGCACGGTGATTGCCAGCGATTTCTTGTCCTCGCCCAGCGAGCCGCCGATGAACTCGTCAAAGACGCGCACGTCTTCGATCAGCGCTTTGTCGGCACCGGCGGCGGCATTGACCAGCGTCAGCGCCTCTACACCTGCGTCGACAACAAAGGCAAAGTCACGCTCCACCGCTTGCAGGTCAGAAATCGCCAGCGCGCCGCGGCTTGCGCCGGATTTGCGCGGCAGCGGGATTTCTTCGGGGTAGATGGTGAAGGCCACGGCGGTGCCTTTGATGCCCAGCTCGCTCAGAACTTTGGGGTGCAGTTCGCCAAAGACGCCAAGGGTCTTTTTCGGACCCAGACAGATGCGGCCGTGACGGCCCGGGTGCCACCAAGCATCGCCTTCGCGCAGGATCTGCACCTTGGCCGGCGCGCCAATCGCGGCGAGGACAGCCTCTACATCGGATTTCGCGTCATAGACATCCATCGCGCGCGAGGCGCCATGCACGTCCTTGGGGCCATTGCGGTTGACCAAAAGGCCCGAGATCTGGATGCGTTCTTCGCCCGGTTCCCCACCGGTGAAGGCCGGTCCGACCTCGAACAAGGCCAGATCGGACTGACCGCGCGCCTGATTGCGGGCTGCGGCCTGCAGCAGACCCGGCAGCAGGTCGGGACGCAGGTGCGACATTTCCGAGGAAATCGGGTTGGCCAGCATGGTCGCATCATCACCGCCACCAAACAGCGCAGCGGCTTTCTGGTCGATGAAGGTGTAGCTGATGACCTCGTTATAGCCCAGCGCAGCGGTGGTGCGGCGGGCCATCTGCAGGCGACGCTGCATCGGGCTCATCACGGCGGCGGGGATGCCATCGGTCAGGCGCGGCAGCGGTTTGCCCTGCAGTTTGGTCAGGGACGCAATACGCGCGACCTCTTCGACCAGATCGGCCTCGCCCTGCACGTCAGGACGCCAGGACGGCACATGGGCCAGGTTGCCTTCCAGACGGAAGCCCAGACGGGTCAGGGTCTGGCGCTGTTCGGATTCGGGGATTTCCATACCCACGAGGGACTGAACGCGCTCTGGGTTCAGTTTGTAGGCGCGGGCATGGCTGGGCACGTCACCCGCGGCCACGACCTCGGACGCTTCACCACCACAGAGATCAAGGATCATTTGCGTCGCACGCTCCAGACCCTCATAGGTGTATTCCGGATCCACACCGCGTTCGAACCGGTAGCGGGCATCGGTGTTGACCTTCAGCGCGCGGCCCGTGGTTGCGATCTGCACGTGATCCCAGAAGGCGCTTTCGAGGAAGACATCCACGGTTTCGTCGGTGCAGCCGGTTTCTTCGCCGCCCATAATGCCCGCGATGCTTTCCACACCGTTGTCATCCGAGATCACGATCTGACCGGCAGAGAATGTGTATTCTTTTTCGTCCAGACCCTGCAGTGTCTCGCCACCGGCGGCGCGGTGCACACGCAGGTCGCCCGCGACCTTGGCCACGTCAAAGACGTGCAGCGGGCGGTTCTGGTCAAAGGTGAAGAAGTTGGTGATATCCACCAGCGCCGAGATCGGACGCAGGCCAATCGCAGTCAGACGGTCCTGCAGCCATTTCGGGCTGGGGCCGTTTTTCACACCACGGATCACACGACCGGTGAACAGCGGGCAGCCGTCCAGCGTGTCTTCGTCAATGGTGACTTTGATGGGGGAGGCAAACTGACCCTCGACCGGTTTGTAGTCGGTGGTTTTCAGCGTGCCAAGACCGCGCGCCGCCAGATCGCGGGCAATGCCATAGACGCCCAGCGCATCGGGGCGGTTTGGGGTGATTGCGATCTCGATCATCGGGTCAACTTTGGCGGGGTCGTTTTCCGCCAGCCAATCCACCAGCTTGTCGCCCACCGCGCCCGAGGGCAGTTCGATAATACCGTCGTGGTCTTCGCCCAGCTCCAGCTCTTTCCAGGACGCCATCATGCCGTGGCTTTCCACGCCGCGGATCTTGCCGACAGAGAGGGTGAAGTCCAGACCGGGCACATAATCGCCAGGCTTTGCCAGCACCACGGTGATGCCAGCACGCGCATTGGGCGCACCGCAGACGATCTGCTTTTCGCCCTCATCCGTGCTCACCTTGCAGACGCGCAGGCGGTCGGCATCGGGGTGCTGCTCGGCCTCTTCGATCTTGGCGAGGGTAAAGGTCTTGAGCTTGTCGGCCGGGTTCACGACCTCTTCCACCTCGAGACCGAGGTCGGTGAGGGTTTCGGTGATTTCCTCGACCGATGCATTCGTGTCGAGGTGGTCCTTCAGCCAGGAGAGGGTGAATTTCATGTCTCAGCGCCCTTTGGCAAAATCAATGGTTGCCAGAGGCAATGACAAAGATTTCGCACAGGCGCAAGGGTGGCGCGGGGGCGCGAGGCTTAAACCGCAGCTTTGCGGCGCACATGCCCCAGCCAGTTCTGCAGTTCCAGTGTTCGTGCAGCCAGTTGCGCAGGGTCAGTCCCCAGACGCGCGGCCGCCGCCGCATCAGAATCGCCGGTCTGCAGATCGCGCAGCAAGGTGTCATTGTCGCCAAAGGCATCGCCCGCAGCATAGACACCAATATCCGCAAGGCTCAGTTCCGGGTGATACTGCGCGCCCCAGAAATCCACCGTGCCGGATTGGCAGGCGATGGTCTGGATCTGCGTGTGCGCGTTGAAGGCCATCAGCACGGTGTCCGGCCCCAGCGAGGTGACCTCGTGACGGTGAATGCAGGGCACAGAGAACCCGGTTGCACGCCCTTCCATCATCGGATGCCCCTGCCCGGCCTTAGTGATCTGCAGGTTCTGCGCCACGCCAATCTCGCGGCCATTGGGGCAATCACCGACGGTGCCGCCCAGCACATAGGCGCCCAGCTGCATGCCATTGCACGACCCCCAGACGGGCAGCCCTGTGGTGAACACCAGCTCCATCGCTGCGCGTAGGGGCGCTGCTTCGGGCGCATCCACCCCAAAGGGCGTACCGGCCCCGGTAAAGATCACCCCATCAACGCCCCCGAGCTGCGCGGACGACAGATCCGCCGCGTAAGGAGACACCAGCCGCAGCTCGACCTCGGGCGCGAAATCCGCAAAGGCCCGCAGGAAGCCGTAGGAGCCAGAATGGCCTTTGACCACCAGATCGGGGGTGTTGCCTTCGACAATGAGAATGGTGGTCATGGGGGCGGCTCCTTCGGTCTTTTGCCGAAGGATGCCCTAAGCCGCCCTAGGGGAAACCGTCAAGACGCGACAAATGCTGACGAAAACGGAGGGCAGCGCCCGACCCTGGGTGGGTGCGAAAGCGCCCTCCCGGGGGGAGGGTCGGGCGCTGCCCGGTCTATCGACCGGGGAATAACTGAACAGAAACGACAACGCGCCAGCGCCGAAGGCAAAACAATGGATGGGCCGACGTACGCAAAGCCGCAAGCCGCCTGACGATTACTTTCGAAACCCCTTGAGGAGTTTCCTCGTCTTCCTCAGTTGTGCTTGAGTTTCTTGTTGCCGCAACACGCGCTGTCTCTGAATGCGTTGATCAATGCCGAAAAAAACGCTGACAGGCACGCCGCCACAAACAAGGACAGGGCCGCCAATCACGGCTGGGGCAAAGAACATCAACCCTATCGCAAAAACAAAAAAAGCTGCGCCTGCCAGAAAGATTTTCCAGCGCGGCGCAGCTTTTGAAACGGCCTCACACCAATCCACGTAGCGTGCAAGGTAGAAGCCGAAGAGATACATATTAACGGCTCAGACCACCATGCAGCGTCGGCACGTCGAGGCATTGGAAGCCGTAGTGACGCAGCCAGCGCAGGTCCGACTCGAAGAAGGCGCGCAGGTCGGGGATGCCGTATTTCAGCATCGCCAGACGGTCGATGCCGATGCCAAAGGCAAAGCCCTGATAGACCTCCGGGTCGATGCCACCAGCGGCGATGACCTTGGGGTGCACCATGCCAGAGCCGAGGATCTCCATCCAGTCGTCGCCCTCGCCGATCTTCAGCGTGCCGTCTTTCCACGAGCAGCGAATGTCGACCTCGGCGGAGGGTTCGGTGAAGGGGAAGTGCGACGCGCGGAAGCGCAGTTCCACATTGTCGACCTCGAAGAAGGATTTCACGAACTCTTCCAGCACCCATTTCAGGTTCGCCATGGAGATGTCCTTGTCGAGCGCGAGGCCCTCGACCTGGTGGAACATCGGCGTGTGAGTCTGGTCGTAGTCGGCGCGGTAGACGCCGCCGGGACAGATAATACGCAGCGGCGCGCCCAGTTTCTCCATCGAGCGGATCTGAACGGGGCTGGTATGCGTGCGCAGCACATGCGGCGGACGGTCGTCGCCTGTCGCACGGTGCATGTAGAAGGTGTCCATCTCGGCCCGCGCGGGGTGGTGGCCGGGGATGTTCAGCGCGTCAAAGTTATACCAGTCGGTGTCCACGCGCGGGCCTTCCTGCACGGAAAAGCCCAGCTGTGCGAAAATCGCGGTCAGCTCTTCGCTGGCCTGCGCGATCGGGTGCAGGGTGCCCGCCCGACGCGGACGCGTGGGCAGGGTGACATCCAGCCATTCCGACCGCAGACGTTCGTCCAGCGCGGCATCCGCCAGAGCGGCCTTCTTGGCGACCAGCGCGGTGTTGATCTCGTCCTTCAGGGCATTCAGCGCCGGGCCCGCCACCTGGCGTTCCTCGGGTGTCATCTTGCCCAGCTCGCGCATTTTCAGCGCCACTTCGCCTTTTTTACCCACAGCCGCGAGGCGCACGGCCTCCAGCGCGTTTTCATCCTGTGCGTCGGCGATCTGCGCCAGGTATTTTGCCTTAAGATCGTCCATGACGGCCCCTCAAGTTTCGCTTTCCTGCCCTGCTACCACAGAACCGCGCGAAAGCAAGGGGACGGGCGGGCCTTCGTTGCGACCAAAGACCCGCAGGTTGCCGCAAATCCCCGATTTCGCGCAAAAGGGAACTTGCAAGACGCGCCAGCGCTGCCCACATTGGCATCAAACCATATGCCCTCCTGCCGCTGGAGCAGATTTCATGAATGCCGCCGTTACCCGCAAGCTGACAACCATTCTGGCCGCTGACGCCGAACGTTTCTCGGCGGCGATGGAGGCGGATGAGGATGGCACCTATGCCGCCCTCAAGGCCGCGCAGAAGGTGTTTTTCAAACTGATCGAACAGCGCGGCGGCCGGGTGGCCAATACCGCAGGTGACGGGCTGATTGCGGATTTCCCTTCAGTGGTCGAAGCCGTGCGCTGCGCGCTGGACGTGCAGCAGGAACTGGGCGAGGCTGAAAACAGCCTGCGCTTCCGCATTGGCGTGCATCTGGGCGATGTGATCTGCGATGGCGCGGATCTGATCGGCGAAGGCGTGAACCTTGCTGCGCGGCTGCAGGCCATGGCAGACCCCGGCGGCATTCTGATTTCGCGGCAGGTCTATGATCAGGTGAAGAACAAGTTCAACATCGGCTTTGACTACCTCGGTGAACGCCGCGCCAAGAACCTGCCCGAAGAAATTGAAGTCTTTCGCATCACTTATGGCGCGGAAGCCACTGCGCGGATGGACAGCCTGCGCCCAAAGGTCGATGTGCCGCGTCCGCGCAGCAAGGTGTCACAGGTCTGGGAGGATGATTTTGACTCCGCCTCTGCCTCGGCCCAGACCGCAGCGGATCTACCGGCACGGGTCATGGACAAACGCCTGCCCTGGGTTGCGGGCGGCGTTGGCGTTGCGGTGATCATGAACATTGGCAGCGGTGGCAGCTTCTGGCCCGCCTGGCCGGTTCTTGTGTTTGGGATGCTCTATGGGCTGCGCCATGGCACCGAGATGGTGGGGCGCAAGACCTTCAAATCCGTGCCGATCCAAATCTGGGTATTGTCGATTTTCCTGCTGTGCATCAACCTGATGAGCCAGTCCGGCCCCTGGTCGCTGATCCCGATTGGCGCGATGTTTGGCATCAGCCTGCTGGCGCGGGGCAGCCGCCGCGACAAGACAGCCGGGAATCAGACGCCAGACCTGCGGCAGTAAGCCGTTCAGTAAATATCGAGAACCGCCGCTTCTGATGCACGACAGATGCGCCGCGCCGCCATGCCACAGGCATCCGGCGAATAGCGCAGCTCCGGGAACAGCGCGAACAGCTCTTCGCTCATCTCGCAGGGCCAGCCGTTCAGCCCCTGCGGGCCCGGCAGGAAGCTTTCCGAAATCAGCCCCGCCGTTGTGACCAGCTGGTGCTGTTCAAACATCACATGGACATAGGTGACCGCGTCGCAAGGCGCGCGATAGATCGTGTCGCCATTGACCAGCGCCTTGGCCGGAGCAAGCACCTCGTCTTCGCCAAAGTACAGCTCTGCCATCCAGCCCGCGATCAATAGCCGGTGCTGCGGAGAGACCTGCAGGTCCCGTTCTGCCCCCAAGGTGCCCTTGGAGATCGTGATCGGGGCGAACTTCCCCTGCCCTGCGACGGTGCGCTGCCCGGCCCAGATGATCGGCTGTGCGCCCGCATCTTCGGTCAGGACCAGATCGCCGGGGCGCAGATCCTCGACCCGGCGGGGGCCATCAGGCGTATCCATCAGCGTGCCCGCCACAAAACAGGCCAGACCGGAATCACCGGCGTTCACGGCCGCATGCACCAGATCATCAGGATTGGGCTGGTTGAACTGCAGGGTGGTGGTGGTGCTTTGCGGGCCGGTCAGTACCGGCAGATTGACCGAGGTTTCCCCCGCCGCCGCCCCATCCAGCGCCGTGATTTCCTGGGTGCCACCGCCGATATCGTAGAAATCGATCACCTCACCGGTTTCGGTATTGGTCAGCGCAAACGCTTCGTAGTTGTTGGAACCGCTGCCATCGGGGTCGGTCAGGAACATGTTGAAATGATCGGCCGAGATCACATAGACCATTTCATCATTGTCGAGATCGGGCGTGACAATGACGTCTGGATGGGTCAGCGGAACCTCAAGACCAACCGAGCCGTCCTGATTGTAAAACGACACCACAAAATCCGCCGCATCGTCGCGTGGACGCAATGCAACCTCCAAGAACTCTGACACGCCAGAGGAGTTTGCGTAGGCATTGGAATAGTGCAGTTCGCTTATGCGGGCCATTGTGCTCACCTGATTTGCTCAGGTCGTAGCAAAGGACTCAATTGGGGCAATTTTAGGGAATTGTTTACGAAAAATTAACCATGAGCGACCTCCGTGCCCTTTCGACCACCGCAATGCCCCCGGCACCGTTCGCACCCATGCGCCTTTAACCAACAAAAAAACCCGCCGATTGCTCGACGGGTTTTCTTTTTTCGCAGTCAGCGGAGGCTTAGGCAGCCAGCGCGTCCTGTGCCTGACGGACGATCGCGCCGAATGCTTCGGGCTCGTGCACGGCCAGGTCGGCCAGAACCTTACGGTCCACTTCGATACCGGCCAGGTTCAGGCCGTTGATGAAGCGAGAGTAGGTCAGGGCTTCGTCGTGTGCGCGCACAGCAGCGTTGATACGCTGGATCCACAGTGCGCGGAAATTGCGCTTGCGGTTCTTACGGTCGCGAGTTGCATATTGGTTCGCCTTGTCGACGGCCTGACGGGCAACTTTGAAGGTGTTCTTGCGGCGGCCGTAGTAACCTTTGGCTGCCTTGATGACCTTCTTGTGACGGGCGTGAGTTGTGGTACCACCTTTAACGCGGGACATATCTCAGATCTCCTCTTAGCGGGCGTAGGGCATGTAGCCCTTAACGATCTTTGCGTCCGGTGCGGACAGGGTGGTGGTGCCGCGGGCGTCGCGGATGAATTTCTTGGTGCGTTTGATCATACCGTGCTGTTTGCCGGCCTGAGCAGCTTTGACCTTACCGGTCGCAGTCACCTTGAAGCGCTTCTTGGCGCTCGACTTTGTCTTCATTTTGGGCATTTCGGTCTCCTTTTTTTGGTGTTCGCTGCAGCGATTATTGAGGATCGCAATTGCACGCGACACGGCATGCCACTTCGGCCGGACGCGCGAACAGAGCAGCCCTTTACCGAAGGACAGCAAAATGTGCAAGAGATTCGTCTAGAAAAGCTGGCCCAAGACCCGGAAAAATACCACCGGCAGCTCTGCCATATCATAGCCACCTTCGCGGCTGTGGGCGGCATAGGCAATACAGCCCGCGCCCGCAAGCATCAAGACCACAGCAAAATGCGGCCTGTGCCGGTTGGCATAGGCCGCAACAAGTGCGGGGAGCCCCAGCCAAGCCAGAACAAACCCCGCCACCAATAGATAGTCACTTTCGATCAAGGACTGCCCCTAAGAGTCGTTGTTGGAACGACCTTATTCCGGGTCGGTGTTGTAAATCAAACGCTCATCACAAGGCGCAATGCGCAGGATGTTGGTCGTGCCCGGCACGTTGAACGGCACACCTGCCGTGACAACGACCTGATCGGTTTCCGAGGCAAAGCCACCGGAACGGGCTGCACGCGCCGCCGAGACAACCGCGCCTTTGAACCGGTCCACTTTGGCGGTTTCAACACAGTAGCAGCCCCAGCTCAGCGCCAGACGGCGTGCAGTGTCGCGCAGCGGGGTCAGCGCCAGGATCGGCACAAACGGACGCTCGCGCGAGGTCAAGAGCGCGGTGGTGCCGGACTGGGTAAAGCAGCAGATGGCCTTGATGTCGGTCTTTTCCGCGATTTCGCGGGCTGCAGCCACAATACCGTCGGCCAGGCTGTCGCCCATCGCCTGACGGGACGCCACAATCACATCGCGGTAGGTCGGGTCGCCTTCGACTTCGATGGCCACACGGTTCATCGTGTTGACCGCTTCGATCGGGTACTGACCGGCCGCAGATTCCGCAGACAGCATGATCGCATCAGTGCCCTCATAGATCGCGGTTGCCACGTCCGACACTTCGGCGCGGGTCGGCATCGGGCTCTCAATCATGCTCTCCAGCATCTGGGTGGCCACGATCACCGGCTTCGCCGCTGCACGGGACTTGCGGATCAGGCGCTTCTGGATCGGCGGCACAGCGGCCACCGGCAGTTCCACACCCAGATCCCCACGGGCAACCATAATGCCATCAGAGGCATCAAGGATCTCGTCAAAGTTCTCAACCGCCTGCGGCTTTTCGATCTTGGACAGAACCGCAGCGCGGCCATCTGCCAGCTGGCGGGCTTCAAACACGTCTTTGGCACGCTGCACAAAGGACAGCGCCAGCCAGTCCACCCCGAGGGAGCAGACAAATTCCAGATCCGCGCGGTCTTTTTCCGACAGCGCCGCCAGCGGCAGCATCACGTCGGGCACGTTCACACCCTTGCGGTTGGAAATGGTGCCACCGGTGGTGACAATGCAGTTTGCGTGCTCCGAAGAACAATCTTCGACCTTGAGGCGGATTTTGCCGTCGTTGACCAGCAGCGATGCGCCCGGCTCCAGCGCCTGGAAGATTTCCGGGTGCGGCAGGCAAACGCGGTTCAGGTCGCCTTCGGTTTTGTCCAGATCAAGGCGGAACTTCGCGCCTTCAACCAGCTCCTCGGACCCATTGGCGAACACACCAACGCGCAGCTTCGGGCCCTGAAGGTCGGCCAGAATGCCGATCGGGCTGTCGAGGTCTTCTTCGACCTTGCGGATGATCTCGTGCTTTTTTGCGATCTCTTCATGAGAGCCATGCGACATGTTCAGGCGGAACACGTCAGCGCCCGCTTCGTGCAGGGCGCGAATGGTCTCGTATGTTTCGGAGGCCGGGCCAAGTGTGGCGACGATTTTGACACTACGGGTGCGTTTCATGGGCTCGATTTCCTCCGGAACGGATCAGAATAATGGCTGTGCGGCTAGGTCGCGTCTGGTATCCTACATGACGGATGTTAACGCAAACATTTCTTCGGGGGTCTTATGGCGCAATTCCAAATTCGCCGCAACTCCCCTATAGGTCGATCAATGATTGATGACACGGCAATGACATACACAGCTTTTTTCACACACGGAACCGAATTGGACAGTCGCTGGCTTATTACCTGCGATCACGCCACCAATTACATCCCGCCCTTTGTCAATGGCGGTGACCTTGGCCTTCCAGCCGAGGACATGGAACGCCACATTGCCTATGATCCCGGCGCCTATGGCGTGGCGCGGGCGCTGGGGGATGCGTTGGGCGCGCCGGTTGTGGCCTCGAACTTTTCGCGGCTGGTGATTGACCCCAATCGCGGCGAAGATGACCCGACGCTGCTGATGAAACTATACGACGGCACCATCATTCCGGCAAACCGCCACGCCGACGAGGCAGAGCTGGACATGCGCCTGAACCGCTGCCACCGCCCCTATCACGATACAGTGGCAGAGCTGGCGGCGCGGCGCGACGACACCATTATCGTGGCCATCCATTCCTTCACCCCGCAACTGCGCGGTCGCCCGCCCCGTCCCTGGGAGATCGGCATTCTGTATCCCGATGGCGAACGCCTGTCCCCTGCCCTGATTGATATGCTGGCCGCGCCGGGCGACCTGACCGTGGGCGACAATGAACCCTACACAGGCTACCTGCCCGGCGATGCCATCGACCGCCATGGCACCAAACAGGGGCGCCCCAACACGCTGGTGGAGCTGCGCAATGACTTGATCACCACAGCCGCGCAACAAGTCCAATGGGCCCATCATCTCGCAGATCTGCTCCCGCAGGCACTTGCGGCCACCGAGACAGCCGAGGGCTGACAAAACTCGGGCCCAGCCCTACATCACAGAAAACCAACACAGCCACGAGCCGACAAGAGGATCCCATGGACGACCAAACCCGCATCGAACTCGAAGCCGCCGCCTTCCGCCGTCTGCAACAGCACCTGATGCAGGACCGCACCGATGTGCAGAACATCGATATGATGAACCTCGCCGGGTTCTGCCGCAACTGCCTGAGCCGCTGGTATCAAGAAGCGGCCAATGAAAAAGGCATCGAGATGGGCAAGGATGAGGCCCGCGAGCTGTTCTATGGGATGACCATGGCAGAGTGGAAGGCCAACTATCAGACCGACGCCAGCCCCAAACAGCAGGCCGCGTTTGAGACCGCTTTCAAAGAAAACGTCTCGGACAAACCCTGATCACTTTGAAGCGGCGGCCAATAGCCCTTCGACGCTGCGCTGCACCATGCGGCGCAGCCACAGATTGCGGGCCGAATTCTCCTGGCGGATATGCCAGGTCAGATCGAAGGTGAAAGGCGCCTTCACAAAGGGCGGCTCGCAGGTCTCCAGGTGCGACAGCGGCCCACGGCTAAGGGTTTCGGGCAATGTGGTGATCATATCCGACCCTGTCAGGGCTTCAGCCATCAGCCAGACATTTTGCACCCGCAGGCAAACTTCGCGGTTGATCGCCCATTGCGCCAGTTGCTGTTCAACATTGCTTTTGGTGCGGCCACCAAAATCCAGCACCGCATGGCGGGCGCTGCCATAGTCCTCGATGGTGGTCACCGGCCCACGTTGGCTTGGGTCGTAGTAAATCACCGACCGATCCTTATAGAGCGCGGAATGCTGCAGTGTCTGCGGATAGGTATTGAGGCGTGGCACAATGGCCAGATCCGCCTCCTGACGTTGCAGACAATCCTCCAGATTATCGCGCGACCCCAGTTCGCGCAGGCAGATTTCCCGAAACGGCACCGTCTCCCACAGGGTTTCGCGCAACCGTGACGACATCACCGCCATGGCGCTGCCGTTCAGGGCAATGATGACTGGCGACTTGTCCTCGGCCGGATCATAATCGTCGCTTTCCCCCAAACTTTCCAGATCCGCCACAATCTGGCGCAGGACCGGAGCCACCCGTGTCGCCAAAGCGGTCGGCACGATCCCTCTGCCGGATTTTTGGAATAACTCTGCCCCCATTATTCCACGCAGTTTCTCTAATGTATGGCTGACCGAAGACTGGCTCTGCCCCAAACGTAAAGCCGCCTTACTTACTGATATTTCGTCATAAACCGCCAGGAACACACGCATGCTCTGCCCGGAAATGTTTGAAATATCGATCTTGTTCATAGGTTAATTCTCTCCGTCGATTGCTTAAGAACCGAGCTGTCCGCAAAATTAACACAACGTTTAGGAGGGCACGAATGGCGAACGCTGCACATACGAACAGCATAGCAAATCAGACCCGAATTCCGAAAGCCCGGAAGGGGGATCGGCGTGACCTTCAAACGCAGGTGGCAGGGGAGGACGACATGGGCTCAGACCGGGAACGCCGGGCGCTTAGTAAATTGGTGGATTACGCCATAGAATGCGCTCGTGACAATAACTTTCGCGAGGCACGTCAGGCCTTAATGGAAGCCCGAGAGAGCCTGCGAAACGCTCCGTCGGCCGCCGACACACGGGAGGTGCATTTTACATCCCGCTTCGCCAAACGGCGCAAAAGCTCACTCACGAGAACATAAAGAAAGGCCGCCCCAAGGGCGGCCTTTTGACTGTCTGGGCCCCACGGCGATCAGATCGCGCTGTTGCGGCTCTCTTCCAGATAAATCTCGCGCAGACGCTTGGCGATCGGCCCCGGTGTGCCATCGCCCAAAGTTGCGCCATCGATTTCCACAACCGGCATCACAAAGGCCGAGGCCGAGGTGGTGAAGGCCTCATCAGCCTCTTTGGCCTCATCAATGGTGAACAGGCGTTCTTCGATCTGCATCTGTGCTTCTTCCGCCAGACGCAGAACCGCCTTGCGGGTGATGCCATGCAGGATGTCATTGGACAGCGGGCGGGTGATGATCTTGCCATCCTTGACGTAATAGGCGTTGTTCGAGGTGCCCTCGGTCACATAGCCATCCTGGATCATCCAGGCATCATCACACCCCGCTTTCTTGGCCATCATCTTGCCCATGGACGGATACAGCAGCTGCACGGTTTTGATGTCACGACGCCCCCAGCGGATATCCTCGATCGAGATGACCTTGGCGCCTTTTTGCGCCGCCGGGCTGTTGGCCAGACCGGGCTTGTTCTGGGTGAACAGCACCAGCGACGGTTCGGTGTCTTCGCCGGGGAAGACAAAATCACGGTCGCCATCCGACCCACGGGACACCTGCAGGTAAACCAGACCTTCTTCGATGCCGTTCAGCTCAACCAGCTTGCGGTGGATCTCCAGCAGTTCGTCTTTGGTGCAGGGGGATTTCATCTCCAGCTCGTTCAGCGAACGCTCCAGACGCACGGCGTGGCCTTCAAAATCGATCAGCTTGCCATCCAGCACCGAGGTCACCTCGTAGACAGCATCCGCAAACAAAAACCCACGATCAAAGATCGAGACCTTGGCCTCTGTCTCTGGCAGGTATTCGCCATTCACGTAAACGGTACGGGTCATGTTCTTCTCCTCAGCCCCACAGCGCGGCAACGGGCGGGTGCACCCCTGCGGCGTCAAAAGTCAACGGTTGGTCCCGGTCTTCGGCCAGAAGCAGCGGCCCGTCAAGGTCTGTCACAACCGCACCCTGCGCCACCAGTGTCGCAGGGGCCATCGCCAGTGACGATCCGACCATACAGCCCACCATCACCTCGAAGCCCTCGGCCAGCGCTGCATCGCGCAGCTTCAGGGCCTCAGTCAGGCCACCGGTTTTGTCCAGTTTGATGTTGATGACGTCATATTTGCCTTTGAGATCCGCTAGGCTGGCGCGGTCATGGCAACTCTCGTCGGCGCAGACCGGCACCGGGCGCTCCATCCCGATCAACGCATCATCATCGCCAGCGGGCAGCGGCTGTTCAACCAGCGCCACGCCCAGTCGCACCAGATGCGGGGCCAGATCGGCATAGACCTCAGCGGACCATCCCTCATTGGCGTCAACAATGATTTTCGACTCTGGCGCACCGGCGCGTACAGCCTCCAGCCGGGGCATATCGTCGGGGGTGCCAAGCTTGATCTTCAACAGCGGGCGGAAGGCATTCTTTGCGGCCTGCGCCTGCATGTTTTCCGGCGTGTCCAGCGACAGCGTATAGGCGGTGATTTCTGGCCCCGGCGCAGGCAGCCCGGCCAGATCCCAGGCGCGTTTGCCCGCCTGTTTCGCCTCCAAATCCCAGAGCGCACAATCCACGGCATTGCGCGCCGCACCCGCAGGCAGCAGATCCTGCAGTTCAGCGCGGGTGAAGCTTTCGGGCAGACCTTCGATTTCCGCCGTCACACTCTCGAGCGTTTCATTGTAACGCGCGTAAGGCACGCATTCGCCCCAGCCCACATGCCCATCCTGCGCCACCTTGACCGTCAGCACTTTGGCTTCGGTGCGCGAGCCGCGGGAAATGGTGAAGACCTGCGCCAGTTTAAAGACATCACCTTGCACGCTCAGCTTCATGAAAGAGCCCTCCGCTCGTTTATTCACGCCCAACCCTGACGGCAGGCCCGCCAAAGCACAAGACCCCGGCCCAACCCTGACGGTCGGCCCAAAGATCAGCGCCCTGACTTCATCTTTTTAAAAATATCCCCGCCGGAGGCTCCCGCAGCGCGCCACAGGCGCCATCCGGCGAAGTTAAACCTCAGATTGCGTCCAGCGCATCGACCAGGCGCGCGGCGCTGTGGCGGTAGGGATCCACGGCCGGCAGGCCCATGTCTTCTTCAACCTTGGCGAGGTAGGCAACCGCCTCCTCTTCGCTCAGGTGCTGGGTGTTGACCGAGATACCAACAATCTTACAGGCCGGGTTCGCGCGCAGCGCCAGCGGCAGCGCGGTGTCCGCAAGCTCCTGCAGCGACGGCACGGAATAGTCCGGCAGGCCGCGCATATGGGTGCGGGTCGGCTCGTGGCACAGGATCAGCGCATCCGGCGCGCCGCCATGAACCAGCGCCATGGTCACACCAGAATAGGACACATGGAACAGCGACCCCTGACCTTCGATCAGGTCCCAGTGATCCGGATCATTGTCCGGGGTCAGATATTCGATGGAGCCGGCCATAAAGTCGGCAATCACCGCATCCAGCGGCACGCCGCCACCGGTGATCAGGATGCCGGTCTGGCCGGTGGCGCGGAAGGTGGATTTCATCCCACGCTTCTGCATTTCCGCATCCATTGCCATCGCGGTGTACATCTTGCCCACCGAACAGTCGGTGCCGACCGCAAGGCAGCGTTTCCCGGTGCGGGGTTTGCCGTTGGCAATCGGATAGGCCACGGTCGGGATGCGCACATCATGCAGGGTGCAACCGTGGGTCTGTGCAGCCGCCACCAGATCGTTTTCATCGCGCAGCAGGTTGTGCAGGCCAGAAGCAATGTCAAAGCCCATCTCCAGCGCCTGAACCAGCAGCTCTTTCCACGCTTGGGAAATCATGCCGCCACGGTTGGCCACACCAATGACCAGGGTTTTGGCGCCTGCTTCCTGTGCCTCGGCCAGGGTCATTTCGGTCAGGCCCAGATCCGCGCCGCAGCCCGGCAGAGAGATCTGCCCCACGGCGTTTTCCGGACGCCAGTCGCGGATGCCGATGGCCACTTTGGCAGCCAGCATATCGGGCACGTCGCCCAAGAACAGCAGGTAAGGAGTTTCGATCATGGCCTGGCCCTTTCGTCTTTATCTAAAAGATGCAGTTTCCCAACGACTTTGGAGGTGACGCGGTGCAAGATGATCTCAAACTCCAGCTCGATTGCGAAATTTTCGGGATTTCATCCCCATTTTGAACAATTCATCGAATTTCCTCCCGCATCGATTAAGTTTTAAGCAAGTAATGACGCA
This sequence comes from Tritonibacter multivorans, assembly GCF_001458415.1. Taxonomy (GTDB): domain Bacteria; phylum Pseudomonadota; class Alphaproteobacteria; order Rhodobacterales; family Rhodobacteraceae; genus Epibacterium; species Epibacterium multivorans. The sequence goes on along the minus strand of NZ_CYSD01000033.1, from coordinate 10,794 downwards.
GCGCAGCATGCGAATCTCCGAAACGACGCTGCGGTGCATTTGCTGCAACTGCAAAAAGATCCTTGCGAAGCGGCACGCAAGGAAATAACCATTCGGGCAAGATTGACGCAATTTATGAACCCGGAGAACAAGACACATGAGCTTTCGGATCCAGCCCGCCGCCCCTGCACGCCCCAACCGCTGCCAGCTGTTTGGCCCGGGCTCCAACACCAAACTGTTCCCGAAGATGGCGGCCTCGGCTGCGGATGTGATCAACCTCGACCTAGAGGATTCGGTTGCCCCCTCCGACAAGGACACCGCCCGCGCCAATGTGATCGAGGCCCTGAACACTGTGGATTGGGGCAACAAATATATGTCCGTGCGCATCAACGGGCTGGATACCCCCTATTGGTACCGCGATGTAGTGGATCTGCTGGAGCAAGCTGGCGACCGGATTGACCAGATCATGATCCCCAAAGTGGGCTGCGCCGAAGACGTCTATGCGGTCGACGCGCTGGTCACCGCGATCGAGGCCGCGAAGGGCCGCACCAAACCGGTGTCCTTCGAGGTCATTATCGAATCGGCCGCGGGCATCGCCCATGTGGAAGCCATTGCTGCCAGCAGCCCGCGCTTGCAGGCGATGTCGCTGGGGGCTGCGGATTTCGCCGCCTCCATGGGGATGCAGACCACCGGCATCGGCGGCACGCAGGAAAATTACTATATGCTGCGCGAGGGCGCGAAACACTGGTCCGACCCCTGGCACTGGGCGCAGGCCGCCATTGTCGCCGCCTGCCGCACCCACGGTATCCTGCCCGTCGATGGGCCCTTTGGCGACTTCTCTGATGACGACGGCTATATCGCGCAGGCGAAACGCTCTGCCACGCTGGGCATGGTCGGCAAATGGGCGATCCACCCGAAACAGATCGCGCTGGCCAATGAGGTCTTCACCCCTTCTGAAGACGCCGTCACCGAGGCACGCGAGATTCTTGCGGCAATGGAACAAGCCAAGGCAAACGGCGAAGGCGCCACCGTCTACAAAGGCCGTCTGGTCGACATTGCTTCGATCAAACAGGCCGAAGTGATCGTCGCCCAAGCCGAACTGATTGCCCAGAACGGTTAAACCATAGGCAAATTACCAATAAAGCAGGGGTGTGATCACAATAATTTGCACCCCTGCGCCCTCAACCTCCGGTAAAATGATCGCAAAAGCTCATGACGGAGGTTCCCATGCGACTGCTGACTGCCCTACCGCTTGCACTTTTCTTCCTTTCGCCCGCCATTGCGCCCCCGGTTTTTGCCGAAAACGGGTCGGTCCAGGTGGACGAAATGTCTTCGCGCCCCGGCTGGTCTTATCGGAAAACCAGCAAATCCTACGCCCAGCTGATCGGCGATCTGAAGGCGGCAGTGAAGGCCAATAAATTTGGCATCGTGACCGAGGCCGGCCCAACCGAGGTCGCCCGTGGGCGCGGTGTCCGCATCCCCGGCAACCGGGTCATTGGCGTGTTCAACAATGTCTATGCCGTGCGCGTGCTCGACCTGTCGACGCCTGCAATGATCGAAGCCCCGATCCGGTTCTATGTCACCGAAAACGCCGATGGCTCTGCCGATCTGAGTTATAAGCTGCCATCGACGGTCTTTGCCCCCTATTTGGCCGAAGCCGGACCGGAGCTGGACGTGATCTGCAAAGAGCTGGACCAGATTTTTGCAACCATTGCCCGCACCGCCGCCCAGTAACTGCCAAATTGTCCCTCAGGCGCGCTGATCCTTGGGCGAGCCCATCACCACATAGGTGGTGATCGCCGTCACATGCGGCGAGGTGCCCAGAACATTGGTGTGGAACTGTTTGTAGCTGGGCAGATCAGCGCTTTCGACGCGCAGCAGATATTCAATGGTGCCGGTAATATTGTGGCATTCCACCACTTCGGGCGCCGCCGCCATGGCGCGCTCGAACGCCTCTTGCGCTTCTTTGCTGTGGTCCCCAAGCCCAACACCGATATAGGCCACAAACCCCGCGCCCATAGCCTGCCGGTCCAGCACCGCGCGGTAGCCGGTGATCACCCCCGATTTTTCCAGCTCCTGAACCCGGCGCAGACAGGCCGAAGGCGACAGCCCCACGCGCTCTGCCAGCTCAAGGTTCGAGATCCGCCCATCGCGGGACAGTTCCTGCAATATCTGTTGGTTTATTTGATCCATCTTCGCCATAAGTTGTGAAAATAGACCAAAACCCGTGAAAAACACAATTTCATTTGGCGCTTTTGGGGGAAAAATCCCGCCATGACCTACGAACTTTTCCTCGCCCTTGCAGGCTTTGCCTTTGGCACGGTGATCTCACCGGGCCCGAACAATCTGATGCTCATGGCCTCTGGTGCGAACTTCGGCTTCCGCCGCACGATCCCGCATATGCTGGGCGTGGGCCTGGGCTTTCCGCTGATGATCCTGCCAGTGGGCTTGGGCGTGATGCAGCTGTTTGATCTGATCCCGCAGCTGGCGGTGGTGATGACTGTGGCCAGCGTGGCCTATATGCTGTGGCTGGCGTGGAAGCTGGCCAATGCCGCGGCACCGGGCGAAGGCCAAACCGGCGGCGCGCCTCTGACGTTTCTACAGGCAACCGCATTCCAATGGGTCAACCCAAAGGCCTGGGCGATGGCGCTGGGGGCGATCACGCTTTATGCCACCGACCGCAGCCTTGGCGCGATCCTCTGGGTCTGTGGGACCTATGTGATGATGGGATGCCTCTCCACCACCACATGGACGGTGCTTGGCTTGCAGATTCGCAAGTTTCTGACCAATCCCACCCGGCTGCGCCTGTTCAACTGGTCCATGGCGGCCCTGCTTGTTGCCTCGCTTCTGGCCGCCATTTTGCTAAAGTAAAGCGTCACTTCAGCGGCACACAGATCTCCGTCAGCAGATCCTCGGGCGCGGTGTCAGACGGGTCATTCAGATACACCTCATAGGGGGGCTCGTCCCGCGGCTCTGCGCCGGACTGCGCCAACCAATCGCCATAAAGATACAGATAGGCCTCGCGCAGACCGGCGTAGGGGCCCTTGAACGTCAGCACAGCGGACCGGCCGCCCTGAACCGCGCTTTCTGTCAGCGGATCTTCGACGGGCGTGTCGGGCTGGACAATCACCGCAGCCGCAGAGCGCAGGTCCTCGGCCGCCACCGCGTCCGGGTCATCGTAGTAGATGCCCAGCATCCCTTGGACCTGCGGCCAGAGCCCGCGGGTGCTGCAGATCATGGCAATGCGTTCAAACGCGTGGCCGATGGAATTATAATCGCCTTTATGCGGCAGGCTCGCCAGTCGGCGGTTGGGCAGGTCTTTGATTTCAACGTTAAACATTTTGGTCTCTCCTTTTTTCAGGGTCGCAGGCATGGGGCGAAGAAGCCCCTGTTCGCGAAACCGACCGGGGGGCAGCCCGTATTGCGCCCGAAAGGCGCGGGCAAAGGCGGGCACATTGGCATAGCCAGACCGGGCCGAAATTGCCTCAATGCTGCTGTCGCTCTGCACCAGTTGCGCCGCAGCCTGAAACAGGCGGATCCGCCGCACAGCCTGCGCTGCGGTTTCGCCGCGCAGGGCGACAAACACCCGGTGAAAGTGAAACCGCGACATCGCCGCGACATCCGCCAGATCATCCAATGACAACTGGTCCACCGGCGCGTGGTGAATGTGATCAATCACCCGCAGCATCCGGGCCTCGTAACTCTGTGCCATGTTCCCCTCTTTCGGTTCCTGAAACCGTTCTGACATGCCCTCGCTTACCAGATCTTGCGGAACTGAAGACCTGCGCAAAACTGCCTCTGGTCGGCCAACTGTTGCATCTGATGCGACCTAAGGTCATATAGCGGTTAAACGCGACGAGTAGGGACAGCATGACCCAGTATCTGGATTTCGAGAAACCCCTGGCCGAAATCGAAGGCAAAGCAGAAGAGCTGCGCGCCCTCGCCCGGTCCAACGAAGAAATGGATGTCGAAGCCGAGGCCAGCGCGCTGGACGCCAAGGCGGCTCAGCTTCTTCAGGATCTCTACAAAGACCTGACGCCCTGGCGGAAATGCCAAGTGGCGCGTCACCCCAACCGTCCACATTGCCGCGACTACATCAAAGAACTGTTCACCGAATACACGCCGCTGGCCGGTGACCGGAACTTTGCCGATGACCTCGCGGTGATGGGCGGTCTGGCCCGCTTTGGCGACCAGCCCGTGATGGTGATTGGCCACGAGAAAGGCCATGACACCAAATCGCGCATCGACCACAACTTTGGCATGGCCCGCCCCGAAGGCTACCGCAAGGCGATCCGCCTGATGGAAATGGCCGGCCGCTTTGGCCTGCCGGTCATCACCCTGGTCGACACCGCCGGTGCCTATCCGGGCAAAGGCGCAGAAGAGCGCGGCCAGTCCGAGGCCATCGCCCGTTCGACTGAAATGTGCCTGAAGATCGGTGTACCGCTGATTTCCGTGATCATCGGCGAAGGTGGCTCTGGTGGCGCTGTGGCCTTTGCCACCGCCAACCGTGTGGCGATGCTGGAACATTCCGTCTATTCGGTGATCTCTCCCGAGGGCTGTGCCTCGATCCTGTGGAAAGACGCCGAGAAAATGCGCGAAGCGGCCGAAGCGCTGCGCCTGACCGCGCAGGATCTGGAACAGCTGGGCGTCGCCGACCGCGTGATCCCCGAGCCGATGGGCGGCGCACACCGCGACATCCCCGCAACCTACAGCGTTGTACGCGCGGCCATCACCGAGATGCTGAGCGAAATGAAAGGCAAAGACGCCGAAGCCCTGATCAAGGACCGCCGCCAGCGTTTCCTCGACCTTGGCTCCAAAGGTCTGGCGGCCTAAGCGGCACAAGTCGCCAAGCGAATGCAAAGGGGAGGCAGTTTTGCCTCCCTTTTTTGTGCGCCGCCCGCCGCAAGAAGCGCCGCTTGGGTGTTTCAATCGCAACTTTGTGTTACGCTGTGTTTGTGATGCGCGTCGGCTTGTGTTTTTGGGCTGACGGCGGACCGCCTGCGATCGTGCAGATTTTGTGAGTTTGTTTAGTGAGTTGAGGTTTTTTCTGTGAAGTATCGTTCCGAAATCGATGGGCTGCGGTCCGTCGCTGTACTTCCCGTGATTCTTTTCCATGCTGGTTTTACGGCCTTCGGCGGCGGCTTCGTCGGCGTGGATGTTTTCTTTGTTATCAGTGGCTATCTGATCACCACGATCATTGTAGACGAGCTGGCGCAAGGAAAGTTTTCGATCCTCAAGTTCTACGAGAGGCGCGCGCGGCGTATTCTGCCTGCGCTGTTTGTGGTTTGCCTTGTGTCGCTGGTGATGGCGTGGATGTTTCTCTTGAAACATGACTTCAAAGACTTTGCCCGCAGCATCGTTGCCACAGCCACATTCTCCTCCAATATCTATTTCTGGCTCGAGAGTGATTACTTCGATACCGCGGCCGAACTGAAACCTCTGCTCCACACCTGGAGCCTCGCCGTCGAAGAGCAGTTCTACATTTTCTTCCCGCCCCTTCTGATGCTGCTGTTTCCGAAAGGGCAACGTTTTGTGGTGTTTAGTTTGGGGGTCTTGTTCACCCTCAGCCTGATCGGCGCGCTCTGGCTGTTGCCGCGCGACACCTCGGGTGCGTTCTACCTGCTGCCCACCCGCGCTTGGGAGCTGCTCATCGGCAGCTTTTGTGCGCTGTATCTGCGTGGAAACGTGTTGGCCCTGCCTGTGCTTGCTCAGAACACGCTCAGCGCGTTGGGGCTTGGCATGATTGGCTACTCGGTTTTTACCTTCTCCAAATTTACGCCAACCCCCGGTCTCACAACCTTGCTGCCCACTGTTGGGACGGCACTGATCATCCTATTCGCCCGCCCCGGCACATTTGTCCAAAAGCTGCTGAGCCTGCGGGCCATGGTCGGTATTGGTCTGATTTCCTACAGTGCCTATCTCTGGCATCAGCCGCTGTTTTCCTTCGCGCGCCACAACGCCCTGCACGAACCCCCGTGGCAGGTGATGGTCGCACTGATCGCCCTGACCCTTTTGTTGGCCTGGGCGTCATGGAAGTTCATTGAAACACCCCTGCGCCACAGCACGGCGTCTCAGAACCGTGTGTTTGTCCTCAGCAGTGGCGGGCTGGCGGCCTTTCTTGCGGTTGGGTTGTTTGTGAATTTCAATGCCGCCCTGCCCTATGGGAATGGGCGCTACAATCTGCTCGACAAAGAAGCCAATCTTCTGCGCTTTGAAAACAACAACAAGCGCCTGCAAGAACAATCCTGGGCCATGCTGCGGTCTTATGCAAAGGGGCTGGAATGCGTCGGCGACTGCAGCAAGGGCAACAACGACCGCAAATGGTTTGACGAACAGGACAGCAGACTGCGCCTGTTGCTGGTTGGCAATTCCCACTCCAAGGATGTGTTCAACCTCCTCCACCTCAGCCCCACGGCCGCGCACCATTTGCAAGTCGGGCGCTTCAATGCGCAGATTTCCAACCTCACCAAGGACCACCGTCTGTTTGCCAATACAAACTACCAGATGGCCGAAGTGGTGATGATCGCCAGTCGCTACAAAATTGTGGGTGGCAATGACATCAACAATCTCCAGCCCTTGGTCGAACAGATCCTGTCTGATGGAAAAACGGTGATTTTGCTAAAGAACGTCTTTGAGTTCCCAATCTATCTTGGCGGCAAATGGACCCATTTCGACAAACTGCTACACGAAGCCATGAGCGAGGGTCTCACCAATGGCCCCGAGATTTCGGAACGTTCGGACCGCGACCACTACGCGCTGTTCGAAAGCGGCAAACAGGACCAGCGGGTGACAGCGGCCAATGCCGAAATCGCACGGATCCAGACACTCTACCCGCAGGTGCTGGTCCTGGACCGCATGGATTTCGTCTGCTCGCGCGCTGAACAGCGTTGCTTTACATCCAACGGGCAGCTTGAAAAGTACTTTCCCGATTACGGGCACTACACCGTGGAAGGCGCAAAGGTGTTCAGCAAACGCATGGAAGACAGCGGCTGGCTGCAACCGATTCTGACCGTTTCAGAAGAAGCGCTTAATCTGCGGAATTAGGGGCCCCTGCTTTAGGTCGCAAGCAGGCGCAGCCCCTGGGTCACATCTGAACGCAGCGCAAGGCGCAGCCCCGGCTCGTCCCCGGCCTTGAGCGCCGCAATGATCAGCTTGTGATTATGCGGCGGCTCTGTGCGGCCCAGACGCCCATAGAGCGACCGCATGGTCGGCCCCAGCTGCAGCCAGACCGTTTCTGCCATGGCCAGCATCGCGGGTGCCTGCGCCCGCAGATACAGCGTGCGGTGAAATTCCAGATTGGTGCGGATATATCCGACGGCATCCCGTTTGGAGATCATCTCCGCTACGACACCGTTGATGGTCTGAAGCCGGTCAATCAGCGCCATATGCGCCCGTGGCAGCGCTCGAGAGGCCAGCTCGACCTCGATCAGGGCCCGCAGGGCCGCCAGCTCTTCGATGCGCTCATTGGTCAGCTCTGGCGTGGACACGCGGCCCGAACTGGACAGAAACAATGCCCCTTCCGCAACCAGCCTGCGCACGGCCTCGCGCGCAGGCGTCATGGAAACCCCAAATTCCTTACCGATCCCGCGCAGGGTCAGCGCCTCTCCCGGCGCCAGCTCTCCATGCATGATCCGCGTGCGAAGCGTTCGATAGACACGTTCATGAGCAGACGCAGAAGTTTCGGCGTGAGCCCGCGGCAGGGAGGCAATCTTTTCCATAGGCTGACATGTGATCACAAATTGCCAAAAGATCAATCCCCCGCAGGGCAATCGCGCCCTAAGCGTCGTCCGCCACGTCAAACCGATAGCGATGCAGTGCATTTCCTTCTGTACGCAACCAGCGACGGGCGTCCTCATAGGGGCCGTGGATCCGTGTAACCTGATCCCAGAACGCCTGCGAGTGGTTCATTTCGGCCAGATGCGCGACCTCATGCGCGGCCACATAGCGCAGCACCGCAGGCGGGGCCAGGATCAGCCGCCACGAATACATCAGCGCCCCCTGCGCCGAACAGGAGCCCCAGCGCGACCGCGTGTCCCGCAGCGAGATCCGACTGTACGAGCGCCCCAACCGTTCAGCATAAAAATCCGACGCTGCAACCAGCCGATCGCGCGCCAGTTCGCGCAAATACCGCTCCAGCCGTTTGGGCGCGCCGTTTGGCGGCACCCACACCCGCCCCTCTTCCCGGCGCACGGCACGGCCTTGTCCAGGCAGGATTTCAACCTCCTGCCCCTCGATCGGCACGCCCCCCCCAATCCGCACCGGCGCAAGCCCCGCGTGATTGGCAAGATGCGACCGGATCCAGTCCGCCTTCTCTTCGGCAAAGGCCAGGGCTTCGGCTTCCGGCACGCGACCGGGCAATGTCAGGGTCACCCGACCGTCGAGCGAGGAAATCCGCAGCGAAATTCGCCGCGCCCGGGCAGAGCGCCGCAGAATCAGCGGCACCGGTGGCTCTCCGGGCAAGTGATAGTCAGACATGGGCAGCCCCTTGCGCATAAGGCTTTGACAGTGGTTTCTTCATATGGCAAGGCACCTGAATCGTCGATACGACTCACGCTATACAAAGCTATATTCAAGGGGACCACCATGCCCAAGGAAGAATGGGGTATGAAACGCGTCTGCCCGACCACCGGCAAACGCTTTTATGACCTGAACAAAGATCCGATCGTTAGCCCCTACACGGGCGAGATCGTCGAAGTTGACACCACCAAGACTCGCATGATCGAGGCAGATGCCGAAGATGCAGCGAACCTGAAAGCCAAACAGAACCTCGACGGCGAAGACGTGGTTCTGGACGATGATGATGATGCCGTTGACATGGATCTGGGCGATGATGTCCTGGATGACGATGACGACGAGGACAATGTCTCGCTGGACGAGATTGCCGATGTGGCATCCGAGGACGACGAGTCCTAATCGTCGTGCCCGCGTTTCCGGAGCGATCCGGACCGGGTTCCGACCGGAATGAGGGGGCCGCCTTGCGCTGGCCCCCTTTTCTTTTGCTGGAACGCCCCCTGCTGGAACTTACCCTGCTCAAACGCCCCGCCGGATCTCCTTTGACCCAGCCTGCCGTGTGCAACCTCACTTGCGTGGCTGTTTGCCATTTTTCGCCCCTCCACAGCGCGCTGCCCCCTTCCGGCCCAAGTGGCAGAGCACCAGGTAAAAAAACGCAGCTTCCTGCATTTTCCGCTTGCAGCCCGCGCGCCCCTGCCTTAAATCGCTCCTCACACCGCAAGGCTTTACAGCCACGCGGACCTGGAAGGGGCCTTAGCTCAGTTGGGAGAGCGCTTGCATGGCATGCAAGAGGTCAGGGGTTCGACTCCCCTAGGCTCCACCAAATCTCCATAACATGTTGATTTCGCAGAAAACCCTTTAAAACAAGGGCGTTCTGAACAAGCCTGTACCAGCGAGGTGTTACAGTGGCGGTCTTAGAAAAGATGACAAATGGACCTGTCACGGTTTGATGCCGCTCCTTTGATAGCATTTATTGCAACAAAGGAGACGAACTATGGGATTGAAACGGACGGATGAGTTCCGGGCTGACGCGGTGCGGATCGCGCTCACGAGTGGGCTGACACGCAAACAAGTGGCCTCAGATTTGGGTGTTGGCTTATCGACATTGAACAAATGGGTCACCGCGCATCGGGACACCGATGTGGTGTCCGACAAAGATCTGGATCTTGCTCGTGAGAATGAACGGCTTCGACGCGAGAACCGCATTCTTAAGGAGGAGAGGGATATTCTAAAAAAGGCCACAGCCTTCTTCGCGAGCCAAAAGCCATGAGGTTTCGGTTCATCGAAGAGCATGGCTGCGATTACCCGACCAACCGGCTTTGCCAGGTACTGGATGTCAGCGAGCGAGGCTTACGTTCCTATCGCAGCCGCCCGGCCAGCCAACGGCAGCGAACCGACATGGGTGTTCTGGCACACATCAAGGAACAATCTCGCCTCAGCTTGGGCAGCTATGGCAGGCTAAGAATGACGGAGGAGTTGAAAGAGCTCGGTTTGAATATCGGCCATCCATTGCCCGGCAGGCGAATGCAAAGCATTCTGCCGAGAGGGGCCGCGTCGGTCGATTGATGCGCGAGAATGGTATCCGTGTCGAACGCTCCAAGAAATACAAGGTGACCACTGACAGCAACCATGCGTTCAACATTGCCCCTAATCTGCTGAACCGGGACTTCCATGCGAGTGCGCCCAATCAGAAATGGGCGGGCGATATCAGCTACGTGTGGACGCGTGAGGGATGGCTTTATCTTGCTGTGATCCTTGATCTGCACTCCCGGCGTGTCATTGGTTGGGCGGTGAGCAACCGAATGAAGCGTGATCTCGCGATCCGGGCTTTGAAGATGGCCATCGCATTACGGCAACCGCCTCAGGGCTGCATCCATCACACGGATCGCGGGTCGCAATACTGTTCACATGACTATCAGAAGATCCTGCGCCAGCACGGGTTCCACGTATCGATGAGCGGCAAGGGTAATTGCTATGACAACTCGGCCGTTGAGACGTTCTTGAAAACGATCAAAGCTGAGCTGATTTGGAGACGGTCATGGCAGACGCGCAGAGAAGCCGAGGTAGCCATCTTCAAGTACATCAACGGCTTCTACAATCCGCGCCGCCGACACTCAGCATTGGGCTGGAAAAGCCCGGTCGCCTTCTGACCTGCCACGGGATTTTTCCTCCACCTGCGATTAGAGTCCGGCCCAACCTGAGGACGGACAATGAAGCGAACGAGATTCACGGACGAGCAGATTATTGGCATCCTGGCGGAGCATGAGGCAGGCGCGAAGTGCGCAGACCTGTGCCGAAAGCACG
>NZ_CYSD01000032.1 GCF_001458415.1 Tritonibacter multivorans | reverse complement strand
AGCATGACATGGACACGGCGATAACCGAACCGGCGGCGTTCGGCGGCCACCGCCTTCATCGCCTTGCGCAACTCTGCATCGTCCGGGCGCATACTGCGATACCGCACGCTCGAACGATCAACGCCAAGTACAGAACACGCCCGCCGCTGGCTCACCTCGTGCTCTGTGCACAAGTGCGCCACAGCATCCCGCTTCGCGCCGGGCGTCACCACTTTCGCGAGGCGACATCCTTCAACATCGCATTCATCATTGTTCTCGAACCAATGGCGCACAATGGCTCATTCCAGCATTTGCCCCGCCAATAACTTCTTCAGCTTCGCATTCTCGTCCTCAAGCGTCTTGAGCTTTCGGGCATCCGACACTTCGAGGCCACCATACTTCGCTTTCCACTTGTAGAATGTCGCCGAGCTGATCCCATGCTCACGGCACACATCTGCTGTCGCCACGCCGCTCTCCTGCTGCTTCAGGATCGCAATGATCTGCTCTTCGTTAAAACGTGATCTCTTCATTCTGTTCGTCTCCTTCGTTAGGAAGAACTCTACCCAAAATCGGAGGAGAAAACGGGGCTCAGGTCACAAGGTTTGATCTCAGAGATGAAGAATGGGTAATGGGCGGTCATAGAGGCGTTGCTTGCCCCGCTGGGGGGAATGACGCGCTTTGGGGCTTCACCGGCGATGACACGCTGGACGGCGGAACGGGAGAGGGCGGCCTACGCGGCGAAGATGGGAGCGATCAGTTCATCCTCGCGGATGGGTTCGGCAGCGACACGATTTTCGGCTTGGAGGCAATGGACTACGCCGAAGACATTGATTTTAGAGGTGTCTCGACGATAAACAGCTTCGCTGCTTTGACACCGGCGTAGGCACGATCCGACTGGTCGGGACGAACTCCAAGCCAGGCTCGAACCCGGCAAAAACAAGGGCGCGACATTAGCGCGCCCTTGTTTGCGATTTAGGCAGAGACTGTGTCTGACCTTGGCCCGTCCGGGCGATCCGTCTCAGCAGATGCAGTCGAAATCATCGTATTTGAAGCCCAGAATGAACGGCTGAGAGTTCTCCGACGTCGGTGGGTTCGGATCAACGATGAAGGTGGCAATATCGCCGTCCCCTGCGCAGAAGCCTTCGCCATTGTTCATGGCTTCGGTCAGGATAAAGTCCACATCCTCGCGCTGGCCGTAGATCGGATCAAGGCTCAGGACAAAATCGGCGGCACTGTCGGTGCCCCAGAACTGGGGATCCAACGTGTCGGTCAGTTCCCAGATCGCCAGCTGGATTTCCCAATCCGAGAATTGCCCATCGGTCGAACCGGCAGAGTTGATGTTGAACTCCTCATTGATGATCCAATTGATCAGATCGAGGTTTTCTCCGGCTGCGAGGCCATTTTTGATCCCCACTTGGTGCGCGCCAAAAGCAGAGGTGTCCTTGCCATCCAGAATGTCGCCCATCAGGGTCGGCGCGGTCAAGAAGGTGCCATCTGTGGCCACCGCTTCCAGGAAGCTGAGGCAATAGGCCTGATCAAAGACAACCCCGTCCAGACGCGCGTCCCCGCTGTCGCTGAGCAGCACGTCATAGCCAAAGTCTTCGATCGGGTGGAGCTCATTGCCCGCCACAACCTGATATTTGGTGGAACCGGGCAGGCTTGCCACGAGGCTTTCCAGGGTATTGGCATCGCCGCAGAAGGTCACCTCTAGTGTGGCGCTTGCGGAATTGCCCGCGCTGTCGGTGATCTTGTAGGAGATGTCCTCAACCGCCGTCTGGCCGATGTCGAGACCCGCATAGGCATGTGCCCCGTCGACCTTAAGCACCCCGCCGTCGAGGGTCACATTGGTGCCCGCGCTGGTGGTGATGGTTTGGCCCTCGGCGATGTTTTGACCGTCGACCATGGTAATGGCAAAGGTGTCGCCATCCGGGTCACTGTCATTGGTCAGCACGTCGGCGAGGATCACCTCGTCTGCGCAGCCCATGGCCATATCGTCCACCGGCGTCGGCGCCGAAGAGCCGCCTTCGACCCCTGCATCCACATCGGTGACATTTTCGCCCTGACCCAGCGTGATCGAATTGGTGCGCCCAACTCCATTGTTGAAGGTTTTCACCACATCGCTGTCGATCGCATCATCGTTGCCCACATTGGCCGCGACAAAAGACTTGTCGTCGAGGCCATCGAAGCGCACCTGATAGCGGCCTGCTTCGAGCCCCTCAAAGCTGTAGTCGCCATTGGCGTCGGTAAAGGTGGTGGCAATGATCTTTCTGGTATCCTGATCGCGCAGACGGACCCGGATGCCTTCTGCACCGGCTTCGCCCGGATCCTCCAGCGCATTGCCGTTTTCATCACAGAAATACCGCCCCGAAATGGACCCCAACCCTGTGGCGGGTGCCCCCGCGCCCGCGTCATTGTTCGGACTGTCCTGTCCGCCCACAACGCTGATGCCAGAGATGATGCTCTCGGTGGTGTCGCCAATGGCGTCGCTGTCGACACTGTCATCGCCTCCTTGGTTCGCCGCGACCAGCTCTTTGCCGTCAAGCACATTGTTCGGATCGGTGAACTTCACCCCGTAAGTGCCCGCAGCGAGACCGGCGAAGCTGTAGGTTCCATTGGCATCGGTAAACACCTGATCGCCGGTGGCATTGCCACCCGCATCCAGCAGCATCACCAGCACACCCGCAACCGGCGTGTCGCCCCCATCGCGCACTGCATTGCCGTTTTCATCGCAGAAATAGGTGCCCGAGAGAGAGCCCGGTTCCGGCGCCGCGCCTTCGACCCCTGCATCCACATCGGTGACATTTTCGCCCTGACCCAGCGTGATCGAATTGGTGCGCCCAACTCCATTGTTGAAGGTTTTCACCACATCGCTGTCGATCGCATCATCGTTGCCCACATTGGCCGCGACAAAAGGCTTGTCGTCGATGCCATCGAAGCGCACCTGATAGCGGCCCGCTTCGAGCCCCTCAAAGCTGTAGTTGCCATTGGCATCGGTAAAGGTGGTGGCAATGATCTTTCTGGTATCCTGATCGCGCAGACGGACGCGAATGCCTTCTGCACCGGCTTCGCCCGGATCTTCCAGCGCATTGCCGTTCTCATCACAGAAATACCGCCCAGAAATGGACCCAAGATCCGTCTCCGGCATGGCCGCACCGGCATCATTGTCGGGCGTGTTCTGGCCTGCGACAACCGTGATGCCTGCGATGGTGGCCGAGGTGGTGTTGCCAATGGCGTCACTGTCGACCGCATCATCGCCGCCCTGATTGGGGGCGACCAGATCCTTGCCGTCCAGCACATTGTCGGGGTCCGTGAAGGTCACCGAATACTCACCTGCGGGCAGGTCATCAAAGCTATAGAAGCCGTTGCTGTCGGTCACGGTGGTTTCACCGGTCTCGTTCAGCGTGACAACAACGCCCGCAATGCCGGGTTCACCGTCATCCACGTCATTGCCGTTTTCATCGCAGAAGTAACGGCCAGAGAGGCTGCCAAGGTCGTCTTCGTCGCAGACCTTGACCTGCACCGCCTCGCGCTCGGGCTCTTTGATGCAGTCCCCCGCGCTGTCGAGGATCGACCGCACGATGACAAGGTCATAAATATTGTCATGGCCTTGATCCTGCGGGTTCTCAAAGTCTGGCACAAAACCCGCCGCATAGGTCAGCTCACCCGTCGCCGCATCAATCTGGAAGAGTGCAGCATCAGGGCCTTCGAGGCTGTAGGAGACTTCGCCCGTGGCTTCCAGATCAACGCCCGCTCTGGACGTCAGGCGGCCATCGGCTTCAACGGTCGCCTCAGTTGAGATCGCCTTGATGCTTTCGGAGGCCAGCGTTTTGATCTCGCCTGCTTCCAGCACCGCGTCACCGTCGTCGACCCAAAGCGCGATATTGTCGAGCTCGGCCCCGTTGATGACGCCGTCGCCATTGTCGTCCTCAAGCTGGCTCAGCTTCTCATACCCATTGGCGAACAGGCCGCCCTGGTCGCCGTAAAGCGCCGCGCCGTCGATCTCGTTGTTCGGACCAATGAGGTCGGTATTCACGAGGATCCCATCGCCGTCACCGTTGAACCACTCGATGGTCTCTTTGGTTCCGTCTGCGTCCAGATCGAACTCAACCGTGGCGGCGTTTTGATCGAACTCATGGCCTTGGACCGTAGAGACCCCTGTCACACCGATTTCGCCATCGCCGTTCAGGTCGAGCGCAATGGGTGTGAACAATTCCGGCTCGTGGGAGAAGTCGATGCAAATTTCAGCGGTCTGTTCGACATGATTGGAGGCCAGATAGGTAATCGTGATCGCCTGCTCCTGTGCGATCAGAGCCTCCAGCTCGGCGACCAGACCGGGGGTGTCGCGCGTTGCCGGGCCGAAGCCGTCTACGTAAACGCGTGCTTCTGCGACCTCAAGGGAGTAGCGACCCGTAGCAGGGTCATACACACGCACATTGTCGAACTGGCTGATGACGACAGAGTCACCGCCGTTGCTGAGAAGGAAGTTTTCCAGGACAGACGTATCGAAGGTCAGAATCTTCTTCACATCGAGATTGTCGAAGTCACTGTTCGCAATCCGGATATCGATACCGATCACATCATCCTGAGCGCCAACTGCGATCAATTCGGGCGAGACGACGCTGCCCTTGGCGATTTCCAGATACTGCAGCTGCACGTTGACCGCATCACCCGCTTTGAAAACCTCTTTGGGCGTTGCTTTCGCAAAAAACACATCCTCGGTGTAGATGCATTCATGGGTGCCAAAGTCGATCGACAGGTCACCGTCATTCTCGCAGACGTGGATCATCGTCGTGAGCACTTGGCCAATCGGCGTGTCGATGGGCAAGAGCACGTTATCAATGACCTGGATCTGGCCATTATCTGCGGCGACTGTCCCCACGACATTGGGGTTCACCGCTTCGGGATCTTTGTCGATCAGTTCGGTGCCGTTGACCTCAAACGTCGTGCCCAGAAGCGTGGTCACTTCGCCGGTTGCGCCGGTCTGATCGCCTGCTGCAACATGGTACACCAGAATATCCGTCAAAAGCGGGATCGGGTCGCCATTGGGGTCAAGCGAGGCGAGCGTATCCGCGATGAAGGTAAAGACCGCGTCTTCGTCTGACGGGTCGCCATCAAAGCCGAGCTGAACCGCCAGCGAAGTGAAGGCCGCATCGGTCGGCGCAAAGACCGTGATGTCGGTGGCGTTCTGAACGGTGCTCACAAGGTCCGCTGCAATCAATGCTTTTTCAAGAATGTCAAAATCATTCGATCCGACTGCGATGTCTACGATATTTGCCATTGGTTACTCTCCCTAATTCCACGATCAAGCCGGGCAGAACCCGCCTTGGAACACTTTGGATGCGTGTGTGCGTGTTGGGGGAGCGCCGGGCTGAGGGGTGAGGGGTTGACCGAACAAGCCCCCCCTTTGAAATGTGCCGGGTCTGAGTGTCTGGGCGATGTGAGGGGTCTGGAGCAGTCTTGCTGCAAACCCTCCACGCTGCCCCTAAAGGGATGAAACCTAGACAAACTCTGGCTGCGCAGACGCGAAACGCGCGTCCACATCGGGCCAAAGAGACTTCCGCAGTTTGGGAAAGCGTTGAATACAGCCGCAGGAAGGGACAGGACTGCGTCCTTCCCTGTCTGCATTGGACCAAAGCGCAGTATTGCGCCGACACGCCCTTCAACATCCGTCATAAGTGCCGCGGACCCGCAGCAAGCAAACCGCAAACTCATTACCAACTCACATTTTACACCCTTTCAGCAAAGCGGAGCGGCCCGTAGAAACAATGTGAAAGATACGCAAAACTTGATAAATCGACCGGATTGACCCTGCTTTTCCAGCCGAACGAGGATATGCTCAATCTCGGGTTTACTGGAATAGAGGCGTTCTTGTCCCGGCGCCCTCAGCTTTAAATTGAATGTTCTGATTATCGGCCAGTCTGTGTATGTGAATTCGGTGCTTTTTCCGGCGGCGGAATCGGTTGACACCTGTGCCTGTTCTTGTTCTCATTCGTTCACGATATTTTTACAGAATGTGCTTTGGTGCTGCTCGCGTGCAATACGCCAGCGTGCCTTGTGGCCGCAAAACGGCGGCAAACCGTTCCCGTAAGGGGGATGTTAAACAGTGAGTTGGTGAAACCAAGAAGAGCATTGGGCGCGTTCGGCCGACTGTCATGGCCCTGTGTCCCAAGCGCTGACTTGGAGCGTAGGAATGACTGAATCTGCATGCAGGCCGGGCCTTCGTGAGACCAGTTGCTCGGCCTCTCGGTTGGTTATGCCGGGAAAATTTCGTGATCTTGCACGGCTGCCCTTGTGTCTAAAGCGTTGTTATAGTTCTGAACTCCTCCTGAAGGAGCTGCCGCGCATCGCCCTGTCCACCAATGCGCATGTCGTATTGGATGAGCAGATGGGCTTTTACGAGGCCGTGACGCGCCGCAAACGGCCGGAGCGCTGCATGGCCACAATCGGTCCGCCCTTTTCTGAAGGCGAGCTCTACGTGAGAGGCGATGACAAGCAACAGTTCAATACATTTTTGAACTGGACAGCGCAGCACGGACAATCTGCTCATGCCGATCTGATAGGCCTGCATGGCGGTAACTTTTGTCTGTCAACGGATGTAAAACCACAACCCGATGGAAGGTGGAGCGACTATGTCCAAACGGTCTTCAAGCCATTTGGAATTAGGGCATCCGCCACCGTAAATTTTCCTGTTCCATTTAGGAAGGGCGCGCGGTTGGGTCTTTATTACGCGTTTTTTGGAAGCGAAGAAGATGTGGCGTCGCGTTTTGAATTCGATTTCATTTCTTTGCCATTTGCAATTGTTTGGCTGTTTCGGTTCGGCGTGATTGACGAAGACACTATGCGCCATTGGTTGTTCTTATTGGTGGGCCTGTCCCCGGGTAATCTATTCATGATCCGCGAACTGCTCGCGGCCCCGCGGTACCATGCACAGCTTTTGCCGGGTCGCACCGGTTTGCCCAAGCGCAGCGTTGAGGGGCATTTTCTGCAGTTCTCAGAAATCCTGAACGAAAAATTCCCCAAGGACGCGCACGCAGGGGGCAAAGGCTCCATTCTGTTCGACATCGCCCACCACTACGGGTTCCTGAGCTTCACCGGGCGACCCCATTTTGATGGGAACTAAAGGCCTTATCAGCTTAACGCTCCGGTCCCGACGCAGGGGCCTGTCGCGGGAGCCTCAAGGGGGCGCGGCGCCCTTCCAAGCGTCAAAGACTTTAATGCGTTGATGTACGTTTCTTCTACGCGTCAGCTACCTGACATCTGTCGCCTCCATTGCCAAGGCATCCGACGCTTCATTTCTGGAGCGTATCTTTGGACCCAACGGCAAAGTGTCGAGTGATCAACGCGGGCGTCGCGCTCTGCCTATATGGTTTCGAGATCGCGGTAGCCGATCCCGTAATGGCAGTACCACCAAACCGCCCAAAGCACGACCGCACCGGTGAAGTGGCGTCCCATGACGTCGCTCATCCCCACCGCTTGGCGAGAGCTGAAAATGGGGTCCTTGCCAATAGTTTGCATTCTGCCGAGAGGGGGGTATCGCTGGTATCAACATACCACACCTGCTTGCGCCGGGTGACGGGAAACCCTTTTAAAAGATATGGCCAGCGCTTGTGTTGCGGATGCTTCTTGCTGGTATTCGGTGTCTGATAGATCGGCACCAGTCATATTTTGCGCATCAAAGCCCCGCCAGACCGGCAGCGCAGGACCGCCACACAGAGTGCAGATCCATAAGCCAAGCCCCGGGCGCCGAAAGGGCGCCCGGAGGTGTGTTTACTCTGCGGCGGAGGGCGCCGCTTCTGTGGTTGTCTGGATACCCGATTTCTCACGTTTGATGTCGTTAGAGATCGCTTTGACCAGCGCCACACATTGCAGCACCATCACAACAGAGAAGGGGAAGGCGCCAATGACCATTGCGGTCTGAATGGCCTTGAGACCACCGCCGCCGCCGCCACCGGCGATCAGAAGCGCACCCACAACCGCACCCAGGGCGATGCCCCAGAAATAGATGTGCGGGCGGGCCTTTGGTCCTTCGTCACCTGCGGCATTGATTGTATTCACAATCAGCACAGCCGAGTCCGCTGTGGTGACCAGATAGGTCATCAACAGGATCACGATCACCAGCGACATGACCCAGCCCAGGGTCGCGCCCAGCATATGAACGACCATGGCAAAGATCTTGTCGCCGTCGCCGGTGCCAAAGATCGCGTCTCCTGCGCCCTGGTTCAGTGTCAGGTCAATCGCGGTGCCGCCGGCCCAGGTGAACCAGACAAAACACATCAGCGACGGAACGATCATGGCGCCCAGCACGAATTCGCGAATTGTGCGGCCTTTGGAGATCCGGGCCAGGAACAGGCCAACAAACGGCGCGAATGCCACCCACCAGGCCCAGTAGAACACGGACCACGCGCCCTGCCATCCTTCGAGGTTGGTGGCCACAGAGCCCTCTACACCGTCGGCACGCCATACGGTGAACATCAGCGACGGCAGGGCAATCACATAGTCCCAGATGCCAAGGAACAGCGCCTGCAGACCAAAGAAGGTGGAGCCGAAGATCAGGAAGAAGCTCAGCAAGAAGATGGACAGACCCATGTTCAGGTTCGACAACCATTTGATGCCTTTGCCGACACCGGACAATGCGGAGGCGGTAGAAGCCCCCATAATCGCCAGCAGCGCGACAATGATCCCGGTGGTATTGGCCGTGCCACCGTCATTCATCAGCCCGTCGATGCCAATGCGGGTCAGACCGGCCACAAATTGTTCGACCCCAAAGCCAAGCGTTTGTGCCACGCCCAAAATCGTTGCCACAACGGCCACGATATCGATCAGGTTGCCCAGCGGGCCCGACAGGGTTTTGCCAAACAAAGGCGTCAGCGACGACCGCATTGTCAGCGGCAGGCCGCGACGGTAGCAGAAGAACCCCAGTGCCAGACCAGCGATGGCATAACAGGCCCATGCGCCCAGTCCCCAATGCAGGAAGGACCACTTATAGGCGTATCGGACGTTTTCCGCAGAAGAGCCTTCGACAATGCCCTGGATGACTTCGGGGTTGTTTTGAAAGTGATAGACCGGCTCTGCGACGGCCCAGGTCAGCATGCCAACCCCAATGCCTGCCCCAAACATCATTGAGAACCAGGAGAAGTTGGAGAACTCGGGCGTGTCGGCGTCAACGCCGAGCTTTAGCCGGCCCGCCGCGGGCCAGATCGCCAGCGCAATACAGAGCGTCACAAAAAGCGCCACGATCCAGATGTACCAATAGGCGGTATTGGCCAGGATAAAACTGTTGATCGCATTGAGGATCCGGCCGGCCTGTTCTGGAAACACCACGGCCCAGATCACAAGGATCGCAACGATGAGTTTCGAGTATATGGCCACACTCTTGCTGAAACCGGAGTAGAACCCGGTGTCAGATGTTTCGATGGGTAACTCCATCAGGGGTGGTTTTGTAGACATGTTTACCTCTCTGTCAAAGGTGTTTTTGGGCCTCTTGATGTCTGCGCGTGGTTAAGAAGGGTGGTTTTTGTGTTGCCCTCCTTGTTAAACCTGCGCACGTGCCCCTGTTTCCCAGCCTAGCCCGTTGAAATGGTTTGGCAGTTAGCAACCTTTCTGTCTAAAGTTTCACAAAAAGGAAACATTGGTTTGGCAAAACGCGCAGTCTTAGGCACGCTTGGCGACGTCGATATCCGACTTTTGCGCGTCTTTGTGGTGGTGGCGGAATGCAATGGCATCGCAGCGTCGGAGCTGGAGCTGAACATTGGCAAATCGACCATCTCGCGGCATATCTCGGACCTTGAAAAACGCATCGGGCTTCGGCTCTGTGATCGGGGGCCCTCCGGTTTCAACCTGACCAGCGAAGGGCGGCAAGTGTTGGATCACACGCGCCAACTCCTTCTGCAGATTGACGAATTTCAGTCACAGATCGACAGCATTCAACGCAATCTGAAGGGCACAATTCGGGTTGGGATTTTTGATCAATCCTCCACCAATCCCAATGGCCGCCTGCATCAGGCAATCGCTGAATTCGACGAGATTGCGCCGGACGTTGCCATCAATATTCTGCTGGATTCACCAAGCGCCCTGGAAGCCGGCGTGACCAGCGGCGCCTTGGATCTGGCGGTTGTTCCGAATTATCAGCCCTCCAGCGCGCTCAGATACAGGCCGCTCTATACAGAAAGCATGTGCCTGTATTGTGGGCAGGGCCATCCGCTTTTCGGCCTGTCGGATGCAGAGGTGCAGGACCGTGACGTTGATTTGTCGGCGTATAAATACGCGGGGTACGGGTTCAATTCGCCGAATATGCGCGCAGGCCACAAGCTGCGTGTCAAACGCGCGGCCCAGGTAAAGGATGAAGAAGCGCTGGCCCTGCTGATACAGTCCGGCCGCTATCTGGGCTATCTGGCGGATCATGTGGCAGTCGGGTTAGGCGCAGCGCAGAGTGTCTGGCCGGTCTTGCGCGATCAGACGGCCTATTCGGTCCAATTTGCAGCGGTTGTGCGCAAACGTCCCGAACCGGACCGCAAAACAACCGCCTTTCTGGAGTGCCTGACATCCGCCCATTCACCTGCTGACTGAGCGCTGGCGCAAAAAAATTCATCGCGCCGCGCATTTGGACCGGAGTCGGGAAATTTAATCTTGCTAAAGTTGTCCTTTGTCAGGATGATCTGGTTAAGATTTTATTTACGAACGTTGGCCTCATCGGGTTTTGTGGTGGGTGCGGCGATGTGTTGGGTTTTTGGATAGCCCCTTTTTCCGCCCCGAGTTTTTTATGGATTGAGAAGGCTTTTGAATGCAAATTCAACGAGATTTCTTGTGTGCTGGTCCGGAGAGAGGTGGTGTCCATCCGCCACATGATTTGACCAGGGGTGGAAATTCCAAAGGTCGGATGCTGCCGGAGAGCTTGTTTTCATCTGCGCGCATTATGTACCGGCGTTATTCACATGCAATGGGGCGGAAGGTATCGCCCTTCTCGCTGTATGAAGAAGAGAAAGTAATCTTTGTTCACATCCCGAAAAACGCGGGCACATTTGTGAATAGCATTATCTACCCGTCGATGAGTCCCGAGGAATCGACCAAGATCAATGCGCATCATTCGGTTCAGTATTTGCGCAGGTTGAACAGGAAGACATTCGATGAGCTTCCTAAAATGGCGATCCTGCGGCACCCAGCAGAACGGCTCCGATCCGCGTTCGATTACTTGAAATTCAAATCGCCGTTTGTCCCCGATCGCGCGTTCGCCGACAAGGCGCTGGCGGCCTATCCGGATTTTGAAACCTTCTGTCGAACAGTAGAAGATGACGAGTTCAAAGAGCTGCTGAACTGGCTCCATTTCCAGCCGCAGGTGAGCTTTATCTGTACAGACAGGGGCGAAATCCGGGTTGATGCCCTGACGTCGCTGGAACATCTCGAAACCGGGCTGCGCTGTATTGGGGAACAGTTTGGGTTTGACTGGAGTTTGGTGCAGAGGCCTTCGTCAAAAATTGAGCCGAACGGGTCTGTTCAAGATATCATCGACCGATATTACGCAAGCGATCTTGCGTTGTGGGATGCGGTGGACTGTGCGCCGCAGAAATGTCTGTTTTTTCCCAAACACGCAAGGGCCGCGTGAGGCGCGTCGGTGCTTCACCATCCTTGTCCCGGGCCTTGTCCCGGACCTTGTCCCGGAGGTTGGCCTCGGTTGGTTTCGGAGAGCTTTGGAACTCTAGCAAGTGGAGTGAGCGGTGTATTCACGCAGTCGAAAAATAGTTCTGGTGACCGGTGCACCCCGTTCTGGGACAACCGTTGTTGGGGATCAGCTGGCCTTGGCGAAAGGGACCAGTTCTTTGTATGAACCGATGAACGGGGACAGCGGTGATCGGCAGATCTCGCGGTATTTCGAACGCCCGGGCGTCCAGCCGTTGGACGATGCGGCCTTTGATGGTTTTGTGGATCGGCTTGGGCATCTGAGCCTCAATCTGCGTTCTGGCGTGTTCAAACATGAAACGGGGCTGCGCCGTATTGCAAAAATTGTTTTGGGAGGCCGCAGCCGACACAGTCTTTTGCGGGCGCGTCTGACCCCATTCCTTGAGACGTTGATTTGGAAAGATCCCCTGGCGGCCCTTGCCGCGCGGGCCGCTGTGGAACGCCATGGCATTCCGGTCGTTGTCACCTACAGACCCCCTGAAGCCGTGGTCGCCAGTTATAAACGTTTGAGTTGGCGGTTTCCGGTTCACCAGATGGCGGAAGACCTGTCGGGAGCGGGCCTGAAGGGGGGGGCTCTTCCTGTGCGGGACGCAAAGAATATTGTGGAGGAATCCGCAGCGCTTTGGTCCATGATTTATGCGGAACTCTTGTCTTTGGCGCAGGCGCGGCCGGATCTTGTCACGGTTCTGCATATGGACGCCGTGTTGCGCCAGCCGCGTCAAAGCTATCAATCGTTATTTGCTCGGCTGGGATTAGAGCACGGTGCCAGAGCCGAGCGGGGGCTGGCAAGCCTCGAAGAGCGTCTGGCGCAGAAGTCAAAATCTGACCTGCCATCGGGACACCCGCATTCGCAGGATCGCAATCTGAACGTGGTGAACAGCTATTGGCGGGCACTGCTGTCAGAGGAGGAAGTGGCCAGGATCCGGGCGCGGACGGAGGACGTTCGCATGGGGTATGATCGTTATTTCGAAAGCGGCGGGGCTGCGGCCATTTCAATGGCCACTGCCGAAAAGCTTGCTGAGCCCGCGTGACGAAATACGCCAAAGGTACAACGCGCGCGTCAGCCCATTAGAACCTTTGAAGCAGGTGTTTGTGCGCGTCTTCGCAGCGCGCGCGCAGGTCGTCTGAGAGGCGCGGGTCAAATTGCGGTGCGGTCAGAGGCGTCGCGGCCTTTTCGATCCGGCGCAGATCGGCAGAGCGGGTCGGATCGCCTCCGCCGCCGGACTGGCTTGCAGGGTGGGGCGCGTATTCGTTTTTCAAGGCAGGCGACAGGCCAAGCCAGGTGCCAAGGCGAGCGACACGCGCGTCGGGGTCGGCAAGCAGGGTTTCGACGGCGAGGCCGTACCGGTTTTCGGGCGCAAAGCGGTCCCACAGGGTGTTCAGATGCTCTAGCCGACCTGCATAATACAGCGCTGCGGTCTCTGGGGTTTGCCCTTCGGCGACTCCCGTGCGCGCGCCCAACGCGGTGATTGAGGCAATGGCTGCGGCTGGCGATCGGACAATAAAAACTGCGCGCGCAGAGAAGAAATCTTCGGGCAGGTTATTGTCGAGCCTGTTGTGCAGCAGCTTGTCTGCGAGATAGGGCGCAAAAGGATCAAAGGCACGCCGACGCAGCAAATTCACCAGAAGCTGTCCCGAGCTGGCGGGCGAGTCATAGTTTACATGGGCTTCGCCATATCCCGAGATCGCCGGATGGCTGCATAAAACATTGGTCAGTGCAGTGGTGGCAGCGCGCATATGCGACAAGACAAAAATCGACCTCTTGTAGCGTGCCTGTGGCAGAACGCGGGCCAGATGCTTTGATGAGGCTTTCATTGCACTGTGTAAAACCGCGTTCATCGCTTGCTCCTTCAAATGTTTGATCCGCACAAAGCGTGAGGGTGTGGGCTCACGCGATCAGGCGCTATGGCGCGCTGGAATAAAAAAGGTTCTCGTCAAAAATCCGGACCCGCACACTGCCAAAATCGCCTGTGTCGGTGGGTCCGTTGGCAAGTCTGATTTGCAGAAGGTCACCGGCTGAAACGCCGGGCAGCGTCACGATCCATGGTTCCTCAACCATACCATAAAGGACATGCCGCTGCGCTATTTCTTGGTCATTTTTCCACAGTTGAACCTGTAGCCCGTCCCGGCTGGCGCGCCGTACAGCGATGTCCACTTCGAGGCGGAGGTCACGGGGGTGGCTGACGCGATGCGCCATTACCAGGGTGAGGGGCGTGCCCACTGCCGCGCCAATCAATGTCACGTCTTTTTCGGTCAGTGTGAACGCGGGCGCGTTTTTCGCGCAGAGGTAGGGCCGCCAGGGGGCTTTGGGCCGGTCTTGTCCGGGGCAGGTGATCAGCGGCAACACGCTGGGGCCGCGTTGTAGCCAACGGGTGAACGGATGGTCGCGAGGGGTTGGGTCGCTTAGGGCTTCATCGTCAATAGGGTAGTGAAAATCCACATAGCTGTCTGCCACCAATGGGCTGTCGCCAAGACTAAGGTCGCGCCCGGGCACCAGCGGCGCGGCGTCCTCGGGAACGGTGAGGATGCGAACTGTTGTTTCAGTCGGTCGGGACAAATCACCGGAGGGCAGCTGCCGCAGATGGCCGTGTCGCACCTGTATATCCGGGCGGTTGAGGCGAATTTCGCGTGGTTCGCCCCAGAAGACCAATGTCCGATCATCAAACAGACAGCCATGCAAATAAGGCTGGTTTGCAAAGCTCTCTTCAACCTTTCGCCCGGCAAGCTTGGTCTGGGCGAAAGTGATTGCGCGGCCAACCGGTGTCAGATTGAGCTGCCGGTCGATGACAGCAGAGTATTGGTCGCGGCGGGCATCAAAGGGATACCAAACCGCACGCCGTACATTGGCAAGAGCCATCTTGCAGTAATTGCGCCAGAAATGGTCGGGTGCGTTGCGGTCATCCGCAATCCCGAATTCGGTGATTTCGATTGCAAGTTTCTGCATGGCAGGGTGTCGGCGCAGGACCTCTAAGTGCGCGGGGAGAACCTCTGCCGGGCTGGTATAGGGGTGAAGGGCGATCGCAGAAATGTGGTCGGCGACACCTTGATCGAGCACCGCCCAAATGTAGCCCGCAGCGACCGAATGTGCGGCGCCGGCCAAAAGACGATCCTGTGCGACAGCGCCGGTTTCAGCGATCGCCAGAATATGCGCAGCGTGCAGACGCGCGCGGTCAGGGACGGACAGGTCTTTGGCTGGGCCACTTAGGAAACTGCTGGAGTTGAATTCATTTCCGATCTCGAGGCGAAGCCCGGGAAATTGTTGCGCAACGGCTGCCACATAATCCGCAAAGGCTTTGGTTTGTTCAGGGTCAGCTGCCGTCGCCCCGTTGTTGCGTCGGTTTGAAGACGGGTGCAACGTGAGCGACCCGAGCATGCCTTCCTCGATCAGATCCGAAACGTATCGGCCACTGCGATGGTCAAAACGGTACAGACCATCTTGTTGTTCAATCTCGTGCCAACGGAGCCCATCACGAAGCGACGATTGTGCCAGCGCTCTGACACGGTCCAGCCGCTTGTATTGCGCCCCCGCCTGGAATTGTGAAACCGCGCCCAGTTCCGGGGCAGTCAGGCCATTTGCTGAGGCTGCTGTCATTGGGGCGGCTGCCAGCGCCAAAACCCAAGCGCACACTAAAGACGACTTCAAACGCTTTGCGATCATGATAGGGCCTGAGTTGTTTCATGTCTTGGCGGGAACACTTTTGAACTAAAGCACCGAATCAATACATGCGGGAAGGGACCATTTTTGAAATCCGATAGGCATAGGCGGTGTTTCGCGTGGTTTGACTAAAGAATTGGCGGAATTTGGCGCGCGCCTTTTATTGGTTTTTGTTCATCTGTGCGCATTTGTTCAAAAATAGATACGTAAAAAATACACAATGTTATCGTGATTATTTTGATTGAATTTTCGCGCATCCTAGAATTATTTTTTTTACAATTTAAAGCAACACCTTGTGGCATGCCTTGCGATAGTTTTGCGTTTTGCGGTTCTGACACTATCAAATTATATAGTTGGCGCAGAAGTATGTAAAACTTTATAGATTTTTTAGCCCAATGGGGAGGGTGCGGCAAACGGGTTTTTTGAAGCCCCGATTTGATTTTTTGTCATTGATTGCCGGTTGTTCTTGTTTTTCTTTAGGGTGCCCCAAGGCCCGATCTCGATGGAGAGTTTAAATGGCAGGCGAATTTCTGAATATTGCACTATCTGATGGCGATGATGAATTTGTGGCGTCGAGCGATGCAAGCATCGGACTGACGGATAGCTTGCGGCTGAATGCTGGCGATGGGGATGACGCTATCACGCTGAATGGTGTGTCCGGCGTGGCAAATGGTGAGCTGGGCGATGACTATCTTGCGGGCAATCACGGCAATGACACCCTGCGCGGTGACGAAGGCGCCGACACACTGCTGGGCGGCGGCGGTCGCGACAAATTGTTTGGCGGCGAAGGCAGCGACAGCCTTGCTGGTGGCTCTGGGTTTGACACGCTGATTGGCGGCGACGGTGATGACACCATTATTGGCGGCAGCGAAGACGATGTGCTGTATGGCGACACCAATGTGAACCGGGATGGCACCCAAGGCAGCGACACTTTTGTCTTTGGTACAGACGACGGCAACGACAAGGTTTGGGATTTCTCCTCTGACTTTGACATTTTCCTGATGGCAGGCGGCGCGGACATCGAGATTTCCTACCAGAATGCACATTCTATTGTGACCTTTGGGAACACCGAAATCACTGTCTACCAGGTTCACCTGACGGAAGACGATTTCATCGGTGATTTTGGCGATGTGCTGCTTGTGTGATCTCATCGCGCATAGATAGAGTGGGTTTCATCAGTGGAATCCACAAAAGTGAAAAGCTGCAGCTAGGCGCTGCAGCTTTTTTACTTATAGTTGAAGTGCGGTGCGCGCCGGGTGACTGCAACACGGTGCGGCGGTAGATTTGTTTCTGGCTACTTCGGTTTAGATTTCACATGCAACTGTTATCATCGACACCCCTTGCCGTGCTGGTTTTTGTGCTTGTGATCTATCTTGGCCCCTACCGCGGTCTGCCTTTGGTTTTGGCGATGCTTCCACTCGGGGGGACGGCTGCAATCAATTTGCCGGGTCTTGGCGGGCTCATGATCGCAGAATGCGCCTTGATTGCGCTTTGGGTTTCGGCAGCCCTGTCGACAAATTTCTGGCCCCAGATGTTTGGAACCCTGCGCATTGGCGCGCCTGGGTTTGCGCTGTTTCTGGTCGTGCTCTGGGCGTCGCTTGGGGCCTTTTTCCTGCCCCGAATTTTTGCTTATGGCACGGAGGTCTTTGCCATTATTCGCACCACCGAGGGGGCTGCGATTGAATTGGTGCCTCTCAGGCCCGTTGGCGGAAATATTGGTCAGGCCGTTCGCTTGTTCATGGCCGCCTCTGCTTTTGTGGTGATGGCCACGCTGTTTCGTGAAGGCGGTTCTGTCCGGGGGGTGTTTCTGGCGGTCCTTGGTATGACTGGCCTGCATATCGTGGTCTCGGCCTTGGATCTTTCGTCGACCGTTCTTGGGTTTGATCCGCTTGTGCTTTTGCGCACGGCGACGCTGAATGTGCTGGACAATCAGGTCCTGTTTGGAGTGCGCCGGTTGATTGGGGCTTTTCCGGAGCCTTCGTCCTTTGGGTTGTTTACCATTGGGTTGTTTGGGTTCTGGCTGCGGTATTGGTTTGGGCAACCTGCCGGGCAGGGGCGACTTTGGGCCGGGGGTGTCCTTGTTGTGATCGTTTTGTTGCTGCTGCGGTCTACGTCTTCGGCGGCTTATGTGACCTTTGCGATCTACGGCGGACTGTTTTTGCTCTGGCAACTTCGGGCCGCAGTTCTTGGGCAGCGCGGGATGATGATCTTCCTTGTTGGACTGGCCCTGTGCCCGGCAATTGTCGCGACCGTCGCAGTGGGCTTCACCATGTCCCCGCTGATGGCGGATCTGTTTGATAGCCTGTTGGTTCAAAAAGCGTCGTCACAGTCGGGCGAGGAGCGCCTGTTGTGGAACCTGCAGGCGCTTCAGAACTTTTGGGATTCCTATGGCGTGGGCGCTGGAATCGGCAGCGTGCGGGCGTCCAGCTGGATCATGACCTGTCTGGGCAGTCTTGGGGTGATTGGAACGGGGTTTTATTTGTGGTTTGTTGCGGGGGTGTTGTTGTACCGCCCGCCACAGGTCTGGCAGGGATCTCGGCGCGCCGAAGTCGCCGCCGCATTACAGTCCGGCTGTGCAGCGATCCTGGTTGGTGCGTCGCTGGTCAAACCCTACCCGAACCTGGATCTGCCATTTTTTATTATGGCGGGTCTTTCGGTGGGCTTGCTGCGGTCGTGCTGGCTTGCGCAAGGATCTCGCGGCGCGGGTCAGGTACAGGCTATCGCCAACCCAAAACGCCATCCAGGCGGAACCTTTGCGCAATAGAAAACGCCATCATGGGAATAAGGACCCCAAGCAAAGTCGCGGCGCAGACAATCAGCCCCCATTGGTCGACCCCAAGCTTTAGCAACACAATCCGGGTCCCGGCAGTCACCAATATATGGACCACAAAGATCGGCATAGTCTGCTGACCGATCCTGAGAATGAATGCATTGATGCGACTGTCTGCGCGGCTCTTCGCCAGCGCCAGATGACTAAGCGCAAAGATGAGAATGGGACCGGCCACCAACATCGGAAGATAAGGTAGGCCAAAGGCCGGGTAACCGCTGAAATTCTGGCCTGTTTCGCGGATGGCAGCGAGAAGCGTAATGCCCGCAGCCAGCGATGCCAGCGTGAGGATCCCTGGCGTCAAAACCTGTTCAAGGCGCGCGACCGGGCAACGGGCCGCCGCAAGAAAAAGCCCCACAAAGCGCAGTTCCTGCGGAACCAGCTCTGCATAGGCTGCGGCAATCAGGATTGCGGCCAGACCCCAGATGAGGACATTTGAAAATGGCGACAGGAGGCGCAGCAGCACCATTGCCCCGCCCAGATAATAGAGAAACCACATCACCGACGGCGGTTTCCATAAGATGCTGAGCGGATTGTAATGGGCCAAGGCCACATTGGTATGGGCGCTCATTGCGAAATGAATGGTCAGAAGCAGAAAGCTCCACAGCAGATAGGGCCAAAGGATCCGTTGGCCTAACGTGCGCAGCACGTCGGACCAGCGGCGCGTTTGAATGCGCGCGGCGAGCAGCCCGGACAGCAGAAAAAACAGTGCCATATGCGTGCTGTAGATGACGACAAGTAAAACCAGCCAGGGTTGGCTAAGCCCGCCTGCAGATTTCGCCCCGACAAGCGCGTGGCCCAGGACAACAAGAACCATTGCCAACCCTCTGGCGTGATCAAGCCGATGGTCACGCGTGCCAGCGGTTGATGCAGGTTGCGTCAAGGGGGCAGATTGTTGTTTCAGAGGCCAAATTGGCTGCGACTTCTGTGTCATCCAAATCCCCTGTTAGCGGGTTAAAATCTCTGGTTTCAGCACCTGGAACCGAACCGCCAGCAAGACCGTGATCGCGCCCAGAAGAACCGCGAGGGCTGCATTGACCGTCAACATTGCAGAGCCAAGATTGAACTGGAAACTGAGAGCAAACAGAACGGCCGAATAGCAGGCAACCAGACCAAGCGCCGTGGTCCCGTCCCGCAGCGCGGGGCCAATATCAAGCTGACCCCAGCGCGCAATCACAAACAAGGCAAACGGGATACTGAACAGTTGGACCATTGTTGTGGCGGTGGCCATCGCATTGAGGCCAAAGGGGGCGAAGGCAGGAATAACAACGACCATCAGAGCTGCGACAACCAGATTGTAAGCCATGCCCGTTGCATTGCGGTGCAATGCGGAGAACACCGGGCCGATGAGATTGTGCCCAACACTGAAAGCAGAGCGCAAAGCCATCATCACAATGGCGAAGGTTGCTGCGCTGAATTCGGGCCGGAACAAGGCGGTCACCAGCTGATCTCCCAGCACGACGATCGTCATTGCGACGCCTCCGACCAATACGATAGAGGCGGCAAAGAATTGCGCCAGAATGGCCGAGATATCCTTCCCCTGCCGGGAGGCGCGCCCGAATTTCTTCAGCGCAAACGCGTTGAGCGGCTGTGTCACCAGACTTGAGGCGGCAAAGGCCAGCCGATTAGCAAATCTGTAAAGGCCTGCTTCTGCGGTGGACAAGAACCAGGCGAGCATCAGATCAGCGCCAAAATTGGACACGAACTTCAAAGAAGCAGAGCCATAAAGCCCCCAAGCAAACCGCGCCGCCCGACGTGCCAATTGGACGTCGAACCGCAATCGTGGTCCCGTGGGCATCACCCAACACATGGAGAAAAGGCACAAGGCTATTCTTGCAGCGCGATACAAGACCAAGGCGAGGACGGAGGGCCAGATCATCAATGTGGCTGCACCCAGAGCCAGCGCGCCCAGATTGGAAAACCCGATACACAGAAAGTAGGGCTTCATTTTCCCGTGGCGGGTCAGAACGGCTGTGCACCATCCGATCATCGCACCAAAGGGTTGCAGTATGGCCAGAAGCTGCAGGACAAGGGTGAGCTGTGGGGCGTCAAATGCCTGTGCAATCAAAGCCGCATTGACGCCAATCAAAGCGCCGCCAACAGCGCCAATTGACACCATAATCCAAAAGACCGTGGGCAGCAGACGGTCTTCGTCTTCGTCGGCGTTGATCACATAGTGGAAGAAGCCGGTGTACGTCAGCATCACAACGAATTCGGCAAAAACCACTGCCAGCGTGTAGACGCCGTATTCCGCGGCCGAAAGGGTCGCTGCGGCAAGCAAGGTCATCATCAGGGCCGCAAACTGCTGCGAGCCCAGGCCCAATACCGAAATCACGGCCATGGACCCTGCCTTGGGATCTTTTCCACCTTGGTCGTCTGGCGTCGTGTCCGAAGACGGAGGAGCTTTACTCATGGATCCAAACCTATTTGGATGTGTGTCGCGGGGCAAAAGGGCGCGGAGCGTGCGATTTCATGCCCATCACACGCCTGATGGAGCCTGCGGTATTGCGATTGTCAGAATTGGCGGTCCGGTTTGGTTGGTGGCGCATCTTCTGGCCAGACCGTCATTTCAATGGTCACCGTCAGGGTGTCGCCGGGCAGGACTGGCAGCAACAGGTCTTTTTGGGCGCCGGCCTCAATTGTGATGTGGCGGTCCGGGCGCAGGCTATGGAGCGAAATCCTCAAGGCTGCGTTCTCGGTGCTCATGACCGAAGACTGGGAAAGCAGCGCGAGCCGCGCTGTGGCCCGGTCCAAACGCAAGCTGGCAGATTCCATCTGCAGCAATGTTGCCTGCACACCTTCCAAAGCGTCACGTTCCTGATTTGCCAGATAGCGCGCTTTGTCACGGCGGGCCTCACTTAGAATTCTGGCGGTCGAAATCTTGGTGGATTCCAG
This sequence comes from Tritonibacter multivorans, assembly GCF_001458415.1. GTDB lineage: Bacteria > Pseudomonadota > Alphaproteobacteria > Rhodobacterales > Rhodobacteraceae > Epibacterium > Epibacterium multivorans. The sequence goes on along the minus strand of NZ_CYSD01000032.1, from coordinate 65,930 downwards.
TTCCAGTTCTGTTGCGCGCGCCGTGGCGGCGCGCTGTTCGGCGTTTGACATGGTTGTCGAGGTCTGCAGACCGCGTTCCTGTAAGGACCGGGCTTTTTCCAGAAGGCCCTGGGTGGTTGCGACCACTTCCTGCTGCACCGCCATCCGCTGGTCAAAAAGGCGCAGCTGTTCATCCAATGTGGTGATCTCTCTGTTCCAGTGTCCCAGAAGCTCTTCGGTATTGGCGCGTGCGTTGGTCAGGATTGCTTTTTCATTGGCCAGAAGCGCATCGATTGGTGCGTCCGATGGGCGCGGAATTGCTGCAAGCAGATCGGAAGAGAGCGTCAGTTCCGTGCCGTTCAGCTCTGCTTGGTAGCGTGCGAGCCGCGCGGCATGCCCTGCGATTTCAAGATTGATCAACCGCAGTTCTTCCGACAGCTGAATGCGTTGCTGCTGCAATACGGTTTGGCTCAGTCCGCCTCCCTGCACGCCTCCCGACATTGCGAGCGCGGCCCCGACGGTCATGCCGGGGAAATATGTCAGCGCGCCGGGCGCACCGACGTCACCGACGACCACCACCGGCGCATAGTCTTCCAAAATCAACGACACGCGCGGGTCGACAAAAAGCCCGGTTTTGTCCATCGTGTCCGAAATTGCACGCTCGGCCTCGTCCAGGGTCATGCCGCTGATGTGGATGCCCCCGATCTCTTCCAGACGCAGCTCTCCATCGGCATCCAGTTTCATAGAACGTGCCTGTGCCAAAGCAGAATGGCGCACCTCGAGGCGGTCGCCCGCGATCAGTCGATAGGGGTCCGCCGAAACCGAAACCGGGCTTAGGAGCGCCAAGAAGGTCAGGGCAATGGTCCTGATACGGACACGTGCCAACTGGGCCCCGCGGTGGGGGTGGGCACGGTGAAGACCTGATCTCTGGTCCGGTTTCATTATGCGTGCCTCCGTGATTTTGCCTGCGTGAGCGCGCCGACAGCGACAAGTTCAGATCTGAGTTTTTGGGCAGCTTTGGCCCAGGTGTAATCGGCGGCCCGTTTGCGACCTGCGTCCCGCAGGCGCTGCGCAAAGGCCTCGTTGGCAGAGAGTTCTTCCATCGCGCCGCGCCAGCCAGCCTGGTCTTGGGGCGCAAGCAAATAGGCTGCGCCGCTGCAGACTTCGGGAACCGCGCCTCCGGTGGAGGCAACTACTGGGCAGCCGCAGGTCATCGCTTCGATCGGGGGCAGGCCAAACCCTTCCGTAAGCGACGGAAACAGCAGCCCGCGCGCGGAGTCATAAAGGGCGCGCAGTTCCGCATCGCTGACCCGGCCCAGAAGTTTGACACCTGCGCTGTTCTGAATTCCGGCCTTGGCAAAAACCGTGCTGTCGCCGCCGCCTGCGATCACCAAAGGCAGACTGCGATCCCCCAAGGATTGCGCAGCTGTGATGATCGTGGGGAGGTTCTTGTGAGGTGCAAGCGAGCCGATCGCCAAAAGGAACCCATCGGGCACGAGCTTGTGGCGTTGTAAAATCGATTGATCCGGTGTGATGCGTAAAATGTGATCTGCGCCATTGGGAACCACTGCAATCTTATCGGCCGGAGCAACCCGAAAGCGGACCAATTCTTTACGGGAATGTTCGGAGACGGTCAGGATCCGTTTCGCCACCCGGCCGAGGGTCGGCTGTGCGGTTTTGTACCAACTGCGAAACCGTGCCGAATAGCTGTCGGGTTGAGAAAAAACCTGCGCATCGTGGATCATCACCATTTGTCTTCGGTGAAAAAGGGGACCCACATTGCACAGGTTCAGCAACCAGGCGTTTGGCGCGAGACCCATAGGCAGCGCAAATTGCTCCCACGCGGCGCCTTTTAGTTTCGAGTGCAGGATTTCACTGTTTTCAAACAGGGCTGAAGGAGCCCCCGGAGCCAAGGAAATTGGCCCAGATGGTCGCAGAATCCGCAGGCTATTGCCGTCACGTTCGAAGAGTTCGGAAAGTGCCGCTGTCAGTTCCACTGCGACGCGATCAACACCCGTCAGCGGTCGCGATAAAAAACGTGCATTAACTGAAACTTCCATTTTGGAAACCACCTGACATGGGAAATGAAAACACCATTAAAAATACCCTGTCCACTCTGGCTGAAGGGGCGTTGAAAGTTGCGTATCGTGCGTCAGTAGAATTTTAGACAACCATAACATGAGCGCAACTTAAGGAGTCAAATCAAAAGCGCTTGCCGGACGTTGTGACGGCGCGCGTCTGTGCAAAACATAGTCTTTCAGCACGAAGCGGTCAAAACACTGTAACCTCAAGCTGCGCGCCAACTGAGCCGCGCGTGCGTGTTTTGCAATCTAAAAGGGCGTTTGCGGTTTGGGTGTTTTTGGATGTCCATAAAATATTTGCAGCCGCAGAAAGTTTTGTGATCTGATGTTGGTATAATTAAATTAAAAGAATCGAAGTGTCTTTTGTTTTTACGGTAAAAGGGGGATTTTTCACGTGCATGAAAAATCGTTTTCGACTGCGTCTGTTTATCCGGTGATTCTTTGTGGCGGGTCTGGCACCCGGCTTTGGCCCGTTTCCAGAGAGAGCTATCCAAAACAATTTGCCCAGCTGTCTGGCAGCGAATCTTTGTTCCAATCCACATTATTGCGCATGTCTCAGGCCGCGCAGTACAAGCCTCCGCTGGTGGTTTCGAACTGTGATTTCCGTTTTATCGTCACCCAGCAGCTGGATGCGATCGGCATCGAGGCCGAAGCTGTCCTCGTAGAACCCGAAGGACGCAACACGGCACCGGCTGTCCTTGCGGCCGCGCTGTTCCTGCACGCAAAAGATCCCGATGCAATCATGCTGGTCGCGCCGTCGGACCATAAACTGCCGGATGTTTCCTGTTTCAACGAGGCGGTTGCAAAGGGCCTCGGCGCACTGGATGGCGGAACGCTTGTTACGTTCGGGGTTGAACCAGACCGTCCGGAAACCGGCTATGGTTACCTTGAAGTCGACACGGCCAAAGAGGCCAACGCGGCGCTGGCCCTGAAACGATTTGTCGAAAAGCCGAATGCGGAAGCAGCAAGCAAGATGCTGATGCAGGACAACTATCTGTGGAACGCAGGGATCTTCCTGTTCAAGGTGAAAGACATCATCGCAGCCTTTGAAACCTGTGCGGGTGCTATGATTGAGCCGGTGCAACAAGCCGTCACAGAAGCGCAAGCGGATCTTGGTTTTCTGCGTCTTGCCCCAGAGCCTTGGGCGCAGGCCGAGAACATTTCTATCGACTATGCCGTGATGGAAAAATGGTCCTCTTTGGCGGTTGTTCCACTCAAGACTCATTGGAATGACCTTGGCGATTGGAATGCCATTTTGCGCGAAGCAACACGCGACGGCGAGGCGGACAGCAACGGCGTGGTGACCTCTGCGCGGGCGACTGCGATTGATTGCGAAAACACAATGCTGCGCTCTGACAGCGAGGCGCTTGAAGTTGTTGGCATCGGCCTGACGGATGTGATCGCGGTTGCCATGAATGATGCCGTTCTCGTCGCCTCCAAAGACCGGGCGCAGGATGTGAAGCTTGCGGTTACCGAGTTGAAGGAACGTAAAATCAAACAGGCCACCGAGTTTCCAAAGGATCACCGCCCCTGGGGCTGGTTCGAAAGCCTTGTGGTGGGGGATCGCTTTCAGGTGAAACGCATTCTGGTCCACCCCGGTGCATCCCTCAGCCTGCAAAGCCACTTTCACCGATCTGAACATTGGATTGTTGTGGAAGGCACCGCGCAGGTCACCGTGGATGATGAGGTCAAACTCGTGACGGAGAACGAAAGCATCTATGTCCCTTTGGGTGCGGTGCACAGAATGGAAAACCCCGGCAAAGTGCCCATGGTTCTGATCGAAGTGCAAACCGGAACCTATGTGGGGGAAGATGACATCATTCGCTACGAAGATGTGTATGCCCGCGACAAGGTGTAGCTGGAATGACATTTCGGACCATGCGACGTCTTTACATCAACGGCCGCTTTCTGGGTGGAGCGCCCACGGCCGTGAATATGGTTGCGCGCGATCTGTCCTTGGCCCTGTGCCGGGCAGAGAGCGATTGGGACGTTCGTCTGGTTGTGCCTTCTGCGCAGATGCAGGCGGCGGCGGGCCTTGGCGTCGCCTATCAGGTTCTGGGACGCCATGACGGCATCCGCTGGGAGCAGACAGAGCTGCCCAAGCTGTCCGGCAAAGGGGTCGTGGCGGGTTTTTTCAACACGGTTCCGGTCTTGGGCCGGGGGTATGTAACGCTGCTGCACGACGCCCATGTTTACACCACGCCACAGAGCTATTCACGGGCAACGGTTCTGTGGCGACGGCTGCTGTTGCATCGGGCGGCGGCAGTGGGGAATTTTATCCTTACCCCGTCGGTGTATTCACGGGATCAGCTGCTTGCGCAGAAGGTTGGTGACAAAGATCAATACGGCGTCGCCTGCAACGGTATTTCACCCCTGCCGGCAAAGATTGACCGGGATTTCCCGCGCCGGCTGGGGCTGAGCTGCAAGGACTATGCTCTCGGGGTCGGTAACCTGATGCCGCATAAGAACATGGACTTTTTGTTCAAGGTCTTTGCGCAGCAAACGCTTTCTGAGGTCCCATTGGTCTTGTTCGGCAATACCACTCGGGAGGATTTTGAGCAGGCAGGCTTTGTGTTGCCAAAGAATATAGTTTTTGCGGGGCGGGTGAGCGACGCCGAGCGTGCCGGGCTTTATGAAAACGCGTTGGCAACTCTTGTGCCTTCGCTTGAGGAAGGGTTTGGGCTTCCGGCGTTGGAGGCGATGCAGGCGGGGTCTGTTCCGATTGTTGCCAAACGGGGGGCGCTGCCCGAGGTGGTTGGAAACGCAGGGATTGTGCTGCCGGTCGATCGCCCTGCGGTGTGGAGCGACGCGCTATTGCGGCTGCGCGCCGAACCAGAACTGCGACATCATCTTGAGGAAGCCGGACAAGCGCGGGCGGCCACCCAGACATGGGAAGCTGCCGCACAGAGTGTTCTGGGGCATCTCGAGGTTTGGTTTCATCGCAAAACTCAGTCCGCTTCTGCTGTCGAGGCTGCCTTTGAGCAGTCGCGCACTGGGGCGGAGCAAGCAAAGGGAAGACTTTCGTGAAAGACATCGGCGACAGTGCAACAACAGACACGCGACGCGTGGCCCTTATTCACTATTGGCTTGTCGGGATGCGCGGCGGCGAGAAGGTGCTGGAAAGCCTGTGCCGGATGTTTCCCAACGCGGACATCTATACCCATGTGGTCGATCCGAGCAATCTGTCGGCCACATTGACAAAACATAAAATCGTCGAGAGCCGCATTGGCCGTCTGCCCTTTGCCAAGCGCATGTATCAAAAGTATCTGCCCCTGATGCCACGGGCCCTGGAGGAGCTGGATCTGTCGGAATATGATCTTGTGATCTCTTCTGAGGCGGGGCCTGCCAAAGGCATTATTGCGCCCCCAAACGCACCGCATCTTTGCTACTGCCATTCCCCCATGCGGTATCTTTGGGATCAATACCATGTGTATCGCGGAGGGGCGGGGCATCTGACCAAGCTAATGATGCCGCAACTGACACATCGGCTTCGCCAATGGGACGTGACAAGCGCGGCCCGCGTGGATGGATTTGTTGCCAATTCAAATTTCGTCGCAAAACGGATCGAAAAATACTGGCGCAGAGGGGCTGATGTTGTGCATCCGCCGGTCGCCATTGACCAGTTCACGCCAGCAGAGGCGGACGATATTGGGGACTATTATTTGTGGGTTGGCGAGCTTGCCCCGTATAAACGGCCAGATCTTGCGATCGAGGCGTTTGCGAAGCTGGGCAGGAAGCTCGAAATTATTGGTGGGCCAAGTTCTGAAGTCGAGCGTTTGCGCCCGCTGGCAGGCCCAAATACGCGTTTTCTGGGCAAGGCATCCTGGGACGTGCTGTGCGAAAAAATGGCCCGCTGCAAAGCGTTGATTTTTCCGGGCGAAGAAGACTTTGGAATCGTACCCGTGGAGGCCATGGCAGCCGGCCGTCCTGTGCTTGCTTATGGCAGCGGAGGTATCCTGGATACGGTGATCGATGCAAAGACGGGCCTGTTCTTTGAGGAGCAGACCGTCGACGCGCTGATCGATTGTGTGGAGCGTTTTGAGGCCTCAGGTCTGGGAGAGAATGGCGCGCAGGATTGCGTTGCCCAAGCAAGGAAGTTCAGCGAGTCGCATTTTCAGGACGGCATTCGGCGCAGTCTTGAAAAAATCACCGCTTAGCGCCCCCAGAACAGCACATGTTCCCCGTGTTGAGGCCTGTTTCCAGACCGGTTTGGCGAAAAAACGATGAGCAATCGAAGGTTGTGAATTTGCCACAAATTCCATCGGTGGCGTATATATGCAAGTTGTTAAGCTGTTTTAAAGATGGGTTAAATTTATGCCGTAAATGCCTATAATTTTTGGCCGAATGAGGCGATTAAACTCGGCTCGAAGTTATGAGTTAAGTTATTGTAAATAAATGAAAAAGGGGAGGCCTCCGTTTCCTTGAGGAAATGGGGTGCAAACCTACCACAATCCTGCCACAAATCAGAAGTCGTATAGCCGCATCTTTAGTGTCCTTCCTTGGCTGGAGACACTCTTTGGTTGATTTCTGAGGTGAACGATGTCCGATAAAACGCTCCTTCCTGATGATCCTGTAGGGTCCTTCCTACAGATCGAGTTGGCCGGCACGAAAGACCCGAATACTTCAGGCGCTTGGTTCTATGACCGCCCGTCGCTCTCTACCATGTCGATAGACGTTGAAAGCGTCTGGGAAGATTACAGTGGCGAAGGTGTGACGGTTGGTGTGATGGATACGTTTATCCAAAGCACCCACCGCGATCTGATCGCCAATTATGACAGCAGTCTGGATATTGACCTAGCCACTGGCGAGGAAGACCTCGACTGGGAAACTTATACCTATTTGTCCAACCATGGTACTGCGGTGGCAGGTGTGATCGCCGCTGAAAAAGACAATGGCTTTGACACCATGGGGATCGCGCATGGGGCGACAATCACCAGCTATGCCATGGACCTTTCTGCCGAGGATGTGCGCTCTATTGTGACGCGCGGGTTCTATATGGCCGATCAGGTCGATGTCCTCAACAACAGCTGGAATTTCACCGATCCCTTTTCCGATGTGCTGAGACCCGGCAACGACGAACACGACAGTCTTTTCCATGCGGTCAGCGAGGGCCGCGACGGGCTGGGGACAATTGTTGTTTTCGCGGCAGGTAACGAGGGCGCCACAGAGTCCTCAAACTATCACGGTTTCCAGAACTCGCCCTATGCCATTACGGTTGGCTCCGTCGACATTGACGGCAACGCCTCTGATTTTTCCTCGCTGGGTGCGAACTTGCTGCTGACAGCGGCTGGCGAAGATATTTTGTCGTCGTCTGCAAAAAAGGGCAGCTACGATCGCTTCACCGGCACCTCATTTTCGGCACCTATGGTGTCTGCTGCGGCGGCGCTGGTCCTGGAGGCAAACCCGGCGCTTGGTTTTCGCGACGTACAGGAGATCTTTGCCCTCTCGGCGCGTGCCGACAAGCTGGGGATGGCGGCCCATGATTTTGGCATGGGTTGGGTGATAAACAGCGCGGGCAACTTCAATGGCGGGGGGATGCACTTCTCAGACTCCTTTGGCTATGGCTATCTAAATGTCCATGATGCCGTGCGGCTTGCGGAAACCTGGGACAAGCAGCAAACAACGGACAACCTTGCCGTGGGGACCGAGAAGGTTTCGTTCAGCGATCTGACATTGACCGCCGGAGAAACCGATCAGCTGCAAGTGCAGTTCGAGTTCAAAGAAAACATTGAAATGGAGGCCGCACAGCTGGAACTGCGTTTGAGCTGGTATCATTCCAATGATCTGGAAGTGTACCTGACCAGCCCGGAAGGCACAGTGAGCCAGCTCGTCTATGACTTTGAAGCCGAAGGTTTCGGTGGCTCGATTGCGAATTTCCCCTTCTCGACCCGTGCGATCATGGGCGAGAACGCGCAGGGAATTTGGACGGTGGATATTATCAACCGAAACCCAAATGCATTGCTGCGCGATGAAAGTGGTCCCATGACCGCGGATCTCAAGTCGTTGACCTTTACCGCTTATGGCAATGACCCTGAAGTAGACGACAGCTATTTCTACAGCGACAGTTTCTTGTCGGATCTCTATTCCGAAGAGGAGCGCGATCAGCGACGGACTGTCAGCGACAGCGATGGCGGCGTCGATACACTGAATTTGGCAATGGTGACAGCGGATGTGCGCGTCGATCTCTCTGGTCAGCAGCAAAGCAGTATTGGCGACGAAACTCTGATCATTGCGGATGGCAGTATCGAGAACGCCTTTGGGGGCGACGGGAATGATATGTTGGCGGGATCGGCGGCCAACAACGAGCTGCACGGTGGCAGAGGCGACGATGTCTTGCTGGCAACCGGCGGCGATGACGTTCTGATCGGCGGGGCCGGGGAAGACCGTGTTGTGCTGGATGGGGCCTTCGCGGGCGTAAGCGGCATTCAATTCCTGAGCACCGGCCTGCTGCAATTTGCCTGGCTGGGGCAAAACGGGGGTGGCCTGATCTCGGCCTTGGACGTTGAGTGGTTTGAATTTACGGATGCGAACCTGAGCTGGGACGATCTGCTTGCTGAGGCACCCTCACAGCCAGACGCGCCTGTCGAGCCGGAGCCGACTGATCCCGAACCAACTGATCCTGAGCCGGTTGAGCCTGACCCAACGGAACCGGAGCCGACAGAGCCAGAACCGACCGACCCAGAGCCGACAGAGCCGGATCCCGAACCGGTTGAGCCAGAGCCGACAGAGCCCCCCGCGACGGGCGGCGCGCAATTTGTTGGTGGCCAAGGCGCGGACAAACTGGTTGGTGGCAATTTCGATGACACCCTTGAAGGGCTGGCTGGCAATGACACCCTGCGCGGCGACGATGGGAATGATGCCATCTATGGGGGCGAAGGCGACGACAAACTGTTTGGCGACAACGGCAACGACTCGCTGTTTGGCGGCGACGGCGCGGACCTGTTGAATGGCGGGTCGGGGTATAACCTTCTTGAGGGCGGCATTGGCAATGACAGGCTGGTCGCAGGTACCCAAGAGGACACGCTGATTGGCGGAGAGGGCGACGACATCCTTGTGTCAAAGGGGACGTCCAATGTGCTTGATGGGGGCGCGGGTGCTGATCGTTATGTGTTGCATGACGACAGCGAAGATGAGCTGCACCTGATTTATGAAACAGGGGTGATTGATCGCATCGTTAATTTTGACGAACAGGCCGACAGTCTGGTTCTCGATCTTGGCGGCTATGACGCGTCGGCTCTGACCTTTGAGGAGGTCAAGAATGGCAGCTACCTCAGCATCGACCTGGGCGATGGAACCCTTGATCGTTTTGCGTTCCTTGCGCAGACCGAAATTGAAACGCTGTCTGACATCACGCTCTTTAACTGACGCCAGCCGCTTACCCCTGTTTCGCCATTTCTAGAATGCGCATTGGGGTGGCGCGCCCAAGGAGAATATCGCGCACAGCGATCCAATTTCCTCGGGCGCGCTGCGCGCGGTCAATCCAAGGTTCTGGCCGCCACATTTTCACGTGGTTGGCCAGAACATTTCGCAGCACCAAACGAGCAGAGAACCGCCAGGGCAGCGAGCCTTTGCGGCTCAGGTAGATTGGGTTCACAACCTGACTGTATCCCAGCATATGTCCGCTGGTTTCGCGCCCGGCTTTCGTGCCGCAATGCACACCAGAAAACGCATTGGTCCGTAGCTTTTCGCCTGGCAGGCGGGCGGCGAAGTCCACATCTTCTTGCCAGCCATAGAGCGGGAGGCTTTCGTCAAAGCGCAGGGTCCCAATCGCACGGGTGCGATAGGCCATATTGCAACCGTAGAGCCCCACCAAATTGTGTTCGAGCACCTCAAAATCGGCTTGTTCTTGTTGCGTGGCCTTTTCGTGCTCCGCAAGAAGGGCTGCAGCCTCGGGAACCGAGAGCCCTTGTGAGTGAATACCATCCGCCAGCAGCAATCCGGTGATCCCATTTGCCTGTGGGAAGCTTTCAAACGCGCTGACGATCCCCGCCAGTGCATGGCCTGCAGGCAGATAGTCATCGTCAATGAAGACCACGATGTCCGTGGTGTCCAAGACGGCCTCAAGCCCGCAGTTGCGCTGTCGTGGCAAACCCTTAGGTGAATAGAGAATTTCGGCGTCCGGAAGATGTTCCAGCAAGGTGTCTTCGGGGGGAAGGTCCTCTGGTTTGGTGACAACAAACAGCACCCGGTCAGGCGCGCATGTTTGCCGTGCAATCCATGGCAAAAGGTCGCGCAGGCAGTCTGGGCGACCGACGGAGCAAATGATCAATGCAACTGAGGTCATTTCAAAAACTCATCAAACAAGGGTCCGTGGGGTCTAGGAATATCCGTAGCTGTAGCCATAGCCATAGGCTTGCGGCTCTGACTTCGCATCCGTCATGGTCATAATGAGCCCCGTGGGGCGTTCGCCAACCTTCTCCAGAAGGGCCAGAGCCGTCGCGACGCTTTGTTTGGCCGTCTTGCGGTAGCGGACGTTCATCAGGATGTGATCCACTTCCTTGGCAATGGCGAGCCCGTCCGACAGAACCAAAAGCGGTGGCGCGTCGACAACGATGACGTCGAAATTCTTTGATAGCTCTGTGAGAAGGGCGCGGATTTCATCGCGGCTGGGCGGTGGCACCATATTGCCAGCGCCATTGCGATTGCCAATCACCCAGAAGTCGCCTTGCTGGGACGGGTAGGTGCAGGCGCTCGGGTCACCGCCTTTTTCCAGCCAGCTGGACAGATCCGGGCCCGTCCCCTGTGTCAGCGCGGGCATGGCCTCTGCGCAACGTGTGTCCAGATCAACAAGGACCGTGCGCTTGTCGAAGCTTGCATAGGTATAAGCCATTGCCATGGCTGTTGTGGTCTTGCCTTCGTCTGGAAGGGACGACATCACCACCATGGTGAGGGTGTCACCTGATTTGTTTTTTTGACCCAGGATCGCAGAAATTTGGCGCACCCGTTCCGCCAAAGGTGAAAAGCGGTCCATGTTCATTTTTGCGATCACAGCAAAGGGCTTCTTCATGCGGACATGAGGGATGCTGCCCAAAACAGGAAGTGCGAAGTGGTTTTCCAATTCATTGGCCTGAGTGAACCCTGCGCTGACAAATTCACGCAGAACAATGAAAATCAGGGTCGCAGACAACCCGAGCGCGGCCCCAAAGGCGGCCATCAGTTTCACTTTTGGCGACGATGGCACCAGTGAGATTTCTGCAGGATCAATCACCTTTGCCTCGGCGCGTTCAAACGTCACCTGAGCGCGGGCTTCTCCCAATCGGGCAAGAAGGTTTTCATAGCTGATCCGTGCCGCATCCGCTTTGCGTTCAAGCTGTCGAAAGCTGATATCGGTCAATTCCAGCTGCTCGAGCTTGTGATCCATAGCTGCGATTTCAACTTCGAGGTCTTTTTCGCGCAAATGCAGCACTTCAACTTCGCTCTGTAGTCCCGCTGAGTAGGACAAAACCGCATCGTCGATATTTGCGCGCAGGCGGGCCATCTCGACAGCCAGATTTCTGCGGTCCGGGTGGTCGGCGCTCAGGCTGGAGGACAGGCGCACATCTTCGCGCAAAAGCGCCTCCAACTCATTGTGCAATTGCTGCAGCAACGACGACCCCTGCTGCTGGGCGATAACCATGATTTCGTTTTCGTCTGCGAGGCTTGCAACGGTCTGCAACCAGGCCCGCTTGGTCACCTGATCCGCCCGGGTCTCGGCAATCTGGACTTTCATTTCATCAAGCTGTTGGCGCAGGACGTCCTTGGAATTCCAAGAGTCCGCAACTCGAAAATCGCGCACCGCCTCCTCTGCCCGTTCCAGTTCGCGTCCGCTTGCATCCACTTGAACCTGCAACCATCCGGTGACTTCTTCCATCGTTTTGCGGCGATTTTCGACCTGTTCCTGGATGTAGACGGCTGCAAGCGCATTTGCGAAGGTCGCTGACAGTTCGGGGTCTGCCGTCTCTTGGCGGAGGTTGATCGCATAGGATTCTCCGATGCGATGCACCGAGAGCCCCTTTCGAAGAACCCCTAGGATCCGTTTCTTCCTGCCATCCAAATCCGCGCTTTCGTCCCTTGGTTCAGCGATCGGTTCCGGTCCTGCGGTTGCGGCGGAGCCAAATAGTTGGGACAAGGCGCTGCTTGCGATGGATTGCAGTCGGTCCACAAGCCCAGGGGGTTGCAGGGCCGGGTCTATGGCATAATAGCGGCGCGCCAATTCCGGGTCGCCAAGCACCAGTTCCAAAGCCCGCATTTGCAAGCTTTGCCCTCTGAGGACAGCAACCTCACTGTCGACGATTGGACTGGTAAGCTTGAGGTGCTGAACCACTTGGGTTTGGTTTCCCAACGCGCGCTGTTCGCGCGGGTCCAGCATAAGCGTTGCGCTGGATTCGTATTGAGGTTCCTGAAGCGAAGCGATCCCTGCAAATGCGCCCGCAGCCGCTATGGCCACGAAAATCAGCAGCCAAATCCGTCGTCTGAGCCCACGCAGAACACGGTGAATATCGATATAGTCCACCGAGTCGCGCGCGCCGGAAGAGGAGGGCGCGTAGCCGGTTGTGGACCCCAACTGTTTGGACGTTAAATTATTCAAAACTAGGTCCTCCAAACGGGGGTGCCACTTAAAAGTGTTACAATTCAATACGTCCTATGAGGGTATTGAAGGGCGCGTCTAAAATTCACTCTTTGAAACTACTGCCATTTGACGATTCATTTCCATCGAAATCTCACTTTCGTTCGCAGGTGTGATCACTTTCTGTGCATCTTTGGCAGGGGCGACTTGGTCTGATGTGATCCCATAGGTTGGTGCCCGGCGTGATGGCGGCACATCTAGACGCAATCTTGGGTTTAGTTTTCGGATCTCGGGTCGGTATTGGTATTTTGCGACGGTTGGGGTGTTTTTGCGCCGACTTGGGTTAGATGTGAAACGTTAATAGTTTTGTGATGGCTACTGTTAAAGGACGCACGCTTAATGTTTCACCACAGGAATGTAGGCGCTTTATTTGTCTTGGGTACGCCGTGTGGGTGTAATTATGTCTTATAGTTCAGGATCTTGTTGTGTGTTTGTGTGTGTTTTCGCAGCGCGAGTGCGGCTTGGGAAGGTCCAAAAGCCGGTTTAAATTATCGTAAATTTGCCAAAATAAATTTTCATCTCATGGGAATCATCCTATTAATGATTTCACAGATATTGCTCAAACTTTAATCGTTGAATGTCGCGAAGTGCAACTAGAGGTGTGTGCAGGTAAAGATTGAATGTTGTTTGTAGCCAGTCTGTTGGGCCTCAATTGTGCCTAATCTCGGGTTAACTTCAGTCTTATTGCGGTACTTTTGCGATGCGTCGTGCGTGATAAAAGGTGAATTCATTATGGGATTTGACACTAATGTGAAAGCCGTCAATAGCGGCGCGTGTACCGACGAGCATGGGTTTGCCATGCCGGTTGGTGGGGTTCTAAAACGTGTGTTCGACATTGCGTTTTCCAGCTTTGCGTTGATTTCACTTTCTCCCCTTATGATTGTTATATGTTTTCTCTTGAAAATTGTGGGGCGTGGCCCGGTTTTCTTTGTGCATCAGCGAATTGGCCATGGAGAGAAACCATTTGGATGCATCAAGTTCAGAACCATGGTTGTGGATGCGGACAAGCGGCTTCAAGACCTGATCGCAAATGATCCGGAGGCCCGAGCAGAGTTCCTCAGAGATCGCAAATTGCGGAATGATCCGCGCATTGTCCCCGTGATCGGCACATTTTTGCGTTCAACAAGCCTCGATGAGTTGCCACAGTTCTTTAATGTGTTGCTCGGAGACATGAGTGTGGTCGGGCCACGTCCCGTGACGCGGGACGAATTCGAGGATTACGGCAGCGTTAAGCCGCGCTACGCGTCGGTCCGCCCTGGGATTACGGGTTTGTGGCAAGTGTCAGGTCGAAACAACATGAGCTTTGACGAGCGGGTGTCGATTGATCGTACTTACATCGACACATGGTCTTTTCCTCAAGATCTGAAAATCATCTTGAAGACGCTGAAAGTGGTCACCAAGCGAGAGGGCGCCTACTAAGGGCCAAATCGCGAAAGACTTTTTCGGTTTGTGTGTTCACCCGTTGGCTTGCCCTCATCGCTGTTGAGCGCGAGGGCGAGGTGGTAAATGGCCAGACCTGCTACAATCAGGAGCGGCGTTGCCAAAACCGCGACCAGCATCCACCAAGACAGTTCACCTGCTGCCAAATAGGTTGCCAGCGCAGCGAAGGCTGAAAGGGTTGGCAAGAGAGTTGGCAGATTGGGCATGTAAGGTCGCTATACTGATAAATTCCCTAATTATTTACACATATATCACGAGTCTTTCCAGATCGTTAATTTTTGCAGCGGCTTGTGCTGGTCTTGCCATTGGGGTGAACGCTTTTGCGATGGTCTGCGTGTCGTTGATTGTCCGGGCGTGGCGCAGGGCGCATGCCAAGGGCCGCGCGCTGGCTTTAGAACATTGCGGCTGGCAGCCATGTTGCCAAGGCGGGCCAGAACCATACCGCCAAGACGCCGATCGCCTGAAGGCCGATAAAGGGGGTCACGCCGCGATAGATGTGGCCGGTGGTGACCTCGGCCGGGGCTGCGCCGCGCAAGTAGAACAGCGAAAAGCCAAAGGGCGGGGTCAGAAAGGAGGTTTGCAGGTTGATCGCCAACAGGATGCCCAGCCAGATCGGGTCATGCCCCAGGAGGATCAGTGTTGGCGCGACCAGCGGCAGAACGATCACCGAAATCTCTACGAAATCGAGGAAGAAGCCCAACACAAAGACGATGAGCATGGTCACCAGCAGGGCGCCCGTGGCCCCGCCGGGCAGGTTCTCGAGCCAATGGGCGACGCGCTCCTCTCCGCCGAGGCCGATAAAGACCAGACTGAACATGCCTGCGGCCAGGATTGTTGCAAAGATCATGGCGGTCATGGTCAGCGTGGAGGTGGCGGCGTCGTGCAGGACCTTATGCGACAGCGCGCTGCGCAGCGCGGCGAGGATGCCGACCAGCCCCACAAGCGCCAGGCCGATGTAAACCGCACCCAGGATTTGAGCGCCAGCAGACAGGTCGTCACGCTGGAGACGCACGGGCGCGACCCCAGCCGCAACGGCCAGCACCAGCAAGGCAATGGCGGCCGCGCAGATCATGCCGGTATAGCGGCCGAGTTTGACACCGGTCATCAAAAGCGCCCCAATGGCGCCGACCGAGGCCGCCTCTGTCGGGGTGGCAAGACCGCCGAGGATGGAGCCAAGCACCGCAAAGATCAGCAAAACTGGCGGCGCGATGGCGCTGAGCACTTCTGTGAGTGAGGGCCTGCCGTCGCGTTGGTCTGCGGGGGGCATGTCCTGCGGACGCAGGACGCCGCGGGCCAGCACATAGGTCAGGTAAAGCGACACCAGAACCAAGCCGGGGATCAGCGCGGCGGCAAAGAACTGCCCGACCGAGAGCGCCTCGACGGAGAATTTGCCCTGTTCATATTGCGCCTGCTGGTAGGCGTTGGACATGACGTCGGCCAGGATAATCAGCAATGTGGACGGGGGGATGATCTGGCCCAGCGTGCCAGCGGTGCAGACAATCCCGGACGCAACTTTGGGATCATATCCGGCCCGCAGCATAGTTGGCAGGGCAATCATGCCCATTGCCACAACGGTTGCACCGACAATACCGGTGGAAGCCGCCAGCAAGGTGCCCACCAGGATCACAGCAATCCCAAGCCCGCCGCGCAACTGGCCGAAGGCCCGCGCCATGGTCACCAGCAGCTCTTCTGCGATACGGCTTTTCTCCAGCAGGGCCCCCATAAGGACAAAAAGCGGAATGGCGATCAGCACCTGGTTCGAGATCAGGCCAAACACCCGTTGGCCAAAGGCCCCAAGCAGCGAAATATCCATCGCGCCCATGGCCCAGCCGAAATAGGCAAACAGCACGGCGACGCCGGCGATGCTGAACGCCACGGGAAAGCCAGACAGGACCGCGGCAATCAGCGCGGCGAACATCAGCACATCCAGGTATTCGATCATGCCTCATCCTTGTGGGTGAAAAGCCGCAGCAGGCTCGCAAAAGACTGGAGCAGCAGGAGACTGCAAAATGCTGGGATAAGAGATTTCAGCAGGAAAACCGCTTCTATTCCGCCAACCGACATGGGACCTTCGAGGATCTTCCAGGAATTGCGCACTGATGGCCAGGACCACCACAGCAGCGCAAGCATCGACGGGAAGAGCAGGAACAAATGCCCAAAGATGTCGATCCGCCGCCGTATCTCGGGTTGGACCTTGGCATAGAAAATGTCGACACGGACATGTTTGTCGATCAGCAGGGTGTAGCCCGCAGCCAGCATGAACAGCCCCGCATGCAGGTAAAGGACGCTTTCCTGCACCCAGATGGAATTCACTCCAAAGACATAGCGGCCGATCACAATTGCAAATTGCACAAGCACCATTGCCACGACAAACCACCGCAGCACGTTGGCAACGCCGCGGTTAATGGCGTCAACGAAGTTCAAAATGTGAGTCATTGCCCGTTCTCGGCCTCCTGTCAGGCGCGCGAAAAGATCCGCGCGCCCAGTGAGGTTCAGTAGCCCAGAACCTGAGCCCGCGCGTTCATCTGACCATTGTCCGCATAGGTCATATAGCCCCCCACGCTGTCACGATAGGCGACGAAGCTTTCGGTGATCTGTTTGACCAGAGCATCTTCGTCATTGCGGAGGTCCTCGATCACCTCGGCGGCGGCTGCACCCATTGCATCGATGACCTCTTGCGGGAACATTCTGACCTGAACGCCGTCTTCTGCCACCAGTTTCTTCAATGAGGCGGCGTGTTTGGTGGTGTATTCCGTCCAAACCGGGTTGTAGAGGCTCTCACACGCCAAAGCCACTGCCTGTTTCAGATCATCGGGCAGGGCGTTGAACACATTGGCGTTGACGCCGCATTCTTCGGCCGAAGACGGCTCTCCGACGCCGGGCCAGTAGTAGTTCTTGGCCACTTGCTGGAGGCCAAGCGCACTGTCGGTCCAGGGGCCGATGAATTCGCCCGCATCCAGCGCGCCGGTTTGCAGCGCTTGGAACATGGCCGGGCCGCTCATGGCCTCGACCGCCATGCCCAGTTTGGAGCACATCTCGGAAGCCAGACCTGCGGTGCGGAATTTCAGCCCCTTCAGATCCTCGACCGAGTTGATTTCACTGCGGAACCAGCCGCCCCACTGCGGGCCAGAGTTGCCGCACAGGAAGGGCTTGATGCCAAAACGTCCGTACATTTCATCATACAGCGCCTGCCCCCCGCCATGGTACATCCAGCCGATCTGTTCGGCGGCCCCAAGGCCAAAGGGTTGCGAGCCAAACAACAAGATGCCTTTCGATTTCGAGCCCCAATAGGCGGGCACCGCATGGTAAAGCTCTGCGGTGCCTTCGCTCACCGCGTCAAATACGCCGCGACCGGGCACCAGTTCACCCGCCGCATAGAGTTTCACCTCAATGCGCCCCCCAGAAAGGGCGGTGATCCGGTCGGCCAGCATCTGTGCGGCAACACCGGGCCCCGGAAGATTTTTGGGCCAGGCGGTCACCAGTTTCCATTGCTGCACGTCCTGTGCAATTGCGGGTGTCGCAAGAGGTGTCGCAGCAGCGCCCAACACCCCGGCCTTCATGAAGTTACGTCTATCCATGCAGTCTCTCCCTTGCTGGATGCGGATGAGGGCTTTGACCCACGGCCAGCCCATGCGTCTTGTGCGCATTTGGCGCGTGGCGATGCCCCCATCGTTTTCAACGCGCATCGGAGTATCTTTGGGCCGGATGAAGCGTTGAAACCGCTTCCTGTTGTATGGCCATGACAGCCCGCAGAAAGGCCGCCTGAGCCCCCGTCACAAGGGGCTGAAATGGCAGCATGTGTCCGAGCGGATTGTTCTGATCACCCCTTTACGACTGATATAATGCTATTTTGTGCATACATAATCTGTCAACGCGCAAGAGTGGCAAAATGCACCCGGTCAGCTGACGCTGCGGGGCACGGCGGTCTGAGGGTTTGCGTAAGCTTATGAAATAAAGAGCAAATGGTGGTTCTGGGAAAAAGATCACTGGCCAAAAGGCGGCGTGGCGATGCGTAGAGATTAAGCAGATCTTGGGGGATACGGTCTGGAGGGGCTGCAAATATCCGCTAAGGACACAGAGCCAGCGAGGCAACCGGGCCGTCGCTGCCGCCGCAAATGCGCGCGTGGCCTCACCCGGGCAAACTGAGAACACTGGTTAGCGTGGCTGTGATGGCCAGAACCAGCAGAACAACCGCTGTTTCGATCTCGATGGACCGCGCCAGATGACCTGCGGCGCCCGTATCGCCCCCGAGCATAGCCGGTACAAAGCGGAGTTTGTTGGCGGCGGCCAGCCCCAGCAGCACCGCGACGAGGGCGACCTTGATCAGCAGGACAGCGCCATAGGTGGTTTGGATCAAACCTGCGAGGCTGCCGATCAGCATCCATCCCATCACCAGCCCTGCCATAAGCAGAGCTGGTACAGCAATCACGGCAATCTGACCAAAACGGTGCCCAAGATGGGCAGCTTCACCAAGGTGTTCCGGTTTGCGGGACAGATAATGCAGTGGCGGCAGAACACCGATCCAGAGGGCAATGCCGATGAGATGCAGCCACAAGAGAATGGACGCGCCGACCTGATCAAGACCACGTATATGACCGATCTGCGTAAACGACCCCAAGACAAGCAGGGCACCGGCCAGAACGATCCCCTGTGCTATCCATTGGGCGATCCCCTGGGCGATCCATTGGGCGGTGCTTTGGCCTTTGCGGGGGATGCAGAGGCCGGCCACAATCAGAGCCGCCCCCCACAGCCGCAGCGCAAGGGCCTCTCCGACAGGTGTTTGCCACAACAGGGCCAGCATTTCAGGGTCTGTCATCCCATCTGCCCCACCGGTCAGCGCCGCCCCGCGCAGCGCAAAGCCCAAAACCGAGGCCAACAGCGTCAGCACGGCCAAACCAAGCGTTTGCTTTTGAATGCGTTTGGCCAGAGGCGCAGTTGCGGCGGCAAACACAATCCGGACGATCACAAGGCCCGCCGTCCCAAACGCCGCAACATAAAGAACGAATTTTGCCAGTATCGCCGCCAGCCCCCAGATGTCGGGCATGTTCACTTGACCGTAAAGACGAGGTCGCCTCGCATGGCATGACCGTCTTTGGCCAACCCGCGCCATTCAATGTGATAGGTCCCCGGACCCATGTTGTGCAGCGGCAGCGAAAAACTGCGGGCAAAGCTGTTTTGGCCACCAAGATCGAGCGGCACCGCCGCTGCATCTGCGTGGGTCATGTCGACCCGCGTCAGGCGAATTTCATTGGTAAACGTGAAGCTGACCTCAGCTGGGGCTTCGGCGATCACGGCTTTCTGTGCGGGCACCGAACTGTCGACACGGGCATGCGCGAAGACACCAGATGAGACACCCGAGACAAGCGTTGCACAGACGGCGAGAAAGGCAATTTTTTCAAGGTCATGATCCCCCGCATCTTCGGTTTAGGTGTTGGCTGGAGCGACTATAATCAATCGTATCGACCATGTCCCTGCGAATGCACCGTCAAACAGAGCGCCCCTGAGGGCCTGCAGGCGCGATACCCGACACAAGTGTCGCTGTGGCTGTGCGTGACGCGTCTGAGGTGTTTACATCAAAAGGCGACTGGATCGGCGCTTTCCTGCGGGTTGGCGATCTGGGTTCTGGCCCCTTTATCTTTATATTGGCGACAGGGTCGGCCATGCGGCCGTGCGTTTAGAGCGCCAAGTAAAAGGCCCGGAAGATGAGAGCTTTGATACCATGAAAATTGCAGTAACCGGTGGCAGCGGCGGGGGTGGGCATGCGGTCATTCTGGACCTCATTGCCAATAATTATGCGTGCGTCAATTTGGATATTCGGGCACCAAAAGAAACGCTCTGCCCGTTTGTTGAGGTTGACCTAACCGACTACAGGGCCGTTTTTAAGGCGCTCGAAGGGATTGATGCGGTTGTGCATTTTGGCGGCAACCCAAACCCGGACAATGATCACTTTGGGGCCGCGGACCGGTTTGAGAACAACACCCTTGCGCTGTTTAATGTGTTCAACGCGGCGCAGGCGCGCGGGATCAAGCGGGTGGTCTGGGCGTCGTCCGAGACGATCTTTGGCTTTCCTTTTGAAACGAGCGCACCACAGTCCATCCCCCTGACCGAGGCCAGCATCAAACAGCCTCAGAACGGCTATGCACTGTCCAAGGTGATCTCTGAGGATCTCGCTGAACAGATGGCCGCGCTGTATGGGATGACTATTGTTGGGCTGCGTTTGTCCAATGTGCTTTATGATGACGAGACGGCGGAGGCCAGCTTTCAGAAAATTCCGGGATATTGGGCGGATACAGGCAGCCGCCGGTTCAATCTGTGGAGCTATATCGACAGCCGAGACGCGGCGCGGGTGGTGCGTTTGTCGCTGGAGGCGGATCTGGATGGCGCCGAGGTGTTTACCGTTGCTGCGCCCGACACGCTGATGTCACAGCCAAGCCGGGAGCTTCTTGCGACGCATTTCCCGACCGCAGAGATCGCGCCGGAGTTTGGCGGCCATGACTCCCCTTTGAGCAGTGAAAAAGCCAAGCGGTTGCTTGGGTTTGAAGCAGAGCACACCTGGCAGCGCGTTTTGGGTGTGACGCGGGATTGACAGCAAATCCTGTCGCAGGGACGCCGTTCAGGAGTTTTGCGGGTAGCTGATGACGGAAAGGTAGCGGGCCGGGAGTTTGACCAGATCTTCCGGCCCATGCGGCGCGTCGGCATCAAAGAACAGCGTGTCGCCGGGTCGGAGCGCATAGATCTCCGCGCCATGGCGGTAATTGACCTCGCCTTCCAACATTGACCTGAGCCCCGTTTTCTCCTCCGATTTTGGGTAGAGTTCTTCCTAACGAAGGAGACGAACAGAATGAAGAGATCACGTTTTAACGATGAGCAGATCATTGCGATCCTGAAGCAGCAGGAGAGCGGCGTGGCGACAGCAGATGTGTGCCGTGAGCATGGGATCAGCTCGGCGACATTCTACAAGTGGAAAGCGAAGTATGGTGGCCTCGCAGTGTCGGATGCCCGAAAGCTCAAGACGCTTGAGGACGAGAATGCGAAGCTGAAGAAGTTATTGGCGGAGCAAATGCTGGAATGAGCCATTGTGCGCCATTGGTTCGAGAACAATGATGAATGCGATGTTGAAGGATGTCGCCTCGCGAAAGTGGTGACGCCCGGCGCGAAGCGGGATGCTGTGGCGCACTTGCTGCCCCGAGAGGTAAGGGAGCAATGAGTAGGGATGACCTATGTAGTGGATCTGAAATCAATTTTTGACCCGAAGCCCTTCTTTCAGGGGTAGGTCGGCTTCGATTTGAGCCGTACGGCGTTGGTAGGAGATGTCCTGCGCCCGAAAACAGGCGCAGGAGGGTGGTTCAGAGATTGCCTGCGGCCATTTCGCCTGCGATGTGGTCGGCTTGGCGAATGGCCAGCGCGACAATGGTCAGAGTGGGGTTCTCTGCCGCACCGGTGGTGAACTGCGACCCATCCGAGATGAACAGGTTCGCAATGTCATGGGTCTGACCCCATTTGTTCACAACACCATCTTCGGGGTTTTCTGACATCCGGTTGGTGCCAAGGTTGTGGGTCGACGGATATGGCGGCGTTGGGAAGGTGCGCGTCGCCCCCACCGCGTCATAGATCGCCTGCCCCTGCGCATAAGCATGGTTGCGCATGGCAATGTCATTGGGATGATCATCAAAATGCACATTGGGCACCGGCAGGCCCCATTGGTCCTGAACATCCGTGTTGAGCGTGACACGGTTGGTTGCCTGCGGCATGTCTTCGCCCACCAGCCACATGCCGGCCATGTTCTCATATTGATCCAGCGCTGAGGTGAATTCGCGCCCCCAAGCGCCCGGATCCAGGAAGGCCGCCATGAAGGGCAGGCCAAGCGCCAGCGTCTCCATCTCGTAACCCCCGACGAAACCGCGCGACGGGTCGTGGCGGGATTCATCGGTGATAATTCCGGCCATCGTTGTGCCGCGCCAGAACTTCACCGGCTGGTCGAACACCGCATAGACCGATCCGGTCATGTGCCGCATGTAGTGACGTCCGACGTGATCGGCAGAGTTGGCAAGCCCATTCGGGAACATTGAGGACGCCGAGTTCAGCAGCAGACGCGGGCTTTCAAAGGAATTCCCCGCCAGACAGACCAGACGCGCTTTCTGCATCTGCAAATTGCCGTCCGCGTCAAAATATTCGACGCCCGTGACCTTGCCAGCATCATTGTGCAGGATCCGCGCCACATGGGCCTGCGGGCGCACCTCGAGATTGCCGGTTGCTTCGCCTTCGGGGATCTCGTGATAGCCCGCAGACCATTTCGCGCCCCATTTGCAGCCTTGGAAACAGAACCCCGTCTGCTGACAGGTGATCCGGTCGGAGCCCTCGTCCGAGGCGATCGCCATCCGGCCGGTGTGAACGTCGCTGTACCCCATCGCCTTCGCACCGGCTTCAAAGACGGAATAGTTGTTGTTGCCCGGCAGGCCTGGACGGCCATTGGTGCGGGTGACTTGCAGTTTGTCTTCGGCCTTTGCGTACCACGGTGCCATCTCAGCTGCGTCAATCGGCCAGTCCAGAAGGGTGGCGCCTTCCACCGCGCCATAGGTGCTGAGCGCCTTCCACTCATGGTCCTGAAAGCGCAGGGATGCGCCGGCCCAGTGCTGCGTGGTGCCACCGACAGATTTCACAATCCAGGCAGGCAGGCCGCTGAAATCCTTGGCCACACGCCAGTCGCCCGATGTGGTGCGGGCATCGAGCCAGGCCAGCTGGCCAAAGCTGTCCCATTCGTCATTGACAAAATCCTCGGGCAGATGCCGCCCGCCCGCTTCTAGCGCCACAACGCTGACGCCTTTCTTGGCAAGCTCGCTTGCCACAACGCCGCCGCCGGCGCCGGTTCCGATGACGACCACCACGGAGTCGTCGTTCAGGTCAAATGGTGCAGACATGACTTCGCTCCTTCAGATCCAGTTGATGTCGTTGAAACCGCGGTCGATGTAGCCGCCTTTGGAAAAGCTTTCGCCTTCGTAGCCAAAGATCGGCCAAACCGCTTTGTTGTTGTAAAGCCCAGTGACAAGACCGCCCCGGATCTGCTGGAAAAAGGGGTCGTCTTCCATGCCGCGCAGCACATCGACGCGGTCGCGTTCCCATCCCATGCCTAGATAACTGTCATGGCCTGCGGCCTGCGCCGCGGCATTGAGCTTGGCAATCCCGGCCTCGATCCCTTCGGCGGCCTCTGTGGTGTCATAGCCTTTGACAGCGGTCACATAATGTTCGTCGCCAATCTGGTCATGCGGGTAAATGTCCCGCGCCATTTGCACCAGCGTCGCCATGGTTTCCGGCTTTAGGGCCGTGGTTTCAATGGCCCATGCGGCGTCCGGTGCGGCCAGAAACCCGGTTCCGACCACGAATGTTGCGCTGGCGGCTGTGGCCCGCTGAAGCAACGCACGCCGCGACAGACCTTTTAATGTCTGTGTCATTCTTTCTCCTCCCTTAGTTACTTGAAACGTCCACCTCGTTCGAGCACCTCGATCTCATAACCATCTGGATCCGCGACAAAAAAGAACCGCGCGATCAGGTCACCATCTGGGGCAAACTCCACCAGTTTTCTGGGGTTTAGCCCTTCGGCTTCAAAACGGGCATGTTCTGCGGCCAGGTCCTCCACCGAGACCGCAAAATGTCCGTATCCTGTGCCGAGGTCGTAGGCCTCTGTGGTGCCTTTGTTGACCGTCAATTCCAGCTCAAATTCGGAGTCAGGATTGCTGAGGTAAATGAGCGAGAAATTTTCAAAATCGAGCCGGTCTGCGATGGTCAGGCCAAAGGCCGTCTCGTAGAACGCAAGCGATCGCGCCTCGTCCAGGACGCGGATCATTGAGTGAATTGCCTTTGCCACGCTATTCCTCCCAGAAAATCTTCGTTCTGGGTTCAGCTTAGGCCTTGGTTCTTTGGGCAAGGTAGTATGCCGATACTACGATGCGCCGTGGTTGGGATGCGCCGTGGTTGGGATGCGCCTGGGACGCGGGCGAAGGCCGCTATTCCGCAGCGATCGAGACAGAATCTTGATCCGCGGACCGCTCCATAAACTTCAGACAGGCACAGCGCAGGAGGGAGGTAAAGTTCTCGGGCTCCCCGTGCAGTTCCAGGACCTCTGCATGCAGGGTCGACAGAAACGAGGGCGTCGACACCCCATCGCGTTTTGCAATCTCGTCGATGATTTCCCAAAAGGCGTTTTCGAGGCGAATGCTGGTGCTTTGTCCGTTCAAGCGCAATCGGCGCGTTTTGCTTGCGTAGCGTTCCGGTTGTTGGCCTGCAAAAACTTGGCACATCTCAGCTTCTCCTGATTACCTCACACTCTTGATTAAAAGTAAGGCACAATGGGAACTCTGTCCAATCGGGCCGGATAGAACTTTGGAAAACGGGAAGGTATTTGGAGCGCCTGATCGGCAAAAGTTGCCATCTGGGGGAGATAAGCCACCGGATATACGTAATAATATGCGGCGTCCCCAGCAAAGACATCTTTGTACTGAGTATGGCGCGTCGTAAAAGTATCGCTGGTTGTCCAATTGTGAAACCGATGTACGGCGGGATGGGAAACCCGCGGCCTTCATGCCGCATGTTGGCACAGCCCTGTGGTTGCGCAGGGCCAGTCAGCGGTGAAACCGCAGTGCGGGGCAATGCGGTTTCGTGTTGGGCCTAACGGATCAGGCCGACGCGTTTACGGATGTCTGCGAAACTGTGGCGCAGGGTGAGCGCACCATCCACAAACACCGGTTTCAGCGCATCATGGCCGGGCGGAATATTGTCCTGCGGACGGACCACAAATCGGCCGCTGTCCGTTTCCATCACCCCCAGACGGCCCTTCTTGGACGTCTTGCTGCCCTGTGCGGTGACCGGGTCTTTGAAGACATCGCGCCATATGCCCCTGACGCAAATGGCCGAGGTTTTCATGGAATAGGAAAACGTGTCGCGATCCAGTTTCTGCAACAGGCCCGCGCCCATGCCAAAGGCGATGTTTCCAATCGCAAGACCCCGTTCGATCATGCGGTCCATGATTTCCACAATCGAGGTCTTGTTGACGCCGTCCCCTTGGATGACGCGCAGCTGATCCGGCAGAATGCGGAACCCTTTGGGCGTTTCAGAGTATCCGAACTTTTCCATCAGGGCCTCGATCACGGCGGGGACGATGTCCACGGGATCACCGCTGTCGGGGCGCACAACCAGCACACCATCGCGGGCCAGCACTGCATCCCGCAGCTCGGTGCCCCAATACTCCCGCACCGCGCGCATCAGGTCATAGCTGTCCGACACACAGGCAATGATCCCATTTGGGTTGTCCGCGAGGAACTGCCGCATAAAGGCCAGCTCCCCGGTTGGACCAAAAGAGGTCACGGTGCTGTGTTCAGTTGCCGGGATCGAAAACCCTGCCATCTCAGCACCATAGACATTCCGGGCCAGAACCAACGCGCCCATTGTGTCGGTGCCCATGGAATTCACCAAATGGGCCGCCCCGCCAAGGGCGGCACTCTGTGCGCTGGTGGCACCACGCGCCCCAAAGTCATGCAGTTTGAAAGCAAGCCCGTCATCGCTGCCGTCGGTTTCCATCAACCGCGACCGGATCTGGCGCATCACGTAGTTTGACAGGGTGGCAACCGTACTGGGATACCACACCGCCCGCAGAAGCCGCGTTTCCAGAAAACCCGGCAAGGCCCAGCATTTGGGGTCTGTGTTCACAATTCTGACCTGCGGCACTGAAACCGGGGCGATTGTACCTTCGGGCAGGGCGTCGATCTGCACCGGCAGGCGCCCGTCATGGGCGTCGATGATGTGTTGAAACATCTCTGTATAGAGCGACAGACCGTGGGCTTGGATAAACGGGGCCGCTTCATCCAGCATTGCTTGTGTGATGACCTGCCCCGAAAGCTGCATCAGCTCGGCCTGAAGGCCAAAGAACACCAGCTCGTCAATGACCCCATCCGCACGCCGTGGTTCGATATAGGCAAAGACCCGTTCGGTGCCTTTGGGAAACTGTTGGGGGTGGCTGTATTTATAGCTGTCCGTGTCGAGCAGGAAATTTCCTGCGTCGATCGCCTCGGCAAAATTGGATGTGTGCAACATCATGGTTCCAGTCCTCCTTGGATCGGATATGTAACGCCGCACCGGACCTCCCGGTGGGCTGGATCATGGCCCCTGCGGGCCACGATCATTCATGACCCGCGCGGGGCCAGTGAATTCAGTGCATACGGCTCATCAGAACCGAGGAATAGGCAAAGGGCACATTGGGAACCAAGGCCTGAATAATGTCGAAGTGATCTTCGAACATGACATCCGGGGTCAGCTGGTTGATCGGCATCCAGAAGGCGCGTTTGGCGTCATCGGACCCTTTGACCTTTTCCTGAGCCTTGCCGTCGATCAGTTCGAATTTGAACGCCTCTGTGCGCACCCATCCGCGTTCCGACCGCTCTGGGTGGTCAAACACCTGACGGGCCGCGATCCGGCCTTCCAGCAGCTTGCGTGGGATATTGAGGCGGGTTTCCTCAATCAATTCGCGAATGGCTGCGTCCCGTGCGGTTTCCTTCTGGAGGTGCCCACCCGGCAGGGCAAACAGCCCACGCCCCGGCGCATTGGCGCGTTCGACCAAAAGAATATGGCCGTTCTGGACCACCACCGCATCGGCACAGTCCGCGGGGATTTCATAGCCAAAGGCGGACACCGCCTTTTGGTAGTTTTCCCGGTAGGACTGATTATAGGCAGCTTCGGCCCGGATCTGCGCCACCGCGTCGGGGTGGCTGTCCATCCATGCGACAACCTGATCCGTTTCCACAGTGCCAAACACGTCCCGCAGCTTTGCCACAGGCGTTTTGTCGAGGAAGAACCCCGCCCGCATATCGGTTGCATTCAACACGGTGCCGGCATTGTGTTCGGCCTCTACGGCGGCGGCTTTGAATTCGGGGAACCAGCGCAGATAGCGGCTGCTTTCATCCTTGTCATGGCCAACAAGCACAATGTTTGCATCCGCGCGTGCAATGCCTTGTGTGCGCAAGTGCAGATCAATCGCCGTGCGCACATTTCCCGCCCAGGTCTTGTCGTCATAAAGCGTGTCGATCAGCGGCAAACAGGTGATCTGCGCCGTGCTGCCGGACGCTTTCATCGCATTGGCAATGAAATCTGCCCGCTCTGTCCATTTGAAAGCATTCTTTTCTGACCGCGGCCGGAAAGAGGACCCAATAAGGACGAGGGTTTGATCTGAGATGTGTGAAGCATGTTCGAACAGTTTCCGGTGGCCTTTGTGAAAAGGCTGAAACCGTCCAATGATCACTGAAAGCGTGACCTGTGACATAGCGCGACCTCCGCGATAGTAATATATGTGCAAGACTTCCTTGCACGCCGGATTTCTAGATCCGGGGCGGCTGTTTGTCAAATGGGTTGGGGCGATGCCCGCAGCCTGTCACGTATGGCGACCGCAGCAGTGTTTTACATTCCGGCCGCGACCCCCTAAGGGGAGACAGCTGAAGCGAACGCAGAAAGAGAGCCTCACGATGGACTACAAAAAATCGGGGAACGCGAAGGTCGGCAAGAACAAGCCGCGCCACAGTGAGCATAATGCAAAGGGTTCGGACAAAAGCCCGTTTGGTCAAAACGAGACCAAAGCGGAGTTGATTGCGCGGCTTAAGGCTGCGGCTGAAAAGAAGAAAAGCTGATGGGTTAGGGGGGGAACGCCAGCCCCCCGCTTGGCGCATTTGCGCAGGTTTGGTCAATGGCGACTGGTTTGGCCAAAGGCGATGGCGCGCTTTTGGCCGGTTGATGCACAGATGTGCTGAAGTGACATTTGCCCTTCCATGTCAAAGGGTTGAACACCCAGGACACTGTCCCCCATTTCGATGTTCCCAAAGTAAAGCACCAAGCGCCTTTTGACCGGACGCCACGGGGTGCCATCGGCGAAGGCGACTTCGGCCTGTTCCAGCAGGCGGGTGAAGCTTGGGAAATACAACAGCCCGACCGCATTGAAATCCGCGCCAACCGTCGTGGACAGTGCCACGTGATCTGCGCCGGTATGGCGTGTTTGTTTTTCGCTCTTCGCCAGCTGGCCTGCCTGGCGGGCAAAATCGTCTGGCGCAGGATCCAGTACAGGCACCAGATAGGGTGTGGCCCGGCTGACGCTGGCGTTCACATTGGCTTTCATATGGGCCACAAAAGTAGAAACCAACCGGACCTGCGCAACCTCGACCCCTTCCGCCAGAATGCGGTGGTTGGATTGAATGCGGCTGTGCCCCACGGACCACAGTGTGGACCGGATGTCGAGGTTTTGACCCAATCCAACCCGGTCAGGGTGGGATTGGGCGAACTCGGTTGCGCAGAACGCCGCATAGAGCTGCCGCCCCTGCCGGTCCCGAAACACGGTTGTGTTTTGGCCCACCGCCTCGGCAATCAGCTGCCAGTGCACATCGCCCAGATGCTTGAGCCACCAGTCTTCGGACAGGCCGCGTGGGGCCAGCTGGGCCATGCCGAGGGTCATCTGCCCCAAGCGTTCATGGGGCAGGCAGGCGGTGCGGGGCGCGATGTTCATGAGGCAACCTGCAGGGTGGATTTGGCTTTGGCGGCAATCTGCTGCACCAAATAGCGGGAGTCTTCGTCAATACCGAGAAACCGGCCAGAACCCCATGTGTTGAGCCAACCCAGCCCGATAAAATAGAACCCTTCCGTCTTGCAGACACCACGCCGGTAGACCGGGCGCCCCCGCGCATCAAACACATCAACGTCGATCCAGTGATAGTCAGGGCGAAATCCAATCGCCCAAAGAATGGACGTAATCCCTTCCTTCTTGCAGTCGATTTCCGTGATCTCCTGCTCTGGTCGCCAGACCTTTTCAAAGGCGGGCTCGGTCGGCGCGTCAATGTTGTTTTTGTCGATGTAGCTGTCGACCGCCTCCCGGATCCGGACATAGCTCTGGTCGGCGTCGTCAAGATTGGCCTCCAGATCTGGCAGAAACTGGATGCGGCTGCCGTCCATGCCGCTGACAGAGCCATAGAGCGACACCCCCTCCCGCGCGAATTTGCGCAGGTCGATTTCGTGCCCACCGTCGCGGCCGGTCATATAGTGATTGGTCTTGGAGACCGCATGTTCGGGGTTGGGGTGCTTGTCGATGGTCATGTGGTAATGTCCCATCTCGTACAGCCAGTCGGTCGCGTCCCGGCCGCGATACATGCGCGGCGATCGCGGCGCCGGGCCAACGGCCAGATGCACATCGCGCCCTTCAAGGTGCAGATCCTCCATCAGCTGCACGCCGGACTGGCCAGTCCCCACAACCAACGTGCCCCCTTCCGGCATTTGCGCAGGGCGGCGGTAATCGACCGAATGCATCTGCTGAATTGATGGATCAAGGGTCTTGGCATAGGGCGGCACAATCGGATTGTCATAGCCCCCGGTGGCAATCACCACCTGATCTGCCGAAAAATCGCCCTGACTGCTGTCCACAAAATAGCCACCACCGGGGCGCTGGGTGATCTTGGTGACCTCGCAATTCTCGATCACGGGCGGGTCAAAAGTTTCAGCAAAGGCGTCGAGGTAATCGGTGATCTCGTCCTTGACCATAAAGCCTTCGGGATCGGTGCCTTGATAGGGAAAGTCCGGCAGGCGGCATTGCCAGTTGGGGGTGACCAGACAGAAGGTGTCCCAGCGGTTGCTGCGCCAGGAATGGAACTTTTGGTGGCGTTCCAGAATGACGTGGTCCAGCCCTTCCCGGCACAGATAATAGCTTACGGACAGGCCAGCCTGCCCGCCGCCAACAATGACAACGGATTTATGTTCACGGTGGGTCATGAGGGGCTCCTTAGGAGATCGAAAGACAGGTCACGGTTTCGGTTGCCGTGAATGTGCTGGCTTTGCGTTCGATTGCAGAGAGTTGCGCGTCGGCGCTGGTGCAGCGGAAGCCGAATTTGGCTTCGACGCGCCGGCTGGCCTGTTCCAGTGCCTCGCGGCAGCGGTCGAGGAATTCCTCCAGCGGGTAGGTGGTGTCAGCCTTGAGAAACTCCAGCACTACGGTCGAGGGAGAGTAGCATTCGTCGATCTGGCCGTCGGGCCAGCGCAGGGTGAAACGGGTTTCAGGCATGGCTGGCCTCTTTTGCCGAAAGGTTCAGATAGGGGCTGCGTTGGTAATCCCAGAAGGCCGCGCGCCCATCGCGCGCCTGCAGGTCCACAGTGCTGCCGTCGCGCACATCACCGCAGGCCGCCGCGGCAATGCCGAATTTGGCAAACTCGGCGCAGATCGCAGGGGCATGGTCCGGGCGTGCCGACACCAGAAAGCCAAAGCTGGGAAAGGTCCGCAGCCAGCGTTCAATGTCGACACCAGCAGGGCGCGGCAACGCTTCGAGCTGGATGTCAATCGCAACGCCAGAGGCTTCGGCCAGCATCAGGGCGGTGCCGACAATGCCGCCCTGGCTGATGTCTTTGCCCGCTGTGACCAGCCCATCTTCGGCCAGAGTGGGCAGGATTTCCATTGTGGCACGCAGTTTTTCCGGCGGCGAAGTCAAGGCCGCGTTCCAATTATCAAAGGGTTCGCGGTAGCTGCCCTGTAGATCAATCGCGCAGATCAAAACGTCGCCGGGCGCGGCATCAAAGCTGGTGATCAGCTGCTGCGCATGGCCAAGGATGGACACAGACAGTTGCAGGTCATCGGTGTGCAGATTGGTGTGCCCGCCGACCACCGGAACCCCGTAAGCCTGCGAGGCCGCCTTCATACCCGCCAGAACCGGCTGGGCCTGTTCAGCGTTGGGGGCCCAGATGGCATTGGTGACAGCGCGCGGGCGCCCGCCCATCGACAGAATGTCCGAGATATTCACCATCACCCCGCACCAGCCGGCAAACCAAGGGTCGGTTTTGACAAAGGCGTTGATGAAACCTTCGCAGGCAAACAGATCAAACCCGTCAGCAGCGGGCAGCACGGCGCAATCGTCACCCGGAGTACCCGCACTGTCGGCGGTCAGGCCCAGCGTGTGCGTGCTTTGCGCAATGTCGAGCTTGCTGCGAATGGAGGGGTGATCCCGCAGGTCGCGTGCGATTTTTCGAATGGGCAGTGGCGGCTGTATCATACGGACCTCCGTTTCGGTGAAAGCGCTTTCCAGCCAGCGAATGGGTCGGGGATGGGCGGGTAAAAGGACAGATCCGCCTGCATTTCCATATGCAGGACCCCGTGCAATTCGACCTCGCGCAGGGGGTGCCATCGCAGGCGTTTGAACAGCGGCACGTTCTGGATCTGCACATGGGCCATAAATCGGTCGCAGCCGCGCCCGTGCGCGGTGCAGACCGCAAGGCGGATCAGCTCTGCGCCAAGCCGCCCCAAACGGCGGTGGCTTTGCGCAACCGCCAGCCGAGAGCCGCGCCAGATCCGAGGTGCCTCTTGATGAATGCGCACGGTGCCGACCACCTGATCGGCCTCTGCCGCAAAAGTGCTGATCGCGGCCAGCGGCATGGCAATGTCATCAATGTCGTCGCGGTCATCCCTGTCAAAGATGCCCTGTTCCTCGACAAAGACCTGATGCCGAAGGGCCCGGACACCAGCCAGTTCCCAAGGCTGCGCGGCTGCGCGAATGATGTAGTCGGGCGATAGAAAGGCCTGCGCGCGCTGGAAACTCATGACGCACGCAGCTTTTCATAGGTGGACAGGGCGGAACACGCCCCGCATTTGGCGCAGCCGGCCTTGGCACTTTCGGCACTCATCCCGGCGCGCAGGATCATCCCGGAGAGCGGCTTGAGAATGCCCGACATGAAGTCTGCCGTTGGGGCCGGGTGCCCTTCCATCGGGGTGCCAGAGACGGGTACGAACGGCACCACAAACGGGTAGACCCCGATTTTGCAAAGCTCTTGCGAGGTGGCGAGGATCGCCTCGGGCGTGTCGCCGAGACCGGCAAGAATATAGGTTGAAACCTGACCCCGGCCAAAGACCCGCACGGCTGCTTTGAAACTGTCGAAATACTTCTCAAGGCTCACCTGTGCCTTGCCGGGCATGACGCGGGCGCGGACCTCGGGGGTGACGGCCTCGAGATGCATGCCGAGGTTATCAATCCCGGCCTCAAACATCCGCGCGTGCCAGATGTCATCTTCGGGCGGTTCACATTGGCCCTGAATGGGGAGGTCCACAGCAGCCTTGATCGCCTGCGCACTGTCGACCATCACCTGCGCGCCGCGGTCTGCGCCCCTGGGCGTGCCGGTGGTCATGACCATATGTTTGACCCCGTCCAGGTCGACGGCGGCCTTGGCGACCTCGGCCAGTTGGGCCGGGGTTTTATGCGCAATCGTGCGCCCCGCAGCCAGGGATTGCCCGATAGAGCAGAACTGGCAGGTTTTCTTGCGGCTGGCATAGCGGATGCAGTCCTGCAGCACCGTGGTGGCCAGAACATCCTTGGAATGCAGCGTTGCGATCTTGCTGTACGCAATCCCATCCGCGGTTTTCAGATCGTAGAACTTGGGACGGGAGGGGAACTTTACCTCGCCCAGAGAAACGCCCGCCTTGGTCACCTCTGCGATGCCCTCGGCGTTCGGGGCCTGCACCACATAGGGGCTGTCGAAGGCCGGGGCCGTGTGGACCGGGATCATGACCGTCGTGTCGCCAATGGTGACGGCCTTGTGGTCGGTCGGGCCAGCGCCACCACGGCGGCTTTGCAGACCGACAGAGGGGTCGATCATCCGCATGCCGTGGGTTTGCAGTTCGTTGATCAGCGCAGCGTCAGACATCTTCGGCCTCCTGTTCTTGCGATGTGGTCAGATCCTGTTCCTCTTCGATGCGCCGCACCGGCTGGGTCGGGCGGGCGTCATGGACCAGATGCAGCAGCTCGGGCCGCGCATAGTGGCCGACGCTGTCCATCATCCGTTTGCGTTTGGTGACAAGGGCCATGTCGAGATCCGCGATCAGGATGCCTTCGCCTGCGGTCAGCGGCGGCACCACATGGCGGCCTTCGGGCGAAATAATGCAGGTCATGCAGCCATCGCGCAGACCCTTTTGCAACTTCGGGTCTTCGGTCACAGAGCTGATCTGGTCTTCGGTCAGCCAACCAGTGGAATTGACCACAAAGGCCCCGGCTTCCAGCGCGTGATGGCGCATGGTGACTTCGATCTGTTCGGCAAACACCGGCCCCACAAGGCTGCCGGGGAAATGGCCGACATGGATTTCTTCGTGCTGGGACATCAGCGCATAGCGCGCCAGCGGGTTGTAATGCTCCCAGCAGGCCAGCGCGCCAACCCGGCCAACTTTGGTCTCGACCACGCGCAGCCCTGCGCCATCGCCTTGGCCCCAGACCATGCGTTCGTGATAGGTCGGGGTAATTTTGCGCCGCTTCAGCGCCAGAGTGCCGTCAGCGTCAAAAATCAGCTGCGTGTTGAACAGCGACCCCTTGTCGCGTTCATTCACGCCCAGCACCACCACCACGCCACGCTTGCGGGCCGCATCGGCTACGGCCTGAGTTTCAGGCGATGGCACCACAACGGCCTCCTCATAAAGGCGCAGATGTTCAGGCCCCTGTTGGATCGGCGGCAATACAAAGGAGAAATACGGGTAGTAGGGGACAAAGGTCTCCGGGAAAACGATCAGCTCTGCGCCTTTTTCGGCGGCTTCGGCGATTGCGTTCAGAACCCGTTCGATGGTGCCCGCGCGGCCTGTTAAATCTGGTGCAATCTGGACTGCGGCGGCTCGGATGGTGCGATTGGCCATGCGAAACTCCTTTGCAAGGGGGAGGCGGCGCCGTTGCCGCCTCTGGCTTTTGGGGAATAAAAGGAACCGCCGGGACAGCAACATTGCCGCCCCGGTGGGGCTGGAGTTACAGCGTCCAGGTGTCGACGATCACCGCATTGTCGCGCACGTGCAGCAGCTTCAGGTCCAGAACGTCCTGCGGGGCGATCGGTGTGATGCCCGGCAGCAGCGAAGGTTCGCCGTGGCCCATCAGCATTTGCAGGGCAAAGCGGCAGGCATAGACCTTGCCGCCTTCCTTCATGAACTTTGTCAGATTGGCGGCATAGTTCTGCGCGCCCGGGAACGCTTCGTCGCCCAGCGTCGGGAAGCCCCGCTGCACCCCCAGAGACACGCCGGGTCCATAAAGCAGCACAGAGGTTTCAAAGCCTTTGCGCTGCAGGCGGATGGCTTGGAGGATATTCACCAGCCCGATAGAGCCTTCAAAGGCAACTGTATGGAAGGTCACGAGGGCTTTCTGACCCTCTTCGGCTTGCACGTCTTCAAAGACTTTTTCCTCGTAGTTGACGAAGAAATCACCGTCTTTGTGGGCGGGGGTTGTCACGTCTGGCATTGCGCTCTCCTGTCGTTTGCGTTGGTGCTACCCATTGCTAGACGCGCGGCCGCCGTGACCTCCATTGATGCATACAATATTGCAATCAATATAATTGTATTGATTGTATGAATGTGCCTGCATTCTGAGCAAAAGCGGACTGAATCAGGGAAAATCGGGATATTCCTCGATATTTTACGAGAATTTCGTCGACGAGAGCTGCGCGTTATTGTCTGTATATCATGCATACAATTATGCAATGACCTCCAACCGCAAGACGGGGATTCGATGGAAAACTGGCCTCAGAGAATCGAACAGTCGCGAAAACCCAGATATCTGGCGATTGCGGATTGCATCGCACAGGACATGAAAGACCGTGTTCTGTTACCGGGGGACCAGCTGCCCCCGCAGCGGAAACTGGCGGATATGATCGGGGTCGATTTCACCACCGTTTCGCGTGGGTATAATGAGGCGCTTAGCCGTGGTCTGATCGAAACCCATGTGGGACGCGGTACTTTTATCCTGCCACAGCAGAGCTTCAGCGACACCAGCGATCAGCGCCGGGCGATGGCCCATGACCTGACCATGAATGCCCCCCCCGAGCCCACAGATCCCGAACTCTTGGAACGGATGCGCGCGGGTCTGTCGGCGGTGTCGAATGATTTGGTGCATTTGCTGCGCTATCAAAACCCAATCGGCGGCGAGATTGACAAAGAAGCGGCGTCCATCTGGTTGTCGATGCGGGGGCTTGTCCCCAATCTGGACCGGATCGCCGTCACGCCCGGAGCCCATGCAACAATGCTGGCAATTCTGACGGTTCTGGCGCGGCCCGGCGACTGTATTCTGTGCGAAGACATCACCTATGCCGGCTTCAAGAAAATCGCCGCGCAACTTGGGCTCCGGCTGGTCGGTCTGCCAATGGATGAAAACGGCATTCTGCCGGATGCGCTGGAGGCCGCTATTCAGGCTCATCAGCCCAAAGCGCTCTACCTCAATCCAACCCTGCACAACCCGACCACAATGATTGTCCCGCAAGACCGTCGGCTGGACATCACCACGGTGATGAAACGTCACGACCTGCCGTTGATCGAAGATGATGCCTATGGGTTTGTCCTGCCGGACGCGCCGCCGCCGATGGCCGCATATGCGCCGGATCTGACCTGGTACATCGGGGGTCTGGCCAAATGTATTGGGGCCGGGTTGCGGTTGGCCTATGCGATTGCGCCCAATGCGCGCGCGGGTTTTGCGATGGAAAACGGCATTCGCGCGGTGTCTGTTATGGCCTCGCCGGTCTCAATGGCGCTGGCGACGCGCTGGGTTCTGGATGGAACCGCTGATCAGATCCGCCGCTTCATCCGCAATGAAACCGCGCTGCGTCAGCAGATTGCCCGCGAAACGGTCACCGAAGCAGAGTTCATTTCCAATCCGCATGCGTTCAACATTTGGCTGCGCCTGCCCGAGAATGTGACCTGCGGCACCTTGATGGCGAATATGGCCAATCAGGAAATCGGCATTTCGCCAGAAAGCGCGTTCCGCACATCAGGGCAGCAGGACCGTTTTGTTCGGATTTGCCTTGGCGGGCGGCTTCTGCGCGAAAACCTGCCGCAAACCCTGACCCATCTGAACAATCAGATCTGGCAATTGTCCAAAGCCTGACAGGCCCCTGTCACCATATTGCTGGCCCCCATGTTGCATGGGGGCCAGCGTTTCTTGGATCAGTCGCCTTCGGCCACCCCATCCCGGCGGGCCTTTGCACGGCGCGCGCGGTAGCTGGGGATCACCACCAGCAATACGGCTGTAACCAGCAGGCCAAGCGTCATGGGCCGGTCGACAATAAAGCTGATGCCATCATAAAGCTGCATGGAACGCGAGAAATTGTCCTCCAGCATGCCGCCAAGGATGAAGCCGATCAGCAGGGGCGCCAGCGGATAGTCCGCGAACTTCAGCACGGTTGCTGCAAGCCCCATGCCAACAAGGATCAACAGCTCTGTCGCATTGTTTTGTCCGATGTAACTGCCCATCAGTGTGAAGAACAGAATGAACGGGATCAGATAGTTGCGCGGGATCGTCAGCACTTTGGCGATATAGGGGATCAGCGGCAGGTTCAGGATCAGCAGAACCAGATTGCCGATATACATCGAAATGATCACTGCCCAAAAGATCTGCGGATTGTCGATCATCAACCGTGGGCCGGGAGTGACGTTCAGCGCAATCAGCGCGCCCAGCAGGATTGCTGTGGTGCCAGACCCCGGAATGCCAAGCGTCAGAAGCGGCACAAAAGATCCGGTACAGGCGGCGTTATTGGCGCTTTCCGGCGCTGCAAGCCCCTTGATAGAGCCTTGCCCGAATTCTGCCTGATCTTCCTTGCTGGCGATATTGCGCTCTACCGCATAGCCAAGGAACGAGGCAATGGTTGCGCCGGCGCCCGGCAGAACTCCGATAAAGAAGCCCTGCAGCGACTGGCGCCCGATGACCGGCGCGATCTTGCGCCCCTCTTCGCGGGTGATGCGCAGGTTTTCGATCTTGCCGCTGTCCCCTTGCGCCGCGCGGGCCGGGTTCAGCACCAGGAACAGCGCTTCGGGCAGGGCAAACATCGCCATCGCAAGTGTGATAAAGCTGAAGCCCGATTGCAGATCCATCAGCCCCATGGTGAAGCGGGGCATATTGAACAGCGCACCTTCGCCCACCGTGGCCATGATCAACCCAACAAGGGTCATCAGCGTGGCCTTGGCGACATTGCCGGTGCCGGCAAAAGCTGCAATCGCCGACAGCCCGACCACCATGAGCGCAAAATACTCTGCCGAATGGAACAGCAGCGCAACCGTCGACAGCATGGGCGCAAAGACCATCAGCAGAACGGCCCCAATGGTGCCGCCGCCAAATGACGCAATCGCGGCCACGGTCAGCGCCTTGCCCGCCTGTCCTTTTCGGGCCATTGGATAGCCGTCAAAACTGGTGGCAACGGTGCCCGCAACCCCCGGCGCATTCAGCAGGATCGACGAGGTCGAGCCGCCAAAAATCGCGCCATAGTAGACCCCGGCCAGCAGGATCAGCGCGGCAGAGGGATCGCCAATGGTGATCGCAACGGGGATCATAATGGCAATAATGGACATCGGCCCCAGACCCGGCAGCATGCCGATAAAGGTGCCGATCAGGCATCCGGCGACCACCATGAGCAAATTCTGGATCGAAAAGGCGGCCCCTAGGCCAATCATCAAACCTTCTAGCATGGGTTCCCCTCCTCAGAAAAACATTGGCCAGGGGCGCAGGAAGATCCCCAGCACCTGATCGACCAGATACCAGACGGTGCCGCTGGCCAGTGCGGCCACGGGGATCAGGATGTGAAACTTGCGCTCGCCCAGAACAAAGGCACCGATGGCCAGAAAGGCAAAGGTGGAAAACAGGAACCCAAGCGGCCGCAGGCACAGCGCATAGGCCACCATCAGACCTATCAACAGCAGCGCATGCACCAGATGATAGTCGCCCAGACGGCGGTAATCGATGTCGGGTTTTTTGCCCGTCTCGGCGGCTTTTTCAAACCCAAGCAAGATAAACAGCGACGTGATCACGGCCATGACACAGAGAACCTTGGGGAAGGTGCTGGGCCAGATCGGGTTGCGTTTCATGAACGGCGGCAGGCTCGCGTCCATTGTGAAAAAGGCAGCATAGCCATAGGCCAGGGCTGCACAAAGAATGACAAATGCGACCCAACGATCGAGTGCCATGATCCCCTCCCTTGATGAAGTGCACCCGACCACATCGGGTCGGGTGCGCGTGTTTTGATGTTGTTTTTGTTGGTTTCACAGGAAGCCGAGCTTCTTCATCAGATCGCCGATGACCTGTTCCTGGCCTTCGAGGAAGGTTTTGAAGTCATCGCCCGAATTGTGGATGTTGACCCAGCCATTGCGCGCGCGCACGGCTTCCCATTCGGGCGTGTCATACATTTTGGTTATGGCAGCCTGGTACATGGCCAGCTTGTCCTCGGGCAGGCCGGGAGCCGCAAAGAAGCCGCGCCAGTTCACAAAGGTGGTGTCGATCCCCTGTTCCTTCATGGTCGCCGCGTCCCCGTAGGCACCGACGCGTTCGTCAGAGGTCACACCAATGATTTTCACCTCGCCGGCTTCCGCCAGGGCGACCGCTTCCGAGAAACCTGTAGACAGCGCTTTGATCTCGCCGGACAACAGGGCTGCCATGGCTTTGCCACCTGCGTCATAAGGAATGTATTTCAGGTCCAGCGGGTCTTTGCCCGCCGCTTCCATCACCATGGCGGCGACCAGATGGTCCATGCCACCGGGGACAGAGCCGCCGCCAACCGCGGTGCCGGACGGGTCTGCGTCATAGGCGGTCATCAGGTCGGCCATCGAATTGATTGGGCTGTCCTTGTTCACCACCAGCGCCGCATAGTCCCCAATGGTGCCCGCCACCAGCGTCAGGTCGCGGAAATTATGCGGGAACACACCGGTCAGGGAACGGATCACAATCGGGGTCGAATTGACCATGAGTGTGCCATGCTGGCTGTCGGCGTTTTCAATCATATAGCCAATGGCCTTGCCACCGCCGCCGCCGGACATGTTTTCGTAAGATGCGGTGCCGACCAGACCCGCGCCAGTGAGCGCCTCTCCGGTGCCGCGTGCGGTGCCATCCCAGCCACCACCAGCGCCGCCGGGGATCAGAAAGTGGATGCTGTCTACGACCTTATGGCCATCAGCAAACGCCGGGCCGGACAGGGTGAATGCCGCAGCCGCGGCCAGCAGGGCGCGACGGCCCAGTTCGAAAGTCATGTGGTTTCCTCCCATTTGACAACAGCAGCCTTCGCCGCTCTTGTCGGGCAAGGGTGGAGAGAAAACCTGACACAAAGCTGACACGCAGGGAAAACACCAAAGGGAGGT
This sequence comes from Tritonibacter multivorans, assembly GCF_001458415.1. Taxonomy (GTDB): domain Bacteria; phylum Pseudomonadota; class Alphaproteobacteria; order Rhodobacterales; family Rhodobacteraceae; genus Epibacterium; species Epibacterium multivorans. The sequence continues at coordinate 26,698 of NZ_CYSD01000032.1, read as the reverse complement.
GGGCGACACACATGCGGTTCTTATTAATTGAGGACAATCAAAAACTCGCCGAGGCGGTCATGGATCGTCTGGGTCTGGACGGGCATGTCGTGGATCATGCCGCCGATCTTCAGACCGCGTGGGATTTTGCCGCCGTTTCAGGTTACGATTTGATTTTATTGGATATTAATCTTCCAGATGGTGACGGAAGATCCTTCCTGTCGCGCCATCGACAGGCCAAAATGCGCACGCCGGTGATCGTTCTCACCGCGCGCTCCGAGGTCTCTGACCGGGTCGGGATTTTGGATCTGGGCGCGGATGATTACATGGTGAAGCCCATCGATTTTGCCGAGCTGGAAGCCCGCTGTCGGGCCGTTCTTCGCCGCCGTGGCGGTGAAGCACAGAACCAGATTTCGCTGGGAAATCTTGGATTTGATTCGCATTCGGGGGTTCTGACAAACGGCGATCGGGACATCCAATTGCGCACCCGCGAGCTGCGGTTGTTCGAAATTTTTGCCAAATCACCGGGGCAGATTTTTTCAAAATCCGCGTTGGTAGAGCGGCTGATCTTCCACGAAGACGACATTTCAGAAAATGCAATTGAGGTTTATGTCGGGCGGCTGCGTCGGCATCTGCAAGGATCTTCGGTGCGGATCACCACGCTGCGCGGGCTTGGTTACAAGCTGGAAATTGCATGAGACCTTCGGTGTCCAGAGGCTCAATCCGGCGCAGGCTGCTGATGTCGCTGCTGGCCAGCGCCGCGGTTCTGGCGGTTGCGGTCTATTTTGTCGTCATGTCGGTTGCCAGCCAGGTGGCGCAGCAAAGCCAGGACAATGTGCTAGAGGCCTCTGCTCGCTCTATCTTGGACAGCGCCCGTTTTGTGGCGGGGGAGATCAGTCTTGATCTGCCCTATTCGGCGCTGTCCATGCTGGACGGAGTGGTACATGAACGGGTCTTTTATGCCATTCGGCTCGAGGAGGAGTTTCTGAGCGGCTACCGGGATCTGCCGCGGGCAACCGGCGGCAAGGCGGGCACGCATGGGTTTTTCTCGGCGGCGTTTCTGGGCGATGAGGTGCGCATTGCCTCTGTGCAACGGTCGGTTGCCACCGATATGGGGCAGCGGGTGTTGCAGGTGTCTGTCGCGCAAACGCGGATGGGGCAGACACAGGCGCTGGCCCGCATTTCGCGGACCTCAATGGGGATCGGGTTTGGCTTCTTTTTGTCGTCGGTTCTGTTGGCCATTGTGGTGGCACGCAGCACCATTCGCCCGCTGGATCGGCTGACGGTGTCCGTGTCGCGCCGCGGCCCCAAAGACCTGCGCCCCGTGGCGGCACCGGTGCCAAAAGAAATGGTGCCGCTTGTCACGTCGTTGAATTCCTTGATGAAACGACTGAAGAAATCCCTGTCCCGCTCCGAGGACTTTATCGCGGAAGCCGCCCATCGGGTGCGCACGCCGCTCGCCATTGTGCGCACCAAAGCCGAAGTCGCCCGGCGCCGCGTGCAAGATCCGGCCACGCGCGACGCCCTGTCCGAGATGATCCATGCCATCGATGACAGCTCGCGCACGGCGGGTCAGCTGTTGGACCATGCGATGGTGACCTTTCGACTGGATCACCTGTCAGAGCAAGACGTGGATCTGCCACAGCTGGTCGCGGAAACAGTGGAGCGGCAGCGTCCTGTGTCCGAGCTGAAAAACATCCATCTGATGACCTCGGTACTGGAACCCTGGGTTCTGAAGGGGGACCCGATTTTGCTGCAAAACGCGCTGCTGAATGTGCTGGACAATGCAATCAAATACGCACCAGACGGTGCGCAGGTTGATATTGTGGTCAAGGCCCGCGCGGGCGGCGCTGTTCTGTCCGTCAGCGATACTGGGCCTGGATTTCCAGAGGATGAAATGGAGACACTGACAGGCCGTTTTGCCCGGGGCGGCAATGCAGGAGATGTCATTGGATCCGGCCTTGGGCTGACCATCGCCAAAGAAGTGATCGACGCGCATGGCGGCGATTTGAACATCACCAATATTGCAGGAGCAGGCGGATGCGTTTCCTTCTTTTTTCCCTTGTCCTGACGGCCTTTGCCCAGATCAGTGCGGCCTTCGAGATCGAAGACCAGACCCGCTTTGGCGTCGAAGGCGGTGCCGAGAGGCTGCGCATTATCTCCACCGCTGACATCGCGTTTTTTGAACCCATGGTAGACCCCTTTCTAACGGCCCATCCAGACACAGAGATCGAATATGTGGTTGTCAGCTCTGCGGAGTTGATGCGCGCGCTTCAGGACGAGAACGAAACCTTTGATCTTGCGATTTCCAGTGCCATGGACCTGCAGACAAAACTGGCCAATGATGGCATGGCACTGCGGCATTCTTCCAGCGCGACCCTATCGGTGCCTGCCTGGGCGGTTTGGAATGACATGCTCTTTGCCTTCACGCAGGAACCCGCCGCAATCGTGATTTCCAATGCCGGGTTCGCGGACCTTCCGGTGCCCAAGGATCGTCACGACCTCATTGATTTATTGCGCAACCACCCGGACCGTTTTCGGGGTCGGGTCGGAACCTATGACGTCCGTGCCTCGGGGCTGGGCTATCTGTTTGCGACACAGGACACGCGGGCGTCAGAGACCTATTGGCGCCTGACCGAAGTCATGGGGGCGCTGGACGCGCGGCTGTACTGCTGTTCGTCTGACATGATCGATGCGGTCGCCAGCGGAGAGCTGCTGATCGCGTATAACGTGCTTGGGAGCTACGCGATGAACCGCGTGGGGCAGGACGCGTTTTCCATCGTCCTGCCCACGGATTTCACCACCGTGATGCTGCGCACCGTGCTGATCCCAAAGGCGGCGGCCTCGCCGGATCTTGCCCGCGAATTTGTCGACCATTTGCTGGTGCAGGCCCATGCGGCCCCGACGGATGGGGTGGCGGCAGAGCTGGAGCAAATCGAAACCTCCCTGAACCGTATTCGGATCGGCCCCGGCCTTATGGTGTTCCTCGATCAACTGAAAAAGCGGGCGTTTCTGTCCGAATGGACAAATGCCATCTTGCAGGATTGATGTGATCTCAGGCTGCGCGACCTGTGGCGCGGACCTGCTCGACAAGCTGTGCGACATGTGACGGGGCGCGCGGAATGATACCGGACGGATTGAGCGCTTTGATTGAGTAATAGCCTGAAAGGACATGCGTCAGGTTCACCGTGTCCGCGAGGCCCGGCACGCGCAGCATGCGCTCTAGGTGCTTTTGCACATGGGCGTAGTCCGCAATGCGCTTCCAATTGGTTTTGAACAGCCCGTGATAGGCCGCGTCAAAGCGCAAGCTTGTGACAAAGAGGCGAATATCGGCTTCGGTCAGCTGATCGCCCAGCAAGAATGCGCGCCCATCGGAGAGCCGCGTGTCCAGCACATCGAGCGCGGCAAAGACGCCTGTGGCGGCTTCCTCATAGGCCGCCTGCGAGGAGGCAAAGCCTGCTTTGTACACGCCATTGTTCAATTCGTTGTACATCCAGGGGGCCAGCGCATCGATTTCAGCGGCCAAATGTGTGGGGTACAGATCAAAGTCAGAGCGGGCCAGATCCCCAAAACCAGTGTTGAGCATCCGCAGGATATCGGCGCTTTCGTTGTTGACCATAACGTTTTGTTTTTTGTCCCACAGGACAGGCACCGTGGCACGGCCAGTGAACTGCGGGTCCGCTTTGGTGTAGATCTGGTGCATATAGTCGGCTGCGAACAGCGGATCTGCATCCGCGCCATCGAAATCTCCGAACTTCCATCCCTGATCGGTCAGAAACGGCTCCACCACGCTGACGGTGATGACGTCTTCCAACCCTTTTAACTTCCGTGCGATCAGGGCTCGGGACGCCCAGGGGCAGATCAGCGCAACATAAAGGTGGTAGCGCCCGGTCTCTGCTTTGAAGCCTGCCTCACCGGTTGGGCCCGCCGCGCCATCGGGCGTGACCCAATTGCGAAAGCTGGAGGTTTGCCGGACAAACCGTCCCGCGCCATCCTGTGCTTGAACCGGGTGCCAATCGCTTGTCCATTTGCCGTTGACCAACATGATTTCAAACCTTTTCCGTAGTGAAGGTGACCCGCACACCCGAGGGTGCGGTGCGCGTTTGCGCCTGCGTGGCTGCCACGTCTGGCGCGTAGAGTGTGATATCTGAAAGCCCCGCGATCCCATCGTGGCGGGCCGTTTTGCGGCCGCGTGACCAGACATTGGTGGCCAGCTGATGGTGGTATCCACCCGCCCCCCAGAAGATGCCCCCCGGCGCGCGCGCCATAGCGGTGAAGCCTGCGTCGCTCCAGAAGGTCTCTGCCGCTGCAAGGTCCGTGGTCTGCAGGTGCACATGTCCGATGCGGGTGCCCGGCGGGGCTGCGCTCCAGCGGCCTTGCGGCAATGTATGCGCCGACAATGGTTCGGTGGTGAGCTGAAGATTGCCCTGATCATCGTACCATTGGTCCGTGGGGCGATCTGCGTAGACTTCGATGCCATTGCCTTCAGGATCAGCCAGATAGATGGCCTCTGACACCCCGTGATCGGCGGCCCCCTGAAGGCGAATGCCTTTGGCCTGAACATGATCCAGCCAGGCCCCCAGATCTGCGCGCGCGGGCAGCAGAAACGCGGTGTGGTAGAGCCCGGCAAACTGGCCGCTGTTTGCATCCAGCCCACCGGGGGCGGAGAGGGTCAGAAATGCAGTGTCTAGGCCCAGACTGGTTTGCGTGGCGGTTTGTGACAGCACTGTCAGCCCAAGGAGATCCCTGTAAAAGCGGGTCATGCGATCCAGATCCCGAACCAGAAGCGTGACATGCGCGACGGAAATCGGCGCGGCAGAAAGGTCAAAAGCTAAAGGGCTTGATGAGGTCATCGGCCTGTCCTTTGGTTGGTGGAGCAAGCGCAGGCAGTCGGGCCTGCGCCTCGGTTTGAATTAGGATGCCGCCAGATTTTTCGATTTGGCCCAAGAGGACAGATCCAGCGCAAAGGCCCCGCTGCCCAGCCCCGCGATGACCAGATTTGTCACCGCCCAGAACATCGGGAATTCCCATCCCCCACCTTCGTTGGAAAACACCCAACCATTGCCACCATGGGCAAAGAACACAGCACCGAGCAGGATTGGAATAAGGCCGAGGGCGACAAGCCGTGTCTGAAAGCCCAGCACAAGGGCAAGCCCGCCCAGAAGCTCAGCAGCAATGGTGGCATAGGCCAGCGGCCCCGGCAGGCCGAGGGACTGGAAGAAACCCGCCGTTCCAGCAGGGGTAAACACCAGCACCTTGAGCAGGCCATGTGCGATAAACGTCACGCCAGAGGCCACACGAAGGGCCAAAGCAGCATAGGGTGCAGTTTTGTGATCAAGCATAAGAGATGTCCTTCGTCTGAGAGATGAACTTTGGATGTCGGCCGGACGGGGTGTGTCGCGACTGGGCTAGATTTGGCATCTTTGGGTGGGGCGAAAAATAGCCCTATTGACGAATGACTTTCGCCGTGATGTTCGTAATGGCATGGATCTGATGACAGGAATGAAGACCTTTGTGGCGGCGGTTGAGACGGGGTCTTTCACCGCTGCGGCGGCGCGCATGCATCTTTCGCCCAAACTGGTCAGCAAATATGTCGGCCAGCTTGAAGACCGCCTTGGCGTGCGGCTGTTGCATCGCACAACCCGCCAGCTGAGTATTACAAGTGCGGGGCAGCTGTACTATGCGCGGGCTGCACAGCTGATCGAAGATCTTGATACACTGGAAGCCGATGTGCGCGCCGATGTTGCCGGGCTGACGGGGACACTTCGCCTGTCGGCGCCGACCACTTTTGGCGAACTTCACCTACAGCCGCTGCTGCTCGACTTTGCTAAAGGTCACCCGGATCTGACGTTTGACCTGTATCTCAGCGACCGTCCCGTGGATCTGGCGGAAGAGGGGTTTGATCTGGCCATTCGCATTGGCGCCCTGCGCGAGACGAATATGATTGCGCGGCGGTTGGCACAGACCCAGTTGTGGTGTGTGGCCCATACGGATTACCTCTCGCAGTACGGAACCCCTGACACCATCGAGGCGTTGTGCCATCACAGATGCATTCGCGATAGCAATTCGCGGTCCACGACGGCCTGGCCGTTTCTTGTGGATGGGCACTCCAGCCGCATTCCGGTCGACGGGCCGTTTATGGTCAATTCGGCGCAAGTGGTGCGAAACCTTGCGCTGGCGGCGCAGGGCATTGGCCTTTGTCCTGATTATGTTGTGGCCGAAGACGTGCAGGCAGGGCGTTTGCAGCGCCTGTTTCCGCAGGCCGAGACGCTGACGCTCGATATCCACGCGGTGTTCTTGGAAAACAGGCATTTGCCGGCACGGGTGCGGGCCTTTGTCGACTTTGTCGCGCGCCGTCTCAAGCAGCAAGAAAGTTTTGCCCGCTTGCAGGACGATTAGACAAAAAGGCGCAAACCCGCGACGACGGACACGCCTGCCAGCATGGAAATCGGCAGGTTGCGCGTCTTGGCGGCCACCAGTAGCGCAATGAGACCCGCGACCCATTCAATGACGCCGCCTTTGATCATCATGAGCGCGACCAGCGCCATGATCAAACAGCCGGGCAGGGCGTCCAGCCCCCGCGCCCATGCACCCGACTGCGGCAAGCGCAGAGCAAGGAAAAACCCGCCCAACCGGATCGCATAGCTGGCCGCACCCAGCCCCAGAACGGTCCACCAGATCTCAGTTGTCATGAGAAAGCCCCGCAACCACAGCACCGCTGATCGCACCCAGCAACAGCCCCCAGCCTGCAAGTGACGGGAACAAAACGACAAAGAGGGCAACGGTGCCCGCAGCCACCAGCCAAGGGAACAGATCACTGCGCCCCCGCCACAACCCCGGCAGCAATGCAATGAAGACCGCGACAATTGCAAAATCCAGTCCAAAGCGCGCGGGATCCGGGATCCCCTGCGACAGCACCGCGCCGATGCTGGTCGAGGCCACCCACACCAGCAGCAAAAGCGCGCCACCGCCTAAGAGATACCAATAGCTTGCCAATGCCCCACGGTTCTTGGCCGTCTGCATCAGCGCCACCGAGGCGTCGGTTGCCAGATAGACCCCAGTGGCAATCTGCCACCAAGGGCGCTGAACAAGCGCGCTCCGCATGCTGGCAGTGATCAGCAGAATGCGCATGTTCAGGGCAGCACCTGCCACAATGGCCGCTGCCACACCCGCCCCGGCTGTCAGCTGGTCCAGAGCCACAAGCTGTGCGGAGCCGCCAAACACCATGGCGCTCATGGAGAGCGACTGCAAAAAGGAAAACCCCGACTGCGAGGCCAGCAGACCAAAGGCCACACCATAGGTCGCCGCTGCCAAAGCCATGGGCAGCATATCACGCGCGCCAAGCAGGATCTCGGACCGTGTCGTGGATGGGGCTTGCATCTGGATTGACCTTTTATGTCGAACGATGTTCATTATGACGAACATAGAATGTTCGCCAAAAAGCACAAGGGTTCATTATAATGGACAGCATGACGCCAAATGATCTGATCGCCAATGCCATTCAGCGCGAGCGGAGCCGCAAAGGCCTGAGCCTATCTGCGTTGGCCTCTCGGGCGGGGCTGGCAAAATCGACCTTGTCGCAATTGGAATCCGGCAAAGGAAACCCAAGCATCGAAACGCTCTGGGCCATTGCCGAGACGTTGGATGTGACTTTTTCCACCTTGTTCGAGGTCAGCAAACCGGATGTCAGCCTGATCCGGGCTGACGAAGGGGCGCGGTTGGGGTCGGATCACGCCACTTTCCAGACCACGCTGCTCGCGAATTGCCCGACCGGAACCCGCCGGGACGTGTATCGCGTGGATCTGGAGCCGGGGTCGACCCGCAAGTCCACCCCGCACCCAGCGGGCACATTTGAACATGCGGTTGTCTGTGTGGGTCAGGCCCGCGTAGGACCACTGGAGGCGACCGAGATGCTCAATGCCGGGGACTACTATCGCTACCCGGCGGACCGGCCACATGTCTATGAGGCTATGGAGCCGGGAACCCAGTTGATTGTTGTGATGGAAACCCGCGACTAACCGCCCCGAGTCAGATCGCGTCCAACAGATCAGAAATTGCGGATCTATAGCGCGCAAGCACCGTATCGCGGGCAATATGGCGCCCTTCTTTGACGACATGACGACCCGCGGACCATGTGTCGGTGACCACGTCGTCAGAGGCTGCAAAACACAAGCCATCCAGAATTTGATCTGTCCGCAAGGCACACAGCGCCGGGTGCTGTGTATCGATTGCAACCAGATCGGCAAGTTTGCCGACCTCGATACTGCCGGCATCCCGGTTCAGCGCCTGCGCACCGCCCGCCGCCGCCCCTGTGTACAAAGACTGCCCCACGGACCCTTCGGTTGCCACCATGACATTGCGTTCAAAATCACGCAGCCGCTGAGAATATTCCAGCGTCCGCAGCTCTTCGGATAACGAAATCCTGACATTGGAATCCGAGCCGACCCCAAAAGCCCCGCCCTGCGCCAGATAGGTGGGGCCATTAAACGGACCATCACCCAAGTTTGCTTCTGTGATTGGACACAGGCCAGCAACCGCGCCGCTTTGGGCCATGGCCACTGTTTCGGCCTGTGTCATATGGGTGGCGTGGATCAGACACCAGCGGTCATTGACCTCTGCATTGTTCAAAAGCCAGTCCACCGGACGCGCGCCAAGCTTGGCCTGAACATCGGCCACTTCTTTCAGCTGTTCCGAGATGTGAATATGCACGGGGCCTGTGGGATGGGCCGCCAGCACCTGTGCCAGATCAGAAGGAGAAGTTGCGCGCAACGAATGCGGGGCGATCCCGACCTGCGCGTCAAAAGGCAGCTGGGTCAGGGTCCCTTTGCAGGCATCCACAAGGTCACAGAACCGGTCCACACTGTTGGAGAACCGCAACTGCCCCCCTGCCAGGGCCTCCTGATTGACGCCGGCATAAGTGTAAAGCACTGGCAGATGGGTCAGGCCAATCCCGGTCTGCGCCGCAGCGGCAAAGACGCGATCGCTCAGCTCACTCAGCGCCCCATAGGGGGTGCCGTCAGACTGATGATGCACATAGTGGAATTCCCCAACGGCGGCATAGCCTGCTTCCTGCATCTCCAGGAACACAAGGGCCGCAATGGCCTCGAACTGTTCTGGGGTCAGGTGATCCAGAAACCGGTACATCAACGCCCGCCAGGTCCAGAAGCTTTCTTTTCCTGCCGCGCGGAACTCTGTCATCCCGGCCATTGCACGTTGGAAACTGTGGCTGTGCAGGTTGGCCAGCGCAGGCAGCAGCGTATCCACGCGGTAGTCGCCTTCTGCCGGGTCTACGCCCTGTTCGACAGCCGTGATCCGACCGTCCAGACAGGTCACCCGGCAGTTCTTAAACCACTCTTGCCGAACCAGAAGATGCGTCGCGTGGATGTTCATGTTCTTACTCATTTCTCAAAATCGCGGGCTGAGCCCTGTGCGATGGGCGTCAGAAAGGACACGCCTGCTGCGAGACAGGCGTGTCCTTTCTGGGGGGCCTCAGCCCAGAATGGCGGGCAGGCGCAACCCGTTCACGCGCGCACATTCTTTGGCGTCCTCGTAGCCTGCATCCGCATGGCGCCAGACACCAGAGGCCGGGTCGTTCCACAACACACGCTCCAGACGTTTGGCGGCATCGTCGGTGCCATCGGCACAGATCACCACACCGGAATGCTGCGAAAAGCCCATGCCAACGCCGCCACCGTGGTGCAGCGACACCCAGGTCGCGCCCGAGGCCGTGTTCATCAGCGCATTCAGAAGCGGCCAATCCGACACCGCGTCGGAGCCGTCTTTCATCGCCTCGGTCTCGCGGTTGGGCGACGCAACAGAGCCGGAATCCAGGTGATCGCGCCCAATGACAACGGGTGCTTTCAGCTCGCCATTTTTGACCATCTCGTTGAACGCAAGGCCAAGGCGGTGACGATCGCCAAGACCCACCCAGCAGATCCGCGCAGGCAGACCCTGAAATTCGATCCGTTCGCGGGCCATGTCCAGCCAGTTGTGGAGGTGCTTGTTGTCCGGCAGCAGCTCTTTGACCTTTTGGTCGGTCTTGTAAATGTCTTCCGGATCGCCCGACAGTGCCGCCCAGCGGAACGGGCCAATGCCTTTGCAGAACAGCGGACGGATGTAAGCGGGAACAAATCCCGGGAAGGCAAAGGCATCCTCCAGCCCCTCTTCCAGCGCAATCTGGCGGATATTGTTGCCATAATCCACGGTTGGCACGCCATCTTTGTGGAAGGCCACCATCGCTTCGACTTGCACCTTCATCGAGGCACGCGCGGCCTGTTCGACTTCTTTCGGTGCAGTTTCCGCCTTGGCGCGCCATTCCGCCACGGTCCAGCCCTGCGGCAGGTAGCCATTGACCGGATCATGGGCCGAGGTCTGGTCGGTGACGATATCCGGGCGGACACCGCGTTTATAAAGCTCGGGGAAGACATCCGCCGCATTGCCGATCAGGGCAACCGATTTGGCCTCGCCGGCTTTGGTCCAGCGCGCGATCATCTCGAGCGCCTCATCAATCGAATGGGTTTTCTCGTCGACATACCGTGTGCGCAGGCGGAAATCGGCAGAGCGTTCGTCACATTCAACTGCCAGACAACAGGCGCCGGCCATCACCGCTGCCAAGGGCTGCGCGCCGCCCATACCGCCAAGGCCGCCGGTCAGGATCCATTTGCCTTTCAGATCCCCGCCATAGTGCTGACGACCTGCTTCCATGAAGGTTTCGTAGGTGCCCTGCACAATGCCCTGGCTGCCAATATAAATCCACGAACCTGCGGTCATCTGGCCGTACATCGCCAGCCCTTTTTTATCGAGCTCGTTGAAGTGGTCCCAATTCGCCCAATGCGGCACAAGGTTGGAATTGGCGATCAGAACCCGCGGCGCATCCTTGTGGGTTTTGATGATTGAGATCGGCTTGCCGGACTGCACGATCAGGGTTTCATCCGCTTCCAGATCCTTGAGGCTTTCGACAATCAGATCAAAATCTTTCCAGGTCCGTGCCGCACGGCCAATGCCGCCGTAAACCACCAGCTCATGCGGGTTTTCGGCCACATCGGGATGCAGGTTGTTCATCAACATCCGCAGCGGCGCTTCGGTCAACCAGCTTTTGGCGGTCAACTCGGTTCCCGTCGGCGGAAAGATGTCGCGGCTGTTTTTGCGGGGGTCACTCATTGTTCACTCCAGGACTTAAAGGTAGCGGCCCGACAGGGCATGTTCGGAAAGGGTTTCCAGCATCAGCTGCAAGTGCACGCGGGCTGCGCGCGCGCGGGTGTCGTCATAGGCCCAGGGCGGTGTTTCCTGCATGTAGGCCCGCTGGGAAATTTCCATTTGGATGGCGTGGATGCCGGTCTCTGGCTGCCCGTAGTGCCGGGTGGTCCAGCCGCCTTTGAACCGGCCGTTCAAAACCGACGACAGGCCCGAGGTCGCGGCAATTCTATGCACCGCCTGCTCGAACGCCGGCGCGCAGGTGGTGCCGTTGTTGGTGCCCGTGTTGAAAATCGGCAGCTCCCCTTCGAACAGAAAGGGGATGTTTGAACGGATCGAATGGCAATCAAACAGGATCGCAATGCCGTGTTTGTCGCGCACGCGGTCCAGCTCAGCCTTTAGGGCTGCGTGGTAGGGCGCGTGATAGGCAAGGCGGCGGGCTTCGATTTCATCTTCGGATGGTGTTTGACCCTCCAGCCAGAGTGTCTGGCCGTCGAAATCCGTCAGCGGCACAAGCGTTGTGGTGTTCTGACCGGGGTACAGCGACACCCCCTCTGGGTCGCGGTTCGCGTCTATCACATAGCGGTGCACATTGGATTTCACGACGGTCGCTTCGGGCAACAGCCCCTCATAGAGCCGCGTGATGTGCCAATCTGTGTCCGCAAGGCCTGCGCCATTGGTGTTGAACCGGCGGGCTATGTCCTCGGGCACAAAGGTGCCGCCGTGGGGTTGCCCCAGAACAATCGGGCTGTCGCCGCGGGTGACATCAAAGACCTGCATCAGAAAATCTCCGGAAGGTCGGTGCCGACAGCAGTGAGGATCGCACCCGATGCCACCAGCATTTTGGCTTTGGCCAGATCGGGCGCCATGTAGCGGTCTTCTTCCAGTGTGCTCACGTCCTCGCGCAGTCGGGCAATGGCATTTTGCAAGGGCGGGCTGGTTTTCAGCGGGGCGCGGAATTCCACCCCGCGTGCCGCACACAGCAGCTCTACGCCCAGTATATGGTTCAGGTTTTCCACCATACGTTCCAGACGGCGCGCACCGTGGGCGGCCATTGAAACGTGATCTTCCTGATTTGCCGACGTTGGCGTGCTGTCGGTCACACAGGGGTTTGCGAGATGTTTGTTTTCACTCATCAAAGCGGCGGTTGTGACCTCTGCAATCATCAGGCCTGAGTTCAGTCCGGGATCCGGTGTCAGGAAAGGCGGCAGGTCATGGCTGAGGGTCGGATCCACCATCAGGGCAATGCGGCGCTGCGAAATTGCACCGATTTCCGACAGGGCGAGGGCAATCATATCGGCGGCGAAGCCCACAGGTTCCGCATGGAAGTTTCCGCCCGAAACGATCATGTCGCTGTCTGTCAGCACAAGCGGGTTGTCGGTGGCAGCATTTGCCTCGATCACCAGTGTTTGCGCCGCCTGTCGCAGCACATCCATTGCGGCACCGGTCACCTGTGGCTGGCAGCGGATGCAATAGGGGTCCTGAACGCGACTGTCCCCGTTCCGGTGGCTTTCGCGGATTTCGGACTGGGCGAGAATGCTGCGCATAGCGCTTGCCGCATCAATCTGTCCCCGATGGCCGCGCAGGCCGTGAATTTCCGGCTGCATTGGCGCCGTCGATCCCATGATCGCATCGGTCGAAAGCGCAGAGATCACCAGTGCATTCTGCGCTGATTGCCAGACTTCAAACAGGCCAGCCAAGGCATAAGCCGTCGAAAACTGCGTGCCGTTGATGCAGGCCAGCCCCTCTTTGGGGCCGAGTTCTATCGGGCGCAGCCCAGCTTTTTCCAGCGCCTCGGCACCGGGCAGACACGCGCCCTGAAAGATCGCTTCACCTTCGCCGATCAAAACGGCGGTCATATGGGCCAGCGGGGCAAGGTCGCCCGACGCCCCGACAGACCCTTGGGCGGGCACCACCGGGGTTACGTCCTTGGCCAGCATGTCCTGCAACAGGTCGATCAGCGCCCACCGCACGCCGGACGCGCCGCGCCCAAAGCTCAGCAGTTTCAGCGACATCATCAGACGCACCAGCCGGCGCGGCATTGGTTCACCAACGCCGCAACAATGGCTGAGGATCAGGTTGCGCTGCAAAACCGCCGTATCGCTGGCATCGATCTTGAGGCTGGCAAGTTTGCCAAAGCCCGTGTTCACCCCATAGACCGGGACATCCCCGGCCGCCGCCACGGCAATTCGGCTTGCCGCATCCTCCACCGCAGGTCGGCAGATCTGGTCCAACCGCACGGATGCTGTATTCCAATAGATGTGTTCCAGGTCTGGAAGCGACACCTGCCCGGGAACCAAAGTGAGCTGTGTCACGCTTGACCTCCATAGATGCGTTTGTGCAGCGGGTTAAACCCGATGCGATAGGCCAGTTCGGCTGGGCGGGCGACATTCCAGACCGCCAGGTCGGCGCGCTGCCCCACGGCGAGGGTGCCGCGATCTGTCAGCCCCAGTGCCCGCGCGGCGTTGCAGGTGACGCCAGCCAAGGCTTCCTCGGGGGTCATGCGGAACAGGGTGCAGCCCATGTTCATCGTCAGCAGCAGCGATGTCAGCGGGGAAGAGCCAGGGTTGCAATCGGTTGCCAGTGCCATGGGGGTATTGTGATCCCGCAGGGTCTGAATTGGCGGCTTCTGGGTTTCACGCAACGTGTAATACGCTCCCGGCAGAATGACGGCTGTGGTGCCGGCCTGCGCCATGGCAACAACGCCCTCTTCGTCCAGATACTCGATATGGTCCGCCGACAGCGCGCCATAAGAGGCCGCCAGTTTTGCACCACCAAGATTGCTCAGCTGTTCCGCATGCAGCTTCACCGGCAGGCCGAGCGTTTTTGCAGCCTCAAAAACCCGCGCAATCTGATCCGGCTGGAAGGCAATGCCTTCGCAGAAGCCATCGACACAATCGACAAGACCTTCGTCAAAGGCGGTGCGCAGCGTCGGGATCACCACGTCACTGATGTAGTTCGCATCGCGACCCTGAAATTCCGGCGGCGTTGCATGTGCGCCCAGATAGGTTGTTTCGATATGGATCGGGCGCAATTCGGCGATCCTGCGCGCAGCCCGCAGCATGTTCAGTTCGGGTTCTGGCGCGAGGCCATAGCCGGATTTCACTTCGATCGAGCAGACGCCTTCGGCGATCATCGCATCCACACGGGGCAGGGCGCTTTGAACCAAATCGTCAACGCTGGCATCCCGCGTCGCCTTAACGGTTGAGATAATGCCGCCCCCGGCGCGGGCGATGTCCTCGTAGGATGCACCATTCAGGCGCATCTCGAACTCCTGCGCGCGGTCACCGCCGTAGACCACATGTGTGTGGCAGTCGATCAGGCCGGGTGTCACCAAACGGCCGCCAAGATCTTCGACCTCTGCTGTGTCAAACTGGACGGGAAGCTCAGCTTTCGGGCCAACCCAGCGGATCACCCCTGCTGACACAGCAATCGCTCCGTTTTCAACCAACCCGTATGGCGCCCCAGCAGAGGCAAAGGTCGCCAGTTGCGCGCCGCGAAAAACCTTCGTGTCAGCCATCAGAATCTGTTCCCAATTGGTGTCTTGGATTTATTGGTATGGTTTTGACCCCTTTTTGTCTACACAAAAAGAGAATAAACTGGCGCAAAGGCAAAAGCTGCCCCCATCGGTTGCCTCAATCTTGGCGTGGATTGGCCGAAAACGACAAGCGTCTTTGCAATACGGCCTATTATGTCTATGTATAACGACCTAATTCCAGCGTTTCAGATTGGCGGTATCGTGGCAGCACCCAAAGGAAACATGAGCTATCGGGACATCAAAAAGGTCGTCCTGGATCGCATTCAGAACCGCATTTGGGGGCCTGACAGCCTGTTGCCCGGTGAAATCGAACTGGCGGAAGAGTTCTCCAGCACGCGCACTACTGTTAATCGGGCCCTGCGGGAACTGGCCGAAGAAGGGTTTCTGGAGCGCAAGCGCAAAGCGGGCACACGGGTTCTTCATTCCCCCGCCCGAAAGGCCCAGTTCGCGATCCCCCTGGTGCGCGACGAGATCACGGACGCTGGCGCAACCTACCGCTATTCGCTGGTCAAACGCGAAGTTATGCCCGCGCCCTCCTGGCTGACGGCCAAACTGGCGCTGAAACCCGACCGCGAAGTTCTGCATCTGCAATGTATGCATTTTGCCGACAATGAACCGTTCCAGCTGGAAAAACGCTGGATCATTGTGGAAAGCGTGCCCGAGGTGCTGGAGGCCGACTTCACCGCCTCCGGCCCCAATGACTGGCTGGTGCAGAAAGTCCCCTTTAGCAATCTGGAGCTGAGCTTCTTTGCGACCAAGGCGGATGAAGACACAGCCGGGTTCATGGATGCATCCGTTGGTGACCCGATTTTTGCAACCCAACGCACAACCTGGCTGCGGGGCGAACCGGTGACACATGCGGTCCTGTACTTCACGCCGGGCTACAAGATGACCACGCGGCTCTGACCGCATCTTCGTATTTTTGTTTGATCACCGGCGCCACTCTGCCGACTTTTCCGCAGGCCAACGCCTTTGCGGGCGTGTTTCGCACGCCCCCGCACAGGAAATTTCTTGCACTTTCGCATGGCGCAGTCCATGAGTGGCCCGGAATTATCTATAATCTATGATAGCCCGACAATCGCGCTTTACGGGCAGAGCATTGGGGAAGGGACGAACCAGTGGCCACGGTAAGCCAAATTGAGATCAAAGATCTGGCGTTCGCTATTGAGGGCAAGGAGATCCTGCACGGGTTGACCCTGTCTCTCGCCGAACGGCGCGTTGGCATCGTTGGCCGCAACGGGTCCGGCAAGTCCACCTTTGCCCGCGTCGTCTCGGGGTTGGTGGCTCCAACCTCTGGCAGCGTCACGGTGAACGGGCATGATCTGGCAAAAGACCGCCGCGCCGCGATCCGCGAAGTCGGCATTCTGTTTCAGAACCCCGAACATCAGATCATTTTTCCGACCGTGGGTGAAGAGATCGCCTTTGGGCTGGAGCAGCAGGGCCTGAGCAAAGCCGACGCAGCCCAGGAAACGCAGGCCGTTCTGGACCAGTTTGGTCTGAGCCATTGGAAAGAGGCCCATATTGCGACCCTGTCTCAGGGTCAGAAACATCTGGTGTGCCTCATGGCGATCAGCGCAATGAAGCCCAAGCTTCTGGTCTTGGACGAACCTTTTGCGGGGCTGGATATTCCAACCAAGGCACAGATGAACCGTTACCTCAGCCTGTATGAAGGCAGCCTGCTTCATATTACCCATGATCCGGCGGATCTGGAGGGGTACGACCACGTGGTTTGGATCGACCAGGGCACCCTTCGCCAGGCGGGGTCACGCCCCGAGGTGATGAACGCCTATCTCGCAGCGATGCACAGTTTGGGAGAAGACGATGATATCGCTTACCTCTCCCGTTAGAACGCGGGCGCATGGCTGGCCTGCAGGGATAAAACTGGCGGCGCTTGCCGTGGCCACCTTTGCCCTGTTCCTGATCCACGACCTCTGGATTATGGCAGCGGCTTTTGCCGCCAGCTTGGGGCTTTATGCACTGCCGGGCTGGCGGTTCTTCCGCGCCGGGATGGAGCGGCTCAAGGTGCTTTGGCCGTTTCTCGCCATCCTCGGCGTCTGGCATGTTGTCACCGCAACATACGACGAAGGCGCGGAGATCCTTTTGCGCCTGTTGACCACGGTGGGGCTTGCGAACCTTGTCACCATGACCACCGCACTCAGCGACATGATTGCCGTGATCCGTTGGCTGGCCACCCCCCTGCGCCGGGTGGGCCTGAACACCCGCGCCATGGAATTGGCCATCGCGCTGGTCATTCGCATCCTGCCCACATTGATCGACAACGGCCAGCGTCTGAGCGACGCCTGCCGCGCCCGATCGCCACGCCGCCCCGGATGGCGCGTGGTTGTCCCATTTACCCTACTCGCACTCGATGATGCCGAACATCTGGCCGACGCTCTGCGTGCCCGTGGCGGCTTTCTGGAAAACAAGGAGACTTAATCATGGAACGCAATGTAGTTCTGATCGCATTGTTCACGGCGCTGATCGCCGCACTGGGTCTGGTGCCCAAACTAACATTGGCTAGCGGCATTCCGATCACCGCACAGAGCCTTGGCATTATGCTGTGTGGCACCGTTCTGGGTGCAAAACGCGGCGCGCTGGCGGTGCTGCTGTTTGTGGTTTTGGTCGCTGCCGGCCTGCCGCTTCTGGCTGGCGGTCGGGGCGGTCTGGGCGTGTTCACCACCCCCTGGGCTGGCTTCTACTACGGCTTCCCGATCGCAGCTTTCGTGACCGGCCTGATCGTTGAAAAATGGAACGGCAGCAATGTGAGTGTTGTTGCCGGGGTCGCAGCTGTGATCGGCGGCATTGGCGCGCTCTATCTGGTGGCCGTGCCTTACTACATGGTGATGAAACCCGCAGGTCTGGGCGAAGCCGTGCTGACCGCAATGGCGCCTTTTATGCCGGGTGACCTGATCAAGGCCGTCCTCGCGGGTCTGATCACCGGTGCGCTTTACAAGGCACGCCCCTCCAGCGTTCTGTCCCGCGCAAAAGCGGCCTGAGGCCGAGGACCATCCTGAAAATCACAGATCCATCCGGACCAATTCATCGGCTCGGGTGGATCTGATGCGTTTGAATATCTCGACAAGCGACGCGGGCCGTCTGGCTGCACCAAGGAGCGTTAGATGAACACGGAAACCGCGGCCTTCGTCAGCGCCTTTGCCACACGCGCGGAATGTGATGCGGCCCTGCCGTATATTCTGGATGCGCCCAAGGATGACGTGGCGATTGAAACCCTGTGTTTTCGTCCCGGCTATGGCGAACGCAGCTTCCCGGAGCGCATTCAACTGTCCGTCGCACGCGGGATTGAGGGCGAACGCTGGGGCGTGGCCCCATGGCTCAAGCTGGCCGATGGCAGTGGCGATCCGCGTATTCAGGTGTCGATCCTGCCAAAACGCATTATGGATCTGTGCTGGCGCGACCGGGTGAACACGCCCCATCCGGGCGACACCATGGTTGCTGACATTGATGTCACCGAAGACAACATGCCCGTCGGCACCCGTCTGCAAATTGGCAGCGCGGTGATTGAGGTGTCGGACAAGTTCAACACCGCTTGCATCAAATGGAAAGAGCGGTATGGCGGCAAGAGTCTGCGTTGGCTGAACCATCGCCCCTATCGGCCGCTGCGTCTGCGCGGTATTCTGTGCCGTGTCGTGCAGGACGGCGAAATCCGCGCAACAGATCGCATTCGCAAACAGGCCTGAGGCGTCAGATTTCGAGCACAAGCGCGCTGCCAAGCCCCCCGGCCGCTGCAATGGCGGCCAGTCCGCGCCCTCTGCCGGCCGTGGTCAGGTCCTGAAACAGCCGTGTCGCCAGAACCGCTCCAGACGCGCCAATGGGGTGCCCGCGCGCCAATGCGCCCCCGTTTTGGTTTACGATCTCTGCGGGCAGCTTGGCCCCCTGCTGACAGGCGATGGCCTGTACCGCAAAAGCTTCCATTATTTCTGCAAACGATAAATCTGTGGGTGACAGGCCCGCCATTCGAAGCGCGGCGTGAATGGCAGGAACCGGCGCCAGCCCCGGCTGCAGGGGATCTGCGCCCAGGGTTTTGCCAGCCACAACCGCCACGGATGCACGGTCACAGGTCTGCAAAAACCGCTCTGACACCATCATAACAAAAGCCGCGGCATCGGCGGCCACCGCCATGTTTGCTGCCGTGATTGACCCACAGACAGATTTGGCCATTCGGCAATGCCGCGGACCCAAGGCGCGGGTGAAACTGTCGTGATCCAACCCGGCAACCGGGATGATTTCATCGGCGAGCCCCGCTTGCGCGGCCAAGGCTTTCTGGTGGCTCTGCTGCGCCCAAATATCCTGCGCAACGCGGCTGATGCCAAGTTCTGTCGCCAGTGCCTCTGCCGCCTCTGCCATATCTGGATCTTGATCGGGCCAAGGCGTAAACGGCGCCTGATCATAGGCCTCGGGGGGGCGACCATCGGCGAAATTGTGCAGCCGGATCGGACGGCGCGAATAGCTTTCCACGCCGCCAGCGATAACGACATCATGCATCCCGGCCCGGATCATCGCATCGCCCAGAAGAACCGCATCCAGCCCCCCTGCACATTGGCGGTCCAGACTAAGGCCCGCAACAGACTGCGCAAGCCCCGCATCCAATGCGGCAATCCGCGCAAGGTTGCCCCCCGCGCCAAGCGCATTGGACAAGATAAGCTCTCCGACCTGATCCGGCGCAACCCCAGCGCGGTCCAGCAGCGATCCGATCACAGGCGTCGACAGGTCATGCGGTTGCAATGCCGCCAATGCCCCATTGCGCGGTGCAATCGGGCTGCGGCAGGCGGCAAGAATATGGCTGCGCGTCACGTGTTCCGCTCCTGCCAGAGCGTTTCGAGGTGTTGCAAATCCGGTTTACCCGCAGGCAGCATCGGCAAGTCGGGCAGGGGCCAAATTATGCGCGGCACGGCCGCTTCGCCCAATTCCGCCCGACAGGCCTTGCGCAGAGCGGAGGCATCGACGTCTCCGACCACGGCGGCCACAATCTGCGCCCCTCTCACCGGGTCGTTTGGGGTAATAACCGCTGTCGCCACCACGCCGGGCTGCGCGACCAAAACGGTTTCAATGGCTTCTGGAAACACATTCTGGTCGGCTACGGTCACCATTCGGGATTTTCGCCCCTGCAGGTACAGATAGCCCTGTGCATCCAAACGCCCCATTTCCCCAATCGACAAAAACCCGTCCTGCCAGACGGTCAGGGGGCTTTCGCCTTCCTCGTAGCCGTCAAACAGATAGGGACTCTTGACCCAGATTTCTCCGGTATCACCGAGCGCCTCGCTGTCCCCGATCCGCAATTTCACATTGGGATAGGCACGTCCGACAGACCCTTCGGGCGTCTGATCATCAGACAGCGTGACAAAGCTTGTCTCGGACGCGCCGAAAAACTCCATCAGCTGGGCTGTCGGAAAACGCTCCGCCAGTAGAACACGCAGTGTGGGGTCCATCTTGCCACCGCCAAAAAAGATGCGCTGCACAGCAGGGAAGGCGGCGGGCTCTACACGGGTGATCAGCCGCAATTGGCTGGGGGTGGCATAAATGGTTGTGATCCCGTGGGCCCGCATCGCTGCGGCCTGACCTTTGGGACCAAGCCCCGCCAGCAACGCCAGACCTGCGCCAATATGAACGGCCTCGAGGGCTGCATAAAAACTGAGCGAGTGGCCCAGATGCCCCAGCACCGCATAAGCGTCGTCCGGGCCGATCCCGAACTGCGCCTTGTTGATGTCAAAGCTTGCCCGCCAGCTCGCCGGGGAGCGGCGGATCAGCTTCGGCGCTCCAGAGGAACCGGAGCTTTCGCAGAACACCCGCTGAGGATCTCCGGGCAGGGCTTGCAGAGGGGTCGCGGAAATCGCGCTGGACCGCAAGGACGCGCCGTTTTGCACCGCGTTCCACAACAGGGCCGCGCCCGCGGCATCCGGTGTCAGAAGCCGCGCTGTTGGCGCTGTCTGAAAACTCTCCTCAAGCCGCGTCATGAGATTCCCCGTTGTTTGCGTGGCGCTTAGGGGCAGTTGTACCCAAAGCACAGGCTGGCATCCAACCACAAAGCAGCCGAGATGTGCTTAGGTGAACTTGCGAAACAACCGGGTGCGATCAAACGCGGTTTCCAACGCGTCGTTGCGTTGCTGCACCTGTTCCCAGTGATCTTCCTGGATCTTGGCGATCAGCGCTTCGGTCAGCAGCAGTATCGCAAGGCCAGAATCCCAGGCCGATGGCACGCCAATCCGCGCGGCAAAGGTCTGACTTGCAAACTTCTGCACCGGAGAGCGCCACTGGTCGGTGAACAAAACCACCTCCACACCGCGCTCATGGGCCATTTCCGCCAGCAAAAGCGTCGAATTTTCATAGCGGCGGATATCAAACAGGACCAGCAGATCGCCCGCTGCCATATCTAGCACCCAATGCGGCCAAGAGGCCTGCGACGGGATCATTGAGACCTTGGGTCGGATCATTTGCAGATGCAGAAACAGGTTCTGCGCCAGCGTCCCGCTCATCCGCCCACCCGCGATGTGCACGCTGCGGTCTGAATCAGATAGGGCGGCACACAGCTGATCGAATTCGCTGGGGTCAACGCCGTCCAGCGTGGCCTCCAGATTTTCAAACGCCGCCCGCGCAAAACGCGTCAGCATATGGGTTTCAGGCAGCGTGCTGCCGGTCTGCGCATGTTTCTGACCGGGGTTCGAGATGATCTCGGACAGCTCTGCCCGCAAGGCCTGCTGAAACTCGGGATACCCGGAAAAACCCAGCTTTTGCACCATCCTGGCCACCGTCGGTGTGGAGACCGCGGCCAGCTCGGCCAGCTCTGTAATGCTGCCAAGGCCGGGAATGGGATAGTTATCAAGGATCGCCGCCGCCAATTGCCGTTCGGCGCGGGTTAATTCCTGTTCTCGTGCTTTAAGCTTTTCTGCAATCGTCGACATCTGGCTCCGATATCTGAACCCTGGTTAAAGAAAAAGACCGCATAGCGGTTGTGCAGAATTGTACAGCTAGAAACAGCAAGAAGCAAATCTTTCAGAAAAACATTTGACAGACTCGCAATTGCTGAAGAACATTCTTCACATGACGCAAGCCAGAAACCATAGCTCCCACTCAGGAGCCCCGGTGATCGAACCAGCCCCTGCCGACGCAGCGGTCCTGCTGGTCTGCGAACATGCGTCGAATTTCATCCCCGACCGCTATCAGGATCTGGGCCTGACTGCGGCGCAGAAGGTCAGCCATATTGCATGGGATCCCGGCGCCTTGGGGGTTGCAAAAGCCTTGGCAGCACAGCTGAACGCCCCCTTGATCGCAGGCGGGCAGTCGCGGCTGGTCTATGACCTGAACCGGCCACCGGATGCTGCATCCGCTATCCCAGATCGTTCGGAAATCCATGAAATTCCGGGCAATCAGAACCTCAGTAAGGTCGACCGTCAAGAGCGGGTCGCGCAGGTTTACGCGCCTTTTTATGCCGCGCTTGTTCAGACCCTCACGGAACGGCGCGCATATCTGAAGGTGATGGTGACCCTGCACAGTTTCACACCGGTCTATCGGGGCGAACCGCGGACAGTCGAACTGGGCATTTTGCACGGTAAGGATACGCAGTTCGCACAGGCCATGCTGGCGCAGACACCGGAAAACTGTGCGTTTGATGTCCAGTTGAACCAGCCCTACTCGGCCATGGACGGCGTAGCACACACGCTGGACGAACATGGGCACAAAAACGGGCTCTTGAATGTCATGCTCGAAATCCGCAACGATTTGATCGCAACCGAGGCCCAGCAACAGGACTGGGGCGAGCGTCTGGCCCCATGGGTGCTGCGCACCTTGCAAGAGGTGCAGGCATGATCGCCTTTATGCTTGGCTATGCGCGCGTTGTGGATGCGGTGAACCGAAGGATCGGGCGGGTCATGATGTGGGGCCTGTTTGCGATGATGGGGATCCTTTTGTGGTCGTCGATTTCCAAGACGTTTTTCCTGCCGTCGCTCTGGACGCTGGAAATGGCGCAGTTTGCGATGGTGACCTATTACATTCTGGGCGGGCCTTATTCGATCCAGCTGGGGTCAAACGTGCGCATGGACCTGTTCTACCACAACTGGAGCCTGCGCAAAAAAGCCTGGTTTGACGCCTGTACCGTGTTGTTTCTGATCTTTTATCTGGGCGTGCTGTTCTACGGTGGACTTGGGTCACTGGCCTATTCGCTGGGCTATTGGGGCGACGAACCTGTGACGTTTTTCACCGGGCTTGTGACCGGCGCTGAAGACGTGGGCCGGACCGAGCGCTCTTCGACCGCATGGCGGCCGGTGATCTGGCCGATCAAGACCATTATGGTCGTGGGCTTCTTCCTGATGCTGCTGCAGGCCATTTCCGAATTGTTCAAAGACATTGCCCGCCTGAACGGCGCTGAGGTGCCCGCATGAGCCAGGAATATATCGCGCTCTTTATGTTTGGGGCCATGATGGTCATGCTGCTGACCGGCCAGCGAGTCTTTGGCGCCATTGGCGCGGTGGGCGCGATTGCCGCCTTGGCGCTCTGGGGCACAGGTGGGCAGGATATTCCGTTTTCGGCCGCGATGAAGCTGATGAAATGGTACCCGCTGTTGACCCTGCCAATGTTCATTTTCATGGGCTATGTCCTCAGCGAAAGTCGGCTGGCCGACGACCTGTACCGCATGTTCCATGTCTGGATGGGGCCGGTGAATGGCGGGCTGGCGATTGGGACAATTGCGCTGATGGTGCTGGTGTCGGCGATGAACGGGCTGAGCGTGGCCGGCATGGCGATTGGGGCCACCATCGCGCTGCCAGAACTCTTGCGACGCGGCTATGACAAAACCATGGTGACCGGGGTCATTCAGGCGGGGTCCAGCCTTGGCATTCTGGTGCCGCCTTCGGTGGTTCTGGTGCTTTATGCAATGATCGCCCGCCAACCCGTCGGGCAACTTTGGCTGGCCGGTGTTGTGCCGGGGTTGATGATGGCGGCGCTGTTTATATGCTATATCTGGCTGCGCTGCCGCCTTCAGCCCGAACTGGGCCCCGCGATGAAAGACGCAGGCGATGTGCCCCGCGCCGAGAAGATGCGCCTTTTGTGGGCCGGTGCCCTGCCGCTGATGATCTTTGCCGCGATGATGGTGCCCTTTGTGAACGGCTGGACCTCGCTGGTGGAAAGCTCTGCGATTGGGGCGCTGGCTGCGCTTGTCGCGTCTGTCCTCAAGCGCCGCATGACCTGGGCGATTTTTGAAACCTGCACCAAACAGACGCTGGCGATCTCCTGCATGTTCATGTGGATCATCCTTGCCGCCCTTGGGTTTGGCGCGGTGTTTGATGGGCTTGGGGCAGTCAAAGCCATCGACAACCTGTTCACCGACCAACTGGGGCTGGACCCTTGGGTCATTCTGATCCTGATGCAGCTGTCGTTCATTCTGATGGGCACGTTTCTGGATGATACCGCCATGCTGGTGATTGTCGCCCCTCTTTACGTGCCGCTGGTCAAAGTGCTGGGGTTCGACCTGATCTGGTACGGGGTGCTGTATACGATCACCACGCAGATCGCCTATATGACGCCGCCTTTTGGCTATAACCTCTTCCTGATGCGGGCCATGGCCCCGCCCGAGGTCAGCCTGAACGACATCTACCGCTCCATCATTCCCTTTGTGGGCATCATGGTGGTGGCGCTTGCCCTGATCATGGCCTTCCCACAGATCGCCCTGTGGCTGCCGCAAACCATCTACGGACAATAACCAGAAGGACCGCGAAAAGACGGACCCAACTTCAGCAAAGACAGAGAGGTGTCTGACAATGACGACTAGACGTAATTTCCTAAAGACCACCGCCCTTGGTGCCGCTGCCGCGCCCCTTGCCACGCCCGCGCTTGCCTCGGGGACGATCAAATGGCGCATGCAGACCTATGCGGGGCCCTCGCTGGCCGCCCATGTGATTGATCCGGCGATCGAGATGTTCAACAAGATCGCAGGCGACCGCATGCAGATCGAACTCTTCTACGCCGACCAGCTGGTCCCCACCGGAGAGCTGTTCCGCGCCATGCAGAAGGGCACAATTGACGCGGTGCAATCAGACGATGACTCGATGGCATCGCCCACCGATGTCACCGTCTTTGGCGGCTATTTCCCATTTGCCTCGCGCTACTCGCTCGATGTGCCGGTGCTGTTCAATCAATACGGCCTGAACGAGATCTGGGACGAAGAATACTCTGCCGTTGGCGTCAAACATATCTCGGCCGGTGCCTGGGATCCCTGCCATTTTGCCACCAAAGACCCGATCCGCAGCCTTGCGGACCTGAAAGGCAAACGCGTCTTCACCTTCCCAACTGCGGGCCGTTTCCTCAGCCAGTTTGGCGTGGTGCCAGTGACCCTGCCATGGGAAGACATCGAAGTCGCGGTGCAAACCGGCGAACTTGACGGGATCGCCTGGTCCGGCATCACCGAAGACTACACCGTTGGCTGGGCCGATGTGACCAACTACTTCCTGACCAACAATATTTCCGGCGCTTGGGCGGGGTCATTCTTTGCCAATATGGACCGCTGGAACGAACTGCCTGAAGATCTGCAAACCCTGTTCCGTGTCTGCTGTGACCAGTCTCACTACTATCGTCAGTGGTGGTATTGGGGCGGTGAAGCCTCCTTGCGGGTGGATGGCACCAAGATGCAGCTGACCTCGATCCCCGATGCCGAATGGGCGCAGGTCGAAGAAGCGGCATTGAAGTTCTGGGACGAGATCGCCGCCGAAAGCCCGACCAAGGCCAAGGTTGTGGAGATCTTCAAGAAATACAACGCCGACATGGCCAAAGCAGGCCGCCCCTACCGCTACGGCTAAGGGGGGTCCGCTGCCTCACTGCGCACCCTGGCGTGGTGAGGCCGAAAAACACAGGCCGGCCTTTCGGGGGCGGTCTCTGCCGATCACCCACCACTAGAGGCACAATATGACCGCATCGCTCACGCCCGAGATTTTGAAAAGCCAGATTGGATCTGGTTTGATTGACACCGTATTGGTGTGTCTTGTTGATATGCAGGGTCGTTTGATGGGGAAGCGGTTTCAGGCCGAAAGCTTTGCAGAGAGTTTTCTGGATGCCCCGGAGGGGGAGACCCATTGCTGCACTTACCTGCTGGCCACGGATCTGGAGATGGCGACGCCGGATGGCTATGCCTCCAGCAGCTGGCAGGCGGGTTATGGCGACTATGTGATGAAACCGGATCTGACCACCTTGCGCCCGGTGCCCTGGCTTGAGGGCACGGCGATGGTGCTCTGTGATGTGCTGGATCACCACAGCCACGCGCCCGTGCCCCATTCGCCGCGCGAGATGCTGAAGCGGCAGATTGCCCGCGCCGAGGCCATGGGGTTTTCACCGGTGATGGCGACGGAGCTGGAGTTTTTCCTGTTTCAGGGCACCCATGACGAGATTGCGCGGGCTGGGTTCGACCTCAAGCCGATCTCGAACTACAATGAAGACTACCACATCTTCCAGACCACCAAAGAAGAGGGCGTAATGCGCCCGATCCGCAACCATCTGCGCGCCATGGGCATTCCGGTGGAGGGCTCCAAAGGCGAGGCAGAGGCGGGTCAGGAAGAGCTGAACATCAAATATGCCGGGGCGCTGGCCACAGCCGATCACCACACGCTGGCAAAGAATGGCATCAAGGAGATCGCCCATCTGCACGGGGCTGCGGCAAGTTTTCTGGCGAAATGGCATGCGGATCGTGTGGGATCAGCTGCCCATGTGCACCAGTCGCTCTGGGCCGAGGGAGAGAACGCGTTTTATGACGAGAGTGCGCCTCTGGGGAAATCCAAGCTGATGGATCACTATATGGCCGGGCTTTTGAAATACGCGCCCGACTGCACCTATTTCTTTGCGCCCTATATCAACAGCTACAAGCGCTTTGCCAAAGGCACCTTTGCGCCGACACAGGTGGTCTGGTCGGTGGACAATCGCACCGCCGCCTTCCGCCTGTGCGGCGATGGCACCAAGGGGGTGCGGGTGGAATGCCGCACGCCGGGGTCCGAC
>NZ_CYSD01000031.1 GCF_001458415.1 Tritonibacter multivorans | reverse complement strand
GATGTTGAAGGTCTCGGAGGTCGTGAGCCCGCCTGCGTCGGTGACGGTGACCTCCAGATCGATCTCAGCGGTCTCTTCGTGGTCGAGGCTGACGCCATCCTTCAGGCGGATCTCATTGCCGACGACCTCGAAGCGGTCGTCCGAGAGGGTGATCTCATGGCTGTCGCCTGCGTCGGGGTCGACAATGGACAGCGTGCCAATGGCCGCGCCTGCGGCGTTTTCAGTGACGGTGGTGCCGTCCAGCATGACCTCGGCCGGGGCCTCATTCACGTCCTCGACGGCGATGGTGAAGGTCTCGGAGGTCGTGAGCCCGCCTGCGTCGGTGACGGTGACCTCCAGATCGATCTCAGCGGTCTCTTCGTGGTCGAGGCTGACGCCATCCTTCAGGCGGATCTCATTGCCGACGACCTCGAAGCGGTCGTCCGAGAGGGTGATCTCGTGGCTGTCGCCTGCGTCGGGGTCGACAATTGACAGCGTGCCAATGGCCGCGCCTGCAGCGTTCTCAGTGACGGTGGTGCTTGCCAATATGCCCCGGGGTTCATCCGTGGCGGGCGTGATTTGAGCTGCGCCGCGCTCAAAGCTGTCGATTGGTGCCCCATCTTCGATGGTGCGCGATTGTGTTTCGCCTTCGCGCGCGGTTCCGGTGTGCAATGTGCTACGGCTGGGATCATCGGTGAGGTTTTCAGAACCGCGAGACAGATGTGTTGAAAGCGCATCCTTTTCGTCGGATTCTGAACGTAGGGAGGCGGCCGTCGCATATGCGCCAGTTTTGGAGGTGCTCATTGTTCCGGAAGCCTAAATGAACCTGGTTTCAACACTCCATCAAATAGACTGATCAAGTTATCATTTAATGTTGGAACTGGTTCTAATTGTATTGAAAATCAAGCGCTTTACTCAGTCTCGGTTCATTCGCGATTAAGGCGTCCCATCTTATCGCTGAAGGGGGCAAACCGCTGGGGCGATGATGGGCATGGAAACGCGTGAATTTTTGGGTCGCGTCAAAAAGAAACGACGAGACATCCCCCTTGGGGCTGCGTCTTTCTCGCTCAATATCCTGTCATTGTTGATGCCCATTTCCATTCTGTTGATTTTTGATCGGGTCATCCCGTTTCAGTCGACCGAAACCCTGCGCATGCTGACGCTGGTGTTGCTGGTGGGGGCCGCGATGGAGCTGGTTTTACGCTGGGCGCGGTCTGTATTGCTGAATATCTCTGCTGAAGAGGCCGCGATTTCGAACTATCAGCATTTCATGCACAAGGTGGTGAGTGCCAATACGGTCAGCTTCTCCAGCGCGCCACGAAGTTGTTATTTCGAGCGTTTCATTGCGGTGTCGCAGTTGCGGGACCACCATTCCGGCCAGAACCAGACCCTGGCAATTGATATGCCGTTTACGCTGCTGTTTGCGGTGATGATCGGCCTGATCGGCGGGCCATTGGTGCTTGTGCCGCTTGGGGCGTTTTGCGTGGCACTGACCTTCACCTTCTTTATGAAGCGGGCGCAATGGACGCTTTTTTCGGCACGCAAAACGGTGGATGGGCGTAGATATGCCTTTTTGGCCGAATTGCTGACCAATATGGCCACCATCAAGTCAAATCGGATGGAACGCCAGATGACCCGCCGATTTGAAATGCTGGAAGAGCAGACGGTGGGGATCAGCCAGCGTCTGATCCAGTTTTCGGGTCTTTCGCAGAATTTTGGCGCGGTGTTTTCTCAGCTCACGGTAGCCTCCATGGGGCTGTTCGGGGCGTTCTTGGTGATCCGAGGCACAATTGGCATTGCCGAACTGGCTGCCTGCATGCTGCTCAATGGGCGCATTATCCAGCCGTTGACCAAATTAATGACGTTGTGGGTGCAATCTGAAAATGTGGCGGTGTCACGCGCCAAACTGGAGGAGATGGACGCGATAGAAAGCATCCTGCCACCCGCAACTCAGCTTAGCCCGATTATGGGCAGCATTGCTTTTTCAAATGTGTCGATGGCGCGGCTGAATAGATCCGGTATGGCCTTTGAAGGCGCAGATTTCACGATTGACCCCGGCACCACCCTGCTGGTCGAAGCGAAAAACCCCTGGATGGTGCGTGCGTTTATCGAAGGCCTTGCAGGCCAACGCGCGCCCACGGACGGAAAGATCACGATTGATGGCTGTACAGCAAAGGACAGGGTGACACAACGTGGACGCAAGGCGCTGGTGGTGCTGGAAAACGAACCCGCGATCCTTGGTGGCAGCCTGCTGGAAAACCTTGCAGCCTTTGGCGATGCGGAGCAGGTTGAACGCGCCAAATACTTTGCCGCACAGTTGGGGCTGGAAAAGCGCATTCATCGGCTCCCGAAGGGGTACAATACCAAGCTCAATACCGGTACCACCTTTGAAAAAGACCCCGTGAACAGGCAACTGATTGCGTTGACCCGAGCGCTCGCGCTGGAGCCGCATATCCTGGTGATGCATGAACCCACGGCCGTTTTGGATACGGCGGAGCGTGATGCGCTGTCGCAATGTCTTGCGACACTGTCGCCGCGACCGACACTCATCATGGCCAGCCCGGATCCCCGAATGAGACGGCTTGCAGATCGGACTGTCACGCTCGAATTGTCAGAAGATGCGTGGCACCAGGATGCGGATGCGGCGATGACCCTCAAGCTGCAACAGGGGGCTGCATGACAACGCTGACCACCTCAAACGCAAGTTTCCTGTTGCAACAGCTGCTTCGGGTGGGCGGCTGGCGCAACAGTGAGGAGACGATCCTCGAGGCCTTTCCGCATATGTCGGAACAGCTTCACCCCGAAGAGATTGTCCAGACTCTGGCCAATCTGAAGGTCCCCCATACACGTATTACGTGCCGTGAAAGCGAGATAACGGATGCGGAATGCCCGGCGCTTGTGATCGGCCAGGATGGGACCTGTTTTGTTCTGTTGTCAGTGCAGGCCGGTCATCTTGAGATCTGCAACGGCCAAGCAATCTCATTTCGGCCAGCCCAAGACCGATCATGCGATGTGGTGCGTATTGACCGGTTCAGCAATCAACAGGCAGACGTCGATTTCGGAACGGTGCAGGCGTCGTTCTCAGCGTTACGCCCGATGATGCCTTGGCTTTTGGCCTCGTCTCTTTTGACCAATATTCTGGGGTTGCTTGCGCCCCTATTGATCATGGCGATCTATGATCGGGTGATCCCCTCGGGGTCGGTCCATATGCTGGTGTCTCTGGCGATTGGTGTGGTGATCATTGGGGCCACCGATTTCAGCTTTCGCTATGCGCGGACAAAGGCACTGTCCTATGTCGGTTGGCGCGGAGAGCGTGAGCTGACAGTATCGTTGTTTCGCAAACTGATGAGCCTGCCGCTGGCGCAATTGCAGAAATCGGACATCAATCAGCAACTCTCGCGGTTTCGCCAATTCGAAGCCCTGCGGGAAATGTTTACCGGGCAGGTGATGACCACGCTGCTGGATTTACCCTTTGCGCTGATTTTCTTTGCGGTGCTGACCTATCTGGCCCCCGCAGTTGGGCTGTTCACCCTCTGTCTGGTGGCGTTTCTGGTGGTGTTTGGCTGTGTGACCATCCCTTATCAGCAGCGGCTCGACAAAGAGGCAGCTGTCGCGAGTGCTGCCAGTCAGGCCGCCATGCATGATGCGATCCTGCACCAACGGGCGATTGCGGACCTGGGCATTCAACAGCATTGGATGGATCGCAGCCTGCCTTTGGCCGAAACCGCAGAGCGTGCAAATTGCGCTGCGCGTCAGTTTCAATCTCTGGTGCAGTCGATTGCACAGACCATTACCGCGCTTGCGAGCGTCGGTGCCGTGGTGATCAGCGCCTATGGCGCTTTGTTAGGAGAGTTGAGCTTTGGGGCGCTGATTGCCTCCATTGCGCTGGTGTCCAAAGTGCTAGCGCCCTTGCAGGCGCTCTATTCCAGTTTTCCCCAGATCCTGTCGTTCCGCGCTAGCCGGGTGCAGGCCGACCGTGTGCTACGCCTGCCCGAAGAGATGGAACTGGGGCTTGAACAATCCCACCAGAAAACTCTCAACGGATCGGTTTCCTTTTCGGGCGTCACGTATCGGCCGGATCCGCTCAACGCGCCATTGCTGTCGCAGGCCAGTTTCAAATGCGAGCCGGGCGAATTGTTGGTTGTCATGGGCAGTGATGCGGCCGCGCGCACAGCCGTGCTGGATCTGATCGACGGGCTGTACACGCCTCTTGCTGGCACCATCGAACATGACGGGATCGACATTCGCCAGATCGCCACGGACGAGCTGCGCAAATCGGTCACCTATGCCACCTACGAGAAATCCCTGTTCTATGGCACGGTTGCCCAGAACTTCCGTCTTGCGGCCCCGTCGCTCAGCGATGCGGCGATTGAACAGGCACTGGAGAATATGGGGCTTGTTCAGGACAATGATTTCTTGCCCGACGGGGCGGCAACCCGCCTGAATGATCAAGTCCTTGCACGCCTGCCAGAAGAGGCGATCAAAGCGCTGACCCTGGCGCGTGCCATGGCGCGGCCTTCGTCGCTGACGCTTTTTTCCGAGCCGACAAATGGGCTCAGCGATGCGCGGCGCAGCTGTTTCAAAAACTGGGTGCAACAGCAGAAGGGGGCGCACACCGTCGTAATCGCAACTGCGGATCGATCCTTCCTGCAGCTTGCGGATCGCATTGTGTTCCTCAACGGGGAACGTGTTGCGGTGCACGACACTGGTGACGCCGGACGCAAGAAGGTCCAGGCCGTCTTCAAAGCTTTGGGAGGTTAATTTTGGGATCTTATTCTTCTAGCTCGGGCCCGTTTCAGCGCGCCAAGCTCAATGAGCGGGCCCGACAGCCCCGCTTTGCGACTTTCATCTCGTTGACGTTTACAGCCATGGTGGGCAGCCTAATTGTGCTTGCAGGCCAGACGGATGTGCCGCAGATAACCCGCGCACCAGGTACAATTGTTCCAACCGGCGACTACCCTGCGATTGAAACCCTCAGCGGTGGGATCGTTGCCGCTGTTCATGTTCTGGATGGTCAAACCGTTGAGGCGGGTGATGTGCTGGTAGAGCTGCGCCATCCGGATCTGAGCGATGAGCAAGAGGTCCTTGACGGGCAGCTCAAGGCGAACAGGGGCGAATTGGCAAATGTCAAAGCGGTGCTTGACGCGCTGAATACCGGTGCAGTGGTCGCTGCCACTCAGATTGATTTGCTGAAGGAAAATGGCTTTGACGGCGCGGCGGCAGCACTTGACCTCTATCGTGAAAGCCAGCGTATCCAATCCCTGTCGATTGCCCAACAGGAGGAAACCCTGTCGATCCTGGGCGAAGCACTTCGTTTCGCCAATGAGCGCGTCAGCCGCAAAGCAGCCAATCTTGAACGGATCAAAAGCCTGTACAAACAGGGGCTAAAGCCGCTCAACGATGTTCTGGAGGAAGAAGACAGTTTCGATTCCTTACGTGCGGCCGCCTCGGAGGCGCAAGTTCGCCTTGCCGAAGCGCAAACAGCCCTGAGGTTGGCCATATCCGCCCGCTCCGAAGAAACTTTAACCTTGCGCGAAGAGATGCTGACCCAGCGGAGCGAACTTGAAAACGAACAATCCCAGCTGGTGGTGGCCCACGACAATCTGTCCAGGAAGCTGGCGGGGCTGCGTTTGGTCGCGCCTGCCGGTGGTGTGGTGCAATCCGTTGCGTATCCCAACCCTGGCGAAGTGATCGAACCGGGCGAAACGCTTTATGAGCTGCTACCAACCCGCGAGGCACTGGTTGTCGAGGCGCGTATTCCCAACTCAGACGTGGGTCACGTAAATACGGACCACTCCGTTGCCATCAGCGTCGATACATTTGACGTACGCCGCTTTGGCAAGGTTGAGGGGCGTTTGCAGTCCATTTCGCCGATGCCTTTGGTCGATGACCGCACAGGTGAAACCTATTTTCGCGCGTCGGTTGTGCTCAGCGATGCAATGGTCGGCGAGGGGCATTTTCGCCGCCCCCTTCAAGCCGGTATGACGGTGGTCGCAGAGATGACAACTGGGGAGCAGTCGCTGTTAGCCTATATGCTCAAACCGGTGCAGCTGACCATGGAACGTGCCTTCAATGAGCGATGAAAGGAACCGCGCCGAATTGGTTCGGCCGATAGCGGACAGTGTTGGCTGAGTGTCATTGGGACAGAGCTACGGTCTGGTTCGCCGGAATGTAGGATCTGGCCGAGTGTGGGCTGCTAAGTCCGGAAGCTGATCAGAATTTTGTCTGTTTCGTCGCGATCGCACTATTTTCAGAATCCTTAAATTTAAAACCCGAAGCGGCTACGCTTTGGTGGGTTTCTTTCGGGGCGGGTTAAATTTTATGCATTGTGGGCAAGTTGTGCCCATTGTTCTCCGTGTGGGCGTTAATTGATCGTCACACACGTTTAACTTGTGTAAGCATCATTAATATTCTAGCAATCAACACATATACAATTTTAAGTGATTTCATAACGTATTTTGGGGGCTTCCGATGTCTCACTTTGCGGCCTTAGAACTGTTCGTCTTTAACCCCGTTGGGCGAGCGGGGCTCGGTGCAGCCATTGCAGCTTCGCGCGCCAAAGGCGTTGGTTTTGCTGTGTTCGAAACCGCAGAGCAATTGGCAGGGCTGCCCGAAACGCTCGCCAAACTTGCGGACGGGAAAAGTGGTGCTAAAGGGGCGTTTGGGCTCTGCTTGCCTTACCTTGATGAAGCAATTTGCGCAGAGCTTTCCAAGTGGGTGACGCAAGGCTTGGAATGGCTTGTTGTTGATTCCGATGGGCTGGAACCATACTTCGCCTCGCCAGAACGCCACTTGCCAAATGCCTTACGGCTTCTGGCACAAGTGAGGGGGCGTGAACACAAGAGCTGGTTCGGCGAACTTGATGGTCTGGTTGTGAAAGGCAATGAATCAGGCGGTTTCGTTGGCGAAGAAAGCAGTTTCATCCTCTTTCAGCATTGGTGCAAATCCTCCAGTATTCCTATTTATATTCAGGGTGGTACGTCACTTCAGGTCTGTGCTGCTCTGGCGGCTTTGGGGGCAAAGGGGGCTGTCTTTGATTCTCAAATTTTGCTGATGCCGGAAGCGGGCCTGTCACGACCTGCGCAGGATTTGCTGCGGTCACTGTCTGGCACCGAAACGGTGACCGTTGGGGATCCGGGAAAAGGAAAATACCTCCGGCTTTTGCAGCATCCCCGTGCCAAAGCCGCCCTCGACTTCATTGATACCTATTCACTGTCCCAAATCGAACAGGTGCGCGACGCGTTGGGTCAAGTCGCTGTGGGCTTTGAGGATCCATCGACAGAGCTTTTCCTGCTCGGGCACGATGTGGCGCTCGCGGCAGACTATGCGGATCGCTTTGGCAGTATTGCCTCCTTGTTCAAAGCGGTTCGAAAAGCTGTTGCGACACAAGCAGATGTGGCCGCCAACCAGCTGCCCTTGGCGCGCGACAACAGTTTTGCCCGAAGTTTTGGGGTGGATGTGCCTCTCATTCAGGGGCCAATGACACGCGTATCGGATAATGCTGAATTTGCCGTAAAAGTTGCAAAAGGTGGTGCGCTGCCAACTTTGGCAATTGCAATGATGCGCCCTGATCAAATTCAGGAATTAATGCGCCAAACAAAGTCTATGATTGGCAAGGCCAAGTGGGGGGCGGGATTTCTGGGCTTTTTGCCGCAGGCAATGTTTGACGCCCAGATGGAAGCCGTACTGGCCAATTCTCCCGACTTTGCAATTGTAGCTGGCGGGCGGCCAGATCAGGCGGTGAAATTTGAAAATGCAGGTGTGCCGTGTTTTCTGCACCTGCCTTCAGCCAAGCTCTTGCCTTATTATTTGGAAAACGGGGCGCGTCGTTTCATTTTTGAAGGCCGTGAATGCGGCGGCCATGTTGGCCCATTGTCGAGCTTTGTGTTGTGGAGCACCATGGTCGACGCGCTATGCGCGCAAATTGATGCCGGTGTGGTG
The DNA here is from genome assembly GCF_001458415.1 of Tritonibacter multivorans. Taxonomy (GTDB): domain Bacteria; phylum Pseudomonadota; class Alphaproteobacteria; order Rhodobacterales; family Rhodobacteraceae; genus Epibacterium; species Epibacterium multivorans. The sequence goes on along the minus strand of NZ_CYSD01000031.1, from coordinate 144,001 downwards.
CGTGGCCAAGATCTGGATTGTGTCTTTGCGGGCGGGCTGCACGATGCCTTCTCGTCGGCGTTTTTGCAGGTTCTTGTTGCGCCTTTGGCGGATCGCGGTGCCAAAATCGCGATGATTGTGGGGACCGCCTATGTTCTCACCGAGGAAATTGTGAATTCGGGTGCGGTTCTGCCAAAGTTCCAGGACGTGGTGCGCGAACATTCAGATACTGCGGTTTTGGCCAGCGGGCCAGGGCATGCCAGCCGGTCCATGCTGACGCCATTCGTCGAAACCTTTGTGGGTAAGCAGAACGAGTTGAAACAGGACGAAAGCGTGTCGTCCGAAGACACGCGCGAGATCCTTGACGAAATGATCATGGGCACGCTGCGGGTGGCCTCAAAGGGGACCCGCCGGTCTGTTGAAACTTCGGAAATTGAACAGACCGAGGCAGAAGAACAGTTTCAGATCGGCATGTACATGATTGGTCAGGTTGCCAGCCTGCGGGGGGATGTGCAGTCAATTGAAAGCCTGCACAAGTCGCTGACCGACGACGCGGTCGACATTCTGCAACAGAACCGTCCAGATCCCGCGCCCCATCAGGCAGAGGCTTCGCAACCATTGGATGTCGCGATCGTTGGGATAAGCGCGGCAGTCCCAGGTGCCATGCATAAAGACGCGTTCTGGCGCAACATTCTCGACAAAGTGGACAGCGTCGACGAAGTGCCCAAACACCGTTGGGATTGGCGTCTCTATTTTGACGAAGATCGCAACGCGCGCGACAAAATTTACTCGCGCTGGGGCGGATTTCTGGAAGACATGCCGTTTGAGCCCGGAAAGTATGGAATCACGCCCAAATCTTTGCTGAGCGTTGATCCGATGCAACTGATGGCGCTGAAGCTTGCGGATCAGGCGCTGGAGGATGCGGGCTATGCGGATATGGATCGCGACACGCGCGAGCACACATCCGTTATGATCGGAGCATCCGGCGGGTCGGGCGATGTGGGTTTGCAGTATAACCTGCGCGCCGAAACCCCGCGCTTTTCCGGTCAGCTTGCGCCGCATCTCTCTGACCAGTTGCCGGAATGGAGCGAGGATACATTTGCAGGCATTTTGATCAATGTTGTTTCTGGCCGGATCACCAATCGTCTTGATCTGGGGGGCGCAAATTATACCACCGATGCAGCCTGTGCCTCCTCGCTTGCCGCTGTGTATCAGGCAGCAAATGAACTGCGTTCTGGCCGGTCGCGTATGGCTATTGCCGGCGGCGTTGACACACAGCAAAGCCCGTTTGGGTTTATGTGTTTCAGCCAGACGCAGGCGCTGAGCCCGCGTGGACGGTGCCGCAGTTTCGACAAAGGCGCTGACGGGATCGCGATTTCTGAAGGCATTGTTATGCTGGTGCTGAAGCGGTTGGAAGACGCCGAAGCCGACGGTGACCGGGTTTATGCGGTCCTAAAAGGGGTCGGATCCAGTTCAGACGGCAAGGGCAAAGCCCTGTCCGCGCCCGAGGCCAAAGGGCAATTGCGCGCAATGCGTCGTGCCTATGATCAGGCAGGGTATACTCCTGCTGATGTTCAGCTGTTTGAAGCGCATGGCACCGGCACGGTGGTTGGGGACAGCACCGAATTGAACAGTACCGGTATGCTGGTTCAGGCTGGCAATACTGCGCCGCGCCGTGCTGTGATCGGGTCGGTAAAAACAAATATCGGCCATACCAAAGCCTCGGCCGGGATTGCCGGTTTGGCCAAAGTTGCCATGGCGCTGCATCACAAAGTCTTGCCGCCGCATCGCGGGGTAGAAGACCCCAATGATGTCCTCGCGAATGACGAAGCACCGCTCTATCTGCTGGACGACGCTGAACCTTGGCTAGCCCCGGATGGCGTTGTTCGTCGCGGATCGGTGTCTGCTTTTGGCTTTGGGGGCACCAATTTTCACGCCACCCTTGAGGAATATACAGGCGAATACCGTCCGCAGTATCTAATCAACCCGACGCAAGACTGGCCAAGTGAAATTCTGCTTCTGTCAGCAGGTGATCGACGTGGATTGTGCGAAAAGATTGAAAAAATTCAGTCACTTCTTGCGGCCGGTTCATGCCTGAAGCCGCGCTACCTCTCGGCGGCATATGTAAAGACATTCAAGTCAGATGACGCAGTTCGAGCCGGGTTTGTCTTCGACAATTTGGATCAGGCGCGCAAAAAACTGAATGCGCTATTGGCCCATTTGAACACCGACGCAAAGCTGGCTGATGGCGTGTTCCTAAGCGAGGCGGGAACGCCCGGCAAGGTGGCGGTTCTGTTTTCTGGACAGGGCTCTCAGTACACATTCATGCACCGCGAAGCGGCGGTATACCTGCCAGAGATGGAGGCGGCTCTGTCTCGCGCAGACAGCCTTTTGCAGGGGTCTCTGACCCGCCGATACGGCACGCAAAAAGTTCTGAGCGAGTTTCTCTATCCTCGCGGCGCTTATACCGACAAGGCCCGTCAAGATGCGCAAAAGGCGCTGACCTCGACGGACATTGCGCAGCCTGCTCTCGGCGCTGTGGAAGCCGGGTTGTGGCGGTTCCTGTCAAAACGCCTTGGCCTGCAGGGCGATGTCTTTGCCGGTCACAGCTATGGTGAGTTTGTGGCCCATCATGCGGCGGGCGTGCTGAGCTTTGATGACCTTATGGCCGTGTCCGAAGCAAGAGGTCGCCTGATCGTGGAAAAAGCGGCTGACAGCGGGCAGGAGCTTGGTAGCATGCTGGCCCTGTCAGCCTCTCGGGCCGACGCTGATGCATTGGCTGCTGAGGTGCCGGATCTTGTTGTGGCCAATGACAACAGTCCAACTCAGGTAATTTTGTCCGGCCCAGACGCAGCCGTCGCGACGGCGCTGTCTTTGGCCGAAACAAAGAACCTTCGGGCGACACGTTTGCCGGTCGCAGCTGCCTTCCATTCGGATCTTATGCGTCCGGCGCAGAAAGCCCTGGGCGAGGTGATCGATGGGTTGGCGTGGAATGCACACGCAGCGGGCGCCGTCTATTCGAATGCCAAAGCAGCCCCGCACGGATCAGATGTTTGCGCGGCTATGACCGATCATTTGGTCGCGCCTGTGAATTTTGTCGATCAGATCGGCAATATGTACGAGGCCGGCGCGCGCATATTTGTCGAGGTTGGACCGAAAGCGGTGCTGTCGAAACTTGTGCGCCAGATTTTGAAAGACCGGCCCCATGTCAGCCTGACAACAGATGAGGCAGACGGGCGTATGTCGCACTTGCTGACTGCCATTGCAGGATTGGCAGTCGAAGCCGTCCCGATGGATTTGGAGCGGTTGTTCGACCACCGAGGGTGCCAAGATATAACAAGCCGCGACTTGGATGGTCTTGGTCAGCCAGCAAAGCCATCGAAAAGCGGGTGGTGGATCAATGGCAGCGGCGTGCGGCGTGCAAAAGACCCGCAAAAAACAGTTGGGCTGACTGCGGAGGCTGCACTCTCTGTTCCCGATGCCGCAGGCGGTATCCGGCAGCCGGAAACTGCGCAAGTGCAGTCTGAAAATTTCACCGGGCAAATGGTTTTGGCGCAAGAAACTGCGTCGCGGCAGAAGCCGCCCCATGTGCCTGCATATTCCCAAAATTCGTCTTTCAAACAAAGGAAAGGAAAACCTGTGTACGACAGTCCGATCCAATCTGACAGCGACACGACGGAGGCATCTGTTAGCCTCGGTTTCTTCCAAATGGTAGCGCGTGTCGTGGAAAGCGCAGAAGCTGTTGCGCTCAGCGAACTGCGCGCTGGCGAGCCCGTCAGCCAACCCCGTGCCAGTCACAAGCGCGTGCGTGTTCGCCCGGCGCCTGAAGCATTGAGCGTCACCGAAGTCGCGCCCAAACTGCCTGCGGCGACCACTCCGATGGCTCAGAAACCTGAGCCTTCTACAACACCCGAACCCCTTGCTGTTTCTGCCCCGGCACAAGCGCCAGCGATGGCCATGGCTGAAACAGCTGCGGTGACCTCCACACCCGTCGCCGAAGCGACGCCCCCTGCACCTGCCAAGGTCGATCTGAAGATGGCATTGCTCAACGTGGTGTCCGACAAGACCGGGTACGACGAAGACATGCTGGAAATGGATCAGAACATTGAAGCTGACCTTGGCATTGACTCGATCAAACGGGTCGACATCGTTGCGGGCTTGGTCAAAGCCCTGCCAGACCCCGTGGCAGAGAAGCTCGGAGACAGCCAGCGCAGCGCCTTGAATCAGGCAAAAACGCTGGATGATATGCTGGCAATTCTGACGGATGCGGAGACCGCTTCAAATTTTAATTTGGCCGGGGCAGGACATGCTTCGACGCAGCAGGACACGCCCACGGTGGATCCTTCTGACGACCTGCCCCGGCCCGATCAAGCACGGTTTGTAGTGGCTGCGCGCCGCGAACCGTTGCCGGATGATGTTCGAAGCGCACTGACCGAGGGCGCCTTTGTTCTGGTGCCCTCGGGAACGGACTTGGATCAGGCCATGGCGGAGGCCCTTACAGCAGCGGGTCATGAAGTCCATCACGTTGAAGCAACGGCCATGGCAGACGAAACGACCCTTTCGAATTGGGTCAAAGCGCAAGCGTTTGAGCCGCTCGCCGGGATCATTCATCTTGCGGCCTTGGGGCAGGCGCCACTCGAACTGGCGGCGGATCCTGATGTCTGGCGCCAGCAATTGTTTGCGTCCGAAAAATCGCTTTATGTATTGCTGCGCGACTTGGATTTTGTGCCGCAGGCTCATGCGGTTGCAGTGACCGCCTTGGGTGGCACTTTCGCGCGTGATGGCGGTGGCCTTGAGATGAAGCTGCAAGGTGGCAGCACCGGGGTCCTGAAGTCCCTCCTGCGGGAGGATGAAGGGCGCCGTTGCAAAGCCGTTGATCTGGATCCTGAACAGCCTTTGTCGGCCAAGGTGGATCAGATCATGACTGAGACCGCAATTCAGGGCGGTCGTGTTGAGGTTGGCTATCCCAAGCGCGAGCGGACCGTTTTCCGGACCGAGCTGGCGCCGATTAAAACGGGCAGCCCTGAAAAAATCGGTGACCTAAAGGTCATTCTGGCAACAGGTGGCGCGCGCGGCATTACTGCCGAAACCATTCGCGAACTTGGCGCCCCTGGCGTGACCTTTGTCCTAACCGGGAGATCTGCCTTGCCGACGGCGAAAGCAGGCCTGCGCGACGATCCAAAACTAGCAGAACTGACGGAAGTAGAACTGGCAAAACACTTTGTGAAGAACGACAAGCTGTCGATCCCAGAGGGTCGCCGAAAGGCGAGCAGAGTTGTTGCTGCACGTGAGATGCTCGACTGCATCGATGCGCTGAAAACGACCGGGGCGCGGGTCGAATATATGGCGATGAACGTCAATAGCCCCGACGCGGTTCGTGTCGGGCTCGAGGAAATCTACAAAACCCATGGCCGCATCGACGGCGTAGTCCACGGTGCTGGCGTCATCGAAGACAAACTTCTGCGGGATATCCCATCCGACAGCTGGGACCGGGTGGTCGAGACCAAAGTCATCGGTCTGTTGTTGCTCATGCGGAATTTGCGCAGTGATGGGCTTAAATTCTTTTATGCCTTTACTTCGGTGGCTGGCCGCTTCGGCAACGCGGGCCAGACGAGCTATGCCACAGCCAATGAACTAATGGCGCGGATCGCGTGCCAGTGGCAGGCGGATCTTGGCCCCGACACGCAGGTCAAAGCGATGAACTGGGGGCCCTGGGCGCCAACAACCTTTGGCGCAGGCATGGTGACGCCGGAAACCGAGGCAAAGTTTCGGGCGCAAGGGGTCTATTTGGTCCAGGCGCAACTGGGCGCGGATCTCTTCCGTCAGGAGAACCGCTGTGCCGGGACGCTTCGAAATGTCGAAGTTGTTTTTGGAACAGCGCCTTGGGAGGCGGCCGAAGCCAGCCGCAGCAGTCTCCACAGAGAGGGACCAGCAGGTCTTCTGGGGCAAGCCGAACCCGAGATGGGGCCGGGTGGAAAACAAAAACTGCGCATCAGGATCGATGCCCATCACCCTTATCTTCAGGATCATATTGTGGACGGGAACCCCGTTCTGCCCATGGCTGTTGCAATGGAGGTCATGGCAAGCGCCGTTGCGCGTGTCTTTGGTGGGGCCCTCGAAGTTGCGGCGATAGAGGACGCGCGGCTTTATAACGGTGTGATTGTCGCAGAACACAGCCGTGCCTTGGTTGCGGTTCTAAGTCCGCAGTCGCACGGGATGGAAGAACAAGAAAGCGTGAGCGTAAAGCTGTTCACGGAAGGGGATGAAAAACGGCCCCACTACGGCGCCCGGTTCATCCTGACAGCGAAGTTACCCGCAGCGCCTACAGTCGACAGGCTGGGGGATCCGGCCGGTGCGCGACAGATTTCGCAGGCAGAGGCCTATGCGGACCATCTGTTTCACGGGCCCAGCTTTCAGGCGGTTCTGGCGGCCCCGGCCGTTTGGGAAAAGGGCGCAGTCATTGATACACGCGCCTCTTTTCCCGGCGAGCTCTTGGGCGACGGGGAATGCAAAGGGGATCGAAACGCCTGGCTTTTTGACCCGTTCCTCGTGGATGGCATTGCTCAGCTACCGCTTCTGTGGGGGCATGCGCTGAAAGGGATTTTTGCGCTCCCCCTCAGTTTTGGACGGATTGAAAGATTCACCTCCGATCTGTCAGAGGCCGACCGGATTGAGTTTCAAGTGGTCGACGCCACTCCTGACGTGATCACAGCGGACGCCATCCTCAGGGATCACAGAGGCACTGTGCTGATGCGTGTTTCGAACATGCAGCACGGCATCCGGCAGGCTGGCCAGCTTGCGTCCTCTCCAAATGCTGAGACGAAAGATCCGTCGAAAGGACGTGCAGCATGAGCCTGAATATGCCGCCGCAGCGCCCTGTAGAAATTGCGGTCATCGGTATGGATTGTGTTTTCCCGCAAGCGCCCAACGCGCGCCGGTTCTGGGAAAACATTGTCAACCGCGTGAACGCGATTGGTGACCCTTTGCCAGAGTGGAATTCCGAAGATCATCTGACACGCCGGGGGGAAACCTCGACCGACCAGGGGGGGTATTTGAAAGACCTCTTTCGCGTTGATCTTGCAAAACTGGGGATTATGCCAAAGGCGCTGGACGGTGGCGAACCGGACCAGTTTATCGCCTTGGAAATTGCGCGCCGCGCGCTTTTGGATGCGGGTGAACACTACCTTGAGGCGAAGTTTGATCATCGCGACACCGGGGTCATTATTGGCCATAGCCCATATTACCATCGCGGGCAGGTCAACACCGCACAGCATCATGTCTTTATTGAGCAGATGCGCCAAATTTTGCTTGCGCTCAAACCGGATATTTCCGCCGACCAAGTGTCTGAATTTGAACGTTTACTGCGCGATCAACTGCCGCCATTCGTGGCCGATATTTCACCGGGACTTGTTCCAAATGTGCTAACCGGGCGGATTGCGAACCGCCTGAACCTCCGAGGCCCAAACTACATTATTGATGCCGCCTGCGCGTCCTCTCTGTTGGCCGTGCAAGCGGCTGTTGATGAGTTGCAGCGTGGCAACAGCCGTATGATGCTGGTCGGCGGCGTCAACGCCTCTTTGCCGGCCGAAGTTGCGATCATCTTCACCCAGCTTGGTGCGTTGAGCGACAGCGGAAAAGTGCGCCCCTTTTCTGGTACGGCGGACGGCACTCTGCTTGGGGAAGGGGCGGGCGTGGTTGTGCTGAAGCGTCTGGAGGACGCCAAGGCAGATGGCGACCGGATCTACAGCGTTATTCGTGGCGTTGGCCAATCGAGCGATGGGCGCGGTCTTGGTTTGCTGAGCCCCTCACAGGAAGGCGAGGTTCTGGCCATGCGCCGCGCTTATGAAAGCGCGGGCGTGGACCCGAAGACGGTATCGTTGATCGAAGCGCATGGAACGGGAATTCCTTTGGGTGACCGGACCGAAATTGAGGCTTTGACCGAAGTTTTTGGCGTGCGCGAGGGCACCGAAGGGCAGATTGCAATCGGGTCGGTTAAGTCGATGATCAGCCATTGTATTCCGGCTGCCGGCATTGCCGGTCTGATCAAAACGTCGCTTGCGCTGCACCACCGGGTGCTCCCCCCGACGCTTTGTGATGAGGTGAAGACCGATCTGCAGATCAATAAAACGCAGCTGTTTGTGAACACGGAGCCGCGCCCTTGGATCCATGACCAGCACTCGCCGCGACGCGCGGGGGTGAATGCCTTTGGATTTGGCGGTGTGAACGCACATGTCATTTTGGAAGAGGCTCAAGAGCCGAGCAATATCGCGGACATGACACCCTGGACGCATGAGCTCTTTGTGTTCAACGCGTCAAATGTGGAAGAACTTGAGGTCGCAATCAGCACCTTGGAAAGATTTACTGAGGCGCGCACAGATCTGGATTTGGCGACGATCGCCCGCGGTGCGCAGAAGGCCGCGCAGGGCCTGCCGGGGGCGTATCGGCTGGCAATTGTTGCCGACAGCCTCGAAGCGTTGCGGAAGAAACTGGCCCAGTCGCGCAAACGGTTGGCTAAGGGCGTGCAATCCTTTGTGACGCGAAATGGCATTGCGTTTCGACCCGCGCCCCTTGAGGGTCAGCTTGCCTTTATGTTTGCCGGAGAAGGCTCGCAGTATCTCGGAATGTTCGAGGATCTCGCCTGTCGCTTTCCGGCCCTGCGCAGCTGGCTGGATTTTTGGGGCGAGACCAGCACGGGCTCCGGCGAAACGAACCGTATCGACATTTTCTATCCCCGTGCCAGTGAGTTGGACGCTGCAAAAAGATCGGATCTGCAAAGGCAGATTTATGACATGGCGGTCGGGTCTGAGGCGGCGTTTCTTGGCGGGCAGGCGATGTTTGGTCTGCTGACCTCGCTTGGGGTGCAGCCGGACGTGATGGTCGGTCATAGCACGGGTGAAAGCGGCGCTTTGGTGGCGGCGGGGGTGGTGACGGCGGATGGCCACGATGAGATGCTTTCCTGTTTCCGGGAAATCACCGCACTGAGCCGGGAAGTGAACGAAAGCGGCCAGGTTCCAACCGGCGCTTTGCTGGCCGTTGGCTTATTGGGGCAGTCGCAGGTCGAAGAACTTTTGCAGGGGCATGATGCAGTCATTGCGATGCAGAACTGTCCCAATCAGACCATCGTTTTTGCACCCGGCCAGAGCGGGGATCAGCTGAAAGATACGCTGACGCAAGCGGGGGGCGTCGTCGAAAAATTGGCTTTTGATCGCGGCTACCACACTGCGGGTTTTGAACCCATGCGAGCCGCTTTTGAGGCGTTCTATAGCCGCATCGGTGTAAACGCGGCGAAAGTGCCGCTCTATTCCTGTGCATCGACAGGGAAGTTTGACGGGGATCCAGAAAAAATCATTGAATTGGCTTGCCGCCAGTGGGTTCAGCCGGTGCGATTTGTCGACACGATAAAGGCAATGTTTGACGACGGTGTTCGGGCGTTTGTCGAGGTGGCGCCGGGGAGCAAGCTGAGCAGTTTTGCCAATCAGATCCTCAAGACCGAAGCTCCTGATGCGGATGTTATGGTGGCCGCCAGCAATCTGGAAACCAAGCCAGGGCTGGAGGCCTTGTTGCAGCTGTTTGGGCAGTTGTTCGTTTGCGGTCGCTACGACCCTGTGCCCTTGTTCGATGGGCGTGGGCTTTGTGACGTCGACTTGCAGAATCTGAAAACACCCAAACCCAAAGGCGTTGTGGTTGCCAATACAATCCCCCGAATTAAAGCCACCCCAGAATTGGTGCGTTTCTTAAATGGCTTGGGGCTTGGCGCAGCTGCCGAACAGCCGTCTGGAACTGGGGCGTTCGGGGCGGCGGAAAAAGATGTGTCAGCAACCGTTGAACCCGTATCAAAAGCCGTCGATGCCCGTCGTCGGTCTGAAACTCTGGCATCTCCTTTTGGCCTGATCGAAGAGGCGGAAAAGCTGGGAGAGGATCGGCTGGAGGCCTCTGTACGGTTTGCAATTGAGGACTGCTACTTCCTTCAGGATCATGTGTTGTCCGGCCCGGTAAGCGAAAACCCGAACCTGAGGGGCACGGCATGTGTTCCGTTTATGGTGTCGCTGGAACTCATGGCCGAAGCCGCGGCGTTGCTCCTTGGGCGCCGTGATCTGGGGCTGGTTGAAAACATGGCAGGCGAAGGCTGGATCTGGGCGGATGACGATCAGACCGAAGTGCAAGTCAAAGCTGTGAAAGCCGGTGATGCAAAAGTTGTCTGTGAGATCTGGAACAGGGGTCGACGCGCGGTGTCGGCGCAGCTGACTTTTGGTGCGTTTTCTCCGTCTTCACCGGCGCTTGCCCCGCTTCTGGAACACCATGGATACAATTGGTCCGAGCCGTTCGAAATGTATCGAGAGAACATTTTCCACGGACCGATCTTCCAGACCATCGATACGGTCACCTGCTGGAGCCCACAGGGTATTGAAGCCACACTCTCAGATGTTTCAGTTGTGGATTTTGTCCGCGACGGTGACGATCCGGAGTTCATTTTGAACCCTGCGTTGTTTGATGCTTTCACCCAGATCACAGCATTCTGGTTGGCGCAGGAACGTGGCCCGTATTTTGCGAGCTTTCCGCGGTCCATTAAACGCATTGAATTGTTTGATCCGCCTCCGGGCGCGGCTGACGGCCTATGGCTGCGCTCCTCGCAGGTTGCGCCTCCGAAAGCTGGAAATGATGGCACATGGAGCACGGATTGCTTTCAAAACGATCGCATTATTGTGCGTATCGAAGGCATGCAAAATGCACATAGCGCACTGCCTGAAGCCTTCTATTGCTACAGCCTCGAGCCGGTAAATGGCTGGATTGGGCAGCCAAGTGTCGTATGTCCTAAAGGGGATACTGTTGTTTGGGACCTGCCGGACTTGGGCCTTGATTTCTGGCGTCGGGTTGGGGGGGTGTTCCATCGGGTTTTGGCCTTCAGCACACTCAGCCTCGCAGAACGCGAGATGTGGCAAGACCTGCAGGATCAACCCGCCGACCGCGAACGTTTTTTGATGCCGCGTGTCGCCATAAAGGAAGCCTTGCGCTGGTGGGTGCAGAGGCAGACCGGGGAACGGTTGCATTCAGCGGACATTGAAATTCATCACCTTGGTGAAGATCTTTGGGCGACGTCTTTGGCCCATGACGGGATCTCTCCTGTCGCGCGTGTGATGCCTGCGGATTATGGTTTGAGAGTTGTGCTGCACTGCAGCGCCGATAGCACCCATTTTATTAATACTTTTCAAGAAACAGAACTGGAGGCCCAGTGGTGACCACATCGCTTGCTGAAACCGCCGTCTATGAGATCCTCACTGAATTTGCCGAAGAGTGGGGGCTCGACGATCTCGAACTCACAGGCTCAACCACACTCAAGTGTGACATGGGGTTTGAATCCACAGACATCATGCAGCTGTTTCTGGGGCTGCAAGAGGCGTTCCCGTCGGTGAAGATCCCGTTTCAGAACCTGATCATGACGGACGGAAAATTTGTCGAAGACGTGACGGTCCAAGAGGTCATTGCCTTTGTGAACCGAGAGATCGCCGGATCTTTTTCGCCTGCTTGAGGGGGCTAGTTTTATGACTGTTAAATCGCTTTTTATTGGCATGGACGGCTCTACGTTCACGGTGTTGGACGAACTGATGTCCGGCCCGGAACCGATCATGCCTGTCTTGGCGGAGCTGGTTAAAAAAGGTGTGCGCGCACATCTGAAGTCCACACCGAACCCTCTGACGCCGCCTGCTTGGGTGTCCCTGATGACCGGGCAATACCCGGGTGTGCATGGGATCTACGATTTTCTTAAAAGCACCGAAAACGACGGAGAGCTTTATACAGAGCTGACCAATTCTCAGGATTGCACCCGTGAGATGATTTGGACCATCGCGTCGCGCCACGGTGTTCGAAGCGCGGCCTTGAACCTTCCGTTCACTGCGCCACCGCCGCGCGACCTGAACGGGGTGATTATGCCAGGCTTTGTGCCGTGGAAACACCTGAGCCGAAACACGCAGCCGCGCGATTTCTACAAACGCATGAAGGTCGACCTTCCCGGCGTAGAACCCAAGCAGCTTGCTTGGGACTTCCAGCATGAAGAAAAATCGGTACAGCATCAGTCAACCGACCAACAACGTGACTGGGTCACCTATCACTTGGCGCGCGACGAAATGTGGTTTGAGGTCGCCAAATATGTGATTGAAAACGAGAAGCCGGGTCTCATGGCTGTCATGTTTGACGGCACAGACAAGTTGCAGCATCAGGTTTGGCCCTACCTTGATCCGCGTCTTGCCCCGGCCGAGCCGGATGCAACATATCGGGAAATGCGCGAGGCGTCTTTGCAGTATTTCCGGAACATGGATCGCTACATCGAAGGGCTTGTGGCGCTGTGTCCGGATGCACAGGTTGTTCTCGCCTCTGATCACGGTTTCACGGCCCAGACTGCGGTCTTCAATGCCAATACGTTTCTGGCTCAAAAAGGATATCTGTCGTTCCGCAGCGCCGCAGAAATTGAGGAACTGGCTGGAAAAAGCGGGTTCCTTACGCCTGTCGATGTCAGCGCGTCAAAAGCCTATTGCCGGACGCCCTCCACCAATGGGATCTACATTCGCAAAGCCTGGCTTGGCGAAGAGGGCGGTGTTGCAGAGGAGGACTATGAGGCGTTCCGGGATCAGTTGATTGCCGAATTGATGGCCGTCATCGATCCACGTACCGGAGAGCCACATGTGCTCGAGGTGCTGAAACGTGAAGAGGCCTTTGCCGGCCAATCCATGGAAAAGGCACCGGATCTGACTTTGGTGATGGTGGACAGTGGTTTCCTGTCGCTGAAGAAGGCCGAAGAAGCCTTGGAGCCGCTTGATCCACCCATCGGAACGCACCACCCGGATGGTATTTTTGTCGCCTGCGGCCAAGGCATCCAAGAAGGTGTCGAACTTGCTCCGCTGCGCATCGTGGATGTGGCGGCGATCCTTCTGCATCATGCCGGTGTCTCTGTTCCCGTCGACTTCAATGGCAAGGTTCCAGAAGGCCTTTATACCGCTGAGGCATGGGCCTCAAACCCGGCCCAGATCGGAGAGGCGACAAAAGTTCCCTCGCATTTGGTCTCTGCAGAAATGTCGGAAGAAGAAAAAGCGCTGCTGATGGAACAGCTCGCCGCCCTTGGTTACGCAGAGTGACGGCAGAAATATGCCTCGTGTAGTGGTCAATGACGTGTCCTTGAATGTCACCTTGCTGGATCAGCAGGGTGACGCCCCGCGTCAGGATTTGGTCTTTTGCCATGGTCTTGCTTCGTCCATGGGGTTCTGGCCCATCGAGCTTTTGACGGCACTGCGCACTCACTTTCGCATTGTGATGTTTGATCAACGCGGCCACGGTCGATCGCAGGTGTCCGCTTCGGGCTATTCCCCCAAGGATCTTGGCGGCGATCTTTTGGCGCTCATCACAGCGCTGGATTTGCAGCGGCCACATCTGGTCGCACACAGCTTTGGGGGTGTTGCGGCCCTGGCGATGCTGGCGGATCACCCCGAGGCGGCGAACAGCCTGATCTTGCTGGACAGTCAAATCGGGATGGGTCGAGACGCGGCTGCAGCCACAGATCCGTCGGCCAAAGATGCCGAACTGATTTCTGCCCTCGCCGATATCGGTGTCACATTTGATCCTGCGGATCCATTTGCGGGCCTTCATCTGATTACCGGTTTGGCGCAGCGGCGATTGTCGGGGCAAAGCATGGAGAGCGAGGATGCGCGGGTGCAGTTTCTCGTGCGATCCGTGCAAAGCGCAAAAGCCAAGCGCTGGATGAGCCTTGTCCAAGAGACGTCAGCGATCACCGAAATGACATCCCCGGATGGTTTAAGTCCAGCGCGTTTGGCGGAAATCGGCATCCCTGTCCTTTCTCTTTGTGGCGGCTATTCCGCCGCCCAGCAGTCCGGCAAATTGCTGTCGACGATCTTGCCAAGGTGCAAAACGGATGTGATCTCAGACGCAGGACATTTCTTTGTGGCCACACGGTCTGAAGACGTTGCGGCAAGATGCCTTGCATTTTATCAGCAGCTTGGCTTTGCCTCACCGGAGGTGATGGCATGCTAACGCGCCCGGAACCACGGCAAACCGTGCAGCGGCTTGGGGTGACGCCGGGGCTGGGGCAACAGGATTTCCGTTGTGTTGCAAAAGGTGGGTTTGGCGATGGGGTGAATGCCTATGCGCATTCGATGGCCTGGTTCAAGAACCACCTCTATGTGGGCACAACGCGCGGGAACTTTGCCCTTATGCGGCGACGCTTGCCGATCGGTATGGATCCATGGCCGGTTGAATGTCCGAAGAACCCCTTCGACCTGGGTCTTAATTCTGAAATCTGGCGTTACGACGTGGTTTCAGACGACTGGCAGTGTGTGCGCAAAGCGCCAACTGTGACGGGCAGCCACGGGCGTAAAATTCCGTCCTCATTTGGGCATCGATCCATGCTTGTGCATGAAGATGCGCTTTACTGCACCACGTGGTCGCCCGCCGCAGGCAAAGGGCCCGAGATCCTGCGAAGCGAAAATGGACTGGACTGGCATTCCACCTGCGAGCCCGGATTGCACGGTCTGCCTGTTACGGCCATCCGAACCATGGTGGCCTTCAAAGGCAAGGTTTACACCACGCCTTCGGGGTCCCGCGGCGGAAACCCAAACGTTGCCTCCCATTCTATTGTTTATGAAAGCGATGATATTGCTGGCGGTGAATGGGTTGCGACCAGTGAATTTGGATTTGGGGATGCGGAAAACAAGACCGTTTTTGAAATGGTCGGTTTCGGCGAACATCTCTATGTCGGGACCTTCAATCTCGCTGGCTACGAGATTTGGCGGTCAGACCTGACGGGTCCGAAACCTTACAAATGGGAAAAGGTGATTACGCAGGGCGCATGGCGTGGTCCGGAGAACCAGATTGCCTGCAGCCTCATTCCGTTCAAAGGGGCGCTCTATGTCGGGGGTGGTATTCAGGGCGGCGGCGTTGATACCCAGAACAAAGTGGGCCCCGCAGCTTCCGAGCTGATCCGCATAAATCAGGATGGCACCTGGGATTTGATTGTCGGCAAAGCGCGCCAGACACCGGATGGCTGGAAAGAACCGCTTTCGGGCTGGACCGAAGGGTTTGACAACTGGTTTGCAGGTTATTTCTGGCGCATGGGTGTCCATGACGGGTGGCTCTATGTGTCGACCTATGATTGGAGCGGCACATTGCCCTTTGCGCGGCGCGATCCATGGCCGCAGATGGCGTGCGACATGCTCAACCGCCTGCCCGAGAATTTCATTCCAGACTACTGCGGCGGATGTGGCGTTTATCGTTCGTTCGACGGTGAAAACTGGATGGAAGTCACTTCGGACGGTCTGGGCAATCCCTACAATATCGGGATCCGCAACATCGTCTCGACGCCACATGGCTTGTTTCTGGGCACAGCAAACCCTTTTGGCCCTCGTTTGTGGTCGTTTCAGGACGAAGCTTACCTCCCTCATCCGAATGGCGGTTGCGAAGTGCATCTCGGCAATCTGACTCCCTCAACATCCTCAGTGCGAAGTTAAATTTATGGATTCTCAAAACCTGTTAGAGAAGAGCGGGAAAGACACGGATCGCGCCGCGAAAGCCTTCAGTCGTCCGCCGTTGATCCGGTCAGAGATTGACGGCAAAGACATCCGTCTTGTTGGCAAAGGCGAACAACTGGATGTGACATTGGACGGCAAAGTTCTGACGTCCATTGCGCAGTGGCAATACACGGTCCTTAATGGGCTGGTCGGGCATGGCGGCGATACAATCGAAGGGGTGCAGGAACTGGTTCAGGACCGGTATGGCATTTCGGTCGTGGCTGATGATCTTGCAAAATTCTTCCGTAAGCTGGACGCTTTTGAACTGATCGATGCAGATGAACGTCTTCGCCGTCCACTGGTGGTCAAACTCCTCTCCGACGAAGCGGGCGAAGATCCGGTTAAGGCGGCAAAGACCAAATCTGTCGGCACTGTAAAAGCAGAACGCAAGCCCGGTTTTGCCGTGCTGCGACCGACCTTTATCTTGCGTATGCTGCGGCCGTTCTTTTGGATCGCAAAGCTTGCGATGTTCTTTTTGCCGCCCCTTTTGGTGGTGGCCGCCTTTGATACCTATACGCATTGGGATGCCATTTTGACGTCCTATACGGCTTACAGCCGTAACGAAGATCTGTTCCTGACGCTCTTCCTGGGCCTGTTTAGTGTCAATTTCTTTGCAACTGCAGTGCATGCCTGTGCCGCCTACGAAATGGGCGTCACGGTCGAAGCCATTGTGCTAAGACGGGTTTTCGGAATTCTCCCGCGGCTCGCCGTTCGGCTTGATGACACCGAAAAACTCAGCCGCAGGCAGGCCATGTGGATGCATGGGGCAACCCTTGCCGCGCGCCTGTATGTTGGGGTGGTTGCGGTTTTGCTATATTCGTCCAGTCAGCATTTTGGCGTGGCTGTGAATGAAATCGCCCTGACGATTGCTGTTATTGCCTTTCTGTCCTTCTTGTTGACGGCTTGCCCGTTTTATCGCGGCAGCGGGTACTATCTGATGGCAGAGTTTCTGGACGAACCGAACCTGCGCCCAAAGGCGTTCAAAGCGCTCTTTAATCTGTGGAACCGGACCCGCTACCAGAACAGTGACCCGCAAATTCTGATTGCTTTTGCTCTGGTTTCGATTGCTTATTCACTGATTGTTGTTGGCCTTGCTTTCCTGTTGTTTGGCAAACGTTTCGCTGCCAGCTTGGGGCCTGACGGGCTGATCCTGATTGCTGCTCTTGTCTGCGCGTTTCTTTGGAAAACAGGGAAGCAGCTGCAAAAAACCAATGAGTTCTATTGGAAAAACTATCGCTTTGAGCGGTGGCGGGACAAAACGCTGCCCAGCCAAGCGCAGCGTGACATCGCAGATCGCAGCCGGGTGACCTTCTGGCGGGCGGTCAAAATGATGGCGCTGGCGGGTTTGGTCATTGTCATGCTGCAAAACTACACCTACCGCCCTAGCGGACCGGTGACCATGTTGCCGCAAGCGTTGAGCGAGCTGAGCACGGATCAGGAGGGCATTGTTTCTGAGGTCTTCTTTGCCGGCGGAGAAACGCTGAAGAAGGGCACAGTTGTTGCCAAACTGTCCACCGCAGATCTTGAAGCGCAACTTCGTATCCGGGAAGCGGAGCTCAGCGAAGCCAAAATCAAATATGATTTCGCCAAGTTGCGATGTGATCGAAACCAAAGCCTGTTTGACGCCAAGAGCATTTCCGAAGTGCAGTTGCAGGAAGCCCTGTCTGAATGTGCAGAGGCCGAGGCCGAGCGGCAGATTGTGTTGGCCGAAATTGATCGGCTGAACTACCGGATCGAACGCGCTTCCTTCAAAATGCCTTATGACGGGCAGCTTGGGTCGCTTTATCTGCGGGAGCGGCTTGGCACCTTTCTGGACGAGGGGGCGCCAATTGCGTCGGTGCGTGATACCTCGGCCTTCCGCGTGCGGATGAAACTTCGCGAAGTGGATCTGGCTCTGGTGGAAGAGGGCGCACCGATCGAGGTGCGCGTCTATGCTTATCCGGATGAAGTGTTCTGGGGCGTAGTAGAATCCATTGATCCCGACGTGGCCTCGACAGACCGTGGTCAGCTGATCGAAATGGTTGGAAGCATTGACAATTCCAGCGGGCTTTTGCGCTCGGGGCTGACTGGTGTGGCCAAGACAGCCGGCACCGAAATGCCCATTTGGCGCATTGTGACCCAGGGCATCTATCGTTTCGTAATTATCGACCTTTGGGCGCGCCTTCCCTGACCGTCCGTCACCGTATTCAGACAGTTTTTGAGAGAGACACTATGTTCCAAGACAGTAGCACTGGTAATCACATTATCTGCATCACCATGGACAGCTGCCGGTTTGACTCCTTTCAAGCCGCACGTACGCCCAATATCGACCGGCTGGGAGAGGTGTCGCGGCGCCATTCCTATGCTTCTTGGACCGCGCCATCGCATCATGCGTTTTCCATGGGGCTACTGCCGCACCAAAGCCCGCCCCATATCCTCGCCTCCGAGGTCTACAAAGAAGAGTTCGTGGACTGGGAAATGCGGACGGGTCTGAGCGGGATCAACTTCCAGAACTTCCTGCCACATCTGACTTTGACCAATGTGCTGGAGAACCTCGGTTACGAGACCGTCGGTCGCGTATCCATGCCCGTATTGAACCCAAACACGCCGTTCGCACGCGGTTTCTCGGACTTTAAGCTGATGAAAAACCACAATGGTTTCCATGAGATGGTGGATGAAATGCGTCTGCCCGAGGACGAGGACGAAACCTATTACTACTTCTTTAATCTTGGTGAAACGCACTATCCTTACATGCTGCGCGACGAAAGCCTGCCAATTATCTCGGGTCTGCACGGTGTCGCAAAACGCATGAAGAATGACGACACCCCGATCACCCAGATGAGCTGGGACGAATTTATGACCGAAGACCGTATGAAGGAACTGCGGGACGCCCAAATACGGGCGGTGGAACATGTCGATGAATTGATCGGCGCGATTTACGAAAAAGCAGCAAAAGGGCGAACGCATCTGATCGTCACAGCGGATCACGGCGAACTTTTTGGCGAAGATGGCTATTTTGGCCATGGCCCAATTATGCATCCCAAAGTGTTCGAGGTTCCCTTCATCGAAGGTTTGATCACCTGAGGAGTTGATCGATGTCGCTGCCTCCGCCCATTTTCCTGATTGCGCCACCGCGGTCATTTACCACCTTGGTAAGTGGCATGCTGGGTGTGCACCCTGATGTTTATGGCGTTCCGGAATTGACCATTTTCTACCGGGAAACCTTGTCAGAGCTTTGGACACTTGGGCGGGCAGACACATCCTCTGACACAAGAATGCGGCATGGCATTTTGCGGGCCGTAGCAGAAATTTTCTTTGGTGAGCAGACAGATGCAGCCATTGCAGGGGCAGAGCGTTGGTGCGCGCGGCGACAGGACTGGCACGTCCGCGACGTCTTTACGGAATTGCGGGCTGCGGTTGCGCCATTGCGATTATTGGAGAAAAGTCCCGACTACACGCTGAAGCCTGAGGCGATGTTGCGCTTTTTTGAAAGCTGCCCTGATTGCAAGATTATCTTCCTGACGCGCCATCCTGTCGGCCAGTGCAAATCCACGCTGAGTATCAATGACGGGGCCTATCCCTTCAATTGCAATTCTTTCGCGTTTGAAAATGGCCAGGCCATTTTGGATCCGCAGATTGCCTGGCACGATATGAATGTGAATGTGCTGAATTTTTTGGAAACTCATGTGCCAAAGGATCAATACCTTCGGGTGATGGGGGAGGCTCTGCTTGCAGATCCAGAAGGCGAGCTGAAAAACCTGTGTCGCTGGTTGGGCATCCGCGATGATGAGGATGCGATCGAGCAGATGAAACACCCAGAGCGGAGCCCTTTTGCCAACTTTGGGCCGATCTCAGCGCTGTTTGGCAATGATCCAAATTTCCAGCGCAATCCCCATTTCAAAAAACAACGCGCCAGAACGTTGCCGCCCTTGGACGGGCCGTTACCTTGGCGCAAGGATGGTGCCACGCTGTATCCAGAAGTCCGCGCCTTGGCCGAAGAGTTTGGGTACTGATGCGAAAAACACTCGGTCAGGTCTGCTATCCACGACGCGAGCAGGTGTTTGAGGATCCCGAAAAAGAAGCCTCGCGCCGGTTGGCGGTTATGCAATTTCGACGCAAGCAAGTGGCGGGTAAGGCCCGCGCACATGTGGATCGCATCCTTCGCGAAGATGGTCTGGCGCGGTCGATCGAGGAATTGCATGACAAACAGGGACGACCACCGCCTAATGTGAACCTTGAGAGCCTTGTCTCGCAGTATCGGCGTTTGAACTACCAACAGGTATGGCTGAGCACGATTGCGAGGTCGCTCGAGGAAATTCTGCGGGAGCTGGATTTGGTTCGGTTTCTGCAGGATCGTGCGGCAAGCGAAGAGGCATTGCTGACCCGAAAAGCAGAGCGCGAGGCGCTCTTTGTGGCCTCCGCTGTCGACCGACGCGGGGATGTAGAGCTGCCTCCGAAACTGGTCGCCTTGCTCCGCCAAGAAGTGAAACGTGACATTCGCCGTAAGGAAGTTCGAAACGCCAACCCGGTTCAGGATCGAACGGGCGATTACTACCTTTCAATGCCCCGGCGTATGCAGAGCATTATGAAGTTTCTGTTTTTTGAACATTTACCAGAAGAGCTTGCCCCGGACGAAGCCAAAGATCCCGACACGCGCTACCGCTTTCTGTTCGATGCCTTAACTGAGGTCGAGATATTGAACGGTGAACTGCAGTCGAACCTCTATGAGCTGCAAGAATATGTCGAGTCGGCGGATCTGGTCATGATGCGCTACGAATGAGCCCGCGATTACAAATATGGTGCCTGGATTGCACAGCCCCGCCCACGGATGCAGAGGCGGTCTGCTGGTCACATTTGTCAGCAGTCGAAAAGGAATGCGCACTTCGATACCGGCAGGTTGCGGATCGGCGACGGTATATCTTTGGACATGGAATGGCGCGGCTGCTGGCCAGTCAGTTGTCGGGGCGCCGGCCAGACAATCTGGTCTTGGCGGTTGAAGAGAGGGGCAAACCTTTTTGGCGGAACGTAGATTGTCCCTTTAGCATCTCTCATTCCGGGGCGTGGGTGTTTCTGGCCATTGGCGGCCATGCTCCCCTTGGTGTGGATATCCAAGCCGAGCAAGACCGTACTGATGCAGACGGCATTGCAGAATTTGCCTTGTCGCCAGAAGAGCAAGCCGCCCTTGCCGCCTGTTCTCTCGACCTGCGGCGCAGACTGTTTTTTACCCTTTGGGTCCTGCGTGAAGCGGCCCTGAAGGCGACCGGGCAAGGCGTCTTCGACCTCTCAAGGACGGTTTCGGCTTTGCCTGTCCCACCCTGTGACCAATGGTGCCAAGCCCCGTCTCTGGGCACAACAGGGATATGGTTGCGGATACTGGATGCGCCAGATGGCTACCAAGCCGCGCTCGCAGTGTTGAACCCCGACGAACAACCCGCGCATCCCGAAATGAAAACCTGGGCTGATGCCCGAAAGCTGCTGGTGCTTGCGTGCAATGATGCGCACTTGGCCGAATGAGAAAGGCGAAAAGATGTGGAAAGTAAAGAATTGGGTGTTCTCGGGGCTCGCCTTGGCAAGCATGGCCTGCGTCCCAACCTCCAGCCCAGCGGACGTACAAACCCGTGATATTGGTCAGCGCAGATATATCCTGCTGGACCCAAAAGAAGTGTCCGGCCCTGCGCCGTTGGTGCTGGCACTCCATGGTGGCTTTGGTAGCGCGGAGGGTTTAAGCAAGTCCCTGCCGTTGGAAGGGCAGGCGGCCCAAATGGGATTTCGCGTGGCCTATCTTGAAGGCATCGGCGCCGGCCCGCGCCGCGATCGGGCCCGGACGTGGAACGCCGGTGACTGCTGCGGGCCCGCACAAAAACGCGGGGTGAACGATCTGCGGTATATGAAAGGGGTCATCCGTCAACTTCAACGCGAAGGTCTGGTCAGCTCCGTCAATCTGGTTGGGCATTCGAATGGGGGCATGATGGTGTACCGCTTTCTCTGTGAAAGTCAGTTTCCCGTGGCTTCTGCCGTCATTATATCCGGCTCCAAAATGGTGCCGGGCTGTGATTTGCCCGCAAGGACACGTGTTTTGCTAATCCATGGCAGCAAGGATCGAAATGTGCCGCTGTCTGGCGGCCGGGGTCAAGGGCCGTCGAGGGCAGTTTACACCTCTTTTCGAAACTCTGCGGACCAGTTGAAACGCGGTGGGGCTCTTCTGGAAGAAGAGCTCTTGAGCGAAGCCGGACATCGGCTCGGTGAAATCAATGCGGTCCTCAGGGGGAAATTGCCTCAGCGCGTCGCTACGTTCATGTTTGGCGGCTAGGCAATGGCCGCGGCGCTCCTGCCGTTCAACCCTTTGCTGTCGGAAACACTCAGGCGCTTTTACCAGGCTTCTGCAAGCAGCCGCAGCGTTTCTGCAACAAGAGGTCGGTCCTTGCTTGCCTCTGTAAACACAAAACTCAGGCAGGCCGGGACCGCAACCGACGGGCAGATTGTCAGTCCGAAGCTTTGTTTCTGGTGCAACGCAATTGAATCCCGGCACAGGCTCAGGCCAATTCCGGACCGCACCATTTCCAGCATGGAGGCTTCTTGATCAACCAGCGCCACGATGTTCTGTGGCGTCCCCGCAGCCGCAAATACGCTTGCCAGCAGGCGGTGATGGACTGAAGCTTCTGGGGTGCCAATCCACGGCAGCTCTGCGAGGTCCGCCCATGTTGCGTTCTCCACCCGGTGGTCCCATCCCATCGGGGCCACGACATGGTAATTGAAGTCCGCCAGCCGGATTGAACAAATGGCAGGGTCGGGATGGGTGGCGGGATTGGGCAGGTCATCCGGAGCGCTGAGATAAAAGCCCGCATCGATTTGTCCACGCTTGAGCCAACTGAGGATTGTTCCACTGACACCATGGGCCAGATGTGTCTCGATCTCAGGATGCTCTTGCCGGAGCAGGGCCAACAGGCGTCCCAGACGGATGAATTCTGGGTCGACAATGGTACCCAAGCGCAGCTTTCCAGAAATCCGGCCAGACCGTTGCCGGGCGCTGCGCTGAAAATCACTCATCACGTGCAGCACTTTTTCCGCCTTGGCAAGAACCGCCATACCGTCGTGCGTGATCTGAAGCCCTGCGGGCGTGCGCCGAAATAGGGTCAGGTTGGTTTCGTCGGCAAGGCGCCGGATCTGATGGCTCACCGCTGGCTGGGTCAGGTTCAAAACCTCTGCGGCACGGGACACACTGCCTTCGCGCGCGACAGTCACAAAGGCCAAGATGTTGTTTAAATTAGAAAAACGCTCCATATAAAGAACTGTAATATTGCGTCCTCGGATTTGTCATTAGATTCCTGAGCAAGGCTGACGATTATTCAAGAACAGCCCCTGTTTCGGGAGGGAGCGCTCTTTTGATTACAGGCCACAAGGCCCGCCAAATCGCCGCGACCCTTCCCGCCCGACCCGCAGGGTGAAAGCTGAATTTTTGATGCCGAAGGGACATAACATGACCAGCTCAGACACCCAGTTTCACTATATCGTTGTGGGCGCAGGGTCTGCAGGGTGCTTGCTGGCAAACCGCCTCAGCGCGGATCCCAAAAACCGCGTCTTGCTGTTGGAAGCGGGCAAAGCGGACAGCTACCACTGGATTCATATCCCGGTTGGCTACCTTTACTGCATCGGCAACCCACGCGCAGATTGGCTCTATAAAACCCAACCCGACAAAGGGTTGAATGGCCGCAGCCTACTGTACCCACGAGGCAAGACGCTGGGGGGCTGTTCATCCATCAACGGCATGATCTATATGCGCGGCCAAGCACGCGATTACGAGAACTGGGCGACCCTCACCGGTGAAAGGGGCTGGAACTGGGAAAACGCGCTTGTGGATTTCAAAGCGCATGAGGATCACTACAAACGCGATGACGGTGCGGATCCTCAGACCGGCGACAATGGCTGGTTCTCGGACTTTCACGGATCTGCCGGTGAATGGCGGATCGAAAAGCAGCGTTTGCGTTGGGACGTGTTGGACAGTTTTGCGGACGCGGCGACGCAGACGGGCATTCAAAAGACAGACGACTTCAATACCGGCGACAATGCCGGTGTTGGCTATTTTGACGTCAATCAGCGGTCAGGATGGCGATGGAACACCTCCAAAGCGTTCCTGCGGCCCGCCAAAAATCGTCCGAACCTGACGATCTGGACAGAGGCGCAGGCGGAAAAGCTTGTCTTTGAAACAGGGGTGGATGGCAATCAGCGGTGTGTCGGGGTTCAGATAAGCCGCGCCGGGGAAAGCGTTTGTGCGACAGCGCGGACTGAGGTCATTTTGTCCGCAGGCGCCATCAATACGCCGCAGATCCTGCAACTGTCGGGGATTGGGCCGGCAGATCTTTTAAAGACGCATGGGATCGAGGTGAAACTGGATCAACCCTATGTGGGCCAGAACCTGCAAGACCATCTGCAAATTCGCGCGGTCTTCAAGCTGAACGGCGCAAAGACTTTAAACTCTTTGGCCAATTCTATGTTTGGCAAAGCAAAGATAGGGTTGGAATATCTGTTCAAACGGTCCGGCCCGATGAGCATGGCGCCAAGCCAGCTGGGCGCGTTTACCCGGTCCGACCCCTCGCGGAGCCATGCGAACCTGCAATATCATGTCCAGCCTCTAAGCCTCGAGGCCTTTGGCGAAGACCTCCATGAGTTTCCAGCCATGACGGTGAGTGTCTGCAACCTTAATCCAACCAGCCGAGGGCATGTACGGATTGCGTCGAACAACTTCCGAGACGCGCCCGAGATTTCGCCCAACTATCTGGATACCGAAGAAGACCGCAAAGTGGCTGCCGACAGTTTGCGTCAGGTGCGCAAAATCATGGCTCAGCCTGCAATGCAGCGCTACGCCCCCGAAGAATTCAAACCGGGCACGCAATACCAAAGTGATGACGATCTGACCCGTTTGGCCGGGGATATTGCCACGACGATTTTCCATCCTGTTGGCACTGTTAAAATGGGTCGGAAAGAGGATCCGACAGCCGTGCTCGATCCGAAACTGCGGGTGCGCGGTGTTGGCGGGCTGCGCGTTGTGGACGCGTCGATCATGCCAGAGATCACCAGTGGGAATACCAATTCTCCGACGCTGATGATTGCCGAAAAAGCCGCGCGCTGGATTCTGGAAGACCACGCCTGACCCTATCATAGAACATAAGAACGCCCGGAGGACACATGCGCCATTCGTTTTCTAAACTGCCGCTCACTGGCGTGAAGGTCGTCGATTTCGGCCAGTATATTGCAGGGCCTGCAGTGGCGATGCTGCTTGGGGACCTGGGTGCCACAGTTGTGCATATCGACCCGCCCGGGGGCGCGATGTGGGACAATCCCGCAAATGCCATGCTGAACCGCAACAAGGTGATCTTGAATGTGGATCTCAAGTCTCCAGAAGGGCAAGCACAGGCGCTGGAACTCTGCCAAGAAGCGGACATCCTCGTTGAAAATTTCCGCCCCGGAAAGCTGAGCAAGCTTGGCATTGATTTTGCCGCCCTGCGCGCGGAACGGCCAGAGTTGATCACACTCAGTATTCCGGGCTTCGCCTCCAATGATGAGGCGCGCAAAGAGCTGCGCGCCTTTGAAAGCATCGTCGCGGCCAGCTCGGGCGTGTTTACAGACATGGGGCTGAACCGGGTTCTTATGGGATTGAACCCGTCCTTTTCACCTTTGCCTTTGGCATCTGCCTATGCCTCGCAGATTGCGGCCTCTGCAACGGTATTGGCTTTGCAGGCGCGGCAGGTGACGGGACAGGGCGATCAGATCGAGGTCCCGCTGGCCGCGGCTGTCATGGAGGGGCTGTGCTACAACTCGATCCATGTCGCCAATATGCCCGAACGCTATCTGACACAGCGCGAGATCGAGATCGAGCGGCGCCGGGTGGAAGGGTTGCCCATGAACCTCAGCTATGAGGAACTACAAGAACTCCTCGATCCGTTTTTCCGCAGTTACATGTGCAAAGACGGGCGCATGTTCTACGTGGTCTGCCCCAGCCACAAGAACCACGCCCGACGCTGTCTCGAGGTTTTGGGCATCTACGAAGAACTGGTGGAAGACGGGCTGACCAGTCAGGAAGACACCTATATTCCGTGGGCCGAGTGGGACCACCCAACCTCTCTTGGGGTCTACCCAATGCCAAAGGACTGGGCTGACAAAATCGCGGCGCGTATGAAAGAGGTGTTCATGACCCGCACCTCTCATGAATGGAAAAAGATGTTCGGGCGCGGCATGATTCCGGGTGCGCCGCAGCGTTGGCTGCAGGAATGGGTTCATGATGAATACGCCGAAACCTCTGGCCTGATGATCGACGTCTGGGATCCGATGTACGGAGAGATGACGCAGCCCGGACCTGTTGTCTGGATGGAAGAAAGCGGGGAAGAAGCCCTGAAGCCGGAACCGCGGCGTTGGGTGGATTTTGAGGAAGCCCTGAAGATCCTGCGGAAACACCGCACAGAATTGCCCGACCCCCAGGCTACCGCGCCACGCGAGGGGTGGTTGTCCGGGGTAAAGGTTCTGGATCTGTGCAATGTGATCGCGGGCCCGCACTCTGCAAGCTATCTGGCGCGCTTTGGGGCAGAGGTCATCAAACTGGATCCGGCGCAGCCGATGTATGACAGCTGGAACACAGTGATTTACGGCCTCTCCCAGATGCGCGGCAAGCGGTCGATCCTCGCAGATATAACCTCCAGACACGGGCGCGAGGTGTTCGAGGATTTGGTGAAATCCGTTGACGTGATCGTCTGGAACGCACCCGATAATCAGATCAGCAAAATGGGCTTGGATGCAGATAGCCTGCGCAAGCTGAACCCGGATGCGATCTTCTGCAAACTCGACTGCTTTAGCGGCGTACGGCGTGGAACGCGGACGGATTACATTGGTTACGACGATCTGGTTCAAGCAGCCACTGGCATCATGCTGCGCTTTGGCGGGGCAATGGACCGCCCAGAGGAACACGCGCATGTCGGCACGATCGACGTCATGTGTGGCTTTGGGGGGGCGCTAAGCGTGGCAGCCGCGCTCTATCAAAAGCACCGTTTTGGCCGCATTGGGCGCGGCCGGACGTCGTTGTCCTCCAACAGTGGCCTGCTGCAAGCGCCTTTTGCCTATGACTACAAAGGGCGCGGGCTCTATGACGAACCCACCGGACCAGAGGCCAATGGCTATGATGCATTGACGCGGTTCTACTCCACCGCCTCTGGCAACCACATTCTGCTCAGTGCCTATGAAAGCGATCTGTCGCGGTTTTCAGAGGTTGAAGGTCTCGAAGAGCTGCCCACGTTGCCGGAAGAAGAACGCGCACCCTATCTTGCCCAGGTGTTTCAATCCCAACCCGCAGCAGAGTGGATAGACCGGCTGCGCGCGGCGGATATTGCTGCCACAATTTGTGAAAACCTCGAGGCGTTGCGAGCCGTGAACTCCCGCGCGGCGGATGGCACCCCCGGCACCGAGAATGGGAGCTATTCCTTTTCAGTCTACGCCGATCATCCAAGTGGGCACGAGGTGACACAGCTGGACCCCTACGCGGTGCGGACAACCACTGGAAAGGTCTTTGCGGTCGCCCCATCCGAAAAATTCGGCGCCTCCACACGCGATGTCTTGCGGGGATTGGGCTATGCCGAAGCGGCGATCGAGAAAATGATCGACAGCGGGCAAATCAGCACCTCGTGGTCGGCGGAGTACCTGCCAAGTTGAAGGCGTCGGCATATGCGCGCGGTCAGGTCACCAGAGTGCGCACCCGCATTTGCGCGGAACGACCCTTCGTAAGTCGCGCAATGGCGGACGCAATCGGCCATCTGTTCGGCGGTTGCTGGCATGAACACCGCAGGGCTTTTGCCGGTTTCAGCGCGTATCCCTTGCACAAAGGTAGTCAAATCTGAAACGTCCGTCAGGGGCTTGATCCCAGACGGACCCCTCAATCTGCATCGGCCTGTAGCTGTCTCAAACAGGTGTCTAAAGAGGCTTTTTGCATCGCCTCATAGAGGGCGAATTCATCTATCACCGGTTTGCCCAATGCGGCCTCAAAACTATCGCGGCTAGAGGCCGTTTGATCCTTGCTGCGGGCTTCGTCCCCGAGGTTGGACTGAAAAATACCAGCAGCACTAACGGGCAGAAAATCCTCATAGATGATTGGGCTGAGCGTCAGCGCACCTGCATCCAAAAGGGTTTCGATTTCTGTGCTGTTAGCGGGTGCCGCGCCAAGACCGTACTTGAAATACGCCAGCCCATCGCGATGGAGCGTGCGCCAGTCATCAGGAAAGGCACTAAATACCGCCTCGAGCTTGGCGACATAGGCATCGGCATTTTCCCCACTGGCTGCAGGCAGGATATCGGCCCGGACTTCTGCAAGTAGCTGATCGTACAGCGCGCGCCCTTTCGGTGTCAGTGCCGCGCCGCGGTGTTCGATTTCGCCAAAGCGCGCGGTATGCTGGCCGTCCTGCCCACCGCCCGCCGATGGGAAACGGATCGTCTCATTCAGGGCTTTGAACGCGGTTTGGCGCAACAGGATCGGGCAGCGGCGGCGTGGGGGGCCTTCGACCACCGCTTTGGCTGGCAATCCTTTTGCGACCATCCCGTCTTGCGCGGCGTCAATGTCCAGCGTGCGCGGCGTCAAATGGTTGATATGTGGACCTTTGAAAGACACCACGTCGGCGATCAATCGGTGAGCTTTGATCAGGTCATCAAAGGTTTCCGCGTCCACACAGGCCTCCGGGTGCCAACGGAAAGTTTCCAGAACCGCTGCGACAAACTGCTTGGCGTCCTGTCCGTCCAGACCGCCCTGGGCTTCGGCCTTTTCAGTCAGCTTTATGGCGTCGTCCGTGAAGATCTGACGTGCTGCCAGAACCTCTGTCGCTTTGGCGCGCAGGGTTTCATCTTCGATCAACTCAAGACGCAACAGCGAGGTGAAGACCCGAAAGGGGTTGGCGGCCAAAGCATCGCGATCTGTAGGGCGGAACGCGGTAGAGTGCACAGGCACGGACGCGACGGACAGATCATAGTACCCAACCGGCTCCATTCCCATCACTGCAAAGACACGCGCCATCATGGCCAGTTCCTGTGGTGTGCCAAGGCGGATTGCGCCATGGCGCTCTGCGCTGATGCGTGCGGTGTCCTCGCCTGGGGTGAGAGCCAGCGTATCACTGCCTTGGGCCAGCAGCCGTTCGTTCACATCTTCGACGATTTCAACGAGGGTGCCGTAGGCCGGAACTTCTTCTTTATACATTGCGGACATCGCAGCGGCAAAACTTGCGCGAATTTCATGCGGAGATCGGTTCAAGGTACGGTCTTCCTTTTGGCCGTTTGGCGTGCACCGGTGAAATATGTCAGTGCCGCGCCGGCAGAGGTGGTCCTGGAATGTAGACCAGTTTTCAGCCGTTTTAAGCTGGATCATGGGGTCATTTAAGCTGCTTTTCATTGTCTTTGTATTGTTGGCATAGGCCTCATGAGGGCTCAATACACCGTGTGTCAAATGCGGGCGTGCCAAGTTATAGTCGCGCAGCCCCTTGCCGATCCCGACGCACATTTTTGATCCCGTCTCAAAGGCGTTCAGGTATCTGAAGTCATGTTTTTTTTGGGCCGCCACAACCGTTAGATCATGCGGTTGTCCCGCCATGCGTCTCTCCCGTCTGTAATCGGCAGTGAATTGGCAAATGCCAATGTCACGAGAGGGGCGTCGCCGCATTCTCTATCGCGGCGCGTTTCCTGGGCCCGATCTGGGGCGGATGGACACAGTATGTCTTCGACAGTTCAGTAGGCGGTCATCGGGCTTTCGCCGCCCCACTGGGGCGACGGTCCCTCTTCACTTTCCCCGTGGTTCGCTCAACGTGCAACCTTGGCTTTGAACGCAAGCGAAGGGGTCTTTGGTTTCTTCATTTGGATCACGTCTTGCCTCATGCGATCCATGTTAACGACGGGCCAAAGTTTCTGCGACCCCCTCAGCTGCTCGGCATCAGTCCTGAGGCTTGATGGAACCTGTGCGGTCAGAACCGCGAAATGCCGAAGGCCGAGAGGTCTTCGTTGGGTGTTTCACCCAGGATCGACCGCGCGGTCAGGTCACCGGATTTTGGAGCCATCATCAGACCATAATGGGAATGCCCGAAATTCAGGAACAGCCCGGTATGTTTCGGCATCTCGCCCAATACCGGAAGACTGTCCGGAAAAGATGGGCGATGCCCCATCCAGGTGTCGGGCGCGCCGGGAGGCAAGGCTGGGAACATTTTGCGGGCGATGCGCTCCATCCGGTCCAGCGTGCGCGGATTTGGGGGAGCGCCGATAGGGCCAAACTCGGCCTGGCCCGCGACCCGTAATCCCCCCGCCATTTGGCTCGCCACGACTTTGCAATCCACATCAAGCACAGAGTTTTGAACCTGCAGGCCGGATTGGCCAAATTGCACATGATAGCCACGCTCGGCCATGAGAGGCACTGAGATCCCAAGCTGTTCCAGCAGGGGTTTGCTCCAAACTCCCATGCACAACGCGACCTTTTCAGCGTGAAAGCTCTGCTGCGCGCAGGTGATTTCCCATTCGGTGTCTTTGCGTCTTAGGGATTGAATGTCGTCAGATATGAACTCGGCCCCAAGGGACTTGGCTTTTTCAGCAAGGACCGTGGCGATCTGACCCGGTGCCAAAGCACGGGCCTGATTGTGGATCAGGATGGCGGCCTGAAACTCGGGCGACAGGTCCGGTTCAATGGCCCGGAGCTGGTCCGCGCCCACCAGTTCGATGTCAGCGCCGGCCGCGGCTCGCAATTGGTTGTCGAGCCCGTTGAGCGTGGCACGGCTGCCATCGCGAAAGGCATGAACATACATGCTGTCTTGCATCAGGTACTCGTGGCCCGTGCCCTGCAGAAGCTTGCGATAAAGGTCGACAGAGGGGCCGCACAGCGTGAACATCCCTGCCGAGATCGCCCGGACCTGTGCTTCGGTACCGAGACTCAGAAAACGCAGCCCCCATGGCACCATCGCAGGCCAGCTGGACCAATGGATGGCCAGCGGGCGGGTCGGGCCAACCATGAGCTTTGGAATGTTTTTCCAAAGACCGGGGCTGATTTGCGGAATGATCGACCAGGGCGAGATGACGCCCGCATTTCCGTAAGACGTTTCTTGGCCGGGCGCTCCGCGCTCGATGATGCGGACTTTGACACCGCGCTCCAAGAGCGACAGCGCGGTGCAAAGCCCGACAATCCCAGCGCCGAGAACCGTAACAGGGCCTTTGGCATCAGGCCGCTGCATGAACGCGCCCCCGCAGCAGGATTTGACTGATGATTGCAGGCGAACAGATCGCAAGCGCCAGCAGATCGGCCTGCCAAGATGGTGCAATGAACACTAGGCCAGCAACTCCCGCAAGGACGCGGAAGACCATACCCATCGGCGCGAGCCAGTATCCGACAACAGCCGCCGACAATGCGATCACACCCGCCACAGCGCTGGTGGCGGTATAGCTGAACTCAACCCAGTTGAACCCGGCCGAAGAGACAAACAGCAGCACCGGTGCATAGACAAAGGCCATGGGGGCCACAACCTTGCCGAGGCCCAGGGTAAAGGCGCTGATGCCGGTGCGGAACGGGTTGGAACCAGCGATGGCCGCCGCCGCATAGGCCGAGGTGCAGACCGGTGGCGTGATTTCGGCCACAACACCGTAGTAGAGCACGAACATATGGCTCGCGATTGGCGGGATGCCCAGCTGTGCCAGCGCAGGCTGCGCCACGCTCACCAGCATGATGTAAAGCGCTGTGGTCGGAACCCCTGCGCCCATCAGGATACAGGCCAGCGCAATAAAAACCAGGCTGATGAACAGGGTCAGATCCTCGATCGAGAACATCTCGAAACTGCCTATGCTGAACAGGCCGTGCAGATCGGTACCAAGGTTGCTGGCAGCTTGGGTCACCATAAAGCCGATCCGGAAGCCGACGCCGGTAGTGTTGATGACGCCGATAACAATGCCCACCGCAGCCGAGGCCGCGCCCACTGCCAGCGCATATTTCACACCGGTTTCAAAGGTTTCACTCATTTGCGGCAGGGTCGTACGGGCTTGCGGGTTGAACACCGCCAGCACGGAACCAAACGTAAGGATCAACGTCATGGTCAGATCAAACCCACCATTGGAGTATTTCCAGAGGACAAAGGCAATGAAAGCCGCCGGATAGATCCAGGTGAGCGGCAGTTTGTATCTTGCCATACCTGCAATGATCGCCAGCGAAATGCCACAGAAGGCCGACATATAGGGCGTGTATCCAGAAAACAGCACCCAAAGAAGGCCGACGATGGGGATCAAGTTCGCCCAGCCATCTGCCCAGACCGCGCCCAGCTTTGGCAGCATCTCGCGGGACATGCCTTGTAGGTTCAGGCGACGCGCCATCAGGTGCACCACTGTGAACACGCCAACATAGTGCAACAATGCAGGGAAGATCGCGGCGATGACAATCGTGGTGTAAGAGACCTCGAGGAACTCGGCCATGATGAAGGCGGCAGCGCCCATGATCGGCGGGGTGATCTGTCCGCCCGCACTGGCGGCAGCTTCGACGCCGCCTGCGAAATGGCCGGGGTAGCCCAAGCGTTTCATGTTCGGGATGGTCAGCGCGCCGGTTGAAACGGTGTTTGCAACCGACGATCCGCTGATGGTGCCGAAAAACGCCGAGGACACGACCGAAACCTTGGCAGGGCCACCGGTATAGCGGCCAGCAAGGATGGTGGCATTGTCAATGAACAGCTGCCCAAGCCCTGTGCGTTGCGCAATCACACCAAACAGCACGAAGTGGAACACGATGGTTGAAACCACCCACAGGGTGACGCCATAGATGCCTTCCTGCGGGAAATACATAGAGCTTACAAAGGTTCGGAACTTCACACCGGGATGCTGCAGGACGCCGGGAAAGATTGGGCCAAACAGCGCATAGCTCATGAACACACAGATAATCAGCGGCAGCACCCACCCAAGCGTCCGTCGGGCAATATCAAGCACCAAAAGGATGATAATACAGCCAAAAACCATGTCATAGTTATTGGGATTGCCCATGCGGTAGGTCTGTTCCTCGATGCCGAGCCACGACACGCCGTGCCAGGCAAAGCCAAGATACAATGCCGCACACACACCAAGACCCATCAGAATGATATCGTAAATTGGGATACCGCCAGGGCTTCGGGGACCGGGCTGATAGGTCAGAGATGACTTGGTGCGGATCGCAGGAAACAGGGCGTAGACAAGGATGAACAGGCCAGACAGGTGCCAGCCCATATGCCAGTGATCCGGCGGCAGGGCGAAGCCTGCGGTCATATAGTGATAGAAGGCAAACACCAGCGCGACCGCGCGCAGCGCATGCCCCGCTTTGGGGCCGACCCGCCGTGTCGCCATGCCTTCATCATATTTCTGTTCAATTTCGGCAAGCTCTTCCGCAGAAGGCGTGTGGTCGATCCCAGACATTTTGTACTCTTTTCTTCTTCTGAGAAATCGGGCGGCAAAGGAGGAAGATTTTTGCCGCCCGTTTCTTGGTTCACTCAAATGGGGAGAATTATTTGAGCGCACCAACCTCGCGATAGAACTTCTCAGCGCCCGGATGCAGGGGCACGCCAAGCGCCAGGATGCCATCCAATGCGGTGTCGAGCGTGATCTGCTTGCCCTTGGCGTGACCATTGTCCAGAAGCTTGCGGGTGTTGTCGTTCCACAGGGCTTTGGTGATGCCATAGACCAGCTCTTCCGAGAGGTCGGAAGACACGTTCAGCAGGGCCGAAACCGCTGGGGTCTTCACGTCGTAGTCAATGCCGTCATAGACACCGCCGGGGATCATTGATGGGATGTAGGCCGGGATAATTTCGTTGATCTTGGCCATGTCTTCGTCTGAGAAGCTGTGCAGTTCCATACCCTTGGTAGAGGCCAGCTGCACCATGGCAGAGACCGGCCAACCGGCCGCATAGAAATAGCCATCCAGCTGACCATCAGCGAGCCGTTCGGCTGACTGGCTGTTGTTCAGCTCGGCTTCGCTCATGTTGTCCCTGGTCACGCCCCAGGCTTCGAGCATCTGCAGCACGGCAACTTGGGTACCCGACCCCGCCTGCGCGATGCCAACGCGTTTTTCGGCCAGATCGCCGAGATCACCAATTGATGAGCCTTTGGGCAGAACCAGGTGCAGATCTTCCGGGAACAGGTTTGCAACCACACGCAGTTTCGGGTGCGGTTTGCCTTCAAACTTGCCTTCACCCAGATACATCGAACGGGTCACGTCGGCGGCAGCTAGGCCTGCTTCCAGCTCGCCGTTTTCGACGGCTGCGTTGTTAAAGACGGATGCGGTGGTCGACTGCGCGATTGCGATCAGGCCTGGGACGCCACATTGGCCGCCCTGATCGCAGGCCCGCGCGCCGGGCGGGGAAGAGATGCCATTGGCGATTGTGCCGCCGATGGGAAAATAAGTACCGCCCGCACCGCCGGTGCCAATGCGGAAGAAGGTGGGGTCCTGTGCAAACGCAGCGCCGGCGAGAAGGGTCGCCGCAGCGGTTGTGCAGAGTTTGGAAAAAATGGTCATTTGATACTCCCTGTGTGGTCAATTTTTATTGAGGCCGAGCTTAGGAAGGAGATTTCATAGAAACAAACTTGAATATCTTTTGTTTTTCAAAGTTTCGCTTATGATTGTCGCATGAACTTTACGTTGCTCAGTAGTTTTCGCGCCGTCATGACCTCGGCCAATCTGTCCGAGGCCGCCAACAAGCTTGGCCGGACGCAACCTGCTGTAAGTGCAGCAATAAAAACGCTGGAAGAACAGCTTGGCCTGAAACTTTTTGACCGCGTGGGACGCCGAATGGTGCCCGTTCCAGAGGCCCAATATCTGCTTGCAGAAGCCGAGGAAATTTTGTCCCGACTAGAGCGCGTGCGGCTCACAATTCGCGGATTGGTTGATGAAAAGACAGGCAATCTGACCGTTGCAGCGATGCCGGGGCCCGTTTCTGCGCTGTTTCCACGGTTTATCGCAGAGTTTCTGGACCCCGATGCGGACGTAAATGTGTCTTTGGCGGCGCGAACCTCGGCCCAGATCGCCGAACTTGCCCGCGCCCAGAACATTGATTTTGGCTTTGCTGACTATCCAGAGCACGCTGAGTCGGAGACATTGTTCGAGGCTGAATTGCTGACCGGGGCCTGTTTCGTCGCGGTTCCAAGAACCCATCGTTTGGCGCAGGTGGAGGCGGTCAGCCTCAGGGATCTTGCGGGTTTGCCCATGGGCACGCTGCCTCAGGCGCATCAGCATCAAAAAGAGGTCACCGCAGCCTTTGCGCTGCAAAAGCTCAGCCAGAAGGTTTCCGTCGAATGCCAGACCTTTCATCCGATCCTGCAGTTCATTGGCTGCGGGCGCTGTTTCGCCATCGTCGACCCGCTGACCGTGGCGCATGTTCAATTGTCACCTGAAATAGGCAAGGATGTAGCCATTCGCCCGCTCAGCGAACCATTGCTCTATCGCTACGCTATGATATCCCCACGTTATCGTCCGACATCAGCCCTGGCCGAACGGTTGAAATCAGCCTGGAAGGAAGAGGTCGAACGCATCCTTGACGCTTTCAGTGCAGTGCAGGATTAACACTGTGTCAGACGGTCGGCGCGTTTGTGCGCGGCGACAATTAGGTCTTAGGTCACGCGACCTCCACGCAATTCACAAGGAAAATGATTATGTCTCACAAGCGCATTATGTGTTTTGGCGACTCGCTCACATGGGGGTGGATTCCCGTAGAAGAAGCTGTGCCCACAACGCGTTACGCGCCGGATGTCCGCTGGACGGGTGTTCTGCAGGCGCAGTTGGGCGATGATTTTGTGGTGATCGAGGAAGGGCAAAGTGCCCGAACGACCACAATCGATGATCCCGCGGACCCGCGCTTGAATGGCAGCGCCTATCTGCCGTCCGCCTTGGCAAGTCACATGCCGTTGGACCTTGTGGTCATTATGCTGGGCACCAATGACACCAAGGTACATTACAAGCGCACGGCCTTTGAAATTGCCATGGGTATGTCCAAACTGATTGGGCAGGCGCGCGGTTGTGCGGGCGGCGTGGGCACGACCTATCCCGCGCCAGAGGTTCTGGTGATGGCCCCGCCGCCGCTCGGGACGATCCGCCATCCGCATTTTCAGGCACAGTTCGAAGGCGGCTATGAAAAATCTGCCGAACTGGGCGGGCTTTATGGGAACCTCGCGGATTTTTTGAAGGTACACTTTATGAATGCCGGTGACCACATCAGCACAGATGGGATTGACGGAATTCACTTTGACGAAGCGAACAACCGTGATCTTGGCGTTGCTGTGGCCACAAAGGTACGGGGCATTTTGGACAGGGTTTCCAACGCAGATTGAGCATTGAAATGGCCCGGGCGACGACGCTGTCCTCCGGGCCAAAGTGGCTTAGTTGTAGACGTTGCCACGCGCTTTTTCGAGTCGGTTCAGGATGTCATCCAGATTGTCCGGGAAGACCATGAACTCTTGAAATCCTTCCATCGCAATCGCGGCCATTTCGGCAGGGGTGTCTCGGTCGAAGTACTGCGCAATGCCACCGGGCGTTTGCGATGACAGCATCTCAAAGCCTTGGTTCAGCATTTCGTCGTCATCAACCGAAGACTTTGCATTGACTGGCAACTGGCCCAAGGCATCTCCAGAGTTGATGTCGGTCTGTACATCGGTGGAAACCACATAGCGCAGGAAGGCCCGCGCAGCGTCCTTGTTCTGCGCACCCGCTGGAATATGGAACGTGTCCGTGGGCGCATCTTCGGCCAGCGGTACGTCGGCATCCAGGATTGGGAAGCGGTAGTAATCCAGCTTGCTGTCATCCAGACCCGCTTCCCGCAGCGGTGCCACGGCAAAGTTCCCCATCAGATAGGCGGTCGCATCGCCATTGACCATGAACGGAAGCGCTTCCTGCCAGCTGTAAGACTGGTGGTTGTCGATAAACGCACCCATATCGATCAGTTCACGCCAATGGGCAAAGGTGGCTTTGACCCGGTCGTCGGTCCAGGCGATTTCGCCGTTGGTCAGTGCCATGTGGAAGTCATAACCATTGAGGCGCAGGTTCAGGTAGTCAAACCAGGCAGCAGTGGTCCAAAGGTATTTTGTGCCGATGGTGAAACACTTCCGGCCCGAGCCGATGATTTTCTGGCAGTTGTCTTTGAACGTGGCCCAATCTGCGGGCTCTTCGAGCCCCAATTCCCTGTGGATATCTTCGCGGTAGTACAGGCCAACCTGATAATAGGTGTACGGCACACCAAACTGCTTGCCCTCGATGGTCACCGCACTTTTGGTCGATGCTAGGTTTTCGGCAATCTCTGGCTCGGCCCAAAGGTCCGAGACATCCTCAAACAGGCCCGCATTTACATAGGGACGCATCCGGTTCGCCGCATACCAGGTGGCGACATCCGGTGCGTTGGCCGTGAGGAAGTTTCTGATCTGGGTTTTATAGGCTTCGCGGTCGATAATGGTCAGTTCAACATTCAGCTCCGGGTGTAGCGCGTCAAAATCAGACGCCATTTTCTCCATCACCGCGCGAGGGGCGGGGTTCGACATGTCCGAAAAAATCTTGAGTGTTCCGGTTAAATCAGCAGCCTGCGCAGACGCACAAAGGCCAGTCATCAAAGCCAGACCCGCGGCCGTACCTTTCAGAAAATTCATGGTTTCCTCCCATTTGAAATACTTGCTCATTGGTTTCAATAATTGGAACCAACTTTCAATAAATGAAACGATGGCCTGCAAGCGCCGGGCTTGTCAACAAAAGCCATGAATCGTGCTGCGTTTATAGGGTGATAGGATCGACAACCGGGTGTCAGAAATCCAACGGCGAAAGGGCGGGCAAAACTCAAAGGCCAAGATGCGGCCGCGCTGCAAACTGCCGTCAGAACACTTTCGCCTCTTTTTCGTAGTTCATCAGAGGGGTAGGGTGTCCTCATGACTGCCTCTCCTCGATTCATTCACCTGCGCACCCACACCGAATACTCTCTGCTTGAGGGGGCGGTGCGGCTGAAGAAACTGCCGGACCTGTGCAAGGCCAACAATATGCCTGCAATTGCGGTCACGGACACCAACTCTCTGTTCGCCGCGCTTGAGTTTTCGGTCAGTCTTTCGGGGGCTGGCATCCAGCCGATTTTGGGATGTCAGGTCGATCTGACCTATCAAGTCGCAGCACCGGGCGAAAAGCCGAAAATGCCCGCGCCGGTGGTTCTGCTGGCCCAAAGCGAAAAGGGCTATGAGAACCTGATGGAGCTGTCGTCGTGCCTCTACGTCGACAACGGAGGTCAGTTGCCGCAGGTCTCGCTGGACGAGTTGGAGGCCCGCAGCGAAGGGCTGATTTGTCTGACGGGCGGCCCCATGGGGCCGGTGGGCATGCTGCTGCAACAGGGGCAGCGACCGGCTGCCGAAGCCTTGATGACGCGGCTCAAGGGGATGTTCCCCGACCGCCTTTACGTCGAGCTGCAACGCCATCCCGGCGAAGATGGCCAGCCCGAAGTCGAACGTCTGACCGAACGCGGGCATGTGGAAATGGCCTATGCCATGGATCTTCCGCTGGTCGCGACCAATGATGTGTATTTCCCAAAAACAGACATGTACGAGGCGCATGATGCGCTGATCTGTATTGCCGAAGGGGCCTATGTCGATCAGGTAGAGCCGCGCCGCCGTCTGACCGCGCAGCATTATTTCAAAAGCCAGGAAGAAATGGTCGCGCTGTTCGCCGATCTGCCAGAGGCAATTGAAAATACGGTGGAAATCGCGCGCCGCTGTGCCTTTATGGCCTATCGCCGCGACCCCATCCTGCCGAAGTTCGCTGATGACGAGGT
Organism: Tritonibacter multivorans; assembly: GCF_001458415.1. Taxonomy (GTDB): domain Bacteria; phylum Pseudomonadota; class Alphaproteobacteria; order Rhodobacterales; family Rhodobacteraceae; genus Epibacterium; species Epibacterium multivorans. Next base: position 105,687 of record NZ_CYSD01000031.1, on the reverse strand, counting down.
CGAAGAACTGCGCCGCCAGGCCAATGAAGGTCTGCAACAGCGTCTGGCCGTGATCCCCCATGCGGTCAGTGTGGAGGAATATCAGGAGCGGCTAGACTTCGAGCTGGGTATTATTGAGAGCATGGGGTTCCCCGGCTATTTCCTGATTGTTGCCGACTTTATCAAATGGGGCAAAGAACAGGGCATCCCGGTGGGGCCGGGTCGGGGCTCTGGTGCGGGCTCCTTGGTGGCCTATGCGCTGACCGTGACCGATTTGGACCCGCTGCGGTACAGCCTGCTGTTCGAACGTTTCTTGAACCCGGAACGGGTGTCCATGCCCGACTTCGACATCGACTTCTGCATGGATCGCCGCGAGGAGGTGATCAAATACGTGCAGCAGAAGTATGGCCGCGACAAGGTGGGGCAGATCATCACCTTTGGTGCGCTGCTGTCCAAGGCCGCTGTGCGCGATATTGGTCGTGTGCTTCAGATGCCCTTTGGTCAGGTGGACCGCCTGTCCAAGATGATCCCGGTTGAAGGCGTTAAACCCGTCTCGATCGAGAAAGCGCTGAAGGACGAACCGCGCCTGGCCGAAGAGGCCCGCAATGAACCTGTGGTGGACCGTCTGCTGACCTATGGCCAGCAGGTCGAGGGGCTGTTGCGCAATGCCTCGACCCACGCGGCGGGTGTGGTGATCGGCGACCGGCCACTGGACGCGCTGGTGCCGCTCTATCAGGATCCGCGATCGGATATGCCTGCCACTCAGTTCAATATGAAATGGGTCGAACAGGCCGGTCTGGTCAAATTCGACTTTCTGGGCCTGAAGACCCTGACCGTCATTCAGAACGCCGTAAACCTGATCCGCAAATCGGGGCGTGATCTGCATGTGGCTGCTGATGGAACCTCGCTATACGAGCCGCCCGAAGGCGCGGTGAACGAAATCAACGCGATCCCGCTGGACGACAAGGTCACCTATGACCTTTATTCAGCGGCGAAAACCGTGGCGGTGTTCCAGGTGGAATCCACCGGTATGATGGATGCGCTGAAGCGCATGAAGCCGAACTGTATCGAAGATATCGTTGCGCTGGTTGCGCTGTATCGTCCGGGCCCGATGGAGAACATCCCGGTCTATTGCGAGGTCAAAAACGGCCTGCGCGAGATCGAAAGCGTACACCCGCTGATCGACCATATCCTTGAGGAAACGCAAGGGATTATCGTCTATCAGGAACAGGTGATGCAGATCGCTCAGGTGATGGCGGGTTACTCGCTGGGGGGCGCGGACCTTCTGCGCCGCGCGATGGGTAAAAAGATCAAAGAGGCGATGGACGCTGAGCGTCCGAAATTCGAAAAAGGTGCGGCTGAAAACGGCGTGCCTGCGAAAAAAGCCTCAGAGGTTTTCGACCTTCTCGAAAAATTCGCCAACTACGGCTTCAACAAATCCCACGCGGCGGCCTATGCGGTGGTGTCCTATCAGACCGGCTGGCTGAAGGCGAACCACGCGGTGGAGTTCATGGCCGGCGTCATGAACTGCGATATCCATCTAACGGAAAAGCTCGCTGTTTACTTCGAAGAGGTCAAAAAGGGCCTCAAACTGCCCTATGTGGCGCCCTGCATCAATCGGTCCCTTGCGACCTTTGATGTGGTGGACGGCGCGCTGGTCTATGCGCTGGGGGCGTTGAAAAACGTCGGCCTCGAGGCGATGAACCTGATTGTGGACGCCCGCGGCGATCAGCCCTTTGTCACGGTCTACGATCTGGCGCGCCGGGTTGATCTGAAGAAGGTGGGCAAACGCCCACTGGAAATGCTGGCGCGGGCAGGGGCCTTTGATGGGCTCGACAAAAACCGGCGCCGTGTGTTCGAAAGCCTCGAGAAGCTTGTCGCCTACTCTGCGGCAATCCAGGAACAGAAGAACTCGAGCCAGGTGTCGCTGTTTGGCGAAGCCGGCGACGATCTGCCGGAACCCAAAATGGCCCAGGTGCCGGATTGGCTGCCGGCTGAACGCCTGAGCGAAGAGTTTAAAGCCATCGGATTTTATCTGACCGGCCACCCGCTGGACGATTATATGCCGGCGCTCAAACGCAAGGATGTGATGACCTTGGACGAGGTCACCCTGAAGGCGGAACGCGGGCCGTTCATGGCGAAAATGGCCGGCGTGGTTGCAGGACGTCAGGAACGCAAATCCGCGCGGGGCAATCGCTTTGCCTTTGCGCAGCTGTCGGACACCACCGGGGCTTACGAGGTCACGATCTTCTCTGAAGTGTTGGAAAAATCCCGCGAATTTCTGGAAACTGGCGCCAAGGTGGTCATCACTGCCGAGGCGACAATGGAAAGTGACCAGCTGAAGCTTTTGATGCGCTCGGCCGGGCCGATCGACAGTGCCATTGCGGATGCGGGCCGCTCATCACTGCGCATCTATCTGGAGGACGCCTCGGCTGTGACCACAGTGGCCACCGTGCTTGAAGACGCCAAACGTGCTGCAAAAAGCGCGCGGCCGGGTGAAGTTTTCCTGTATCTTCAAGACCCTGGCCTGCCTGGGGATGTTGAAATGGACCTCGGGCAAATGTTCCCGATCAATCCGCAGATCAAGGGGGCCCTGAAAAGCCTCGAGGGCGTGATGGAAGTCGAAGAAATCTAAGCGGTCGGCAATTGCGTGGGGTTTCCCCTGAATATTCAGGCGCGCTTTGATGATCTTTGAAAAATCCCTCTGGCAGCATGTGGCTTTGTCGGCTTACAAGGGCGCACCTTTGGACGGATCTGGAGCTGGCCGATGCATTCCCGCAAACTGACTGACACCGAAACCCTTGATCGTATGGCAAATGTCCTGCGAACAGAGGCCGAAGCGCTTGACCTGATGGCTTCAACGCTCGGTGCGGCGCACCTCAAAGCAGTGTCTTTGATCGAGGCAATGGAAGGTCGCTTGATTGTCTCTGGCGTTGGGAAATCTGGCCATATTGGCAATAAAATCGCGGCAACTCTGGCTTCGACGGGCACACCTGCGCAGTTTGTTCATGCGACCGAGGCAAGCCATGGCGACCTTGGGATGGTCACTGCGCGCGACGTATGTCTTGTGATCTCAAATTCCGGTGAGACCACGGAACTTGCTGACATTATTACCTACAGCCGCCGCTTCGCCATCCCGCTGATCGCCATCACACGCAATGCGGAAAGCACTCTGGCGACGCAGGCGGATGTCACCTTGTTGCTGCCACAAGCCCCCGAAGCCTGCGGTATTGGCATGGCGCCAACCACCTCTACAACAGCGACTTTGGCCATTGGTGATGCTTTGGCTGTGGCGCTGATGGAGCGGCGTGGGTTTGAACGCGCTGACTTTCAAGTGTTTCACCCAGGTGGGAAGCTTGGGGCGCAGCTCACGCGTGTTGACGCCTTGATGCACAAGGGCGAAGCCTTGCCGCTGGTGTCCGAAAGCACCGCAATGCCCGAGGCACTGATCACTATGACAGCCAAAGGTTTTGGATTGGCCGGGCTTGTGGAAGACGGCCGACTGGCTGGCATCATCACTGACGGTGACTTGCGTCGCAATATGGCGACCTTGATGAACCAGACCGCAGCCGAGGTTGCCACGCGAAATCCCCGCGTGATCCGCAGCGGTACTTTGGCGTCCGAGGCGCTGCATGAGATGAACAACAACAAAATCTCAGCTTTGTTTGTTCTGGACGATGCAGATCACGTGGTGGGTCTGCTGCACATCCACGACTGTGTGCGCGCAGGCATTGCCTAACAGACGCCGATCGATATTTGTGGCGCTCAAAAATCAATAAAGGCAGGAGGTTTACTCCTGCCTTTTTCTTTGCTCTGGGCTCGCCTTGTCAGGGATGTCCGGCCCAACAATCATCTCATAATGAGAGTTATGTTAAACCTACGATGCCTCAACGATAGACAAAGACGTCGCCGATACAGCGCCGATTAGTGGCCCGTTGCTTTGCAGACGACGCCCACAGTTTTGAACAGGATCAGAGCATCCGTTTTTGCCGACAGGTTCGACTTGTAAGAGCTGTCGTAAGACGCGCGGTCAGAGAAGAAGCTTTCGTTTCTCTCCGAAACCTGCCACGCGCCTGTGATGCCAGGGCGCAGATCATAATAGTCTTGACCAGGATAAAGGCGCTTTTGGCACGGCATCATTGGACGCGGTCCGACCAGGCTCATCTCGCCGATCAGGACATTCCACAGCTGCGGCAGCTCATCCAACGAGGTCTTGCGGATCAAACGACCGACCGTCGTGATGCGCGGGTCCGACTTGAGCTTCTGGGTCTGATCCCACTCGGCCTTGGCATCCGGGTTCTCTGCCAGATACTGCGCCAGTTTTTCGTCGGCGCCGACAACCATAGAGCGCAGCTTCCACATCCGATATTCTTTGCCATTCCGGCCAATGCGCATCTGTGTGTAAAACGGGCTGCCACCGTCTCTTGCGATCAGCAACATCAGCGGAACCACGAGCAGCAGGACGAGAGGCGCGGCGCAGAGGACTGCCGTGATGTCAAAAACACGCTTGCCAAAGGATGCATAAAATCCCCGCGGGTGCTCTCCTCCGAGAATGGGGAGCGCGTCTGCATTCTGATTGGTTGCTGCAAAGTCTTGCATCTTAAGATACCCCATAAATCCAATAACCGGCGTCAAGCGAGGGGCACTCTTGCCCTTCGTGCCAAGCACGCCGCTGTCTACCCGTGTTTTGCAATGAACTTAAGTATAGTTTTTACTACTTTTTAGACGATTAGTTAACAAGAATGAGGCAGGCACCACTTCTGGTCTCGATGGCGCCATACATGTGTCAGCGCGTTGAGTGGTTTTAAGTATCTGTTTTGTAGTAAGAATATCTCAAATTTCGATCTTCCGGCTGGTTGTAAGCCGAAAGTGTAGGTCCTTTTTAAGGCAGGTTGCCTATTATTTTGTCTAAATCGAATAGGCTGAATGTTGCCACCGCGAGGAGCCGCGCCCAACCCTTGGGGCGATTGATTCTAATACGAAGGTATGTATTCCGCTATCGCGCGACCTCGTGTGGCTGATCGCGAGTTGGGTCACCGGAAGCCACGGGGTCCGTTTGCACACGCCGCCTTACAGACCATTGCCAAGGGCCACGTCATGTCAGCCACGGCCGGGAACTCTGCCAATAAGAAGAGATGGCGGGGAGACAGGGATTCGAACCCTGGGACCGCGTTAACGGTCAACGGTTTTCAAGACCGCCGCATTCGACCACTCTGCCACCTCCCCGGTCGCTGATCGATGTGAGGTGCGGTTTAGGATGCAGGCCGCGCCCTTGCAAGGCCAAACCGACAAAAGTCTCATTCTTTTGTAACTTTGACGCCATCAGGCTCACACGAGGATGTGACACAAGGGTTTGGCAAACGTTTGCTAATTCGGTGTTTGCGCCTTGACCTCAGGCTTTCCTTGCGCGTGTCCATTGGCTATGCTTCCGGTAACGAAAACACGGGCCTTGGCAGACGCAAAGATCAGGCAGCTGCCTTTTGGAATGGCCGGACAGGGAATTCAGGCAGGACACGTCCATGAGCAGAAGACAGGTTATCGGCAACCCTCTGGCCAAAGGCGGCAGAGCCTTGAAGTTCGGACTGGTTGTGACGGCAGCCCTTGGATTGGCAGCATGTGAGGAAGGGGCGAATTTGTCCTTCCTGCAGCCAAAAGGCGAAGATGCACCCGCACGCGCCAAAAGTACCAAGCTGGTGGAGCGCGATGTGGAGGCCCCCGATGTCTTCCAAGTCACAGAAGCGGGCCTGTGGGATGGCCGCCCTTCGATCGGCGGTGTCTGGGTTGCCCATCCTGACGTAACCGACCCGGAACGGGTTATTATTCGCAACAATGCCAATGGGAAGTTTGTGATCGGGGCGCTGTTCCGGCGCGAACGCGCGATTCCAGGCCCCCGTATTCAGGCGTCCTCTGATGCGGCGGAAGCGCTCGGCATGCTGGCCGGTGCGCCGGTGGAGCTGAATGTGACAGCCTTGCGCAAAGAAACCGTAGATCCTGAACCCGCCGTCGAAGAGGTGCCTGCGGTCGAGGGGCTGACCGACCCGGACGCTGTCGAAACCGCGTCGCTTGATGCGCCCGCAGCTGATCCGATTGCCGAAGCCGCCGCCGCGATTGAGGCCAGTGCGCCAGCAGCGGCGAAACCGACAGCGCCGGTATCCAGCCCGACACCCGCCGCACGACCGGCGGCGGCTCCTGCGCCGACGACGCGTGCAACCGCGCTCAACAAACCCTATATCCAGATCGGTATTTTCAGCGTCGAAGCCAATGCGAAACGCACCGCCGACCAGATGCGCAATACCGGCATCATTCCAACCGTCTATGAACAATCCTCCAGCGGGAAGCCGTTCTGGCGCGTTGTGGTCGGCCCCGCGCAGTCGAAATCCGAACGTTCCCAGCTTTTGAAAACCGTGAAAAATGCGGGTTTTTCTGATGCTTATGCGGTAACAAACTGAGCCTCGCACGAAAGGAGCCCCCTGTCGTGATGCACTTGAACGTAATGAAATCTGGTCGGTCGACCTTGCGGACCGCGCTGTTGGCAAGCGTGCTGGTCCCTGTCTTGTCGAGCGCGGTGCTGGCTTTCGACACCCGCGCCCGCGCCGCCTATGTGATTGATCAGGGCACCAATACGGTGCTCCTGTCCAAGAACGCAGAAACGCCATTGCCGCCGGCCTCCATGTCGAAACTCATGACGCTCTATGTGGCGTTTGAGGCGGTGCGCGATGGGCTTTTGTCGATGGAAGAACGGCTGCCCGTCAGCCAGCATGCGATGAGCTACAAGGGCTCGACCATGTTTCTTGATACACAGGATCGCGTAAAGGTCGCGGACCTGTTGCGCGGCATTATTGTTCTGTCGGGAAATGACGCCTGTGTTGTGATTGCAGAGGCGCTGTCCAGTGATGGCACCGAGGCGGGGTTTGCGCGCCTCATGACCCGCCGCGCCCGCGAAATGGGCATGATGGACAGCACATTCACCAACTCCAACGGCTGGCCCGATCCGGGACATCGTATGTCGGCGCGCGATCTTGCCATTCTTGCCAACCGTCTGATCGAGGACTTTCCCGAGTTCTATCCGATGTTTGCGGAACGCGAGTTTGAATTTGACGGCCGCGCGCCGTCAAATGTACGCAATCGCAACCCGCTTCTGCGGCTGGATATTGGCGCCGATGGCCTAAAAACGGGTCACACCGAAGAGGCAGGCTATGGGCTGGTTGGGTCAGCCAAACAGGGCGATCGACGCGTGGTCTTTGTGCTGTCCGGGCTCGACACCACCCGAACCCGCGCCGAAGAAGCCGAGTCCATTGTGAATTGGTCCTTCCGCCAATTCGCCAAAAAGACCATCGCACGCAAAGGTCAGGCGGTCGAACAGGCCGAAGTCTGGATGGGCAATGCTCCCACGGTGGGCCTGGTCCCAAATGAGGACATAGAGATCCTTTTGCCCGCCCTTTCGGGGGATGAAGTCAAAGCAGAGGTCGTCTATACCGGCCCGATCACCGCGCCGATCCAGGCAGGCCAGCAACTGGCCGAGCTGGTCGTGCATCCGACAGACCTGCCCGAAATGCGCATTCCACTGGTCGCGCAACAGGATGTTGCAACCGGTGGTTTCCCGGTCCGCGTGATGACGGCCGCACGTATTTTGATCACCCGCTTCCTCAGCGGGCCCGAGGGCACATTGTGACGCAAGAAAAATTTCCGGGGGTCTTTCTGACCTTTGAAGGTATTGATGGATCAGGGAAATCCACGCAATGCCGGACATTGGCAGAGACCCTGAAATCCCATGGGCACGAGGTCGTTCTGACCCGCGAACCCGGCGGTTCTGCTGGGGCGGAAGAAATCCGCCGCCTTGTTCTGGAAGGCGACCCGGACCGCTGGTCGGCCGAAACCGAACTTTTGCTATTCACAGCAGCCCGCCGCGATCATATGGAGCGTACAATCCTGCCGGCCCTGCGCGCTGGAAAAGTGGTGATTTGTGACCGGTTTGCCGATTCCACACGCATGTATCAGGGCCTGTCGCGCGGTGACCTACGCGGTGCTGTGGATCAACTGCATGCGCTGATGATTGGCCGTGAGCCCGATCTCACGCTGCTGATCGACATGGATCCCGAAGTCGGGCTTGCGCGCGCCAAAGGTCGCCAAACCGCAGAAGAGCGGTTCGAGGACTTCGGCCTTGAGCTGCAGCAGAAAATGCGCGCCGGATTTTTGTCGCTGGCGCAAGAGTTTGAAGGCCGCTTTCGCGTGGTGAACGGCGCGCGCGACATGGCCGCCGTGGCACAAGAGATCACAGCTTTGGTCACAGATTTTCTGGCGACACGCGGATGAGTGACGACGACCTGCCCCGCGCCGATCAGGCTGAAGGTGCGCCGCACCCGCGCGAAACGCTCCAGCTTTTTGGGCATGACGCGGCGGAAGCGGCCTTTCTGGATGCGTTCAATTCAGGCCGTTTGCACCATGGGTGGTTGATTACCGGACCTCGCGGCGTGGGCAAGGCCACGCTTGCGTGGCGCATCGCGCGGTTCCTGTTGGCAACACCAGACGCCGATGACGGTGGTCTTTTTGGCGCGCCGCCGCCGCCTGAAAGCCTGAATGTCGACCCGGACCATCCAGTCAGTCACCGCATTCAGGCCTTCGCGGAACCCGGCCTTGCCGCGATTACCCGCAGCTACAATGACCGGGGCCGCCTGCGTGGTGAAATCGTCGTTGATGATGTGCGCAAGCTGAACGCTTTCTTTGGGCTTTCAGCAACCGACGGCGGACGCCGTGTGGTGATTATTGATGCGGCTGATGAAATGAACGTCAGCGCGGCAAACGCGCTGCTGAAAATGCTGGAAGAACCTCCCGCGCGCACGATTTTGCTGCTTATTTCGCACCAGCCCTCGCGCCTGTTGCCAACGATCCGGTCGCGCTGCCGGACGCTGCGGCTTGCCCCCTTGGGGGCCGAGGACATGCAGGCGGCATTGGCGCAGGCCGGTGTGGAACTCCCGGAAGGGAGCGACCATTTGGCGGCACTGGCGGCGGGGTCTGTTGGTGACGCTCTGCGTCTAGTGAGCCTCAAGGGTCTGGAACTTTACCGGGATTTGACAGCCCTTGCCGACAGCATGCCGCGGCTGGACCGAATGAAGGCCATGGCGCTGGCGGAATCCGCTGTGGGTGCCAAAGCTGCGGACCGGTTTGAATTGATGCTGACGCTCACTGACATTCTGCTCGCGCGGTTGGCGCGAACCGGGGCAACGGGCCAGCCCCCCTTCCCCGAAGCCTCTCCCGGCGAAGGCGCCATTTTGCAACGACTTGCACCTGATCCGCGCAAAGGACGGGCATGGGCGGATCTTGCGACCCTTGTCACCGACCGCACACGTCATGGACAGGCCGTGAACCTTGACCCTGCCGCCTTGGTCCTAGATACGGTGTTCAAGATGCAAGAGACCGCCGCCCGCTGAACGGGTGGCCAGATGAGGCCAAAGATGACCGAGACGGTTCCCCAGATTACCGACAGCCACTGCCATCTGGATTTCCCCGATTTCAATGGTGAACTGCCGGATGTAATCGCCCGCGCGGCTGAAGCTGGCGTGACACGTATGGTCACGATTTGCACCCGCCTGAAGAACGAACCCCAGGTGCGCGCCATTGCCGAAGCCCATGCCCCGGTGTTCTATGCGGCGGGCACCCACCCGATGTCCGTGGCCGAAGAACCGATGGCGACCGTCGACCAGCTGGTGGCTCTGGCGCAGCATCCGAAATTCGTCGGCATTGGCGAAACCGGTCTGGATTATCACTACACCGGCGACAGCGCCGACATTCAAAAAGAAAGCTTGAAGATCCACATTCAAGCCGCTCAGGAAACTGGTCTGCCGCTGATCATTCATGCCCGCGCGGCAGATGACGATATGGCGGCGATCCTGCGCGAAGGTTTTGCCGCGAAACCCTATTCCTGCGTCATGCACTGCTTCTCGTCTTCCGCCGAACTGGGTAAAGCTGCGCTGGATCTTGGATTTTATCTGTCGATGTCCGGCATTGCCGCCTTCCCCAAGTCACAGGAATTGCGCGATATTTTCGCAACGGCGCCGATCGACCGGATTTTGGTGGAAACCGACAGCCCCTACCTTGCGCCGCCGCCTTACCGTGGCAAGCGCAATGAGCCGGCCTATAGTGCCCTGACTGCAAAAGTTGGGGCCGATGTCTTTGGTCTGGACTACGCCGATTTTGCCGCACAGACGCAAGCGAACTTTGACCGCCTGTTCTGGAAGGCCGCAGCGTTCGAGGCCGCTGCATGAGCGCAGAGCTGCGGTTCACCATTCTGGGATGTGGCTCTTCCGGGGGCGTCCCCCGCCTTGGCGGTCATTGGGGCGATTGTGACCCGCAAAACCCCAAAAACCGCCGCAGCCGGTGTTCGATGCTGGTGGAGCGCACCGGCCCCGAGGGCACGACAACCGTTCTGATCGACACCAGCCCCGACATGCGTCACCAGCTTTTGGCGGCCGAGGTTGGCCGTCTTGATGCCGTTGTCTACACCCACCCCCATGCGGACCACCTGCATGGGATCGATGATCTGCGGATGATCGTGTTCAATATGCGCGAACGCATTCCGGTTTATGCCGATGCGCCGACCAAAGCGGATCTGCTGGACCGGTTTTCCTATGCCTTTGTGCAACCCGAAGGCTCGTCTTATCCGCCGATCCTCGATTTGCATGACATCGAAGGCCCGTTTGAAATCGATGGGCCCGGCGGCGCGATCCCGTTTCAGCCGTTCCTTGTTGAACACGGCGCGATTGATGCCTTGGGGTTCCGCATTGGGGACCTCGCTTATTTGCCGGATGTGATTGAGATCCCGGATGCGGCCCTGCCCTGTCTTGAGGGGCTTGATGTCTGGATCTTGGACGCGCTGCGTCGCACGCCGCACCCGACCCATTTTGACTATGCCACGGCCCTGTCCTGGATCGAACGGATGGCACCTAAACGCGCGGTTCTGACAAACATGCACATTGACATGGACTATGCCACTGTCGAGGCCGAGACCCCGGAACATATCACTCCGGCCTTTGATGGCATGGTCATCACCAGCACGCTGTCGTGATCTTTGAGCTGATCAATGTGGTCCTGCCGGTCTTTGTGGTGATCGGTTTTGGCTATGTTCTGACCCGCCGCGGGCTGCTGGAGCACAGCCAGATTGATGGGTTGATGAAGTTCGCCCAAGGCGTTGCAATCCCCTGCCTTCTGTTTCGCGCAATGGCGACCCTGGACTTGCGCGCGGGGTTCGAGCCCGCCTTGATGATCAGCTTTTACGGCGGCGCAGTGACTTGCTTTGTCCTCGGGATTCTCGGCGCGCGCTTTATCTTCAAACGCGAATGGGAAGATGCGGTTGTCATTGGGTTTTGTTGTTTGTTTTCAAACTCTCTGCTGCTGGGCCTGCCGATTACAGAACGCGCCTACGGGGCGGAGAGCCTGTTGGGAAACTACGCTATTATCGCGCTTCATTCGCCCATTTGTTACGGGCTTGGCGTGACCGCAATGGAAGTCCTGCGCAGCCGGGGGCAGCGTGGATTCCTCATTGTGTTTGCGGTCCTGAAGGGCATGTTCAAGAACAATCTGATCCTAGCCATTCTGGCGGGGTTTGCCCTGAACCTCAGTGGGTTTGCCATTCCGGGCCCGGTCGATGACGCGCTGGAGCTTTTGGCGCGCGCCGGTCTTCCCACGGCGCTCTTTGCGCTTGGTGGGGTGATGGTGCAATACAAGCCCGAAGGGGATCTGCGCACCATTGCCATGGTCTGCGTCTTCTCTCTGTTGCTGCACCCGGCAATTGTCTGGGGGCTCGGCAAAGGGTTCGGGGTGCAAACGGATCTGTTCCGCTCCGCCGTGATTACGGCAGCCATGGCGCCGGGGATCAACGGCTATATTTTTGCCAACCTCTATGGGCGGGCAAAGCGGGTTGCTGCGTCTTCGGTGCTGTTGGCCACGGGGGCCTGCATTGTCACGGCTCTGTTCTGGTTGACGCTGCTGCCCTAGATCAGGGCGAGGTTGCCAATGGCAACCGCCACGGCGAACACCAAAAGGTTTGCAACCCCATGGGCGACAATAGCATCCGTGACGCGCCCGCCTGCGCGTTGCACCAGATAGGAAAACAACAGCCCTGCGATCAGCGCTTCCATCCAGCGGTCGTGCAATACGGCAAACAGGCCAGCGGTGACCGCCGCCGCGAGGCACTTGCCCGCGCGCCCCTCCAGAACTTGCAGTTTGCTTTCCAGATAGTCCCGAAAAAACAGCTCTTCGATCACAGGCACCAGCAGTACGGTGCCAATCCCGCGCGCCACGAACCACAGCAGCAACGCAGCCCCCGTCAGTGCAGCATAGGGCGGGGTCTCGGCTGGCGTAACCGGGATCAGGACCCAGCCCAAACCAATCGCAGCGCCAAGTCCGATTGCTATTGGATCAAGCCGCCAAGGCAGCTGCCGCAGAACCGGCCAGAACAGCCAAAGGGCCGCTGCCATCATCAGCATGCGCAGCGGGTACAAGACCCCCGGCGTCGGTGACAGATTATTGGCCAGCAAGGCCGAGAACATAAAAATCGCAAACGGAAGTATTTTGGCCGCAACCGGATCGCGGGACACTGGCAGGCTCTGGCCGCGTGTCGCAACCTCGGTCTGAGTGGGCTTGCGGAGCCAGGCGAACGTCGAACTCACCAACACAACGCCAAGCGCAACAAAGGTGAACATCAACCAGCCCGCATGGGAATGAAACCCACCAATTGCGAACTCTGGATTGCCTTCAAAACCGATCACCAACAGGATCGAAATGCGCAAGATGTTCAGCATGAAGCTGACACAGATGCCAAAAGGATACAGCAACAGGGCCCGCGGAAACCGCAGACTGTCGCGAAACAGCCAGAGATACAGCGTGACAAACCCTGTGGTCAGCGCGATGCCTTCAAGCCCTGCACAGGGAGCGCCCACCTCGACAAAGAAGCCGCCGCTTCCCATCACTTTGGTCTCAACCTCGGTCATCAGATCATAGCCGAGACTTTGGATGACAAAGGTGACGGCCGAGAACGTAATATCGGTGGTCAGATCAAGTCGCCAGAGCGGACGCAGATAGGTGGTCGCCCAGGGCAGCAGAGCTCCTACCAGCGCACAAACTAGCAGGGTCAGCCCATGCTCGCGCGCGAAACGGCGCCAGACGGCCCCCGGCGCAAGCCAAAGGCCAAGGCCACGCAGGATGAGTGTAAGTGCGATCCCCCAAATTACGAGCGAGGGCAAAAGCCCTGCCAAACCGCTGTTTTGGCGCATCAGCGCCATGGGGACAAACGCCAGCGCAACCCCCAACAGGTTGATCCGCAGGGGCGCAAACCCGCGCAGCCCTTCCGAACCGATGCCGTCCAAGGTCCGCGGCGCCAATGCCAGAAGACAAGTGAGCGCGCCGAGCATTCCATAGGTGGCAATCAGGCCGCGATCCAATGCGCGGCAGACCAGAAACGGCCAGTTCTCGCGGCAAGTGAAGTCTATTGCGTGTTTGAATACCGCCCCAATCGCAGCCAGCTCCAGAACCAGAAGGCCGCAAGCGATCACTATGGCCCAGAAGGCGCTCTGCCGTCTGGCCCCGGTCGGCAAAACGGTCGAGGATCGTGAAATGGGTTTCATCAATGCTTGTCCTCATCGCGTCTTTGAAACACAGCACGCCCCCGCCAAGCGGCGGGGGCGCAATGTTGTCAACGTGATTACGCCTTGCGGCGACGCTCCCAGAGGAACAGCACGCCAGCTGCCAGAGCCGCAATTGCGGCGCCGCCTTCCAAGGCGCTGATCTCGGGGATCGGCGCAGGTCCGAAGTTGGACGCCATGGCAGTAGACGCAAGCAGTACAGCCGGAATGGCAGTCAGGATTGTTTTCATGAGGACTCTCCTAGTTAACAACAGGCCCAGATGCGGAACAGGTCAGCAGCTGGACCACGGGGTGGCAGGTTCTCCTGCCCCGAGACGAGGGGCTGTGTGCCCCTCGCTCGTTCCGCGACGGCATCAGCAGATGCAGTCGAAATCGTCGTATTTGAAACCCATGATGAACGGCTGAGAGTTCTCGGCGGTCGGCGGGTTCGGGTCGACAATAAAGGTCGCGATATCGCCATCACCTGCGCAGAACCCTTCGCCATTGTTCATGGCTTCGGTCAGGATGTAGTCTACATCCTCGCGCTGGCCATATGCCGGGTCGAGCCCTAGGACAAAATCCGCTGCACTGTCGGTGCCCCAGAACTGGGGATCCAGCGTGTCGGTCAGCTCCCAGATCGCCAGCTGAATTTCCCAATCCGAGAACTGCCCATCGGTAGAGCCCGCAGAATTTACATGGAACTCTTCGTTGATGATCCAGTTGATCAGATCCAGGTTCTCAGCCGCAGCCAGGCCGTTCTTGAGACCGACCTGCGTGTCGAGGAAGGCAGAGCCATCCTTGCCATCCAGAATGTCGCCCATCAGTGTCGGTGCGGTCAGGAACGACCCATCTGTTGCCACGGCTTCTTCAAAGCTGAGGCAATAGGCCTGATCAAAAACAACCCCGTCCAGACGCGCATCGCCGCTTTCGCTCAGCAGCACGTCGTAGCCAAAGTCCTCGATCGGGTCGAGCTCATTGCCGGCGGCAACCTGATACTTGGTTGTGCTGGGCAGGCTGGCCACAAGGCTTTCGAGCGAATTGGCATCGCCCTTAAAGGTCACTTCGAGATTGGCACTGGCGGAATTCCCGGCGCTGTCGGTGATCTTGTAGGAGATGTTCTCCACATCGCTGTCGCCGATGTCGAGGTCCGCGTAAGCATCTTCGCCATCGATTTTCAGCACGCCACCGTCGAGGGTGACATTGGTGCCCTCGGACGTGGTGATGGTTTCACCCTCGGCAATGTCCTGACCGTCCACCATGGTGATCTCAAACGTATCGCCATCCGGGTCGCTGTCATTGGTCAACACATCGGCCATGATCACCGTATCGGCACAGCCCATTGCGGTGTCATCGGCCGGGGTCGGTGGCTGGTTGCCATCCTCAATCCCTGCGTCATTGTCGGGCGTGTCTGCGCCAGAGACGACAACGATGCCTTCGATCACAGATTCAGTTGCATTGCCAATTGCGTCGCTGTCGGATGCATCATCCCCGACATTGGCCTGGATCAGGACTTTGCCGTCCGTCACATTGTCCGGGTCGGTGAACTTCACCCCATAGGTGCCGGCAATCAGACCGAGGAAGGCATAGTTGCCCTGCGCATCGGTCATTGTTGTGCGGCCGGTTGGGCTGCCATTGGCGTCCAGCAGCATGACCTGAATGCCCGCAACACCAGGCTCATCGCCATTGTTGTTGTCCTGGGCATCCCCGTCGGTGTCGCAGAAGTAGCGGCCAGACAGGGACCCAAGCGGTTCAACCCCGGCATCAACGTTCTTTTTGCTTTCGCCCACTGCCAGAGAGATGTCGGATGTGACGCCATTGCCATCGCCATCGGTGTTCACAACATCGCTGTCGTCTTCATCATCGCCCACATTGGCACCAACAAAGGGTTTGTCGTCGGCTTCGAACACAACAGAGTAGTTACCTTCTTCGAGATCTTCGAAGCAGTAATCGCCATTGCTGTCAGTGGTGGTGGAGGCAATCTGAACGCCGTCTTTCAGCAGCCAGACGGTCTTTCCTGCAACGCCGGGCTCGCCATCATCGCGGTCATTGTCGTTTTCGTCACAGAAGTACCGGCCGCCGATTTCGCCCAGCTTCTTCTCTTTCAGGCCAAGGTCGATATCCACCTCGTCGCCGGCGCCCAGCGTGATCATTCCGGACATGCCATTGCCGTTCACATCGCTGTCGATGCTGTCGTCATTGCCAACATCCTGCAGCGTGAATTCCTGACCATTGGGCGCAACACCCATGATCTTGTAGTTGCCTGCCGGAAGATCGTCGAATTCGTAGTTGCCGTTTTCATCGGTGGTGGTGGTGTCCAGAACCGCGCCGGTGTCACCGTCGATCAGCTTGACTGTAACGCCTTCTTTTACTGGTTCAGAATCCCCGCCGATGGTGACTTTCTGGCCATTAAACGGGTCCTCAAGCAGCGCAATGATGTCACCGCTGTCGTTGTCGATCAGCACCCAATTGTGGGTCGTATAAGTGCCCTGATGCTTTGCCTCGCCCGGCTCGATCGTGGCGTAGGTCACCAGATTTCCGTGGTAGTCGATCCAGGCCAGTTCAAGCGTTTTTTCGCTGTTGTTGCAGATGTCGACCGCGACATGCTTGCTAGAGGAATCCCAGGTCGCTTTGAAGTCGCTGACGTTGATGTCCAGCGCTTCGCCTACGGGCTGTTCGATCACCTGACGCAGTTCGACATTATCGATGACGGTGCCAATGCAATCGCTCTTGCCGATGGCTTTGAGGTCGATGCGGGCGGTGCCTGCGGGCAGGTCAAAGCTCAGCTCCAGCTCTTCGAACACGCCCTCTTTGGTCGGGTGGACGGTCTCAACCAGGACGCCATTCACATAGACTTCGAACCCATTGGTCGAGGCATCATGCCCGCGCATCTGGTAGTCCAGCGTCAGACAGTAGGTGCCCGCTGTTTCGACATGCACTTGCTGGCAGACAGTCGAGTTGTAATTGGCATCCAGTTCCAGAACCGCATTGCCATAGTTGTTATTGATGCCCCAGTGATGGCCTTCCATGATTTCAATGTGGCCACTTGTGGCGTACCAGCCTTCGATGCTGCCAAAAGTGCCCCAGCCCTGATGCGAATAAAGCGGGTTGTGCTCAAAATCGCCGTTTTTGATCAGGTTCTCGCCCTTGGTTTCCAGAACGCAAGCATCCTGAAGGCCGTCACAGTCAACGTCGCACCAAACGGTGCCAGAGATCGACCCCGTCGCTGGCGGCTTTTCGCCACCATCCAGGCATTTGTAGTCGATCCAGTTGCTGTTCACATTGCAGGCGCTTTTGACGGTCAGTTCTGCCCCAGCAGACGGCATGCCGTAAGACTGATGGAAGGTGAAGTAATCGCCACTTCCGCCTTCCTGCTCGATCTCGATCAGAAGGAACCAATTGCCATATTGGTCCTGCACCCAGAAATACTGCTCTGCATAAATCTGGCCGCCATTTCCTTGTTCGCCGCCGGGCCCCTCGATGCTGGCGTGCTGGCCGGAATGGTCATCGGCATTTTCATTGTGACAGGAATCCCCTGACAGATAAGGGTCATTATCGGTTACTGAAATGCAGACATCTGCATATTGCGGCATGGTGAACGTAGAGCCGCAGCCCAGATTTCCACTCAGTGCACCGCTTTCCTGCAGGCCTGCCTCGCTAAAGGCGGTAAACTCATAGGTTTTGTAGGTCATTGGTTACAGTCCCCTCGTACTGGTAACAAACACAGATACTTACGCCGCAAACACGCGCCGCAATTTCGGCGAAACAAACCGCCGATAGGCCCCCAAAAGGACCGTCAAGAAATATGGAATTTGCGGCCGCAGAATTTGCGCTTGCGCCGCCCAAAGCGCTCCCCTCGATCACATAACACTCACTAACCCGTTAAGCGTATCGTATTTTATTTAATTTGTCACTTTGGCTGGCTGAAATTGCTTTGGCAGGTAAGTATTTATTTTTGCGCCGGTTTCTCGTAAAAGGTTAATCCTTTCTGAGGGTTCGCCAATAGAGGTCTGAAATCAATGCGGAATCATTTGTCTTTGAGGCTGTTTCCGTTTTGGGAGTAAATAAGCAAATTTGGCGGTGCTTGTGGAATTTAACAATACAATAGGGCGCTAAACAAAATGTTCTGGGCGCTTTGGATGTGTGGAACTCCATGGATGGACTGTCACTGACCTGGGGTGCTTCTTGCGTCAAACAGCCAATCTGCCCATGGACCATTGGGCTGCGGCGACGTAGATCGGGGGCATCAGGTTACAGGAGGCTCACCATGCAGCACCTCGAAGAACAGATTGCGCA
Organism: Tritonibacter multivorans; assembly: GCF_001458415.1. GTDB lineage: Bacteria > Pseudomonadota > Alphaproteobacteria > Rhodobacterales > Rhodobacteraceae > Epibacterium > Epibacterium multivorans. Next base: position 87,799 of record NZ_CYSD01000031.1, on the reverse strand, counting down.
CCTTACCCGCACGGTTGAGGAATTGAATGACGTTGTGACTGCGCAGCAGACGGACGTGGACCGCCTCAAGCGGCATGTGCAATTGCTGATGGAACGTGAAGCCGCCAGAGAGGCAGAAGGCGGCGGAGGGTTTATCCTTGGGGACGAACGCCCGCCGCACTATTGATCCCGGTTTCAGGTTTTGGCCGAGGGCGCCCGGACATAGGCGTCCAAGGTCGCCGCGACCCCATCGTCGTACAGCCGGATAAGCCAGCGTGAAAACGCGCTGCGAAACCCCGCATCATCGGCGATCGAACCGTAGAACTGGCGGTGGTCCAGCCAGACCTGCGGCGTCTGTCGCGCGACAGTCGCCCGCGCCGTCAGATCGTCCCAAAGAGGATCATTTGGCGCGATTTCGCTGCCATCTTCGCGGGTTCCCTGGCACATCCGCGCCCACAGCGCCTGGCTCAGGGCAAGACCTTCGAACGGGTGACCTGTAGAAATCGCCTCTCGGATCACCGGCAACACGGCACCTGTGTGACGCGACGATCCGTCAAAGGCGACACGCCGCACCGTGTCGCACATGGCCGGGTTCGAGAAGCGCTTATCAATGAGATCAACGTAGTCGCGCGGCGCCATGTCCGTCGCTCCGGCCACATGAGGGACAAGCTCGTCTAGGGCGATCTTACGGAAGAACGCGTGGATCAAAGGGTGGCGCATTGCATCGGCGATTGTCTCGAGCGCCAAAATCTCGGCCGGTGCGGCAATGATCTGGTGCCCGCCGTTCAGGATCCGCAGTTTCATCGCCTCGTAGTCATGCACCCGGTCTGAAAAAACCGCTCCGGCCTGTTCCCAAGGCGGGCGACCGGCACAAAACCGGTCTTCCAAGACCCATTGCCGGAAACTTTCATGCGTGACCGGAGCTGCGTCATCGATGCCACAGTCGTGGGCCAGCGCCCGTTCACGTGGACCGGTTGCCGGGACGATGCAATCGACCATGGAATTTGGAAAGCTGACGTTCTGTTCAATCCAGTGGCCCAGATCAGGATCGATCAGCCGGGCGAAGCCTGTCACCACATCCTTCATAATGTCCCCATTGCCCGGCAGGTTGTCGCAACTTAGGCAGGTGAACGGCGCAATCCCCGCGTCTCGCCGTGCCCGCAACGCAGCGATAATGGCTCCGAAGGCGGTGCGCGGCCGGTCGGGGGCCTGCACATCATGTTGGATATCCACCGCATCAGGGGCAAACCGCTTCGTGGCAGGATCGAGGAAATACCCCCCTTCCGTCACGGTCATCGACACGATCCGGATCTGAGGGTCTGACATTTGGCGGATCAGGCTTTTGTTATCCGCCTCCACCGGGCAGAACCCGATCAAAGTGCCGATCACCTCGGCTGAAGTGCCCGCGGGGGCAAGCTCTACCAGGCTGTAGAGGTAGTCCTGTCGCGCCAACCGCGCCCGCTGCTCTTCGTCAAAGTTACAAACGCCGGCGCCGATGATCCCCCAATCGAGGGCCAGACCGTTTTGCATCAAACGATGGAGATACCAAGCCTGATGAGCGCGGTGGAAATTGCCGACGCCAATGTGGACAATTCCGGGCGTGACAGAGGACCGGTCGTAGGTGGGGCGCTGTACCTGCTGCGGCAAATCGCCAAGGGTCTGCGCCGAAAGAGGTGAAGGGTGCGTCATGCGATGTCCTCCCGACGTTTGATGTGGATCAGCTCATCCATTGGCCGCCATCGACATTGTAGGTTTGTGCAACGATATAGTTGGCCTCTTCGCTCGCGAGGAACACTGCCATGCCCGTCAGATCCTCAGCACGTCCCATGCGGCCATAAGGCACGCTGGCGCTCACTTCGGCTTTTTTCTGGCCCGGTGCTTTGTGCTCCAGTTTGGCAAAGAAGGCATCCACCCCATCCCAGTGGTCGCCATCGACGACACCGGGTGCAATGGCATTCACATTGATACCGTGTTCTATCAGGTTCAGCCCCGCGCTTTGGGTAAGGCTAATCACGGCGGCCTTGGAGGCGCAGTAGACCGCAACCAAAGGCTCGCCGCGACGCCCGGCTTGGGAGGCCATATTGATGATTTTACCCCGAATGCCACGTTCCATCATGTGTTGGGCAACGGCTTGCATTGGAAACAGGGTGCCGGCGACATTGACGTCAAAGACACGGGTAAAATCTGTCCGGGTGATGTCTGCAATGGGCGCTGCCGTGAACACGGCCGCGTTATTGATAAGTATGTCGATTTGTCCCAACCCATCGACCGTGGCGGCAACGCCTGCATCGATGCTGTCCTGATCGGTCACATCCATATGCACAGCCAGCGCTCCGATGTCGGCGGCAGCGGCCTGTGCACGGGCGAGGTCGATATCGGCAATCGCCACATCCGCCCCTTCCGCCGCATAGGCCTTGGCAAAGGCAAACCCAATGCCACGCGCGGCCCCTGTAATAAGGGCTTTTTTCCCCGCAAGCCGCTTCATGGCATCCGAAGCCCCGCCGCGTCGAACCGGTGCAATTCATGCGTACGCGGGTTCAGATGGATTTTGTCCCCATGGCGCAAGGCCACGTCCCCAACGGCCCGCACCATCAGCTTTTCGGTCAGCCCGGTGTCATGCACGTGGAAAAACGTGTCCGATCCAAGGTGCTCTGCCACCCCAACAGTTCCACTCCAGAGCCCGCCGCTGTCGACGACGTCAATATGTTCCGGGCGAATGCCAAGCGTGTGTGCACCGTGTTTGCGTGCCTCGGAGCCTTCGAGAAGATTCATCTTCGGTGAACCGATGAACCCAGCGACAAAGGTATTTCGCGGGGTCCGATAGAGTTCTAGCGGAGTGCCCACCTGTTCAATAACCCCGGCACGCAGAACCACAATCCGGTCCGCCATGGTCATGGCCTCGACCTGATCATGGGTAACGTAGATCATTGTGGTCTTCATGCGGGCGTGCATTTCGGTGATCTCGACCCGCATCCCCACGCGCAGTGCCGCATCCAGGTTCGAAAGCGGTTCGTCAAACAAGAAGGCGGACGGGTCACGCACAATCGCACGGCCAATGGCAACACGCTGGCGCTGACCACCAGACAGCTGCGCGGGTTTCCGGTCTAGGTAGTCCGTCAGGTTCAGGCTTTCTGCGGCGACCTCGACGCGCTGGTCCTGCTCTGCCTGGCTGAGCCCGGCCATACGCATGGGGAATGCGATGTTTTTACGCACGGTCATATGCGGATAAAGCGCATAGGTCTGAAACACCATGGCCAGCCCCCGTTTGGAGGGCGACACTTCTGTCACATCCCCGCCGTCGATCAGGACGCGCCCCGATGTGGTTTCTTCCAAGCCGGCAATCAGGCGCAGAAGCGTGGACTTGCCGCAGCCCGAAGGGCCGACAAAGACCGTGAACTCTCCATCTTCGATGGTCAGATCCAGCGGTGGGATAACCTCCGCGGTCCCAAAAGTCTTGGTCACTTTTTCAAGAACGATGCGTGCCATTTTAGTTCCCTATTTCACGGCCCCAAAGGTCAAGCCTTGGACAAGTTGTTTCTGGCAAAACCATCCCAGGACCACGATCGGCCCCACGGCGGCGGCTGAGACGGCCGAAAGCCGACCAAAGAACAGCCCTTCCGGGGCGCGGTTGCCCTCGATCAGTTTGGACAGTGTTGCAGCATCGGTGGTGGTCAGCCGGACGGTCCAATAGGCCTCGTTCCAGCAGAAGATGAAGCACAGGAGCGCGGTTGATGCGATGCCGCCCCACGCGAGCGGGATCAGGATTTCGCGGATCTCGCCCCAAGTGGTCACCCCGTCCATCTGGCCTGCCTCGATGATTTCGCGGGGGATTTCCTTGAAGTAGGTGAACAGCATCCAGACCACGATCGGCAGATTGATCAGCATCAGGACGATGATCACCATAAAATGGGTGTCAAATAGCCCGAGGCTTTTGGTGAGGAAAGTCATCGGATACAGCACCGCCGCCGCCGGGAGCATCTTGGTGGACAGCATCCACATCAGCACATCCTTGGTCGCGCGGCTGGGGTTGAAAGCCATCGCATAGGCGCAGGGAATGGCAACCGCCAACGCGCCTGCAGTGGCAAAGACCGATGTAATGACCGAGTTCTGCGCAAAGCGCCAATAGTCGTAGTTTTCGGTCATGTTCAGATAGTTCTCGAGCGTCGGCGTAAAGAAGAACAGGAACTCTGGTTTCACCGCATCTGCGTCGGTTTTGAAACTGGTCAGAACCATCCAGAAGATCGGGAAGAAGAACAGGATCCCCACGCTCCAGGCCAGGACAGGTCGGAGGATTTTGGTGAAGGTCGACGTCTCTGAGACAATCCCCATAGGTCACTCCATCAGTGTTTTGCCAATCATTCGCAGCAGGAAGATGGCAATAATATTGGCAAGGATGACGGCAAAGATGCCGGTGGCGCTGGCCGCGCCGATGTTGTTGTTGGCGAATTCGCCGATCAGATAGGGCAGGTTTTTGTTGCCATTGCCGCGGCTGACGATTTCGATCTCGGCATAGAGCGACAGGTGGAAGATCGCCTGGATCATCACCACAATGGCAATCGGGCGGGACAGATGCGGCAAGGTGAGAAATCTGAACTGTGACCAGACCCCTGCCCCATCAAGAACAGCCGCTTCTTTCTGCTGCTGGTCCTCGGACTGCAGCGAGGTCATGAAGATCAGCACCGCAAAGGGGGTCCACTGCCATGTGACCATGATGATCACCGCATAGGCCGAGGTCTGCGTTGCCCGGAAAGAGATCGGCTGAAGCTCTGGCCAGAGCGAGAAGAACCAGCCGATACCGGGCGCGGCGCGTAGGTTCTGAAGCGTCCCATTCAGACCCTCCACCGCAAGCCCCTGCAAGCCCAGCACCGGATCCAGGATCATATTGATCCACAGGACTGCGTTCACGGCCGGCATCACGAAGAACGGCGAGATCAGCAGAACCCGGACGATACTGCGGCCCGGAAAGGCCTTGTTGATCAGCACGGCAATCAGCACGCCCAGAATGACCGTGAGCAAAACGATCGAACAGACAATGAGCAGGCTATTTTGAACTGCCAGCAAAAAATCATTGTTGTTCAAGACATAGTTGTAGTTTCCAAACCCCCGCCAATTGCTCAGGCTTGGTTCTGTCCACTCGGGGCGGCGCAAACTGTTCAGCACGTAACGGATGAACGAGAAGAACAAGGTCATGCTGAGGGGTACAATCATCCAGATCAGCAGCAGCACCACCGCCGGTGTTTGCAGTAATCTTGGAAGCCTTCGGTCAGACATAGCTTATCTGTCCCTTCACGGGTTGATTGGAACGCCGGTTGGCGCGTGAATGATAAAAGGGGATCGGTCAAAGCTGAGAGCCAAAAGCGTGGCTCTCAGCAAAAGAGCAGAGGCTTATTCGTAGTAGCCCGCTTCGCGCATGATGCCGTCAGCTGCTTTCTGGCTGTCCGCCAGGGCATCTTCGACGGATTTGGCACCGGTCAGTGCAGCAGCCATTTCCTGCCCAAAAACCACACCGATCTGCGGGAACTCCGGGATCGCAACAAACTGCACGCCCACATAGGGTTTCAGATCCGTTGGCTCAGGCGCTGCCGAATTGATCGCAGCCATCTCGGCGGCGGCGAATTTGGCAGCTGCCTGAAACTCTGGCAGGTCATAGGTGGAGGCCCGCTGACCGGTGGGTACAGAGCCCCAGCCAAACTCTGGGTGGTTGCCCACCGCCTGCACATATTCCTTAGAGGTGGCCCATTCGATAAAGTCCTGCGCCGCGTCAGCGTTGGGGGATCCTGCGGGGACCGCAAACGCCCAGGCCCAAAGCCAGTTTGCCCCAACCGGGTTGCCGGCATTCGGCGATTGCGCATAAGCGACATTCGGGTTCTCTAGGAACGAGGCCGCGATCGTTGCATCAATCCACAGTCCGCATTTGTCTTCGTTATACAGAGCAAGGATTTCGTTGAAGGAATTGCCCTCGGATCCCGGCGGTCCGTAGTTGGACAGCAGATCCACATAGAAGTTGATCGCCGCGTTCCACTCTGGAGAGTCGAGCTGCGGTTTCATATCTGCGTCGAACCAGGCAGCACCAAAGGAATTGGCAACGGTCGTGATAAAGGCTGCGTTGTCCCCCCAACCGGGCTTGCCACGCAGGCAGGCACCATAGACACCATTGTCCGGGTCATGCATGGCAGCGGCCGCAGCTTTGACATTGTCCCAGCTGTCATTGTCGCCAATTGTTACGCCCGCCGCATCGGCTAGGTCCTTGCGATACATCACCATGGAGCTTTCGCCATAAAACGGCGCAGCATAAAGCGTGCCTTCATGGCTAAGTCCGGCGCGCATCGCGGGCAGGATGTCTTCGACATCATAAGCGTCAGAAAAGTTGAGCGGCTCAATCCAGCCCGCAGCGCCCCAGATCGGCGCTTCCTGCATGCCGATATTGATGACGTCATACTGACCACCTCCGGTAGCAGTGTCCGAGGTCACCTGTTCCCTCAGCACGCCTTCCTCCAAGGCGACCCAGTTCAGTTTTGTGCCGGTGGCCTCGGTATAGGCTTCGGCAACTTTTTGCATGTTGATCATGTGACCATTGTTCACAATCGCGATGGTCAGTTCTTTCCCATGGCCGTCGGCGATTGCGCCGCTCGCTGCCATGCATACCAGCGCTGTTGCGCCAAGCAGTGCACTCTTACCAGACATCATCTTCCTCCCTAAACGATGATGCGCTTAGGCTAGGCGAAATATGATCGCGACGTCAATAAAAACTTTCCGCGCGGAAAGTTTTGCGAATTATTAATTAGATGTGAGCGTTTATGCCGAGTTTCGCATGACAAGCTGCGCCGAAAAAAGGGTTTCCTGCCGTTGAGAAAGCGGCTCTCCGTGGTCGATCAGCTCCAGAATCGTCTGCACGCTGTGACGGCAGATGGCCTCATAGTCCTGAGACATAGTCGTCAAGCTCGGGCATGTGTAGCGCGCAAAAGGATGGTCGTCGTGACCTGCGACGCGCAGACTGCTCTTGTCGCCAAGGCCAACTTGCAGCCCGCTTTCATAAGCCGCCGCCAAGAGGCCAATCGCCAGTCGGTCGTTCGAGCAAAGCACCGTATTGCTTTGCAACGATTGCTGGGCAATCACCCTGCGCCCTTCGTCATAGCCAATCTTTTCAAAGTCCCAGCCCACGCCATCGGCCTGCAGGATGATCGGGTCATGAGACAGTCGCTCCATCGCTTCGACATAGGCGCTTTGCCGACGATAGGCATTTGCGTTCACCGGGTGTTTCATTTCGAAAAATACCGGCGGTTCTCCGGATCTGCAAAGATATTCAACGATTTGGCCAATGCTACGCTGGTTGTCGGACCCGAAAAAAGCAGCTCCCACACCTTCCAGATTTGCGTCAAACAGAACCGTTGGGATCTGCTCCGCAAAAGCCGCAATCTGTTCGATGGCAGAAACCCGTCCCAGTGGCGCAAGCAATACGCCCGCGGGTTTAATCGCCCGCAGGCTCTCCAGGTTGGCAAGTTCTTGTTCGGGTCCACCATGAGAGCTGAGCAGCAGCGGGTTAAACCCCGCCTCTACTATCAGCCCCTCCATAATCCGGGTGATCGCCGCAAAAAATGGATCCGCTAGGTTCGGCACGACAAGGCCGATCGTCTTGGTCTGGCGGCGGTTCTGGTTGATGGCATAGAAGTTCGGACGGTAATCATATTCCTCCAGTGCCGCCTCGATCTTGCTGCGAGTCGATTTGCGCACACTGTCGGGGTCATTGAAGTACTTTGAGACCGTCGGCCGCGAGATCCCACTGACAGCCGCAAATTCCTCCATGTTCCGAATTTTGGAATTGGACATTGGTGCAGCCTCCAGTGGTCTTCTACCTCAATCGGTTGAGGCATCTTTCGCTTTGATATTATTTTACGCGCGACAAGAAATGAAGGGGGCAACGGGAAATTGAATGCAGATGCGCCCAAGTGCGAACGGGCTGGCAGCGTTAAGAGATGATTGATTCTCTCCTGGTCTCGCGATTGTGGACCCGCTCGGCACATCCCCTGCCCAAAAAATGGTCACCATTTTTCCCAGCAGGAAGAGAGGATGCTGATTTTCGTGGTGCCTTTGTACCTTTACCAAAGAGAACACCCTTGCCTGCATGCAGCGCGCGATATTGTTGGAACAGCTTAAAACTGTCAACGCCTTGTAACTCGATTGTTTTTTGCCAGTCTGGACCCATGACAGACTTTTTTGACGAAATGCATAATCCGGACGGTTCTTTCAGAACCGCCTATAGCGAAATAGGACAGTGGATCGGCGAAGAAGACGTGGCCCGATTACGGGCGAAACAACGCGAAGCTGAAGAAGTCTTTCGCCTGACGGGCATAACATTCAACGTCTATGGTCAAGCAGACGCCGAAGAGCGGCTGATCCCCTTCGATATCATTCCCCGAGTGATATCCAGCAGTGAGTGGCAAAAACTGTCGCGCGGCATTGAACAGCGCGTCCGGGCCATCAATGCGTTTTTGCACGACATCTATCATCGTCAGGAGATTGTGCGTGCGGGTCGCCTGCCCGCCGAAATGGTGATCGGCAACGAAGCCTTTCTGCCTCAGATGTTGGGGGTTTCGCCGCCGGGCCGGGTCTATACGCATATTGTCGGCATCGATTTGGTGCGCACCGGGCCGGACGAATTTTACGTTCTTGAAGACAATGCCCGCACGCCCTCCGGCGTCAGCTACATGCTGGAAAACCGCGAAACCATGCTGAAGATGTTCCCAGAACTGTTCAGCAAGACCCGCGTTCAGCGGGTGTCAGATTACCCCACCAACCTGCGTCGATCGCTGGCTGCCTGCGCCCCCAGCGCAACTTCAGGCGACCCAACCGTCGCGGTGCTCACCCCGGGGATTTATAATTCGGCCTATTATGAACACGCCTTCCTCGCGGATCAGATGGGCGTGGAACTGGTCGAGGGCCATGATCTGCGGGTGCGAGACGGGCGTGTCTGTATGCGCACGACCCAGGGCTACAAGGCCATTGATGTGCTGTACCGGCGCGTGGATGACGAATACCTCGACCCGCTGAACTTCAACCCCGACAGCGCTCTGGGTGTGCCCGGCATTATGGACGTCTATCGTGCGGGTGGCATTACCATTGCCAATGCGCCCGGCACCGGGATTGCGGACGACAAAGCCATCTATTCCTTCATGCCTGATATTGTAGAGTTCTACACCGGCGAAAAGGCCATCTTGCAGAACGTGCCGACCTGGCGTTGTTCTGAACCCGAGGCTTTGGCCTATGTGCTTGATAATTTGCATGAACTGGTCGTCAAAGAGGTTCACGGATCGGGCGGCTATGGCATGCTTATTGGCCCCGCCGCCAGCAAGCGAGAGCTTGCAGCCTTCCGGGCCAAGCTGAAAGCAAAACCCGGAAACTACATCGCACAGCCAACGCTGTCTCTGTCCACGGTTCCGATTTTTGCACGTTCGGGCCTGGCGCCACGCCATGTGGACCTGCGCCCCTTTGTCCTCGTCTCGCCTGAAGGGATCAATATCACCCCGGGCGGCCTGACCCGTGTTGCGCTGAAGAAGGGATCCCTTGTGGTGAACTCGAGTCAGGGCGGCGGCACCAAAGACACATGGGTACTGGAGGACTAAGCGATGCTGGGAAAAACTGCCGGAGGGCTGTTCTGGATGGCGCGCTATCTTGAGCGCGCGGAAAACACGGCCCGTCTGCTCGAAACTGGCCAACGTATGGCCCTGACGCGGTCCAATGGCGCGGATGAGGAATGGGGCCCCGTTCTGCAAACTGCGGGTGTTCTGCAGGGGTATCAAAGCAAATATGACGAGGTCACCAAAGACAACGCCATCGACTGGCTGTTGCGGGATACTGAAAACCCCTCGTCCATCCGCTCGGTTATCAAACAGGCGCGGGACAATGCGCGGCTGGTGCGCACCGCGCTAACCTATGAGGTCTGGAGTGCGGTGAACGGCGCGTGGATGCGCCTTGAAGACCAGCTGAAGCGACGCGTGGGCGAACGCGACCTGCCCAATGTGCTGGAATTGGTTCGCGAACGCACCACTTTGGTCCGCGGCGCAATCCTCGGCAGTATGATGCGCAATGACATCTATGATTTCCTGCGTTTGGGCACCTTCATTGAACGCGCCGACAACGTGGGTCGGATCTTGGATGTGAAGTATTTCGTTCTTCTGCCCACCGCGTTTTCGGTTGGCTCATCGCTGGACAATGTGCAGTGGGAAATCATTCTTCGCTCCATCGGGGCGGGTGGTGGGTACCGGATGACCCGTGGCCAGAAGAGCGGCGCGTCAGACATCGCGGATTTCCTCATTCTGGATGAACGCATGCCGCGAAGCCTCAGCTTTTGTAGTCGCAAGCTGGTGGAAAACCTCGGCTATCTGGCCAAGGACTATGGCACCGAAATGCCATCCGCCGCTCTGGCCACAGCGCTCTATCAAAAATTCGATGGGCGCGAGATTTCAGAGATCTTTGAGCAAGGTTTGCACGAATACATTCAAGACGTTCTGACTGAACTGGGAAAGATCAGTGCCCAGATCGAAATCGACTATCGCTTCAACGAGTAGGCCATGCAGCTGAGGATCAAACATACAACCCGATACGACTTTGACGCGCCGGTGCCCTATGGCCTGCAACAACTGCGCAAAACACCAAAGTCAGAGGGGAACCAAAAGGTCTTGTCGTGGCGCACAACAGTGGTCGGCGGCCAGAAAGAACTGCAGTTTGAGGATTTTCACCGCAATACGGTCGAACTGATCAGTTTTGAACCGAACACCCAAAGCATAGAGCTGATTTCCGAAGGCGCCATAGAGGTCGAGGATCAGAGCGGCGTGGTCGGCCCCCATCGTGGGCCCGTTCCGCTGGCTCTGTTCGCGCGCCCAACAGAGCGGACGAAACCCGGCAAAGGGGTCCGGCAGCTGCTGCGCGATGTGCCATCCGGGGCAACGTTGGAACGGCTGCATGCCCTGTCTTCGGTGATCAAAACCCAGATTGAATATGAAACAGGTGTCTCCCAGCCCGACTGGACAGCCGAGGATGCGATCGTGGCCGGGCGCGGGGTCTGCCAGGATCACAGCCATGTTTTCATTGCTTGTGCCCGCGCGCTTGATATTCCGGCGCGCTATGTTTCGGGGTATCTTTTGATGGATGATCGCGAACAGCAGGATGCCACCCATGCTTGGGCGGAAGCCCATGTTGAAGGGCTGGGCTGGGTTGGTTTTGATGTTTCCAATGGAATTTGCTCAGACGGACGGTACGTCCGCGTCGCCACAGGGCTGGACTATGGCGAGGCCGCTCCGGTAAGAGGCAGCCGGATAGGTGCGGCAGGCGAGGCTCTGAAGGTTCAGCTGGAAGTCGCCCAGCAATAACGGAGACCATCATGACCTATGCTGTGGGGCTGCGCTTGAGCCAAGGCTTGGTGTTCATGTCGGACACGCGTACCAATGCGGGTGTCGACAATATCTCCAAATTCAAAAAGATGTTCTCGTGGAATGTGCCCGGGGACCGGACCATAACGCTGTTGACGGCGGGCAATCTGGCAACGACGCAGGCGGTGGTGAGCCTGCTGGAAGAACGCACCAAAGCGCCCGAAGACCGCGCGCCATCGATCCTTGAAGCCCCGACCATGTTTCAGGTCGCGCGGATTGTCTCGGCGGCGTTGAAAGAAGTGATCGAGGGGCACGCCCGCGGCGGCCAACAAGCCGACAGTGCCTTTCATGCAACCTTGATCCTTGGGGGTCAGATCGAAGGCGGTCAATCCCGCCTGTTTCTGATCTACCCCGAGGGCAATTTCATCGAGGCCGGGGCCGAAACGCCTTTCTTCCAGATTGGGGAAACCAAATACGGGCGCCCGATCCTCGTCCGCGCCTTTGATGCGGATATGTCTTTTGCCGAGGCTGTAAAGCTGCTTCTGGTCAGCTTTGACTCCACCATAAAGGCCAATCTTGGCGTCGGTCTGCCCCTGGATCTTCAGCTTTATACCGAAGACAGCCTGACCTCTGGCCGGATAGAGCGCGTGGAAGCAGATGATCCTTATTTCAAGCAGATTTCCGAAGGTTGGGGCGACGCCCTGAAATCCGCATTGGAACAGCTGCCCGATTTTGAAGGTTAACCACAGCCCCGTCGCAGCTTCGGCCGTCTTTCAGAAAATCTAACTGTGTCCAGCGTCCTGCGTCCTGTGCAAGGGCACGGTTTGGGCTGCGCAGCCTGTTTTCCGCGTGCTGCTCCACCTCCTGCGTTGACTTTTTTATGTGCATACATAAAAGGATTAAAAGCACCCAATAAGGCGCGCTTTCACTTCGTCTCAAAATTTTGCCCGCAAGGCCACCGGAGGATCCGGTTTGCCTGCCAATCCCGGACCCGAACGCCATGACCCAGACGGTTCTCATTGATGATCCTTTGACGCCGCAACAAATCCTCGCTGTTGCAAGGGGCGCGCAGCTGGCGCTGTCCGATCAGGCGATTGCCCGTATCAAAATGGCGCGCGACATCGTGGAGGCCTTTGTCGACAGCGGCGCAAGGGGCTATGGCATCAATACCGGCGTCGGGGCACTCTGCGATATTGTTATCAGCGCGGAAAACCAGTCTGCGCTGTCTCACAACATTCTGTTCAGCCATGCCTGCGGCATGGGAGAGCCGCTGGAGATTGAAGCCGTGCGCGCCATAATGGCGACGCAGATCAACAATTATGCCCTCGGGAAATCCGGGCTTTCCTGGGATTGCGTTGAAGTGCTGCTTTTGCTGCTGAATGCGGGGATCACGCCGGTTGTGCCCTCGCGCGGGTCTGTTGGATACCTGACCCAGACCGCTTCCATCGGTTTGCTGGTGGTCGGAGCCGGACAGGCAACGCTCGATGGCAAACTCATCTCGGCCAACGAAGCCCTCACCAAGATCGGCCGCACCCCGCGTGTTTTGCAGGCAAAAGAAGGGCTGAGCCTCGTAAACGGCACCCCTTGCGCGACCGGTCTTGCGATCTTGGCACATGCCCGGATCAGTGAGCTTGCGAATTGGGCAGATGCGGCCTCGGCGCTGAGCTACAGTGTTCTGGCCCGCCAGAGCGAGACTTTCACCGGCAGTACGGTAATGCTGCGCCGCTCTGCCGGGGTTCAGGTAACGACCGAAAATCTCCTTGGCTGGCTCGACGGCGTTGCACGCGCCCCCGAGGCTAAGCGCAGCACGCAAGACCCCCTCAGTCTGCGTGCCATCCCGCAGGTCCATGGCGCCATCCGTGACGAACTTTCACAGATCCACGATGTGCTGGCCACCGAACTTTGTGGCGTGTCTGACAACCCAACCGTCGGCGGCACCCCGTCAGAGCCAAAGGTGTTCAGCCAAGCCAATGCGGTTGGCGCGGCAGTGGCGTTTGCAGCCGACCGGATTTCCATCGTCGCAGCACAGTTGGGCGCGATTTCGGAACGCCGCGTGGACCGTTTGGTGAATCCGCTGGTCAGCGATCTGCCAGCATTTCTGACAACCGAGGCAGGCACCGGGTCCGGTTTTATGATTGCGCAGTATACCGCGACCTCTTTGGTCAATGAAAACCGTATGTTGGGCACCCCTGCCTCCTTGGGGAACGGCATCACATCGGGCCTGCAGGAGGACATTCTGACCCACGCCACGCCGGCCGCCGAAAAAGCCCTGCGCGTTGTGCGAAACGTCGGGCTAATCCTGTCGATCGAACTGTTGTGTGGCGCGCAAGCACAGGATCTGATCACAGAAGATCTGCAACGCGGCAGCCGCCTGCAACAGCTTCATCGCATGCTTCGCGCCGCCGTTCCGATCTACAAGGACGACCGCCCGCTGAACGCTGATATTGAGCGTATGTTCGATGAAATCTCAGGCCAGAAGCCGCCCTTTGAACTTGCGTGATCAGTCGTCAGGCACCACCTCCTGCGACTGCGTGCCCAGTCCGGTGATTGCGGTTTCCACTCTGTCGCCGGCTTTCAGGAACTGTTTGGGGGTCATACCATAGCCAACCCCGGCCGGGGTGCCCGTTGTTATAATGTCGCCGGGCTCCAGCGTCATGAATTCAGATATATGTTCAATCACCGTGGGCAGGTCAAAGATCAGGTCCGAGGTTGAGCCATTTTGCATTTGCTGGCCGTTCACCGCGAGGGTCAGAGACAACGCATGCGGATCCGCAACATCCAGATCCAGATAGGGCCCCAGCGGCGCGAAGCTGTCATAACTTTTCCCCTTCGCCCATTGGCCGCCCCGCATCATCTGTGCATTGCGGTCCGAGACGTCGTTCATAATCGCAAACCCCGCCACATGGGCCAGCGCCTCAGCTTGGCTCACCCGTTTGGCACGGTGCCCGATAACAAAGGCCAGCTCGACCTCCCAATCCAGCATGTCACAGCCCGGCGGCAGCAGGATCGGGTCGTTGGGCCCCGACAGCGCTGATGGCGACTTGAAGAAAATCACCGGTTCAGCGGGGGGCTCCATCCCGGCTTCTTTTGCATGATCGTGGTAGTTCAACCCGACACAGACAATTTTCGAAGGGCGCAAGACGCAAGGCCCAAAGCTGTCGAACCTGTCAACCGCAGGCAGGGACGACACATCCGCGGCCCGCAGCTGCGCGAGACCACCGGCAGCAAAAAATGCGGCATCAAAAGCCGGGGTCAGGGCGCGCGCATCCCGGTGGTTATCTCCGTCGCGGATGGCCGGAATGATCGTTGCGCCCTGTCTGAGATGGCAGATCTGCACATCACTCTCCTTCTTGTTCCAACGTCGGAGCGTCGGCTTTTGCAATGTCGCGTAACTGGTGTTTCAGGATTTTGCCGGTTGCGTTTTTTGGCAGAACACCCTGCACAACCATCTTGGGGCGTTGGAACCCGGCCAGACCTTTGCGCGCATGGGACATGAGTTCGTCGTTCGTGATCGAATGGCCCGGTTTCGTTTCGACAAAGGCGCAGGGCACCTCGCCCCATTTGTCGTCCGGGCGCGCCACAACGGCGACAAAGGCCACGGCTGGATGATTGTTGATCGCATTTTCCACCTCGATAGACGAAATGTTTTCCCCGCCCGAAATGATAATGTCCTTGGCCCGGTCGCGGATCTCCACATAGCCATCCGGATGCTGCACCGCGATGTCGCCCGACCAGAACCACCCATCTTTGAAGGCCTCTGCCGTGGGCGCTGGCGCTTTGAGATAGCCTTTCATGCAGATATTGCCGCGAAAGACGATCTCGCCCTGGGTTTGACCATCCCATGGCACCGGCGCAGCTGTTTCAGCATCAACGACGCAGACCTCTTCTTCCAGGGCGCAGCCCACCCCTTGACGGGCTTTCTTGCGGGCTTTGTCAGCGGCGGGCAGCGCGTCCCATTCCGGTTTCCACGCGCAGACCACAGCCGGGCCATAGACTTCGGTCAGGCCGTAAACATGGGTGATATTGAAGCCGAGGGCCTCAATAGCTGCAATAACGGATGCTGGCGGGGGCGAGGCCGCTGTCATCATCTCGACCGTGTGGTCAAAGCTGCGGATGACCTCTGGCGGCGCATCGGCAATCAGCGACATAATGATCGGCGCACCGCCCAGATGAGTCACGCCATGATCGGCAATAGCATCAAAAACAGGGCCCGCACGGGGCGCGCGCATAAACACATGCGTGCCTGCCAGCAATGTAATGGTCCAAGGGAAACACCAGCCGTTGCAATGAAACATTGGCACGGTCCACAGGTAGACCGGAAAATGCGGCATCGCCCATGTGATCGTATTGTTGACCGCATTGAGGTAGGCGCCGCGATGGGAATAGACCACGCCCTTGGGCCGCCCCGTGGTGCCAGAGGTGTAGTTCAGCGCCAAAGCATCCCATTCGTCCGATGGCGGGCGTGGCACAAACGCCGGGTCACCGGTTGCCAAGAAGGCCTCATAGTCCATTTCTCCAATGCGGTCTCCCGGTGCCGCAGGGTCGCAGATGTCAATAATCAGTGGCGGGGATGCAAGCTCTGCCACTGCGGCCTGGGCAAGGGCTGAAAATTCCGTGTCGACCAGCAGAACTTTGGCTTCGCCATGGTCCAGAATGTAGGCGATCGTATTTGCATCAAGCCGGGTGTTGTTGGCATTGATCACCGCACCCGTCATCGGCACCGCCAGCGCGCATTCCAGGGCTTCGGGCACATTGGGGGCGAGCAGCGCAACCGTGTCCCCGCGCCCAATGCCACGCCGTGACAAAGCAGAGGCAAGCTGGCTGCAGCGGGTCGCGACCTCTGCCCAGGTGCGCCGCAGGTCGCCATAGATCACAGCGGGGCGTTCAGGGTAAACGCGGGCTGTGCGTGTTAAGATCGACACCGGTGACAATGCGACATGGTTGGCTGCGTTTCGGGCGAGCTCTGGCCCATCATAAATCGACATGCGGTCCTACTCCCCTTCCCATTCCGGCAACGGCTGTTTGGTGACAAAAGCGCCAATGCCTGCCTCCGCATCGCGGGTCATCATGTTTTCTGCCATGGTGCGCCCGGCAAATGCGTAAGCATCAACAAGCCCCATTTCCGCTTGCTCGTAGAACGCACGTTTGCCGATTTTGACGGCTGCCGCAGACTTTTTTGCGATGGCACGGGCCAGGTTCTGCGCTGTGGATTGGAGCTCGGTGCCCGCTACAACGCGATTGACCAACCCCATTTCCGCCGCGCGGTTCGCGGGCAGGAAGTCGCCCGTCAGCAGCAGCTCCATTGCGTGTTTGCGCGACAGGTTCCGACTAAGCGCCACCATGGGTGTGGAACAGAACAGGCCGATGTTCACCCCGGATGTGGCAAACCGCGCATCGTCGGACGCCACCGCCAGATCACAGGTCGCAACCAGCTGGCAGCCAGCCGCTGTTGCAATCCCCTTTACCTCCGCGATGACGGGTTGCGGTAAATTCACAATCGACATCATCATCTTGGAACAGGTTGCAAAAAGCGCGTTGAAATAGGCTTGCCCACCGTCCGCGTCTGTCCGCCGCGCCGTCATCTCCTTGAGATTATGCCCCGCACAGAAATGATCCCCTGCACTGCGCAGAACCACGGCCTTCACGGCTCTGTCCTCTGCCAGTTGATCCCAAACGGATTGCAGCGCAGCAAGCATGTCCTCGGACAGGGCATTGATCGATTGCGGCCGATTGAGCGTGACGGTCGCAACCCCGTCGTCGATGTCCAATAGAACGGGTGCGTTTTCTTGGTCTTTCACGGCAACTCCTCCCCTGGCCGTTTCCCTCGCGTGTGCCGACCTCCTATGTCGGCGAACTGCCCTCTTGCAGCAGCCTCAGTTCAATTTTCGGACAGCGGTCCATAACAACCTTCAGCCCTGCGGCCCGGGCGTGTTTGGCGGCGCGTTCATCTGTCACCCCAATTTGGGCCCACAGAACCTTTGCACCGATGGCAATGGCCTCCTCAGCCACGCCATACAGGTCAGCGGACGGGCGAAACACGTCGACCATATCGACCGGGCGGTCGATAGATAACAGCGTTGCATAGACCTTTTGGCCGCAGATCTCGGTCAGGCCGGGGCGCGGATTGACTGGGATCACATCATAGCCTGCATCCAGCAGAACCCGCAGGACCTGATAGCTGGGTTTGCGGCTGTCCGCGCTAGCGCCAACCATGGCAATGGTCTTCACTGAACCAAGAATATCCGCAATGAAGCCAGGGACATCGTCAAGCTGACTCGTGATATCCAGTTCAGACATGCGGCCCGCCTCCGTGTGGCTGCGGGCTGTGGATCGACCCGCTTGTCTCCAGAGCGTCCTTTGGGCAGGGCGTTTGTGTCAACGGAAATCCAACCCCTGTCCGTAGTTCTACCTAGTGGATGTGCGACAGGGCGTCCCAGACGCTTGCCGCCGCATGGGACGCAAAGCTGCCGTCACGGCGGCACAAAAAGATCTCGCGTTGTTTGAGCGGAGCCAACTGGGCAACCTGGACCTCGGGGTGACTTTCGGGCACCGCCATTTCCGCAATCACTGAGACCCCAAAGCCGGCTCGCACCAAAGCGAGGATCGAAGTCAGCTGAAGCGCAGTGTGGCGCACATTGGGTTCTCCGCCTGACTGTCGAAACCAATCCCGGACCAAAGGTTCACTACCGCCCTTGGTCATGATGAAGTCTTCCGCCATCAGATCCTGTGGCGAAACCGGGCCTTTCCCGGCCAGCCGGTGGCCCTCTGGCAGCAGACAGACCAAGCGGTCCTCGGCCAGGGGCACATAGTCAAAATCAAGGTCCCCGGATCCGGCAAGGGTTGCGAAATCGACCAGCCCGTCCTTCAGCGCGCGTCTGGCTTCTTGGTCTGTCAGTTCCACCAACTCAATGTCCACCTGCGGAAACCGCGCGCGCAGGTGTTTCAGAACGGGTGGCAGGATACGTGTCGAAGACGAGGCCCCGAAAGACGCGATGCGCACCAGACCGGCCCCCTGCTGGCGAATGACCTTTAAGCGCCGTTCCAGCAAGGCTTCCATCCCCAGCCGCTGTTGCGCGTAATCGGCCAGCACCTCGCCTTCCTGGGTCAGTTTTACTGGCCGCTGGTCACGGCGGACCAGATCGACGCCCAGCTGAGTTTCACATTTGGCCAGCGTTTTACTGATCGCGGGCTGCGACACGCCAATCCGCGCGGCAACTTGGGTCAAATTTCCGGTTGCTCTGACCTCGGGCAAAAGACGCCAAAGCAACGCGGGCAGATTGTTCAAATCTGGCATCAATCATAACCTTATGGAATTTTACCATTCCTCACCATTCCGTGAGAACGCCCCGAACATCAAGAGGCCGCTCATGACTTTTCTTCGAAACACACAGGTTGCCAACCTGCCCACAAACCCGCTGCGCCGCATCTTTGAACAGGCCAAACCCGGCATGACCAATCTGGCAAGCGGGCATCCAAACCCCGTCTACTGTGACCACAGGGGCCTTGAGGTCGCGACGGCATTGGCGGCAAAGGAACAAAGGTCTTGGCGGTATGGCGCCAGCGCAGGCGATGCGGAACTCATTGACGCCTTGCCCCCCTGGCAGGCACCTGTGGGCGGTGCTTCAACGCTTGTCACCTCTGGCGCGCAACAGGGTATTTTCCTCGCGTGTCAGTGCCTTGGTGCGCCGGGGCAGACCATCTTGGTGCCGGATCCGGTCTATCCCGCGGTTCTGTCGGTTGCTGTGCTTCTTGGGGTGAAGGTCCGCACCTATTGCGGCGAAAGCCCAGCGACCGCGTTGCAGGATCTGGCGCGTTTGATGCAGGGTCACGATGATATTTGCGCGGTCTATGTGCTGCCGACCTTCAGCAACCCCACCGGTGAAACCTGGAGGTCCGAAGACCGGGACGCGCTTTTGGAACTCTGTGCGCAGTCCAAGGTCGCCGTCATCGAAGATGACCCGTATCGAGAGCTCTGGTTCGACGCCAAACCGCCGGAACGTTTGATCGAACGCGCAGCGTCACTGGGTTTGACCACAGAGGTTCTGAGCCTTGGCAGCCTGTCGAAAATTGTGGCTCCGGGGCTTCGGATCGGCTGGATCCAGGGCAATCCCGACCTCATTGCGGCAATGACCGCCGCGCGCCAAGCAATGGACCTGCAGCCCAACGCACTGGCACAACGCGTGGCCTGTCACTATTTGCAATCAGGGGCGCTGGAGCGACACCTGAACCATCTGCGCCCCCAATACGCATCGGCACATGCAACGTTGACAGCCCCCCTCCGGGCTGCGGGGTTCAGCCGCCTGAAGGTTCACGGCGGCATGTTTGTTATGCCAGAGCTGCCGTCCGGAATATCTGTCGCGGGATTGGCCGAGCATCTGCGAAGCCATGAGCTGTTGGTGGCCCCTGGGGATGCGTTTTCCATTGATAAATCCCGCCCCTCCAATCGGTTGCGCCTGTGTTTTGCGGCCCTGCCTCCTGCTGATCTGCACCGCGCTGGCGAAACCCTGGTCGCGGCAGTGGAGGCCTGGAGATGAGCCCGGTTTTGGTCGCCTTGTTGCCTGACGGTTTGCTAATCGCCCTTGGCGCTTCCCTTCGGCGGATCGTCCCGGCCACGGCTTGGGGTCCGCTGGACAAGTTGAATTTTCAGGTGCTGTTCCCTGCACTGATTTTTCATGCGGCTTCCAGTCGCGCAACGTCTCTGTCGGATCTGGCGATTATGGGGGTCGGCGTGTGGTGCGTCGTCCTCTTGGGGTTTTGTTTTGCATTCGCTCTGCGCCCCTTGGGACCCGGTCGGTTTTTGGATTTCGCCGGGCAGTGGCAGACAGCATGGCGGTTCAATGCGGCAATAGCCGTTGTCGCGGTGCAGGCACTGCCGGATGAGACGGCGGCCCTGATGTCCGTTGCTATCGGCTGCGCTGTGCCGCTTGCCAATGTGCTTGCGGTCGGCGCGCTGTCGCGAGGCACAAATATGTCTGCAACAGCCACGATCCGATCCGTGGCAACCAACCCTTTTCTTTTGGCCAGCCTGTTTGGGATCACCTGCGCGGTAACCGGCACAGAGCTTCCCGACGCGCTGACTTTGGCGATCTCAAAGCTTGGCTATGCGGCGGTTCCCCTGGCGCTTTTGTCCATTGGTGCCTCGCTGGATTTCCATGCGCTGGCGCGCCTGACGTGGTTCCAGACGGGGCTGAATGCGGTAAAGCTCTTGCTGATGCCGATCTCTGCCGTGGGAATTGCCCATGCCTTGAACATGCCATCCGCCCCCGCTGCCGTATTGATCATCTTTGCAGCAGTCCCCACCGCGTCGGCGGCCCATGTTCTTGCCTCTGCCTTCGGGGCGGACCGTGCCCAGGTCGCAAGCATGATTGCGCAATCCACTTTGCTGGGCTGTGTGTCCCTGCCGATCTGGGTTGCAATTGCGATGCAAATTGGAACCGGTTAGAGTGTTATCGTGACGTGTCTGTGTGCCGCAGAAGGGGCTTGTCGTCTTCGCCAAGAACCCTGAAACGATCCCCTTCCGGGTCGTCATATTGCGCGGTTTTCAAGGTCCAGTAAAACGCGACCAAGGCGATGATCCCCAATACCAGGGACACAGGGATCAAGTAAAACAACGCGTTCATTTGGCGGCCCCTGTGGTGTCGCCTGTCAACGGCTGGCTGTCATAGGCCTCGAGCGCGACGGCAATATGGCGGGCCTTGATCACCGCATAGCCAAGGATCAGCGCGCTGATCAGCGCCCAGAACAGACGCTGGCTTTTGCGTTCACGTTCAGCTGTCGCCATCGGGTTGTCCCTGCCACAATACGTAAAGTGTCAGCTGCCGAATTTCCGCATCCGACAAACGCCCGGCCCAAGCTGGCATCACCCCCGCGCGGCCCTGTTTCAGCGTTTTCTCCAGATCTGATCGGGTGCCGCCATAGATCCATGTGTCATCGGTCAGGTTTGGCGCGCCGTTCTCAAGCCCGCCGGCCGCGTCCTCTCCATGGCAGGACGCGCAGTTGTCTGCAAAGACCACCTGCCCGCGTTGTGCCGCCCCCGTGTCGTGGGCAGCCTCCGTCAGGCTCAGGACAAAATCGATCACGTCGCTGATCTCGGTCTTTTCCAGCATCTCTTCCCGACCAAAAGCGGGCATCTCGGCATAGCGGGTGTCCTCATTGCTGGAATTGATCCCCACTTGCAGCGTGTATTCGATGTCTGCGGGCGTGCCAGACCAGAGCCAATGATTGTCAGACAAATTGGGAAACCCCTTTTGCCCCGCTGCATCGCGCCCGTGACAGGCGGCGCAATTGTCGCGGAACAGAACGCCGATCTGATCTTCGAACTGAGGGCGCAGTGTCTGATCTGCAGCCAATTCTGCAATGTCTTCATGTTCAAACACGGAAAAGGCTTCGGCGCGGGTGCGCAAACCGTCGGCCACAGCCTCATTCACTGCGGAGCGCGAGGAATAGCCCAAAGATCCGCCCAGAAAGCTATGGACTGTCGGAAACGAGGGGTAGAGCACCCACATAAGAACCGACACTGCAATTGACGCCCATAGCCAGATGTTAAAGGCCTTAGGCATCGGGGAGTTCAGCTCTTTGATGCCATTCCATTCGTGCCCCGTGGTTTCGCGGCCGCTGACGGGATCAATTTCCGGTTTCATCGCTGGATTTCCTCCGCGCCAAGCGGGCTTTGGCGGGCCGCGTCATAGATCCCTTTGCGCGACGGCCAATACGTCCAGACAGCGGCAAGGATGAAAACAACCAGCAGGTAGGCTGCGCCCCAGGTTTTAGAGACATAGAGGACAAAATCATGGATTTCCGGGTTCATCGCGCGGCCTCCTCTGGGTTAAGGGTCGAAAAATCAACTAGCGTACCCAGCATCTGCAGATAGGCCACCAGCGCATCCATCTCGGTCAGTTTGTCCGGGTTGCCATCAAAATCGCGGATCTGCACGTTTTCGCCGTAGCGTGCAATCAGGTCGTCCTCGAAATCCGCATCGATATCGGCCTGCCAGATGGCATCGTTTTCGGCCTGTTCGATCTGCGTCTGTGAATAGGGCACGCCAGCGCGCGCGAGTGCGGCCAGGGCGGCCGGCAAATGTTGTGTTGCGAGGCGGGTCTCAGACAGGAACGGATAGCCCGGCATGACCGAGCCTTCGACCACATCGCGCGGGGCCTTCAGATGGGCCACATGCCAGTCGTCCGAATATTTATTGCCAATCCGAGCCAGATCCGGGCCGGTACGTTTGGATCCCCATTGATGGGGGTGGTCATACATGCTTTCGGCGGCAAGGCTGTAATGGCCATAGCGGTCCACATCCGACCGCAGCGTGCGGATCATCTGGCTGTGGCAGGCATAGCAGCCCTCGCGCACATAGATATCGCGCCCAGCCAGTTCCAGCGGCGTATAGGGCCGCATGCCGTCGACCTTTTCTACGGTGTTTTCAATGGTGAACAATGGCGCGATTTCGACAATACCACCAATCGAGGCCACGCCGAGGATCGCCATTGCAAAAACGATCCCATTGCGTTCGAGTTTTGCGTGATCCATCTGCGCTTACTCCGCTGGGAGAGGGCGTGCCTCGCCCCCTGTTTCAGGCCGCGGCGCGCCGCGCACGGTCATATAGATATTGTAGGATCCGATCAGCGCCCCCAGCAGGTAAAGCAACCCGCCGATCGCACGCATCCAGTAGTAGGGGATCATTGCATCCACCGTATCCATAAAGGCATAGGTGAAGGCGCCGGAAGGCTCGTAGGTCTGCCACATCAGCGACTGGGTGATGCCCGAGTTCCACATCGCGCCGACGTAGATCAGCGTCCCGCCAAGGGCGAGCCAGAAATGCAGCGCCTCCAGTCGCAGGGAATAGACGCCCTCGCGTTTCCAGACCCAGGGCACCATTTTGTACATCGCCCCAAAGGTGATGAAGGCCACCCACCCCAAGGCACCGGCATGCACATGCCCCACCGTCCAGTCGGTATAATGGCTGAGCGTGTTCACGGGCCGGATCGCCATGAAAGACCCTTCAAAGGTCGACAGCCCATAAAACAGGATCGCCACCATCATAAAGCGGATCGCCGGGTCGGTGCGCACCTTGTCCCATGCCCCATTCAGGGTCAGCAACCCGTTGAACACGGACCCCCAGCTGGGCACCAGCAGGATGATCGACATGGTCATGCCCAGATACTGCACCCAATCCGGCAATGCGGTATAGTGCAGATGGTGCGAGCCCGCCCAGAGGTAGAGAAAGGTGATACCCCAGAACCCAAGGATGGACATGCGGTAGCTGTAGATCGGCCGCCCGGCTGCCTTGGGCAGGAAGTAATACATCATGCCGAGGAACCCTGCGGTCAGCAGAAAACCAACCGCATTGTGCCCATACCACCACTGCGTCATCGCATCCTGCACGCCTGCGAACAGCGGATAGGACTTGGGCCCCGTGATCGACACCGGCACGGCAAGGTTGTTCACCACGTGCAGCATCGCAATCACCACGATAAAGGCGAGGTAATACCAGTTCGCGACATAGATATGCGGCTCTGCCCGCCGGGCGAGGGTTTTCAAATAAAGGAACAGGTAGCCAACCCAAGTGACCAACAGCACAAGATCCGCATACCATTCGGGCTCGGCATATTCTTTGGACTGGGTGATCCCGAACGGATAGCCGGTCACCGCCAGCACGACGAACAGATTGTAGCCGCCCAACACCAGCCAGGGCAGTGTCTCAGACGCCAGTCGCGCCCGCGACGTGCGCTGCACCACGTAGAACGAGGTCGCAATCAGCGCATTGCCGCCAAAGCCAAAAATGACCGCAGTCGTGTGAATGGGACGGATCCGGCCAAAATTCGACCAGAACATATCGCCATTCAGGCTGGGGATCGCCAATTGCCAGGCCAGGATGTCTCCGACGGTGAAACCAACCACGCCCCAAAAGAAACAGGCCAGAACACCCCATTTGATCACGTCGTCTTTGTACTCCAACGGGATTTCCGGTTCAGGATCGGTTGCCCGATTGATCAGCCAGAACAGGCCCCAGCCCGTGACAAGCGCAATCAACCAGCCATGCAGCGCATAGGCGCCGCTGCCCCAGCCCAAAATCGCCGCCCCCAAGACAAATAATGCACCCGTGCTGAGGATCAGGCTCGTGTATTCAACCTCGCGGGTCATTCTGCCTCTCCTTCTTTTGGAAGCCGGTAAAATTCCACTTTGAACCTCACCTTGCCTTTGGGGTGAACGCTGTGCGGTTCTTCCGGGTAGATCACCGCCGGTGCGTCTGCGGTCACAATCTGTGCCGGATGCGCGTCGCGCAGATAGGTCAGCGCGCCTTCGCTGACCACAATCAGCCCCCAGACGCCCGCTTTGGTATTGTGGTCGCGCAACAGCGCGTCTGGGACCGTATCCTGGTCGAACAGCGGGGATTCAGAGTATTTCTGCAGCGTGCTTGGGACGGCTGGACGCATAAGGGTTATCCTTCGAACAGATCGGCATAGGCGTGCCATGTGGCATAGCCAAGAAGCGGGAAAAGTGGGATCAGCAGGATCAAACCAGACAGGACAGACAGACCAATCATCACCGTCACAGTTGCCCCCCACAAAAGGGCAAGCCGGAAATTTCGGGTCGTGGCGCTGAAACTCAGCCCCATGGCTGAAAACCCATCAATGTCGCGGTGCACCAGCATAGGCAGCGAAAACGCTGCGATCGCAAAGCCCAATGCGGCAAACAGCCCCCCCACACATGATCCAACCACAAAGAGGGCGATGCCTTCCGGCGTGGCAAACAAGGTCTGCAAGGTCTCAGCAAAGCCTGCAAAAGGGCGCAGGCCAAAGAAAACCGCAAAAAGGAGCGTCGCCGCCCGGATCCAGGTCAGGGCCAGAACCATCAGCACAACAGACACCAGAAAAATCTGCCCCGGTGCCGCCACGCCGCCCCCGCCCAGCCCCATTCTGCGTCGGGAAATGCGGTACAGGCCAACCGTTGCAACCGGCCCCAACAACATAGCCCCCGCAAGGGCTGGCAGGATCATCCACCCCTGCCCGGTTGCGGTCAGCACATAAAGAACGGCCCACCCGATCACGGCCAGAAACCCGCCATAGGCAAGCGACACACCAAGGTTGGATTTTAAATCACCCCAACCGCGCTGCAGCCACTGGCCAATGGTTGGCACCGCATCGCCGCGCAGCACGCGTGCAGGTTTTCGAAGATCTGCTGTTGCATCCATAGCATCACCCATTGGGACAATCTGCGCCGCACCTCAAAGGAGCGGCGGCGGGTCTTCAGGAGCGCGGAACTGCATGAGACCCATGGCCAGGCTTTTGCCGATACGTTCCGCCAGTTCCGAGATGCCCTGGGCTGCTTGTGGGGGCAGTATGTCATCAGCAGTTTCACGAAACAATGACAGCCAGACAGGAAACTGCTCTGGCACCACATCGCTGTTGTTTAGGTGGGTCATCATCGGATTGCCGGAAAAACTGCGATCCAGCCCCAGTGCATTGCGCCAGAAGGACGCAATGCGTGCCTCATGTTCGCGCCAGGCCGCGTCCGAGGTGCCGACTGCGCGCCGGAACACAGGCCCCAGAACGACATCTTTGCGAACACGGGTATAGAATGCCCGCACCAGTTGATCGATTTGAAGTTCGGTTATTGGAAAACGCGCTGCAGCCATGGTTACGATCCCTCCGCCGGGGTCGCCCCTTGGCGCGGGAACCCTGTTTTCGGCACGCCTGCCACAGGCCTTTTTCCCAAACCACCCAGCGCCCTAACTGCGGTCAGGGCTGTGTCAAACGTCAGAGCATCCATTTCGATCTCCTTTCCGGTCGGGATCTTCGTACTGGCTTTAATTCGTATTTACAATACTGATTTAAACCAGTACCCCTGCGGCCGACAAGAAGGTGCTGAAATGAAACGTGAAAAACTTACCATTCCCATCCTGCTGTCGCTGTGGGCGGGGCTTGCCATAGGAGGGAACCTGATTGCAGCTTCGGCCAAATTTCAGGTCACTGCGCTGTCCACAGCAGAGCATCTGATGATCGGCCGCGCGCAGTTTGCATGGCTGGGCATAGCCGAAATGCTGCTCGCTGCGGCCCTGCTGGGCGGGTTTTTCCGCCAAAAGCGCCGCCCTGATTATCTTCTGCTGGCCATATTGGCTGTTTTGGCGCTGCAGCAGTTGGGCTTGCACCCCTTGCTTCAGCTCCGCAGCGACACCTTGATTGCCGGACAAACACCTGGCCCCAGCAATCTGCATCTGTTGTTCATTGCCGCCGAGATCTTGAAGATTTGCCTGCTGCTCTGGGCCGCAGGATCCCTGCCAAAAGCGCCTGCACGGGCGGAAATTCTTTGAACCCGCACTTGAGATGCGGATTACAGGCTGCTACCTGACAAAGATGCAGCTTTCTAAGTTCTCAGATTACGCCCTGCGGGTTGTGGTTCATCTTGCGGCGTCGCCAGATCAGCTGCTGTCCACACGTCAGATCGCCAGCATTCACGACGCCAAATACAACCATATGGCCAAAGTCACGACATGGCTTGTGACCGAAGGGTATGCGGAATCGCTGCGTGGGCGCGGTGGTGGTCTGCGGCTGGCGCAGGCGCCGGCAGAGATCAATCTCGGCCACTTGCTGCGCAAACTTGAAGCGGACAAACCGGTTGTGGAATGCCTTGGCGTCGACGGCATGGGCAGCTGTCGCCTCATGCCTGCCTGCGGTCTTTCATCGGCGCTGGGGGCTGCTCAGGAAGCGTTTTACAGCTCTCTGGATCAACTCACCCTCGACAAGGTGATCCAGAGCGCCCCGGGCATGAAGGCCCTGCTGGCGACCCTGAACACCGAAGATATCCCGCCCTAGCGCGCATGCACGCCCCCTCTGAGTTGGCGTGGGAGGCAGCGTGATCAGCGAGCCAGGGCTGTGGCGATCCGCGCCACCAGCTTGTGCATGGCATCCCGTCGGGCCGCAGCGAGGGCCGGAATACCCTCGCCGTCAATTGGCACCTCAATTGCAAAACGCTTGCTTGTTTGCAGCCCAATGAAGTCATCCGATTTCACAAAAAACTGGCCCGTCATGCGCAGGGTTTGACTGGGCAGAACGGTCAGGCCCTGAAGACGGACTTCTACCTGTGCTTGGGGCCGGTCCACAAAGGGCCAGGGCTCTGATGCAACATCGGCCTTCAGGGCAAGATCCAGCCCGGCTGACAGTTGCTCAGTCATCGCACGGGCAGGTTCGTCCGCCCAGGACTGGTTCTTTTGCAGCCGCAGGATACCGTTCTCGTCCGGCAGAAAGATAGAGCTGTCGGCAACATAGTCCGGCAGATCAATCTCCTGTACCTCGACGCTTCGTACAGGCGACCGCACCTGCGCCACATCCGTGACCTCGGGCAAAAGGTAGCGTTCGTCGTTGCTACTGCAGGCCGCCACAGTGGTCAGAAGCGCTGTGGCCAGAACAGCCGTCAAAGTTTTCTGGATCATTTTAACGCCCCAACAAAAGCGAATTTGGTTTTCGACTGATTTCTCGGACCAAAACATCAATGGACCGGACCGTGTCACGCAGATCCGCAATTACCTTGCGAATATCGCGGTTCACCGGCGATCCTGCACCATAAGCGCCAACCGCCGCATCAGCAGAGGTGGCAAGCGCGTCCAGCCGCTTGGTCAGGTCCGGCAGATCTGCCGCCGCAACGGCCACGGAATCCGCCGCCGTTGACGCGGACTGAAGGGTTGCACTCAGGGTTTCAGTCACCCCGCCTTTGCGCAGGTCATCCAGGGTTGCATTGATCTCATCCAAAGCGCCCGACAGGGCCGCAGGAACCCTGCCCATATCAGGATTGCCCACCAGTGCCGTCGCCGCCACAAGCAGGTCATTGGCGGAACTGACCGCCTGTTCAATCGGCATCTGATTTGCCCTTTGGACAAAATGGTCAATATCGGCCATCAGCTGCGGCAGGCCGTCGCTGGCGGAGGACACATTCGCCATCACACTTTGAAACTGTGCAACAGAGGACACCAGCTGGTTGACTGTATTGGCAGTCTCGATCGTATCGAGGAGCGTTTTGATATCCAGAACCACCCCCTGAATGTCAGCGGGCAGTTGCCGCACCGCGTCGGACTGCGCCACTTCGTCAACATGTTTGACCAAGGCATTCACCGAGGCCGGCATCTGTTTTGTGTCCGGGTCCGCCAAGATTATGTTGACGGCTGACATCAACTGAATGGCGCGATCCAGCACCTCCTCCACCGGCAGCGACGACACACGTGTCAACAGGTCCTGCGCGCCCGTTTCCAGCGTTGACGGCGGTGTCGGAAGCGTTGGCATCTGCGCATAGGGCTGCCGGTCCCGGATCAGGGTCGCAGCATTGGCTGTGGGGTCTTCAAACAGTTCAATATGAAGCCCGCCAGACAAGATCGAATTCGGCGCTAACCGCGCGCGAAGTCCGGATTTTTCCACCATTGCCGCCAAGAGGTCCATTGTCTCTTCGGGGGTGGTTACGTCCTTCAGACCCAACCGGGTTGGCTGGATCGAATAAGACGCCACCAGTTGAATATCCGGCGCGCCATCCGCCTTGGTCACCGTGAGCGCCGACAGGGTCTGGACCTCGCCAACTTTCAGGCCGCGAAACAGGACCTCGGCGCCCTCTTTCAATCCTTTGACCGACCCTTCGAATTGCGAGGTGACAAAAACGGTTGCTCGCAGGTCTTCGTTCAACAGACTGCCACGGGCCTCTGTTTCCGAACTATAAAGATCAAACACCGCATTGCCTTGCAGGGGGTCGCCACCGGACAGCGTGGTGTCAAAGGCAACCCCGCCCTGAAGCAGACTGGCTAAGCTGTCCACCTGCAGGGCAAACCCCGCCTGCCCCAGGTCGAACTGGATGCCCGAGGCATTCCAGAAGCGCGTGCCGGTGTTCAGAAGCGGCTTGTACCTGTCTGTGACAAACGCGGTGATCAGGACCTTGTCGGTCTGCGCATCATATTCGACCGCTTCCACCTTGCCCATTTTGACCCCTTTGTGCAGGACAGGCGCGCCAACGGCAATGGATCCGCTGGTGTCAGCAACCAGTGTGACCGCAATGCCCTTGGCCCCCGGAGGAATGGTCGGTGCCTTTGGCAAGGCGGTGAATTCCATTTGCGGCGCGCCGGGCGCAGCATCCCAGTCAACGCTGATAAAAGCCCCTGAAAATAAAGTATTGAGCCCAGTCAGCCCGCTGGTGTCCACCTGCGCCGTCGTCAGCCAGAACTGCGTGTCCGCATCCAGGAAATGCGCCATGTCTTTGTGGATGCCGACAGTGACCAGAACCTGCGCCAGGTCGTCACTCAGCGCAATGTCCGAGACAGTTCCAACCTCAACATCGCGAAACCGCACTTTGGTTTTTCCGGCCTCAATGCCGGTTGCATCTTCAAAGGCCACCGTGATTGGCACGTCGCGGTTCGAATAGGACTGCCACGCCAGACCCAGCGTGCCCAAAAGGGCAATCACTGGCACACTCCAGACCGGTGAAAGGCGCGCGCGGTGTTGGATCGCGGGGGCGTCGGGGGCGGATGCGTTCTGCGCGGACGTCGGTGTTGGTTTGGTCACGTTGGGCTGTCCCAAATCAGTTTTGGATCGATGCTTTGGGCTGCAAGCATCGAACAGATCACGGAAGCCGCAAAAAAAAGCGCTCCCACTGCGGGTTCAATGGACGCCACGGGCGACAGCTGAACCAGGCCGGTCAACAGGGCCACGACAAAAATGTCGATCATGGACCAGCGGCCAATGAACTCAATAAAATCATGCAATGTCAGGCGCATATGGTGGCTGAACTTCCATCGAAACTGGATGCTCAGCAAAAGAAACAGAATGATCGCGATCTTGGCAATGGGCAGGCACATGCTGGCCGCAAAAATGACGAAGGCCACAGCGTAATTGCCAGACTCCACGAACAAGATGACCCCCTCAAAGATCGTATGTGCCGACGATGTGCCAAGGATGTTGTTGACCAATAGGGGAAAGAGATTGCCGGGGATCAGGCACAAAATGCTTGCAACCACCCAGGCCCATGCGGCCTGCAGACTGCCTGCGCGCCGCGCCTGGACCATGGCACCGCAGGTGCGGCACTGCACCTCGGATGCGTCGTGAACGGTGCCGCACACATGGCAGCCCACCAGTCCCAGATCAATTGCGCGCATCCGGGCCCTCCCGATTGATATGCCGCCAGATCGACCATCGACAGACCGAGGCATTGAACAGCGCAAAGGCAATCACCAGCCCGCAATAGAGCCAGAAGGACACATCAAAGGTCACCTGCGCCAGATCCACCACTTTGACCAGCCCCACACCCGTTCCGACCACAAAAATCTCGGTCATGGCCCAGGGTGTCAGTTTTTCGGTGAA
Organism: Tritonibacter multivorans; assembly: GCF_001458415.1. GTDB lineage: Bacteria > Pseudomonadota > Alphaproteobacteria > Rhodobacterales > Rhodobacteraceae > Epibacterium > Epibacterium multivorans. The sequence continues at coordinate 57,123 of NZ_CYSD01000031.1, read as the reverse complement.
GCGAAACACGCGCTTAAGACGGTCCCCCCCGCGCCCCGCCTGAAGCAAGGCCACGAGATACAACATAAGCCCGGCGCGCAACACAGGGATGGCCAGCACGAACAAGGCGATCAGTAAGGACAGCAGAACATACCAATTTTGGGCCACGGACTCGACCAGACCCGGCACCGAGGTCTCGTGCCCAAACCCAAACCGCGCCATCGACAGAAACGGAAACGCCAGTAACGACCCCGCCAAGATCAAAGAGGTGATCGCAAAAGCCGCTGTGCGGACGAAGGGCTGTTTCTTACGCACTACAATTGTATGTCCGCAGCATCTGCACCGCAGTGCGTTGCCGGGGGGCAGGTCATCCACAACAGACAGGGTATCGCACTTTTGGCAGGCCAAAAGACGATCCGGTGCAGTTGAGTAGATCTCCCTGTAATCCAAGGCAAAACCTTTCTGGGTCTGGATTGGTCCCTAAGGTTAGTGGGCCTCGGCAGGAATGAAACGAAAATCATCACCCATCGGCAAAAAACAACCGTACCGTTCAAAGGTTCAACCGCGCGCGGCCTGCTTCAGCTTAATCCTTTGCGTTTGCGCGACAACGCCTGGCGGTCGCGCTGTTTGAGGGAACTGTCGACCAGATCAATCACATAGTCGATATGGGCCTTGGCGGCCTCTTCTGCTTGCGTGGGCTGCCCGGCACAAATGGCATCCACGATGTCCTTGTGCTGCTGAAGCAGGTTTTCCGACGCCTGATCGAGGTTCATCAACTCCCCGCGATTGTAAAACAACGCACTGCGGTTCATCCGGTAGAGCGATGACATCATATGGATGAGCGTTCGATTGTGGCTGGCAAAGGCAATGGTCAGATGCAGCTTCAAATCAAGCTCGGACGCAAGCGCCAGATCCTGCTGAGGGTCCGGTTCTGACATTGCTGCAATGATCTGGTTCAGCGCCAGATGATCTTCGGGCGTTGCCCGCTGTGCCGCAAGCCGGGCTGCAAATCCCTCCTGCTCGCGGCGGTATTCCAGATTGTCCTGAATGGCCTCTGGGTGCCGTTTATACAATTCGATCAGGGCAGGCGACATGGCATCGCCGCCCAGCTTGTCCACATAGATCCCTTCGTTTGGAACGATCTTCAGCAGCTTGCAGTCAGCCAGATATTTCAGCGCTTCGCGGACCTTGGGGCGCGAAATCCCCAGCTGCTCTGCCAGATCCCGCTCGCCGGGCAGAACCATGCCTTCGGTCAGCACACCGCCCAGGATCAACTCCTCGATTTGGCGCACGGCAACATCCGCCAATGATTCGTTCGCAATCGGGTCGAACAGGGCCTTCGGGGTCGGTTGTCGTTTCATTTTAGCACGTCTCCCAACATCTGGTTCACAATATTAACCGGCCTTTCGTCGCAACAAAAGGCTTTCCTTTCAGAACCTTCCCGCCTGTGCCCCAGCGGTTTGCGATCAACACATCCGGTAAAGTTACTTGACCACATAGCAATGGTAAATTTAGTTTACCGGTTATGCCCGGTGGAGCGGGCTTCTATTTCGGACATTCCGTCCAACACCCTGGGAGGACAAAATGACATCCAAAACACTGACCCTCGCTGCCACTGCAGCGCTTGCAACCGCGTCTTTTGCGCAGGCCGAAGAAACGCTCGAGATGACCTCTGCCTTTGGTCAGAACCTGCCCATTCTCGGCACCGCAGCCGTCGATTTTGTCGAGAAAATCAACGGCATTTCTTCCGATGTGCAGTTCGAACATTTTGACCCCGGCAAGCTGGTTCCGACCCTCGAAGCGCTGGATGCCGTATCCAACGGGTCCGTCGATGCGGCCTTTGCCACTTCGGGGTACTGGCAGGGTAAAATGTCGGCCGCTTCACTGTTTGCCGCTGTGCCCTTTGGCCCCGAAGCGGGCGAATTCCTTGGCTGGATCCTCTATGATGACGGCGGCGATCTGTGGCAGCAGATGTATGACGACAATGGCTATGACGTAAAAACGCTGCCCTGCGGCATCATCGCGCCCGAAACCTCGGGTTGGTTCAAGAAGGAAATCACCTCGGCCGAGGATCTGCAGGGTCTGAACATGCGCTTCTTTGGCCTTGGCGCGCAGGTGATGCAGCGTCTGGGCGTGTCGACCTCGCTGCTGGGGGCGTCTGACATCTTCCCGGCTCTGGAGCGCGGCGCGATTGACGCGACAGAGTTTTCCATGCCGCGCATCGACGCGCGCCTTGGCTTCCACAAAATCGCGCCTTTCAACTACTTCCCCGGCTGGCACCAGCCCGCAACCATCTTTGAACTGCTCATCAACGCAGAGGTCTACGAAGATCTTTCGGACACCGCGAAAAACCAGATCGAAGTGGCCTGCCTCGCGAACCTGACCACAAACTTCGCCGAGGGCGAAGCCAGCAACTATGCCGCCATGGTCGACAACGTCGAAAACAACGGTGTTGAGCTGCGCCAGTGGGATCCCGAAATGCTGGATCTGTTCCGCAGCACCTGGGCCGAGGTCGCAACCGAGATGGCAAGCGAAGATGAATTCTTCGCCACCGTCTGGGCGGATTTGCAGGAGTACCGCGAAGGCTACCGCCTGTGGTCGACCAACATCTACCTCCCGCGTCAGTAACCCCAAACAGCTGACGCCACACTGGGCGGCCCGGTCCTCTCCTTCCAGGGCCGCCCTCTTTTAGAGACCCGAAAGCCCGCTTTCGCACGACCAAAGAAGGATGCGCCATGTCCGCTTCCGACAACCCACTCACTCCATCCCCGACCGATCTGCCCGGACAACGCGCGATCAAGCGTCTGTCCGGGGCCTTTGCCTGGGTGTTTCCAATCCTCATGGTCGCCATTGTGGCCCAGGTCATTCTCCGCAAGGCAGGCATGAACCAGGCCTGGCTCGATGACCTGCAATGGTGGCTTTACGGCGCCGCGATGATGGTCGGCTTTGCCTATGCCATTGCCACCGAAAGCCATGTGCGCGTCGACATTCTGCACGCAGGCTACAGCCCGGAAAAGAAAGCCAGGATCGAAGTCTTTGCGCTTGGCTGGCTGCTGCTGCCCTTCCTTGCGGTGATGACGGATCTGACCCTGCACTATGCCTTTGCCTCGATTGCCGCGCAGGAAGGATCAGACAGCCCCAACGGCCTGCATCACCTGTATCTTTTGAAATCTGCTGTGCCTCTTTTGTTTATTGCGGCCATCGTGGCCACATGGTCGGGCATGCGCAACCATCTGAAAACACTTGAATTCAAAGGGTTCGCGGCCTGCCTGATCGGCGCCCTGCCCTTTGTCTGGTTTGTATGTGAACGAGTGGCTGTTTACGGGATGTGGTGGGGTGTCCGTCTCTCTGATGCGGAGATGAAGCCCCGCCGCATTCTGAAAGAACCGATGTTTGAACACAGCGCGTGGATTGGCCTCGTTCTGTTCGTAATTTTGCTGGTGTTGACCCTGTTCTGGGACCGCCGGACCCGCGCCAATAAGGACCACTGACCCATGGAACTTCTCGCCTTTGCCGGGCAGCTGCTGGACTTGAACCAGTGGCTTGTCCTGCTGATGTTCATCAGCTTTATCGTCATGCTGTTTCGCGGTGTACCTGTGGCCTATGGGCTGGTTGGTGTGTCGCTGATCTTCACCCTGCTGGCCATGGTTGTGCTGGATCCGTTCAAAGACGCGATCCGCGAGGTCATCGCCTTTGATGCGCCCAGGATCACCTACAAGAAACTGTCTGCCAATGCCGGGCGTTTCTTTGGCGGCATCATCAAGAACCCGGTGCTGGTTGCCCTGCCGATGTTCATCTTTATGGGGCTGATGCTGGATCAATCCGGCGTGGCGCAGCGGATGATGAAGGCCATGCAGGTTCTGTTTGGCTCGCTCAAAGGTGGGCTTGCGCTGTCGGTCATGCTGATCGGCATTATCCTCGCGGCATCGACCGGGGTGATCGGCGCTTCTGTTGTTCTGCTGGGTGTGATGGGCCTGCCTGCGATGATGGCGCAAAACTATTCCAAACCCATTGCCACCGGCACCATTGCGGCCTCTGGCACCCTGGGCATCTTGATCCCGCCGTCGATCATGCTGGTGATCATGTCTGATCAGTTGGCGATTTCACTGGGCGATCTGTTCATGGGGGCGCTGATCCCCGGTGTCATGCTGGGCGTTTTCTATATTCTGTTCCTGATCATCTGGGGGCTGCTGCGGCCGCAGGACATGCCGCTGCCGGAAAACCGTGAACCCATCAGCCTGAAGATCATCGGCGAGGTCGCGCTGTCCGTGATCCCGCCGATGCTGCTGATCCTGCTGGTGCTGGGGTCGATTTTCTTTGGTCTGGCCACGCCGACCGAAGCCTCTGGCCTGGGCGCGCTGGGGGCCACCGCGCTGGCGCTTGCAAACCGCACCCTCAGCTGGGCGACCTTCCGAGAGGCGATCCGCCAGACCCTGAATACCTCTGGCTATATCGTCGGGATCTTCATTGCCGCCAATTTCTTTGCCTTTGTGCTGCGCCGCTTTGGCGGCGATGAGATCATTGAGAACATGGTTCTTGGCACGTTTGAGAACCCCTATCTGGTGATCGCGTTTATCCTGTTCATCATCTTCCTTCTGGGCTTTCTGCTCGATTGGATCGAGATCACGCTGATCGTCATGCCGCTGATCCTGCCGGTTGTGGTGTCGCTGGGCTTGCCGGTGAATGACTTTGGCGTCGTTGATGAGCCCGCCGTTGTCTGGTTCGCCATCCTTGCGGCAATCACGCTACAGACGTCCTTCCTGACGCCACCGGTGGGATTTGCGCTGTTCTACCTGAAAGGCGTGTGCCCCGACGGCGTAACACTTGGCCATATCTACCGCGGCGTGATCCCCTTTGTTCTGCTGCAACTTCTTGCACTGGCTGTGGTTTTTGCCTGGCCTGAACTCACCACCTGGCTGCCCGCCCTTGCATATGGGAAATGACCTATGGGACTGAAATCTTGTCATAACTTCCACGATTTCCGCGCGCTGGCGCAACGCCGGCTGCCGGGTCCGATCTTCAACTACATCGACGGTGCTGCCGATGATGAGGTGACGTATCGCGAAAACACCAATGCCTTTGATCGCTGCGATCTGCTGCCGTCGGTGCTGACCGGCGTGCAGGATGTCGACATGTCGGTCACGGTCATGGGGCAGAAACTGGCGACGCCGTTCTACTGCTCGCCCACGGCGTTGCAGCGGTTGTTCCACCATCAGGGCGAACGCGCCGTGGCGGCGGCGGCCGAGAAATACGGCACCATGTTTGGCGTGTCGTCGCTGGGCACCGTCAGCCTCGAAGAGCTGCGCCAGAAACACAAAACCCCGCAGGTCTATCAGTTCTATTTCCACAAGGACCGGGGCCTGAACCGTGCGATGATGCAGCGCGCAAAGGAGGCAGGCGTCGAGGTGATGATGCTGACGGTCGACAGCATCACCGGCGGCAACCGCGAACGTGACCTGCGCACCGGGTTCTCTATCCCCTTCCGTCTCACCCTTGGCGGCATGATGCAGTTTGCGCTGAAGCCGCAATGGGGGATCAACTATGTCACCCATGAAAAGTTCAGCCTGCCGCAGCTTGATGCCCATGTGGATATGGGCGGCGGCGCCAGCTCGATCGGCGGCTATTTCACCAATATGCTCGATCCGTCGATGAACTGGGATGACATCGCCGAAATGGTGCAGGAATGGGATGGGCAGTTCTGTCTCAAGGGCATTATGACCGCTGAAGATGCCCGCCGCGCTGTCGATATTGGCTGCACCGGGATCATTCTGTCGAACCACGGCGGGCGGCAACTCGATGGGTCGCGCACGCCTTTTGACCAGTTGAAGGAAATCGTCGATGCCGTCGGCGAAGAGATCGACGTCATTATGGACAGCGGCGTACAGCGCGGAACCCATGTGGTAAAAGCCCTGTCACTGGGCGCCAAGGCAGTGGGGCTGGGGCGGTATTACCTGTTCCCGCTGGCCGCAGCGGGTCAACCAGGTGTCGAGCGGGCCCTAGGGCTTATGCAGGCCGAAGTGGAACGCGCCATGAAGCTTATGGGGGTGACCTCCATTGACCAGCTGACCGCGCAGAACTTGCGGTTCAGGTAAACAACAAAAAAGCGCCTTTTCTTATCGAAGGGGCGCTTTCTGCGCCGCTAGCCTGAAATCTTCACCAAAACATTGACCTTCATGGGCGCGCGGTTTGGCGTTGGATCAAAGGGCGCGGCCTTGCGGACGGCTTTTTGCGCCGTTTTATCCAGGCCCGGGTCACCAGACGGCCTTACCAGACGCAGGCCGGCAATGGATCCGTTCGCCGCAATATGCAGCCCGACGACGGCTGTGCCCTCGACGCCATCAGAGCGCGTGCGTTGCGCCGCGCGCCGAATTTTCTTCAGCACTTTGCCCTGATACGAGGAAATGGCTTTTTGGCCCACATCCTGCGCGGTGGTCTTTTGCGCCGCATTTGTGCTGGCTTTTGTGCCTTTTGCCACGCCCGAGGTCTGCCCGGCTGCCGCGCTTTGTTGTGCATTTCCGCGTGCTGCCTTGCGAACCGTTTCTGCGGGTTGAACCTGTTTTTGAGGCTGCTCCGGAACCGGTTTCAGGACCTTCGACGCCGCCACAGTGGCGACCGTCTTCACCAGCGGGGCGGACTTGACCGCATCGATCTTTGCCGGCTCCACAAGCTTGGAAATATCGGGCACAACAGCAGGGGCAGACATTGGCGAATGCGTGACAAGTGGTTTTAGCCGCGTCGCAAATGACTGGTCCCCGGTTGTGGCCTCAATCTGACCGGCAACCAAATTTGCAAAACTGCTGCCAATGGCAACTGACCCAGAAATCGCGCCACCTGCGGTTTCGACCGGTGCGGGCTCAGCAAAACGCAATACCCCGAGATGCACACAGGTCGACGCGCAAAGGCCCACGACAAAAAGAACCTGAGACAGCTTCATCACAGGGCTTGCTCCGTCACAACATGAATGGCCCCAGCACCGGCTTCCTTCAAAGCCCCCGCCAAGGTCAGAAGATCCGTGGCGCTGCTGCGGTGATCCGGCAGGATTTTTACGTTCGGCTCGGGACCGTCGGTCTCTTCGTGCAACACGGACAAAATCTCTGTGGGCGTTGCGGGCCTGCCCCGAAACAGAACCTCTCCATCCGCGCGCAGCACCACTGCATCTGGCGGTGGAATGACCGATTGGTCCGAAGTGTCCACAAGCTTCAGATCCGGATCCAAGGGGCGCGCCAATTGCGCCGCCGCCAGAAAGAAGATGAGCATCAAGAACACGATATTGATGAGAGGCAGGGTTGGTTCGCCCTTGGGCCGCCCCGTACCGAAACGCCGCGCGGCCATCACTGGACCACCATGATCTGAGCCTTGGGCAGTTGCCGCAATTGGAACATCGCCTGCACCAGCAGCTCGGAAGACACATCGCCAGCAACGCTCACAACAAATGGGCTTTGCGCTGCGGAGGGTGAAATCAGAAGGCGCGCCTTGTCCGGCAGGTCTTCCAGAACCGTTTCACGCCCGTTGATGGTCATACCCGCGCCGGCCAAACGCACAAAGATCGGCTGCGCAGATTTGTTCTGCGGCACAGCCTGACCCTGCCCGCGTGTCACCAGAGGCATTTCGCCAAATTTTGAAAACGTCGACGACAGCATGAAGAACAGCAAAAGCAAAAAGATCACGTCAATCAGGGACGTCATCGACAATGGCGCGCGCTGTTTTCTACGTCGCATGAGCCACCCGAAGGTTCCGCTGGTCGCACGGCTTTGCGGTTATGACGTCTGGTGCCAATGCCGCCTCCAGCGCATTGCGGGCGAGCCGTTCATGGGCGTCAAGCCGGCTGTCAAACCAGCCCACCAGAACCGAGGCCGGGATTGCCACCACAAGCCCCGCAGCGGTTGTCATCAGCGCCACCCAGATGCCTCCGGCCAAAAGCGAAGGGTCAGCTGAACTGTCGGCCTCCTGCAGCGTCCGAAACGCGTCGATCATGCCCAATACCGTGCCGAACAGCCCAAGCAACGGAGCGATCTGCGCGATCAGCTCCAGCACTCGGAGGCCATAGCCCAATTTGCCAAAGTCCGCTTCCAGCTGTGCACTCAGCCGGGCCCGAAGGACCTCGGGCGGCTGCGCGGCGCCACGAACATGGTCCAAGGTCGCACCGACCGCACCGCGGGCTGCAGTGCGGCCAACGGATTCCAGTTCAAAAATCAGCAGTTTCCACACTGCGACGGCAAGCCCAAGAACCGACATGGCCATCAGGACGGCAATCACTGGACCGCCCAAATCGACCAGGTCTGTCAATGCGGTAAACCCCTGTTCCATCATCCCAGAACCTCGAGATCCGCAACCGCGCTGGTGGCGCGCAAGGGGGCGTCGCACCCCGGCCCCTCACAGCTGTCTATGCCGTTGAACAAAACCCGCGAAACATCGCCGCATCGGGTGTTGGGAATGTCAAACTGGCGCACGCGCAGCTTACCTGCAGGTAAGGCCGCAAAATCAAACAAGGTCAGCAGCATCACCCGGTCGGACCGGTCAAACAGAACCGTCTCGACCACGAGGCTCTTGATGTCCTCTGGCGCTTTGGCCGTCAGAACCAGACGGCAGGCTTCGGCTTGCGGCTCTGTTGAGTTCAGGGAGATATGCGCAAACTGCTCCTCGGTGGCGGCGGTGGTCGCAGAAAACACCGCACAAAGCAGCGCCGCTGCGACAGGTTTGAAGGAGATCATCGAACGAGGTCCTTTCAGAAATAAAACGGTTATTCGGCCACAGCCAGCACTGGCAAAGCGGCACTTTGCGGCAGCAACCATGGCTTTGTTGAAGACGGCGCTGTGTTGATTTTGAGGTCACACCCATAGGCGGTGCTGAGCGTGTCATTGCGCAGCACGTCTTCGGCCGCACCGCGCCCAAGCACCTGCCCGTGGTGCATCAGAATGACCTGATCCGCGATCATCGAAGTCAGGTTCAAATCATGCAGAACCGCCAAAACGCCCCCGCCTGCACGGGCAAAATCCTTTGCAATTTCCATCACCAGTAGCTGATGGCCAATATCCAGGGCCGAAACCGGCTCATCCAGAAACAACCAGCGCGGGGTGCCCTTCAAAACAGGATCCCAGATCTGCACCAGAACCCGCGCCAGCTGCACCCGCTGTTGTTCGCCGCCCGAGAGGTTTTCGAACATGCGCCCCTCGAACCCGCCAAGGCCGACCCGCCGCAGGGCCGCAAGCGGCAGCCGATCTGACGTGTCAAAGCCCGCCACCGCCTGCCCGGTGGTCAGCCCAAGGCGGACAACTTCCAGCACGGTGAACGGAAAAGACAGTGCCGAGGCCTGCGGCAACACCGCCCGCAGCTGCGCCAGATCCGCCGCAGATAGACCCCGCGTGTTCACACCGTTTAAGGCGACCCTGCCTTCATAGGGCACATCCCCGGTCAACGCGCGCAACAGGGTGGTCTTGCCGGATCCATTCGGGCCGACCACAACCGTGATTTCACCCGCTTTCGCCGACAGCTCAATATCCCGCAAAATGCGGGTTCGCCCCAATCGCACAGAGAGGTTTTCTGCCGTAAGGGCCATTATACATCCACCAGCTTGCGGTTTTTCAGAAGGATCCACAGGAAAAACGGTCCACCAATCAAGGCCGTTACAATCCCAATAGGCAGTTCAGCCGGCGCGATGACGATGCGCGAAACACCATCTGCAAGCAGCAGCATCACAGCCCCCAGAAGCCCTGCGTTTATCAGCAGACCGCGATGGTCAGGCCCTTGAACCAACCGCAGAAGATGCGGCACCACGATCCCGACAAAACCAATGCCCCCGGTCACCGCGACCGATGCGCCAACGCTGCAGGCTACGGTCAGGATCGCCACATTTTTCATGCGCTGAACGGGAATGCCAAGATGGCGCGCCGAAGCTTCGCCAAGCGCAAGTGCGTTCAGAGACCGGGCAAGAAACGGGGCTGCAACAAGGCTCAGAATGATCAGCGGACCAGCAGTCCAGACCTTGGGCCAGGTTGCCCCCGCCACGGATCCCATGCCCCAGAACGTCAGGTCGCGCAGCTGGTCATCATCGGCAGAGAAAACGATCACCCCCGTCACCGCACCGCTCAGCGCGCCAAGCGCGATGCCTGCAAGCAACATGGTCGCAACCGATGTACGCCCGTTTCGCGTTGCCACGAGATACAGAAGAATGGTGCTGACCCAGCCCCCCGCAAAGGCGGCAAGCGGGACAAGGTAGAACCCGACAAGGCCTTGTAGCCAAAGGGGAAGCAGCCCACCCAGAACAATTGCCGCGACCGCGCCAAAGCCCGCTCCGGCGCTGACGCCAATCAGGCCGGGGTCCGCCAGAGGGTTGCGGAAAAGCCCCTGCAGGATTGCCCCTGACACGGCCAGCGCCGCGCCAACCGCCGCCGCAAGCAGCGTGCGCGGCATGCGAATGTCAAACAGGATCACAGTATCTCGCAATTCGGCCTGCCCGATGCCGATGCTTGCCAAAAGGGCCTCAATGACGTGTGTCTGCCCTGCCGCCCCCCAGCCCAGACTAAGGAGGAAAACACTCATCAGGCCAAGGCTCAAACATATCGTCACCACCCGGGCCCGGTGCCGACGGTCGCCGGCCACGTCGCGTTTGTGCCGCCCTTGCATCTGTGCCTGAAGCATCGCACCCATCGCGCTTTATCCTTCCTTGGCCGGGTAAAGCGCCTGATGAAGCTGACGCGCAAAGGTCGCGGTTCGGGGGCCAAAACCAAGCGCCGCGCCGGGGATGGTCACAAAGGCCTCTGCCCGCCCGGCCGGTGTCAGCGCCACGGCTGGCAGGCCCATAACCTCGGCCTTGCGCGTTCTGTGGTCGCCGCGGGCTTCCATCATCACAATGACGTCCGGGGCCGCTTCGATCACCGCTTCGGCATTGACTGGCTTGTAGCTGTCAAAGGCATCGGCAAAGACATTCACGCCGCCTGCCAACTCAATAATCCCGTTCGCGCCCGTGTTTGCCCCGGCTGCATTCATGCGCCCGCCATCCAGGGAAAGGACGAACAAAACACGCTTTTGCCGGTTATGTTGCCCCAGATCACCCGCGAGTGCTGCGAACTCATCCGCAATCTGTGCCGCCAAAGTTTCGGCCTTTGCCGGCACCCCCAAGGCCGCACCGATTGTGGCAACGGAGTCCACCACCGCCGCGGCTGAAAACCTGTCTTCGACCAGCACAACCGGGACGCTGGACGCGGCCAGCTGCTCCAGCGCTTCGGGCGGTCCCGACGTGGAACGCGCGAGGATCAAATCCGGGGCCAATGACAAGACACCTTCCGCAGAAAGCGCTCGCATGTAGCCGACATCCGGAAGATCAACTGCCTCTGGCGGATAGATTGATGTGGTATCCCGCCCTACAAGACGCCCCTGTTCCCCCAATGCATAGATGGTTTCCGTCACCGGTCCACCGACCGACACAATGGCGCGCGCGTCCGGATAGCTGTCCGCCATTGTGCCCGTCGCCACCAAAAGACCCCAAACGCCAAACAGAGATGCGCGGATCATGACGCCGCCTCGGTCTGTGCAGGGTTTGGCAGATCGCCGATTATATCTATCCAATTGCTCAGGTCGTTGGTTTTTGGGTGGCGCTGGCCAAACACCTGCGCGATCAGCATCCCGTCTTTGTCAAAGGCTTCCAACGACAGCGCCGCGCCGCGTTTGGTCGGTTTTTCAACGGCATAGACCTCGGCGATGTGATCGCCACGCAGGTGTAGATTGAACCGCTCATCCAGTACATTGAGCCATGGCCCCATGGGCTTGACAGTGTGTAGCCCGCCCCAGTGGATCTGAATATTTCCCGGGTTTCCGACAAACAGAATGACATCCTGTTCGGCAGCACTGGTCGCCTGAAGCAAGCCATCCACAGCAAGCGGATCCAGCCTGCGCACCCAGGGTGTACCATCCACCATCCGATACGCACCTAGGCGGTTGATCCCAAGTTTTGCCGTCAGCCGCATAAACTGATGGGTGTCGGTCATCCGACCCCATTCCTGCAGCAGCAGATCCCGTTTTTCGGGGTTTACCTTGGCCCCCTCGATCGGGTTTCGGGGCGAAACCTCCAACGATACGGGGCTGTCGGTGATCTCGAGGCGCCGTCGGACCGCATCCCATTTGTCGATCTCAGAGGTGTCGCGAAGAAAGATTTTGTGTACGGCGTCGCCTGCGGCGTCAAACACCTGCAGGGACCTTTGCACGCCTTGGTCCGTTTCCACTTCGACGGCATAACCGTGAACCCAATGTTTGGCAAAGATCCGCAGGTCGATGTCTTTGCCCAAAACCATCGACGCATGCGGGCCAGACCGGTATTCGCCATAGGTGCCAACCCGTTCGTGTACCGCGCTTTCGTTGCGGGTCAGGGCCATGACCTCGCCCAGTTCAGAAACCGCTGGCATCAGCCCATCGGGATTGGGGGCAATGGCCGTGACCCCCTCGCCCAGATGAGCAGCAAGCAGCTGTGCTTCGGAAATCCCCAAAGACTGAGCCAGATCGCGGTTGCGTTTTTTGGGCATGTCCCGCTTGGCGGCACGGATGTCTTCGGGTCGGAGGGAGGACAATACTGTCATTTTCAGATCCATTCTCTGTCGGTCCGCCCCCCGCTGCGGGGGCATGGTCCATAAGGCTCAGAAGGTTTTGGCGACGCTGAGTTTGAAGGTCCGGCCAATGCCGTTACGCGTATTGCCATAAGCGCGATACTCTCTATCGAAGAGGTTCTCGACACTGGCGCTGAGTTCGACACCGTCCAGTGGGCCGCTGTTTGGTTTGTAGGTGCTGGACACGGTGTACACAGTGTAAGCATCAGTTGGCGCCAGCGCACCCGAGGTCGAAGTGGTGCGATCATTGCCCCAGGCATGTTTCGCTTCGATATTGACGTCCAGTTGATCGTCCATGAAGCGCTTGCCGAGGGTAAGCTGTGCTGCTTCGCCGGTCGCCCGGCTGAAGAAATCAGATCCTTCGTTTTGGCTGCCACGCGAAATCGCAGCATTTGCATCGACATAGAACAGCGGGTGCGCATAGGACACCTCGAGCTCGCCCCCCCAAAGATCAACATCGCTGACCCCTGAATAGGTCGTCACGTCCCAGATATGAGTATGGAAGCCCGTCAGTTTTGTTTTGAGCACGTCGCCATCGGCGAAGACATCAAAACCGTCGTAGGACATGCCGATCTCGTAGCTGCGCGCTTTTTCAGACTGGGTCGCAAAGCTGCCGCGAATGTCGTCGAGAATGGGCAGGTTTTCGTTGTAGGCCACGGTTCCAAAGACGGCCACGGCGTCTGTGAGCTCATAATGGGCCGACAACGCCCCGGTCAAAGCTTCGGATTTGAACGCGGTCCCATCCGCAATGGCTGGCACTGGGCGACCAAAGGAGAAACCGGCGTCATTGTCCTGCGAGGTGAGCGTTTGCTGTTCATATCGCGCCTGCGGTGTCATCGTCAGGCGATCGCCGATCTCGATCTCATCGCTCAGGAACAGGGCCACATAGTCATCGGTGCCGCCGGGCGCAGAGACATCATTGACGGTTGTCCCTGCCGCGAAAGAGGTACGCACGCGCTGGCCGAACTCGATCCCTGCCAACAGGTCATGTGACAGCGCGCCGGTGTTGAAACGCGCCTGGTTTGTCACGCGCAGCGAGGTTGTCGTGGTCTGGTGATCCGCATCATAAATTCCGGTCGCCCCAGAAAGCGAAAGAATATCAATCTCTTCCTTTTTGTACTGCAGGCGCGCAGTTACGTTGATCAGGTCACTGTCGACGGAGTCGAAATTGTATTCCACATAGGCGGTGGTGTCTTCGGTGTCGCGGTCGACCTTCTCGCTCGAGAAGTCGGGATCAAATGCGCTATAGAACACATCCCGCTCCGGGATTTCGTTCCGGATCAACGCAAAGCTCAGTTTACTGGCTGGCGTCAGGGCATAGTTGCCCTTCAGCATCGCGCTGGTCTGGCGGAACTCTGTTCCGGGCAGAGTATTGCCAGCCCCGTCGTCGCGGTCATTGGCGGTGCGATAGCCATAGAAGGCCAGCAGATCGAACCGGTCGTTCGGCGCAAACGACAGAATAGAGGTGCTGAGAAGACCATCGCCATTGCTCTCGTAGCCCAGTTTTTGACGGAACGAGAAGGTGTCGCCTTGTTCTAGGAAATCACGCGCATCCTTGGTCGTGGCTTCGACGGTCCCGCCAACGGCGCCGCCGGAATATCGAAAGCCATCTGCCGGGCCGCGGGTGACATCCAGCTCTTTGAACAGCTCTGGTTCCAAGGACAGGAAGGATCCGTTGCGATAGATCTCTTCTGCGCCACTTTGTACGCCGTCGATCACCACATTGATCTTGCCGTCGGTGCCATAGACCCCAGCCTGCGCGCCCACCCCGCGGATCGTGATGCCCGCCCCCTGCGGCAGAATCCCGTTGATCAGCGATACATTAGGGATCGAGTCCATCAACTGGCCCAGGGTTGTGGCCTGACGCGCTTCGATTTCGTCCTGATCAATTTCAGTGCGCGAGGCCGCTGTGCCGGTTTGCACACCGCGTCGACTTTCGCCGATGATAACCGTGCCAATCACATCAATGTCTGATGTGTCCAAAACGTCTTGCGCCCAAAGACCCGAGGCACAGAGGCTCGCGCAGATCGCGAGGAGTGATGTTTGGTTTGTCATGTCGTCCCTGATCACATGCCATAGACACAATCAAACAAGCTTGACTGTGACGGCTAGCAATCGGCGGGCGCGGCGTTTTCGAAAGTTGAAATCGCGAATCTTAGTCTTTTTGTCAAGAATAAATGACTAAATTCCGAAAATTCCCCTGCCGCTTGCCTATAGATCCACCATCATTGCCCTTGCGGAAGCCATCCGGACCTTGGGCCCGTTATCCCAAAGGGGTATTTGTCGACCACAATTTCTAACGATTTCCTGCAACTGTGGTTTGCAATAAAACCAAAGCTTCGCCATCGTAGCGGCATGGAGGAGCTAACGTTTTCACACGACGCGACCGTGGTCGCGATGGCGTGTCTTGTCGCTGTTGTGTCCGGTTTTACCGGCTTGTCGCTGACCCGCGACTTGTCGGCAAAATCGGTCTTTGACAAAAAACTGTCCATTGCCCTGTCTTCGGTGGCGCTTGGCGGCGGCATTTGGGCGATGCATTTTATCGGCATGCTTGGCGTGCAGCTGCCAATCCTGTTCTACTATGATGCGGCCATTACGCTCATTTCGGCACTGACGGCGATTTTGATTGTCGGCGCCGCACTGATCCTTCTGCATTTTCGTCACAGAACACCTGCCGTGCTGACACTGGCTGGCAGTATTCTGGGCGTGGGCATTCTGGTCATGCACTATATCGGCATGGCCGGGCTGGAGCTTTGCCGCGCGGTCTACACACCGCTTGGCGTGCTGGTGTCGTCGGTACTGGCCATTGGCTTGTGTATCTTGGCGATCTGGGTGGCCTATGGGCGGCGGACAAACCGGAATATTTTTCTGGGCACGCTGTGTTTCGCGGCGGCGGTGTGTTCTGTTCATTTCCTTGCCATGGCGGGCACACGGTTTGTCACCTTGGAAGGCGCCTCTGAATTCGGCCCAAGAATGAACAACGAAACGCTTGCGCTTGGTGTGATCTTTTTCAGTTTCATTATCTTCGGCACCTGCCTCTGGGTCAGCGTCACCTATCTGGTGGGCGACAGTGCCCAGGCCAATGATACCCCGCCCCTAACGCCCGCCGCGCCAGAAGACCCCGCCGCCCATCGCCCGCTGTGCCAAATTCCTTGCGAACGGGACGGCGGGAAGGTCTTTGTTTCGCCGTCTGATGTGATGTTTGTCCGCGCCGATGGCCATTACACGCAGGTCTACACAGAACAGGAAAGACTGTTCTGCGCCTGGCCTGTGACCGAAGCTTTCAAACGGCTGATGCCCGAAGGGTTCCTGCAAACGCACCGCAGTTATCTGGTCAACCCATCTCATGTGGTGCGGTTTGAACGGGCCAAGGACAAGGGCCGGTGTGTCTTTGGACAGGACGCGGTGCCGCCTGCCCCTGTGAGTCGATCCAAGCTCAAGATCGTCCAAGGGGCGCTGGTTGCGCAGGAGGGCGCAACTCGTGCGGGATGAGGCGCATTTCGTGCAAAACCCCTGTTTTTCATTGATTGGATAAAGCCGCAGCCCCGGTGCCTGTGCACTCTTTTCCACAAGCCAGAACATTCGCTTCAAGGGAGGAGAGCCAATGATTCCAGCGGCATTTGAGTATTATCGACCCAAGGATCTTGCCGGGGTCCTGTCCATTTTGGAAGAACATGGAGACGATGCGCGCGTCATGGCAGGGGGTCACAGCCTGATCCCCATGATGAAACTGCGCATGGCAGAAGTGCCCCATCTGATTGACCTGCAAGACGTCGACGGCCTGCACGGCATCGACATCAGCAACGGCCAAATTCGCCTTGGCGCTATGGTCACCCAAGCCGAGATCATCGACCACGAAGGGCTGGCAGCCGTCGCCCCGATCCTACGCGAAGCAGCGCTTCAGATCGCCGACCCGCAGGTGCGCTATATGGGCACCATCGGCGGCAATGTCGCCAATGGCGATCCGGGCAATGACATGCCGGGATTGATGCAGTGCGTGAACGCGACCTTTCACCTGATCGGCCCCGAAGGCGAACGCAGCGTGCCGGCCCGCGCGTTTTACGAGGCGGCCTATATGACAGCCCGCGAAGACGAAGAGGTTCTGACAGCAGTCACGCTTCCGGTCCCCGACGGTGGCTATGCTTATGAAAAACAAAAGCGGAAAATCGGTGACTATGCCACAGCGGCCGCAGCGGTGCAGATCGTCAAAGAGGACGGCGTTTGCAAGGCGGCGTCTATTGCGATGACCAATCTCAGCGATACGCCAGTGTTCTCGGAAGATGCCTGTGCGGCGCTGTTGGGAACCGCACTGGACGATGCCGCCGTGAAAGCCGCCGTCACAGCCATGCTTGGCGACATTGACCCGTCCGAGGACAACCGCGGCCCCGTCGCGTTCAAGAAACATGTGGCAGGTGTGATCCTGCGCCGCGCAATCGAACGCGCCTGGTCACGCGCTTAAGGGAGGCCGCGAGATATGTCGAAAAAGATGCACATCAAACTTAACGTGAACGGCAAAGACGAAGAGTTCCTGGCCGAACCGCGTGAGCTGCTGATCTACACCCTGCGCGAGCGGCTGAATATCACCGGTCCCCACATCGGCTGCGAAACATCCCATTGCGGCGCCTGCACGGTGACGATCAATGGCAAATCGGTCAAATCCTGCACCATGTTTGCGGCCCAGGCGGATGGCGCAGAGATCACCACAATCGAAGGGATCGGTACGCCGGATGCGCTGCATCCATTGCAAGAGGCGTTCAAGGAACACCACGGGCTTCAGTGTGGATACTGCACGCCGGGGATGATTACGCGGGCGACCAAACTGCTCGAAGAGAACCCAAACCCAACCGAAGAAGAGATCCGCTTTGGCATGGCCGGCAATATCTGCCGCTGCACCGGGTATCAGAACATTGTGAAATCCATTCAGGCAGCAGCCGCTGAGATGAATGCAGCCAAGGAGGCGGCAGAATGAAGGATGACGTCACACGCGACGAACGGGTCGCCAACCTCAAAGGCATGGGCTGCTCGCGCAAGCGGGTCGAGGACGCCCGTTTCACTCAAGGCAAGGGCAACTATGTCGATGACATCAAACTGGACGGGATGCTGTTTGGCGACTTTGTACGCTCGCCCTATGCGCACGCCCGGATCAAGAACATCGACGCCTCTGCCGCGATGGAAGTCCCCGGTGTTCTGGCGGTGCTGACGGCGGCGGATCTGGAGCCCCTTGGCTTGCATTGGATGCCGACCCTTGCGGGCGACAAACAGATGGTTCTGGCCGATGGCAAGGTGCTGTTTCAGGGGCAAGAAGTGGCCTTTGTGGTGGCCGAAGACCGCTATGCCGCCGCCGACGGGATTGAGGCCGTTGTGGTCGAATACGAAGAGCTGCCAGTTATCGTTGACCCGTTCGAGGCGCTGAAAACCGATGTGGTTCTGCGCGAAGACACGGTTCAGGACGGCAAACCTGTCGATGGTGCCCATGGCCCGCGCAAACACCACAACCACATCTTCACCTGGGAAGCGGGCGACAAAGATCCCACCGAAGAGGTGATCGCCAATGCCGATGTGGTCGCGGAAGAGACCATGTACTACCACCGCACCCACCCCTGCCCGCTTGAAACCTGCGGCTGCGTGGCGTCGATGGATAAGGTCAATGGCAAGCTGACGCTTTGGGGGACGTTCCAAGCGCCCCATGCGATCCGCACCGTCGTCAGCCTGATTTCAGGAATTGAGGAACACAATATCCGCGTGATCTCGCCGGACATTGGAGGCGGCTTTGGCAATAAGGTTGGCGCTTATCCGGGCTATGTGTGTTCGGTCGTAGCTTCCATCGTGACGGCCAAGCCGGTCAAATGGATCGAAGACCGGATGGACAATCTGATGACCACCGCCTTTGCCCGCGACTACTGGATGAAGGGACGGATCAGCGCCACGAAAGAGGGCAAGATCACCGGTCTGCACTGTCACGTAACCGCAGACCACGGCGGTTTTGACGCCTGCGCGGACCCAACAAAGTTTCCCGCTGGTTTCATGAACATCTGCACCGGCTCTTATGACATCCCGACCGCGTTTCTTGAGGTCGATGGGGTCTATACCAACAAGGCGCCTGGTGGGGTCAGCTATCGCTGTTCCTTCCGTGTGACCGAAGCGGTCTATTTCATCGAACGGATGATCGAAGTCCTGGCGATTGAGCTGAACATGGACGCGGCAGAGCTGCGGCGGATCAACTTTATCAAGAAGGAACAGTTCCCCTACACCGCCGCCTTGGGCTGGGAATATGACAGTGGCGACTATCACACCGCTTGGGATAAGGCGCTGAAAACCGTGGACTATGAGGGCTTGCGCGCCGAACAGGCCCGGCGGGTCGAGGATTTCAAGGCCGGCAAAACCCGCAAGCTGATGGGCATCGGCCTTAGCTTCTTTACCGAAATTGTGGGCGCTGGCCCGGTGAAGAACTGCGATATTCTGGGGCTGGGCATGTTTGACAGCTGTGAAATCCGCATTCACCCCACAGGGTCTGCGATTGCGCGGCTGGGGACGATTTCCCAAGGTCAGGGCCACGCCACGACCTTCGCGCAGATCCTCGCATCGGAAATTGGCTTGCCCGCCGACAGCATCACGATAGAGGAAGGCGACACCGACACCGCGCCTTATGGGCTTGGTACCTACGGGTCGCGGTCAACGCCTGTGGCGGGCGCGGCAACGGCCATGGCCGGTCGCAAGATCCGCGCCAAGGCGCAGATGATCGCGGCCTATCTGCTCGAGGTGCACGATGATGACGTCGAATTCGACGTGGATCGTTTCGTGGTCAAAGGCGCGCCTGAAAAGTTCAAAACGATGAAGGACATCGCCTTTGCTGCCTATAATCAGGCCATTCCGGGGATCGAACCGGGGCTTGAGGCGGTCAGCTACTATGACCCGCCCAATATGACCTACCCGTTTGGCGCCTATGTCTGCGTGATGGATATTGATGTGGATACCGGCGTGCCGGACATCCGCCGCTTCTACGCGCTGGATGACTGCGGCACGCGGATCAACCCGATGATCATTGAAGGCCAGGTGCATGGCGGTTTGACCGAAGCGCTCGCTGTCGCACTGGGACAGGAGATCGCCTATGACGACATGGGCAATGTGAAGACGGGCACGCTGATGGATTTCTTCCTGCCCACCGCTTGGGAGGTCCCGAATTACGAAACCGACTATACCGTGACCCCCTCGCCGCATCACCCGATCGGGGCCAAAGGGGTCGGCGAAAGCCCGCATGTCGGCGGTGTGCCCTGTTTTTCCAACGCGGTACAGGACGCGTTCCGCGCCTTTGGCAACCGGCATACCAATATGCCGCATGATCACTGGCGCATTTGGAGAACCGCAAACGCGCTTGGCTTGCACGACTAAGAAAGGACGCGGGGCGTGTCCATTGGCCGCCCTGCGCATCTGCTGATGAACTGGAATGATCTTCAAACCGTGCTGCGGCGCGATGGATATGTTGCATCCGACGATCTGTCTGTGGCCCTTCAACTTGCGTTGTCGCTGGGGCGTCCCCTGTTGCTGGAAGGGGCGGCTGGTGTTGGCAAAACCGAAGTGGCGCGGGCCTTGTCCGGTGCGCTAGACACACAACTCATCCGGCTTCAGTGCTACGAGGGTTTGGATGCCGCGCAAGCGATCTATGAGTGGAACTATCAACGTCAACTTTTGACCATTCGCGCTGCGGCAGAGGATGGCGTAACCGGCAAAGAGATTGAAGACCGGTTATTCTCACGCGATTTCCTTCTGGAACGCCCCCTGCTCGCTGCAATCACGCAGGATCAGGCGCCAGTTCTGCTGATCGACGAAATCGACCGCGCCGACGAAGAATTCGAGGCCTACCTGCTGGAGGTTCTCTCGGAATTTCAGGTCTCGATCCCGGAACTGGGGACCATCACCGCCACCAGCCGACCGATTGTGATCCTGACGTCCAACGGCACCCGCGATCTCTCCGATGCGCTGCGGCGGCGCTGCCTTTATACCTATGTGGAATACCCGGATCACGGAACAGAGCTCGCAATTCTGAAGGCGCGATGCCCCGAGGTCGAAGCCCGATTGGCGGAACAAATCATCGGCTTTGTGCAAACCCTGCGCCGCGAAGATCTGGAAAAGACCCCCGGCATTGCTGAAATGCTGGATTTCGCTGCGGCCCTTATGGGGCTTGGTATTGCGGATCTGACAACTTCGCCAGCGGTGTTGCAGTCGACCCTGACAACCCTGTTGAAAACCCAGAGCGATCAGGCCCAGATCACCCCAGAAGTCACAGCGCGTCTTGCAGGGAAAGTCGCATGAGCCGCGTGACCCGCTTTGCCGCCCGCGACCCGGGCCCTGCTGCGCGGATCGCCGGTTTCCTTGCGCATTTGCGGCAAAACGGCTTGCGACTTGGGGTTTCTGAGGCTGAGCTGGCGCTCTCCGCAATTGCCGAGATCAAAGCCGTGCAGGCCGAAGACTGCCGACGCGCCTTGAAAGCCGTGTGCACCGGCTGCAGGGACGAAGCCAAGCGGTTTGACGATCTGTTTGACAGCTTTTGGCTGGATGCAGGGCGGGTCAAACAGAAAGTGATCGCCAACAACCAAAGCGCGCTGCATGACAGTGTGCAGTCAAGCCGGGATGGAAAAGGGGCTGACACCACCGCCGCAGGTCAGGCCACCGCCCCGGAGGACGGAGACAATGACGCAGACAGCGACGGCACCGGCAAACTGATCGCCACCCAGCAGCGCAACCTGTCGCGCAAGGACCTGCGCGATCTGGTCCGCCCCGAAGAGGTTGCAGAGGCTGAAAAAGTCGCCCGTCAAATCGGCGCAGCGCTGCGTGATCGCCGCTCCCGCCGTCGCATTGCTGCCCGCAAAGGGGATCGCCTGCACTTTCGTAAGACGATCCGACGCAGCCTTGCAACCGGGGGCGAACCCCTGCGGCTGTTGCGCAAAAAGCGTCCTGAACGCAGCCGCAAGATTGTGGCGCTTTGTGATGTGTCCGGCTCCATGAGTCTTTATTCACGGGTGTTTCTGGCGTTTCTCGCGGGGCTCATGCGGGCCGACAAAGACGCCGATGCGTATCTGTTTCACACCCGTCTTGTCCGCATCACCGAAGCCCTGCGCGACAAGGACACACTGCGCGCCATAGGCCGCATGTCATTGATGGCCGACGGGTTTGGTGGAGGCTCCAAAATCGCAGTTTCACTGCAGCGGTTTGCCGATACCTATGCCAAACGCTTTGTCGATGGGCGCAGCGTGGTGCTGATCCTGTCGGATGGCTATGACAGCTGCCCACCCGCAGAGATGGACGCCGCCCTTGCCACGCTGAAGAAACGGGGCTGCAAAATCATCTGGCTCAACCCGTTGAAAGGCTGGCGCGATTACGCCCCGATCGCCGGTGGCATGGCGGCTGCACTGCCGCACCTCGATCTGTTTCGGCCCGCAAACACATTGGCCGATCTTGCCGATCTGGAACCGGAGCTTGTTGCCCTATGACCCCTGCCGAAGTCCTTGATGTTGACCTCGCCGATGCGGCGCAAGAACTGCGCAACCGCCAGGAACCCTTTGCATTTGCAACCATTGTGCGCACGGCCGGGGCCACGTCAGCCAAACCCGGCGCCAAAGCACTGCTTGGGGCGGATGGCGCAATTCTGCATGGGTGGCTGGGTGGTGGCTGTACACGGGGTGCGGTCAAACGCGCAGCATTGGACGCAATCCAATCCGGCGTGCCTCAGTTGATTTCTGTAGCGCCGGAAGAATTGCTGACCCAATTGGGTGTCAGCCCCGGCGAAGAAGTCGAAGGTAAAAAGTTTGTGCGCAATGGATGCCCTTCACGTGGGACGGTCGACATCTTTATAGAACCCTGCCTGCCGATGCCGGAATTGGTCATTCTGGGGGCCTCTCCGGTTGCGCAGGCTTTGGCGGCCCTGGCCCCGTCCTTTCACTGGAAAGTCACGGCCAAGGCACAGGGCACCCCAACAGTTCAGGCGCAACCGGCCTGTGTCATCGCAACACAGGGCCAAGGTGATCTGGATGCGCTGAAGGCCGTGCTTGCAGGTGACCCAAGCTATGTCGCCTTTGTCGGCAGCGCGCGAAAATTCGCGGCCCTTGCGGACAAGCTTGCAGCGGATGGTGTGCCCGCACAGGTGATCGCACGCGTGAAAGCCCCGGCTGGGCTTGATCTTGGCGCAATCACCCCGGAAGAAATCGCGCTGTCCATACTGGCCGAGCTTGTGCGCCATCGCCGCCGCCCGGACCAGCAGACACCCGCAGAACAGACATAGCCGTATCGGAAGGACGCCACATGCCACATCTTCATACACTGCTCCGTCGTCTGCGGGACAAGATTGCGCTGAAACCTGATCAGGCTGAGCTGCTCGCCACAATCAAATTTCCCTGTTGCTAAGAGGATTAAGCATGGAACTCTCGGACGAAATTGTCATCGAAGCCCCGCTCGACCGCGTCTATGCCGCGTTGAATGACCCGGAGGTGCTTCAGAAATGTATCCCCGGCTGTGAAGAGTTGATCAAGCACAGCGATACAGAGCTGGAGGCCAAAGTTGTTTTGAAAGTCGGACCGGTCAAAGCCCGCTTTGGCGGTGATGTTGTGCTGGACACCAGCGGCGCACCCGAGGCGTTTTCGCTGACCGGACAGGGCAATGGGGGCACGGCAGGTCACGCCAAAGGCGGCGCAGAGGTGACCCTGACACCAGAGGGGGACACCACCATTTTGCGCTACGCGGCCAAAGCCGAAATCGGCGGCAAGCTGGCGCAACTGGGGAGCCGGCTGATCCAAAGCACTGCCAAAAAACTGGCCGCTAAGTTTTTCAAATCCTTTGCGGCGACCTTCAGCGAAGACGTTGCCGCCTAAGCCGTTTCCGCCTAAACCGATGTCAGGTCACGACAAAGGCCGCCGCCTTGGCGGCCTTTGAGGGCCGTTAGACACCAAGATACTGCCCTGCAATATCGGCGCTGAGGTCCGGGAAAGCCCCCGACCAAACATCGCGGCCCCGCTCCAAGATCACGGCCCGGTCACTGACCGTCCCCAATTCGCGCAGGGATTTGTCGATGACGAGGATGGACAGCCCCGTTTCGGTCTTCAGGCGCGCAATCGCCGCCCAGATTTCCTGACGAATGATTGGGGCCAGACCCTCGGTTGCTTCGTCCAGGATCAACAATTTGGGGTTCGTCATCAGGGCCCGCCCAATGGCCAGCATCTGCTGTTCCCCTCCCGACAGGGTTTTGGCGCGCTGATCGCGCCGTTCGTCGAGCCGGGGGAACAGCTCTGTCACTTTGGCAAAATCCCATGCGCCGGGTCGTGCAGCGGCGATTAGGTTTTCATAGACCGTAAGGTCAGCAAAGCACCGCCGCCCTTCGGGCACCAAACCAATCCCAAGCTGCGCGGCACGATGGCTTGGCAAACGCGAGAGGTCCTGACCTGCAAACGCCAGCCCTCCCGTCGCCGCGATCATGCGGCAAATGGCCTTAACGGTTGTCGATTTCCCCATGCCGTTGCGGCCCATAAGGGCCAGAACTTCGCCTTCGTCGATGTGCAGATTGACCCCAAACAGGGCTTGGCTTGTGCCATAAGAGGCCTCGAGGTTGCTAATTGACAATAAGCTCATGCCTCCGCTCCCAAATAGGCTTCCTGCACCGCCGGGTCGCGGCGGATTTCGTCAACAGTTCCCGTCGCAATGATCTTGCCATAGACCAGAACACTGATGCGATCGGCCAGGGCAAAGACCGCATCCATGTCATGTTCTACCAATAAGATCGGCGCTTGCTCGCGCAGGCTATCCAGGAAACCGGTCAGGGTTTTGGACCCCTGCGCGCCCAGCCCGGCCATGGGTTCATCCATGACAAAGGCGCGCGGCTCCAGCGTCAGGGCAACCGCCACCTCAAGCTGGCGCCTTTGCCCATGGCTGAGCGCGCCAGTGCGTTGATACATTGCATCCTGCAAACCCACGCGCGCCAATGCGGCCTCTGCACGGTCCCGCAGATCCCGGTCGCCCATCGCGGCACGCCAGAACCGCCAAGGGGATCCATGCGCCCCAAGCGCACCCAGCAGCGCGTTTTGCAGGACACTGTCTTCCATCGCCAAGGCCGAGATCTGAAAGGTCCGCGCCAGCCCCATGCCGGCGCGGGCGCGTGTGGTTTTGCGTGTCACATCTTGGCCAAGGAATTCCACACTGCCCGCGCTCGGCGTCAGGCTGCCACAGATCTGAGCAATCAACGTTGATTTCCCAGCGCCATTTGGACCGATAATAGCGTGAATTTCGCCCGGTCGCAGGTCGATCGAAACCGCGTCGCTGGCCCGAAGCGCGCCGAAATCCTTGGTCAGATTGTGAGTTTTGAGGATGGCTTCACCCATTGCGCTGCTCCTCGAATTTTTCCGGCCCACAGATCAACCCGATCAACCCACCCCGACTGAACAGGACAATTCCCAACAACAAAAAGCCCAAATAGACGTGCCAATAATCGCTGAGCCCGCCAAGGACATGTTCCAGAGCGACAAAGACAAGGGCCCCGACCACTGGTCCAAACAACCGCCCAACCCCGCCGATAATGACAAAAATCATGATCTCGCCGCTCAGCTGCCAACTGAACATGGTTGGGCTGACAAAGCGGTTGAGGTCCGCAAACAGAGCTCCGGCAAGGCCGGTCAAAGTGCCGGAAATGACAAAGGCGATCAGCTTCAGCCGTTGCGGGTCAAGACCCACAGTCTCCAGACGCTGGGGCACCTGGCGGGCGGCGTTCAACGCAAGGCCAAAGGGCGATGCCGCCAGTTTCGCGCTGAGGATCAAGGCCAGGATCAGCACCGCCAAACACAAGCCGTAGTACTGCACCGGGACCAGCGTATTGATCCCGGGAAAGCCATTGCGCACATAGATCGCCAGGCCGTCCTCGCCGCCATAGGTCGGCCAACTGATTGCAAAGAAATAGAACATCTGCCCAAAGGCCAAAGTGATCATAATAAAATAAGCGCCAGCCGTGCGCAGGCTCAGAAGCCCAATTCCCAAAGCCGCCAGCGCCGAAATGACCACGGCGACAAGCCAGATCACAGGCATGGATTTTGTGCCCTCGATCAGAAAAGGGGCCTCCATCAGGGGCGTATAGCTTTGGGCGTGATGGGCAAGAATGCCCATCGCATAGCCCCCAAGCCCGAAAAACACCGCATGGCCCAAGCTCACCAAACCGCCAAGCCCAAGCGCGATATTCAACCCCACGGCGGCAAGTGCAAACACCACCGCGCGTGTCATCAGCGTAATGGTAAAGGGTTCATCCGCCAGCAGCGCCCAGGCCGGGACGGCCAGCAACAGCGCGAGGATACCCATGTTGAAGTAGCGTTCCCGGATCATGCGCGCGCTCCGAACAGGCCAGTGGGACGCCAGATCAGCACCGCGCCCATCAGAATGTAAATCGCCATCGACGCCAGCGCCGACCCCAGATTGGTTGCCGCCGAAGGCTCCATCACCAGTTTGAAAAGCTGCGGCAGGAAAATTCCTCCCAAGGTATCCGTCAGCCCGACCAGCAGACTGCCAATAAGCGCCCCTTTGATCGAGCCGATACCCCCGATCACGATCACCACAAACGCAAGGATCAGAACAGGTTCGCCCATCCCAACCTGAACGGATTGAATGGCCCCCACCAACGCCCCGGCAAGGCCCGCAAGTGCGGCACCAAGTGCAAAGACAAGCGTGTAGAGGCGGGAGATATCAACGCCGAGGGCTGCGATCATTTCACGATCGTTTTCACCGGCTCGGATTTGGATACCAATGCGGGTGCGGCTGATCATCAGCCCCAGACCGGCTGCCACCAACAGCCCGACCACAATCAGGGAAATACGATAAAGCGGATATTGGATGCCGCCCGGAAGGGTGACAGGCCCAGACAGATAGTCGGGAATATTCAAGAACAGCGGGAAGGATCCAAAAATCCAGCGCGTGCCTTCCGAGAAGATCAGGATCAAGGCAAAGGTCGCCAGCACCTGATCGAGGTGATCCTTGTCATAGAGCCTGCGGATCACAAGGATTTCCACCAAGGCCCCCGCAATGGCTGCGGCCATGAGGGCAGCAATCAAAGCGAGCACAAACGAACCGGTGAGCCCAGCCACCGCCGCCGCCGCAAAGGCGCCGATCATATAAAGGGAGCCATGTGCGAGGTTGATCAGCCCCATCACGCCAAAGATCAGCGTGAGACCGGCCGCCATCAGGAACAACATGATCCCGAACTGCAGGCCGTTCAGGACCTGCTCCGCAAAGAGAATAAATGTCATGAGGGTCTATCCGCCGCAGACCGGGGGCCTAGAGGCCCCCGGAGAGTCAGTTACATTTTGCACTCAGCAGCGTAAGCATCGGCGTGGTTTTCAAGCGCGACACCGATCACCTTGTTGGTGAAGACATCACCTTCTTTGATCACTTCGCGCGCGTAGATCGTCTGCACCGGGTGGTGGTTGTTGCCAAAGGCAAAGTCCCCACGGGTGCTGTCGAACTCTGCCGCTTTGAGCGCTGCCCGGAAGGCATCCGCGTCAGATACGTCGGCTTTTTCCAAGGCGGAGATCAACAGGTTGGCTGTATCGAACCCCTGGCTCGCATAGAGCGACGGCAGACGGCCATATTCCGCAGCGAAGCTTTCAACAAAGGCCGCATTGGTCGGGTTCTCAATGTCTTTGTTCCACTGAGAGGTGTTCACAACACCGAGTGCCGCATCGCCAACCGCCTGAAGAATGCCCTGATCAAAGGAGAACGCAGGCCCGACAACCGGCAGATCCACACCGCTGTCGGCATATTGCTTCAGGAAGGCAATTCCCATGCCGCCGGGTAGGAAGAAGAACACGCTGTCAGCGCCGGAGGCCCGGATCTGCGCAATTTCAGCCGCGTAGTCGGTCTGGCCAAGTTTGGTGTAAAGCTCGCCCGCCAGATCACCTTTGAAAAACCGTTTGTAACCGGTGAGCGCATCCTTGCCGGCCGGGTAATTCGGGGCGAGGATAAATGTCTTCTGGTACCCTGCTCCGTTCGCATAAGCGCCCGCGCCTTCGTGCAGATTATCGTTCTGCCACGCCACGTTGAAGTAGTTCTGATTGCAGCCCCGACCGGCCAGCTGCGACGGCCCTGCGTTTGGGGACAGATAGAACTTGCCCTGTGCGGTCACCGAAGGCACCACAGCCATCGCGAGGTTTGACCAGATAATCCCGGTCAGCACGTCGACTTTTTCAGATTGCACCATTTTGTCCGCCAATTGCACGGCAACGTCTGGTTTGCGCTGGTCGTCTTCGATCACAACTTCGATGTCATCGCGGCCGGACTGGCTGATTGCCAGCATAAAGCCGTCGCGCACATCAATCCCAAGGCCAGCGCCGCCCCCGGACAGTGTGGTGATCATGCCAACCTTGGTTTCAGCCATGGCAACAGACGCAGATAGCGCCGTTGCCAGAACGGTAGAAATCACTTTGAAACTTGTCTTCATTTTGTCCTCCTTGTTCGCTTTCATTCTGCGCCTTTTCGGCGTTTTTGGCGTTTTTTGGCGGCGGCCTAAATGGCCACAGCACGTCGTTTCCGCCGAAAGGGGGAGTCAGGATCCCTGCTCCGCTTCCGGCCGTGTTGGCAACTGGCCAAGATGAAGCGCAAGCGCCTGCGCGTCCTCCGCCGACAAGCCGCTGAGAAGCGTGTTCACCCAAGCCTCGTGGCGGGCGGCGACCTCGGCAAAGCGGGTTTCGCCTTCCGCCGTCAGCTGCACCAAATGCGCGCGTCGGTCACCGGGTGCGGGCACCCGCCGGGCAAGCGCGTCTTCGGTGAGTTTGTCGACAATGCTGGTCACATTGCCGTTGGAGACCCGCAAGCGCTGCGAAATCTCGGTCATTTTCAGTCCGTCGGGGGTGCGCGCAAGGGCCGCCATCACATCAAATCGGCTTAAGGTCCAATTGCAGTCCTCGCGCAGTTTGCGGCGCAGCTCGTCTTCGATGTAGCGGCTTGCCTTCAGCAGGCGCAGCCAAACACGCAGCCGGGTTTTGGACGTCTCACTGTCCCGGCGATCTTGCAGACCTTTGGCAGCATGTGCGGCGTTCATTCCTGACCCTCGATCCCTTGGGTGACGACAGGTCGCCACAGGAAAAGGGTACATCACGTCCAAATTACTTCAATTGTAAAATTTTCATGTCTGTAGTTTATTTGAATTCAACTTCGGAAACGCGTTCTTTTTCCGCAGCTTAGGGCGCGAAAAAACCCGCCCGACGTGGCAATTCGGACGGATAAATCAAAAAAAGCCCTCCCAAAAGCACCGGCAATGCAGCGGACATAGACCGCTGAGGCGCGTTGGTCAGGACCTCAGATACGATCCGGCTGGGCCTCTCTCCAGTCAAAAAGCGCCTGTTGGGTGGCATAGCCAATGATCCCATCTATGGGGCCTTGATAGTATCCAGTGGCCTGAAGCCGAAGCTGAATGGCACGCCGGGTTTCGGCTGTCAGGGACCGCCCAGACTCAATCGTAAGGATAGTCTCGGCCTCCCGATCGCCCCGCAACCAAGCCTTCAAAAGCGCCTCGGACGGCGCTTCTGGTACAGGCGCTGCGGCAACGGGTTCGGTCCAGAAATCCGCCGCATCCACATCAAACAGGGATGTCGGCAGCGCAATGTCGGAAAAGAACCCTTGCGCGAAGGGGTTATATCGTTCTGCAACATTCAGCTGCAGCCCCGCGGTGCCACTGTCGAGGTCAAAGACCGTCTCGGCCAGCCCCAGCGACGGGTTCAGGCCAACAGACCCGGATTGCACCAATCTGAACCACGACCACGGACCGGTAAACGTCCGGTTCATAACCGCACGCGAACGGTTGAAAATCCGCAAGGTCAGGTCGCTGTCCTGCAGCCCTGTGACCGGCCAGGCCTGTTCGCTCCAGACCACCGGTCCATGCCGGAATTGATAGAGCGTAATGCCCGAGGTCACTTCCATACGGCTGAAATCACTGGACATATACCCGGTGCGCAGCTCGAACTCCAAATGCGAATTGCCGTCCACAAACAGGGTTTCGGACATTTGACGGAACCGTTCAAACGTGCGTTTTGCCCGCTGCGCCAGATCCGCATTTCCGGTCAGGACAAAGCTTGCCCGCGGTTGGTAACTGCCAGACTGGCTTTGGAAAGGGGACAGATAGGTTGCTTCAAAAACCGCCAGTTTGCCTTCGGCCCCAAAGAGTTCGACAAACTCAGACAGCGGGAAGTCACGGCTGCTTTCGGGATTGAACGGATAGGCCTGTGTCAGGTTCGCGCCATGCGGCGTCAGGATCTCGCGCTGCCATTGGCTGTCGATGTGATCATAGACATATTGCATCGCGCGCGCATCAAGGGTTGCGACGATCTCGCGACCAAAGTTCCGAATAATGTCGAGTTCGGATCGCAGCACAAACCCATTGAGCACCGCCAGCGGGTTTGCCGCCTCTGCGGCCTTAAACTGTTCAAACAGGAAACTGCCCGCGCCATTGGATGCGGTTGCCGCCTCGTCCAGCCAAAGGGTCACATCGCGGGCATAGCCAAGGAACAGGTCAAATTGGTTCTGAGCGCCGGGCTCTTTGCGCAGTGCCTCCAGATAGGTGCGGAACGCAGAGCGGATATTATAGGCGGTTGCGGCCTCTGCACTGGTGGAGGCCGGCGCAAGCTGCGGCACGGTTTCTTCGCCCTCTTCGCCGGTTGGAACGGTCGGCAGAAAAACAGCTATGTCGGTGTTTTCGCCCACCGCGGCAACAAGGCGATCAATCGGGTTCTCAGATGGATTGGTCAGGGCCTGCATAAGGATCTGGGCATCCCCCCAATCCTTGGCCGTGCGCAACTCCAGCTGATCGATGAAGGCGCTCCATTTGGCGATGTAATCGGCCGTATACCGTTGGGCCACACTGCGCAGGATCGCGTTTTCCTTGGCAGAGTCCAATTCCCCGATCACCGTTTCATAGCGGTTCACCATCTGCGCAAGATCCGGCATTTCACCGTCTTCAAACAGCTGGTCAAACCCTGCGCGGGTAAACCCGCGCGGTACCAGATACACTTCGGCATCGCGCATCGGGTCAAACACTTCGAAAAAGCGCGGCCCGATCAATTGCCGAAGATCCTGACGCTCTGCGTAATCGCTGCGGCGCATCAAAGCCTGATACAGCAGATCCGCCGTATCGAGCCCCGCCAGCGTCTTGCCCACAACCGCGCGCAGATCTTCATTGCGCGCAGCCGGCGGTCGGTTCAAGGCAAAAAGATCCCCCAATGTGGACCGAAACTGCGTTTGGAACGCACCGGACACTTCGCCTTCTTCAGCAAGCCCATCGGCAAAATAATCTGTCAGCTCTTCCGAAAAACGGCGTTGGTCCGTAAACAGCTGCGCCTCGACCGAGGCAAGCTGGACCAGCTCCACCCCGTCCGCCACGGAATTATAGGCAAAGATATCTTTTTCTAGGAAACTGATCAGCGCTTCCTGCAGGCCTTGCGTCAGCTCTTCTTCATAAAGGCCGCGATAAAGATCCTCATGCGAGGGGTTGGGCAAGAACCGGCGGAACCGCTGCGCATCAAGGGGCGCATAGGCCATCAGACCATCGCGAACCGGTTGCAGCTTCAGAACGCGTTCGACAAGGAAATCGGAATCCGTTGTCACACCGCTGAGCGACGCGAAATACCCATCAAAGACGGCCTCCATCTGCGCATTCACTGCCGAATAGGCCCGGTAGTTCTGCCAGACCGCAAATCCGAAGCCCCCTACAAGCGCGCAGAGCCCCAAGGTCCACACCCCAGCATTCATGGACTGTCGCAGGGTTTGACGCTTGTTTGGCGGCACCAAAAACCCTTCGCGGTGATAGGCCGCGGCCAAAAGCCCTGCGTTTTCTGTGGTGACACTGTCGCCGGTAGAGGGCGCGCTTGCAGACTGCGGCGTCGCCGTGAAGAACCGCGGACCGGTCACCTGGGTCAATGGATCAACGGCATCCATAGTGTCCCGCGCGCCAATGAAAACAATGCTCTGCAGGTTCAGGACCTTCTGCCGCGGTGGCAGGGCACGGGCCAAGGCTGCCATTCGGGTCTTGAGTTGGGTTTGCAGCATCGACAACTGGAATGGCGCATTGACCAAAGCCGTTGAGAACTCCGGCAGCATCTGCTTCTGAAGCGCATTGAACTGTGCTGCGCTCAGGCTTTGGACCAGTTCGTCAAACAGCTTATCGACCCGAACCGCAATGTCGGGTTCGTCGTCGGACAGAAAGCCGCCAAAAATCACCCCATCGCCCAAGTGCCCCGTCAACAGCGCGGCGCGCGCCAGATCAGGCAATTGGTTCAGACCGCTCAGGGCGACATGCACTGGCAGATCCAAGCCAAACCGCTCCGCAGCCACATTGAGGATGCGGTTCATCGTGGCGAGGTTTGCGGTTTCTGTGGCGGTGGTCTGCATCAGGCTGGCCAGCTCGTACTCGACGAAGGCGGCATTCAGTGCCAGATTGGGGCGCAGGCGGAACAACTGGCGGAGAACCGCGTCCAGGAGATCAAAAGACAGATCGGTCCCGCCCTCGATCTCGACCCGGTAAGCAACCGCGGTGGGCGAGGTCCAAGTTGTGAACACCAAGCCCTTGTCCACCACAGGATCGCCAAAAGCCACATAGCCCAATTCGGCCATTACAGTGGCGCTGTCCTGCTTTTGCATGGCTAGGAAGAGATGCCAGGGCGTGTTATTCAGGTTGCGGTCAATACTGCGCGCGCGCGCACGGATCTGTTTGAACTGTTGCCGCGCCGCCAAGTTAAGCGCGCGCAGTCGGTCCGCCTGCGGATCACGCTGCCAGATCGCCTTGCGATACAGCACTGTCAGCACAGTTGCCGCGATGGAAACCAGCAGAACCAGCCCCAGCCAAATGAGCTTCCCTAGCCCAAAAGCGCCCCCTGCCAGCCAGACATAGAAAAGCCAGCCCAGCTGCGCGAGCAGAGCCACAGCCAGAAGTGCAAGGCCGAGTTTGATGTAAGCAGTTTTGGTCATTCGCGGGGTATTTCTGCGACGGAGCCGGTTTCGCTGGAGAAGACGAAATCGGTCGCGGCCTCATTTTGCGCCGTTGCGCGTTGTTTTTGGAATTCGGAATAAAACGCGGCTTCCTGCTGCCAGCGCAACCCCCAGACCACGACCGTGATCATCACAAGGCAAAGGCCCGCAGCACCCAGTTTGCGGCGCAGGCTGATCTGTCGGGCAGGCGCCCGCGTCTGTTTGATGGCCCGCCCCATCGGCTTGACCTCTTGGTCGACCGGCAGCAGCTTCATCGCTGTCTCGAGCCGTGCCACAAGTCGGTCACGTTCGTGTTCACTGCCTCTGGTGTATTTCCCGCGATAGCCAAGCTTCAGGAAGATATAGACAATCTCCAGAAATTCCCGCAACGCGCGGGGCTGCATCAAAGCGCGGTCCGCGATCTGATAAAACCGGTCGCCGCCATCGCGAAATCCAAACAGGTCCGCGACAAGGGTGCGATTTTCCCAACCACAGTCTTCGCCCCAATCGCTGACAAGGATGAATTCATCCAAGGCAATGGCAAACAGCAGGCACAGGTTTTCTGCCACCGCCGGGGGGTAGTCCAGCTGCGCGACCTTATATTTCAGGTCGATAATGGCGCGGGACAGCTCCATCCGGGTGGGGTTCATGTCCCCTGTTGGTTCGACCCGTGCCAGTGTGCCGCAGACCGCCAGCAGATCCGCCGAGGCATTGACCAGCTGATTGCGCGAGCCCTTGTAGTTCGCCAGCGCCCGGTCAAGAACCTGCAGATCACTGCTGGAAACAGTCGCCAATCGCCGCAGCGTATGCGCCTCGCCCGCCACACCTTGTGGTGTCAGCGTCAGCGTCGGAAGCTGCGTGATTTTTGATGCGTGCTGCGTCATCTCGCCAAGGGCCTCAGTCGATCATATAGAGCGTGGCCTCAACCCGCCGGATGCGGTCGTCCACATGCAGGGCCAGTGCCTCGCGTTTGCCAATATAGCTCTGCCAGTGTTCGCTATTGGTGTTGATTGCAAAAAACGCGGCATCGGCACGCGCGCGCAATTCTGCAGGCGCCACCTGCAACGGGGTCAGTTCCA
Source organism: Tritonibacter multivorans (assembly GCF_001458415.1). Lineage (GTDB taxonomy): Bacteria > Pseudomonadota > Alphaproteobacteria > Rhodobacterales > Rhodobacteraceae > Epibacterium > Epibacterium multivorans. The sequence goes on along the minus strand of NZ_CYSD01000031.1, from coordinate 23,495 downwards.
CCCCCGGCAAGCCGCGCGACACAAGATCGGGCATTGCCGACAACCCCGCGAGCTTACAGGCCAGCGGCGCAAGCTCGGACAGCGGGGTGCCTGCATCCGGCGCGCTGAGCGCCAGAACCGGGCGTCGACCTTCTTGCAGCAGACGCTGCGGGATCACGAGGCGCAGAACACGGCGTTTTTCAAACAGCTCCGTGTTCCAGCTGAGCGCTTCCACGCTGGCCGGTTTTTCAAGCGTCAGCTTGCGGCGCAAATCGGACCAGAGCGCCTCAAAACACGCGCCCATGCGGTTGGCGTCATAGACCAGCGTCTCGGAGGTGGCTTTGCCAAGAATGACATCCAATTCCACCGACAAGGACGCCAGGTTCAGAAACAGACGGCGCGGGTTGATGGCACCGCTGCGTTGGTCATTTTGCAGCACCAACAGCCATTTGTTCAGGATCTGCAATTCCATCCGTTCGGTCATCAGGCTGGCGTCACTGCGGGTGCCCGCCTGACTGGCCACGCGTCCCGCAGCATTTGCCGCCCGCACGCGCGCCAGCGACACAACTTCGGCGAGACGTTCCATCATCACCGGCGCGGCCGCAATCCGCAGCGCATGCGGCACAAAGGAACGGTCCAGAACCACTTGTCCTTCCGAGGTTTTTTCCAAAATCCGCGCGATCGGAATGGTGGCATAACCGGAAAAATCCATCTTGCCCAGCAGCAGGCAGGCCCCGACATCCGCGAGCTCTGCCGCGACGGGGGTATTGTCCGGATCGTTCACATCACGCAGCTCTGACTGGCGTTTCAACATCCGCGAAACGCCCCCTTCCTGGCCAAACAAGGCTGTGCCCGCGACGGCCAATGGCACGGCAAGATGCACTGTTTCGTCAACCAGCCCATCCGGAATGTCCAACACCAGTTCCTGCGCCAGGCGGAAGAACAACCTGTCGGGAAAAACACCCGCCGCGGCGCGCACGGCCACTTTGCCGATTTTGAGTGCGTCTGCATTGAGCTCGAGCTCGCTGACGCCAAAGTCACCGGCCGTCAGGTCAAGCTGCGCAATCTCGTCCACATAGCGACGCGCGGCTGTATCCGCATGCTGGAAATGCTGCGGCGCGATGAACATGCCTTCGCTCCAGACGACAGAACCTGTGGTCATTCGCCACCTCCGAAAAGCTTGCCCCAAAGAGATTTGACAACACCAACATCAGGCGCGCCGGTTGCGCGTGCCTCGTCTTCGGGTTGGTTTGACGCGCGGTATTGCACGGCCACACCTGATGAGGTGACAGAAACGGTCACGCCTTCGTCCAGGGTTTCGGCATCGATGGGCACCGCATGAGCATAGCGCTGGGTTTCATAATCTGCGAATTCGGCAAATGCACCGAGGTAGAACACATCCGGTTCCAGATCGAACGCCACCAGTCGCGTTTCACCGGGATAGAGCGGCGAAAGGCTGCGTTGGTCCAACACCACACCCGCCAGATCCGGTGAGGAATTGTTGAAGATCTGCCAGAAATCCGCGTCCTCAAATTCAGTGCGGCTGCTGAGTTGATAAAGCCGCAGCACCACGGGGTTTGCCGCATTGTTGTATTGGTTCACATTGGGGCCTGCCTGCACGCTCAGCGTCTTGTTGACGGGCATGGGGGCTTCGGGTTCCGCCGCGCAGGCCGCCAAAACAGCTACGGCCGGGATCAGGGATCGGGACAAAACGGTCATTGTTTGCGCATTTCCTCTGCAAAGAGCGCCAGGAACATGCGCCGGTATTCGCCGCTTGTTTTCTTCTTCGAGAACTGACGACGGTGAATGCCCCAATAGCGCTTCTTACGCTGCAAGAGGCGCGGGATGAATTCTTTGTAGTCGTCTTCAAGAAGGTTCGGGTCCACCTCATCCAGGAAGCGATCCAGCGCTTTTTCAACCGCTTTCAATGCATGCTCTTGATAGGTGAACCCCCGCAGGCGGGCATCGAGCTCGCTTGTGCCCCGATAGGGACGCGGCAATGCCGTGCGCCCGCTGGTCGGGGTGGCTTCGATTGTTTCGGCTTCGTGTTCTTCGTAGTCCTCAAAATACCCGCTTGTGGTTTTTTTGAACTGGCGTTGGGCTTCGTTGTTTTCACGCAGCTCTGGGCCATCGGCAAAGGGGTCGAACATCAGGTCTTCGTCCAAATCCACCACGGTTTCTGAAAACCCACGTTCGGGTTCGGCAGACATTTCTTCGACGTCTTCATTGGCCAACATCGGCTCCATCTCCGCTTCGCCATTGGCGCGTCGAATGGCCGAGAAAACCGCTTGTGGTTTCGGGCGTTCACTGTTCATGGCGGGCTGCGGTTCTGGGGCGAGGTCTTTGAAAATCCCAAGAAGGATCTTGTAGCCCGCGAAGCTCAGCACATCGCCATCGCGCAGAACCTGCGGCTCGTTGCGCGGCATGGACGTATTGTTCAGCTCTGCGCCATTGGAGGAGATATCGATCACGCTGTAAACCACACCCTGACGGGTCAGGCGAAGGTGACGACGCGACATTTTCCCGCTCATGTCTGGCAGGCAAATATCCGCATCGAAATCGCGGCCAATCTCAAACAGATCGCCCTCGGGGTAATATTCCCGCTTGGTGACCGTTTCGGTGTCGGGGATCTGGATCAGTTGCAGGCTCAGGCTCATTTCACCAACGTCCGGCACAGCTTCATCATATCATCAAACCGCCCCAGAAAGAGCGGGTTTGCGTTCACGTAAGTTTTTGAAAAATGCACCCGCATGTCCTGTCTGCGAAAGGGAATTTTCCGGAACTGCGCCTCGGTCAGGCCGCGTTCCTCCATGAAGTGAGCAAAGATCAACTCATACTCCAGCGCCGCATCAATGTCGCCAGTGACCAACATGTTCAACAGCGACGCCGCATCGCGTGGGCGCATGACCACATTGTAGCCATTGCGGTGCAGGTACCGCCATTTGGAGGTGGCAAATTTTGCACTGTAGCGCGCGCTGAGCGCATCTGCTGGTTCATTGGGGTCGATGTCGGAATTCAGCGGCAGGTACCATGCCAGATCTTCTGACACCACCGGCGAAGACGGCACCGCATATCGCGCCCGGTTTTTGTTGGACGAGCCCACGAAGAACCCATCAAACCGGCCCGTTTCCGTGCCCAATTGCGCCCGTGACCAGCTGGTCATATGGAATTCGTAAGGAATGTTCATCTTGTCGAGCGCACATTTCACGCGCTCGACCGCGACGCCGGTCATATCGCCACCGTCCAGCATTTGGTAGGGCGGCAAAGATTGTGTCGCCAGACGCAACACAGGCGCGCTTTGCGCCTGGGCTGTTCCTGTCCATCCAATCGCAAATGCAGCGATATATCCTAGGCATCTTCTGATGCGCATTGCTCGTCTCCAGCGTCTTTTTTCTGACGTCTTATTCCATTTTCAAAACCACGTCCGCGCCATCGTGTGACACGGTAATAGCTTCAAGCGGTTTATCCTCAATTACCCTGTTGATACACTCTTCGGCGAGCCGCGGCAGGAAGTTTTTATTTATGATTGCTTCCAGAGCACGCCCGCCCGACAACGGGTCGGAATTCGCACTTACAACATAGTCGACAAAGCTCGCTTCCCAGTTAAAGCTTGCGCCATATTGGGCTTTGATGCGCTTTTTAATGCGGTTGAGGTGGATCTCGGTCAGTTTTGCCCCCACTTCAGGCGTCAGCGGTCGATAGGCGATCAGCTCGGTACGGCCGATGAAAGCCGGGCTGAAATGATCCAGCAGCAGCGGACGCAGGTGGTCATTCAGCTCTTCCGGACTTGGGTCACGGCCAGCGGCATCAACAAAATCACGGATCTCTTCGCCCCCGGCGTTCGAAGTCATGATGATGATTGTATTTCGGAAATCTACGTCGTTGCCTTCGCTGTCACTGATGTGGCCCTTGTCGAAAATCTGGAAAAACACGTCCTGAATTTCGCGGTGCGCCTTCTCCATCTCATCAAGAAGCAGCACGCTATAGGGGCGGCGGCGCACGGCTTCGGTCAGAACCCCGCCTTTGCCATAGCCCACATAACCCGCAGCCGCCCCCAGCAGCATGGACACTTTATGCGCCTCTTTGAACTCGGTCATATTGATCGTGGTCACCGCATCTTCGCCGCCAAAGAACTGATCGGCAATGGCCAGCGCGGTTTCTGTCTTGCCCACACCAGAGGGGCCACACATCATGAACACGCCAATGGGCTTGCGCGTATCGGTCAGACCGGCGCGCGAGATTTTCAGTGATTTGGCGATGGATTCAATCGCCGCATCCTGACCAATGACCCGCTGCTTCAAGGTGTCTTCCAGCGCGAGCAGACGCTCTGCCTCGCTGGCGCCCAGATTGGCGATCGGCACGCCGGTCCAGTCGGCCACAACCTCGGCCACGGTCGCGCCGGTCACCCAGGGGTGCACGATGATGTCTTCGTCTTCCTCCGCGGCAACTTCGGCCTGTTCGCCCGCTTCTAGCGCGGTGCGCGCGGCCTCAAGGCGCAGTGAAACCTTTTCCTTCTGGTCTTCCCACATGGAAATCCGGTCCGCGAGCGTGGTTTTCAGATTGTCGATGTCCTCATTCAGGGTCGAGGCATCGAATTCCGGATCGCCAAACATACGCGCGTCCGAGGTGGATTTCTCCAGCTCGGCCTCCACAAACCGCAGCTCTTCCTCCAGCCCTTCGATCTGGGCGGGGCGGGCGTGCTGCGACAGGGCCACGCGGGCGCAGGCGGTGTCCATCAGGCTGATCGCCTTGTCCGGCAGGCGGCGCGAGGGCATGAAGCGGATCGACAGATCAACGGCCGCCTTGATCGCCTCTTCGCGGACAAACACATCATGGTGCTTGCTCAACCCTTCGGACACCGCGCGCAGGATGTTGACAGCGGCATCGCGGCCCGGCTCATCAATGGTGATCGGCTGGAAGCGACGCGACAGTGCCGGGTCTTTTTCAAAATATTTTTTGTATTCGGCAAAGGTGGTCGCCGCCACGGTGCGGAACTCGCCGCGTGCGAGCGCGGGCTTCAGCAGATTGGCCGCATCGTTCTGCCCTTCGGTGCCGCCTGCGCCAATCATGGTGTGAGCCTCATCGATGAAAACAATGATCGGCGTGTCGGAGGCCTGAACCTCTTTGATCACGTTTTTCAGGCGCTCTTCGAATTCGCCCTTCACGCTCGCGCCCGCCTGCAGCAGACCCATATCGAGGCTGACCAGATCCGCGCCTTTCAGCTGATCCGGCACTTCGCCAGCGGCGATCTTCTGCGCCAGCCCTTCGACCACAGCGGTTTTACCCACGCCCGGCGCGCCCAGCAGGATCGGGTTGTTCTGGCGCTTGCGCAGCAGCACATCGATGGCCTTGGCGACCTCGTTGGTGCGGCCCAGAACCGTGTCCAGCTCGCCTTTGCGGGCCAGTTCGGTCAGGTTCACAGTATATTTCTCAAGCGCTGTGCCATCCACAGGCGCGGCCGCTGCCGCGCCACCGCTGGCCGCCGCGGGGACAGATTTGCCACGCTCGGTGCAGAAGGCCTGCAGCGCATCGGTGGACATAGGTTTCAGCGCTGCCAGTGCTTCGGCGCGAACACCAAGCGCATTGGGTTGTTGCGTGGCCAGCAGGAACACTTCGGGCGTAATCTGGCCAAGGTTCAGTTCAACAGAGGCCAAAAGCCAGGCCTGCTCGATCAGTTTGGTCACCGACCCAGAAATAGTTGGCTGCTTGCCGCCCTCGCCCGCGCCCATGGGCATGGCGCGCTCCAGCTCGGCCTGCAGATCGCTCATCTGTACGCCCTGCCCTTCAAGAAAGGCCTGAAGATCACTGTCCGACCCAAAGATGATGTGGAACAGCCAATGGGCGGTCTCAACCGCGGCGGCTTTGCGTTTGATCGCCTCGCCCACGCCGCTTTCCAGCGCGTTGCGAAGTTCAGGCGACAGTCGTGCGACAAGTTTGGTCAGGCTGGCCAATGTGGTGATCCCTTATGAAAGAATTCCGGCAAGTTTGATGGCCGAGCGCGCGTCAGTGCGGCGCTCGGGTTGCAAAATCGAATAGGTGCCAAGGCGCGCAGCCCCGGCGCTGGCCGACAGGCGCGGCGCGTCCAGATGGGCGCGGGCCACATCGGCAAACAAGGTGACAGGAACGGGATCGCGCATGTATTGCGCAATCACCGCCTGCAATTCCAGCAAAAGCGCGCTGTCCTGCGTCAGCGCATCCAGGTCCGCGCGGTCCATACAGGTGATTTCAACCGACACCCGCCCCATTGGCGTATGCCCCGACGCGCCTAAAAGTGCGCCGCGTCCCAGCGCCGCGCTTGGGTGCGGCTGCGCGGACAGACGGGTGCGGCAGTCGGGATCAATTGGCAGCTTGTGGCTAAAGTCGGCGGTGACTTCGACGGGACGCCCGCACCACCAAGACACCATTTCTCGCAGACCTTCCAACGTGCGCGCCCGCGACAACAGCGGAGCAAGCACCTGAATGAAACGTGGATCACTTCCGTCCTGTTTCACCAGACGGGCCAGACGATCCAGCACGCTGGCCGCTTGCTGTCCGGCATGGTCCTGCGTGGCAACCAGCACAGCAGCCTGTTCTGCGCGGACACGCAGCTGCATCAGCCGTCGATCAAATAAGGCAAAAAATGCCTGCATCCCGTCGTCATCAGCGTGCAATCCTTGCTGCAAAGCATCTTGGATATGATCCGGCAGAGCACTGTCAAAACTGTTTAATGCGCCCCCCACCAGTGCCACATCCGACAGGCCACTGTTCTTGGCCAGACTGCTGTCCTCTGGCGCTGTGGTGCCATCGGGAAAGGGGTCAAATGCCCCCTCGTTCAGGGCGCGCAGGATCTCGGGATTGCGCAAGCGCATCGCCTGCACCAGCGGCAGATCGACCAGTTGGGGGTCTTTCTTCGCACTCAGCCGCATGTCTGGCTCCCGTGCTGCCGGTCGAAGACCTTGAACGGTTCAGCCCGCCCGCGTTCGCGCAGTTTCAGTTGGAAAAAACGGTCATAGCTGATCATGGCGGCGAATACGAAATGCAAGGCGGTGGCAAAGACATTGCGGGCAAACGGCAGCGCTTCGCTGTCCAAGACCACTTCGATCTGGCTGCCAGCGGCCAGCAGGACATTCCGGCCAACATGGACCGGTGCGATCGATTGGGTCACTTTCACGTCCCAGATCGCATTGGCGGCGTCCGCATAGCCTGTCGGCGCACAGAGATGCAGCATTTCTTTCAGGGCTTCCGCCGGGTTTTCAGCATCAAACACGGTGGCAAAATTGCCGTTGATCATCGACATCACATCCCAAAGCCGCGCAGGCGACATATCAGGCGACACAGGCACAGTTGGTTCGCCAAGCAGGCCAAAAGGACATTCCGCCAATGCATCTTCGTCAAAGAACACCGTTGATCCTGGACGGGGCGCACAGGCGGCTGAGCCATTGGAACAGTAAAGGCTGGCAACAAAATCCAGCGTTTGCGGCGTGTCGGCTGTGGTGGCAAAGCTCACCTCGCGGCGGGCAGGTTCAAAACTGCCGACCTCGAACCGTTCCTGCCAGGCGGGCAGGCCATCGCCACGGCGGCGCTGCGGTGAGGTGATTTCTGGCAGAACATGTTCGCCTTCGGGCGATAGATGCCGCAGGTCGCGGATCTGCAGGGTTTCTACGGTCATATGCGCGCTGGACATCGGCAGCACCGGAACTTGCGCTCGGGCATAGTCGTATCGCACCGGCCGCGACTGATCGACAAAAAGGTTCACCACCGGCACCACATTGGTCTCAATATCGCCGTTTGCCACTTCGCCCAGAAGCTTGCCGCCCTCCCCCGTCAGGAAGAACCGCAGTTCAACCGGGCCCGTGACCTTCGCGAAACCAGCGTCTGTCCCGTCCAGCCGGAAGAACGCCGCTTTGTCGGGATAGGCCAGAAAATCGCGCAGCCGCGACAGGGCTGGCGCTTGGGTGCCGGGACGCGGCAAGAACGTGCGCGCATCGCCATGCATAACAAGGTCAAAGCGGCTCTGCTCCAGTGGCCAGCTGTCAAAAGCCGCGCGCCCCTCGGTCGCGGCATAGGCAAATCCAAGGACTTCGCTGCTCAGAACCTCGATGAGGCGCTGTTTGCGCCCCCCTTGGGCCGCAACATAAAGTTCCAGCGCCTCGAGGCCAAGATCCGCAAAGCTCTGTCCCGCATCCAAGGGCGCTAAGGTCACGCACAACGCCGCCTCGCAGCCGCGCACCGCAGACGGCACATCAAACGCCAAAGGCGCGCGTTCCAACCGAACATTGGTGACCGAGATGGGGTTCAATCTGACATCGCGCGCGGCAGAAAAGCGGCAATGTGGGCTGTCATCGCCCATGTAGATCGGCAGGTCGGTGCCTGCCTTCAAAGTCATCGCATCGGCAAACTGACCGGCATCACCTGCAAGCTTCACTGCAGCGTAACTTGGGGCACCAAGAAGGAATGTCGGGGCCAGAATGCGCATCAGATCCAGCGCGGTTTCCGGCAGGGTGTCGTCCATACGCTTGGACAGACGCGCCGCATGAAGCGCCAGAGAATCCGACAAACGCTGCACATCCGGATCACTGCTGCGACCGGCCGAAATTCCCAGCGCCTTGGCCTTCTGGGGGTGGCTTTGCTCGAACCCTTCGAACGCGCGGCGCATATAGTCGAGCTCGGTCTCGAAATACTGAACAATGCGGTCCATTAGCGCCCCTCCTCCACGTGCTGGTCCAGACGGGACATGCGCGTTTCTATTTCGACCGGTTCACCGCCTTCAATGCGGCCGGCAACCTGAAAGGTCACGGTGTTTTGGTCTTCATCTTCGCTCAGCTCAATGTCCGAGATCGCGGTCAGGCGCGGCTCGAAGGCAGACAGGCGTGTTTTCAATGCGGTGCGCGTTTGACGACTTTCGCGCCCTTCGGCCAGAGCCCAAGTCATTGGCACACCAAAGCAAAGATTGGACTGGCGCACATTGGGCAGCGCCGGGCTCGTGGCGGGTTCAGGGACAACCGCCTGCAACAGCGCCTGTACATTGTCTTCGACACGTGTTTCCAGATCATCATCCAAGGGCGACAGAAAGGCTGAAGCAAAACTCATCTAGGCCACCTCGCCGAGGCTGCGCGCCCCAAAGTCGGTCTGCAGCTGAATATCGCCCATGACCTCATCAATTTGATATTGCGGCCGCACCACGACCTCGCAGAGGAAGCGCGCCGCGTCATTGGGGCTTTCTGTCACGCGAATGCGCGCCCCCTGCAGTGGATAGCGCGCCTGCAATTCCGTCGAAGAGGACGAGGGCGAAACATAGGGGTCAAACCAGTTATTCAGGATCGCCTCGCATTCAGAGGCAGATTTCACTTGGCCGATCAGCGATCGGATCTGCACTTTCACAAAGTGGACGATCCGGCAGGCGTTCATCACCGACTGCAGCTGCGTAACAACCGCCTGATTGGCAGAACCTTTGCAGTCCACCACTGTGCGGTTGCCGACGAAATACAGCAGATTGTTTTTGGTGCTTTCCGCCAAAGCGATAAAACCCAGTTCGGAATAGGCCAAGGCCAGCGGGCGGGTCATGCGCACCGTTGTCCGTGACTTGCGCGCGCATCCCTTGGGCAGCGGGTTTTGTGTGGGTTCCAACACAGCTCCGACGCCGGGCTCATTGCTCACCAGTTTCAGAAAGCCAAACCACGCACAGCGGCGGTATTCTGCAAGGATGCTGCGCAACAGATCATAGGCCGCACAGCCCCAGACCCCATCGCTCTGGCTGGGCCATTGGTGGAACCGAAACCCAAGGTCAAGATCCTGATAGGGTCCACGCAGCTGGGTGCGATTGACCACCAGCCCCAGAAACCGCGCGTTTGGCAAAGCCCGCAGCGCCTGCCAGCCGCGGTAGTCTTCGCCGTTCAGAATATTGCCAATACGGCGCACATCAGTGAACCAGGCGGCATCGCCTTCGCCGAAAAAGTCTTGCCCTGCCCCCATGAGGATGGGGCACATGCAAGCCTCGCCCAGAGAACAGATCAGCTGCGCGGTATAAAGATCGTCAAATTCCGTATCCAGGCTCATCGACAGATCATGGTCGATCATCGCCACACCAAAGGGTTCGCCCCCCAGCGTATCGAGTTCTTGACGGCCAAGTTTGGTAAACAGAACCGAGCGACGGATATCAGCCGTGTAATGCAGATCGCGCGACAGCTCTTCCCAGCTCAGGTCCAAGAGCTTGATCTTGATCTGTCCCGCGCTGGGGCCCGCGCCGGCGGCGACACCTTTGGTCCAGACCACAGAGGCCAAGCCGCGCCACCGCGCTTCCAGCTCACGAAAGCTGGGCGCTTCTATCACGTCGTTCAGCTGATCATTCAACACGTCGTCGATGTCCAGAACCAAGCGGCGTAGATGCGTGGTCAGGTCTTCACACGTGCCAAAACGCTCGCGCAGACGCGCGAGGAGAAGGGCCTCAGCCGATGTGCCCTTCAACGGGGCCTCCCCCGGTGCGCCGGGCACCGCGGGAGACAGGTCTTCTTCTGGGTTCAAGCCAGGGTCCAAAGACGTCAAGAGACGTTCCTTAGCCCGGGATCTTGGTGACCATACGCACCGAGGTTGTCAGCTCTTCGAGCTGCAGCCACGGACGCAGATGCGCCACAGCGGAGTAAGCGCCCGGGCGGCCCGGTTGCTCGATCACGTCAATGGTGCTTTCCGCCAGCGGGGTCTTGGACCGCTCTGCGTTGCCCATTGCGCCGCCGTTGGTGTAAAGGTCGATCCAGGCCTGAAGCTGCGCTTTGATGTCGCCTGCTTCGAGGTTGGAGCCCAGCATATCGCGGCCCATAACCTTGAGGTAATGCGCGATCCGGCTCGCGGCCATGATATAGGGCAGACGGGCAGAGATAGCCGCGTTTTCGGTCGCATCCGGATCCACATAGACCTTCGGGCGCTGCGCGGTCTGGCCGCCGATGAACACCGCATGGCTGGTGTTCTTGTAGTGCACCAGCGGCAGGAAGCCCAAGTCAGACAGTTCTTTTTCGCGCTCATCCGTCAGGTTGACCTCAACCGGGCAGGCCTGCTTGATATCGCCCGCGTCGGTTTTGAAGGTCAGGTTCGGCAGCTGCTCGACCTTGCCGCCGTTCTCAATGCCACGGATCGCAGTACACCAGCCAAAGGCAGTGAAGGCGTCGTTCATCTTCTGAACCAGCTGATAGGCCGCATTGGACCAGACCAGTTCGCTGTTGTCGGCGGGACGCTGGTTGCCTTCGGCATCCGTGGCCAGCTCGTGGTAGTCAAAGGTCTTTGCCTTGCCACCGTTTGCGCCATAAGGCAGACGCGCCAGAGTGGACGGCAGGGTCAGGGTGACATAGCGGCTTTCGTCGCTGTCACGGAACCCGTTCCAGGACGCATAGGCCGGGCTGTCAAAGCCAGCAGCAACCGGGCGCCCTTCGGCAAAGGATTCATAGGTATTGTATTCAAACATCTCCGCGCCAGCGGCGGCGATGAAGGGGGCGTGACAGGCGGCTGCAGTTTCCGCCATATAGGTCAGCAGGGCAACATCTTCGTCGCCATAGCCAAAGTAGTAATCGCCCAGCAGCACGCCATAGGGTTCACCGCCTGCGGTGCCAAATTCGTCCTGATAAAGCGCGTCAAACAGCGGCGAACGGTCCACGGCGGGCGCATCTTCGAACTGTTCCAGCAGCTCTTCTTTGCTGTAGTCCACCAGGCGGATCTTCTGCTGGGTGCCCACTTCGGTTTCGCGCACCAGCTTCTGAACACCGCGCCACGACCCTTCCAGCGTGCGGAACTTTTCGTTCTGCATGATTTCGGACATCTGCTTGGACATCAGCTTGTCGATCTCGGCCACCGCATTGCGGATGGTCGCGCCGACATTCTGGTCCCAAGTGATGGAGCCTTCCATCGCCTGAGAGGTCAGAACCGACAGCAGTTCCTTGGTGGTGTCTTCGGGCGTTTGAACCGTTGCCTGCAGCGCGCGGTCCAGAAGGCTGACTTCTGTGGCCTCACCAGCGGCGGCGCCTGCGCCTTGTGCTTCTGCTTCCGACATTATGCGTCCCCTTTATCTGCTTCGACACCCAGCTCTTCGCCAAGCGCTTTGATCATGTCTGCGTCTTGAAGGATTTCCTTCAGAACTTTTTCGAGATCACGTGAACGGTCTGCCTTTGCCACCAGGGTCATTAGCTTTTCGCGGGTCTCGGCCAGCTTGCGCAGGGGTTCCACCTTGTCGACGATGGCATCAGGTTCAAAATCTTTCATGGTCTTGAAATCGAGATTGACCTCGAACTCGGACCCGTCGTTTTGAACCTTGTTCTCCACCGTATAGGTCAGCGACGGCCCGACGCGGGTCATCACATCATTGAAGTTGTCTTTGTCGACTTGATAAAAAGTCCGATCCTCGATCGGCTCTTTATCTTGGCGGTCACCGGAGTAACCGCCAATCATTGCCGTCACAAACGGCAGTTCTTTCTTCTGAACTGCGCCGCCGTCCTCGACGTCAAACGTAATGCTGACCCGGTTCTTGCTGACGCGCTTCTGCTGTGCGTTCAATGCCATGAGGGTACCTCCTGATCAGGCTTATTTTTTGGCGGCCTGGTTACCGGAAACCAGCTGGCCGGTGCGCAGGTCGAATTTCACCACGTCACCTTTTTCGACGGCACCAGCGGTGGTCTCGTAGTAGTGGGTGACAGAAATGGTGGTGTAAGAGAGCGACATTTTGGATTTGCCCGGCTCACAGTTGTAGGAAGACAGACGCGCTTCTTCCAGGGTGATCACGCGGGTCGGGATCATGCCTGCGCCGTCGTTCTTGGTTTTGGTTTCCAGGATTTCAAAGGTTTTACCTTTGTCGCCCGGAGCAAAGAACAGGGTTTCCAGAATTGCAGAGGCCGCATCGGGTTCGCGGGTCACATCGACGTCGCTCAGTGTGGGAACACCGGTTTCCGCATCGCCGGACGAACCGACCGCGATATAGATCGAGCGGGAGTAACCCAGCTTGTAATCGGCAACCGGGAAAAAGCCCTTTTTGCCTGCAATTTCCTGGATGCTCGCCATGCCGTTGAAGCTGTCGATTCCATCGATACGCATAAATACGCCGGCCATGTTAATACCTCTTTGGTTGGGTTGTGTTCGATAGGGTCATTACCACTGGAAACTCTCCACGGCCGGCTCTTCACCGGGGGTTTGCGAAGGGGATTCAGTGGTTTCCACAGCAGGCACAGGGCTTGCTGGTTTGGAGGGCGCAGGTGCAGGCGCAACAGGGGCGCTTGCGGGTGCTGCACTCGGGGCGGGTGCGGGCGCCGGGGACGACGCTGGCACTGCATTCGGGGTCTGAGCGGGAACAGATTGCGCGGCGGCGGGCACCGGAACAGCTGCGGCATAGTTGTCCAAAGCGGGATGCTCCACACCACCGGCTGCGCCTGCACCGGGTCGGCCATATTTATCGGCAAACCCTTGGCTTTCGAGCCCCGTCATCAACGCCATCTGCGCCATGCCAGTGCTGCCTTCGCTCAGAATTTCTCGGTAGAGTTCGCCGGCACTCAGGTTGCCCCAGCGCACGGCGCGGTCCAGCAACAGGCAGATCGGTGAATGTGGTTCCGTTGTCCGGAAATATGTGGCCAGCTGGGCAATCGCGCGCAGCGCATCCTGACGGTTGGTGACATTGGTGCCGAGATTAAAGCCACCTGAGACCGGCGCAGTTGCGGCAGAATGCGCAACGGATGGGGTCACAGGAGTGCCACTGTCATCCGCAGAGGCTGCTTCAACGGTTTCAGCATCCGCCTCACGACCCGGCCACGGAAAACCAAGCCCGTCGACAAGTTTTTCGATCGCGTGCAGCAGATCAGTGACCAGACGGCTGCCATAGCCAATCGACGGCGGGGTTTGGCCGTGCGTTCTGGCATAGGATTTCACGGCCTTGTCCAGACGCGAAGTCAGATCGGAAAGCTCCTGAAAAGCCTCAATTTTGGCCGTCAGCGCAGGGCCTTCTGAACCGATCCGTGCCGCAGCTTCCGCTTGCAGACTGTCCAGCGAGCCATCCTTGTCCGCCAGAACATATTTGCCGAGCGTGACTTCACCAATCAGCGCCATATGCGTCAGCGGACCGTGGATCAGACCAGAGCCTTCAACCTCGCCAAACAGCTGCACAAAGGGACGCAAGCGCAGTTCCGCAATCTCCGCCGCGCGGGCCTTTTCAGTGTCACCGCGCAATTTTGCCTCTGGCAAAATCGGCTGCATCTGGTCAAGGCTCTGCTCGACCAATTCAACCATGGCGGCCATTGCGTCGCGAAAGTTTTCGACCGGCTTCGCACCATGCAGCTGTGCGGCCAGATACCAAGACAGGATTTCAAGATCCTTTGACGTCTCGGTCAGGCAGGTGGCGCATTGCTCAGACAGCGCGGCCCAAGCCGCGGTATTTGCCGCGATGTTTTCAGAATCCTCAATCGCGTCGGGCGTTTCCGTCATTTTCCGCCACGAGGTCTGCGCCGCATTGAACGCATTGCGCAACCCGCGATAGATCTGACGCTCCCCTTTGAGGAAAACACCAAATGGCTGATCACCGGAGATTGGAGCGGTCAAGCTGGTCATTCAGTTTCCTTTTTTGCCGGAGCATTGAAGCCAGCCATTGGGATGGACACTACGATGTGACGTTGCGTTATCAAGCGCGAAAAAGATTGTTTTTTCATTACTTAAGAATGCCTTAACCCTTGGATCACGTCGTCGTGTTCAATGTGAGTACCACGAACGGCTGGGATCTTTCCGTCGCGGAAAATACAGAAAAAAACAAAAAAAGTTTCCGCCTGCATTTCCCCCCTCATTTGACAACCTCGGCGACAGACAGAAGCGACAGCGGCGGATACAACTCCAGCTGCTGGGCTTGGGTCATATTCACAATCACGGAATAGCGGTTGAGCGACTTAACCGGCAGATCGCCAGGTTTTTGTCCCTTCAGCAGAACCTCTTCGGCCTGCGTCGCGGCCAGGCGCCCCACATTGGCGTAGCTGGTACCGACGGCCATCAAAGCACCCCCCTTGCGGACCATTTTTGTGTAGGCCGAGAACACTGGCAGACCCAGTTCTGTCGCCGCTGCCACAAAGGCATCCTGATGTTCGAGATTGAATGAACTTGAGCCAACATAAATGGCTTCAGCCCCACGATCTTTCAGCCGGACCATGGCGGCGGGGATCTGCGCAGGATCGACCGCGCCTTCGGCATCAGCCTCGTACAGTTCCTCGATCAGCTCAAATTCCAGATCATCGGCAATGGCGCGCAGTTTCTGGGTATTCAGGGACGAGTTGAGCTCTCCGGGGTCATTCAAGACCCCCAAACGCGCGGGGTGGTGATATTCAAACAACAGGCGCAGTTGGACATCTTCTGGCACCCGGTTTCGCACGCCGGAGATCATTGGCCGCTCTGTCGAAGCATAGCTTGCAACCAGATCAGAGCCGACGGGATCCGCAACAATCATGAAGATTGCCGGAATATCACCCAACGCAGATCCCGTGCCGTAATTCGCCTGTGTTCCAAGGATGCCGCGCGACACGCTGGTTCCCCAGGTGACCACCAGATCCGGGCGCTCTGATTTCAGCTGCGTTTGCAGATCGGCCAGCAGCTCTTTGTTCCGGGCCACATCGGTGACCTGAACCTCCACCGGCAGATCCCGATCCTCAAAATAGCGGGTGAATGCCCGGCAGGCCTCTTCGCAGCCACGCCAGACAACCATGTGCACTTTGTGATCTGCTGCATGGGCCGCCGGGCTCAGCGCGGTTAGCGCCGCGACAAGTGCTGTTTTCAGATTAAGACGTGACATGAGCAGACGCGCCTCCCTTGATCGAAAGAAGCGCCATGATCACACCCAAGACCGCAACGGACGCCCCAAGGATCGCTGCCACCTCGCCATAGTCGAGGTAGACCAACATGGTCGCGACAATCACCGGCCCGATCACGGAACCGATCCGTTCAGAAGTGCGTAGCAAGCTCAGCGCGCCGGTGCGCGTGATATCCGCGCTGCGTTCCGCCGCCTCCATCGCCGCCACAATCAGCGGGGCTTTCAGGAAGCCATGCACAACCCCCAGTGCCGCGACCACCGCCAGAACCATCGCAGCACTTGTGCTTTGGTACAGACCCACCAATACGATGCCGGACGCAATGGTCGCAAAGATCACCATCCACAGGTTCTTGCCCAGACGGTCCGCAAAACCAGAAGCCAGCGGGCTCGTCGGGATGATAATCAGCGAATAGAGCATCATGACGCGGCCAATTTCGGTCTGGGTTGCATCCAGGCTCGCCAGATAGATCGGCACAAAGAGATACAGGAACCCGGTCAGAATAACCTTGGCCGGAATGGCGCAGAACAGGACGATCAGAACGAACTGGCTGTTGCGCATCAACGTGGCCACCGGACTACGACTTGCACCGGGTGCGGCCTTTTTCTTTTCCGGTTTCGGCAGATCGGTGCTCAGCATTTGCCAGCCCAGAAGGCCCGCAATCAATGCAAAGATCGTTGCGACCAGGAACACAGGCTTATAGCCCAGCCAATCAGCCAGAATTGCGCCAATTGCCGTGCCACACATGGTTGCGGCCATCAGCACGCCCACAAAGATCGCCATGCCACGGGCGCGCTTTTCTGCCGGAACCACTGTCGCGATATAGCTTTGGCAGCTGATTGTGATGATCGCATACCCCACCGCGGTCAGCGCGCGGCCTGCCAAGATTTCATTGCCGCTTTGCGCCAGATAGCAAACGAGATAGCCGCCAACAGCCGGCACAAGCCCCGCCAGAAACAGGGTTTTATTCCCGAATTTGTCGACCAACTTGCCCGCAAAAGGCGTGAAGGCGGCAATCACGAACATAAAGGCCGAAATCGGCAGCCCCATCATAATATCGCGCGAAAAAAGGTCACTTTCGCGGTGAAACTCTGCGACGAACAGGGGCAAGAAGGATTTCTGCAGTTCTTCGGCAAAGCAGAACACAAAGAGCGGGATCCGCGCATCGATGATGGAGGCTTTCTGGCCCTTATCCTGCGCAAACAGGCCGGTGCGATCGCCAAAATGCCTAAGACTGGACAGCAAGTCCCCCTCGCGCAGACCCTGCATTGCCGCCGCAAGACGGTCACGTAGAGCCGCGTTCTGGGCGTTAATCCGGGTAATAAACGCGTTCAGGCGACCCTTTTCTGCACCCACGGTGTATTGGCGCAGATCCCCCGCCGCGCGGCCATTCACGGCGCGCTCAACACGGCGGAACGGCTCGGTCAATTGCGAGGTCGACAGTACCACAACCACTTCGAGGGCCACCAGAGATACTGCGATCAAGATGACCAGCGTGTCGAAGAACACCGAAGTCATTTTGCCATTCAGGTAGCTTTCATCCAGGCGCGCTTCGACTTTGGCGAGCACCTGCCCCTCGTGCAGGACGTCAACCGCGACAACTTCTGCGTCGCTTTCCACCTGCAACAGAATGGTGGCCACATCGTGAATGGCACCAACGATGCCCAATCCCTGCGCAGCCTGCTCTGCAGCGGGCTGGGATGCTGGATCGTCTGTGCCATTGCCGATCACCACACGCAGATCTGCGACCTCGGGATGTTCTGCAACAAGGGTTGCAATATGCGCATCCAAGCCGCGAATTTTGTCGAACGGAATGCCAATTTCCATCGCATAGGCAATGTCATGCTGCACCGATTCCGCAACCGCACGCGCCTTCTCCAGAAGATAGGGGCGCAGCGATGTGTTGAACAGCACCACGGTTGCCATCAGGCTCAGCACCGCGGCCACGATCATGGCCAGCGTGGTGCTTAGGAACAGGCGGCGCGAAAAGCCCGAGATCAAAGAGATCCCGCCTTTGGTTTCCGGTTTGTCTGCTGTCGACGTGCTCGCATCACTCATGCGATGTCTCTCCCCACATGCCCGCTTGTCTGCGGATCGTTATTTGTTTTCACGCCGTTGACCTGTGGTTCCGTCGCAGGATTTTCTGGGCTGCTGTCGCGCAGCATCTGCGCCAGTTCAGCTACGGCTGCGGCAACCTGCCTATCGCCTTCGGCAATTGCTGCGCTGACATCTGCATCAGCCGCACCGGCCCCCGCAGGGGGGGCAGCGCCAATGCAAGCCGGATCCAGCGCCCGAAAGGCAGTACTGACGCCCCTGAACTGGAACAGGATAAAGGGAATGAGAACGGCTGCGACCAATCCAAAAATGATCAGATAGCTGCGGTTCATTTCACCAAAAGCGCTGTAAGCGCGGCCGAGGTAAAGCTCTGTTGGGGTGGTCAGGATCACAGCGCCCATCACCGCATTGCTGGAATCAAACACCACGCGACCGGTAAACAGCGCCTCACCTGCATCAACCAATGCGGTTTTCTCGCGGCCAGAGAGGACACGCCGCAAAATCGGCTCCATATCGGCAAGCGCATCGCCAGACGCCAGAATTGGCACGCCAATAGGGGACACAATTGCGATTTGCGCCAGGCTGGCATCTCTTGCGCGTTCTCGGTCCAACAGATCCTGCAGGCCAGCCATTTCGTCCATCGCAAGGCCAAGCGCCTCAGCCCGCACAATGGCGGATTCGATGGTCGCTGCGGATATCTGCAAACGCGATGACGTCGCTTCTGCCGCCAGAGAGCGGAGCTTGAGCTGGTTCAACGAGTTTTGCAGCATCAACATCGCCGCAGTCACAGTGAGGACCGACAGAATGATCCTCAGATAAATTTCGCGAAATACGCGCCATCCGCCCGGTGTCATTTCAAAGACAACCTTTTCCCAACCTAAGGCCCTACTGGGCCGCATCCAATGCTCCAAACAGGGCCCTTGCCCGACCTGTCAGAACAACTTTGACTTGCTGCGTAAAACCCCATTGCGGCGAAATTGTGAGAGTTTCACCGCCGCGATGCGAAAGACGCAAACAATATTCATTTTTTAAAAAGACACTGACTAACAGCAGATTAAAAAGACTACCCGCCGACCAAAACGGTTACGCAGCCCATCACAATTGTGCCCCCATGGGCACAGGTATCGCCCAGCCTTGCCTGTGGCTTCTTTCCAACCAGAACGGTACTGCTTCCTTTGACCACAGTGTCCGGTGGCCCCACGCAGACCGCCACGCTGCCAAGGCCTGCAGCAGGCATTTTGCCGATCAGAACAGTGGGGGCTGACGGGGTTGAAATCGGTCCGCCGACATGGGGAACAACGCCCGTGACCATCGGGCAGACATGGGTGTCGCCCACGCGGGCTGCTGGCATCCCTGGCATGGCCTTACACCCCGTCGCTCTGTGCAAGGTCGGCAAGCGGCCAGCCGCCTTCGGCCACCTCCAACCCGCGTTGATAGGCACTGTTCAGAACCACCTGAAAACCGTCTTTTGTATCGCCCACCAAAAGCGCCACAGCCCCCAGCAAAGCCGAGGCATGCAGCCCTTTGGGCGGAAGCACCACAGGGCCATCCACCGGCCCCATACTGCCCGACCCGTTCCAGGCCACTGCATTACACAGCCAACTGACAGGATCAGAGCTGTTGCGGGTTTCACCGGCCTGCATCAATTGGACACGGCGCCCCTCTTGGGGATCACGCACCCAGTTTTCAGCCAACGCCAAAATGGCGGCCACATCGGGCACAATCTTGCGCCCCAGCGCTTTGGCCACATCACGGTGCACCGCCACGGCCCAGCAGACCCCTTCACGCGGTGGCATGCCATGCGCAAAAAAGTTCGCCAGATCTGACAACAATTCTTCTTTCAACAAAGCCGCCACCGTCTCTGCCGGGGTCATTTCAGCTGAAATGACCTCCTGTGCCTCTTCGGTTGGGGCGAAACGCTCTAGGATCGGAGCGCTGGTTTCAAACGGCATTTTCCGCACTGTGCTGCTGCCCCTTAGTTGATCATTGCCATTGAGCCTTTGAGCGTCAGCACGCCCGAGGCCGAGACTTCGGCCATTGGTCCTTCGACCTTGACCATGGCGCTGCCTTTGGCCGCGATATTCAAACCTTTCAGATCAAGCGTTGTCTTTGCTTCCAGCTTGCTGGAGAGGCCAGACAGCGACAGTGTCGCATCGCTTTTTACATCCACCTTGCTGGAGCCGGAGATTTCCACTTTTGGCGCGTCAATTTTGATCCCGCTCGAGCTCAGCTCGATTTTCGAGGACCCAACCTTGAGCGTGATCTTGGACGACCCTTCCAAGGTGATTTCCTTGGCCTCAACCGTTTCGCCTTCGGTGATGGTCGAGGTTCGGCTTTTGGCACTGTTGGTCTGCGCTTCAGTGACAGCGATTTCCCAGTTCTTACCAATGTCCAGCTTGCTTGTTTCGCCAATCTTGGTGGTGTCGAGCTTTTTGACGTCCCGGGTGACGTTTTCGGTCACCAGCAGTTCAAAGTCCTTTGCAGCGCGCAGGCCAATCAGCTCTGCGCCTTTTTTATCGTCGAACTCCAGCTCATTGGGATCGCCCTCCAGCTTGGTGCGAATGCCCGACTTGGTAGAATTCTTCTCGGCAAAGGGCGGTTTGTGTTTGTCAGTGTAAATCTGGCCAGTGATTACGGGCGCATCTGGATCGCCGTGCAGGAAAGACACCAGAACCTCGTGTCCCACACGCGGCAGGAACTGGCTGCCATAGCCATTGCCGGCATAGGGTTCTGCAACCCGTAAGTAGCCACTGGCGCTGCTGGTTTTGTCCCAGAAAAACCGCACCTGAACGCGCCCTTCCGCGTCACAGGCCACCTCACCAGCTTTCGCGCTGCTGCCCCCCACAACAATGGCATTGTGGACGCCTGCGATCAGCGGCTTTGGTAGACGCTCGGGGGCGGGAAGATTGTCAGCAGAGACCGCTTCGAACTGGCAGGACACGGCATTGCCGCGCTTGGGGGTATAGGTCAGCCCGATCACCACATAACGCCCGGCCAGATCCGGTTGATTGGCGCTGGCAATGTCAAGTTCTTGGCCAATGAACATACCGGGATGCTCGCACGTGCCGCTAAGCCCCAGTTCCGGCGCCTGTTCTGCGGCAGCCAATACCTTCAGCTCATTGGTTTTCAGATCGCCAATGGTGACATGGCGATACTCTACCACGCTTGGGGTTTCTGTTGTCTTGGCAGCGCTTGATACGGCAGGTCCGGCCGTGGCCATATCGGCCTTTTCCGCATCATAATGCGTCAGCTCGACCTTATCGGGGCGCAGCGCGCGGCGCAGGCTAAGCTGCGAGGCCTCCATGCGTTCGACGTCCGACATTTCCGCGTCCGTCAGCTCAATACCCCCCGCCCCTTTGGGAAAAGGGTTTTGCACATCATGAATGACCAGCGTGTCAGCAGCGCTGCCGTCATGGAAGTAAAACGCCAGCCCCTCTTCGGCCAGAATTCTGCGACAGAATTCGAGGTCGTTTTCATTATATTGGATCACTGTCTCGCGTTTGGCTTTGCCTTTGGACCCAGAAATCTTGAGCCGGGAAAGGCCGTTGCGCGCCAGAACCTCTTTGACGATATCGACAGCATCTTTGTTTTGATACATTGCGCTATGCACGCTCAGCCCCAGCACCGCGAGAACCGGTTGCACCTTGAGGCGCAGCATAGGCGACCCGGTCGCGTCCAGCACGCGCTCTGCCGCCATTACAAGACCTGCAAAATCACGCGGCGCGACCTCGAAAAGGTCTTCGGGAAACGCCAAGGTGCAAGGCTGCCCGACCAAAGCATCCAACGTCTGCGTCTGATCCAGAACGGTCAGGTTATAGACGGGCACTTCGGACAGCCCCTCGCGCAGCGAGAAGTCGATCACTTCCAGCTCCAGCGAACCGTCTACGCTAAGTTTGATCAGATCTGCCGCTGCGTCACTCATCTTCTGCTTTGCCTCTCGTGAATCGTGCCATCGATTCTTATTTTGCGCCAAATATGACTGGTTTCCGTTGAACGTAAAAGACAGCTTATTTCAATTTCTTTTACATGCTCAGAACATAACGGGCTCTGCATCCTCCAAGAGCGGATTTTCCCCACCCAGCATTTGATAAATCGAAAACCTATCCAAATCCTCATCCACCTGCCCGCGCCCCCAGATCAGCCGAGGATGCGAATAGCCCGGCGTCGCCGCCCGCGCGGAACGCGATGCAATGTCAGCCCCGATGGTCAAAGCATGTTCCCAATCGATCGCAATCAGGCCATCCCCTGTCACAATGAGGTTCTCTGGCCGCAGGTCGCCATGGACCAGCCCACGTTCATGCACCCCCGCCAGGTTTCCTGCGAAATCTGCCAGCAAAGGCGACCAGAGGGACCGGTCAACATCGCTCAGCGTCGGGCCCGCAACAAACTGGCGCCGCAACACCATGTTCTGGCCGTCCACAAATTCAACAAGCTTTGGCGCAAGCCACCCCGCCAAACGCGCCAAAGTCATTGCTTCATTGCGCAGCAGATGCCGCCCCGCCGCCCCAATGTCAGAGCGCGGACGTTGCTCCAGAACGCCGTCCGAAAGACGCCGGAACCTTGACGGCAGGGTGGGTGAAATACCGGGGTCTTCCGACAGTCCGATACACTGCGTGTTCATTTAACACCCCAGACAGAGAGTGACTTAACCATGCCATACGCGTTGCGCAAAACCTTGTCCTTTGGGGCAAGTTTCGATTTCAACATGCAAGCACCCTTTTGAGTTTGCCGTCGGGCGACCCGAGGTTTGATCCGTTCTGCAGAAGACGGCGCAATGGCCGCTCAGCCCGCACCTGCCGTGCTACTTGTTTTTCACGGCAAGAATTGGGCGCTTAAAGTTAAACGCAGCTTTCTTAAGGTTCCGTCGCAGAAAATTCGCCCGCCGCTCATTTTTCCTGCCAACGCAAAGGCATCTTGCCGTATCGCGCCAACTGGTGAACTGTGCCCCCTAGAACTGGTGAAATGGATTGATGCACTCACATTGAACCATGACTTCAGGAACCGGACCGTTTCGAAGCGCTGGTTCCAAAATAGGGAGACCCGGAAAATGCACGCAAGTGAACACCTCAGCTTCAGCCCTGCCACCCCCGAAGACGCGCGCGCGAAACCTGCGGCGCTTGTTTGGGAAGATCCCTTTCTGATTGAAGACCTTCTCTCTGAGGAAGAGCGCATGATCCGCGACACCGCGCATGCCTACTGCCAGGACAAGCTGAAACCCCGCGCGATCGAGGCCAACCGCCACGAGGTGTTTCACCGCGACATCATGAGCGAAATGGGCGAGCTGGGCCTTCTGGGGCCGACCCTCCCCGAAGCGTATGGCTGCGTCGGCGCCAACTATGTGTCTTACGGGCTTGTTGCCCGCGAGGTCGAACGTGTCGACAGCGGCTACCGGTCTGCCATGTCGGTGCAAAGCTCGCTGGTGATGCACCCGATCTTTGCCTATGGCTCCGAAGACCAACGGCAAAAATACCTACCCAAACTGGCAAGCGGCGCATGGGTGGGCTGCTTTGGCCTGACCGAACCCGATCACGGATCAGACCCCGGGTCGATGATCACCCGCGCCAAGAAAGTGGACGGGGGGTATTTGGTTTCCGGGGCCAAGAACTGGATCACCAACAGCCCGATTGCCGATGTGTTTGTGATCTGGGCGAAATCCGACGCCCATGACAATAAGAT
>NZ_CYSD01000030.1 GCF_001458415.1 Tritonibacter multivorans | reverse complement strand
GACAACCTGAAGTTCGACGTTGAACTGATCGCACCGATCGCAATGGAAGACGGTCTGCGCTTCGCGATCCGCGAAGGCGGCCGCACCGTTGGCGCGGGCGTTGTCTCCAAGATCACCGAGTGATCTTAGAGGTTGCGACAGGGTATTTGCGCCACAGTCCGGTTCAGGGCAGGCGCGAATGTCCCGACAGCAACACGCTGGCAAGTAAAGAAAGGGCGTCCCGCGGGGCGCCCTTTTTGCGTGTTTTAAACCTTTTGCAAGGCGTCGCCAGTGGTGCTCGAACCAATGGCGCATCCACTGGCAACCCTCGCGCTCCGGGATATTTGGGAAAAGATGAAAGAGGAGTGTATCAGGTTTGCGGCGCCTGTTTCACGAGCCACCAGATGAGAACCGGGCTCACCAACAGCTCTGCCACCAGCCCCACAATGACGGCGATCTGACCGCCGGTCTGCGACGGCAGCCCGACATCAATAATCGACACAAGCCGTGCACAACCGCCAAGGACCACGATCCCCAAGAGCAGCAGCATGGCCGGGCGGTACCGTTTCAGGTCGTGCACAAACAGAAGCATCTGCAGCCCAAGCCCGAGCCAGACTGCCGCGAAGAACCGAAACAGATTGTCGAGCATCGGATCGCTCAGCTGCTCCGCTGTCAGGTCCGATCCCGCGCGGGCCTGCCCGGCCGCGCCGTTCAGAATATCGAGCGTACCAGTGACAATCGCAATCGCGGCAAGAAGGTAGATGATATAGCGGAACATGGGCTGGCCTTTCTGCAAGGGGCGGCTTGACGGACGCTGGGAATGATTGAAATTTGCACCGCATCTGACAAGCCTTGCCGCACTTGGGCGGGGTGAATTTACATGCGGAGGCAACCATGAAGGTGTCTGTTCTGGAACGGTTCTCGCAGGGGAAGAGCCCCTGTGGATACACGGAAGATCGGATCGTCGAAGGGGCTGCCTGCATTGGCGTTCTGGATGGTTCGCCTGGGCCTATGGGCGAGGGGCGCGCGATGATCACCGAGATTTTGGATCGCGCGGTTGCGCTTCTTCAGGATGCGCATGTGTTCACCGACCTTGCGACCTTGGTTGAGACGCTGACTGCGGATGTGCGCGCGGTGAAATCGGCGGCGGGGACACAGGACATCCGCCGCACCGGTGGCTATGTGTTCTGCCTGCTGCTGCCCGAACGGGGCGAAATCTGGCGTGTTGGGGACTGCAAATTTCGCAACAACGGGGCAGGGCCAGAGGCGCGTTTTCGCGCTGAGGAGCTTTCTGCTCGGGTCCGGGGCATGATGATCGAGGCGCGACTGGCAGAGGGGCATAGCCCGGCCGAGATCATGTTGCAGCCCGATTATGACAGTCTGATCGCACCGCAGCTGGCAGAGCAGTCGCGACTGCTTAATCGGGCGGGCCACCGGCTGAGCATCGGGGCCATCAATGGCGCGCCGGTGCCTGAGGCCCTTCAGGAGTGTCACATCGCGCAGTGCGGGCGGTTGATTGTCACGTCGGATGGCTATCCCGAGGTCGCCGACAGTCTTGCCGAAACGGAAGCCCGCTTAAAGGCGCTATTGGCAGAGGATCCTTTGTGTATTTCCGCCAATTTGCAATGCAAAGGGCTGGGGCCTGACCGGCTTTCCTTTGATGACCGCAGCTATCTTGGTCTTGAGATTGGCTAGCGGTTATCAGGGAATTTTGGCAGCGGGCGCAAAAAGCTGGATTTTCCTCTTGCCTCTCCTGCGCCACTCGCATAGGAACTGCCGCACCGTAGGGGTATAGCTCAGTTGGTAGAGCGACGGTCTCCAAAACCGTAGGTCCCGGGTTCGAGCCCTGGTGCCCCTGCCATTTTCCCAAGTTCATGTAAAAGCCTATACCCGTTTGGGGCGCAAACGTACTGTGCCGCGCCGGATCTCTCCGCCGTGGCTGTTGGTCGTTGCGCAGTTATGCGCGCGCCGCTTTGGCGGGCAGGGTGACGGGCGACACATCTGCCGTGGCGGGGGCTGCGGGCACCGCGATATGAGCAGGCCGAAGGCCCGCGCGGTAGCGGTCGTGGATCATGTCGAAACCGCACTCCAGATCACGGGCATAGCGCTGCGTGTCAAACAGTGGCGCGCTGCGACGCAGGGGGGCAAGTCGGCTGCGCAGGCTCAGCATTGCGGTCTCGTCTTGGGCCAGGTTCAGTGCAATGGCGCGATATTGCTCTGGCGTTTTGGCAATCAGGTCCGGCAGGCCAAAGGCGGTCAGCAGGCTGGCCCCGACACGTGCCGCGAACTGGCGCCCCGGCAGGGTGACCAAGGGCAGCCCCGCCCAAAGCGCATCGCTGCCGGTGGTATGCGCATTGTAGCAGAAGGTATCCAGGAACAGATCTGCCACCTTTTGACGGGCAAGATGTTCGTCGGGCGTCACCCGGTCGGCAAAGATCAGACGGCTGGGGTCCACGCCCCGTTTGGCGGCCTCGCGGCGCAGGTTGTCCTCGGAAATTTGGCCACTGCTCAGCAGCCACAGCACACTGCCGTCAACCTCTCGAAGAAGCGGCATCCAGATGTCGAATTCCTGCGGCGTGATTTTGTAGCTGTTGTTGAAGCAGGCAAAGACAAACCCGTCTTCAGGCAGTCCGCAATTTTGCCGTGTGAACTGCCGTGTGGCAATGCGCCGGGTGTTGTCGTTGGGCTGGTAGCAATGGGGCAGGCGCAGCAGCGATTCCTCAAAATGGTGTTCGCTGCCCACCGGGCTGACCACTGGATCGGTGACAATGTAGTCAAATGCCGGGCTGCCAAGGGTTCCGGGATAGCCCAGATAGGAAACCTGCAATGGCGCAAGACGGTCGCCAAAGATCCGACATCGTGTCCGCCCCGTAAATCCTTTTAGATCGATCGCAATATCCAAGGCCTGCGCCTTTGCGTGATCCATAAATGTCCGGTCGTCCATCTGGCGGCAGTCGTGAAAGGCGCTGACAGTGCGTTCCAGGCGTTGGCGGTGCGCATCCGTGCGGTCTGGCCCATAGCTGAACGCCTGGATGTCAAACCGGCTTTGGTCGTGCTGTTCGAACAGGCCCGCCATCAGGTGCATTGTCGCGTGATTGTGGAAGTCCGCAGAGAAATATCCGATTCGCAGTCGCTCGGGCCGGGTGCTGCCCACTGAGGCTGGCAGAGGGGGCGGCGCGGTCACTTTGATCTGTTCCGCCGCATAAGCCCGGCTGCGCACGCGCAAGAGGTCGGGGTTGTCCTCCATGCCCATAAGCAGGAAGGGCGGCACTGCTTTGCCCCGCAGGCCCAGTGTGCGCCGGTGCTGTTGGTATTCGTCAAAACAGCTCCAGTCGTTTAGTTGCGCCTGACAGTGCAGCTTATGCGCCCGCGTCCGGTCGTCATCAGGGGTGTGGGCCAGCAGGGCCTCAAAATGCGGCAGCGCTTTGGCTTCTTGGCCCGAGGTGGCCAGCAACTGCGCCAGATTGTAGCGCGGTGCGGCCTGATCGGGCGCCAGCTCTGCCGCGCGGGCATAGGCCGCGATCGCGGCGTCGCGGTCCCCGCAGCTGCGCAGCACATTGCCCAGATCGAACTGCACGGAGGCCTGCTGGGCGTCCTGTGCGGCGGCTTGTTCGGCCAAGGGGCGTGCTTCCTGTGCGCGCCCGGTGTCCAGCAACAGGCGCGCCAGCCCGGTCAGGGCGCGCAGGTGATTTCCGTCTTTGGACAGCGCCTTACGAAAGAAAGCCTCTGCCTCCTTGGGGTGCTGGCGCTTCCGCCAGACCTCAGCCAGTGCAGTCAGGGGGGCGGGGGTCTCGGGGGCCAGCTGATGCGCCTTGTTCAGGCAGGTCTGCGCTTCGTCCAAAGCGCCCAGTTGCAGATGGCTTTGCCCCAGGAGATCCCACAAAAAGGGACTTTGTTCAAAGTGAGCCAGGGCTTTGGCGGTGACGCCTGCACAGTCTTTGAAATGCCCGAGTGCAAAAAAGTTCTCCAGACGATCCATCAGCTCTGCGGGCGGATTGCTGCCGCCAAAGCGCGCGTCCCGCAGGGTGGCAGGGGTAACGGTCAGAGTCGCAGTTTTTGTAGAGGCTGTGGCGGCGATCCCGCCTTTTGGTGCTGTGGCTTTCTGCCCGGCAAATGCATACTGCATATTATGGTGTCTCACTCTCAAAAGGGTCGGTTGCCGCCGGGCCATGTCCCAGAACATGACGTCGGGGCCGGACAATGCCTTCTACCGATTGCACCGACTCTGGCGGCGCTTTCTTAAAAAGGGATTGAGCGGCAGGGGCAGGCTGCGCAGTTTTCTGTGGAAAACACGGTGCCAACACGGTGCCAACACGGTGCCGAAACCGCGCCGAAACCACGAAGAACCCCCGACAGACCCGCCAGTCGACCCTGCCTCAGCACAGAGGTGCAGGGGCGGGACTTGAAATTGCCACGTTCAACAGGTAGATCGGCCTTTAACCACAGACAGAGAGTTTAAAGCCACATGGCCACCCTTAACCCCGTGCAGTTCATCCAGCAGGTCCGCGCCGAAGTTGCAAAGGTCGTTTGGCCGACCCGTCGCGAAGTGCTGCTGACCACCGTTATGGTTTTCATCATGGCCGCCCTGACGGCGACCTTCTTTGCGCTGGTGGACCTTCTGATCCGCTTTGGCCTCGAAGGCATCCTCGGCATGTTTGGCTAATCGGTTTCGGGGCGGGGCCTTTTGGCTTCTTCCCTTGATCTTTGCCCCTGCGGGCGATAGGTCAGCCGTTACGACGACAGGGGCGTGCCGCGATTCGTGTTGCACGCCGCTTTTTGTTCGGGGCAGTATGACTGCCAAATTTCACAGAATTCCGCGCGAGGGTTCGCCCCGCGCTTGATGACAGACTAAAGGGACGATCAGGTTCATGGCGAAACGGTGGTATTCGGTCAGCGTTCTTTCGAACTTCGAGAAGAAAATCGCAGAACAGATCCGCTCTGAAGTGGCTGAAAAGGGTCTTGAGGATCAGATCGACGAAGTTCTGGTCCCCACCGAAGAGGTGATCGAGATCCGCCGCGGCAAGAAGGTGACAACCGAGCGCCGCTTTATGCCCGGTTATGTTCTGGTCCACATGGAAATGTCCGACCGCGGCTATCACCTGATCACCTCGATCAACCGCGTCACCGGTTTCTTGGGCCCGCAGGGCCGCCCGATGCCGATGCGCGATGCTGAGGTGCAGGGCATTCTGGGCCGCGTCCAGGAAGGCGAAGAAGCGCCGCGTACGCTCATCTCTTTCGAGGTTGGCGAGCGGGTCAAGGTCAACGACGGCCCCTTCGAGGACTTCGACGGCATGGTCGAGGGCGTGGACGACGACAACCAGAAGCTCAAGGTTACCGTCTCCATCTTCGGCCGCGAAACCCCGGTCGAGCTGGACTTTACCCAGGTGACCAAGCAGGGCTAAGCGCCTCGCGCAATTGAAATTAAAAATCGCCGCGCCGGAGAGATCCAGCGCGGCGTTTTTTTAGCCCTTTTGTGCAGCGCCGCGCTCAGATCCTTAAAGCGTTCGCAAAATGTCCGAAATTCTTGCAATGAGTTTTGATAGCGCATCAGGCGATGCCGCATCAAACTCGTCGATCGTATAGCTTCTTTTGTCGTCTGCGCCGGGCAAGAAATATAGTTCAAAGCAATCTTGGAACACTTCGACTTCGACGATGCCACCTCGCCAGAGGAGCCGCACCGATGGGAAGACACCCGACCCCGCGCGCTCTGGGAAAATGTCTGCCGCTTTCGCTGCCACAAGTAGTTCGCTGGCGTTTTTGATGGCCTCCGCATCTGGATTGGGGTGATGGTTCCAGTTCCAGTCAATGTTATTCCAAATCAAATCCATGCCGACGCAACCCAAAGAGACGTTGTAATTCAATAGCTACTCCTACAGGTCCGCCATGAGTTGAAAAGCTTTAAAGCGGTTCCTTCTAGCCTCTTGCCAACCCCCGCAAACCCCACTAAGAGCCCTCTATCGTCTTCGGGCGAGATTCTCTCGTGGGAGATTCACGGGTCGCGACCCATTGGATCGGACCACGCAACATGCACCGGGTGGAACGCGTTTCACCTAAGTTGAAAGGAACACCAAATGGCCAAGAAGCTTGCTGGTACAATGAAGCTGCAGATCCCTGCAGGTCAAGCCAACCCCTCCCCGCCGGTCGGTCCGGCGCTGGGTCAGCGCGGCATCAACATCATGGAATTCTGCAAGGCGTTCAACGCCAAGACGCAGGAAATGGAAGCAGGCGCGCCTTGCCCCACCGTGATCACCTACTATCAGGACAAGTCCTTCACCATGGACATCAAGACGCCGCCCGCGTCTTACTACCTGAAAAAAGCGGCTGGCCTGAAGCCCGTCGGTAAGCGCAACCGTCCCCGTGGTGCCGAAGCACCCGGTCGTGAAGTTGTTGCATCCGTGACCGTTGCACAGGTTCGTGAAATCGCCGAAGCGAAGATGAAAGATCTGACCGCGAACGACGTCGAAGCTGCAATGCAGATCATCCTGGGCTCTGCCCGCTCCATGGGCATTGAGGTGAAGTAAGATGGCAAAGCTCGGCAAACGTACCCGCGCAGCGCGCGAAGCCTTCGCAGGCAAAGAAAACCTCACCGTTGAAGAAGCTGTTGCACTGGTGAAATCCAACGCAACCTCCAAATTCGACGAAACCGTTGAGATCGCTCTGAACCTCGGCGTTGACACCCGTCACGCAGACCAGATGGTTCGCGGCGTTGTTGGCCTGCCCAACGGCACCGGTAAAGCGATGCGCGTTGCAGTATTCGCACGCGGCCCGAAAGCGGAAGAAGCAACCGCAGCTGGCGCAGACATCGTTGGTGCAGAAGACCTGATGGAATCCATCCAAGCAGGTAACCTGGACTTCGATCGCTGCATCGCGACCCCGGACATGATGCCCATCGTTGGCCGTCTGGGTAAAGTTCTGGGCCCGCGCAACCTGATGCCGAACCCCAAAGTTGGCACCGTGACCATGGACGTGAAAGCGGCCGTGGAAGCAGCCAAAGGTGGCGAAGTTCAGTTCAAAGCTGAAAAAGGCGGCGTTGTGCACGCAGGCGTTGGCAAAGCGTCCTTTGATGAGGCCAAGCTGGTCGAGAACGTCAAAGCGTTCATCTCTGCTGTTGCAAAAGCAAAGCCGTCGGGTGCCAAAGGCGCATACATGAAGAAGATTGCACTGTCTTCCACCATGGGCCCGGGCGTCACCGTTGACGTTGAAGGCGCAGTTTCCGAATAAGTTTTCGGGACAGTGAGAATTCAAGAAGGCGGCGCTGCAAAGCGCCGCCTTTTTTGTTTTTGGTGGAGCTTCGCGGACTTTGCTACCATTCATCTATCCAATACTAGTGACAGCTTTCGCTTCGCTGCGACTATAAGTGCTTGCGATTTTCACGGCTGAATTCAGATCAGTCAGTACGTGCCCCTGCTTCAGGTGCGTGCCATTCGTCTTAAGGAGTTGAGTATGTTCGATCATGTCGAATTCACGGTTAGCGACATATCCGCAGCCTACGCGTTTTACGCTCCAATCTTCACAGCGATTGGGGCAGAGGTGGCGTTTTTTGACGTAGGTGCCGGAGAGCTTGGTATTGAGATGGGCGGCGTCACTGCGTTTCTTATCACCGAGGGGAAGGCCACCAAACCCCATCTGCACATTTGCTTCAAGGCCACCGGGAAGAAGGTTGTAGAGACTGCTTATCAAGGGGCGATCACTGGCGGCGGACGCTGCAACGGTGGACCGGGATATCGCGATCATTATGAACCAGGATATTATGCCGCATACGTCTTCGATCCTGACGGGCACAACATTGAAATCCTCTTCAGGGAACCGCAGTGCTAATTTCGGTTTGCGGAGCCAAATCAGCTTGCAGTGAAATCGCGAACTCTCTTCATGAGGTTACCGAGAACCAAACGATTTGATACCGCAATCCACATTAACTAAGCTGCACAACACAGAAAAACGGTCGTTGGTTCAGGTTGCTGTATTGGTGTCTTTGGGCTCAGAGCGGACTTTGGCTGCTCTGCTGGGCTGTGCTTCGCATTAAAGGCTTGGCAAGGCAGCCCTACAGGCGTATACGCACCACACGAACTGAGGCGTGCGATTCTATTGCGCGCTTCTTGTTCATTTCGTCCAAGACGGTGGGTGGCACGCAAGTGTCTTAATTTCCTGCCTGAGACGGGAAGGACCAATTAGATCGAGGGCTGTTGCTCTCGGGTGATTTTGGCTTAACCCCGTAATTCGGACTTGAACGCCAGGCCCTCTTTTGGGTCGGGCATCTAAATGAGCCGGGGTGTTTTGCACCCCTAAACTTGGAGAGAACTGTGGATAGAGCCCAGAAAGACAAGGTGGTCGAGGAACTCGGCCAGATCTTCGAAAGCTCTGGCGTGGTGGTCGTAGCCCACTATGTCGGTCTGACAGTTGCTGAAATGCAGGACCTGCGTTCGCGTGCGCGCGAAGCCGGCAGTTCCGTGCGTGTTGCCAAGAACCGGCTCGCCAAAATCGCCCTCGAGGGTAAGCCGTGTGAAAGCATGTCTGACCTGCTGAAGGGTATGACCGTACTGACCTATTCCGAGGACCCTGTGGCAGCTGCCAAAGTGGCCGAGGGCTTCGCCAAAGAGAACCAAAAGTTCGAAATTCTTGGCGGCGCAATGGGTGAGAACGCTCTGGATCGTGCCGGCGTTGAAGCCGTGTCGAAAATGCCGTCCCGCGAGGAGCTTATTGCTACCATCGCAGGCATGCTCGGCGCACCTGCTTCCAACATCGCTGGCGCAATTGGCGCACCTGCAAGCAACATCGCAAGCATCCTTTCGACCATCGAAGAGAAGGCGGAAGCTGCGTAAGCGGTTGGCACTGAATGACTGGCGTAGGGTGAAGAAACCCACGTTAGATAACACACACACTGTATACGGAAAGAGCTGATAAAATGGCTGATCTGAAAGCACTCGCGGAAAGCATCGTTGGTCTGACCCTGCTGGAAGCACAAGAACTGAAAACCATCCTCAAAGACGAGTACGGCATCGAGCCCGCAGCAGGCGGCGCAGTTGTCATGGCAGCTGGTGGCGACGCCGGCGGCGCAGCTGAGGAAGAAAAAACTGAATTCGACGTCGTTCTGAAGAACGCCGGCGCATCCAAAATCAACGTGATCAAAGAAGTTCGCGGCATCACCGGTCTGGGCCTGAAAGAAGCCAAAGAACTGGTTGAAGCTGGCGGCAAGATCAAAGAAGGCGTCGACAAAGCCGAAGCAGAAGACATCAAAGGCAAGCTGGAAGCAGCTGGCGCCGAAGTCGAGCTGGCCTAAGTCGCGCTATAGAGGAATTTGGGCTGGATTTCGCACCTCGAAGTCTGCTTTATATCCCTCGAACATGATTGGCTGGATCCGGGGCAACCCGGGTCCGGCTAAACCTGTCTCAGAAAGGGGCCTTACCGATCGGAAAGATCGGATGTCACCGCGGTGACGCTAGGGCGGCTTTCTCAGGCGAGGTTTTTTAGGATCGGGAGGTCGCCATTCGGGACGGCGGCCATGAATTGATCCGACCGCGCTGTCTCTGATGGGCAAGAAGCCGGGGCCCGGCGGCATTCTTGGTCAGCGAGAATCTGAAAGGTGACATCTGACATGGCTCAATCGTTCCTTGGCCAGAAACGTCTTCGTAAATATTACGGCAAAATCCGCGAAGTGCTGGAGATGCCGAACCTCATTGAGGTCCAGAAATCTTCTTATGATCTTTTCCTCCGCTCTGGTGATGCAGATCAGCCGACTGACGGCGAAGGCATCATGGGCGTTTTCCAGTCGGTTTTCCCGATCAAGGATTTCAACGAAACTTCCGTCGTGGAGTTCGTGAAATACGAATTGGAAAAACCGAAGTATGACGTCGAAGAGTGTATGCAACGCGACATGACCTACAGCGCGCCGCTGAAGGTCACACTGCGTCTGATCGTCTTTGATGTCGATGAAGACACCGGTGCAAAATCGGTAAAAGACATCAAAGAACAGGACGTCTTCATGGGCGATCTGCCTCTGATGACACCGAACGGCACTTTTGTCGTGAACGGCACCGAGCGCGTTATCGTGTCTCAGATGCACCGTTCGCCGGGCGTGTTCTTTGACCACGACAAGGGCAAGACCCACTCCTCGGGTAAACTGCTCTTTGCTTGCCGCATCATCCCGTACCGCGGTTCCTGGCTGGACTTCGAATTCGACGCAAAAGACATCGTCTTTGCCCGTATCGACCGTCGCCGCAAGCTGCCTGTGACCACCCTGCTGTACGCGCTGGGTCTGGACCAGGAAGGCATTATGGATGCCTACTACAACACCGTGAACTTCTCTCTCGAGAAGTCCCGTGGTTGGGTTACTCCGTTCTTCCCTGACCGTGTGCGTGGCACCCGTCCGACCTTTGACCTGGTCGACGCAGGCACCGGCGAAATCATCTGCGAAGCAGGCAAGAAGGTGACCCCTCGTGCCGTGAAGAAGATGATCGAAGAAGGCACCATCACCGAGCTTCTGGTTCCCTTCGACCACATCGTCGGCAAATACGTCTCCAAGGACATCATCAACGAAGAAAACGGCGCGATCTATGTCGAAGCCGGTGATGAGCTGACCCTGGAATACGACAAAGACGGCGACATCATTGGCGGTACCGTCAAGGAACTGCTGGATGCGGGCATCACCGACATTCCGGTTCTGGACATCGACAACGTCAACGTTGGCCCCTACATGCGCAACACCATGGCGCAGGACAAAAACATGGGCCGCGACACCGCGCTGATGGACATCTACCGCGTTATGCGTCCGGGTGAGCCGCCGACCGTCGAAGCCGCGTCTGCGCTGTTTGACACGCTGTTCTTCGATTCCGAACGTTATGACCTGTCTGCTGTTGGTCGCGTGAAGATGAACATGCGTCTGGCACTCGATGCCGAAGACACCATGCGTACCCTGCGCAAGGCGGACATCATCGCCTGTATCAAAGCGCTGGTTGAGCTGCGTGACGGCAAAGGCGAAGTGGACGACATCGACCACCTCGGCAACCGTCGTGTGCGTTCCGTGGGCGAACTGATGGAGAACCAGTACCGCGTTGGTCTGCTGCGCATGGAGCGCGCGATCAAAGAGCGTATGTCCTCTGTCGAGATCGACACTGTGATGCCGCAGGATCTGATCAACGCAAAACCGGCTGCGGCTGCGGTACGTGAATTCTTCGGCTCCTCGCAGCTGTCGCAGTTCATGGACCAAACCAACCCGCTGTCGGAAGTCACCCACAAACGCCGTCTCTCGGCGCTTGGCCCGGGCGGTCTGACCCGCGAACGTGCTGGCTTTGAGGTCCGCGACGTTCACGCGACCCACTACGGTCGTATGTGTCCGATTGAAACGCCGGAAGGTCCGAACATTGGTCTGATCAACTCGCTGGCGACCTTTGCCCGCGTGAACAAATACGGCTTCATCGAGACCCCGTATCGTGTTGTGAACCAGGGCGTTGTGTCCGACGAAGTTCACTACATGTCCGCCACCGAGGAAATGCGTCACACTGTGGCGCAGGCCAACGCGGCGCTGGATGAGAACGGCAAGTTCGTCAATGACCTCGTCTCGACCCGTCAGTCCGGCGACTATACGCTGGCGGCCTCCGAGAACGTGGACCTGATCGACGTGAGCCCCAAACAGCTGGTGTCTGTTGCGGCCTCTCTGATCCCGTTCCTTGAAAACGACGATGCGAACCGCGCTCTGATGGGTTCGAACATGCAACGTCAGGCGGTTCCGCTGCTGCGGGCCGAGGCCCCGCTGGTCGGGACCGGCATCGAGGAAAAAGTGGCGATCGACTCTGGCGCGGCAATCCAGGCCAAACGCGGCGGGATCATCGACCAGGTTGATGCACAGCGTATCGTTATCCGCGCAACTGAAGACCTCGAAATGGGCGACGCAGGCGTGGACATCTACCGCATGCGCAAGTTCCAGCGTTCGAACCAAAACACCTGCATCAACCAGCGTCCGCTGGTGAAAGTGGGTGACAAGGTCACCAAAGGCGAAGTGATTGCTGACGGCCCGTCCACCGATATGGGTGAACTGGCGCTGGGTAAAAACGTGATCGTCGCGTTTATGCCCTGGAACGGCTACAACTACGAAGACTCCATCCTGATCTCTGAGCGGATCGCCAAGGATGACGTCTTTACCTCCGTGCACATCGAAGAGTTTGAAGTCGCCGCGCGTGACACCAAGCTTGGCCCGGAAGAGATCACCCGCGACATCCCCAACGTCGGTGAGGAAGCTCTGCGCAACCTTGATGAGGCGGGCGTTGTCTACATCGGTGCCGATGTGGAACCGGGCGATATCCTCGTTGGTAAGATCACCCCGAAGGGCGAAAGCCCGATGACGCCGGAAGAAAAGCTTCTGCGCGCCATCTTTGGTGAGAAAGCCTCTGACGTGCGTGACACCTCGCTGCGTGTGAAGCCGGGTGACTACGGGACGGTTGTGGAAGTGCGCGTCTTTAACCGCCACGGTGTGGAAAAAGACGAACGTGCCCTGCAGATCGAACGTGAGGAAGTTGAACGCCTCGCCCGTGACCGCGACGACGAGCTGGCGATCCTGGATCGCAACATCTACGCCCGTCTGCGTGGCCTGCTGCTGGGCAAAGTGGCTGTCAAAGGCCCGCGCGGCGTCCGTGGCAACACCGTTGTGGACGAGGATCTGCTGGACAACCAGCTGACCCGTGGTCAGTGGTGGATGCTTGCACTCGAAGACGAGAAAGACGCTCAGATCCTCGAGGCTCTGAACGAGCAATATGAGGCACAGAAGCGTGCACTCGACGCCCGTTTTGAAGACAAGGTCGAAAAAGTCCGCCGTGGCGACGATCTGCCGCCGGGTGTGATGAAGATGGTCAAAGTCTTCATCGCGGTGAAGCGCAAGCTGCAGCCGGGCGACAAAATGGCGGGTCGTCACGGGAACAAGGGTGTTATCTCCCGCGTTGTTCCCATGGAAGACATGCCGTTCCTGGCCGATGGTACCCCGGTTGACTTCTGTCTGAACCCGCTGGGCGTTCCGTCCCGTATGAACGTTGGTCAGATCCTTGAAACCCACATGGGCTGGGCCGCACGCGGTCTGGGCATCAAGGTCGACGAGGCGATGCAGGAATACCGTCGCTCTGGCGATCTGACCCCGGTGCGTGACGCAATGCGTGATGCATATGGCGAAGACGTCTATGCCGAAGGCCTGTCCAACATGGACGAGGGCGAGCTGTTGGAAGCAGCGGGCAATGTGACCCGCGGTGTTCCGATCGCAACCCCGGTCTTTGACGGTGCAAAAGAAGACGACGTGAACGACGCGCTGGTGCGTGCAGGCTTTGACAAATCGGGTCAGTCGATCCTGTTTGACGGCCGCACCGGTGAACAGTTCGCCCGTCCGGTGACTGTGGGTGTCAAATACCTGCTGAAACTGCACCACCTGGTCGACGACAAGATCCACGCCCGTTCCACTGGCCCGTACTCCCTCGTTACCCAGCAGCCGCTGGGTGGTAAGGCACAGTTCGGTGGTCAGCGCTTCGGTGAGATGGAAGTCTGGGCTCTGGAAGCTTACGGCGCCGCCTATACCCTGCAGGAAATGCTGACGGTGAAATCGGATGACGTTGCTGGCCGGACCAAGGTCTACGAGAGCATCGTCAAGGGCGAGGACAACTTTGAAGCGGGCATCCCGGAATCGTTTAACGTTCTGGTGAAAGAAGTCCGTGGCCTCGGCCTGAATATGGAACTCCTGGATGCGGAGGTTGAGGAGTAAGGGCCCCGCGCCCTTACCCCACTCCCCCCTTCCGCGAAATTTGAGGTATCAAAATGAACCAGGAACTCACAAATAACCCGTTCAACCCGCTGACGCCGGCGAAGGTCTTTGATGAAATCAAAGTCTCCCTTGCGTCGCCTGAACGCATCCTGTCTTGGTCCTACGGCGAAATCAAAAAGCCGGAAACCATCAACTACCGTACGTTCAAACCGGAACGCGACGGCCTGTTCTGTGCGCGTATCTTTGGCCCGATCAAAGACTACGAATGTCTCTGCGGCAAATATAAGCGCATGAAATATCGCGGCGTTGTCTGCGAAAAATGTGGTGTTGAAGTTACCCTTCAGAAAGTGCGCCGCGAGCGCATGGGCCACATTGAACTGGCAGCCCCCGTGGCACACATCTGGTTCCTGAAGTCGCTGCCGTCCCGCATCGGTCTGATGCTGGACATGACGCTGCGCGATCTGGAACGCGTTCTGTACTTTGAAAACTACGTTGTCATCGAGCCGGGTCTGACCGACCTGCAATACGGCCAGATGATGACCGAAGAAGAGTACATGGATGCGCAAGACACCTATGGCATGGACGCTTTCACCGCCAATATCGGCGCTGAAGCGATCCGCGAAATGCTGGCTGCCATCGACCTCGAAGCCGAGGCCGAGCAGCTGCGTGCCGAGCTTGCAGAAGCCACCGGTGAACTGAAGCCCAAGAAAATCATCAAGCGCCTGAAAGTTGTGGAATCCTTCCTGGAATCCGGCAACCG
Source organism: Tritonibacter multivorans (assembly GCF_001458415.1). Classification (GTDB taxonomy): domain Bacteria; phylum Pseudomonadota; class Alphaproteobacteria; order Rhodobacterales; family Rhodobacteraceae; genus Epibacterium; species Epibacterium multivorans. The sequence continues at coordinate 12,108 of NZ_CYSD01000030.1, read as the reverse complement.
TCCGGAGTGGATGATCATGACCGTGATCCCGGTCATCCCGCCGGAACTGCGCCCGCTGGTTCCGCTGGATGGTGGTCGTTTCGCGACCTCTGACCTCAACGATCTGTATCGTCGTGTGATCAACCGGAACAACCGTCTGAAGCGTCTGATCGAACTGCGCGCGCCTGACATCATCGTCCGCAACGAAAAGCGGATGCTGCAGGAATCTGTGGACGCTCTGTTCGACAACGGCCGTCGTGGCCGCGTCATCACCGGTGCCAACAAGCGCCCGCTGAAGTCGCTGTCCGACATGCTGAAAGGTAAGCAGGGTCGCTTCCGTCAGAACCTTTTGGGGAAACGCGTCGACTTCTCCGGTCGTTCGGTCATTGTGACCGGTCCGGAACTGAAGCTGCACCAATGTGGTCTGCCGAAGAAGATGGCGCTCGAACTCTTCAAGCCCTTCATCTATTCGCGTCTGGAGGCCAAAGGTCTGTCCTCCACCGTGAAGCAGGCGAAGAAGCTGGTTGAGAAAGAGCGTCCCGAAGTTTGGGATATCCTCGACGAGGTGATCCGCGAGCACCCGGTCATGCTGAACCGCGCGCCGACGCTGCACCGTCTTGGTATTCAGGCGTTCGAACCCACGCTGATCGAAGGTAAAGCCATCCAGCTGCACCCGCTCGTCTGTTCTGCGTTTAACGCGGACTTCGACGGTGACCAGATGGCTGTGCACGTTCCGCTGAGCCTTGAGGCACAGCTGGAAGCGCGCGTCCTGATGATGTCCACCAACAACGTTCTGTCGCCTGCAAACGGCGCACCGATCATCGTTCCGTCGCAGGATATGATCTTGGGTCTGTACTATCTGACCCTGGAACGCGAAGGCATGGTTGGCGAAGGCAAGGTCTTTGGGGATCTGGAAGAGGTTCAGCACGCGCTCGACGCAGGCGAAGTTCACCTGCACTCCAAAGTCACCGTGCGTCTGCCGCAGATCGATGAAAACGGTCTGGAAGTCTTCCAGCGTTTCGAGACCACACCGGGCCGTGCCCGTCTGGGATCGCTGCTGCCGAAGAACGCCAAGGCACCGTTTGAACTGGTGAACCGTCTGCTGCGTAAGCGCGAAGTTCAGCAGGTCATCGACACCGTCTACCGTTACTGCGGTCAGAAAGAGTCCGTGATCTTCTGTGACCAGATCATGACCATGGGCTTCCGCGAAGCGTTCAAGGCGGGCATCTCGTTCGGCAAGGACGACATGGTGATCCCCGACACCAAATGGACCATCGTGAACGACACCCGCGATCAGGTGAAAGACTTCGAACAGCAGTACATGGACGGCCTGATCACTCAGGGCGAAAAGTACAACAAAGTTGTCGATGCCTGGTCCAAGTGTAACGACAAGCTGACCGAGGCGATGATGTCCACCATCTCCGCCGACAAGCGCGACGAGAACGGCGCGGTTATGGAACCGAACTCGGTTTACATGATGGCCCACTCCGGTGCGCGTGGTTCTGTCACGCAGATGCGTCAGCTGGGCGGTATGCGCGGCCTGATGGCCAAGCCGAACGGCGACATCATTGAGACACCCGTTATCTCGAACTTTAAAGAAGGCCTGACGGTTCTCGAGTACTTCAACTCGACCCACGGTGCCCGTAAAGGTCTGTCGGATACGGCTCTTAAGACTGCGAACTCCGGTTACCTGACCCGTCGTCTGGTGGACGTGGCGCAGGACTGCATCGTGCGCGAGCATGACTGTGGCACTGAAAACGCGATCACGGCCGAAGCTGCGGTCAACGATGGTGAAATCGTTGCGTCCCTGGGCGAACGCCTGCTGGGTCGTGTTGCAGCCGATGACATCAAACGTCCGGGCACCGAAGAGGTTCTGGTGGCAAGCCAGCAGCTCATCGACGAACGTATGGCCGATGCCATCGAGGCCGCCGGCGTACAAACCGCACGCATCCGTTCGCCTCTCACCTGTGAGAGCGAAGAGGGCGTCTGCGCAATGTGCTACGGTCGTGACCTGGCCCGCGGTACTCTGGTGAACCAGGGTGAAGCGGTCGGTATCATCGCGGCACAGTCGATCGGTGAACCTGGTACTCAGCTGACCATGCGTACGTTCCACATTGGTGGCGTTGCGCAAGGTGGCCAGCAGTCCTTCCTCGAGGCCTCGCAAGAGGGCAAGATCGTCTTTGAAAACCCGCACACCCTGACCAATGCGGCAGGCGACGTGCTGGTGATCGGCCGTAACATGAAGCTGATCATTCAAGACGAACACGGCGAAGAACGCGCAAACCACAAGCTGGGCTACGGCACCAAGCTGTTCGTGGCCGAAGGTCAGGACATCAAGCGCGGCGACAAGCTGTTTGAATGGGACCCCTACACTCTGCCGATCATCGCAGAGAAGCCGGGTATTGCGAAATACGTCGACCTCGTTTCGGGCCTCGCGGTCCGCGAAGAGACCGACGATGCAACCGGCATGACCCAGAAGATCGTGATCGACTGGCGTGCGGCGCCGAAAGGCTCCGACCTCAAGCCGGAGATCATCCTGGTCGACAGCAACGGCGAGCCGGTCCGCAATGACCTCGGCAACCCGGTCACCTACCCGATGTCCGTGGACGCCATCCTGTCCTGTGAAGACACCCAGACCATGGAAGCGGGCGACATCATCGCACGTATCCCGCGTGAAGGTGCCAAGACGAAGGACATTACCGGTGGTCTGCCGCGCGTTGCGGAACTGTTCGAAGCCCGTCGTCCGAAAGACCACGCGATCATCGCCGAAATCGATGGTTACGTGCGCTTTGGCCGCGACTACAAGAACAAGCGTCGCATTGGCATTGAGCCGGCAGATGAGTCCAAGGACACCGTCGAATACATGGTGCCCAAGGGCAAACACATCCCGGTGCAGGAAGGCGACTTCGTGCAGAAGGGCGACTACATCATGGACGGCAACCCGGCGCCGCATGACATCCTTGCCATTATGGGTGTCGAAGCGCTGGCCAACTACATGATCGACGAAGTTCAGGACGTTTATCGTCTGCAGGGCGTGAAGATCAACGACAAGCACATCGAGGTGATCGTTCGCCAGATGCTGCAAAAGTGGGAGATCTCTGACAGCGGTGAAACCACGCTGCTGAAGGGCGAACACGTCGACAAGCAAGAGTTCGATCAAGCCAACGAGAAGGCACTGGCACGCGGCAAGCGTCCGGCGCAGGGCGCACCGATCCTCCTTGGTATCACCAAGGCGTCGCTGCAAACCCGGTCCTTCATCTCTGCGGCCTCCTTCCAGGAGACCACCCGCGTCCTCACCGAGGCCTCCGTGCAGGGTAAGAAAGACAAGCTTGTTGGTCTGAAAGAAAACGTCATCGTGGGTCGCCTGATCCCGGCGGGTACCGGTGGGGCAACCCAGCGCGTCCGTCAGGTTGCGTCTTCGCGCGACAATGTGGTCATCGAGGCCCGTCGCGAAGAAGCAGAGGCAGCAGCTGCACTGGCCGCACCCTCCATGGATGACGTGATCGACACTGGCGCGGACTTCGACAACTTGGTCGAAACTCCGGAAAGCCGCGATTGATCGCTGACCTTCTAGGCTAAGACATCAAAGACCCCCGCATCGGCAACGGTGCGGGGGTTTTCTTTTGCTTCGGGTTCGGGCACAATCCGAACAGGCCTTGCTCGGGCCTCCGCCCTCCACTTGGGAAGCATCTGACATGCGGAGCTATACAAAACGGATCTGTCTTTCGGGCGCAGGCATAAGGAGGGGTTGCAATGGCGTCTTTGAGGAGAGAACCGCAATGCAATTGTCCGCCCCCATCCATCGTCTCAAGCACAACGCCAAGCGCATGGCGCGCCAAAAGCCCATAGCCCTTCACGAGGCGCTGGATCATATCGCCGTGGAAGAAGGCTTCCAAAGCTGGAGCCACCTTGCCGCCGCATCGGCAGGTGAAACGCCGGCCACCGCAATGATGTCGAACCTAAAGCCCGGCGATCTGGTGCTGCTCGGCGCGCGTCCGGGGCAGGGGAAAACCCGCGTCGGGCTGGAGTTGGCCTGCATGGCCGCAATCTTGGGGCGGCAGGGCTATTTCTTTACGCTGGATTACCACGAACGGGATATTGCTGATCTGCTAGCTTCTTTGAATGTCGATAGGGCAGCGGGCCAGTTCCCGATTACGGTCGATACATCGGATGATGTATCGGCAGATTATGTAATCTCTCGTCTGCAAGACACCACCTCGCCTGCGCTGATTGTCGTGGACTACCTGCAACTGCTGGATCAGAAACGGGTCAACTCCAGCCTACCAGAACAAATCGCGGCCTTGCGAAAGTTCGTCAAAACATCTGCCGCAATCTGCGTGGTCATTTCTCAGATCGACCGCATGTTTGACCTGAGCGGCAAGGACCTGCCGGATGTTTCTGATGTCAGATTGCCCAACCCCTTGGATCTGTCGGTATTTGATAAAACCTGCTTTCTGCACAATGGCGCGATCAGCATTAACACCCCCTAAGCAGGGGGTTCGGGGTCTGCCGAAAAGGTCGGCGGGCCCTGCCAGAAAATCCACGCTTGGCAGCGCGTCGTGGCTGTGGTTTGTCTTGAGAGCTGGCAAGGAGAGGCGGACCCAATGGCACCAACATTCAAGATGAACGGTGTGCTGCGGTTTTCGGTCCTGACCTCGACCTTCAATATGGATCGCTTTGCCTCAATAGAGGAAGCCGCAGAAGAGATCTTCTCTGCCAAACGCATGGCCCTGCGGCTGCATCTGTTTGAAAAGCTTTGCCTGCCGTCGCTGACACGCCAGCGCGATCAGGGGTTTGATCTGGTGATTGCCACCTCGGACCGGATGCCAGAGCAATATCTGACCCAGCTGATGGATATTGTTGGCGACAGCGCCAATATCTCCATCGTGCCCTTTCCGGTGGCGCGTCACTATGGAACGCTGAACAAGGCTTATGGTCTGATGCCGCGCGGCGGGGCGACACATCAGATCCTGTTCCGGCTCGATGACGACGACGCGCTGGATGTGGACTACGTCGCCCGCACCAAACGGCTGGCCGGGTCGCTGGTGGCGATGCAGGGGGCTTCAACGCCTTTTGTGATTTCCTACAACCGTGGGTTCTACCTGCAGCGCGGCGCAGAGCCAAAAGTCTTTGACGCCATTGAGCGCGCGCCCTTGTCTGTCGGCACCGCGCTGGTGCGCCCGGCAGGGCAGGGCGAAAACCCTTATCGGTATAATCACCGCAAGTTTGCCCAGCACTACAACACCTTCTCGGATATCACGGTGCCGGGGTTCATTCGCACCCATCACTGGGACAACCATTCGGACCCGGCGATCATGGGCCGCAAGGACGAAATGACGCCCGAGGACATAGACGCTGATCTGCGGGCCCATTTTGGGCTGTCGCTGGCGGCGCTGAAGGCGATCTGACCCATGCTGTCGCGGCTGTCCCCGAATGCCCAAGGGGCAGCCCTGATGGTGGCCACCATGGCGTTTTTTGCCATGAACGATACGGTTGTGAAACTCGCAGGCCAGCGGCTGGAACTCTGGCAGATGATCACCATGCGCGGCGTCTTGGCCAGTGCGCTGATTGCCCTGCTTGCCTGGCGCTTTGGCGCGCTGCGCCTGCCCCGGGGACGGGACGCCTGGGCGGTTTCGATCCGCAGCACGATGGAGGTGGCGGCGACCTTTTTCTTTCTCACGGCGCTGATGACCGTGCCGCTGGCGACCCTGACGGCGATCCTGCAGATGTTGCCGCTGACGGTGACGCTCGCCGCCGCCGTTTTCCTGGGCGAAAAGGTGGGCTGGCGGCGCAGCCTTGCGATTGCGCTTGGCTTTGTTGGCATGCTGCTGATTGTCCGCCCCGGCGCCGAGGGCCTGGGGTTTGAAACCATCTTCGCGCTGTTGGCCGTCGTTGTCCTGACCGCGCGCGATATGGCGACGCGGCTGGTGTCGAAGGCCGTGCCGTCGCTCAGCATTGCCTGTCTGGCCTCGGTGGCGGTGACGATCTTTGGCGTGGTATTGGGGGCCGTCGAAGGCTGGGTGGGCCCAAAACCTGACGCCAGCGATTGGGGCATGATGACCCTTGCGGCAGGGCTGATCTTTCTCGCCTATCTGACGTCCGTGATGACCATGCGCGTGGGCGAGGTGTCCGCGATTGCGCCCTTCCGCTATGCGGGGCTTTTGTGGGCGCTCTTGCTGGGCTGGCTGGTTTTTGGCGACTGGCCGGACAACCTGACCTTGCTGGGCGCTGCGATTGTGGTTGCGGCAGGGCTGTTCACCCTGCGCCGCACGGCTCAGCTGGACGAAAACACCGAAGCCACGTGATCGCGCCGAATGGCAAAACGGGCCTCAAACTCGCCTTCCTGCGCGGGTGTCAGCGGTTCCACCTCAATCGCCTTGACGGGTTTCTGGCGCGAGTCATTGGACCCATTGTGGCTTCGTACCCACATGGGCGCGTCTGAAATAGAAACCGCAGGCATAAAGCGCGGGATGCGTTCATGGGCAAAATTCATAATGGTCAGCGGGCAGCCGCCGCGCACATACATCCCCAGCGCGGCCACATAGAACGGGCGGAACACCTCGGTCGCCGAAATCCCATCAGCGCTGACCTCGGCAACAAAGCCCTTGTTGAAATCCACGGCCGCCGTCTTGTGATTGCGAAACAGCCCCCGGCAATCCGTCACAGTGGCGCGCAGCCGTTCGACAAAATCGACCGAGATCGCATCGTCATCATCATGGCGGAACTGCAGGCAGGGCTGTTTCGGGTCGCGCCGCGCCTGATTGAGGATCTCTTTCATCACCTCGCGCTGCTTGCGCGGTGGCTCTTTGCGGATCTGGACCTGCGGCATGTCGGCGACCAGCGCGCGCAGTCGGTCTTCGTGATGGGGGGGCAGGCTGTTGCCAATCACAACGATCAGGTCAAAATCCTGGTCGGTCTGTTCGCGCAGGCAGGGCAGGGCGAGCGTTTCAAACAGCCGGAACCGCTCTTCCAGCCGCGCTTCGGCATAGAGATAGGCAATGCGCGCCTCGATGCTGTCGTGCTCGACCTGAAAGCCGCCAATGGCCGGGTAGGAAAACCGGCAGAGCCCAATCACTTGCATGAAAATTCCTTAGACGATGAATGTCTTTGGTCCCGACTATGGGCGCAGTTCGTGCCCATGACAAGCGGGGTGGGGCGAAGTGGGTCGCGGGGCAACAGGGCGATGGTTTTTTGCCCACTACGCGTGAAAATTGCGGGCCGCAGCTTGCAAGACATAGGCCGGGGCTATTCGGTGGCGCTATGAAACTGACCGGCCCCTTCCTGTTTATCCTTGCCACACTGATGATCGATGCCATTGGCGTCGGCATTGTGTTTCCGATCATGCCCGATCTGATGGACCGCGTGGGCGCGGGCAGCACGGCGCAAGGCGCGTTCTGGGGCGGGGTGATGATGTCGGCCTATGCGGCGGCGATGTTCCTGTGCGGTCCCGTTGTCGGCAGCCTATCAGACGCCTATGGCCGAAAGCCGGTGCTGATTGCCGCGCTTGCGGCACTGACGCTGGACTATGTGATCATGGCCCTGGCCGAGACCTACTGGGTCCTTCTGGTGGGCCGTATTGTGGCGGGCATTGCCGGGGCGACCTATGTGACCGCCACGGCCTATATTGCCGACATTGCCAAACCCGAGGACCGCGGCGCGGCCTTTGGCATGATTGGGGCGGCTTTTGGCATTGGCTTTGTGCTGGGCCCGGCCCTGGGCGGGCTGGCGTCAGGATGGCACATCACAGCACCCTTCTGGATTGCCGCCGTCATGTCGGCGCTGAACGTGGCGTTCGGGATCTTTGTGCTGCCGGAATCGCTGAAGCCCGAGAAACGACGCCCTTTTGGGCGGCGGGATCTGAACCCCTTTGGCTCGATCCTGCGGGCCTTCCGGCTGCCGGGTCTGGCGGTGCCCCTGATCTGTCTCTTTGTGTTTGAACTGGCCAATATGGTCTATCCGACACTCTGGGCCTTCTGGGGGCGCGAGATGTTCGGCTGGAATGGCTTTGTCATCGGCCTGACCCTGTCGGCCTATGGGGTGCTGATCGCGGTGGTGCAGGCTGGCGTCCTGCCGCAGTTGACGAAGCGCTTTGGTGATTACCGGACGCTGCTGTTTGCCATGGTGGCCTCAATCGTCGGCTTTGTTGGCATTGGCAGCGCACAGGCGGTTTGGGTGGTGGCTATGGTCATGCCGCTGACCGCGCTCGCGGATATGGCGCCACCGCTGATGACGGCTTTTGCCTCCAACCGGGTGGGCGAAGATCTGCAGGGGCTGATACAGGGGGTGATCGCCTCCCTGAACTCTGTTGCGGCCGTCGCCGCGCCGCTGCTGCTGACCGGGGTGTTCGAGTATTTTGTCAACGACAGCAGCATCTATTTCCCCGGCGCGCCCTTCCTTCTGGGGGCGGTCCTGGTACTGGCGATCTCGCCGCTGGTGTGGCGGCTGAAAACCCGCTAGAGAAGGCAGCGAAAACAGCACCCTTGGACTCCGGTCCCCTGTGGGGGGTGCTGTTGACAATTTCCGCGACTCCCCCTATACGCCCAACATCCGGCCACCAGAGTTCCGCTCTGGTACGCCGAAATCATATCTGTAGTGGCTCAAGGTCAGGGCACTTTTATCACCCTGATCCTCTGTTAACCCACCGCGACGTTCACCTCGGAATGGGAACGTTTGCGGTTTTTCCGCTTGTGCGGAAGGTCTGGGAACATGGGTCGCAAGAGACAGAATTCGCCGCACGCGATACCGGGCCCCAGGCTCCTGCGTGCATGACATAGTGTTGCAAAACGGGGATTAACCGGAATGCCAACGATCCAACAGCTGATCCGCAAGCCGCGTCAGCCGAAAGTAAAACGCTCCAAGTCCATGCACCTGGAGCAGTGCCCGCAGAAGCGTGGCGTCTGTACTCGCGTGTACACCACCACACCGAAGAAACCGAACTCCGCTATGCGTAAGGTTGCGAAGGTTCGCCTGACCAACGGTTTCGAAGTGATCTCTTACATCCCGGGCGAATCCCACAACCTTCAGGAACACTCTGTGGTTCTGATCCGTGGCGGCCGTGTAAAAGACCTTCCGGGTGTCCGTTACCACATCCTGCGTGGTGTTCTGGATACCCAAGGCGTCAAAGATCGTAAGCAGCGTCGCTCCAAGTACGGCGCGAAGCGTCCTAAGTAATCAGAAGGATAGTTTAATATGTCCCGTCGTCACGCTGCTGAAAAACGCGAAGTCCTGCCTGACGCCAAATTTGGCGATACAGTCCTGACTAAATTCATGAACAACCTGATGATCGATGGTAAGAAATCGGTCGCAGAAAAAATCGTCTACAATGCGCTCGACCGCATTGAAGTCAAAGTAAAGCGCGCACCTGTTGAAGTGTTCCACGAAGCACTCGACAACGTAAAACCCGCTGTGGAAGTTCGCTCCCGCCGCGTGGGTGGTGCAACTTACCAGGTTCCCTGTGAAGTTCGCCCCGAGCGCCGCGAAGCTCTTGCAATCCGCTGGCTGATCTCTGCCGCGCGTGGTCGCAACGAGAACACAATGGAAGAACGCCTCGCCGGTGAACTGCTTGACGCTGTACAAAGCCGTGGTTCTGCCGTTAAGAAGCGCGAAGATACTCACAAGATGGCTGAGGCAAACAAAGCCTTCTCGCACTATCGCTGGTAACTCTTCAGAGGCTAAAACCAAATGGCACGCGAATATCCGCTCGAACTGTACCGTAACTTCGGTATCATGGCGCACATCGATGCAGGTAAAACCACCTGTTCCGAGCGCATCCTGTACTACACAGGTAAGTCCCACAACATCGGTGAGGTGCACGATGGTGCAGCCACCATGGACTGGATGGAGCAGGAGCAAGAACGCGGGATCACCATCACCTCGGCTGCGACCACCACTTTCTGGGAACGCACCGAAGACGGTAAGACCGCCGACACTCCGAAGCACCGTCTGAACATCATCGACACCCCCGGCCACGTTGACTTCACCATTGAAGTTGAACGCTCCCTGGCGGTTCTCGATGGTGCTGTCTGTGTTCTGGACGCAAACGCAGGTGTTGAACCGCAAACCGAAACCGTGTGGCGTCAGGCTGACCGCTACAAGGTTCCGCGTATGGTCTTCGTCAACAAAATGGACAAGATCGGCGCTGACTTCTTCAACTGCGTCAACATGATCGAAGACCGTACCGGTGCACGTGCTGTTCCGATCGGTGTTCCGATCGGTGCAGAAACCGAGCTGGAAGGCCTGGTTGACCTGGTGACCATGGAAGAATGGGTCTACATCGGTGAAGACCTTGGCGCATCCTGGGAAAAGCGTGAAATCCGCGCTGAACTGCAGGATATGGCCAACGAATGGCGCGGTAAGATGGTCGAAGCGGCCGTCGAAATGGACGACGACGCAATGGAAGCCTACCTGGAAGGCGAAGAGCCTGACGTGGCGACCCTGCGCAAGCTCCTCCGCAAAGGTACTCTGGAAATGGCATTCGTGCCGGTTCTGGGTGGCTCCGCGTTCAAAAACAAAGGTGTTCAGCCGCTGCTTAACGCTGTGATCGACTATCTGCCGAGCCCGCTCGACGTTGTTGATTACATGGGCTTTAAGCCGGGTGACGAAACCGAAGAGCGTAACATTGCTCGTCGTGCAGACGACGAAATGGCGTTCTCTGGCCTCGCGTTCAAAATCATGAACGACCCCTTCGTTGGCTCGCTGACCTTCACGCGTATCTACTCCGGCACGCTCAACAAGGGTGACACCCTGCTGAACTCGACCAAAGGTCGTAAAGAGCGCGTTGGCCGTATGATGATGATGCACTCGAACAACCGTGAGGAAATCACGGAAGCGTTCGCGGGCGACATTATCGCGCTGGCAGGTCTGAAAGACACCACCACCGGTGACACCCTCTGTGCCGCCAATGACCCGGTTGTTCTGGAAACCATGAACTTCCCGGATCCGGTGATCGAGATCGCGGTTGAGCCGAAGACCAAAGCAGACCAAGAGAAAATGTCTCAGGGTCTGGGCCGTCTGGCTGCTGAAGACCCCTCCTTCCGTGTGGAAACTGACCTGGAATCCGGTCAGACCATCATGAAAGGCATGGGCGAACTGCACCTGGACATCCTGGTTGACCGTCTGAAGCGTGAATTCAAGGTTGAAGCAAACATCGGCGCGCCGCAGGTTGCTTACCGTGAAACCATCTCCATGCCGGTTGAACACTCCTACACCCACAAGAAACAGTCGGGTGGTTCGGGTCAGTTCGGCGAAGTGAAGCTGGAGATCACCCCCACCGAAGCAGGCGAAGGCTACTCCTTCGAATCCCGCATCGTTGGTGGTGCGGTTCCGAAGGAATACATCCCTGGTGTTGAAAAAGGCATCCAGTCTGTCATGGATAGCGGCCCGCTGGCTGGCTTCCCCGTGATCGACTTCAAGGTTGCTCTGCTCGACGGTAAGTTCCACGACGTTGACTCCAGCGTTCTGGCCTTTGAAATCGCGGCACGTATGTGCATGCGCGAAGGCATGAAGAAAGCTGGCGCGAAACTCTTGGAACCGATCATGAAGGTCGAAGTGATCACCCCGGAAGAATACACCGGCGGTATCATCGGCGACCTTACCTCCCGTCGTGGTCAGGTGTCCGGCCAAGAACCCCGCGGCAACGCGATTGCGATCGACGCAAACGTGCCGCTGGCGAACATGTTCGGCTACATCAACACCCTGCGTTCCATGTCCTCGGGCCGCGCGCAGTTCACCATGCAGTTCTCCCACTACGATCCGGTTCCGAACAACATTTCGGAAGAGATCCAGGCGAAATACGCATAAGCGTTTCAAAGAATTGGGGGAGTGCGGTTTGCCGCGCTTCCTCTAAAAACCTAAAAGGAGGCCATTATGGCTAAGGAAAAGTTTGAACGTAATAAACCGCACGTCAACATCGGCACCGTTGGCCACGTTGACCACGGTAAAACCACTCTGACCGCGGCAATCACCAAATACTTCGGTGACTTCCAGGCATACGACCAGATCGACGGTGCACCGGAAGAGCGCGCACGTGGTATCACCATCTCCACCGCGCACGTGGAATACGAGACCGAAGCACGTCACTACGCTCACGTTGACTGCCCCGGCCACGCCGACTACGTCAAAAACATGATC
>NZ_CYSD01000029.1 GCF_001458415.1 Tritonibacter multivorans | reverse complement strand
ATTTCGTTGCGGCGACGCTCTCATACAAGCGCAAAGCGATGGAACGATTAACATCAAAGGTAGCCATATCATTATCAATGGGTCACGGATTGATTTGAACTAATGCTCAAGAATATTTTTCTCGCTGTGCTGTCCCTGGCATTGATCACCAGCCTTGCTACGCAATTCATTGACGGGGCTCGCGCGTCCAAACCGGACAAACCCGAAGTGCATGTTTTTCTTCCGGATGGCTACTGTGGCGAGTTTGTGGTCTTCTGGGGCGAAAACACGCCGCCTGTTGATGAGCCGCCAGAATTTCTGAGCTACAATATTTACCCAACACATCCCAATGCAGTGGTGATAAATCTGCCCGAACCCTATGAGCGGGCGGGACTGCGATTTATCTACTCGGGCCAAGACGGTGAACTTGGGAGAAATCCGGTTTTTAAATTTGCTCTTCACGGTGGAGTTGGCACCGGAGAAGGGTTCGAAATTCTCGAAGACGGCACCCGGCGATCATGGACCATCCCGAGTATGTTTGTTGATTTTGATGTGTTCGACGTTGGAACCACACAGGCCTGTGAAGTTGGCGCAGATCTACGCGAGGTCGATTTTTCTGACTTGTACTTTAGATTGTCAGGGACCGAGTATCTTCGGATTGAAAAATGACTGAATATACAATTCACTCGCGAGCCTTTCATCCAGATGAGAAATTTGGCATGGGCGGTCTTGGCTTCCATGGTGACAAACGCGGATTTTCTAGTAATTTAGCAGACACTTCTAGGATTTTGGCCAAATGGTCACTGGACTTTTTAACTGCGACTGCTTCAAATGAGCGGCCACGTTCTGACCCGAGCACTGCGCCATGGTTTCTTGGCAGGACACATGAAGAATATGTGGATGCCGAAGTTCAACCTGAGGGCGCGCGCGAATTTGCTTCCAGCCCCTTCGCCCCAAATGGCATGCAGACGGGTAATTTCCAATGGAACTTTCGTGGGATCAACCACGCTTTTACGCCCAATCGGGACTTCAACAACCTCGTGGTGCCCTATCTGGACTTGAGCGGCACCATTGTCTTTGCAATCGATCGCGATCCTGATGTGTTGGAAATGCAGATTACTTCGACGTTGCGCGGAGACGGCTTCCCGAATTCCGAAGTTTTCATAGTCGACAGCAACGACACGCCCATCATGCTGAATACGCATCATCGGATGGGGTATGCGGCGGGGCAGCTTGCCTATAACGCACAGCATCTTCTGGGCGGCACCCTAATCACTGTGAAAATCAATGCAGACGGAAACTTTGTCGGACCGATCCGTGCAACGCGTTGTGTGGATTTCATGCCCGAGGCCCGCGACCTCTTGATTGAGGAAGAGGGTTTTTTCCTTGACCCCTATCAAACAGATTACAGNATACCCAAATGGAACCGCCTGCAT
>NZ_CYSD01000028.1 GCF_001458415.1 Tritonibacter multivorans | reverse complement strand
GCCCGACTGCGCCACCCACATGTAGGGCAAGGCCGAGGCAAAACCCGGCCGAAAGAGGGGCNACGTGAACCGGATCACNAAAGCGCAAGCGGCGCAGAAGTAACCGAACCGCCACGGCAACACTTCACAGCGCGCGCCCATTGGGCGCGCGTTTCTTTTGGGGCGCGCCTGCGGCGCGAACTATTGGAGGCGCGCCTGCGGCGCGCGGGCGGGGGCGCTGCCCCCGCACCCCCGCCGGGGGATGATCCCCCAGACCCTCGAAGTTAAGCGAAAGATATGAAACCGGGATCTCTGAAATCGCCCAAAGGCGGTTTCAGGCGCTGGGGCGATGGCCCATGGGGCCTGAGGTGCAGTGCGCTTACCCTACAAACCGGGCGGCTATATCGCCGGTCATGTAACTCACACGCCCCCCCGACAGCGTCGCCGCAACCCGGTCCTGTGCGTCCAACACCACCAGATCCGCGCGCTGTCCCGGCAACAGGCGACCGCGATCTGCCAGCCCCAGCACCCGCGCAGGGCCTTCCGACACCAGCGCCCAGGCCGCCTCGATCGGCAAAAGCCCCGTCTTCGCCAGCATCAACGCCGCACGACGCGGGCTGGGGTAGTGGTAATCCGACGCCAACGCATCACAGAGCCCCATTGCGATCAGCTCAACCGCCGAGGCATTGCCCTTATGGCTGCCCCCGCGCACCACATTGGGGGAACCAAGGATCACATGATCCCCCGCCCCACGCGCGGCCTCTGCCGCTTCCATCGTTTCGGGGAATTCTGAAATCCGCACGCCGCGTGCGCGCCAAAGGGCGCGGTCCTCGGCCGTGTGGTCATCATGGCTGCCCAGACGCACCCCCTGCGCCAACAGCTGCGGCACCACGGCCTCCAGCGCGGCGGGCACCTCGGGTTTGCGCGCATGCAGATCCAGAAGCATCTGGAAATGCACCTCGGGATTGCGCCCCGCTTTGAGCGCCTGACCGGTCAGCCGTGGCGGCTTGCGCCCTTCGGCCAAACGGTCATGCGGCAGATGGTCGTTGAACACCACATAGGGCACCTCCCACTCGGCAACACGCGCAGGCAGGGTGGCATAATCCTCAAGCAGGTGAATTTCGAACCGCAGCTGCGGCAGCAGATCGGTGACCAGCTGGTCTTTGACGGATTTGATTGCCTCGAACACTTGGCCCGCAAACTCCGCCCCGCGCAGGCCGCCTTCCCAGGAATAGAACTGCGCCAGCACGGCGGTGGTGATGCCATTGGCGGCAAGTTCGGCCTCAGCCGCGACAATCCCTTCGCCCATCTGCTTCATCGCGCCCCGGCGCGGCGCAAGGTGACGTTCGAACCCATCACCGTGCAGGTCAATGATCCCGGGCATCACGCGATAGCCCGACAGATCAATCTGCCGCCCAGCCCGCCCTTCCTGAACCAGACCGCCGCCGATCGCCAGTTCGCCCGCAAGTTCCAACCCATCCGGGCGCAACACATTTGCGCCCACCAATGTCAGCTCCAACCCGTTTCCCTGCCCGTTCACTCGCCTTGTCCATCCGCTGCATTCCAATTCTCTCCTAGAACCCCATCCAGCCAGCCAAGGGAAGCATCAAATGTGCCGGTTTCCAGAAAATGCGCCACCTGCGCAATCACACGCGGGTTGTTCATCATATAGGTATGCGTGACCGGCAGCACGATCTTGGCCCGCATACCCGGAACCGAAGTCCGCGCCACCGACACCTTGCCGTCATCAGCCCCGGGGATCAGGCTGGAAAACACCGGGTTCAGCGACTGGCTGCCCGCGATCACCCCGACCGGATATTCCACCGGCGGCAGGCGATTGGGGAGGCTGTCGGGGCCTGTGCCCAGCTCTGCGCCTGCGGGTCCGTGGATCAGGTCAAACACCGACCAGTCGCCCAGCTCGTCCACCAGCTCGCTGCCCATATTGGGCGGCGCCAGCATGACCACATTGCCAAGTGTCTTAGGGCGCTGTTTCGACAGATAATAGCGCGCCAGAATGCCGCCCATCGAATGGGTCACCACATGGGTGCGCGCCGCCCCACAAGCCGCAAAAGCTGCGGGCAGCGCCGCCTCTGCCAGGTCCTCGATCCGGGCCGAGGTCGACGGGTATCCGGGCCGCACCACCGCATAGCCACGCGCCTCCAGCGCCTCCTCCATCAACAGAAAGGACGCCTCGGTACGCGCCAGCCCATGCAGCAGGATCACACAGTCTGCCGCCGCAGGCAGCGGCAGCCACAACAAAAGAAGAAAGAGATATCGGCGCATAAACGTCAGATAAGCGCCGCGCCGCGGCCTGAAAAGCCCCGATCGCAGCCCCTGAGGTTCCTGCGCCTATTTTCCCCGCACCACCAGCGCAATCCCGCCCAGTACCAGAACCGCGCCCACCACCAGCCGCAGGCCAATGGCTTCGCCCAGGATCACGCTGCCCGCAAGGATCGCAATCACCGGCACGCTCAGTTGCACGGTGGCGGCCACGGGCGGTGCGATCTGCGGCAGGATCCGATACCACAGCGCATATCCCAACGCCGATGTGCCCGCGCCCGAAATCACCGCCAGCAAAGCCCCAAGCCCGCTGACCGGTGCATCCCCACTGATCCACAACCACGGCAGCAACAGGACACTGGCCAGCGTGAAATTCACCGTGGTTGCCCCCAGCGCATCTCGCGCCCCGCGCCCAGCCAGCGAATAGACGCCCCAGCCGAACCCGCCCAAGCCCATCAACGCCGCCGCCCACAGGGGCACCTCAGCGCCTTCGCCAGGCCAGACCACATAGGCCAGCCCCACCAGCGCCAGCGCCGCGCCGCCCACTTGCAACGGGCGGGCCGCCTGCCCGCGCAGCAGCCCCCAGGCGAACATGGTGACCTGCACCACACCAAACAGGATCAGCGCCCCAAGCCCCGCATCCAGCGCCACATAAGAAATTGAAAACCCAAGGATATAGACAAGCAAAGACGTGCCGCCCAGAAGGCTCGGCCCAAGGCGTTCCTGCGGCCCCTGCCGCCGCAGCGCACACAGCGCCCACAGCATCGCCGCCCCCGAGGCCAACCGCAGCAGACCAAAATCCACCGCCTCCATATGGCCACCGCCAATGGCCCAGCGGCCCAAAACGGAATTGGCAGCAAAGGCCAGCATGACCAGCGTTGTCAGGATTATCAGCCGCATCGTCCTGCGCTCCGGAATTGTCTCAAACCCGGCCACGACAACCAGCCCCGCCGCCCCCTGTCAAGCAGGACAAGAGGGCAACGGGACCAACTGTGATCACAGAGCCGTGACTCTGCGCCAGGCGCGCAGGCCCGCTCAGAAATACGGAGGCGGAGGGTAAAGCGGCGGCCCCCGCCTCGGGGCTTCTTCCGGCAGGCCAATGTCCCGACGCAGGAAGGCATCAAGGTTGTCCACAGCGGTCATTTTGACCCGTGGCCTCTCACCCCCGCCCGGGGCCCGCACAAGCCGCCCCAGCAGCCGCAGGGCCAGCCGCAACCGGGCAAAGGGGCCCAGACTGCGCGCCGCTTCTTCAACCAGGGTCAGGGCCAGAAGCCCCGGGTTTGGCCCCGGTTGTGCAAAAGGCATCTGCGCCAGTTCAAAAGGATCATTTCTGGTCATAATAGGTCTCCACCCATTCCGGGTGGCCTCTCATCAAAGGTGTGAAGGGAACCAACCAGACCCAAAGCCCCGCACAGGGCGCAGAGAGTGACCTCAAACGGCGGCCATAACGCGCGCCGCAAAGATCGTCAGTCAGGGATCAGGTTGGAATGTGGTTCAGGAGTGCGGAACTGGGCGCATAAGGGCTGCGCTGGACCGCGGAGATCGGCTTATGACGTCGCCACTGCACCGATACGTCGGGTGCATGGGGCGCCCAGCCAAGATGCTTGGCGTACGAAATAACGATTGGTCATCAAAACGCCTCCTCTTGGCTAAAGACCGATGGATCCCTGCGCGAAATGCCCCAGCCAGTGGCCAAAGAGAGCGCAAGGAAAGTTGAACCGTGGGTGTATCAATACGCGCAAAGGGTGATTCGTGCCAAGCCTAGAATACCGGAGGGGCACGTCCCCGTCCCCGCTGTTGCACGCAAAGGACAATCCCCAACAGCCGCCTGCGCGCTTTTCTTGTGATCTTGCCGGTGCGTCCCCCTTACAATCGGGGGCTGTTTTGCCCCACGACCGCACAGATACCGCATTTATTTCAAGGCCATCGCCGGACATCGGGCGGCAATTGAGACGTCTTTCACCGCTCCAGGCGCGCCCGCGCCAGCGCCTGCCGCAGCAGAGCCCAGACAACAAGCTCTGGCGTGCTCCCCTCGCGCTGCGCCAGCCGCTCCACCATCCGCCGTGCCTGTCGTGGCAGTTGCAGCGGCAAACGCGACGGCGCAGCTCTCTCGCGCACCGCGCCAAGATCCACCACACCCTCGGTCAGCCCAACCTGCACCAGCCGCCGCAGCGCATCGCCAAGGCTCCCACCCCGCGCCAAAACACGCAGCGCCTCACGCTCCTGCGCATTCAGCGGGATCAACATGCGGCGATTGGGGTGCTTGCGGGTCATGGGGCCACCTTAGGGACCGCATATGACAAAGGCAAAAACCTCACCCTTTAAAACAATTCTCACGGTGCCAGCGTAGATAATCCCGATGGGGCTGCAACGCCACAGCCTTGGGCACAATCAACTTTCGGTCCGGGACCAACAGCCGCGAAAGCGTGTCAGACGCAACGGTTTCGCTGGCCACCAAGATACGGCGATCGTCATCCACCCCCACCAGACCGCGATCGAACATCCAATGCAGAGTTCCAGACAACGCCATACCGTTGTGCACGACATCCGGGCCATTGTGCTCAACTGGGAGAATATGGGCCGCTTCAACTTCAGGCCGACCACCCCCATTGCGAAGCTCCAGACCAGACAGGGCACACACCCCTCCATAGGCGAATTTTACTTGCTTGGCAAAACTGCGATCTCGCAATTTCCTCGAAACCAAAATGCTTTCGCGAGGTGTGTGGTCGAAGGTTGCCCGGGCCTCGGCAAATCCCTCGGCATCACGGGTGATTGCTCCCGTTCGCGGCAAGCGATCAGGGTGAGGTTCGACCGCAAAGCCCGCTGCTAGAATGGCATCAAAATCTTCATCTGAAATCATCCGCACCGCTTGCGTATTGAAACCTCCGAACTTCGGCAGGCCCGTTTCGTACGGCGCATCATTGTCTTTTAGTCGCGGAACCGAACGCTCAAAGGACAGCTGACTTGCCTGGTCCAGAATTGCATAGGCATGTGTGGGATCAGAAGGATCATCCTCTATGGACTTTACCCTTTGCACACCGAAGTACCCCCGACCGCCGCCGGAACGGCCCTCATAGAAAACCACCCAGTCGCCAACTGTTTGCGCAACTCGTCTTAAGTAACTTCTTTTTGGAAAGTGATAGGCGACCCCCGGTTGATCATCATAGACGGAATGGGACGACTGAATAAAAACTGCCTTAGCCATAAAATTGATTTCGCTGTTAAAAATTACAACCAGGCTGCCAGGCTTGCGCAGGATCGTCAATTGAAGAGGCCGCGAAATAACGCGCCCCGCCCTTTCATCTTTTTCCAAATATCCCCGCCGGAGGCCGGCCCGCATCGCGGGCCAAATAAAAAAGGGCCGCCCGCAGGCGACCCTTTCTGTGTCATCCGACTGGATGGTTGATGACCCTCTCGGCAGACCTCCCTTTGGGGAGGTCGCCTGTCGGGCATCACAAGTCCAAAGGACTTGTGATTACATCATGCCGCCCATGCCGCCCATGTCGGGCATGCCGCCTGCAGGCGCGCCGCCGTCTTTGGAAGGCTTGTCTGCAACCATGGCTTCAGTGGTGATCAGCAGGCCCGCAACCGATGCCGCATCTTCCAGCGCGGTACGGGTCACTTTTGCCGGGTCGATCACGCCGAAGGAGAACATGTCGCCATATTCTTCGGTCTGTGCGTTGAAACCAAAGGAGGTCTCATCGGACTCGCGGACTTTGCCCGCAACAACCGCACCGTCAACACCTGCGTTTTCAGCGATCTGGCGCAGCGGCGCTTCGATTGCCTTACGGACGATGGTGATACCGGCGTATTGGTCGGAGTTCTGACCTTCCAGACCGTCCAGCGCTTTGCCAGCCTGAACCAGAGCAACACCACCACCAACGATGACGCCTTCCTGCACAGCTGCGCGGGTTGCGTTCAGGGCATCGTCAACGCGGTCTTTGCGCTCTTTGACTTCCACTTCGGTCATGCCGCCAACGCGGATCACAGCAACACCGCCTGCCAGTTTGGCAACGCGCTCTTGCAGCTTCTCACGGTCGTAGTCAGAGGTGGTTTCTTCGATCTGCGCGCGGATCTGGCCAACGCGGGCTTCGATCTCGGCTTTCTCGCCTGCACCGTCAACGATGGTGGTTTCGTCTTTGGTGATCTCGATTTTCTTGGCGGAGCCCAGCATGTCCATGGTCACGGACTCGAGCTTCATGCCCAGATCTTCAGAGATAACCTGGCCACCGGTCAGGATTGCGATGTCCTGCAGCATGGCTTTGCGGCGGTCGCCGAAGCCCGGTGCTTTGACAGCAGCAATTTTCAGGCCGCCGCGCAGTTTGTTGACAACCAGAGTTGCCAGCGCTTCACCTTCAACGTCCTCTGCAATGATCAGCAGCGGCTTCTGAGACTGGATCACCTGCTCGAGCAGCGGAACCATCGGCTGCAGGGAAGACAGTTTCTTCTCGTGCAGCAGGATCATGCAGTCGTCGAGATCTGCGATCATTTTGTCCGGGTTGGTGACGAAGTACGGGGACAGGTAGCCACGGTCGAACTGCATGCCTTCGACCACGTCGGTCTCGGTTTCCATGCCTTTGTTTTCTTCGACGGTGATCACGCCTTCGTTGCCGACTTTCTGCATTGCGTCAGCGATCTGGCGGCCGATTTCTGCTTCGCCGTTGGCGGAGATGGTGCCAACCTGCGCAACTTCGTCGGAGTCTTTGACTTCGCGCGCCATGTCCTTGATGCTTTCAACGACTTTGGCAGTTGCCATGTCGATGCCGCGCTTCAGGTCCATCGGGTTCAGGCCCGCTGCAACCTGCTTCAGGCCTTCGCGAACGATCGCTTGTGCCAGAACGGTCGCGGTGGTGGTGCCGTCGCCTGCTTCGTCGTTGGTGCGGGAAGCAACTTCCTTCACCATCTGTGCGCCCATGTTCTCGAACTTGTCTTCCAGTTCGATCTCTTTGGCAACAGACACACCGTCTTTGGTGATGCGCGGTGCGCCAAAGGATTTGTCCAGAACAACGTTACGGCCTTTGGGGCCCAGGGTCACTTTGACAGCATCTGCCAGAATGTTGACGCCACGCAGCATTGCATTGCGGGCATCGGTATCGAATTTCACGTCCTTAGCGGCCATGGTTCTCTCCTAAAGAGTATTATTTTCGGGGGGAAAACGGATCAGGGATCAAATCAGTGCGGGCCTAAGGCTCACACGATGATGCCCATAATGTCGCTTTCCTTCATCATCAGCAGTTCTTCACCGTCGACGGAGACTTCGGTGCCGGACCATTTGCCGAACAGGATGGTGTCACCCTCTTTCACTGCCATCGCGATCAGCTCGCCAGAGTCCTTACGCGCGCCTTCGCCACATGCGACGACAACACCCTCAGAGGGCTTTTCTTTTGCGGAATCGGGGATGATCAGACCACCGGCGGTTTTTTCTTCGCTTTCAGTGCGACGAACCAGAACGCGGTCGTGAAGCGGTTTCAGTGCCATCTTTGCAGCTCCTTAAGCTCAAAGTACATTTCTCTAACACCCGTGCCATCCTTCTTGGAAGCAACGAGCACGGATCATTATCACTCGCAGGTCATGAGTGCTAACGAGCAGGAAGCTAGGTCTGCAAAACGCAGGAGTCAACGCATCTGACGCGAAAAATCTGTGACATTTTTGGGGACGGCGACGGGGACACCCGCCACAGGCGTTAATCCGCCTTCGTTTCTTGGGGCGCGCCCCCGTCGGGCCACCACTCGGCCAGACCTTTCTCGCCTGCCGTGCCCAGCGCATAGACGCCTGTGTCGACCTTATCAAACCAGCCGTAATGATTGTCGCGCATCAGCGTTGTGGCCTTGACCACCCCGGTGGCGCGGGCGACATCCGCCCCTTTGCTGGCCCCTTCACGGGCCAGATAGGCCGCACATTTCAACGCATCATCGCGGTAGCCTGTGATCAGCCCGCCCCGGCGCGCGCCGCCTTTGTTGGGATCCCCACTCAGACGCTGGAATTCTCGCAAGAGCCGCGCCTTGCGCGGTTTCGATTTGCGCGGCGCATAGGGGGTCGGGTCACAGTGGACCTCGGCAAAACCATCTTCGCGCACGGTGATCAACCCCAGCCCCAGACGGCGACACAGGGCGTGGTTGTCCTTCATCACCCGCCGCGCCTGACGGCCCTTGGGTTTGGGCACGGCAATATAGACCACATCGCTCACGGCCTGCCGGGTGATCGCCTGCTGATAGAGGGACAGCGAAAACGTCAGCTTCAGTTCGACCAGCACAGGATCCTCGCCAGCGTCCCGGACGCCCATCACGTCGACCGCGCCGACTTCGCCTTTGACCTCATAGCCCTGCGCTTCCAGAAGCGCTTTGACCGGGGCATAAAGATCTTCTTCTTTTTTCATTGCTACCCTGCTGATCTGCTGTCGCGGTCCGAGGGAAGATGTCCGGGGCGCTGCCCTGCGCCATGTGGTCCCACCCTATTGTGTTCACCGTCCTGTCATTTCCGCTCCCCGCGAACTTGCCGGGCCTGCCGCCGAATGGCAAGGTGGCTGAAACGATTTGAAATTTTCGTCCCGCAGTCCCCAGTTAGGGTGCGTGCGGGACACCCCGAAGAAAGAGATTTCCCGTGTTGTCACGCCTGTTGCCCCAATTGTTGTCCTACCGACCGTCCAGCCGACCGTCCTGCCATCAACCTCAGCCGCGCCGCCAGACACGCCGCCGGACACGCCGCCGGACACAATGGGCGTTTTGGACCGGCGCGGCCTTTGCCGGGGCTCTGGCCAGCCCGCTGGCCGCCGCCTGCACCGGCACAGACACCCGCAGCACGCTGCCGCCGGCGCTGTTGGCCGATGTCGCCGCGCAGGTCGCCGTCGCCCCCTATGCCGAAGGGCTCTATTGGACAGCCACACGCGACGACCGGGTGCTGCATGTGATTGGCACGCTGCACCTGAACGACCCGCGCTTTGCCGCCTGGCGCGAGACCTTTGCGCCGCTGTTTGACAGCGCCGACGCGCTGCTGGTCGAAGCCACCGATGCAGATCAGGCCAAAGTTCAAAAAGCCCTGACCGAAGACCTGACCCACGCGTTCATCACCGAAGGCCCCAGCCTGATTGACCGGCTCAGCCCACAGGAATGGGACCACGTGGCCGCCCTTGCCCGGGACGCGGGCCTGCCGCCTGCAATGGCCGCCAAGATGCAGCCCTGGTTCCTGTCGCTGTCTCTGGCGCTGCCGCTCTGTGCCAAACAGGATCCCGATATTGCCAATGGGCTGGACAAACGGCTGATGACCATGGCCAAAGACGCTGATGTGCCAATTGCAGCCCTCGAAGATGCGCTGTCGGTGATTGGCCTGATGTCGGACACGCCGCTCGACGAACAGGTCGAAGGGCTGCGCAGCTATCTGGCGATGACGCAGACCGATCCGAACCAGCTGGCCAGCCTCTCTGCCGCCTATTTTGACGAACGCGTGCTTGAATTCACCCTGATCGAAGAGGCCCGCTTCCTCGCGGCTGAGGCGCCGGTGTCGCCAGAACGGCGGCAGGCCGATCTGGACGAGCTGATGGATAAGATGCTGCTTGGCCGCAATGCCGCCTGGATCCCGGTGATCGAAGCCACCGAAGGCGACCAGATTGTCATTGGCGTCGGCGCCATGCACCTGCCCGGCAAGGGCGGCGTGCTCGATCTGCTGACCAAGGCAGGCTACCAGCTGGCGCGCCAGCCCCTGCCCCCCGCTGATCTGCCCTGACACTGTTCCCTGCCCTCGCTTTCCCGTCCCTGTTCCGGAGATCCCCCATGCGCCGCACCGCCAAGTTTCTGAGTTTCGCCTTGTTGTTGGGGGCCCTGCAGATGGCCCTGCCTACAGCGGCTGAGGCACGCTGCCAGGGGCGAGACCTGCGCGCCGATCTGTCGCCAGAGCTGCGCCAGCGGCTGACCAGTGACGCCGCCCGCGTGCCCTATTCCGAAGGCAACCACTGGATAGCCCGCAAGGGCGACCGCACCCTGCATGTGGTTGGCACCCAGCATTCGGGCGACCCGCGCATGGGGCGGGTGATGCGCCAGCTGCGGCCGGTGATCCGCGACATGGATCTGGTCCTGCTCGAGGTCACAGCCGCCCAGATCGCCACCCATCCCGAATTTGACGACGACCCCAGCCAGGCCCAGTATTTCCTGCTGCCCGAAGGCCAGCGTCTGGATCAGCTGATGTCCAAATCCGACTGGCAATTCCTGCTGCCCCAGCTTTTGCGCACGGGCTTTGCCCCCGAAGCCGCCCTGCAGCTGCAGCCCTGGGTGATCGGCGATATGATCGGCCCCGATGGCTGCCTGCCGCGCGGCATCGGCCGCCGCCGGGGGCTGGATGACCGGATCGAACGTCAGGCGCACCGCGCCAAAGTGCCGGTCGCCGGGCTCGAGGACACCAACGCGGGTCTCGCGGCGCTGTCAGCGATGCCGCTGCGCGATCAGGCCCGGATGCTGCTGCTGGACCTGCGCAGCCAGACCGACCACAACAGCCTCGCCCATACACAAAGTGCGGCGTATTTTCAGGAACGGCTGACCGAAGGGCGGATCCTGATGACCTGGGCGCTTTATGGCGATCTGGATGTCTCGCGCAAAGAGGTCCGCCGCCTGCTGCGCGCGATGGACCGCGAAATTCTGGACGGGCGCAACCGGGCGTGGATGAAACAGCTGGCTCGCCACAAGGACCGCAAGATCCTGATGGCGGTGGGGGCCGCGCATCTGCCCGGAGAGGTGGGCATGCTCAATCTGCTGGACCGGGCGGGCTGGTCCCTGTCGCGCGCCAGCTTCTGACCGCCTGATCCCTGTGCAAAAGCTCAGGGTTTGGGCCGAACCGGCAGGACCCCGCCGCCCCCGCGCTTTTCGCAACACAGGCTTGCACCCATGCGGCACTGCGGCGGGGTGACAAAGACGCCCGCCCTGCTATAAGGCGCGGCAGATACATTCTGAGACACAGGACCGTCAAATGACCATTCAAGTTTTCGGCCATAAATCCCCCGACACCGATTCCACCGGCTCTCCGATCATCTGGGCCTGGTACCTGAACGAAATCAAAGGCCAGGCGGCCGAAGCGGTCCTCTTGGGGGAACCCAATACTGAGGCAGCCTTTGTTCTGGAAAAGTGGAACGCAGAAAAGCCCGCGATCAAAACCGCGTTTGAAGACGGCACCCCCGCAGTCATCGTTGACACCAACAACCCGGCCGAACTGCCCGACAACATCAACGCGCTGGACGTCACCGCGATCATCGACCACCACAAGCTGGTCGGCGGTCTGGAAACCAAAGGCCCGATCGACATCACCGTCCGCCCGCTGGCCTGCACCGCCACCATCATGTACGATCTGATGGGCGATGACGCCGCCAAGATGACCGACCAGATCAAAGGTCTGATGCTGTCCTGCATCCTGTCCGACACCCTGGAATTCCGCTCCCCCACCACCACCGACGTGGACAAGGCGCTGGCCGAAAAGCTGGCGGCAGAGCTGAACCTGGATCTCGGCGCTTACGCGGCTGAAATGTTTGCGGCGAAATCCGACGTCTCGGCCTTCTCGGATGCCGAACTGATCCGCATGGACTCCAAAGAATACGAAGTTGACGGCACCAAATTCCGCGTCTCCGTTCTGGAAACCACCGCACCGGAAATCCCGCTGGGCCGCAAAGAGAGCCTGATGGAAAGCTTCAAAACCGTCGCAGCTGAAGATGGCGTGGACGAGGTTCTGCTGTTCGTTGTCGACATCCTGCGCGAAGAAGCCACCCTGCTGGTCCCCAACGATCTGGTGAAAACCGTGGCCGAAAAATCCTTTGGCGCCACCGTGAGCGGCGACGCCGTGGTTCTGCCGGGCGTGATGTCCCGCAAAAAGCAGATCATTCCGAACCTCAAGGTCTGACCGACAGGTTCCACACCGACGTGAACCACAAAGGCGCCCCTTGGGGCGCCTTTTTATATAGCGCTGGATCTTCACGCAGGCCTGCCCCAGCCCGGCAAAGCCGCTCTTGTCAGACTTTGCCGCGAAGGTCAGCTTCGAGCCCACACTGTGCATTCACTTTTTTCGCTGCGTGCGCTCGCAGCGCGAAAATCGCCGCAAGTGCTCAGTTGGTAGTACTGCAGCGCGGCTGCAAACCCGGCCATTCGATCGCGGCGCAGCGCGGATCAGATGGTCAACTTACAGGTCGCGGACCAAGCCGACTTTTCTGTATCTGCAACAATCAAACCTTCATTCAGCAATGTTCTTGAGGGTTCTCATCAGGCTGTGGAACTTTTCTCCTTGAATCGCCACATGACCACGTAGAGCGTTAGCCACAGCTTCGGAATCTCCTCGTTCGAGGGCCTCCAGGATGGTTTTGTGTTCGTTCATGGATTGCGCCATGCGACCTCTCAATCTCAGCTGTTGACGTCGGAATGGCTGGAGGCGCCGGTGCAGTATTCCGGTCTCGGCCTCCAGGAAGCCATTGCCTGACTCCCGATAGATGATTTTGTGGAATCGTTCGTTCTCGCTGTAGTAGGAATCAGGGGCTTGTGCCTCAACGGCTGCTTGGCACTTGTCATTTGCATCATGCAGATCTGCCAGAGCTTCGTCGGAAATGCGCTTTGCAGCAAGGCGTCCGCACACAGCTTCGACTTCTGCCATGACTTCAAACATTTCCAGAAGTTCAACCGGACCGGGTTGACGAACAAAAGCTCCGCGCCGTGGGATCAACGCCACCAACCCAGAGCGCGCAAGCCCTTGCAATGCCTCCCTCAACGGAGTTCTGGAAACTCCGAATTGTTCGGCAAGGCGGACTTCGTCAAGGCGATCTCCGTCCGCATAGGTTCCATCAAAAATCCGCTCTTCAAGCTGCTCTGCGATGATATCTGCACGACGTTTTTCCATGGCCGTCAGTGGGATTTTTCACTTAATCAGGTCTTGGAGTTTGATCCTCTGGATCTTTCCCGAAGGACCTTTTGGAAGGTCATCCAGAATATGCACCTTATCCGGTGACTTAAATGAGCCGAGCCTCTCAACACAGATCTCGACGAGCCGCTCGGACGACATGCTAGACCCGTCACGCAGCTTAACTGCAGCCTCGATGCGTTCCCCATAGGATTTGCACGGAACCGAAAATGCAGCTGCTTCAATGACATCGGGGTGCGAATAGAGAGCTTCATCGATTTCACGAGGGGCTATGTTTTCACCACCTTTGATGATGAGCTCTTTCAGGCGGCCTGTCACAAAGAAGTATCCGTCTTCGTCGATGTACCCAAGATCACCGGTCCGCAGCCAGCCATCCGATGTGATTGTCTCTCGCGTGGCGTCTTTGTTTTTTAGGTATTCGCGCATCACATTTGGGCCGCGTACCGCTATTTCACCCTTGGTATTGGGTGGCAAGGGTGTGAGATCAGCCGACAGAATACATGCTTCGTTCCCATATGCCTTTCCCGGCGACCCGATCTTGCGAACGCCCGGTGGTAGCGGGTTGGACAACATCTGTGCTGCAGTTTCCGTCAACCCCATTGTTTCCACAATTGGGACTTCGAAACGTGTTTCGAACGCGGTTTGAAGATCCGGCGCGAGCGGTGATGAGGCGGAACGACCGAAGCGCAGCCGAGCTTTGGTTTCAGCTGTTGGAGTGATGTCCGAATGCAGCAAGTGAGAAATGATCGTTGGGACGACCGAAAACCATGTTACATTCGCGCTTTCGCACTGGCCCCAGAATTTTCTTGCCGAGAATTTCTCAACAACGGCCAGCGACCCTCCCGAGATTAGCGTGCTTAACACGGTCACACACAGCCCGTTGATGTGATAGATCGGAAGCACGCATAGACCGCGATCTTCTGGTGCTAACTTGTGCGCCAGAGTCGGGGTCCAGCCGCCAGCCAGCAGGCTTGCGTGGCTGTGGACGACACCCTTGGGTCGGCCCGTCGTTCCGGAAGTGTACATAAGAAGCGCGTCGTCATCGGGACCAAGCGAATGCAGCGCTGTGGCTTCGACGAGGCTTGAGGCAGAGAACCTCGACATGCCGGCTGGGCGCACTCTTTCAAACAGCTCTGCCTGTGCGTCGCCCACAAGGGCGATATGCGCCTCGCAATGGTCCAGAGCGTAGCCAATAGCCTCGTCGCCTGCGACAAGGTTGATCACCGTCGCGCGAAACCCACCGTACAGGGCACCGTAAAGGCACTCGATCACGTCGCGCCCGTTGGGTTGGAGGATTGCAATACTGGCCCCCTTTTCCACTCCTTGCGCTGTAAGCTGTTCCGCCAACTGCCTTGCTTTGCCGTGCAGTCCCGACCAGGTCAGCGCGGGCTCTCCGTCGAAGAACACGTACGCTTCACGATCCCCGACAGCGCCAGCCCGGTCATCCAGCCAGTCGCGAACAGTGCCGCCGGGAGGTGTATGATCGTCCACCTTCATTGCCCCGCCTCCGCCCAGTAATCCGCAAAGATGTCTTCGAGCGCAGGCTCGACAGGCGGAATTTCACGAACAACCTTGGTGCTTTGAATGAAGTGCTTCCAATGCAGGTTTTCGTCGATCGCATTCCCCCCCCAGCTGCCGCATCCCATGGAAAGCGAGAATGGCATGCCGTTGTTAAAGGACCCGCCGGTAGCAAAGGTGTGCGCCTGGTTTACGATGACACGGCAAGTCGGCAGCGATGCGCCCATCGCCACGGCGCGCCCATCGTCTGCGGTATGAATGCCGATGGAATGCCCGGCCCCTTGATAATCCAGTATGCGGGTCGCTATGGCCTGCGCGTCTTCATAGTCCTTCGCACGAAAAAGCGCTGCAACACGGCTGAGCTTTTCACCCG
The DNA here is from genome assembly GCF_001458415.1 of Tritonibacter multivorans. GTDB lineage: Bacteria > Pseudomonadota > Alphaproteobacteria > Rhodobacterales > Rhodobacteraceae > Epibacterium > Epibacterium multivorans. The sequence continues at coordinate 28,360 of NZ_CYSD01000028.1, read as the reverse complement.
ACAGCGGATGGTCCGCGCCGATCCCTTGTGTTTCGACGGCGAGGAACTTGGTGTCATCAGGCACCTGACCGGACAGGCCCAACGCCTCGATCATCTTGTCAGCATCCTGCGCGATGACCTCGCGGTTCAGATGCCCGTCGGGCCAGAGCTTCGCAACGATCTGCGCTTCGTCCTTCACCAGTGCGCCACCTTCTTTGGCCAATGCGGCGACGAACCCATCATAGATCGCATCGACGACGATTATCGAGTTTTCGGACGAACAGGAGGTCGCGTTGTCGAATGTCTTGGACGCAGTGATTTTCCGGGCTGCGGCGTTCAGGTCGGCGGTTTCGTCAACGATCACGGTGACATTGCCCGCACCAACCGCCACAGCAGGCGTGCCGCAGGTTTGCGCGCGGTGGACGTTGTTCTGGCTGCCGGTGCAGATCACCCGGTCGCTCAGCTCCATCATCGCCTGCGTCTTGGCCTTGGAGCCCGGCGCGGGGATCATCTGGACCAGATCGTGATCAAGCCCCAGCTTGTCGAACTCATCATGAATATTGGACAAAAGCAGCTCGCAGCTTGCCACACCCTTTGGTGACGGAGCAACGACCACCGCGTTGCCGCATTTCAAGGCGTTGATAATGTTGTTGGCAGGCGTCGCCGCCGGATTGGTCGAGGGCACCACGGCGCCGATCACCCCAATGGGGCGGGCGATCTCGGTAATGCCGGTGGTCGGATCATCGCAGATGATCCCATGCGTTTTCACGCCCTTGATGTCGCGCATCAGGCCAAGGGTCTTGCGATGGTTTTTGATGATCTTGTCAGCCACATTGCCAAGTCCGGTCGTCTTGACCGCAAGCTCGGCCAAGGCCTTGTTGCGCGACGGCTCCATGATCGCCCAGGCAGCAGCTTCGGCCGCGCGGTCATAGCGCGCTTGGTCGGCATCGACCTCAAAAGCTTTCTGGGCGGCACGCGCACGGGCCACGATTGCGCTTACTTGAGCTATGTCATCCTGTGCTTTCATCTTGAAAATCCCTTTGAAGGGTATAGGGCGCCGTTCGCCCTATCCATTGGCGTTACTCAGGTCTTCGTCCGTTAGGTGTTGTCGCCAGACAGACGAGACCGCTAGAAAAATAAGTTCAACATCGTGATTGACACGACGAGAAACAGCACTGTCATCACACCGCCCGCCCGCATGAAATCTGGAACGGAGTAGCCGCCAGGTCCCATGGTCAGCGCATTGACCTGATGTGTGGGGATCAGAAACGAGTTCGATGTGGAAATCGCGACGGTCAGAGCAAATAGCGCCGGGTCGGCACCAACGCCCAGTGCGATATTCACCGCAAGCGGAACCAGAAGAACTGTTGCGCCGACATTCGACATCACCAGTGTGAACACCGTGGCCAGAACAGCGACTGCGGACTGTATCGTCCAGATCGGCATACCATCGAGAATTCCCAATACGAGATCGGCAATCCACTGCGCTGTACCGGTATTCTGAACCGCCTGACCCAGGGGGATCAGGCTGGCCAGCAGGAATACCGTGTTCCAGCCCACCGCCTCATAGGCCTCCTGAATACTCAGAACACGGCTGACAACCATGCCCAGTGCCCCGACCAGCAGACAAAGCGACAATCGCAGATCGGTCCCGAGGATCAGCGCCAGCGCGATAAGGAAGAACACCATGGCATGGGCGACTTTCTGGGGGCGCAGCTCTTCCTTGGGGTAGTCGGTTGTCACGACAACAAAATCCCGGTCTTTCTCAAGGCGCGCGAGCGATTCCCACGATGTGTGGCAGACCAGCGTGTCACCGGCCTGATAGGGCATGTTGCCGAGCAGATTTTCCTTGCCGCGGGTGAACACGTCACCAGCCCTGTAGAGTACCAGCGGCGACAAGCCGTAGACCCTGCGCATCACGATTTCGCGGCCGGTCTTTCCGATCACCGATGAATTAGGCGGAATGACGACTTCGGCGATACCGCCTTTCGATGCGCCGAGCGATTCCGAGAACTGGTCGAGTTCGGGCAATTTTGCCAGCCCGAAATCCGCGTGGAATGCCTCGACATCGTGGCGTGCTCCGATCACCGCGAGGCGTGCAGGCGTTTCGATCAAAACATCGCGCGGCGGCGCCATGAAGGTCTTCTTGTTGTAGTGGGTCGCGACAATCAGGATCCGGTAGGTGGTCTCAAGCTCGTCAATCGACTTTCCTGCCAAAGCTGTTCCGTCAGGGACGTCGATTTCGTGAATCTCGCCGTCGAGGTTGTAGACCTTGCTGAAGTAATCGAGCAGGCTCTGAGACTTGGCCCCGACATCCGCTGAGACAGCAGGAAGTACCACACGTCCAAAGACAACAAAATACAGGATCCCGGTGACAACCAGAGCCAGGCCAATCGGAGTCACATCGAACAGACCGAAAGAGTTCATCTGCTGGTCTGCGGCCAAGGTGGCGTTGACGCCTAGGATCAGATCGTTGAGCAGGATCAGCGGTGACGAGCCCACCATCGTCATAGTGCCACCCAAAATTGCGCAGAAGCCCATCGGCATCAATAGGCGCGACATAGGCAGGCCGGTTCGGACAGAAATCCTCGATACAACAGGGAGGAATAGAGCCGCCGCTCCGACATTCTGCATGAAGGACGAAATGAACCCCACGACCGACGAAATCAGCACGACGATGCGTGACTCCGTCGAGCCGCCAACCCGCGTGATCCACACCGCGACCGCCGACATGACGCCGGTTTTGTCGAGGCCCGCGCCGATGACCATCACAGCGATGATCGAAATCACCGCGTTGCTGCCGAAGCCGTAAAACAGCGTGGACACATCCACAACGCTTTCCAGCCCTGGCAGAGACGCGATACAGCCCAATAACACCATGATACCGATGGCCGCGACATCGACCCGGACAATTTCGGTCACGAACAGACCCACGGTCAGGGCCAGAACCGATAGCACGATCATCATTTCGATCGTTAGGCCAAGCGCTTCCATTCTGGTTACTTTCTTATCTGTGTCTTGGGATCAGGCCCGGGTAGCGCCGTAGTAAAGTTGGCTGACGTGCTCGGCTTCTGCGAAGAAGAGCCAGCGTTCGGTGGCCACACCCCATGCGGCGGCAAGAGTTGCGATGAGATACAGAACTGCCGCCCCGCCTGATGCCAACGTCGCGATCAGGACTGCAACGATTGGTGCCGCGAAGAGAGCGATAGCCGAAAGGCGGCGCAAAGAAGCCGCGTGTTTGCGAGCGACCTGATAGCCCATCTCTCTCATTACAAAGTTTGGCATTGTATGCGGGGGATCCAGCGGGCGGACAGAGCCGCCATTGCCACCCAGACCGGTCGCCATCTCGGTCGTGTATTGACCGGGATCGGCGTCGATCTGGCGCCAGTAGGACAGTTTCAGGGAGCCGGCAACGAGCATATTGATCAACACCAGAATGGCCACCCAAGCGGGCGCCGAGCCCAAAAACGCCATCAGAACCGCCAGCAGAAGCGCTCCGGTTGCGGATCCAAGGGTCAGGTACACCAAAGGCGTCAGCCCCTTGTGCCACTGCCGGATGGTACGCAAGGATCCATAGATCATGCCCGTGCAATACACTGTGACAACCGCGCCGACCGCTGAAAGCAAGGCAAGCAACTGGGTTACTCCGGTCTCGATCCCCATCAGCCAGATCAGCGCCAGAAGGCCGGCCGGGATATAGGTGAACACCGCTGCCACGCCTTCGCGCGACAGCCACGACGAGCGCCATTGCGAAAAGGCTCCGATGGCGCGTTCCGGGTGGCCCAAATGAAGGGTTGAGGACAACAGGCCCACGGTGATCAGAGCCAGTGCCACAGCCACACTAAAGAAGGGAAGCCAGCCCTCGCCGGGCAGAACTCCCGCAATGTGGGCCAGAGACAGCCAGAACAAAAGGCCGTAACCCGCACCCGAGGATGTGGTGAAGACGATAACGGAATAGGCTGGATGCATTGTGGGACCTCTTACCGCGACAGGGCTTTGTCAGCCCAAGCGAACAATTTCTCGAGCCGTGACCCATCTGGGGCGGCGGTTTTTTCGACAACCGGGGAGACCTGAACGCTGTTGATGCGCGGAGGTAGGTACTTGTTGACGGGCTTGTATCCGAACGCGTCGAGCAGGTTAAAACCGTCCCGTGCGGCCACGGATTGTGAAACTTCGCTGTTCGGGTCGCCCAGGTCGCCAAAGGCGCGCGCTCCTGTTGGGCAGGCACGCACGCAGGCCGGAACGCGGTCTTCTTCGGGGACGTTCCGGTTATAGATTCGATCCACGCACAGGGTGCATTTTTTCATCACCCCGTCGTCATAGTCATATTCCCGTGCGCCATATGGACAGGCCCAGGAGCACAGTTTGCAGCCGATGCAGGTGTCTGGGTTGACCAGAACAATGCCGTCTTCTTCGCGCTTATAGGAAGCCCCGGTGGGGCAGACGGTGACGCAGTCTGGTTCTTCGCAATGCAGGCAGGAGCGCGGGAAGTGGACCGTCTTGGCTTGACCTTCGGCGGTCTTGGCCTCGAAGGAATGGACACGGTTCAGCCACGCGCCCGACGGATCAGCGCCATAGGGATCGTGATCCGAGAGCGGCGCGCTGTAGCCACCCGTGTTCCATTCTTTGCAACTGGTCGCGCAGGCCTGACAGCCGACACAGATGTCCAAGTCGATGACAAGGCCAAGCTTTTTCTTTGTTTCTTTCGGCAGGCAGGTCATTTGTCTTTGCTCCCGAACTCGGCCCCGAAGGCGACTTTCTTAGGTGAAGGCGGCTGTGAGCCGGATCCGACAGGCTCGAAGAAGGGTTCTGTTCGAGCGTCCCCGTCAGCCTTTTCGATCGAGACCTTGAGATCGAACCACGCGGCCTGCCCAGTGATCGGGTCGGAGTTGGAATAGCGGTATCCGCCGCCGCCTTCCGGCAACAATTCCGAGATCAGGTGATTCAGCAGGAAGCCCTGATTGCTTTCCGGCGCATCGTCGCTCAGGCCCCAGGCCCCGCGGCGCTTGCCAATCGCGTTCCATGTCCAGACTGTGTGCGGGTTCACCCCGTCCATCAGCCGGACCTGACACTTCACCCGCCCCTGATGCGAGCTGAGCCAAACCCAGTCGTCATCTTTGGCCCCGATGCTCTCGCCAACCGAGGTATGAATATACAGCCGGTTTGCCGCCGTGATCTGGCGCAGCCACGCGTTCTGCGAGCCCCACGAGTGATACATATGCATGGGCCGCTGCGTGATGGCGTGCAGGGGGAAAGTCTGTGCGTCGACCATCGACTCTTCCAGTGGCGGGTACCAGAAGGGCAGCGGGTCGAAGTGTTTCTCGATCCGTTCGCGTGCGCGTTCTGGTGGTTGCCGGTCGCCATGACCTTTGGCAGCCAGCCGGAACCGCTGCACCGGTTCGCTGTACAGCTGGAAGATCGTGGCTTCGGGCGTCAGGCGAATGCCTTTCTCGATGCCCCAATCCAGATAGCCGCGGTTGGCATGGCGGAAATAGGCGTGTTCGGGGTCAATCCTATGTTCCCAGAACGACCCGTTCTCAATGTAACGCTTCAACTGGTCGGGGTTTTTCTCGCCCACGCCATAGTCAGAGCCATCCTTGCCACGGAACCCGGCCAGTGGCCCGATACCGGGTTTGCGCTCGTGGTTGACGATGTAGTCGGGATAGCCACCAGGGTAGAGCGGCGCGCCTTCGTCATCGACAAAACCCGGCAGGCCAAGCCGTGCGCCGAGGTCGATCAGCACGGTCTGGAAACCGCGCACATCGCGGTCGGGCTCTACCACTGGATACCGGATCGAATCCGCGAGAATCTCGGGCTCTGAAATCGGTCGATCCAGAAGCGAGATACAGTCGTAGCGCTCCAGATAGGTGGTGTCGGGCAGGATCAGGTCGGCAAAGGAAACCGTCTCGGAGTAATAAGCATCCGAGTAGATGATCTTGGGGATCACATAGTCGCCGTTCTCGTCCGTTTTGGTTAGCGCGTCGATCGTGCCCGGCGTGTTCATCGAGCTGTTCCACGCCATGTTGGCCATATACATGAACAGCACGTCGATACCGTACGGGTCTTTCTCGGCGGCGTTGTTGATGACCATATGCATCAGCCCGTGCGCCGACATGGGTGCGTCCCAGCTAAAGCCCTTGTCCAGCCGGTTCGGCCCGCCCTCCTCGTCCAGCAGCAGGTGATGCGGCCCGTGGGGGAAGCCCAGATGCGGCCCACCAAGGGGCATCTCGGGTTTAATGTCGCCCGCCGCCCCATGCGGCAGCAGGTTCGGCGGGGTCTGTTTGGGATAGGGCGGTTTATAGCGGAAGCCGCCGGGGCAATCGATCGAGCCCAGAAGGATCTGCAGGATATGGATCATCCGGCAGGTCTGAAACCCGTTGGAATGGGCCGAGATCCCGCGCATGGCGTGCATCGAGATCGGGCGGCCAATCAGCTTGTCATGCTTGCGGCCCCAGGCGTCGGTCCACTCACGCTCGATGATCACCTCCTCCTTGAAGGCGACATGGGCCAGCTCTGCCGCGATCTTGCGGATTTGCGTGGCCGGAACCCCGGTACGCTCTTCCACCGCCTCGGGGGCATACTCGTCACCCAGATAACGTTCTGCCATCAGCTCGAACACAGTGCGCGCCGCGCGTCCATCCGGCAGCGTGCGCGTCCCGGTCAGGGATGCGGACAGGTCGCTGATCTTGCCGCTGCCAAAACCAGCCGCCTCGTTCGACCAGACCAGCGGATTGCCTTCTGCGTCCCGGGCGAACAACCCATGATCGGCCGCACCGGGGTCCTGAATGACCAGCCAGGGCGAATTCGTGTAGCGGATCAGATAATCCAGGTCGATCTGTTGCGCGCGGAACAGCTCGTGGATCAGCGCGCCGACAAACAGGGCGTCCGTGCCCGGACGAATGCCAACCCACTCGTCCGCCACAGCGTTGTAGCCGGTGCGCACCGGGTTCACCGACACAAACTTGGCGCCGCGTTTCTTGATCTTGCCGATCCCCTTTTTGATCGGGTTCGAGGCATGATCTTCGGCTACACCGAAAAGCATAAAGTATTTCGTATAGTCCCAATCCGGGTCACCAAATTCCCAGAAGGCACCGCCAAAGGTGTACAACCCGCCAGCCGCCATATTGACCGAACAGAACCCGCCATGCGCGGCAAAATTCGGTGTCCCGTACTTCATCGCCCAGAGGCCTGTCAGAGACTGGCTTTGGTCGCGACCGGTAAAGAAGGCCAGCTTCTTGGGATCGGTCTTGCGCACCTTGCCAAGCCACCCGGTTGCCAGCTCTAGCGCCTCGCCCCAGGATATCTCTTCAAATTGGCCAGAACCCCGCGGCCCAACCCGTTTCATAGGGGCTCGCAACCGCGCCGGTGAATAATGCTGCATGATGCCCGAAGCACCCTTGCCACAGATCACACCTTTGTTCACCGGATGGTCCCGGTTGCCTTCGATATAGCTGACCGTGCCATCGCGAAGATGCACGTTAATCCCGCACCGACAGGCACACATGTAACAGGTGGTCTGTCGAATTTCGTCTGAAACCTTTGGGGACGTGTCCAGAAAGGGTTGTTTTTGCGCCATTTGCGTCTGTCTCCGCGCTTTGCTGTACCGCAGCCTGAAGCGGCTGTTGTTCTCTCGGTTTGGAATGGACACTCCAAGATGCAGATTGGCGAGAGGCTTTAATAATGGGGTCCGTTAACTTCACGCTTAAACCCTCTCTCTGGAGCTTGGTGTTTGCTTCCGGGCATTTTGAGCCCGGAAGCAACGTTCGGATGGGCGGGAGAGACCTCATCCGAAGCTTGGTGTGACGCCAAAAGCTGGCCGGGGCGTCACACCGAAACAGGGTTTCCCCTTAGTCGATCAGCGCTTTTTGAAGTTTTTTGCCTCGAAGCTCGCTCACAATGCTGGAGGTGATAATCACCGCCGCCACAATGATCAGAACCGCAGAGATCGGGCGCTGCATGAACCCCAGCATGTTGTAATCCATCAGCTGCATGGACTTTGCAAAGGCCGATTCACCCAGTTTTCCAAGGATCAGGCCAAGCACCACACCGGCCGCAGAATAGCCAGTTCGGCGCAGCATGTAGCCGGCAACGCCCGCAAGGAACATGATCCAGACATCGATGAACAGATTGCGCAGCGCAAAGGCACCAACAATCGCCAGGATCAGGATGCCCGGCGCCAGCCAGCGAAAGGGAACCCGAAGGATATGAACAACAGTCTTTGTCTGCACCCAGCCCAGGAAGATGATCATCAGATTTGCCCAGAACATTGCCGCAAAGGTGATCCAGACAAGATCGCCTGAGTTGACGAAGATCAGCGGGCCGGGCTCCATTCCGTGGATCTGGAAAATCCCCATGATCATCGCGGTCAGTGCACCGCCCGGAAGCCCAAGCGCCAGAAGCGGGATCATGGCGGCGCCGGTTGCAGCGTTATTGGCTGTCTCGCAGGCGACGACACCTTCCAGTTCGCCTTTGCCAAAATTGTCTCGGTTCTTGGACCAGCGCTCTGCTTGGCTGTATCCCAGAAAAGCGGCCAATGTTGCACCAATTCCGGGAAGGATACCGGCAAAGAAACCCACAAAAACAGAACGAACAATTGTCCATCGTACGGCGACGAATTCAGCGATTGTGGGGAATTCAATAGACGCCTGAGGTCGGCTGCGGGTGCCCTTGGCGATATTGATCGCTTGTGCCAGCACCTCGGAGACTGCGAAAAAGCCAAGGATCATCGGGATAAAGTGAATACCTGCGGACAGGTAATAGGACTGGTAGTCTAGCCCAAGGATGGCGCCTTCACTAAACCGGGGAACTCCTCCAACCGGGTCAGAGCCGATCGTCGCAATCATCAGGCCCGCGAGCACAGAAAGCCAGCCCTTCCATAGAGTTGAGGCCCCAATTGATGCCGAAACCGCCAGGCCAAATAGGATCAGCGCAAAGATTTCAGGGGGACCAAAGGCACGCACGGCAAAGCTGGCGACAATGCCTGTAGCCGTCATCATAATGACCGCCGAAACCGTGCCCCCAAGAGCGGAACAGCTGACCGCCGCACCGATGGCTTTACCGGCTTCGCCTTTTAAGGTCATCGGATACCCGTCAAGACAGGTCGGCGCGTTTTCCGGGGCCCCGGGGATGTTAAAGAGGATCGCCGTAATCGCGCCACCAAACACTCCCGCACAGTAGATGACTGAAAACAGCATCACGGCGTTTTGGGGATCCATTGTGATTGTGAAAGGCAGCAGAACCGCGCCCAACGTCAGCATATTCACGCCTGGAATTGCACCAAAGAGCATGCCTCCGAAAAGCCCGAGGAAGAAAATCATGATTGATGTGGGGTCGCCGAACAGGCTCAGCGTACCTTGGATGAACAGGTCCATTGTGTCCTACTTTCCGTATCTGGTGAATTCGATCACGGTGACATTCACATTGTAAAACGCAGGTATGCTGCCAACCGGGAGCGCCACGTAGAAAAACCGGGTGAATATCAAAAGGAAGAGGCCAAAGACGATGGCCACGACAAGCGCGATCGTGCGCGGTTTTCGCACGCCCAAAAGCAGCAGCAAGCCCAGAATAAACACAGGCGCGGCCACGTAAAAACCGACGGACGGCACAGCATAAAGAAAGCAAAACGGGAAACCGAAGATGGCAAGATGCTGGGCCGTTTGCGACCAGTTGCGCTGCACTCGGAAGCCGTCAGAGTCAGAGTTCTCTGCTGTGCGGCGGTGAATGGCCAAGAGCCGAGAAACGAGCTGGCCTGTGGCTCCGGCGATGGCAACATAGCAAAGCCCGCGCGGCCAACCTGTGGCACCCAGCCTATAGTTCTGCAAGGTCTCATCAAAAAAGGTTGTCTGCTGGGCGTAAAGCGCGACCAGCGTTATCCAGAACACCCATTCAAGAACCGGACGTATGAATTGCGTGGCATCCGCTGACGGCGCCCCAACAAAAGCTGACTTTGACATGATTCCTCCTCCGCAATCACATGCTTAGTCCCGATAGAGGAAACGGGGGCAATCCAGAGACCGCCCTCGCACCAGATACAGGTTACTGGCCGATACCCAGCTGTTCGTAGACGTCACGGTAGACGTCGACCGTTTCGCTGATCAGCTGGACCGAGCCTTCGCGGTCCCGGTAACTTTGAACGAGGTTCATGTATTTGGCTTCGTTGAACTCCGTAAAGCCTGGGTTGCCAAACCCGGCTTTACACGCAGCTTCCAAATATTCGACGCGATCGGGGGCCACCCCTTTCTTCACAAAGAAGCCACGGAAACGGGTCAGGGCTTCGAAGTCTGCCCCCACTTCGCGGTGTGTTGGCACGTCGGCAAACACGCTGGGGCGTTCATTCAGGAAGGTCAGGATTGGTTTCATTTGACCGCCATCAAGGAAACTTCTTACGTCGCCAGGTTGCTCAAAGAGAATGTCAACGTGACCGCCAATCAGCGAGCCGTAGGTTTCTGCGGGCTTGTCATAGTTCACCTGACGCACTTTTAGACCAAGCGCGTCAGAGATCTGCTGCATCGTCACCAATTCCATCGAACCGACCTTGCCAAGAATGCCAATCGACAGCTCGTCGGGATGTGCGTCTATATAGGCGACGAGGCTTTCCCAATCTGTGTAGCGGGTCTCATCCGGCCGGATGTAGATCTGCGAAAAGGTGATCTGTGCAATACAGATCGGGATCCAGTCCTCGGCAGGGTTTTCCCGGATGTCTCCTTTCGCATAAGCCGCAACCGCCGTGTCTATGTGTTCCATGACGGTGAACCCGTCAGGAGGCGAAATCATAAAATCGGGGATGGCCGCCGTTCCACCTCCACCTGGCTTGTTGACAACCTGAAAACTAAGCCCGGTTTCCTCCTCAATGGCCTTTGCCATGGCTCGTGAGAGCTGGTCTGATCCACCGCCCGCGCCGTAAGGCACAATCATAGTCAATGGGCGATTGCCAAAGCCCCGCGGCAAATCCGGCAACGCTGATTGAGCATATGTCGCCGTACCCGCGATTGAGGCCATTAGGCCTGCCATTGCCAGGTTTCTGAAGTTCTTCATCTTGTTCTCCTCCACTTATGAATTCTCGTTGGTTCGGTTTATTGGTTCCTTCGGTGGCCTACGCTTGTTCCGGTGGCTCAATGAGTGGTGAACTCGTGCACCAGTATTTGAACTGTCAGTTTGCCGGGGCTCTCTTTTGAGAGCGCATGACCCGGCTGCGATAAGACTCGATGCGGGCTTTCAAGCCTGGTCGGGCGGCAGAACGCACCAACGCCGCAAGATCCTGTTCGGTCCTGTCTGAACGGGTTAACCCCATCATTCTTGACGTCGCCTCTGTCGGCAGTGCGCCCGCGCGTTTGGCCAAATCTGAGGCAAGCGCGCTCCAGTCTTCTTTGCCGACAAGGTCGGAGGCCAAGCCAATCTCCACAGCCTGTTCGGCGGAAATGGACCTGGTATCGATCAGCAAGTCCCGCGCCGCATCTTGCCCGATCAGAGCGGCGAGCCGTCCAGTTCCCAGGGCCAGTTCGAAATTCCAACCCGGCATCTTGAGCTTGGAACCCGGCGCGACAACGCGACGCCAGCACGCGGCAAAGAGGTCTGCGCCTGCGCCAACGATCTGCCCATGCGCCAAGGCGATGACAGGGAATGGGCTGAGGTGGATCTTTTGCAAAAGCAGTTCGATCCGAACAAAGCGCCACAGCAGATCCCCGTCGGATAGTTCGGCGATGTCTGACAGGTCAAACCCGGCGCAGAAATGTTTTCCCTCGCCCTGAATGATCGCCATACGAACATCATCGGCTTGATCCAGTGCGGCGATCAAATCTTCGACCAGAGCTGGCGCGAGAGAATTGGCCTTGGCGGCGCGGTTCAATGTCAGGGTCAACACATCGCGGTCACGGGTGCAGATCAGATCTGTATCATCAGATGTCATTGCAAAACCCCGCTACATCTTTACCGGTTCGTCGGTCAGGCTGGCCAGGACGGCCTCTGTGTGTTCACCCAAGGCGGGCGGGCCGCTTGGGATGGTCTGGCATTCATCGTTGATCCGCAGAACCGGACCAAAGGTTTTGGTCTCAATCCCGTTGGGCAGAGTGATCGGCTGCACCCAGCCCATATGTTCGACTTGCTTGTCCTGCAGCGCATCGGCGAAACTGTTGATCGGGCTACAAGGCACACCTTTTTCAGCGAAAGCAGCAAGCCAGTGAGACACGGGTTGCGTCGCAAAGATCTGTTCCAGTAGGTCTTTGAGTTCCACCTGATTGGCTGCGCGCAGGGTAGGCGATGAGAAACGCTCCACCTCTTTCAGATCGGGCCTACCGACGACATCGCAAACGTGGTGCCACAAGCTGTTGTTGCCAGCCGCCATGCCAAAGTAATCGTCTTTCGCCTTAAAAGCCTGATAGGGCGCATTTCGGGGGTGGGCAGACCCCAGTTTCTTGGGCGCCTTTCCTGTTCCGAAAAACTCGCTTGTCTGTAATGCGGCAACGCCAAGCGTCGCCCCCAGCATCGATACATCGATATGCTGGCCTTGCCCGGTGTTGTTTTTCTGAACTAAGGCGGACACGACGCCCATGGCACCGTATAGACCAGACACAAAATCACACAATGGAACACCACATTTGACGGGGGCACTACCTGGTTCACCGGTAATACTCATGACCCCTGACATGGCCTGCATTGTTAGGTCAAAACCACCTTCGCTGGTTCTTGGTCCGCTTTGACCAAATGCCGATATGGAGCAATAAATCAGACCGGGTTTTTCTGCGCTCAAGCTCTGGTAATCCAGACCGTTGCGCTTCATCACACCGGGTCGGAAGTTCTCGATAACAGCATCGGCACTCAGGATCAGGCGGCGTGCATTCGCGACACCTTCGGGAGATTTCAGATCCAGCACGACCGAACGTTTGCCGCGGTTGATAGACGCAAAGTTCTCGCTGTAGCCGTCATTCACTGGCGGCCAGGTGCGCATGGCGTCTCCTGAAGCGCGCTCAACCTTGATCACGTCGGCACCCATATCTGCAAGAAGCATGCCGCAATACGGACCCGCAGCAATTTCGCAAAACTCAATAATTCTTACTCCGCTGAGCGAACTCATAGGATTTCCTTTCAGAGATTTAGAGAACCGGAACTACCGGCTCTGCCGTGCGCCTTCGGTTTCTTTGTTCAGTTGCAGAGTGGCAAGAAATGACCGTGGACACCCAAGTTCCTGGGAAATATCGCGGGCAAAACCAGTGACGATTTCTGCATGACGCTCCATTTCCTCGACACTGATCCGGCTGGCTGGAGCTGACAATCCAATGGCGGCAACAACCTCTCCGGAACTGTCTGCGATGGGTGCCGCTAACCCGACAACGTCCGATCGCCATTCGCCCCGGTTTACGGCATAACCGCGCTCTCGGTTTTCCACGGCTTCGCGGCAGAATGCCTCGACGTCGGTTATTGTATGTGACGTGAATTGATTGACCGTTTCAAAACAGCGGCGGATATCCTTCTCGGGCAGATATGCCATCTGAATTTTCCCGGTCGCAACGCAGTAGGCAGGCGCCCGTCCGCCCAGTTGAGTATAGGTGCGAACCGGTTCCTTGCTCTCGATTTTCTCGACATAGACGACTTCAAACTCGTCCATTTCAGAAAGATGAACGGTTTCGTTTGTCAGATTCGACAGCTGACGCATGTACGGCTTCGCAATATCGCGGAACGAAAAATTGGAGAAGATTTGGTGGCCCATCTCCCACATCCGAAGAGATGCCACATAAGAGGACTCCGGGGTTTGGCGAGCGTACTTCAGCGAAATCAGTGTCTGCAGCAGCCTGTGAACGTTGCTTTTCCCAAGGCCAAGTCTCTCGGACAATTCTGAAACCCCAAGAGGTCGATCACTCTGAGCAAGCTCTTCAAGAAGAGCAAAGGCTTTGGCAACAGTCTTGTCCATGGTCGTTTTCCAATATTCAGAATGATTTTCCTATTATCAGAAAGATGTGGCGTCCTGTCAACAGCTTTCTGCATTTAAGAACTGCGTTCTTTATATCAGAACGATCTGACAGATGCTTGACACACTTCAACCGCTCTGAGGGAGTGGACATTGGTGGAAGCGCAGCGAAGGCAAACTTGTCCCGCGATCTGTGAATTGATCGCCTCGGCTTGCTGCGCAGCGCATTAACGGCTCCTATTCACATCGCGTTCACATCGCGGCGCGGCACAAATTTTCACGCAGTCGCAGCGAAACTCGTTCCACATGCGCACGCCGCGAGAATTTCAAATTCACGGGAAGGGCTCTCTGCGGCCCAATGCGCTTGCAGCACCGGCGCGGTCGGGCGCCGTCCAAGAACTGCCCTTGCCAATGAGGATACAATTCCACGGCCAGCGCGGTGCTGGTGCATGGGCTTGGAGGGAGGATTGGAGGGCATATCATGCCAAGAGTCCAACTTCCCGCAACCACCCCGAAACGCAGAGCCTGGAACAAGGGGCGGATCATCGGTCAGAAGCGGCCACTCTTGCCAAAACAGGTCTGGGCGATCCGGGCGCGGCTTGAATTGGCGGGTTATCTACGCGATCTGGCGTTATTTAACGTCGCAATCGACAGCAAGCTGCGTGGCTGTGATCTGGTCAAACTGGCCGTTTCCGACCTCGTCAAAGATGATCGCGTGCGAGAACGCGTATCGATCATCCAGAGCAAGACCAAGCGGCCTGTCCAGTTTGAACTGACGGAAAACACACGTGAAACCGTCTTTGCCTGGGTCAAATCACCCGAGATGTTTGCGTGTCCGTTTATGTTTCCCAGCCGCTTTCATGACCGGCCCCACATTTCAACTCGCCAGTATGGACGGTTGGTGCGTGATTGGGTCACGGCGATCGGGCTGGAGCCAAGCGGATACGGCACCCATTCACTTCGCCGGACAAAGGCAGCGGAGATCTATCGAAAGACCGGAAATCTTCGCGCGGTCCAACTGTTACTTGGTCACACGAAGATCGATAGTACCGTTCGCTACCTTGGCGTTGAACTCGAAGACGCCCTGAGCATCGCCGAACGTATCGACATCTGAGCTATTTTGGCGAACGGTCCTGCCGTTCGCCAATTCAATGCGGGTCTTTGTCCCCTGCGCGGCGTTGGTCGGTAACGAGCCCAGATTACCGAATGCTGCACGCTGGGCGTATGTCGGCCATACGCACGGAACCTGACCTTCGGCTGAAAAAGTGTTCAATAGCTTTTCACACTCATACTGAAGCGGGCGTTCTCAAAACCAGTTTAGCAAGGGGCTAATTCAATGATGCGGACTATCGCCTCGGGCGATCTGCAAATGGTGTGCTTGATGATGCGCGCCAATGGTCATAACGCCATAGAAGCCAAGTCCAATCGCCCGCGCCAGTTCTTTCTCAGAACTCACGGCTATACGCAAAATCGCTCCTGCCGTGGTCTGATCGACGTCGATCTTCCAGCCCGTCTCAGCCGCAAGCATTGGTGCATGGGCCGTTGTCATTCGCTGAATTGCCCCAACAGATTCGCCTTGGCCCAGGACAGTGATCGCCACAATCATATCCTTCGTTTCCACGGTGACCTTGGTTCTGGTGGTCACAAGATCCATATCTACGAGATGGTTTTGTAGAGCACTGATATTCACTTTGGTCCAATCCGTTTCAGGATCATTTTGCAGGACTTCAACGATCTCGGAAATCGCGGCGAAGGCTGACTGCCCGACCTCTGTTGGCCCATCTGAGTGGTGGTGCGCGTGTTGAGAAAAAGCAGGAGAGGTGGCGAGTACGAGGAAAACGCAAAGCGAAATTTTGAACATGGCAGGGCCGTTTTATTGTTGAAGCTAGATCTGTGATAGATCATTCGCGCCAAACCAAATATGATTGAAGTCATATGTTGCCGGAACCTTTTGATCTCCTGAATGAAAATGCAAGCACGCCTTTGACCCTAGCAAAGGGCGAGCATGCCTTTCGTCAGGGGGAAGAGACACGGGGTGTGTTTTTTGTGGTTTCTGGAGCGATTTGCCTGACCCGTATGACCGAAGCGGGCGCGGCAGTGACCCTTCACAATGCCAAAGCGGGCGGCATGTTTGCGGAGGCGTCTCTTTATTCTGATCAATACCACTGCGATGCGATAGCGGTCGCTCCTTCAGAAGTTGTTCGCGTGTCAAAGCGCGCTATCCAGACGCGTCAGCGCGAGGACGCCGTATTTTCAGAAGAGCTAACAAGGCGTTTAGCGGCGCAGGTACAAGACTATCGCCAGCTCCTGACGCTTCATGCCGTACAAACCGCAAATGAACGGGTTTACTTAGCGGTCGCGAGTGGTCGCTTGCGCGGATCAGTTACACAGTTTGCGAGCGAAATCGGCCTTACTAAAGAGACCTGTTATCGGGCGTTGAAAAGCCTGACTGATCAGGGGGCACTGAGCAAAACCGGGCGTGGTAAATATGCTCTGCGCAGATCATTCTAAGAGCCACGTATGGCCGCCAAGTAGATCAGCCAAGGATGCCCGGCCAATTCCCCAAACCGGCAGCGATGTTTCCCGGAACGTCCCGCAGCCAGAGTTCCTGCGCGCGCAAGCTCGCATTCAGGTAAAGCTTGTCTTCATAGAGGGTCCAGGCCTCTGGGATCGTTGGGGCGAGGTAACCACGCGATGCTGCGAAAGCACAGTAGCCACCGAACACCGGGGCAAAGGCCTCTGGATTTGCCGCGAACGTGTTGGCGTTGTTTTCGTTGGCGAAGCGCCATTCTGCGCCATTCCAACGTCTTGCATGTGCGGCTTGGCCAGGCACTGGCTTCTGCTGCTTAAAATACGCGACAGGATCGATGGCATTTACCGCGACCGGGTTTTGAAAAACTTCTGGTTCACGCGCCAACGCAACGGACGGCAAAAGGGCGGTCGAGGCTGGTGCAACGGTCAGCAGACCGAGCGTTCTCCGGCGTGTAAGCATGGTTTTGTCTCCTAAATTGGCCCAAGCTTATAAATCGCAGAGGCGAAAATCGCGGTGCGTCTAACCAGAACGTGATGTGAAGTTGACCCGATCCCAAATGCCTTATTCATGCGGTGGGTTTCGCGCGGCTTGGATGTCCTGAACACGTTCCGGCCAGGTCGAGCGGATATAGGCGAGAGTGTCCCAAATCTCTTCATCCGTCACGATGTCACCAAATCCCGGCATCCCGCTGGCAAACTCAGTGACACCGCGTTTCGCCAGAGCGGCTTCACCACCCAACTTTGTGTATTCAAACAAGAGTTGATTGTCGTGGTGCCAGGTGTGCCCTGTCTGGTCATGCGGGGGCGCAGGGAGAACGCCGTTTTCATCAGGTGTTTGCCAGTCCGGCTGCCCCTCCAGATTGGCTCCGTGGCAGGCGGCGCAGTGTTCCGCATAAAGGGTTTCCCCGTTTGACAGATCACGACTGTCCAACTCGTGATCCGCGAAGGATCCACTGGCGGAGACACATAAAATTAAAGCGGGTGAAAATCTTGTGATCATCATGACCTCAGCTTGGCAAAGAAAGCACACTGGTAAGCGTTGCAGTTGCTGCAAGCACCACCAGAATGACCGCTGTTTCTATCTGAATTGATCGCGCCAGATGCCGCGCCGCATTGGCGTCTCCTGCCTGCATTTTCGGAACAAAGTGGAGTTTATTTGCCGCCGCCAGTATTAGGACCACGGCAACGAGTGCGAGTTTGATCATCAGGACTTGTCCATAACCTGTACTGATCAAAGCCGCCAGGGTGCCGGTCAGCAGCCATCCGATGACGAGGCCCGCGAGCAAGAGAGCCGGAACGATGATCATTGCAGCCTGACCAAATTGATGTCCAAGCTGCGCCGCCTGGCTAAGGTGATCTGGCGTACGCGACAGCCGATGCAAAGGTGGTAAAACGCCGATCCAGAATGCGACGCCAAGCAGGTGCAGCAACAATAGAAGGCGCACATAGAACGGCCCAATGTCTGCGAGGTGACCGATCTGGGCAAAGGACCAAAGCAACAGCACGCAACCCACCAGAGTGCCCCAGTGACCGAAGCGGGATATCAAAGAACCGACGATGATCAATGCTCCCCCCGCGAGGCGGTACAAAAGCGCCTCACCAACAGGGGTCTGCCATAGGAGACCCAGCATTTCCGGATCGGTCATTCCGTCTGCGCCGCCGGTCAGGGCCGCACCGCGCAACATGAAGCCCAAAAGCGATGCCACTAGCGCCAAACCTGCAAGAGCAATTGCCTGGCGTCGCAAACGTTGGGTTAAAGAAGACGTTGCAGTGGCGAAAGCAATCTGAACGATCACCAGCCCGCTCGCCCCCAACGCCCCTACATACAAAAGTAGTTTCGTCAGGATTGCAGCCTGACCCCAAATATCCGGCATGCTCATTCCACCGTGAACGTGAATTCGCCCTGCATCGCATGGCCGTCGATCCCAAGCCCGCGCCATTCGATGCGATAGATGCCAACCCCCATGCCTGTCAGAGGAAGCGTAAAGGAGCGATCAAAGCTTTTTTGGTCTCCGAGATCGAGTTGCACCGACGGGTGGTCCGCATGGGTCATTTCCACCCGCGTCAGGCGAATGTCATCGGCGAAATTGAAACTGATGCCTGCCGGGACTTCTGCAATCACCGCGCCATTTTCGGGCGTCGTCGTGTCGACACGGGAATGAGCAAACGCACCAGACGCAAGAGATGCGAGCAAAGCAAAAAGGGCAAAGTATTTCATGGTCGTATTCCTTAGTTAATCCCGTTGGCGCGTTGGATGGCGCGAATGTAGTCAATCACCATGGCGATGTCGCCACGTGTGAGGCCTCCGACCGGTGGCATATCTCCAAACCGCCAATGGTGGGCGCGAACGCCATGTGCGACCGCGCGCTGAAAGCTTTCGTCGCCATGATGACTGGGTTCATAGATTTTGTGAATGAGCGGTGGCCCGGCCTCTGCGTTGCCGACACCCTGCGCGCCATGACAGGCCGCACAGATATTTTCAAAGATGTTCTGGCCGATCGCCGCATTGCCGCTGATCTCCGGCATGGCAATCGCCACCATGGCCGTGTCTGTGGCCGTTTGGGTGGCTGGAGCGTCTTGAGCGATGTCCTGCTTTGGTTCTAGGCGAAGGAAGCCAAAAGCAGCAATTGCGGCAACGGCGCTCACGCCAAGGAATAGGTATTTAGTGTTCACGTAGATTTCCTAACATGCTGAAAGAGTTGTCGATCGCCCAAGAGGGCGGGACAGATCACGCTTTGCCCAAAGAACTGGGCAAACCCGATGGGCGTGTTTCAGCTGTTAGGCGGTCGTTCCAGGGTGCTGGGCCAGTTTACAGCGACGAGCTGCCCGGTCTGACCACAAGACGCAGATTGAAAGCCAACTGGGTGCACCATAGCTGGATCGTTCCACAACGCCACCGCTTGGCAAAATATCTGGTTGCAGCAGTCGTGCTTTACCTGATCGCTACCAGTGCCTTCATGTGAATGGCCTGCGTCGTGAGCATCATAGTTTGGTGTATGTTCATGGCAATGGGCACCAACGCAGTCAGAGGTTCCAGCATGCGCAGCGCCCTCGATCAGGTTCCCGATCAAGAGCATGGCAACCAGAGCGATTGCGAGTATGCCGCGAAATATTACCATATGAAGAACTTAGCTGAGGGTGGAATGTGTTACAACTGCCTCCGCCCTTCACGGTTTGGCCATCATCCAGACCGACACTTCTGCCAGTATATGAGGTGTTTGAGAGCGATAAAAATCAAAGTCCATTTTGTCTGCGCCTGCTCTGGTAAGGCTTGGCGTTGTGTTGGTTTGACTTTAAATCAACATCCGTTCCACATCCCTTTTGGGGCACTGAATTGGACCCGTCTGCTTCATCGACCTTCCGCTCTCGAACAATAGGTTCACGAACATGAAAAAGCGTAAAAGTCCCTGCATCGATGTTTGCGAATTTACTGGGCCCAGTGGCTGGTGTCTTGGCTGCGGTCGCACACGTGAGGAATGCGCAAGATGGAAGAAAATGAAGCCCTATGAAGCGAACATTATTGACAAGGAGCTGACACGTCGAATGGCGAAAATCGCCCGGACACCGCCTGAGAAGTAATAAAGCCGATAGGGTGAGTTTAAATGTCTCCCTCAAAGTAACAGCGCCCCTTCGCCATTTTGAATGCAAAGGCAACTTTGTCCGCATGATCCTTGTTTGATCTAGCTGCGGCGAAAGTGCGGTGTCGGTTCGGGTCATTTTGGCACCGGTGGACGTCCGGTTCGGTGACATGCGCTGCAGGGCAGCGGTCTGCGTGCCACGTCCGCAAAAAGATGCTGCGTCAGCGAAGTGTGGAAACCAAAGGTCGGGTTTGTCTAAGGTTTGTGGCTGCAGTCAGCGTGAGCTGCAGCGGCGATAAATGTGACAAGGAGGAAAGCGCGGGCGGCTTTCGGTGCTATGGGGATTGTGGCTCGAGGCTTTGTTTGCGGATGCCATGACGCTTGAGGCTGACGACGTCGATCCGTGCCGTCCAGCTGATCTTTCTGGGCCTATGCCGCGGGATCGTCGTTTTGCTGTTGCCATTGGCCTGTTGCAACGTGGGTTTCGGTGGAGTGGCCGCAACGACTGGCCCGGCGCCTGCTGATGGTGGAACCAGGTGTGAAGGCTGGATCATGCGGCATCCTCCCAGGGTGGCGCGCGGGATCGCGGGGTTTGACCGCGGGTGAAGGTCTCGATGACCACCATGGCGCCGCCGCATTTAGGGCAAGGCTGAAGCTGGTTGTCTTCGTCAGCGCCGGTGAGCGGAGCTTCGTCGGCCATTTGATCCGGCTCTGGCTCACAGTCCAGCAAGCGCCTGATCATTGCGATCCTGTCACGACGGATGCCGTTGGCGAGGAAGCCCGCATGGCGGATGCGGTGGAAGCCCGACGGCAGGACGTGGATCAGGAAGCGGCGGATGAACTCCGCCGTTGGCAGGCGCATGACCTTCATGCGATCGCCCTTCTTGATGCGATAGTCCTTCCACCGGAAGGCCACAGTGTTGGCATCCGCGCTGACTAGGCGATGATTGGAGATCGCGACGCGGTGGGTGTACCGGCTGAGATAGGCCAGTACGGCTTTGGGGCCGCCGAAGGGTGGCTTGGCATAAACGACCCAGTCGGATTTGCGCAGCGGCGCGAGAAGGGCCCGGAAAGTATCCCGGTCGGCCAACTCCGACAGGTCGCCGAAGAAGCGCAGCTTCCCCGCTTGGTGCAACCTGGCCAACCCTTCGAGGAACAGACGCCGGAACAACCGAGACAGGACCTTCACCGGCAGGAAGAACCCCGGACGACAGCCGATCCATCGCGTGCCATCTGGTGACATCCCGCCACCCGGCACGATCACGTGCACATGGGGGTGATGCGTCATCGCCGAGCCCCAGGTATGGAGCACGCTGGTCATGCCGATGCGCGCGCCCAGATGCTTTGGGTCGGCCGCAATGGCCAAAAGCGTCTGGGCCGATGCCGTGAACAAGAGACCGTAGACCGCCGCCTTGTTCTGATACGCGATCTGCGCGATCTCGGCCGGGAGCGTGAACACCACATGGAAGTATTCGACCGGCAGCAAGTCCTCCATGCGCGCTTGCATCCAGCCCTGTGCCGCGCTGCCTTGGCACTTCGGGCAATGCCGGTTCCGGCACGAGTTGTAGGCGATGTGCTGATGGCCGCACTTGGTGCAGGCAGAGACATGGCCACCGAGAGCGGCGGTGCGGCAGGTCTCGATCGCGGACATAACCTTCAGCTGCGGCAGGTTCAGATGCCGGGAATGCGCGCGGCGATAGGCAGGACCATGGGCGCGGAAGATATCCGCGACCTCCAATCTGGGGCGGGACATTGGACCGGGGTCAGCCGGAACCAGCCTCCCGTATCACCAGCAGATCAAGCGGGCTGGTGACATCCTGGATCGTCTTGGTCGCCACCTTGGTGTAGATCGTCGTCGTCTCCAGCTTGGCGTGTCCGAGCAGGACCTGGATGATCCGGATGTCGGTTCCACCTTCGAGCAGATGGGTGGCAAAGCTGTGCCGCAATGTGTGCGGAGATACCTTCTTCTTGATCTCAGCGAAGTCGCAGGCGACGCCAAAGGCCCTGTTGAACTGCCGCGTCGAGATCGGATCAACCCGGTTGCGGCCGGGAAAGAGCCAGCCTGCAGGCCGGGCTTCGCGCCAGTAGTCACGCAAAAGCTCCAACAGGCTTGGCGACAACATCACATGCCGATCCTTGCGGCCTTTGCCCTGGTCGACCCGGATCAGCATCCGGTCACTGTCGATGTCGCCGACCTTGAGATGCGTGACCTCGCTGGCGCGCAGTCCGCCGCCGTAGGCTGCGCTGAAGGCAGCTCGGTACCGCAGACCCGGCCCGGGTGCCGCTTCAAGAATGCGCGCGACCTCCTCGGCGCTCAGCACCACGGGAATCTTCTTTGCCGCCCGTTGATACCGCATATGCCGCTTCATCTCCGGACGTGGGCATGTCGTCGCAAAGAAGAAGCTCAGCACCGTTAGACGGTTGTTGAACGTGGACGCCCCAACACACCGCTCCTTCATGTCGAGTTGAAACGCCCGCAACTCCTCCGGCGTCGCAGAATCCGGCGAGTGCCCCAGAAACCGCGTGAACTCCCGCATCGCTCGCAGATACATCGTCTGCGTCTTCGGCTGCAGCCCCTTGATCCGCATGTCTTCGAGAAAGCGCTGGCGCAGCGCAGGCACATACCGGTCCGTCATCGGAACCTCCTGTCATCAGATTGAGAAGGCCCCAATCGTCAGGCAGGTGCGCCAATCCACCAAATCTACTGCTGAACTAATGCACTGTCATTGCCCCAAGCGCCAATACCGCGAGAGCGGTTTCGTCCTTGTCCGCGTTGCTGTCATTGAAACAACTTGCAGCGATGGTCTGCTTTGAGCCCCTTTTACCGAATGCTGCGTCGTGTTCTGGGGTCCGCTTTGACGCCCCCTAAACACACGTCTTGCGTGCGAGGCTGCGCCTTGCTACCTCTTTTGCATTAACTGTTTGTTGGATTTTATTTTGAATAGGCATTTTTCGCAGCAGGACCGTCAAGGTCGGCTGGTGACGGCGCTTGGCGGGGACCAGTTGGTGCTGTTGCGCATGGATGGCAGCGAGGAGATCTCGGGGCCGTTTGAATGGCGCGTTGAGGCGCTTTCTTTCAACGATCAGCTGGATCTCAGCGCGCTTCTGGGCACCCATGCCACCGTGGAAATCGACCACGCCCAGGGCCTTCGTGCCTTTGATGGGATTGTCTGCGAGGCCCAAAGCCGGGGCGCGTTTGAGAACGGGTTTCGCTATGATCTGGTGCTGCGGCCCTGGCTGCATGTCGCCTCGCTGCGGCGTAATATGCGGATATTTCACAATAAATCGGTGATCGAAATCGTCGAAGAGGTGCTCAGCACCTATGGCGCCATGGGCAATCCGCATCTGGAGATCGTGACCTCTGGCGCCTATCCGGTGCTGGAATACACCGTCCAATATGGCGAAAGCGACGCCGATTTCATCCGCCGCCAGCTGGAGCGCCATGGCATCAGCTGGTCGTGGAAACACGCCCCTGGCTCGCACACGCTGGTGCTGAGCGATGCGACGTTTCAGCTGCCCGAAGTGCCCGGCGGCACGCGCCCCCTTTATGGGGTCGAGGGGTTTCACCGCCACGAGGACGAACATTTCCGCAAATGGTCAACCGCCGCCCGGATCACCACCGGCGCGGTGCGGCTGACCGAGTATAATTTCAAAATTCCCCATGCGACCCAAGAGGTTGACCAGATGGGCGAGGCCGCGCATCCGCAGGGCGATGTGGAAAGCTACGACTGGCCCGGCGACTATCTGACCCAGGACGAGGGCCGCCATGTGGTGACCCGACGGCTGGAAGAAGAACGCGGCCAGGCCCCGCGTCACGAGGCGGTCGGCGATGTGGTCTCGCTGGGCGCGGGCTGGCGGGTGACCCTTGCGGGTGATCCGGTGTCGGGCGCCACGGGGCAAGGCTTTGTCTGCCTGCGGGCCGAACATCAATTTCGCGCGCAGGGCTATGGCTCAGGCGACGCAGGCGGTGATGAGACCCCCTATGAGGGCGCTTATGTCCTGATGCCCGACAGCGCGCCTTACCGACCGGAACGGCGCACACCCGCCCCGCGGGTGCAGGGCCCCGAGACGGCGGTGGTTGTGGGCGACGGCGAGATCGACTGCGACGAACATGGCCGCATTCTGGTGCGCTACCACTGGGACCTCGACGGCGCGCATTCCATGCGGGTGCGGGTCAGCCAGAACTGGGCCAGCAAAGGCTGGGGCGGCATGGTCATCCCGCGCATTGGCATGGAAGTCATCGTAGAGCACCTGCGCGGCGACCCTGACAAACCGATCGTGACGGGCTGTGTCTACAACGGCCACAACACCCCGCCGTATGAGCTGCCGGAGCATAAGACGCGGTCAACGTTCAAATCGGAAACCCACCAAGGTCGTGGGTTTAATGAGCTGCGGTTTGAGGATGAGAAGGGGCGGGAGGAAATTTTCGTTCATGCAGAGAGAGATCGAAACGAGAAGATAAAAAACAACCATACCGAACGAATAGACAACAATTGGGTACAATCGGTTGGCTACAACAAAGCCATTCAGGTGCGTCACAGTCACGATGAAGTTGTCGGCGGCAATATGTCGATCCAAGTTGGTAGTCTGGAATACGACTCTGTGGTTACCAACTTCATGAACACAGCTCCGGAAGGAATTTCCGAGGCAGCCACTCGGCTCGACCTTCCCTCAATAAACGCGGTCGGCAGCGGAATTTATACGATTCTTGCAGAGAACGGTATTTTCGAAACGAGTCTAGGTATGCGTAATCTTACTGTTGGAGTAACCAATAGCTCCCATGCGGGTGCCGCACAGAATATTTCCGCAGGCCGGTTGGTACATATTAGCGGAGGGCAGTCAGTGGCACTAAATGGCGGCTCAGATGCGACGCTTCAAGCAGGTCAAGAGATTACTATCAACTGCGGCAAGGCCTCAATTGTGATGAATGGCAATGGCGATGTGCGCATTGCCGGTCGCAATCTGCACATGGATTTTACAGGCGAGCTCGAAATCAACTCAGAAGGAAAAATGTCTTTGGACACAACCGAAATGTCACAACGTTCTGACGGTGCCTTTACCATTCAAGGCAAACGGGTGGATATTAACTGATGCGCCGGATTTTATTGAGTTTAATATTGGCAAGCCTGATAGGCATCTCAGGCTGGGCGATGGTATCGCACAAGGCATCAAGCATTGTTTCAAAACGCTCAGGCGAAGATCGGTATACCGCTAAAGAGCTGCAATGTAACTTCGACGGTTATGAAGGCATTTTGAACTATGAAGAGGCCTCTCGAGAGGAGCGCAGCGTTTACGCCTTGGGCATGGGGTACACATATTATGGAACGGCACAAACCCATTCAAAGCTGCACGATGCCTTTAAAAAATTGGATTTTCTAGCCGATAGGGCACCGATTGTTTCAGCGGATTTGGTCAGTGGACAGCTTCATGTTTTTGACTGCAAGACAGACCGATGCAGCCGGGAAGAAATTTCCGTGAAAGCCCCACGGTCCTGCATGCGAGCGCTTGGCGCAGACAGTTGCATGACTTTCGCGGTGCGCGTCAACGGAAACTTCTATTGCACTTTGGGAGTGGGTTTGTCAGGTGAGTAGATTTCCACACGGGAAGGATCCCGCGCAGGTATCCAGTTGGCTTGGTTTGTATGACACCAAATCGCGAACTTGGGATGTCGCCTATTCCTCCGGTCTTTCCCTGGTGATCGGAAAACACACCTTCTTATTCCTGGGGCTGGAAAACCTACGCATTGGCGTGGTCTCAATCACCGGGGCTGGCCTGACCGCAAGTCTGCGGACCAAGGCTCTGATGCGCGGCAGCGGTGCAGCAGGGAAAATCCCGCGCCAGGAGCTTCAGAAGCCGGTCGATTTGACCGAAACCTATATTAACCATACCGATTATATCAAAGACACCATGGATGTTGATAGCGCTCGTACGGGCCTTGAACTATTGAAGCATCTGAATAAGAACGTTTCACGCATAGTCGCTGAAGTACCCTTTTCATTTCATGATATCGAAGCTGCATGGGGCAGTATCTATGGGTTCAATGTTGATATCATGCTGGCCGGCGTGCAAAAATACTGGATCGACATGAGTCCGGATGTAATTGCCGACGACGTGATGTATTTTCGTGATCAGAGCGTCTATAATCTTGACGACGGTCAGGTCGGTGCGGGCCTCGGCACTATGCACGGAAAATGGACGGTTGAACGCAGCTATGATCTCTGGGCCGAGACCTCCGCATTGGCACAGGCGAAGCTTGGGTTGGAATATCAGGCCTTTAAAACACCAGATATCCGGCCCAACAGCGCTTTGCCCAATGCCATTCATCCATTCCTAAGAGACCTTCCCATTCTAGGGTATCCAGTGTCACCTCACATTTTATCGCGTTACTTCGGTGTGAAAGAGACTACTCCATGAATGATACAACACTCCTCTCGCCCTTTACCGGTGCGCAGCTCATTGGCCATGAAACCTCATTGCCCAAGGTCTGGCAAAGGTTGCACGACAATGCCTTTCAGTGGAGCCATATGCTGCAAACACAGGCAAAACAGAAGAACCTTGATGCTTTAGACGCCATCGACCTAGGGCTTTTATCTCTGCTGAGTGACTGCCCTGCCAAGGCGTGGCTGACGCTGTGCCAAGGCGCGGGTGGTACGGTAATGGGGGCGGTGGCGCTATCCTGGTGTCAGGGTGCAAAACTAAGCGAGGTGCGCGCGCTTTGGGCGACTTCGGGGGTGAATATCACACCAGTAGAGAGTTTTCTAAGACCTGCGCGTTTGCTCAATCCCGATATGGTACAGGATCAAACCAGCTTGAAAGCCATCCTAGCAGAAACGTGCGATGATATCTTTTTGACCGCAGTCAAAGTCGTTCGCGCTGGGAGACGTTTGCAACTTGACCTCACCGAGCCCGAGATGCAGAACTTGCCATTTCCGCTTGACCTTCTCATTTTCCACAGCCAACGCGAAGCCAATGCCCATCCATAGCTAGGGCATCGAGGGAGAAATAAACTGCTTCAAAAAAATTCATCGGCCCTTCCCCACTGTTTGAGACTTTTCACGATAAGTCGCCGCAATCCAGATCCGCGTCGCGTTTCTTGGCACATCTCAAGGATTAGGCCGATTAGGCCCGATGTTGACTTCCAATGGGAGCCTTTGCAGGTGAATAATCGCATTATTGGCGTGGATCAGAGTAGATACGCCAGAGTGATAAAAGTTTATTGAGGAGAAGGCATTATGCCCGCAGCAGGCCGCAAAGGCGATACAGGATCTGGACACGATGGCTTCCCGCCCACACCGGCCACGGCTGGCAGCGGAGATGTCTACGCCAATGGCAAACCCGCGCTGCGCAAAGGGGACCCTTTCGCGCCGCACGCAAAGCCCAAACACCCACCCCACGGACGCGCACTTTCGGCTGGATCCGGGAGCGTGTTCATCAACGGCCAACCCGCTGGCCGCGTCGGCGACGCCATCGACTGCGGCGGTTCCATCGCAAGCGGGTCTGGAGACGTGTTTATCGGTGGATGATACTTTTCTTGCAGTTTACGGTTTGGCATTGATTTAGTAGGCAAATTCCCCAAAGCCGCCATTGGGGCATGGGCAGCGAAAGCTCACTCTGTCCGCGACCTGTAAATTGCCCCGACAAACCTCGCTGCGCGATGTTCGAATGGCCGAGTTTGCAGACGCACTGCAGCATGCCAAAACGGGCACTTGCAGAAATTCCGCGCTGCGTGCGCGCGCAGCACCTACAGGTCGGGCGGGAAGCGGGCTTTCGCTGCGATAGCAAATAGCGAGGCTTAACTTTCGAAGAGCGGCCATCCCAGCCAAGGCTATTTTAATCAATTGTCTTTCAGCGTAAGTTTTAGTTATATATGGAAAAAGTAAACTCCTGTGATGATATCACATCAGATTTTGTATTGTGAAATGCTGTCTAAAACGTCCGACGTATCGCGCCTGCAAAGGTGGGCAGTTCTCACTATCCTTTCTACCTCTTGCGCCGCACTATCACCTACACCCTCGAAACGGTGATAATCGTGAAACGCCAGCCAAAATTGGACGCCTGAACCATGCCGGGAAACTACTCGACCGAACGAAAGGGCATTGCCGCTGTTCAAGCCAGGTTGGCCGATGACCTGAGACCCGACTTTCCTCCAGCGTTTGGGAGAATCCGTCAGTTGTTTTCTGACCTCATGCGGCCTTGATTTCCAGTCTCGATTTCATTGCAAATTCCTGTGGCGTGAGATTGCCGAGGGATGAGTGAGGTCTGTTTCGGTTGTAGTCGTCCTTCCATTCGGTGATCTTCTCGCGGGCCTCGGCCAGCGAAGAGAACAGGGTTTCGTTCAAAAGCTCGTCCCGGAAGCTGCCGTTGAAACTTT
>NZ_CYSD01000027.1 GCF_001458415.1 Tritonibacter multivorans | reverse complement strand
CCCCCTGTCCTTCATTTCTTTACGCAGATACGCGTCTCGCTTGGCCCGCTCCGCGGCCCGGTCNGGATCGTGTTCGATGGCCAGATGCTCATAGAACGTAGACGGGGCGATTTGCAGGACCCGGCACATCGGCTCGACCCCATGCACGCTTTGGTGATCCTTGATGAAGGCGATCATTTGCGGAACGGGCGGTCGAGCTCCGCCTGCGCAAAATAAGCAGACGCCTTTCGTCGGGGAATTGATCCACTGGATCAATTCCTAATCCTCCTCAATCAGGATCTCGTTGGGCTGACGCAGCTGCCGGTTCTCACATTCCAGATCCCTGATGCGATCACGTTCGGCCGTCGTTACACCGTCGCGCTTGCCCGTATCCGTCTCATGTTGCTTAACCCAACCTCTCGGGACATTGCTGCGCAATGCCCTGCCGGTCAGTGGATGCGCAGGCTGTCCCTGCTGCACCCAACCTATTGAGAAATCGACAAAAGGCCTGCCGATCTGCTTGCATATTCGCTCTCGTGATCCAAGACCATCCGCACCGCTCTGGCACGCAATTCATCTGGATAACGTGTTCCGTTCTTCGTCTTTCCCATAACCCAGTATCCTTACTTCGGGGTCTCCGGCAAACAAGGGGCGGTTCACGACAGGTCCAGACCAAGTTTCCGCGACCACCTCTATCAACGTCAAACACGCTTGTTCCGAGCGGTTGTTTCATCTATCTGACACATCCATTGATTGTGTGTTTTGCATTTTATGACTGTTTGGGCACTGAGTATTATTTTAGGGATTTTAGCATGGTCGGCTTTGAGGCTTGGCTTGGCGAATGCCATCTGCGCGCGCGGGATGGTTCAGCAGACTATCAGCGCTGTGCCGCAGTTTGGGCCGATAGCGCTGAGGCGTTCCGCAGCCGATTGGCGGAACATGTCGCGCAGATCGGCTACAGTGTCTTCTGCGTCGGTGACATCTTGCCCGCGCCTGAATACCACGCCCGCCATCTGAGTACTGCCCGCGAGACCAGCCCCTTGGCGCGTGCTGTGCATCCCGCTCATCTGGTCGAGCTGGGCAAGCTTGGGGCGATGGGTGGCGATGGCGAGCCGACGGGACCGACAGTCAACCTTTGCATTGAAACCCTGGAGAGTGTTGAGCCTCTGGACATGCAGATCGGGGTCTGGCCGCGCCTCAACGTGCCTGAGGCGCTGCAGGAACCGCTGTTTGGCCAGCCGGAGCCCACAGAAGCCGAAATTGCCCGTTACGGCAATCTCGAAGCTGTGCCCTCGATGAAGACCTACGCCATCCTTGATGCCGCCAAGTTGCCCAATCTGTTGACCGGACTGCTGGAAGCCTCCCAACTGCAGTATCAGTCCCTGTTTCAGGGAGAAGCGCAGGGCGAGTTGAAAGAACAGGCCCCCTACTTAGTGGAGCTTAAAGAGGACAACAGCTTCACCCGCCAACTCTTCACCGGCCCTGAGGGCGTCAACGGGTTGTGGGACAAAGAGCTGGGCATCTACATCCGCTCCCGCGCGCCCTTTGCTGACATCCGCAAGCATTTCCGCAAGTTCACACGGGTGCAAGACGAGAACGGGAAGTGGTTCCTTTTCAGGTTCTGGGACTCCAAAGTAAGCCGCTTCTATCTAGAAAACATAGATGCTCAGCGAAGTCATGGAAAACTGCGTTACATCTTCTCAGATACAATCTGCAAATGGGTCACTTGTGAAACCGGAACAAACACCATATTCGGACTAGGCAAAACAGAAGGCAGTATCGACAAGGCATTTCAGCTAAATCAGAATGACTACTCAATATTTTCTGATTTTTCGTGGAAGAAGTATCTTGATAAACTTTTTCGCACCCTGCGTTCAGAACACGCTGATTTATACAGTCTGTGCACTAAAGGTGAGATCATCGAAATTGCAGAGCAAGCCCGGAAGCAAAATTTTCGCACCGAGATAGCTGCTTACAATTATGTACGCTCCTGTCTCACGGCTTATCAACTTAAATTAAATTTCCAGACAATGCTCGCGCAAACCGCAGGCGGTTCACCGACTGAGCATGCACGGCGACTATGGCACGTCGTTTGCAATCACAAAAATGAGGGTCAGCACAATGCCTGAAGCCATGACTGAAAATGCGGTTGATAGCCCGTTCAAATTTTGTGATCCAGATGTCATCGCGTTATTTCCGGTTCGCTACGCGCTGACCGGCACGAAACTGTCCCAAATTGCTGAAGGCAGTCGTTCCATCGCAATTCCAACGTCTAAGGATAGCCTCACAGATCATGAATTGCGCCGAATTCGGGCGGGATATGTCTATGTATACGGAGACAATGATACATGGCGTGTCTATCGATATCTGGCAAATCCACACTCGGATGAAAATTCCACGCTCGATTTCGATGATGCCGAACGCGATAGCAGCGCGGTTTATAGGTTTTATGAAATTGAGTGGAGCAATGGCGCCGACAGCACCTGGCGCAAAAAATCTGCTCCAAGTCCTTTTGTCACGCTCTCTGCAACGGTCACCACCGCATGGATCGCCTACTCAGAAGAGCGCTGGCCTCCACACATGCTTGAGCTTTTGGAAGTCAACATCGGGCTGCGCGAGAAGGTCATGACAAAAATTGATCTGAGCCAAGAGGAGACACCGCATTCCTTTAAGCTGGATCAACTGTCCGAAAAAGTGGCCGATTTCAACGAGGGCACGCCACAGGACCCGGCAGAAAATCAAATGCGCTATACGCAATTGCAGCCCGAACACACCGGCTTCATAGCCACTCTCTGCGATCGAAATCTTGAAACAGCCCGAGCGGTCGTGCTGCGGGATGATCTTGGAGAAATCTCGGATCTTGGCGTGCTACACCTGCAAATTGCGCATGCGGTACAGCAATTCAGCCGTGAGCATTATTACGCGACATCAATGGCGGATTGTGTCGATCTGATCAAAGACAATGTGGACGAAAATCTCAGCTGGTGGAAATCTTGGACAGGGAACCACCCCCTGAACCCGGAGTTTTCAACATTAAGGGAACAGGTTGCGGCAGATATTGCGGCACAACGTGCGCGCCCAGAAGCAATTGTCAATCTGATGGCAGACGTCTTTGCGCGCAGCGGCAACTTCAGTGCCAAAACGGAAATCGAAGTTGCCACAAACGGCATCAAAGCAATCAACACATTGAGACATGCTGAAGTCTGGGAATATGCCTGGTTTCTTATCGGACGCTCTTGGCAATTTGCTGCAGTAACACCGGTCGGCACAGCGATTATGGGGGCCGTATCGATGGGACAGGCACCTGGAAAATTGAACGACTGGTACAAATCAATGGATTTGCTTTTGAAAGCCTCTATCGAAGGCACATATGTACACAGTTTTAAAACTCTACGGCATTTCAATTTTGCACTCAGCTCGCAGGCGCATGCATTTGCGACAGAATGGGTGACGCGACCATCAGGTTTGCAAATGATGCAAAAGGTCCTGAAACCTTTTGGCATACCAGTGGTGCATAGAAATGTGCCCATTGAGGAGGTCACCCAGACCATTCGCGCACAATTTGCGCAATCAGGCCTCGTAAATGCACATGCCGCGATCGACGCCGCTACCGGAAACATCAGTTCGGCGCGCACACCGCTTTTGAATGTGCCGATGATCGAAGGCACAATTCAAACCGATGTGTCCGCTGGAGGCCAAGCGCACTTTCAAAGGTTGCACGACGCTGAAAACGTGCTGAAAGGGGCAGGATTGCTTGCCGGGTTGGTGACAACCTATTCGGCTTTGGGCCAACTCAGCAAAATGACAGAGCCCAGCACGCGCATCAAGTCGGTCACCCCAGCCGGGGCGGCTGCCAACAATGAAATTGTTCAGGTCATATCTGAACTTGTCGGGCTTCTTGATGGCGCCAAGGGGGTCGCCGCCATGAGGGGGAGCGCCAACCTGAGCGGCATCCGTGCAAAGGCAATGGAATCCCTGTTTCAGACGGGATCGCGCCTGAACACCAGCAACATTCGGGTCCTGTCAGCCATCACCAGGGGCAATGCCATCGCGCCCAACCTGTCCCGTTTGGTGACTTTGGCAAATGCGGCACTGGCCATCAGTGCGGCGATTGCGCTTGGCAAATCTATCGAAGGGTTCAAGCGCGGGGATACGGCCGCCTTTATCGGCAACGCGCTGGTGGCGGCGGGCAGCATCATCATGATTGTGACAGGCGCCACCGGCATTGGCGCGGTGGTCGGCCTGGTGCTGATTGCGGTTGGAACCGCCGTGACCATTTTTGCCGACAGTGATCTGGAGGCCTGGGTGCGCGGATCATTCTGGGGCGAAGGCTTTTATGTGTATTGGGATGTCCGGCGCGATGAAAGCTTCGAAAAACAACTCGAGGATTCCAAAGCTATTGCCGTTCCTAATTCGGAAATCTCAGCATTTCACAAACAAGAACTGGAGGCCTTTCTCGATCTGATCGGAGGGGTCAAACTTGAAAACGCCACCCCCGGCGACCGCAAGCTTGAAATCGCCTGCAGCGCCCTGAAATCACCGGCGGATGTTTCAAAGCTAGAGGTCAAGCTGACCCAACTTGTTGTTGTTGCGAGCCCCGCAGGGGGCGGCGCAACTTCGGTGCCGCTCCAGGGGGTCACCCACCAACTCCGCTATGTTGGGCCCGGACGAGCAGAAATTGAATTTCGCAACTATACCCCGCCCAAGCGCTCTTTTGGCCTTGGCATGTCGACCTCTGACGTTGTGACGGCAACCGTCAGCTTTCCAAAACATCAGGGTGGCAAATGGACCCACAAACTCTCAATAAAAGGGGAAGACCTATGACAGGCAAAGCCAATTGGGTCCAACGTTTTAACCGCCGTGTGTGGCGGATAGGCGGTGCTGTGAACTTCCACCCCGGGCCGATCATTAACAATGGCCCGGTGGCGCCTTGGCTGCGCCGCTCAGTCAAGGTGATCGACGACGACACCCTCGAAATCCGCAACTACAAAATGGGCAAACGCTGGGTCTGGCTGTTCATCGCCATACTCGTGATTGGCGGCTGGGTCGTCAAAGGACCGATGAATTTTAATATCTATTGGGTGCCGAAACCAATCATGGGGCTAATCGCGCCAGAGTATTTTGCGGAAGCATCAATAACCTTGAGGGAAAACTCCTTGAGATCTGGGAAGCCATACCTAGAGCCGGATAGATCCGAAAGAATCCAACTTAGAGCCGACTCTGCTCGCGAAGAACGCGTCTTCGGCTTTTTCATGCTGCTCGTCTTTGCCGGCCCGCCACTCTATTGGCTGTTTGGCCCGGCCCTGCGCGGGGTGCGCATCGACCGTCGCCGCAATGTGATCTATTCTTGGTCCTGGTTCTCATTCTACATCCAGCGCCCGCAAAACCCTGATCTGCGCGACATTGAAACCTTCTATGCCCCAATTGGCCCGGTTCGCAGGTTGGATTATGAACTGGGTCCGCTGGTCATCGCCCTGCCCAAAGCGTCAAATCCGCGCAAGATCCATCAGTTCAAACTGGGCCAAAGCCCGGATGCCACTATCGGCCAGAATGCCATACTGCACGAAATGATCGCCCAATTTCTGGCCAACCGGAAAACCGACCCCGACTGGCTGACAGAGCTGCGCGAGGAGCGCCCCTATCGCCGCAACCCAACCGACTGGGCCGCCCTGATCGCAAGGGTGCACTTTGTTCCAGCCTTCTGGCCCAAAAGCACCGAAAAACGCATCGAGGCCTATATCGCCGCTGAGGATGCCATGGTCCCCAAATATGACTATTGAGACAGGCAAAGCCAATTGGGCCCAACGTTTTAACCGCCGTGTGTGGCTGATCGGCGGATCGGTGAACTTCCACCCCGGGCCGATCATTAACAACGGCCCTGTCGCGCCCTGGCTGCGCCGCTCCGTCAAAGTGATTGACGACGACACCCTCGAAATCCGCAACTACAAAATGGGCAAACGCTGGGTCTGGCTGTTCATCGCCATACTCGTGATTGGTGGCTGGATCGTCAAAGGACCGATGAGTTATAATGTCTATTGGGTACCGGAACCGATTATGGGCCTGATAGCACCGGAATATTTTGCCGAGAAGGCCGTTGAAATAGCAGAAAATAGAAATGGAACAATAAAGCCCATACCAGAACCATATCGCTCTAACGAGATTATCGCTACAACAACCGCCGTGCGCGAACAATGGGTTCTGGGCCTCATCATGCTGCTCGTCTTTGCCGGCCCGCCACTCTATTGGCTGTTTGGCCCGGCCCTGCGCGGAGTGCGCATCGACCGTCGCCGCAATGTGATCTATTCTTGGTCCTGGTTCTCTTTCTACATCCAGCGCCCACAAAACCCTGATCTGCGCGACATTGAAACCTTCTATGCCCCAATTGGCCCGGTTCGCAGGTTGGATTATGAACTGGGTCCGCTGGTCATCGCCCTGCCCAAAGCGTCAAATCCGCGCAAGATCCATCAGTTCAAACTGGGCCAAAGCCCGGATGCCACTATCGGCCAGAATGCCATTCTGCACGAAATGATCGCCCAGTTTCTGGCCAACCGGAAAACCGACCCCGACTGGCTGACAGAGCTGCGAGAAGAACGCCCCTATCGCCGCAACCCAACCGACTGGGTCGCCCTGATCGCAAGGGGGCATTTTGTTCCAGCCTTCTGGCCCAAAAGCACCGAACAACGCATCGAGGCCTATGTCGCCGCTGAGGACGCCAAGGTCCCCAAATATGACTATTGAGACGGGCAAAGCCAATTGGGCCCAACGCTTTTACCGGTGGCCTTCCCCCACTGACGTAGTCCTCCGCTATGTTTAGAAGACGGAGGCTGATCCGCTCCCCTTGTCGGATCACCCGGGTTCGAACCACCCGGCTGGAGATTTTCCGGGGGGTGTGAGCCGCTCATGCCTTGGCTTCCTTACCCGGTGAGGAAGCCTGCTTCAAAACACGCCACACCACAATGGCTTGGCTCAGCATAAAACCGCGCGTCCCCAGACCAAAGGCGATGTAAAAGGCCCAAATCGCCGCGCCTACCGGATAGCTCGACGGCAGATCATCCACGGTGAACACCAAAGGCCAAGACACAATCAGGCAGGGGATCAAGAAAACCAACGCAAGGATCTCAGTCGGATACCGCCACCGGCCCTCTGTTCTCCAATATTTGATAGCAGGGTCGAAACCCGACTTTCCAACCACATAGGTCTGGCGACCGGCCTCTGACTCGATGACTTGCGCTGCATAGGACGCCAGAGCAGACGCGTCCACCAGACGGTTCGAACGCCGTGCATTGTCGAGGCTGAAACCAGCGAAACCAAGCGTCACCAAGAAGAGCGTGACTGAAGACAAAACGACATAGGCCGTCAGAAGCGCCATGAGATAGAATGTTGCGCTCGAGGTATAGAACAAAATCAAGGCAATGGCCGTCGCATCCTTGCGACTGTAGAGGGCATAATACCCGGCAGCAGCACTCCCGTGCGCCAGCAGAACAGCAGCGTTCACTGCCCCATTCTGCCCCCAGAAAATCTCCGAAAACGAGAGGCCGCCTACCGCCAGTGCATTCTGTGCCATGACAAATGGCAAAAGGGTCAGGCCCATCGCAATGAAAGGCGCATATCCCATCGCAGTTGACAGCCTGTAGGGCCCATGCCCCGTTTCTTCCGTTCGAAAATACACCATGCCGCCTGCACCTGCTTTTGCCAGAATCTTGTTCTCATCGTGCATCATCAGAACCGCGGCAACCCAAGACGTTGATAAATGTAATCACTGATGCCGCGGTCCACTTCCATCAGATAATCTGTTGGCCCCGTAATACGCCCATCGCGGGGTTGAGCATGGGTGAGGAACTCATAAGCTGCATCAATCGCCGCTTCCAAACCGCTGACCGCAGAGACCGCGCCGCGCCCAAGCCAATTCAGCGCACTTTCGACTTTTTGCTGCAATTCGAAAGCATTAAAGACCGCTGTCACCGCCATTCCCACAACGAGCCCAACCCCAATACCAACAGCGGCTACAGCCAGAACCCCTCCTAGCGTGGCGGCAGCACCCGCAAGAAGGCCAACAGCCAACGTTGCCGCCAGCCCGCCAGCAATTGTTGAAATGGTGAGTGCCGCGGCGTCCACCGCAAGGACCGAAATCAAATTCGCCCAGTCGCCACGGCTTTCGGGATCCGCGTACCATTCGAAGAAATCAACCACACCGACGATAACAAAGCCAATGACCGGCATTCCACGCGCCGCCGTCGCGGAGTGGGACAAAGCCCCGCGAACGCCCGCCATAATGGTCGAAACTTTTGATCGCGCGATCGACGCAGCCGCCCCTGCCACAAATGCCGCAAGTTGCGCACTTTGCCGGAATGCCAAGACCAGCGCCCCAGCCGAATTCACCATCACACGAAACACTCCTGCCGCGCCTTTCAGCATCGTTGCCACACCACTTCTGATGTTACGCTGGCTTATCAGATTGGCAAATTCGGCAAGAAAGGGCGTGCTGTCGGTGCCTGTGAGCTGAAGATCAACATAGCCCTGCGACCAGACAAACAGGTCATCCAGACCCAGGATATTGTCCCCGGCCTCAAGGGTGGTGACAACAACCTGTGCAATCCACAACAGCTTGCCTTCTGAGGCGGTGTCCGGATCGATGTCACCCGGCGGCGGCGCGGATGCAATCAGCGCTGCCGGGACCTGCAGAACCAGGATCTCCTCCACCGTCGACGCAGACCTCGCGCTCGGCTGTGGGTTCGCAGGCAAACCCCCAATCGCAACCCCGACCTCTTCTGGCTGCGTACGGGAAAACCGCTCGAGGTTTTCAACAATTGGATAAGACCGCCCGTTCACATGTGCTTCAAGCGCCTGAACCGTCCCATCTAATGAATTTGGCAGCCGATAGACTTCGCTGCTTGGCAAGGGCCCGGTGGTCAGACCATTTATTGAAAAAGAAAGCCGCGACGACATTCCGGTCTCTGCTGGAAAATCCGCGAGGAACAAATTTCCCTGTTGGCAATCACAAACCCCAGCATCCGCGTCGCGCGTGGAGGAAAAAGAACCCATTTTCGCAGCCTACCTAAATTTAATCTTTCGAATATTGGAGGCTAATGTTCTGCCTCCCAAAATAAACACATATCGCCAAAGCTAAAGCCTCAGCACAAAAAGAATTTTCCTAGATCATAGCCAGAGTTTGCGCCTCTGTCCAAACCGTTTAAATCCTTTGGCAGTCAAACGCTCGGACGGGCGAACGCCAATGACACTGCGCCGCTACCAGACACAAATCTGCCGCATATACGGGATGCCTGCGATAGGCGGGACGGCATTGAACGCCGCAGAAAAAGATGCGTTGCTATTCTGGGATATCTTGGCCGAAAAATGCAACCATTGCAGGAAAAATTTCCTTTTTGCATTCTGTTCAACAAGCCTGTCGACAGCACGAAAGACCCGCGCTAGGAATTTTTAGTCCTTAGATAAATCCCTTTTTTTCGCAGCAAGCGTTTCGACAACCGCCGGGACAGTCTCAGCGCCCGCCAAATCCATAGGAAGAAAACCGGATACAGACTTGGCGTTTGCATCCAGCATCCCAGGAAAATAGCGTGGCAGAGCTTTCATTTTGCCGTGCTTGGCATGGTCCAAGACACGGCGGACTATCGGTGTTTTGAGCATGAACAGATATGATGACTGGATGATCGACAGACCAACAGATGGTCTTCCGGACGCTTCGGCGGACACGAAGACGCACCCGCTTGTTTTAAACGCCGTCGAAAATTTATCCCTGCTGGATATGCAACAGGGCGTGTACCCCAAACAATCTGTCCCTAAATGTCTGGAAGATCTGTTGTTCGCTGCGCCGCGCTCTGCCGCGCGCGCTGAGGCAGACCGTGGTTTGCGGACCTACGCCCTGCTGGACGCGGCCAAAATGCCTTATATCTTGACCAGCCAGTTGGCGGCCTCCGGCCTGCGCTATCAATCGCTGTTTCAAGGCCCTACCAGCGAAGACCTCAAAGAACGGGCACCCCATCTGGTCGAGTTGGAAAAAGACAACGCGCTGACGCAAAAGCTTTTCACCGGAACCAAAGGCGTCAACGGTCTTTGGGCGAAAGAGCTTGGCCTTTTCCTGCGATCTGAGGTCGGGTTTGACACCCTTCGCAAGCATTTTCGAAAATTCACCCGGTTTCGGGATGCGGACGGGAAATGGATGCTGTTGCACTTTTGGGACCCCAGTTTTGCAGAGGCCGGTGCACGCCACATGGTCCAGCTATTGAGAACATACTTCTCCAGCCCATCAGTGAGCAGGCGGAATGGCGCAACTCTCGCACGATCTTGAGGCACATGTCGCATGATCAGACCATTCGTCTTGACGCTGGCGGCCAGCGCCATCGCCCTTGTCGCCGCTTTCCTTTGGCACACCCCAACCACCCAGACACCCTTTGATGTGTCCCTGTCCACGGCGGCACACGACGGTTGGCCCGTGCTTGCCAAGATCAACGGCAATGGCAAGGCCCTGCCCCTCGAAATAGTCCAGGGTGGCGCTCAAATCGTGCCTCCCGGAAGTGCACGTGTCTATTCCACGACACTCCCCCCTCTCGATGGTGGACTCTCCTTTGACATCGCATGGCAGGAACTCCGCACCGGGCGACAGTATGAAACCCAGTTTATACTCCCCCCTGAACAGCTGCCCCACCTGCACGCGGATGACCTGCCGCTTTATTTCACCTTTGGCGCTCATGGAGCCTTTTCTGTCTTTGCCCCCTCTGCCGCGCGGATGGCGTTCAATACGCGCATCCAGACCTCAGCCGCGCGGCCAACTGCACAAGATTACCCGCAGGTCCTCTCTCTTTGCGCAGCCCGCACCCAAGACGCAGTCCCAGATGGCGACCCCGTGGCAGCTCTGGCGACCAACTTTGACGTCTTCCTAAATACCGAAGTTTACGAGGGCAACAAAACCCGCCCGCCGCCACAAAGCGCCTGCCCCGATCCCAACCGTTAACGCTGACCAAGGACAAAACCATGCCAGATGGCGAAATCCCTTCCATCGTTTTTGACCGCGCCGACATGGTGATGGCTGACGGCAGCCCATCTGCCAACAGTCAGGTCCGCACGATTGCGATGGCCTGCCCCAACGTGGCTTTGAATGTCGGGATTTTCTTTGACGGCACGTACAACAACGCAGCCAATGTCACCGCCTTCGACTATGGTGAAACCGCGCAGACCGGGGGAAGTTATGACAATAGTCACACCAATGTCTTCCGCCTGTCGCTGCTGTATTTTGGCGCGGATCAGAACACCCGTGCCGAATGCGGCAGCATCGATACCGCATATCACTCCGCTTATGTGGAAGGGATTGGCTCCTCAACTGGGGGCGACGACAGCGGCTATGCCGCAGCGACGGGGCATGGTCCATCCGGGCTGGAGGAAAAGCTCGACAAAGGCGTGCGCGCCCTGCGCCAGTTTATCAACCAGCACGGCGGCCTAGATAACCTGCGCGACGTCAATGTGGATGTCTTTGGTTTCTCTCGCGGGTCGGCCACGGCGCGGGTTTTTTGCAATGCGATCGTTAGCATGAACGAGCCCAAGGTAAATGTCCGTTTCCTTGGCATTTATGACACGGTCGGCTCGTTTGGGATCCCCGGCAATTACACGGAAATGACTGTGGGACAGGAACTGGCACGCGCCTATTGCGATGTGCCGCTCAATATAAACCCCATGTGCTGGCTGGTGCCCAGCGAAAGCACCATCAACATGAACATCTCCGGCCAATCCGCGTGGTCCAATACCCATTCTTTTATGCCGACAAACAAGTTTACACGCGCACGGTCTACCCCGCCCTGACAGCGCCTTCGTTCAATGGGATGTTGCAACATGCGCTGCAGGCAGATGTACCTTTGCACCCACGCTATATGCCTACCGACCCATCTGTTGCAGACCTTGATCAGGCCATGCGCGCCGGCCGAAGCCTGCCACAGAGCCGCCGACAGAACATCGCGGCGCGTCACGCCCACAGCTCGCACGGCGGTTTGGGGCCCAATATGCTCGCGCCAGGCGGTCATCGCGAAAGCTATCCCAATCGCCCATAAGCCGTCACGACAAAAACAAGCCCCCCTGTTACTCATACCCCAGTACAGATAGAAAAACTTCGACAGGAGTATCCTTCATCCGTCAAAGGAATTGACGCCACAGCCAGCGGTGTTAACTTCCGCCAACGGGCTTTATTTCCGCTTCTTTGATTAATTCTATTCCCAGCTTCCCTCCCGGAGGGCATTTATGAATATTCAGTTCGCGCAATCCGACCGCCACGGCGTTCTTTCCACACTGCTTGGCGCAGATGCGTTGGTTTTGCATCGCATGCATGGGCAGGAAGAAATGTCCGGCGCCTTTGAATGGCATGTGGCGGCAATATCTAACAATCCCAATATTGACCTCAACCAGCTGTTGGGCACCCATGCAAGCATCAGTGTGAAAACGGCGCATGGGCAACGGTACTTTGATGGTATCGTGACCGAGGCCCGCTGGAGCGGGACCTCCGAACATGGCAATGCCTATGATTTGGTGCTGCGCCCTTGGTTGCATCTGGCAGGCCTGCGCCGAAATCAACGGATTTTCCACAATCTGACAGTGGTTCAGATCCTAACCCAAGTGTTTGATTCCTATGCAAGCCTTGGCGCTCCGCATTTTGATCTGCAATTGGCCGATCCTTACCCGGTTCTGGAATACACCGTGCAATATGGAGAAAGCGACGCCGATTTTGCCAAACGTATGATGGAACGTTTCGGCATCTCCTGGCATTGGCGCCATGATGCGGGCAACCACTGCCTCATTCTCACCGATTATGTGACGACACACGCGGATGTACCAGGGGCCACACGGCCCTTTTTCGGGGTCGACCGCTATCATGTCACTGAAGAAGAACATTTCAAAGCCTGGGCCAACGGCGCGCGTATGCAGACCGGGGCGGTGCGGTTGACCGATTACAACTTCAAAACACCCCATGCCATCCAAGAGGTGGAGCGCGAAGGCACTGCTGCCTTTGCCCATGGGCAGATCGAAAGCTTTGATTATCCCGGTGATTATCTCAGCCAGGGCGCGGGCGAAACCGTGGTGGGGCGGCGGATTGAGGAAGAAAGCGGCGGCATCTCCCGCATTGAGGCGCAAGGGGATGTGATCAACCTTGGGGCAGGGCTTTGCGTGACCCCGGTGGGCGACACGCTGCCAAACGCCACCGGCGAACGCTTTCTGTGTTTGCGCGCGGATCATGTCCTGCGGGCTCAGGCCTATGCCTCCACCGCGGAAACCACTGAAGAAGACGCCTACGAGGGGCGCTTTGTGCTCACTCCGGCCAGCGGCCCCATGCGCCCTGCCCGCCGCACGCCGCCGGTCATAATGCGCGGGCCGCAAACCGCGGTGGTGGTCGGCGAAGGGGAAATCGACGTCGATGAATATGGCCGTATTCTAGTCCAGTTTCACTGGGATCTCAGCGCCGCTTATTCCATGCGGTGCCGGGTTAGCCAAAATTGGGCCGGGCGTGGCTGGGGCGGCATGGTCATTCCCCGCATCGGCATGGAGGTTGTGGTCGAATATCTCGATGGGGATCCGGACAAACCGCTGGTCACCGGCTGTGTCTACAATGGACACAACACGGTGCCCTATCCGTTGCCCGCCAACAAGACAGTTTCAACATTCAGAACCGACAGCCATCAGGGTGGCGGCTTCAACGAGCTGCGCTTTGAAGACCAAAGCGGCCGGGAAGAGGTCTTCATGCATGCGCAGAAAGACCACAATACCGTCATTCAAAATGACGAAAGCCACAGCATTGGGCACGACCGAAGCAAAGCCGTTGCCAATGACCAAAGCGAAAGCATTGGCCACAATAAGACTATCTCTGTTGGCAATGATCACCGCGAAACCGTGGGCCACGACATGTTTTACAAGGTCGGGCGCAACCAGCACGAGACCTACGGCAAAGATCACCTGCACACTGTGGGAAATATCCTGAAGCAAGATGTTGTCGCCGACCATATGGAAACCATTGGCGGCCACTATCAAGGCCAGATCGCCGGAAAGATGAAGCTGGATGTGGGCGCAACCATCACCACGAATGCGGGGCAGGTTCACAAGCTTATGGCCGGGTCAAAATTTGAAATCGCTGGGCCCGGCGGCAAGATCACCATTGATGGCTCAGGCATCACGCTGGAAGCACCCAGTATCAACCTAAAAGGCAATGTCAGCATGGGCGGATCGGGATCCGCGCAAGTGCCAACACTCAGCCTTGCGGCCAATGAAGCGCTGCCCTTGGCTGAAGAATGCCCCAAGGCCAAGGACGAATAGGCACAAAGACTTTTTCTTAAGGAATTCATCATGAAACCAGTAGCCCGCGTCGGCGACAAGATTATTTGCGGCAACCCCAAACACGCGCCCTCAACCATTGTTTCTGGCGGTCAGAGCCTAGCTGACGGCCGCCCGGTTGCGCGGATCGGGGACAGCTGCGGCTGCGGCGCTGTGATTGTTGAAGGGTCCAGCCAATCCGACGACAATGGCATGGGGATCGCCTATCTGGGGGCAGCTGTGCAATGCGGCCCCTACCGAGGCCAGATTGTTTCCGCCTCCCCTACCGCCAAAGTAAAACCCTGATCTGGCGCCCCGCCTGCGCGCACATCTGGACCGGACATCTCAACAGCCCATGACCCATTTCGAAGCCTGGACCGCTCTTTGCACTGTCCGCCCGACCGCGCCGGGACAGCCAGACCATCAGCTTCGGATTGTAGTCTGGGCGGACGGTCTTGAAACGGCATATGCGATCATCCAGCGTGACTTGCCTGCCTATGGCTACACCCTTCGGGATATGTCGGATCTGCGCGCGGCCTTGAGCCATCGAAACGGTGCACTGGCCCGCAGCGTGTCACCACAGCAGCCGCTGCAGCTCTATCAGGCGGACCCGCACCAGACCGAGGCCGCGCCGCGCGTTCCGCTTCTGAGCTGCCGCGACCTCGGGCAGATTGCACCGCTGGATGGCCAGCCCGGAGTGCTGCCACTAAAAACAAGCCCCGATGCGCTCCAGGATCTACTGTTCGGAGCGCTGGAAAGGGCTGATACTCCCACCGCACACTCGCGGTGTTTTGCTTTGCTGGATGCGGCGAAACTCCAGTTTGGCCACAGCGAGATCGAGGACTCAGACCTGACTTGGCGCTGCCTGTTCAAAGACACCGCGGCCCAGTCCCTCGCCAATGTTGCCCCTTATCTTGTCGAACTTGAACAAGACAACGACTTTACCCGCCGCCTGTTTACAGAGATCCCGGAATTCGATGCCACGATGACCTCTGCGCATATGTGGCCAAAACGCCCGGCGATTTTTCTGCGCAGCGCGCTTTCATTTGACGCGTTGTGGAAACACCTGCGACGGTTCACAAAAATCCGCGACAAGTCCGGAACATGGCTGTTCTACCGGTTCTGGGAGCCTGAGAACGCCGCATTGATCCGCGCCCGCGCGCATGATCCGGGTTCAGTTTTTCTTGCTCCCTGGTGTGGCACTGCGATTGATGCGGTGCTGTTTCCAGCCCGCGCGGGAGCCATGTGGATGACCCCTGAACCTGCGTTGCGCACCCTGAAACCGTCCATGCAAATGTCCCCGACAGACATGGACGCCCTCAGGACGCAGCGCCAGATCGACTTCATCCTGCGTTTGAAACAGGCCCTCAAGGATGACCATCCAGAGCTCCTGCCGAGCGAGGGCACCGCCCGCCTGCGTGCGCTTTACACCCGCGGACGCGAGAAAGGGTATCTGGTAGAACAAGCAGCCTTTGATTTTGTCCGCTGCCATCTCTTGGCAGAAGCAATCGGCCTGTCCTTCGAGGCTCTGGAACAC
Organism: Tritonibacter multivorans; assembly: GCF_001458415.1. GTDB lineage: Bacteria > Pseudomonadota > Alphaproteobacteria > Rhodobacterales > Rhodobacteraceae > Epibacterium > Epibacterium multivorans. The sequence goes on along the minus strand of NZ_CYSD01000027.1, from coordinate 4,348 downwards.
CAGCTTGATCCCCAGCAGCGCCTCACCGCATTGGACCGCGCCAAGCTCATCTGGCGAAGACTGGAAACCCTCAGCCGAGCCACGGCAGAGGCCTGAGAAAACCGATACGGCAACCGCAGCAGCATCGCACAATTGAGCCGGTTAAGACGGAATTGACGCCAGAGATGTCAGTGTTGCTGTGCGCGCAGCCTGTGCCTTATCTCTGCGTTCCTCTATTCAATTTAATTAACCCGGACTTCTGCCGGGAGACCCCTTTATCAACCTACAGTTCCAGCAACCGGACCGTCACGGAGTGCTTAAAACGCAGCTTGGCAAGGATGCATTCGCGCTGCCTCGCATGGATGGCCAAGAAGAGGTGTCCGGCACCACTCGCCTTTTTGGGCGTCGACCGCGACCCTGTCGCCGAAGAGGAACACTTCAAGTCCTAGAAGGCCGTCGCACGGATGCAAACGGGCGCGGTGCGCTCAACCGATTTCAACGGACAGTCCCCCCGGCGGATCGATCGAAGTTATTCAGGCTGGCATGACGCTCAAAGTCACCAAACTCAAAATCCAAAAGCCTCTGTCGATATCGATCCCGGTGCCCCGCAAAGGCTGTTCGACGCCTCGCGGGACGGGTTGGATTTTGACTTTGCCCGCTTTAACGGCGACCACGATGGGCAGCCCAGTGTCGTCCCGCGCTGCAGGGCGATCGGCAAGCTTATGCGGCACAGCGCGGGACCGCTCCGCAAGCCGCCGACATAGAACGCTGAGCCGTCCACCGCCGCGCCTTTGAGAAACTCTCCGAGACTCTGACCATCACACCGCGCCAGAATCCGTCTCCAAAACTGATCGCTACCCCCTCAGATCTCACCTTTGGGCACCTGTGAATCGCGTTCAGATTGTCTTCTAGCGACCTATTGCGGCGAGACCTGCGGTTACACCGGACAGCGACACCTCAAACAGCGTGCTCTCGGTTGCTTTGGCGGGCTGGTATCCCAGAAGGATCTTGTGCCCTCTCTTGAGCCGAGACACCTCTTCCGGTTGCAGCAAGCGCGAGGCCAAACAAGCCGTTGCACTACAGGTGCGCCACTGCATTGGAAGAACATCCGTCTCGTAAGACAGCCGGTATCCGGGGTTCATCGTCAGTGCCATATCCGTCGGCGTGGAAAGCGCCATAACCAACCCTTTCTTACCCTCGATTTCAGCCGGTTGCAGGCCCACCTCGGCCAGGAATTTGCCGCTGTCGCGCGCAGTCAGCTGTTGAATAAGCGTACAAAATTGCGCCCCGCCTTCCGTCGCCCGGCACGCCAGCCGCCAGTCTTTAAACGATGTACCGTTTTCCAGCTTTTGCTGTGCCGAGACAGGGGCCGCGACCACAAGAACGCAGAACGCCGCGTAAAAGAAGTTTTTTGAAATCATAATGTGCCTCAAGGAAATCGGCGGCAGTCAACATGAACGCCTGACTTACGACAAGTACACAATCCGCAGCCACCTTCTCACAGCAGTTTTAACGCTTGGGTTGTGACAAATTAATCGCAAATTGACGCACAAACCTGACAGGATCTCGCCCCACACCAAAAGTCGGTTGACGAATCAATTCTGCACCACAGCAATTGCCGATTGGGTGAATTGAAGGTTGGGAATGAAAGCGGACAGTCGGGAATTGAGCTCATAGTTTTCGTTTTTTCAATTATAGAATATTCGAAAGCCAGAGAATTACTCAATTCGACTGCTGCAATATTTTTTACCACGCTTTGATTTTAAAGAGCTCCGCTTTTTCACGGGGCTGTTTTGTTTAAATTATTTCTCGCTGCCAGCGTCCCACGAGGATATGGCGCGCCAAGAATTTTGAGGTCATGTCTTATGGAAGAGTCCAAGACTGTTGTGCGGCAACGTGGTATCCGTCAAAAAAGCCTTCGTCGCCACTGCCGATTTGGACGCGCAACCGAACTGGTCTTTGTTCTCTCCGCCGGCACTAGCATTGTGGCGTCCTCTTTCATTGTGCCGTCAACAGCCTTGGCTGATGATCTCACTTGGACAGGCACTGCCAACACCACGTGGGACTTAATCGAAAACAATTGGGACGCTCTTGGTGCCACAGCGTTCGTCCTTGGCGACACCGCAATTTTCGATGCAGCCGCGGACGGCGCAACCATCACTATTGATCATGGCGGTCAAATTTCTGCGGGCGACCTGAACAACACCGCTTCATCGCTGACGATAACGGGCCAGACAGGCGATGATACGCTCCTGGTGACGGGGACAATCAATGCCGAAGCCGGCAGTTTGACGTTGGATGTGGCCACCACGGGGAACGCAAGCATCGATGGCGGCGCCACTCTGGCTCTCACAGACACCTTTACCATCACGTCGAGTTTTGAAAACGCAGGCACGCTGGATATCGACGCGGATGTTCTAGGCGATCAGACCCTGAGCAACAACGGCACGCTGACCCTCGCGGGCGATGTCACCGGCACAGTCAGCCAGACCGCAGGCTCCACCACCGTGGATGGCACCAGCGCGGTCTCGGGCGGGTTTGACATCGAGGGCGGAACCCTCACCATCAGCGCCGCAACCACCGCAGATATCGACATCGCCGCAGGGGCGACGCTCAATCTGGAAGACAGCGTCACCGGCACCGTCACCACGGCGGGCACGGCTGTCACCACCGGCAGTAGCACGGTCTCGGGACTGGTGCAGGTCACCGGCGGCAGCTTTGACATTGATCATGAGCTGACCCTGGGCGCGGGGCTCGCCAATGCGGGCACGCTGGATATCGACGCGGACGTTCTGGGCGATCAGACCCTGAGCAACAGCGGCACGCTGACCCTCGCGGGCGATGTCACCGGCACAGTCAGCCAGACCGCAGGCTCCACCACCGTGGATGGCACCAGCGCGGTCTCCGGCGGGTTTGACATCGCGGGCGGAACCCTCACCATCGATGCTGCAACCACCGCAGATATGGATATCGCCGCAGCTGCCACGCTCCATCTGAACGCGGATGTGACCGGCGACCTGACCCTCACCGGCACCACGGATCTTGGGGCCAATGTCACCATCACCGGCGCGATCACCCAGACGGGTGACATCACCAACAGCGCTGATGGCAGCTTTACCCTGACCCAATCCGGCGGCGCCTGGACCAGCAATGGCGCGATCAATGCGGGCGGCGGCGTGCTGACCATTGCCTCGGATGAGATCACCTTTGGCACCGGCTTTGCGACCCTCGGCACTGTGGTCTTTGACACCGCCAGCCTGACCGTGGCCACCGATGTCACGCTGGACAGTGACCAAAGCTCCAATCTGACCGTCACCTCCGGCAATACGCTGACCATTGGCAGTGACATCACGGTCGGGCTCGCCGATGCCACCGCCGATGTCACCAATCACGGCGCGCTTGTGGTCGCGGATAACACCACATTGACGGTGGGCGATGTGGCCAACGCGGGCACGCTGACCGTGAACACCGGGGCGGCGATTGACGGCAGCGGCGCCACGCTGACCAACAGCGGTGATGTGACGGTGGCCGCGGGCGCGACCTTAGGCTTTGACACCCTCGCGGCCACGGCCGGGACGGTGGATGTGGCAGGCACGCTGGCGGGGGATCTCGACCTCTCTGGCAGCGGTGCCCTGGACCTGAGCGGCACGCTCAGCGGGGACCTGACCCAGACCGCAGGCACCACCACCATCGACGGCACCAGCAGCATCACCGGCGCGGTGCAGATCACCGGCGGCAGCTTTGATGTGGACGAGACCCTGACCCTGGGCGCGGGGCTCACCAATGCGGGCACGCTGGATATTGACGCAGACGTTCTGGGCGATCAGACCCTGAGCAACAGCGGCACGCTGACCCTCGCGGGCGATGTCACCGGCACACTCAACCAGACCGCGGGCTCCACCACCGTAGATGGCACCTCCGTGGTCAGCGGCGATGTGACGGTCAGCGGCGGCACGCTGACCCTGGCAGAAGATCAGAGCCTCAGCGTCAATGCGCTCAGCAACAGCGGCACCGTCTCCATTGGCGACGGCGGCGCGCTGGTGGATGCGGGCGAGATCAACAATACGGCGGGCGGCCAGATCACCTTTGCGGGCGATGGCACGCTGAACGCCGACAGCGATGACAACAGCGCCGGGGCCGAGGACATTCTGAACGCGGGCACGCTGACCATCAACGCCGGTGCGGGGGGCACGACCCAGACCGTGGCGGTGGGCAATGATGCGCTGGAAAACAGCGGCACGCTGGCGGTGAACTCCGGCACATTGAATGGCATCACCACGCTGGCCAACAGCGGTGATGTGACAGTGGCCGCGGGCGCGACCTTGGGCTTTGACACCCTCGCGGCCACGGCCGGGACGGTGGATGTGGC
>NZ_CYSD01000026.1 GCF_001458415.1 Tritonibacter multivorans | reverse complement strand
CTGGCGATCCCTCAAATACGAATGCGTCTACCTGAACGCTTTCGAAACCGGCTCCGAAGCCCGCGACGGGATCGGAAACTGGATCACTTACTACAACGAAAGACGCCCGCACTCATCACATGGGATCATGACGCCGGACGAGGCCTATGATAGACGATCTCCGGACCTGAAGCTTGCCGCCTGAAATGAAACCAATGCTATAGCTTAGCACGGCGGCAAACTGGTCGAATGTCCAGGACCACCTCTCACAAGGCTCTGCGAAAATTCATTGCCGGAAAAGACCTCTCCCGCAAAGGGCTCGAGCGGCTGCTGAATGCATACCTAGAACACGCATCTGAAAGAGGTGTTGATGTTGACGACGAAATCAAGCGACTGCTACCCGAGCTGATTTCTGTTATTTTTTCGAAACAGCCTAGACAACTGCCTCTGGAGGAAGCGCGCAGCTCTTTAAAAGATTGTTTCCCCGCCAGCGTTCCACCTAGGACCGTCGAAACACTTATTGAGCTGCAACTCAAATCTATCACCTTGACGAAGGACATCGAGAAAGAAGGCCCGACTGCCCTGCTTCGGCTAATTGAAGGAAACACCGATCCAAATTGGGCGCCCCTTTTCAACGAGCTGACGCTGCGCTTGAGGGGCACAAACGAGGTCCCCGAAGACCTAACCGACGCATTGCAAATCACGTACGGATTGATCCTGCTATGGGTATTTTGGGGAGAGAATTTAGACAGGCATTACCCTGTGTCCGACGACCTATTCAAAGTATTGGAAATTAGCCGCGATACATTCTTTGTGGACAGCCAGAATGAGTTCTCTCCGCAATCCGCCGTGACGCGGTTGCTTTCCAAAGTCCAGGATTTCTCGGAATTGGACACCAAAAGTGCATTCATCAAAGAAGCTTTTGGTGCAAGCACGTCGCAAGTTAGAGAAGCTCACAAATACTTCGCAGGATCCGATATTCCAACCTTTGAAAAAACAGCCTCAGCAATGCGTGCTTTCGAGCAGGACAGAGATCATTCAATCCCGGTTATCCTTGCACAGTATACCGCGCGATCTTATCGGCACCTGACAGAAAGCTTAAGCTCACCATTAAGTGCGGAGCAAACGCCCCATTTTATCATTTTCGACCAGCTGAACCAAGAATTGCAGGCCCGTAAAAGCCACGAGCCTGCACATATGTGAACTTGGATTAGTCGTCAGGGGAAGAATAACACCCATCCTGTGCTTCCTCCCAATCATCGGGGCGACCATCATAGCCCCGGCTATCCCAGTAGGCATCGTGATTAGGGTTGAGCTGGTTGGAACGGTTATCCATGTCGTCTTTTCGTGACATAAGTTACTTCCTTTTGCTTCGAGCGCTTCGCTCTTTAGGGTTCCCAAATCGTCTTGGCCAAGCCGATAGCAAGAACTTAGACACGGCGCGAAAACCCAACGAGTGGGAAAAGTGGGAAGAACCGGTGCGCGCGCCGCAAAGTTCACTCACCGCCCGGCGATACCCCAAACGAGCCTTCGCGCGCAGATTTCGCCAATGTAATGTTATCTAAAGGAAATCAACCGCCCGACGTTCGCGCGGGACCAAACAAACCAATGGACAGGCCCCAAGTGGACCTGTCACGGTTTAATGCCGCCCCAAGTGCTCGTTTAAGCCACTTTCCTTTCGAAGGCGACCGGGCTTTTCCAGCCCAATGCTAAGTGTCGGCGGCGCGGATTGTAGAAGCCGTTGATGTACTTGAAGATGGCTACCTCGGCTTCTCTGCGCGTCTGCCATGACCGTCTCCAAATCAGCTCAGCTTTGATCGTTTTCAAGAACGTCTCAACGGCCGAGTTGTCATAGCAATTACCCTTGCCGCTCATCGATACGTGGAACCCGTGCTGGCGCAGGATCTTCTGATAGTCATGTGAACAGTATTGCGACCCGCGATCCGTG
>NZ_CYSD01000025.1 GCF_001458415.1 Tritonibacter multivorans | reverse complement strand
GCTGCCGTTGGCTGGCCGGGCGGCTGCGATAGGAACGTAAGCCTCGCTCGCTGACATCCAGTACCTGGCAAAGCCGGTTGGTCGGGTAATCGCAGCCATGCTCTTCGATGAACCGAAACCTCATGGCTTTTGGCTCGCGAAGAAGGCTGTGGCCTTTTTTAGAATATCCCTCTCCTCCTTAAGAATGCGGTTCTCGCGTCGAAGCCGTTCATTCTCACGAGCAAGATCCAGATCTTTGTGGGACACCACATCGGTGTCCCGATGCGCGGTGACCCATTTGTTCAATGTCGATAAGCCAACACCCAAATCTGAGGCCACTTGTTTGCGTGTCAGCCCACTCGTGAGCGCGATCCGCACCGCGTCAGCCCGGAACTCATCCGTCCGTTTCAATCCCATAGTTCGTCTCCTTTGTTGCAATAAATGCTATCAAAGGAGCGGCATCAAACCGTGACAGGTCCAATACGGTCTCAACAGTCTCCGGTAAAACCGGGGCGGTTCAACGTCCATGATTAAGATAATGCCGCTCAGAACACGCCTGTCATCCACACGAGCACGACCTCGGCTCTTTGGAAAGTAAGGCCGGAGACGCTGCATCTGCGTTTCAGTCAGCCAATACAAATTGCTCATCATGTACCCCCGCATCTGGCGAGCGTGAATCATAACAGGGCGACAATCTCAATCAGTAAATGGGTCCTGACCCTAGCAGGGGAGGAAGCGGTTTGTGGCATGGCGCAAGATGCTGAGAATAGGCCGACAAGGAAGCCTTGTGGTTTATGGGCATCACATCGATCGACCTATGGTTGCGGCGCGGGAATCCATGACCTAGGGTGCTGGCATGAAAAAGATTCTTGCCCTATCTACCTGCTTGATTGCGCTGACCAGCATGGGCGGTGTTCTTCTCTCTGAAGTGAACAGCCAGCTGATAATGGCGGACCTGGAACCGGGTTCTGTACATCAAGTGGAGGTGCTATCCGAAACGATGGTCCCGGTGGCCTCCGGGCCACTCCGCTCGGTGGATGGGCAGGTGGCAAGTCTGCCGGAAATGACAGCGCCGATTGTTCATGTGCAGCCAACTACGCTTGTTTCAACAGCTGCGACACCCGCAGAGACTACCGGGCGACAATCGAAACCGGTGCTTGCGGAACCTACGCCGCGTCCGAAGCTGCGGCCCCGATACCCCCAAGAAGACACGCAAAGCGCGTCGAATGTTCATGCGGCCTCTGAGCCCAAGTCGCAGCAGATCCGTATGCGGCCGCGCGCAGTGCCGACCCCGCGTGCGCAACAGGCCGCCACTGATCCGGCTGTCAACGAGCGTGCGCCAGATACCCATGTCGCGCAGCGATTTCAGTTGCCGTATTATGTGTTCCAGAGCAACACGCGGCCAAAGCAGGCGGAGGAGCGGGTGCTCGCGTCGAAAGAGCGGGGCCTTTGGCTGTGGCGGGAAGCGCGTCCCAGTCATGAGCTTGGCGCACAAGTTGGGGTCTACCGATAGGCGAATTTGGGGTTGACTTGCGCCCTGCTCCAAACGCTAATTAAGACAACTGATTTTTTTGCGTATTGGAGGGGCGACATGTTTCGCCGTCTATTTCAATTATTTGCATTTACGTGTTTTTCTGTCGTTGCGGTTGGTCCAGCGATGGCGGATCCTGCGTTTTTGATTGAATTGAATAAGGCGACGGAAAAAAACACCTCTGATACGGGGGCTTGCGAGATTGTAATTTTCGCACACAACAGGCTTGGCACTGGCTTGAAGGAGATCTCCTTCAAGCTGGCGGTTGTGGATTCTGCGAGCCAATTCAATACGATGCTGTCGCTGCCTTTGGGGGCGATGCGTATCAATGACAGTAAATTTGCTTCTTATACATTGAAGAAGCCTTGCGGTGAAATTTCAAAAGTTGTGATTAATGATGTTCATCGCTGTCTGCCGACGGATGGCGAGGCGGCCAGCGACATCTGCAACGAATGGCTCGAGGTTAATTCGCTCGAGGCAGAGATTGAAATGGCGCTCTGACCTTTTTTGAGAAATTTAAATGAACGTGACATTATTTGCCGACCTGACAATCCTCGGGATTGCATCTTATTTGGTTTATCTGACCCTTGCCGGGCTTTCTGTTTTTGCACTTGGTACGGGTATTTTCAAATTGCTTCAGTTCTCGCGCGCCGGGCTTGGTGGACGTGAGGAGGCCGAGCGTATCCTTGATGCCTGGCTAAGTGGTCGCGTTGATGATGCGATCAAGCGGGCCGGACAGCGTAAGCTGGTTCTGTCGCGGGTGTTGCATGCTGTGTTTTCGGGTCTGCAGGCCCGTCCCAATGATCCTTCTTATGCAGAAGAGCTGAGCCGTCAGACCGTTCTGATCGAATTGGCGCGCCTGAGCGAACGCATGCGGTCGTTGGACATGGTCGTACAGGCGGCGCCAATGCTGGGATTGCTGGGCACCGTGGTTGGCATGATCGATGCGTTTTCTGTTTTGGCGGTGACCGAAGGCACAGTCGATCCATCAGCACTTGCCGGTGGCATCTATGTGGCGCTGACAACAACGGCGGCGGGCCTGAGCATTGCGCTGTTGGCGTTCTTCATTGCGACCTGGCTGGAGAGCCGGATCGATCGCGAACGCACGGTGATGGAGGCACTTGTGTCGGCTGCCATTCATGGGCGTGTCGGGCCGAGCAACCTCGCAGCCTGAGGGCATCGACATGAGCCGATTGAACCTGCCGTTGCCCCCCCGCAAGCGGTCCTACCGGGTCGCGTTGACGCCTTTGGCTGACGCGATGTTTCAGCTGCTGACGTTCTTTATGCTGACCACCAGTCTGACACCTTACTCCATGCTGACCATTGGCTCTGCCACGAATAAGGCCGCCGAGGTTGCGGCGGATGGGGGCAGCGGTTCGGGCGACGGGGCACCTGCAGCGCCTGCCGGCCTGGTGATTTGGGAACTGGAAGACGGGTTAATCCGTTTTGGCGGCAGCGTATATCAGCGCGCGCAGCTTCAGGATTTGTCCGAGATCATCGCAGCTCGCGGAGCGAATGTGCATGTCCAGCTGGTGGTTGGCCCGACGGCGCGGGTGCAGGATGTGGCCTCCGCAATGGCTGCGCTGCGGGGCAGCGAGATCGAAAAGGTTGAGCTGAAGCGGATCGGGGGTGACCTGTGAAACGCAACGCCCGGCTGACTGGATGGTTCGAAGATGACCGTCGCGACCGAACCCAGATCGACTCGTCCCTCGCAATGGTCAATATCGTTCTCCTGCTGATCTTTTTCTTCATTGCCAGCGGCACCATTCTGGCATCCCGTGACGTGGCGGTGGCCTTGCCGGAAACGGCCAAACTGTCGTTGGAACAGCTGCCTTCGCCTCTGTTGGAAATCGGTGCAGATGGCAGCATGGTTCTGGATGGGGCGCAAATTCCTGTGGGAAGCCTTGCGGCGGCGACTGTGGATACCCCAGTGCTGCACGTTCTTGCGGACCGAGACACACGGGCAATAACCTTATTGGAGACGCTGGAAGCCGAGAGACTGATCGCGGTTGAGCTGCGTCTTGTGACAGTGCACCGCGCAGGGGATGGGGCCAATATTGCTGCTGAGGGGGCGGGGCTTTGAGCTTTCTGCCCTTTGAAAATCCGAGCCCGCGTTCTTGGCGGCTGTCCATGGGGGCGTCAGTCCTGGCGCATTTGGGGCTTGGTGCATTGCTGTTGTCCAGTGCGGTGCCCTTCCTGCCGCGTTCGGAGGCGATTTCGACACTCGAAGAGGAATTTGCCCTCGTCAGCATTGACGTGCTGGACGCCGTGCAGGTTCTGGAACCAGAGAATGATCTGGCTGAAACCACATCGCCCGAGGATGATCTTGCCCCATTGGGCGGCGAAGAGAGTCCTTCGGAAACCCCTGATCTTGAAGCGCTTGCCCCGGAAGACGCAGTGACGGGGCTGGAGCCCGAAGAATTGGCAGATCGCCTGCCGGAGAATGTGGACCTGCCTGCGGAAATCCCAGAGGTTTTGGGCGAAACCACTGAAGAAGAAGCGCTGCAAGAACCTGCTGCAGTCGTGCCTGAAGCAACGGTTGCCGAGTCCTTAACCGATGAGGACATGCCCGAGGACATCGCGCACAGTCTGGCCGACGTTCTCGCCCCGGAAGAGTCGCTGCCCACAGAACCCGTGCCTGCTGATGTACTGGCAGTTGAAGCGCTCGATACGGCGGAAAGCACACCTGAAATCCACACCGACTTCGAAGACAGCTTTGCCGTCGAAGATAATGAATTTGACCTCGCTGAAGACTCTCCGTTGGAAGGGGAGGGTGCTGGTGGGTTTGACACGGCCTTGAGTCTGACGCCGGATGAGGTGAGCCTCCCTTCTGATAACTTGGCCGAAACACTTGAACCTTTAGGGGGGCAAGAGGCGGAAGAGGTGGCGCTGTTGTCTCCGCAAGAGGTTGGCCAGTCTGAGGAAAGCGGGCCTACCTCTGGCGAGCCAGAGCCAGAGCCAGAGGTAGTGGGCGTCGGACCTGAATTTGACGCCGCCACAGAGACGCCTCCGCAGCGCACGGCCCAGCGGATTGCCACACCTAGCGGTCAGATGCGCGGGCTGGGGCAGCTGATCCGACAGATCCGTGCGGTGCCGCAGCCGCAATGCAGCCTTTTGTTGCCGCGCCGCAGTCAAAGCGCCGGGCTTGGCCTGTCGATGGTCGGCACCGATGACATCGTCCTAAACGCAGCGGCGGATCGTGTGGTGGCCCGGGTAGACAGCGCTGTTCAGCGGAACCTCGAGATCATCGATCTGCGCCAATGCGCCGCGTTGGATGCCCTGCGCCAAAGTGCGGCCTATCCAGCGAGCCGATTGGGACTGGCGCTGGAGCAGCGAACCCTCAACAGCGGAGATCGGCTTCGGGCGCGGGTGATTGGGGCAGGAGGGCTCAATCTGGCGCTGTTGTTGGTTGATGACAATGGCGTCGTGCAGGACCTTTCGCGCTTTGCCACATTAGAAGGGGATGCTGTTGTGATTGACGCGCCTGTGGCGCGCGCTGGGGCCTTGCGAAATACCCGTCAGATGTTCTTTGTTCTGGGGCATGAAAACGAAGGCTTCGATTTGGAAGCGGAAATGGGGAAAACAGCACAAGATGTGTTTTCCAGCCTGAGCGGAGATATTCTTCAGGATGCGGTTTTTGCCATGACTACATTTCAAGTTTTGCAATAGGCGTGAATTGAAATTCGACGCGGAGCTCTTGCTACCCCTAGATGAATTGCCTGAAACCACCCTGTCTTGATCAATTGACTGGAATGCGACGACAAAATGTCTGATATAATCGAACCAAAGGGGGCATTCCCCAGAGTTGCGGCAATACTACTGGCCGTGGGCCTCGTTTTGATTGGGACCATGATGGCAAAGAGCGAAGAATTTATCTGTTCGCCGATGACCGGACAGTTGGTGACTGCCGATGGCGGGCCGGCGGGTGGCGTTTCGATCACCCGTGAATGGTTCGCAGGCGGCAAGAGCGGGCGCGACACTGCGAAAACGGATGCCGAAGGGCGCTTTGCCTTTGCGGCGGTGCACCCAAAACAGAGTCTGCTGAGCTGGCTGCCGGGGGAAAAAGCGGTTCGGCAGGTTTTTTCTGCCGACCTGGATACAGGGCGCTTTGAGTTTTTGGATGTGCACAGCCGGGGCTATGGGCGCAATGCGGAAACTGGCGGCAAGGATTTTAACATGCGCTGCCGGATCGGCGTCACGCCCGGCAAGGGTGATGTTGGATGGGGAACCTGCACTCTGATTGAGTGACGATTTTATTTTTTAAATTTTTTCAATTGTTTAAGTCTGCGAGGGCGAAATGACATTGCTGTCCGGCAAGGAAGCCGCAAAACTGGCCGAAGGGGTCTACAATATCTATTCGGCCCGCGATGGTGGTGACGCGGCAACGATCGCTGAACGCAATATCGAACAGGGGATCGGCGTTGGCGAGGTCGAGGCGGTAGCACCGCGCGCAGGGCTCATGGGAGAGTCCGGCGCGTTTGTCAAAGAACGCACAGGTTTCGGTCTGGTGCTGGATCGTGGGCTGGCGTCGAACCGTGAATTGATCGTGGTCACGCGCGGTACAATATTTACCTCGGGCAGTGACTGGCTTTCAAATATCAATATTGGTTTCGACAAAGGACCTGATGGCAGTCTCGTCCATGCGGGATTTAACCGGGTCTATCGCAGCTATGCAGATGAGCTGCGGGAGGTTATCCGGCGGGCGCGTCCGCAGAAGATACATTTCGTCGGTCACTCTCTGGGCGGGGCTCTGGCAACTTTGGGTGCAAGTGAATTTGCCGTCCGGCACCGTTTGCCTTGTTACCTTTACACCTTTGGCGCGCCGCGTGTCGGGAGCCTGGGTCTGACGTCAAACCTGCGCAGTTTCCTGCCCGAGACAAATATTCGCCGCGTATATTCCCTGTCGGACCCTGTGCCGATGATACCGCTTTTGCCGTTTACGCATCTTGGTCTGGGATCAACCGGAATTAATGCTGGTTTTAACAGCATTTCGTCGTCTGCTCACTCGATGGCCGGGTGCTATGTTCCCAACATGCCGCAGAGCGGCTGGCCGCCACAGATCGCGCTCCCGAACCGATCGGATCCGGAGTACTGGCTGGATATGGCGGCGCGGTCGACGGGTCTGTTTTCCTCCATGGGCTACTACTTCCTGGGCAAGGCGCTCGAGACGATCATGGGGGCTTTGAATGTTATTGGCATCGGGCTTGGCGTTGGTGTCACGGTTTTGGATCGACTGGCGACGGCGGTGCAAAATTCCGCAATCCTAGCGAGCCGCGTTGGGCAAAGCGTTTTCCGCTGGGTCAAGATCGCATTGCGGCTGGTCGGCCGGGCGGCCATGGCGGGCATGATTGCGGCGGGCGACCTGACGTCGCGCTTTTTGCAGTTTGTGTTTGGCCTGCTGATGAACCCGGTGTTGACGGCCGCGCGGGCGGCGGTTGGCAGACTATGATGGCGGGGGATCGGCCAGTGCGAGGTGACAGTCGCAGCAGCTTGAAGGAAGGGTGGAAATGATCGGGCAATCTGGAAATTTCAACAATGATCTGACGGTGCCGCCCATGCGGAGCATGCGTTATGACAGTCCGGCTCAGCTTTATGCGGCGGTGCCGGAAGTTGCGGCTTTCACCAAGCATAGGCCGAGTGTAGAGGAAGATAACTTTTATTACTTTCAGCGCCTTAAGGGGTCCACAACGCCTGAGGATGCGATCACATTTGCCGCGTTTTCGGCTGAAGCACGCAGTGCCATTCACTGGGCGATGCAAGCGGTGCGTACCACCCTGCCGGAGCCAGGCCCGGAAGATGCTGAGCTGTTAATAGCGATTGGGCAGTGGATGGACTACCCGGGCAATGAGACCCGCTGGCGCGCGCTGCAACTGGCATTGTTTGCCCCGCGCCGGTCCCCGATTGTCTACATCGGTTTGGCCGTTGGATGGTCCGGTGGAATAATGGCGCCGAACGACCCCAGTCGCCCGCCAGTCTGGCGCACAGCAAGCGCGGTCAATGCTGCTTTGCTGACGACCCTTGCTCGCGGCGGAGCAGAGCAGCGGTCGGTTAATATGGCGCGCATTCTGGACGCTGCCACCTCGCTGTTCCGGGGCCGCTGAGCCTCAGGCCTTTTGCGTCCGAGGCCGAGAATGTGGCGCGATCAAAGATGATGAGAGACGGTCTGAACCACCATGACGATTTTGACCCTGCGGATCGAAAATGTTGCCACGCTGGAAAACGGTGGGCCCGTTTCATTGTGCCTAGAGGGCAGAGGCGCGCAGGTCGGGCGCAAGGCGGGAATGGATTGGGTTTTGCCGGATGCAACGCGGCATATTTCCGGGCATCATTTTGATATTGCTTTTGAATATGGAACATACGTGCTGCATGATCTGTCCAGCAATGGAACCTTCTTGCAGGGCGAACGCTATCGCCTGTCTGAGCCAAGGGTTTTGCAGCAAGGGGACCGGTTGAACGTCGGGCATTATGTCATTGCGGTCGATTTGGCCGAACATCCCTTGGTCGCGCCAGAACCCGCACAACACGCCGCTCCGGCAACGCCGCAAATGCCGGTTGCGCCACCGTCAACTGTGCCGTCCCCCATCGCCGCGCAAGCCCCCTCAGCCCCGTCGGGGGGCGTGGATCCTTTTGATGATGTCTGGGGCGATTTTGGCGGTGCACCCATGCCTCCCCCCGTTGAGCCGGCGCCATCGGGGCTGTCTGTGCCGCCCCACGCCCCTGCAAATGCGGGCGCTTCGCAGAGCCCGGATTTGAACAGCTTGGCTGGTAGCCCCTCCCCAAGCGAGTTATCAGTGCCGCCGAGTTTTGAGCAACGCAGCGCAGAAGCGTCGCTTGCAGTCCAAAGCCCGCAGGCCTGGACCGCGCAAACACCCGCAGATGTTGCGCCGCCGCACATGCCCGCCGCGTCAACCCCGGCGATGCCCGGCGTGGCCGATGATCCGCATATGCCACCGCCTTTTACGCCAAGCAGCCTGCCGGAATTCACTACGCCGCAACCGGTGGCGCCGGCTCCCCATGTACAGGCCCAGCAAGCAGAGGGACACGGTGACGCGTTTCTGCGGGGGTTCTTGCAGGGGGCCGGCCTTCAGGGCCCCGAACAGGTCCAGCTGCAACCTGAGGAGCTGGGCCGGATCCTCGGGCAAACCATGCGGGATGGGACCGGGGAAATCATCGCGATGTTGCAAAGCCGGGCGGCGGTTAAGCTGTTCATCAGCGGTGAAGATCGCACCATGCGGCTGGCTGCAGGCAACAATCCTATGAAATTTTTGCCGGATGCAGAGCAAGCCTTTGAAGCCATGTTTTTGGCCCCGAGAGACGGCTATATGACGGGCGCAGACGCTTTCCGTGATGCGCTGGAAGACATTCGCAGCCATCAGGCTGCCGTGGTGGCGGCCCTGCAACCAGCCCTGGCCGAAATGCTGGCGGGGCTCTCTCCCGAAGAGGTCGAGGAAACCGTCGGTGGAGGTTTGGTTGGGGGAAATGGCCGCAAGTTCTGGGCGGAGTTCAAGAAACGCTGGGAGGCCACCGCGGCGCAGGGGGAAAACGGCATGTTGGATGCTTTTATCAACGCGTTCTCTCGGCAGTATTCCGATGCGGTGCGCAAGGGCTAACGATAGGAAAATAAGATGACTTTGGATTGGATTTCACAGCCCGTGGACAATCAGACCCCGGCCGGGGAGGATCTGTTTGAGATCGATGACGCGGCTTATGGGGATTATTACTTTGATTCCGTCGGGCGCTTGCCAGAGGCCGATGATTTCTTTCGGCCGGGCATGGAGGTTGGCGGCAATAAACAGCCGGACGTCATTTTCGATCCCAAATCCGTCACGCTGAAGGATGAACTAACTGCGATTGACGGGTTGCTGAAACGAAGCCGGGACATCCGGTTGTTGGTCTTGCGGACGCAATGGGCGATCCTGTCGGGTGATCTGCGCACCTCGGTCGAGAGTGTTGAGGCCATCGCCGGCCTCTTGGAGGCCATGCCAAACGAAGCCCATCCGCAATTGACGGACGGACCACGGGATCGCTTGGATGCGTTGAATGACCTGTCGCAGATTGGCGCGATGATCCTGCCGCTGCGCTATCTGGATCTGGCCGGCAGTGGCGCAAGCCTTCGGCAGGTGTTGGTCGCCAAGGGGCGCTATACACCTCATGATGGTGAACACGACCTGATGCTGGATCCGCTTCTGAAAATGCTGGGCAGCATGGGAGATGCGCTGGAGTCTGTACATGGCCTGCTGGCGCAGTTCAAAGCGGCGGTCGAGCGGATCGAGATGTCCTGCTTGGGCCACGACACGCCGCACACGCCGCAGGTCAAGACGCTGAAGGATGAATTGGATGCGATCCTGTCTCTGCTGGCAGAGGTGCGCCCGGAGCTCAGTGACGCACAGGCAGATGCCGACACAGAAAATGAGGCGGTTCCGGGGTTGGAAACCCCACCGCAAATGCCGGGCGTTGCCGCCCCAACAGGAGGGGCTTCTGTTTGGGTAGAGCCCGTGACAGAGGTGAAATCGCATGACGAAGCCCGCGCGCGACTGATCGCTGTCGAGTCGTATTTTTCTCTGAAAGAACCCTCCTCTGCTGCGGTCCTGTTGATCACGCAGGCGCGGCTGCTGATCGGGAAAACCCTGATCGACGCCTTTGAGGAGCTGATGCCCAATGCCGTGGATCGCGCGGTGGTAGAGTTCACCCCGGCTCTTGATTTCAAACTGGCCCGTGGCCAGCTACGTACGCTGGCGGATCAGGTGGAGAAAACCGAGGGCGATACAGGCGAATCTCATACCAGCGGAGACGGGGATTCGAATGCTGCGGAAATTGAAATCCCGGGTATAGCGGCGAATTCATCGAGAAGTTACAAAGTAAACAACCCAGAGGAGGCAAAGGCGCAAATTTCCGCTGTGGAAACATTCTTCCGCATGGTTGAGAAATCGTCTCCAGTTCCGCTGCTTTTGTCCCGTGCGAGAGGTTATATAGGTAAGGATTTCGAGACCCTTATGCGTGAGTTTATTCCAAAAGATGAATACTGAAGCCTCGGTCAAAATATTGAAGAAAGAGCGCTTGACAGTCGGTAGTTAAATACGTCTGATGCGTTCATATTTATTTAGAAAATCTTTTGGGAAGGAGCGCTAATATGGCGTCTGATACAGGTTCCGGTCATATTCGCAGAAACCGCCCGCCGCGCGTGCAAATCTCTTACACTGATCCCATCGATGCTCAGAAGGAAGTCGAACTGCCGTTCGTCATGGGCATGATGAGTGACCTGTCCGGCAATGCGCCGGGCAAAGAAAAAGCTCCCGTAGAGCAGCGCGAATTCGAGAAAGTGACCAACTCCACGCTTGACAGTTACATGAAGGAAAAGGTCCAGCCTGGACTGGCTTTCATGGTCGACAACAAGCTGGATGGCGGTGAAGGCAAAATGGGCCTGAACCTGCGGTTTGACTCGATGGAAGATTTTGAGCCCGCTCAGATCGCCCGGCAGGTTCCGGCGCTCAATGAATTGCTGGAAGCACGCAAACAGCTGGCTGACTTGCTGCTTTACATGACCTCGAAGCCGAAAGCGCAGGAGCAGATCAAAGAGCTTCTGAACGATCCGGAACGTCTCAAAGTCATGGCTGAACAAGCCCGCGCAGAAGCGGCTGCCAAGGCTGCCGAGGAAGAAAGCGAAAGCTGAACCCCCGCCTTTGGTGAAATACGAATTTAGGGAGCGTGCATTATGACTGAAGAAGCACAGGTCCAAGAGGCCGGCGCGGCTGGCGTCAACGAACTGGAAGATTTCTCTGCGATTTTGAAATCGACCATTAACCCCACCACCGAAGTGGCGGAAAAAGCCATCGACAACGCATTGTCGACGGTGGTTCAGGAAGCGGTCAAAGGTCAGGCGCTGATTGACGATGATGTGATCGACACGATCCAATCGATGATCGCTGGTCTGGACCGTCAGCTGAGCAATCAGGTCAATGAGATCCTGCACAATGACGAATTCCAGGCCCTGGAATCGTCGTGGCGCGGTCTGGCCTATACGCTGAACAATTCCGAAACAGGTGCGAGCCTGCAGGTGGAGGTCATGAACGCCTCCAAGAAGGAATTGAGCGGCATGATGAAACGCTATCCGGGTGCCAAATGGGACCGGTCGCCGCTGTATCGCCAGGTGTACGAACGTAAGATCGGCACCCTCGGTGGCGCACCTATGGGCGTGATTGTTGGCGATTACTATTTCGACCATTCCTCTGCCGATGTGGCGCTGCTGAGCTCTGTTTCTAAAATTGCCGAAGCATCGCTGGCACCGTTTTTGGCCTCTGCTGGTCCGCGTCTCCTGGGGCTGGACAGCTGGAACGACATTTCCAATCCGCCGGATGTGGAAGACCTGTTCACCGCGTCTGACTATGCGGGTTGGAACTCCCTGCGTGACAGCGAGAATGCGCGTTTCCTTGGCCTGACACTGCCACGCGTTCTGGCGCGTGAGCCCTATGGCCCGGACAGCACCATGACTGTAGAAGAGTTCGATTTCACCGAAGAAACGGACGGTCACGGTGGCGAAAAATACGCATGGATGAACGCGGCTCATGCAATGGCTGTGAACATCAACCGTGCATTTAAAGAGCACGGCTGGACTGTACGGATCCGCGGCGTTCAGTCCGGCGGCGAAGTCACTCAGCTGCCGACACACCTGTTTGACACAGGGTCCGGTGAGAACGATCTGAAATGCCCGACCGAAGTGTCGATCGACGACCGTCGTGAAGGCGAATTGTCTAAGGTTGGCCTCTTGGGCCTGATCCACCGGCAGAACACAGACAAAGCTGTCTTCTTGGGTGGCCAGTCGCTCTATAAGCCGAAGAAATATACCGATCCGCTGGCAACTGCGTCCGACAACATGTCCTCGCGTTTGCCCTATATGTTCGCGGTTTCGCGCTTCAGCCACTACTTGAAGGCAATGATCCGCGATCAGATAGGTTCAAGCGCAGATAAAGATCAGATCCGCCAGAACCTTCAGATCTGGATCGATCAGTATGTCACCCTCAACCCGGAAAACGCTGATGAGCGTGAGAAGGCAAGCAAACCGCTGGCCGAAGCGAAGGTTGAGGTTGTCGAGGATGAGCTGAACCCGGGGTATTATACCGGCAAGTTCTTCCTCAAACCGCACTTCCAGATGGAAGGCATGGATATCGGGATGAGTCTGGTATCTAAAATCCCGCCGCCGAAATAAGCGGTTGGCCCTACGAGTTTCGTAACTAAGGAGACAGATGAATGGCTGTCGATATTTTCCTCAAATTGGACAAAATTAAAGGCGAGTCGGTTGACGACAAGCATACGGGTGCAATTGATATCACCCAGTGGTCCTGGGGCATGACCCAGTCCGGCACCACACACCTCGGCCCGGGCGGCGGCTCCGGCAAGGTCAATGTTCAAGACCTGACCTGCACCAAATACGTGGACATGGCGACCCATGACCTGCTGAAGCACTGCGCAACCGGCACACATATCGCTGAAGGCGAGCTGATCGTGCGCAAAGCTGGCGCGACCCCGCTCGAGTACATCAAGATCAAGATGTATGAAATCATGGTCTCTTCCTACACCACCGGTGGTTCCGGTGACGGCATGGACCGCGTCATGGAAACTGTGACTCTGAACTTCGCGAAATACGAAGTGACCTATGCGTCTCAGAAGAAAGACGGCTCCAAAGGCCCCGAAGGCAAAGCTGGCTTCGACATTGCAAAGAACATTCCGGTCTAAACCGGATCATGTGTGGGCGGCGCCGTGTCGCCGCCCACCATTTTTCTCTTCTGATACTGCTCCCTTATGGCAAGCCTAGCTTCCGAGTCCGCGAACGGCCACCGCCGCCGATCCCGACGCGTTCACGAACGGTCGCGGGTGGCAGTTTTTGACGTTTTCCGCCATTCCTTTGAAGACGGGGACAAAAACACCCGTGTTCAGGAGGGAACCGAGCCTGCAACAAAAGACTACTCTCGCTCCAATGCCCGTCGTGTTGGTGTGAGCGAGGATGAATTGCGGGCTCATGTGAAGGCGCATCTGGAAACGTTGATGAACACGGTCCGCCTGGACGCTGTGTCGGATCTAACGGATCACCCGAATGTGGCGCGGTCGGTGCTAAACTATGGGTTTCGTGACCTGTCCGATCTCAGTCGGCGCGAACTTCTCGCGCAGGACATCAGTCAATCGATCAAACAGTCCCTGCGGGACCACGAGCCTCGGCTTGTGGACAATAGCATAGAGGTCAAAATTCAGGCAACTGGCGGCGATGCGGCGCAGCGTGTTGGGCTGCAAGTGATGGCCGAACTGATCGCTGACCCGGCTGACATTCCCGTCGATTACGAGGCGGATATCGATACCGGAAGCGGTAAAGTGGTTCTGCAGCCGCAGGCCCGGTGACGCATTATGAAACTCGCTTTAAAAAACGCCTATGAACGCGAACTGGCGCTGCTGAAAGAGCGCGCTGCGCAGTTTGCGGATGATTACCCTGATCTTGCGGATCGGCTTGGCGGTCTCTTGGAAGAAAACCTTGATCCGTCGATTCAAGGGTTGCTGGAAGGGTCTGCCCTGATGGCCGCGCGGGTTCAGTTGAACATTGATCAGCAATTCAGGACGTTTTCGCGCGAACTTCTTGAACAAATATGCCCGGATGCCACCGCGCCTTTGCCGTCTGCGATGTTGGTGCGCGCGCGGCCTTTTGGCAAGCCGGAGGAACTGGCCGAAGGCAAAAGGCTTGAGGCCGGGGACTACTTGGAGGCGTCTTTCAGCCATGTGGACCGGCGGGTAAATTGCCGGTTTCGACTGACGGAGCCTGTGGACCTGTGGCCGCTTGAGATTTCCAAAGCGTCATTTCATGCGTCGCCTGCCGTGCTGTCATCCATTCTGGGCGAGCGCGGCCGGTTGCGGGATGGCGACAGTCGCAGCACAGCCGCTGGGATTACCCTCACGCTGGGTCGGACCGATGGTGGCTCCATGGAGAGTCTGCAGGCAGACTGCTTGCCGATCCACTTCCTGGGTGCCGCGCCAGAAGCGATGGCGCTCTATGAGTTGATATTTTCCGGCTTGATCCGTGTGACTCTCTGCTGGGAAAATGATTTTGGCGATCCGGTCTACCGAATGGTGTCTCCTGCGGAAATGATTGAACAAATCGGATTTGATCGACCGTTTCCCCTATTCGAACGGGACGAGAGACTATTTCCCGGTTTCTCCACCCTGCTGGAGTATTTTGCTTTTCCGCGAAAGTTCCTCGGGCTTCGGTTAAAGGGGATGCGTGAGTGGCTGCGGGGGATTAAAACCAGCTCGGTTCAGATGGTTTTCGAGCTTGATCATGGCGACAGTCGGCTGGAAAGCCACTTTGGTGCGGACAGTCTGGGTCTGTACTGCGCGCCTGCAGTCAATTTGTTTGAGGATGACGCAAAGCCAATTGCGGTCGATCAGAAGTCGCATGGATTTCTGGTGAGCCCAAACCGGACGCCGATCAACAACTACGAAATCCAGCGGATCGTCGCGGTAACCGCGCAAGGCGAAGGGCAGCGTGACCGTCGCAATGCCTTGCCGCTTTATGCGCTGCCCGAAGGGGGCCAAGATACCCGGCAGGCGATTTATTACACCAGTGAACGCCGCCGCCGCCGACTGTCCCGACAAGAACGCAACATTGGCGGGACACGGTTTCGCTATGAGGGCACAGAAACCTGGCTGACCTTCTACGAACCGGAAGACACCGTGCCGGCCCATCAGCTGTTTGTGCGTACTTTGTGTTCGAACCGACATCTGCCAGAAGTGCTGCCGATGCGGGAGGCGCCGTTTTACCTGCTGGAAGATCGCAATGTAATCTTTGACGTGGTTGCCGGACCAACCGACCCAAGAGAGGCCGTCGCCGAACTCGAAGTAGAGGGGCCGCAACGCACGCGGTCGGGGGACAACTACTGGCGTTTGTTGTCGATTTTGTCCGTGAGCTATCGCGGTTTTGTCGGTGCGGATGGGCGCGGGAATGTGGACGCGCTGCGAGAAATCTTGCGCTTGTTTAGCGATGTGTCTCAACAGGTTACGGAAAGCCAGATCAACGGAATAACGGCCCTGTCCGCGCGCCCTGTGACCCGTACCGTCAAGCGGTTTGGCGGCTATTTGCCCGCCCGAGGACTGGAAGTGCGGATCTGCTTTGACGAAAAGGTTTTTGACCGCGGGGCAATCTTGTTGCTTTCGGCGGTGCTGGATCGTTTTCTCGCTGACTATGCCGGGGCCAACACGTTCACGCAATGTCTGGCCTGTGACCAGAAGGGGAATGTGCTGACCCGCTGGCCGCCCCGTGGCGGCTCGGGGCCGCTATTGTGAGTGTTTCGACGGACCCCAAACTAGAGCACCGCCGCGGGTTTGGTTTCCTGGCTTTGATGCGCTGGCTGGAACGGCGCGCGGGGTCAAAGCCGCGTGTCGGACAAAGCCGCCGAGTCCATGACGATATCGCCGATGTGGGACAGGATCCCTATTTGGGGTTTCCTGACAGCGATCTTTCCGAAGTGGACCTGAGCGCGACCCGCCCCAAGGTGCGGCCGCGGTTCCTGGGCTTTTTTGGCCCTTTTGGTGCCTTGCCTTTGGCGATGACCCGGGAAGCAAAGCGTTGGCATGACAATGGGCAACCGGGTTTTACCCGGTTTGCCGATATTTTTTCTGCTCGGTTTATCCAGCTTTTCTACCGCAGCTGGTCGGATGCGCGGCCGGTTACGCAATTTGACCATCCAAGTGGTGGAGACTTTCCAGATCATCTGCGCGCCTTAACTGGTGACGCAGGCCCGGTTCATCGTGGCCTTGGCGCGGTCGATGACATTGTGCGTCTGCGGTACACCGGCCTCCAGATGGGGCGTGTGCGCTCTCCTGTGCGTCTGCAACAGATCCTGCGCGCGCATTTTCACGTCGATGTAGAGATCGAAGAATTTGCCGCCTCTTGGCTGAACTTCGCACCCGAAGACCTATCAAGCTTGGGTTTCACCGGAGTGCGACTGGGTGAAGACGCAAAGCTGGGCAGCAGCATGGCGACCACCGAAGAAAAGGCGGTCATTCATATTCGCTGCCCACAGTTGGCCACATATCGCGCGTTTTTACCGGGACAGGCGCGCCACCGTGAGCTGACGGATCTGGTAATGGGCTACACAGGGCAGTTTTTTGCCTTTGAGGTCCGCCTCTGGCTGCCGCGATCGCAGCTGCAGAACGCGCAACTTGGGGTTTCGGCTGAGGTAGGCTGGATGGCTGTACTGCCAGAAGCATCCCCCCCCGAACCTAGCGGTGGTTGGGCGCAAATGTGCAGCTACCAAATTGATTTCAATGACATTCATTCCGCTTTTTAGAGCAAGTTTTTTCGGGAGGCAGACACGATGGCTGCAGAAATTCAGGTCGAAACATACGTCGGTAAGCTAAACCGTTCCGGCCATGACGCGTTTTTCAATGCAATGCGTCAGGCCCGCGGCGAGGGGCACCGCCATGTGGATGTGTTGCACTGGTTGTATCATGTGGTGTCCATGAAGGATTCCGACGTGTCCGCGACCCTGCGCGCGCTAAAACTTGACCGCGCGGCAGTTCTGACAGAGCTGACCCAGTCGCTGGCGCGTCTGGAGAAGAACGTCACCGAAATGCCGGTGATTTCTGACACGCTGTCCAAGGCGTTCACCAACGGTTGGGTCTATGCCACGCTGCTGTTTGGTGAGGTCCAGATCCGCACGGGCCATATCCTCGTGGCGCTGTTGTCCAATTCCGAAAGCCGCCGGGCAGTTGCTGCGATCTCGGCAACGCTGGCGCAACTTTCGGCCGAAACACTGGCCAAGGAAGCGCGCAGCCTGTGGCAGGACAGCGACGAGGAAAACCAGACGCCTGTTGATGGCTCTGGATTGTCGGGCGGCGCGGGCGAAGAGGGGCCCGGCGCTTCTACTGCGCTGGGGC
Organism: Tritonibacter multivorans; assembly: GCF_001458415.1. GTDB lineage: Bacteria > Pseudomonadota > Alphaproteobacteria > Rhodobacterales > Rhodobacteraceae > Epibacterium > Epibacterium multivorans. The sequence goes on along the minus strand of NZ_CYSD01000025.1, from coordinate 5,540 downwards.
GTTTTGCAAAGGACATGACCGCTGCGGCAGAAACCATGGACCCGATTGTTGGCCGGGATGACGAAATCCGCCAGATCGTGGATGTGCTGCTGCGTCGGCGCCAGAACAATCCGATCCTGACCGGGGAGGCCGGTGTTGGCAAAACCGCTGTGGTCGAAGGATTTGCCCAACGTCTCGCCGCGGGAGATGTGCCTCCGAAACTGCGCGGGACAAAACTGTTCGAACTGGACATTCAGGCCATGCAGGCCGGCGCTTCGATGAAGGGTGAATTCGAACAGCGGCTGAAGTCGGTGATCGATGAGGTGCAGGCATCACCGACGCCAATCATTCTGTTCATTGACGAGGCGCATACGCTGATTGGGGCAGGGGGCCAGGCAGGCACTGGCGATGCGGCGAACCTGCTGAAACCGGCGCTGGCCCGCGGAACCCTGCGCACGATTGCGGCGACCACCTGGGCCGAATACCGCAACTACTTCGAAAAAGATCCGGCCCTGACCCGTCGTTTCCAGCCGGTCAATGTGGATGAACCCGATGTGGAGCGCTGCTGCACCATGTTGCGCGGTATCCTTGGCGCGATGGAAGATCACCACGGCGTGCGCATCGCCGATGAGGCAATTGTCTCTGCCGTGTCGCTCTCTGCGCGCTATATCCCGGCGCGTCAGTTGCCCGACAAAGCGGTGTCGCTGCTGGATACGGCCTGTGCTCGCGTGGCGGTCAGCCAGTCTGCACTGCCCGCCCGGATCGCGGATCTGGAACAGGAGATCCGCGCGCTTGAAGCCGAGGTTGCGGCCAAAGAGGCAGAACGCGAACTGGGCACCACCAACGAGGCGCGTATCCTCGAGGCGGAAGCAGAGAAAGCCGCGCTGAATGATGAGCTTACCACCTTACGTGGTACCTATGAGGCTGAAAAAGGGCTCGTCGACGAGATCCTTGCCTTGCGCCGCGCCATGACTGGCGAGGAGGTCGCGCCAGGTGACCGCGACCTTCTGGTCGAGAAAATGGCGCAGCTCGAGGGCGCAAACCCAGACGAGCGTATGGTCTATGCGCATGTGGATTCGCAGTCTGTGGCCTCGGTGATTTCCGATTGGACCGGGATCCCAGTGGGGCGCATGGTGCAGGACGAACTGGCGGCGGTGCTGACCCTGTCTGACCGGCTTCAGGAACGTGTGATTGGTCAGGACCATGGGCTTGCAACCATCGCCAAACGGATTGAGACCTCGCGGGCGGGGCTTGCGAACCCGGACAAACCCATCGGGGTTTTCATGCTGTGCGGCCCATCTGGCGTAGGCAAAACCGAAACCGCGCTGGCGCTGGCGGAAAGCCTGTATGGCGGCGAGCAGAATATTATCACCATTAATATGTCCGAGTTTCAGGAAGCCCATTCCGTATCGCTGCTGAAAGGCGCGCCTCCGGGCTATGTCGGATATGGCGAAGGGGGTCGCCTGACCGAAGCCGTGCGGCGCAAGCCTTATTCGGTTGTGCTGTTGGACGAAATTGAAAAAGCGCACCCGGATATTCACGAACTGTTCTTCCAGGTTTTTGACAAAGGCATCATGGAAGATGGCAATGGGCGACCGATCAATTTTAAGAATACCCTGATCCTGCTGACCTCTAACGTCGGAACCGACGTGATCATGGAAATGGCCGATGAAGGCAACACCAAGCCGGACGTGGACGAATTGGCAGCGGCGTTGAAACCGTTCCAACTGGATGTTTTCCCTCCGGCCTTGTTGGGTCGGATTGTGTCGATCCCCTATTTCCCGCTGGGCAGCGCGGCACTGGCCGAGATCACAAAACTCAAGCTGCGGTCGGTTGCAAAACGTCTGCAGGCCAGCCACGAAGCAGAATTGGTCTATGGTCAGGATGTGCTGGATTACATCACGGATCAATGCCGTGACCCTGACAGCGGTGGCCGGATGATCGACAATATCATCACCAATTCGATCCTGCCGGAACTGTCACGCCACGTGCTGGAACGGATGGTTGCGGGCGAGGAGTTCGATCGTGTCGAAGTGACCCGCGGCGATCAGGGATTTAATTATCAGATCAGCGGACAGAAATGAGTAGGACCCACCCATGACAGATGAACTGAAAACAGGGGCGCGGTGCATCGCGACCGAAGACCGTTCTGTTACCTTGGACGAGGCTCTGCTTTATGTGGCGGAAATCAATTCGGATCTTGCTGAAGAGACAGGTCTGGATTTGATGAGCGTGGCCGCGGCAGGGATCGACAGTGCGGCGGCTGTAGCAATTGTGCGCAAAATGGGTCTGTCTGGGCGGGCTTATATCAAAGAGGTGAACGGCAAAGCCTATGTCATCCTGAAAGGGCATCCCGGTCAGCGCGCCGTTTTGAACGGGACACGTTATCTGCGGGGCAACCCGAAAGTGGCAAAGCTGGTGCTCAGCGCCAAAGATCTGGCCAAAGGCGCTGTCAAAATGACGGGGATTGCTGTTGTGGCCTTTGCCAGTCTGCGGGTTGTCGAACATGTTTTATCCGACCAAGATCCACGTCTGACAGCGCTTTTGGGAACGGTTGCGATGGATGTGGCAAAATTCGCAATGGCTGCTGGCGCCGGGTATCTTGCGGGTGCGGCCGTTGGGGCGCTGACGACCCTTGCGGCTGGGCCAATTGTGGCTGCGGTGGTGATTGGTGTTGGGGTGTCCATTTTGCTGGATCGGGTTGATCGCAAGTTTGGGCTGACCGAAAGCCTGATCCGGGCGATTGAAGATACAGTCGACAATTTCGAAAACCCCTTCCGCAAACTGGCGCGCATGATCCACGACTGGGAACGGCATATCATCCAACAGGCCGTCAATAACTCTTTGCGGTTGCGATGACCCGGACCACGGCTTTTGCGATCCTAAGCTTTTTCAGCCTGGGCGGCGTTGCTGTCGCGGGCTGGGGGGCATTTGATGTTGTGACAGCACTGACGGAAATGGATCAAAACACAGCTGTGGTCTTTGTAGACAGCTCTGCTTTTTGGTTCCTCGGGCTTTTTTGCCTGCCAGCATTTCCCTGTTTGGCTCTGTTGCCTGAGCAGTGGCATCGCACCCTTTTAGTGGGCGCGGTTTTGATCGCATTGTCTTTGCCAGTTTGCGGTTTTCTGGTGACCGCCGATAAAGTCAAAACAATGGGATATCAGTTTGAGCCGCCTCTGACGTTGTTTCCGTTGCGGATGAGTCAAGGGCAGAAGCTGGACTGACGTAAACGGGTCTGGTGGACCGATCGGTCAAGAATTGGAAAATCCGCGCACCCTTGGGCGCGCGGACTTTTTTGTGCCTAGTGTTTAGAACTGCAGACGTATCTGACCTGTCAGACCATAGCTGTCAAACCCTTGGCCAAACCGTCCATCCGCTCGGATCGACGCCGAGAACTTGCGCAGGGAGCCACGGTCGCTGCGCAGTTCGCGATTGTAAGTATAGCCAAGGCTGATCTCGGTATAATCGGGCAGCGCAGACGAGCGAATTGCGGTGCTGATATCAGAGGTATCGATGAAGGTAGACGCAGCATCATCGGACAGGTTGACGTAATGCGTCAGTGTCGCGAAGGCGGCGCTGCGCGCGCCATTCGCTTCATTCACCATCGTACGGGCCAGTGTACCACCAACAAAGCTTATCGCCGTCGTCGAGGCATCCAGTTCAATTTGACTGCCGTCATTGAACATAAAATCAGCGTCCGAGGTGCGGGTCCAGGATAGGCCAGCGGTTGGAACAAAGAACAGATTTGGCTGGTTCGGAATGCTCAGCGCATAGCTGGCAGCGGCAGACAGAGTGTAGGCTGTGGTGTCAAACTCTGTATCGTCCACAGCAAGCGGGTTCAGACCCGAGGAATTGACGGTGAAGTCGGTCTTTTCCGCACGGGCCTGGACATCAAGGCTGAAGCGCCCACGGGCTGCAACCACATAACCGCCCGCATAGGCCTGGCTCATATCCAGTTCCGTAACGCTGTCGATCATCCCTGCCGTTGCCCCGGTTCCGGGAATGGGCTGGTCTGCGGATGCCGTGTTGTAGCCCGCAATAATCCCGTAAGACACATCCCAGCCATTCTCCAGAAGCAGACTGTTGAAACAGGTTGAATCCAGCCCGACCTGAATGCCGCCAAATCTGGCTTCGGTTGTGGTCTCCACGGAAGAGGTCGCCGTGGTCGCCGTGCCTGTTGCATTTGCTGTGCCGCCGACAACACGGGCCCAACCACCGGGGCGGCACTTTTCGCCCTCGTTCAGTTTGGAGAGCGTGGTGACAAACGGGCTTGTTGGTCGGTTGATCACTGATGCGACCAACGACTGAGCCGAAGCAATCGCGCCGGTCAGACCGGCGGCCGCGTTGTTCAGCTGACTGATCAGAACAATGTCACCGTCGCTGTTATTGCCAAGTGTGTAGGTGTAGGTGTTGCGGTTGTCAGTTGGAAAACTGGTTGCGTCGACTGTTGCCGTCACCGTGCTGCCCGCCTCGAGGTCGACCAGGACCAACCCTCCCGCCTCAGTTGCGCCGTAGGTGTCGGCAGTTGTCTGGTCTTCAAGTACCAGATGAAGTGTGCCCGAAGACAGGCCATGTCCGGTTGCGACAATCGTGTCGGCGGTCTGCGCGCCATCGGCAAGATCCACGTCCAGGCTAACGGTTCCGCCATTGCCTGTCAGGGCACCGTTGACTGTCACAACATCGCCAGATGTTCCGTTTGCCATATCGACAACGGCAGAGCTTCCAACTGTGACATTGCCGTCGAAAACAATGCCGGATGCTTCTGCATTCACTGCGCCATTCAATATGGAATGGCCGGTTAAGGTTGCGTCCTGACCAAAGATCAGGCTGGACCCGCTATCGAACCGCAAGCTGTCCCCTGCCTGCGCCATTGCGATGGTCGCTCCTTGGCCAAGGATCAAGCTGCTGCCCGACGCAAAGACAGCGTCTTCCTGAGAGGTTCCATTGTCGCCCACGTTAAAGGTGGTGGCATCTGCGATGGAAAGTGTACCTGCATTGAAGGCCAATGACCCGACAGAAAGCCCATCGGCGGACACAGCAACGGTGTCATTGCCGTTCTGCGTCCACGTCCCGGAAATGTCATTTTGCAGATCCAATGCGCCGGCATTTGTGATGTTGCCAGTGAGGGCGCTATTGACGACGAGGCTTGCCCCTGCGGCGATGTCGATATCTGCGGTGGTTGCGGCGCTGATGGTGAGGGTTCCGCCCTCGATGTCAAACCCGCCCGAGACCGCGCTGGTGCCGTCCACGGTGGTGGAGCCTGCGGTCTGGCTGACTGTGCCGGTGACATCGCCCGCGAGGGTCAGCGTGCCGCTGTTGCTCAGGGTCTGATCGCCCAGAACGTCTGCGTCAATATCCAGCGTGCCCGCATTGGCGAGCCCCGCGCCCAGGGTCAGGGACTCGTGCACATCAAAGCTGCCGCCGGTGATCTGCACCGCGCCGGTGATGCTGCTGGTGCCGTCAATGGTGGTGGTGCCTGCGGTCTGGGTCAGGTCCCCGCTGAGCGTGCCGCTCAGGTCCAGGGCGCCGCTGCCGGAGAGGTCGAGATCCCCCGCCAGCGT
>NZ_CYSD01000024.1 GCF_001458415.1 Tritonibacter multivorans | reverse complement strand
GCGGTCGCCGGGCCACTGAAGACCTGTGCCATGTTCTCAATCGCGGTCCGTTTCCAGCCGCTGATCATAGTGGGGTGGATGTCATACTTCTTGGCCAGCTCGGCCGTCGTGAGCTCCTCGCGGATGGCCTCCAAAGCAACCTTCGCCTTGAACTCTGTCGAATAGCGTTTTCGTTTGGTCATTTCTGTGCGTTCTTCCTCAGGCGCTACAGCTTAACACTTGGTCCGAAATCCCGCGACCATCTCTCCCTTCTTCATGATGATGTTCCTTGCAGGGGGCATGATCATCGCGACCCCGCTAATCGTGCGATCGATCTCAGGCAACTTCATGATGGCCGGACCGCCGAGCATTCCCGGTCCGGGTGGATTCGCAAAGGGATTGATCGGCACCAAGGGGTCACGGGCGCGGGCTCGCTTTGGGACCAGGTCAAATGCTGAGATCGCGGGGGCTGGGATACGGCAGGCAGGCGGTGCGACTGTTTCTATGGTTCAGAGGGTCGCTGAAAGGGCAAAGCGGTTGGAATAGGGATTTCGGCCCTGAGCCGACATTCAGCGCCCCACAATTAGGTCCCCGCAAGCTGACATTGGTGCAACTCGCAGCAATTCTCTCTATCGGACAATTGGGATGGACCAGCATAGCCTAATGACGCAACATCAAAGGAACTCTGGCTCAGGACCTTTCTCATAGCTATGTCCTTTCTCGAGAACGGCCTTTCGGTCAGAGACCTTCTTGTGAAATTCGACAAGGGCCTGCAGGTCAGCATCAATATCTACCTTTTCAGGTAGCTCCTGTGGCAAGTCTGCCGCCCTATCGTGCCCGGAATGATGCGAGCATCGCTTCATGCCCTCGAAAATCGCCGGATAATCATCTGCGGGATCATAGCAAGCATGCTTTAGGCTTTGGGTCATTACCTCCGGACGAAAACGCTGGATCGTACCGTTGAACAGGATTTCTTCGACGATCCGCTCCCAGGTTTCGCGCATTAGCGTATAGATGGCCGTGAGCGGATCGCGAAATTCCTGAACCGCCGGATCATAACCGTCCTTATACAATTTAGCCTTAGCTTCGTTGAGCTCGCCGATGCGTTGCTTTGCCTTCTTGGTGTGGTTCGGCTTACCCGAGTCATCAATAATCCCGAATTTGGTTCCACCTAGACTCGACATCCATTCGGTATGGCAGGGAATATCGGCACGGCGTGCCTCATTCTCCATCATGTAATGAAACACGATATTGTGCGTAAAGATGATGACCTGGCGGCCAGCCGAAGCCTCCGCCACAAGCCGCTTTGCCACAGCTTCCATTCGGGAGTGATCCAGCGAGGAAACCGGATCATCGACTATAATGCCGTGTTCGGCACCAACCTCGATCAGTTCGGCAAGGAAACATGACAACGCGAGCGCTCTCTGTTCACCCTCGCTGAGCACATCGCTGTTGTTTGCCACACGCTGATGGGCAGTCAGGCCAACTTCAATAACACTGTCAGGGCCCGCACTGCGGTCGGAGAGATCGATGGGAATATGCGAGAGTTTGAGAGTTTCCAGTTCTTCTGTGAGCTGCGTTTTCAGGCTCTTGGTCAATATGACACGGCGACGGGCCGTGAGCTGGCGCGCAATGGGACCTGACGCACACAGCTTGCGCGCCTCTTTGATCTTGAGCCGCTCCACGAGCTGCTTAAACCGGGCGACCACAATTTCGATCTCCTGACTCAGCTTCTTTGCATCTTCGAGCTCTGCCTTTTCGGATGCGAGCGTTTTCATGCGCTCTTCATCGGCATCTGCGTTTTCAAGAACATCGATCTGCGCCTGCAGGTTTTCAAGCGCTGCATCGATCTTTTGGATGAGATCGACTTGGACAGCTTCCAAAGCATCCGCCCCATCAAAAGTGCCCGCTGCGATCATCGCCTTCACCGCCTCAAGACGTGAAGCAAGAACATGGTAACCAAGCGTAATCTCATCGACAAAAGCCTGATGGTCATCGCTCAACCCGCCATAAACGCCAAGAAGCGCTTTGGTTTGATCCTGCGTGCCAAGGCGGAGAGCATTGATCGAAGCGACAAGCACCTCGTAGTCTTCTGTGGCTTTCTGACTGTCGCTGGCAGTGCGCCCAGAAATATACTCATCGAACCTCGCCATCCGTGAAGCTGCGTCATCCTCCAAAGGTTGCTGACAAAGGACGCAGGATTCGCCAGTGGCCAGCTTGGGGTCATCGCGCACAGGGAAAGCTTCACCGGCAAAGTCGCGGGCATAGATCAGCATCTTTCGCCAGGATTCCGAACCGATTTCCGGGATCGGCATCCCTTCTCCCAGACCTTGGGCTGCTGTCTTGGCCGCCTCGGCCTTTGTCGTCATATCGGTGTGGGCATCTTTGATCTTGGCAACGCCATCATCGGCAAGAAGTCCAAGGTGACCGGAAAGCGCGGTCTTTATATTCTCTAGCCCCTGCTTCGCCAATCTGTGAGACCGCAGCCGCTCCTTAGGATCATCGCGAATTTCATCGCTGACGCTCTGGAGATCGGCCTCCTTTTCATCATTCCATACGGAGAGCGCGCGCAGGCCCGCTTCATCGGGAAGATCGGCTAGCTCTGTTTCAGGGACGAGTTTTGCAAGAGCCTGCGAGACAGCGGTGCCATCCGTATAACCAGCAGGCAGTGGCGTACGGATCGCCGCATCGATCCCGTTTTCCCGCACCTCAAAATCACCGTCCAGCGCCTTTGCTGCCAGAGCGAGCTTGTTCAAAAGGTCGAGCTCGTAGGGTAGGAATTCAACCTTGCGGTCTTTGTCTACGTAAACGCGCGCCGTCGCCGTATCGAATACGGATATCCTTGCTAGTTCTGCCGGAGACGGATCGCCATGTCGCCAGGTTGCCTCTTGGCGATCGGGTTCGTCGCCTTCCATGCCGAACACAAGGTCAACTTCTGGTGGGTCGGCTGAGGCGGCCTCATAAACATTGCCTTTGAGGTCTTGAGGACTGAGAGACCTGCAAAGCTGTTTAGCTATTCGGCAGTAGCCGCTCTTACCTGATGCATTGGCACCATAAACAAGTGTGATCCCATTTTTCGCGAATTTGATCGGAGGCTGGTCGCCTGCTAGCCGGTCTACCCGACGGACAGGTCCAATCGCACCAAGAATTGTGCGTGGGGCGTCGGCTGCCGGATCAGATAGGTACTCCGCAGCTAGGGGAGTAACCGCAGCGACCTCGTCGTCGATCAGTTCTGTTGCCTTCTCAACAACCTTTCGTAGGTCCGACAAGTCTTCTTTGCTCAACTCGCCTGTTGTCGCCAGCCGCCGAAGCGCATCCTTTTGCCAATCCGGCCGTACTTTTTGATCTGACCAAGTAATAAGTTCCTCAAATGCCATTAAACTAATGTCCTTATAAATGCCGAACAGCGATGGGCCGCTGTTGGTTCGCCACAAGCTAAGTCAAGTGCCCTTTATGAGAAAACGCAGAATCATTGGAGCAGGAGAGTTATTTCGAAAGAGTCGAGAACAAGCTTACGAGATCATTGTCGGAAAACTCTGCATCAACGTGACTACTTCGCCCGCGAGAACTCGGTTGGTAGTCATCATAGTCAGGCACTTCATTTTCACTGATTTTCTCTAGTATCACCATTTTCGCAGTCTCGGCACTTCGATCAGTGTGTTGTGCAATGAACTCCAGCATCTCTAGGTGCTCATTCAGCTCACTTTCGGACGAAAGGTCAGAGATTCTTTCTGAAATCTCATCAAACTCATAGTCAATCGCGGAATTGATCGCGTCCTCGATGGGGCCGAGATCAATAGCTTCATCAAGGTACTCGTTTATGGCGTCATTCACTGCGACCAACTCGTCCATCGGGACGCCAGCTTCGATCGCCTTCACCAGAGCGACCTCAACTGACGTGAGCAGGACCGCCTTGCCCTCCACATCATCATCGACAAAGTTGGAAACCCTCCAATGAAGTTCCGGTAGGTCTCTGGAATCACGTGACGCTTCGATCCCAAGAACCTCGCTGTTCACAACTGAGATCGCGGCATCGAGAAAGCTACGGTCGTCAGATTGCTCAAACAGGTCGAACAGAAGGGATCCGCGCTCAGAGATAGAAAGGTCAACTAGTTCGCGGAACCAATAATTGTACTGTTTCGACTTTACCTTTGCGAAGTTGGGAATTTGGTCCAGTTTGTTTGCAAATTGGAAGAATGCCAGCGCCAGCGTTTTCAGTTTATCAGGATCGGTCTGGAACCTATGCTTCAAGTGAATCCATAGGTTCTGTGCCCATTCAGCTCGAACACAAAAAGTCGGCAGCAGGCCCAGAAAATCTGCATCAGATAAATGCTCTTTGAGAAAGTCGCGGACTGATGGGTTCACAAACCGGACCTGCTGATCCGATATTGCAACAAAACCAGACTCGAGTGATTTAAGAGCTTCTTCGAAGTCCTCTGGCTTTGACGGCTGTGAATAGTGTTCGCATATCTTATTGTGTATCGCGTTGTAGTTTTCCCGCAGAACCTCAATGGACTGGCCATACTGATTGCCGAAGTAGAGAGCCACAAGCAGGTTCTGGCAGCGTATACTGAGACTGCGGTATGCCTTTGCCCAGATCGGAGCAGGATTTTCTAGGGTCTTGAAAGCAAATGTCGGATAGGCGGATGCTTCCAAGCCCTCAGGACACTCTGCGGCAGCATGAGCGATTCGGCGCGGATTATAGTTTCGGTGGTCGACGATCTTCTTCAGCCAGTCACCTTGAAGCAAAGCTTCTATGTGTTCGCCACTCAAATCTGATGCGGCAAGATGGTTGAACAATATGCGCGCTTTGATTGCGCGAGTATATTGACCGACATCCAGCAGAAATTTTGAAAGCTGGAAGCGGCCCTCATCCATATGATCTGAAAGCCGTCGTGCTTCCTCAAAAATGTGTGCGCGCGTGGTAAGAATGAAACGAGAGTTTTTGGAAGCTCTAACGCGTTTCACAAATCTCGCAAGTTGCCCATCCCGTTGAACAAGTGCTTGGCGATCAAGCTCAATCTGTCCAAGGAAGTCATCAAAGAAGAAGATGGTTCGCTTTTCCTCATCAAGTTTGGCAAAGCCATCGTCGAGAGATCTTATCGCGCAAAACTGCCAATCGTCATTGAGATAGTGATATGTGAGCATTTTGGCCAACGTGGTCTTTCCCACCCCTGGCGGGCCAGACACAACGAGGACACGATGTCGTTCGAGCGTTTCAAACGCGGCGTCAAAACTTGGGTTACGAACATAGACTCGCAACTCGTCCAAGATTTCAGCTTTGGTCGCTGCTGTGTGGGCCTCAAGACCTGACTGCAGCACCTTCTCCAAAACTGCCGTACTGGTCATCCAGAGTTTCAGATGTGCCTTTTCGATGTCGGGGTGACGCTTCAGCGCGGCCTCGATGTCTTCCGCACTCCAAATGTCTTCCGAATGTTTGAGGCGATCACCTAACACATCTGCCAGTTCGTCGCTGCGTGCAGGTGTCAACGATTGAGACGTCAAGAAAATGTAACGACTTGGTTTCAGAAGATCGATCTTCGGCACTTCCTTTTTCAAAGCCGACTTCAACTGAGAAAACGTTGAATTCAGATAATGCTTGCACTGAAGAATGGTCGACTTAGGACCCTTGGAATGCCTGCCATCAATACCGCCATCAGCTCCCGCGCCAAACGCAGAAAATCGCTGACCGGTTTCAGCTTGCAGGATATCACGACACAGATCTTCAAAATCCGGAGGTGACAGATTTCCAAGCCTTTTCATGTCACAATCCCACCAACTATTCCGTTAATAAGCCTACACTGCCAGACCTGCAATTGGATGAGAAAGTCAGCATAGTCCACACGAAGGGGGGACCACTCCCGATCCACATTACGACCTCCCGCGAATGTCTGCTTAACTAACAAATCAAGTGAAACGATACCAGTGCAGCGAACGACCGCTCTCTGCCCGTCATCCCCGAGCAGCCTCTTCCATGAACCGTTCCACCCTTTCAGTTCCGGCCTGATAATCACCCAAACTGGCCTGATCACCTGACTGTGCATTTTGACTGCCGGACGCCAATTCCTCAATCTCATCGCGCCGTTTCCCACCACCTTCAAAGGCATCATCTACAGCCCCTCTTGGCACTTCCAACGCCCCGATCTTCGCCTCCAGCGCCTTGATCTGCCCTTGCAGTCCACGCATCTGGTCTCCCGCAGATGGATATGGCAGATCGCCGGTCTGCTTGTCGAAAATCTGCTTAAAGAACTGATCCTCATAGTATTTGATCCGCTTGGCGCGGACGGGCATCTGCGCGTCGACCACCAGAACGATGTCATCAAGATCCATGCGCCGCGCCTCATCCTCGGGCAGCAACGCGGTTTCTTCGGTCCGTTCAGACATGCTGCGCCCGGCGAAAGGGTTGCGACCGACCGAGCGCGAACGGGTCACAACGCGCTTGGTTGTTTTACCTACGGCTTTGCTGAGCTCTTCGATGGTCTTTTCATCTGATGGAGTCAGATAGAGCTTGATGCCCGCGTTGCCCTGCAGGGCACGCCGGGCATTTTCACCGTAGATCTCGTCCAAAGCCGGGATCGTCTGTGTGACGATCGCGAGGTTGGCGCGGTAGGACCGCAGGGTTTCGATGCTGTCGAGAACGATCGGCATTTTTCCGAGGCGGTTAAACTCATCGAGCATGATCATCACCGGCCAAGGTTCGTCCTTGCCGGGTTCGTGGTCCTGCAGCGATGCCAGCAAGTCCGAGAAGAACAAGCGGATCAACGGCGCGAGGGGTTTCACCATAAGCGGTTCGACCACGAGATAAACCGAAAACGGCGATTTTCGGATGTCGCGGAAATCGAAGTCTGACGTTGCGGTCGCACGGTCGATGGCGGGGTTTGACCACTGCTTCAGGCCGGACGTCATCAAGAGCGACAGATAAGAGGTGAGCGTGTCGTTGTTGGTCGAGGCCATGCGCATGAAGATCAGCTTGGCAGCTGGATTAACGACTTCGTCGGCGCGGCGGCGATACTCTTTCTGTTTGTCACCGCCTGATGCTGTGATGCGGTAGATCTCACCCAAGGTAGGCCGCTTTCGCTCGAACGCCAAAAGCCCTGCCGCCACAAACAGATCGATACCGCCATCGAGGAGCCCTTGGACGCGGTCGCTATCTGCTTGCAGGAACAGCGAAGCCAGAAGTTGCAGCTCCATCTGCTGGCGGTCGACGTTTTCCAGCGCCGATATGCGCAGCAAGGGATTGTACCGGTGCGAGCGGCCATCTTTCCAATCTGTTGGCGCGAACCGGAACACCTTGTCACCTTGCGCTACCCTGTGGCGCGCTGTTGCCTCGAAATTTTCGCCTTTTACGTCGAGCACCACCGCACTGCCCTGATAGGTCAGAAGGTTCGGGATGACGAACCCCGTCGTTTTGCCGCGTCCGGTCGGGGCGACGATCAGGGCATGGGGGAACACCTTAGACATAACGAAGGGTTTGCGACTTTTGGGCTTGCCCATTTTGCCGAGGACGAAGCCGTGGCCGGGCTTTCCGAAAAAGCCGTTCCGCTTCATCTCGGACATATGCTGCCAGTGGGTTTCACCGAACTTGGTCAGTGCTTCGTTCATCAGCACAGCGCTGAGCAAGACACCGGCACCGGTACTGATCCCGACGATCAAGTGAACGATCTGCATATCGCCCGGATGGGTCGATCGAAGAACTCCATAACTGCGCGCCAGCATCAAGAAATCGATATCCGCCCCGACCCCGAACCAGCGGAATGTCAGAAAGGCCGACGCCAGAACATACCCCAGCATCGCGCCGAGAAGAGCAAAGCTCATGACGCCAAGTGCGATCCGCGCCTTACCCATGCGTCACGCCCTTTTCGCCGTCGGCATCGACATGCCGCTCGCGTTGGAGATCTATTTCCTCATTGGCGATCTCGTCGAGGACATGCTCCATCGCCACGCTGTTCGCCAAAGCGGCATCGCTCTGCAGATAGGCCTTGGCCGCATAGAGACGGTCCAGACGGTCTTCGATATGTTCCTCCAGCGTGGTCTCATCGCCAATCGCCAAGTCCGGTGTGTTTTCTTCACCGACCAGTTCCTCCAGCTCGGAGCGCAAGGTCTCGCGTTCCAGATCGCTACGGAATGGATCTGCGGTCGGATCATCTCTCAAACGGCTCAGGATGTCAGAGGTGGTCGGCGGCAACCGGTCGATTATGGCTTCTTGCCGGTCAGACTCCACCGAACCACTGTCCTTGAGAACCTCAGCATCGGCCAAGACACGGCCCAGCTCACTGTGCACCTCGTCGAGACGGTCGATCGCCTTCTCCAGCTGATCGGCGCGTGACAGGTCAAAGCCTTCCTTCTCGGCAATCGCCTTCAAATCCTGGCCAAGCCATTGCCGCTCCAGTGCGGCATTGCCCGCGCCTATTTCGACGCGACGCGCAACATCCTGCGCGTCAATGCCTGTGCCTTTCAAAGCCTGCTGAAGACGTTCAGAAAGAGCTGGATCCTGCAATGCAACTTGGGCGTCGGCCTGAATGTTCGCGGCCGAATAGATCCCACTCTTGGACGCATCCTCAAGCAAGGTATGGGACTGCGTTCCCATTGGGCTGAGATGCGACAAAGAGCGATAGATGTCGTTCAGCTCATGCTCCAGCGCGGCACGCCGCTCCACCGGGGCGTCCGCCACAATGCGTTCGGCTTGGTTGATCTTGTCGTGAAAGGCATCCACGACCTCATCAAACGAATGCTGTTCTTCGGCCATGCCATATACCTTTCCATCTGCTTCAATCGGTTTGCCCTGCGCCAATAACGTCGCGGCCTTCTCCAAGGCTGCTGCAATGTCATGCTGGTTCTCGCGCGAGGCCTCGGCGGCCAGGCCGCGATAAAGCCGCGCGTTCTGCGCCACGTCAGCCAAGGCACGGTCAAGCTCCGGCCCCACGCGCTCACGTTCGGTCAGCTTCTGGCCCTTGGCTTCCGCGCGACGCTGGTCTGCATCGCTTGGCCTCTTCGTCGTGATCCCACGTTCGAGCTTTCGGGTCGCCTCAAGCCGCAACCCATAGCGGTCCGACACCTCAACCATTGCCTCGCGAAAACTGTCGTAGTTGAAATGGTGCCCTTCTTTCAGAAAAAAGAATTCACCGTCCTTGCTGCGCCGGTTCAGGACGATATGAGCGTGTGGATGGTCCCGGTCCTCATGCACGGCGGCGATGTAGTCAAATTGGCTGCCTTCACCTTGAAAGAAACGCTCGCAGATCTCGCGCGTGATCTCGGCGACATCCTCGCCGCGCGTGCCAATCGGGAAGGCCATCAAGAGGTGCGAGGTATGTCCCAGTTTGGGATGGAACCCCTCATTCCACCGTGCGGAAAACCGGCGCGTAACCTGCTCGATCTCCTTGCCTGATAGCACGCTTTGGCCGTCATAGGTGCCACGGCTATCGATGATAAAGCTCGACTTGGTGGTCAGGTATTCCAGCTGGTTGCGCAGCTGCGTTTTGTTGTGTGTGCCGCCGTCGCGAATGGCTTTGAAGATCGCGGGTGAATGGCCCATGGCCGCGCGCGCCATCTGCTTTGCACGGGCGCGTGGAACGCTGCCGCGAATGCGGCTCCAGTCACGATCGAAGAAGGCCTGCTGCGCGGCGGCAACGGCGCTATTCCGGGCCATCGGCAAAGCCTCCCAGAACGCGGGCAACCTCGCCAGACAGCGCGCTTCGGCGGCGCTGCGCCATGTCTTGGACCTGGTCCGCGATGTCGAAGATCAGCCCGGCCAAAGCGCGCACCTGACCATGGGCAGAATTGCCATAAGGCGGCGTCTTGCCCTGGCGCTTTGCCTCGTTCAGGCGCTGCGCGATCTGGTTGATGTTGTTGCCGGTGCGATTGAGCGAGGCCGAGAGCCCCTGCATCTGATTGGCCAGTTCATCGTCGGGAACAAAGAGATCGTTTGAGGCATGGATCAGCCGCCTCAGCCCCTCGGCGCGGTTGGTGATATCATGCCGCGTCAGCACCGCATCAAAGCTCGCAAGCTCCTTTGGCGTGAGCCGGACATTCACCAGTTCAGAGCGCACGCGCGCATCAAGCTTGCGGCTTTGATCGGCCTTCAATGTGTAGAAGATGCTGCGGGTCGTTACCCCGAATTCACGGGCCAGATCCTCGATCGGCACCCCTTCGGCACGCTTGCGCACGATGGCAAAACGTTGATTTTGCGTCAGTCGCTTGTGCCGTGGTGCGCGCGGTCGGCCCATGTGAAGTAATCACCCCTATTTCTTGCCAGCATCATACAGGCAGCCCCGTTATGGCATTTCGCCATAGTTGATTCAATATTATAATATTGCATCAACTGCCTGTATTCCGTTTGGAGCAGCCATAAGCTGCGACCGCCGGGCAAAGCCCGGCCCCATGCGCAAGGCATGGCACCACTAATCGTGGTTCCACGCCTCAGCATCGCCAAGCAATTGCAGCGCTATTGCGCGGGCCGCGCCCTCAGCGCTGGCATAGGTTTGATGATCGGGCAGCTCGTGCAGATCAAAGGGCTGTTGCGGGTCGTCCGGAGTCTCAACTCGAACATAGATCGCCCAGCCGTCGATCAGTGCCGGATCATCACAATACTCCTGACCGCCGTCGGGCAGATTGCAGAACCCATGTAGGTGTACACTGGCGCGACCCTCTCGGGTCGCCTGCCTGATGTCAGAATACTTCATGGCAATCCTCGGCTTTTTCCTCGATGAAAACTTCGTCAGGCTCGCCGTTCAGGCGGGTGCTATCCCGACTGGTCAAGCCGATAGCCGACCCGTTCCGCGTGAATGTGATGAGGTATTGCCCGAGGTCATCACGCGTCACCACATACCCGCTGTTGACCCAATGAACGCGGTTGCCCGCCTCCACTGCTGCCTTTATGCCTGCCAAGGTCATCGCAACGCCTCCTCAAGGATTGCGAGAGCCCCAAGACAATCGTCGATATAGGGCTGCTCCTCACCCTCCAGATCGTTCAGCTCCAGCCGGTTCAACACCGCGTAAAGCGTGGCGCGGGCCTCACGGGCGGCGCTTCGCAAGCTGACGGTATCTTCCAGACGCGCTGTCGCAAAATCATCACTGTGATAGTCAGGGATCATTGGATTTCTCCCGCCTTGTGCTTCCAACGCGGAGCGATGTCTTTGAACGGCACCGTGAAGGGTGGCAGCGCGTCAAAGCCGTTCGAGCTTTTGACCACCTTCACCTTGGCGCAATCCTCCTCGACGCTGAGGATCTCGACACAGAACACGCCCCCCAAACCGGACGGGACGACGATCTCCTTAAGCTCGTGCCGATGCTTCCCGCAATAAACGCAGGTGTTATAAAGCCCGTCGATGGTGTGACCGCCGGTCGTGCGATCACAGTCGCAGGTCCAGAATTGCGGGGGCTGATATTTATGAGCCATTTGTGGCCTCCTCTTGGGTGCTGCGGTTGGGGCTTGGCTCCCCTTCCGCCGATGGGCTGCACACCGGCCAATCTGATCTGACCGAATACGCATGTATTCGGCGGAACAGAGTGGGTGGGGGCACAGCCCGACCCACGCCCCTGGAGCGGCCAGTCAATGGGTCAAAGCCAGCAACTGGTGCGGCCCGCAGCGCGCCTTCGCGCGAGGACACGGGTTGCAGGCTTTGACGACGCGCACGCGCGGCGCTTGCCCATTGACGGGACGTGACAGGGATGTTGGGCGGACCAATCAAATTGAAAGAAGCCTGAAGGAGGTGAGCGGGCTGAAAGCCGGTCGATCCTCCGCACAGTCCGTTTCTCAAAGCGGCCCGTGCGCAGCAGCACGGGCCACAATTTCTCATCTCGTTCAAGATAACCGCGCCCCGCCATGCGAGGCGGGGCGCGGGTGCTCAAAGCTCAACGCCAGGTTTCAAGTTTCCGTCCGTATCCAGCCACGAACGGGCCTCGGCGCAATCCAAGCAAATGCACGAACAACTGCCTTTCACGATGACCGGCGCGAGAAAGATCACCGGATTTGACGCGCCGCATTTGCGGCACGTCATCAGGGGCAGGATTGCGGTGCGGCTCATGCTGCGGCCGCTTTCGATTGACCTGCGGCTGCTAGGACAAAATCGGCTGCCTTCTGGGCCTCGGACGCCGCGCGAAAAATTGCCCGCTTGTCCTCCTTGATCGCTTTCAACCACCCTTCAACATAAGCGGCGCTTTGGTCAAACTCCGGTGCAACGCCAATCTGAGCACCAAGGAAACAAGCGCCGATTTCCGCCACCAGCTCTTCAAAGGCATAGGCCTCACGGTTCGCAAATTTCTTGATCCGCTCAAGCCGCTTTTCGCTACCGGTCCAGTGGATTGATTCATGGGCAAGGGTCGCGAAATACCCTTTCGCACTAAGGAAGGTCGCCACGGGCGGCATATGGATGTGATCCTTGGCCGGGCTGTAATAGGCTCGCGGCTCATCGGTGGTCACGATCTCCGCACCCGTGCGAGCAAAAAACGCCTCAAGCTCAGGATCTTCGGCCGTGCCAAGATCACGCGGGGCCTCGGGCCGGATGTAGTAGTCCTCCGGCAAACCTTCGATCTGATCGGCGTTGAAAACGCGGTAAGCGCGCGCGTAGGGCAGTTCTTCCTCAATGCCCTGCTCGTTCTCTCGGGTGAACGTCCCGTATTTGACCACGGTCGACGACGTTTCACCTTTGCGGACTTGGCCACCCAGCTCCTGAGCCTGTTTGTAGGTCATCCAGCGGCTGGACACATAACCGTGCTTGGCCGCCATAACCCAGAGCATCAGGATATTAATCCCGCGATACTCCTCGCCGTTGTGTCGGGTCGGCAGGGCAATACCGGACGCGCTCCCTGTCCACGGCTTGCGCCATGGCGGCGTGCCTGCCTCGATCTCTGCAATAATGGTGTCGGTGACGTGAGCATATACATCAAACTTTGGTGCCATTTGTGGCCTCCTCGATCAAATTGACGCGGGTGAGGCTTCGCGCCCCCTTCCGCCGATGGGCTGCGCCTCGGCCACCTGATCTGACCGAATACGCATGTATTCGGCGGGACAGAGTGGGAGAGGGCAAAGCCCGACCCACGGCCCTGAACGGGGCTGTCAATCGGCCACATTTGCGAAGAAAATGTCTGCGCCAAAATCAGACGCCAATTTGCCGCGCGAGGAATGGCTCGCCTGCGAGACAGGGGAAATTGGTGGCTTATTTTGAGGATGGCCCAAGGTTGACCGCCACGGTCAGGGATGTTGGGCGGACCAAAAAAAAGAATGATGTCTGGATCGGGGTGAGCGGGCCATCGGCCCGTTGAGCCTCGGTTCAGTCTGCCAGGAAACGTTGCCCGCGCGCTAAAGCGCGGGTTCTACTGAAACCATGCGATACTTCCTAGGTCGCGCGCGACACAAGACCGAAGCAATCCATCAACCCGCTGACAGAATTACAAGATATTGCAGACAGTCCGCTGAGTATATGGTTCTTAAATCTAGACCCATCCTCTGGGTTTCACTAGACTTAAGCTATGACAAGCGAATCGAACAGTCTTTCACGATGGCAGCAGGATCGCCGTGCATTCATTGAGCACAGGGTCTTTTGGCGGGGACGTGTCGGCCTTGCGGATCTGATGGACGTGATGGGCCTCAGTCGGGCTCAAGCTTCGAAAGACCTCAATAGCTACATCAATGATCATCCCGAACACATCATCTACGATAAAACGGCCAAGACCTACGTTCTGGGCCCGAAGTTCGAAGAACACTATACTGCGCTTGAGCCGTCAGCGTATCTTGATGATTTACTATCGATCTCACGAGGCGGTTCAGTCCCCGCTGCAGACTGGATTGTCTACCAACCGGATATTCTGGCAACCACTGTGCCAGGGCGCGGACTAAGCGCGCCAACACTTCGCAACGTCTTATTAGCCTGTGAACAGCGCAAAGAGCTGCAAATAAGCTATCAGTCGATGTCGTCCCCCGATCCAGAAGATCGCGTTATCATTCCTCATGCCCTCGCACATGACGGATTTCGTTGGCATGCGAGAGCGCTATGCTCAAAAGACCAGGTCTTCAAAGACTTTGTTCTCGGGCGCATACTGAAGAGCGCATTGGGGGAACAATCAGATGTCGACGCCGGTACGGATGAGGACTGGCACCAAACAATAACACTCAAAATCGCACCGCACCCCGGCCTTCCTGAAAACCAACGCAGGATTGTCGAGCTAGACTATGCAATGAATGACGGGGCGGCAGAACTTTCAGTGCGAAAGTGCCTATTGTTCTACAATCTAAAGCGGCTAGGCCTCGATGTTGATCCAAGTATCCGCACCCCACAGGATCAGCATATAGTTTTGATCAATGACGGAGAAGTCCGCGCTGCTCTCGAGAGGGGGCGGCGATGAGTGCTTTGGCGAAACAAGACTACAAGATGTCATTTAGCACCGGCGGGCTCTTCCTCAACGAAAGCCTGGAAGTCGCGCGCTTGCATAAAGACGATGAAGCTTGGGAAGACACAATTCTCAGAGCCATGGAGGAAGGCACAACCAGCCTACCGAAATCAGCATCGAACCGTCGATCGCTGCGCGAAATTTCTAACCGCTTGCTGACTCTCACGAATGAGGAACGCGCTTACCTTGTGGAAGAGGCGGACCGCTCCGAACAGCAGGCGCTGTTGTGGATCGCCACATGCCGCGCATATCGGTTCGTTCGTGAATTTGCGGTGGAAGTGGTGAGAGAGCGATACCTATCTTACCAACTCGATTTACCGCTCGAAAGCTTTGACATTCTTTTTGAGGCAAAAGCTGAATGGGATGAAGGTCTGGCCGGATTAAGTCGGTCGACCCGCCTGAAACTTCGTCAAATCATGTTTCGCATGATGCGTGAAGCCGGGATCATTTCAGAAGATGATCGCATTCAAACCGCGATTATTTCCACACGTTTGAAACACATGATTGAAGACCACAACCCCGGCGAGCTGGCCTTTTTCCCCAGCGTTCCGGTTGAGGGAGCTTAATTTGAAACGAGAACTAAACCGGAAAGAGCGGGCCGAGCACCTCTACCGCGTGATCACCAGTGAACGCTTCCTGACCAAACAAGGCCTAGGGAATGAAGTGCCATTTTTCATCTATCCCTTTCCTGCCGAGGAGGGGCTCACCATGGTTGAGGATCGTGAAGATCTTGTGACCCGAATTCAGCACTCCGGCACTCGAGTATTGGACCTGAACCTCTACGATCTCGCGCTCGACATACTTTCAGAGCGCGGGATCTTAGAGCAGGTTCTCGAAATTGAGGCCGACAGTAGCAAGGGTGAGATCAAGGAACTACTACAAGGCGTCTTGGACCCACAAGCTCACCTGATCCCGCATATTGGCCAGGCGATCCAAGCGACCCCACATGACGTCATTTTCTTGTCTGGCGTCGGTGAGGTATACCCTTACATCCGCTCTCACAACGTGCTGAACAACCTACAAAGCACTGCGAAAGAAGCACCAACCGTTCTCTTCTTCCCAGGAAGCTACACCCATGCTTTGGCGACTGGCGCGTCATTGGATCTCTTTGGT
The DNA here is from genome assembly GCF_001458415.1 of Tritonibacter multivorans. Classification (GTDB taxonomy): domain Bacteria; phylum Pseudomonadota; class Alphaproteobacteria; order Rhodobacterales; family Rhodobacteraceae; genus Epibacterium; species Epibacterium multivorans. The sequence goes on along the minus strand of NZ_CYSD01000024.1, from coordinate 72,280 downwards.
CAGCTTCATGACGACAAGTATTACCGCGCCTTCAACATTCTGAATTACGAGGTCTAAGCCCATGGCCCAGCTGCTAAAAGACATTTTTGAGAAACCCGTTGATCGCGCCATTGACGGCGTCATCAAGGCAGACGACGAGGCAAGCCTTCGCGTCGAACTCGACGAGTACGTCATCACAGGGGAGATCGGCCAACGGCTGGAACAGTTCCTCGAGGCCTACAACAATTATGACACTTCAAATGGCGTCTGGATCTCTGGCTTCTTTGGCTCTGGTAAGTCGCACTTGCTGAAGATGCTGGCTCTACTGCTTGAAAATCGTGAAGTCGACGGCAAAACCGCTCACGAGATCTTCGCTGAAAAGCTCAAAGGCGAGCCAATGCTGGCAGGAGCACTCAACAAGGCCGTTTCCATCCCGTCGAAATCGATCTTGTTCAACATCGACCAGAAGGCAGATGTAATCTCGAAATCGGATGTAGATGCGCTTCTATCTGTCTTCCAAAAGGTCTTTGACGAAGCCTGCGGGTTCTATGGCAAACAGCCTCATATCGCGCAATTCGAACGCGACTTGCAGGGGCGTGGGCAATTCGAGGCATTCCAAGAAGCTTTTCGAAGCGCTGCTGGGAAAGACTGGGAACGCGGTCGAGAACAGGCGCTACTCGAAGCCAAGAATATTGCGACAGCGTTTGCAGAAGCAACCGGTGGTGATCCTTCAGATGCAAAAGACATCCTGAGCCAATACCGGAAGGACACACGAGTCTCGATTGAGGACTTCGCTGGCACAGTCAAAGCTTGGATCGATGACCAGCCCAAGGGCTTCCGGCTCAACTTCTTCGTTGACGAAGTCGGCCAGTATATTGCGGACAATGTTAAGCTCATGACCAACCTGCAAACCATCGCAGAGAGCCTTAACACCAAATGCAAAGGGCAGGCTTGGATCATAGTAACTGCGCAGCAAGATATGGCGTCGGTTATCGGCGACATGACGCAACAGCAAGAGAATGACTTCTCTAAAATCCAGGCCCGCTTCAGCAACCGCATGCCGCTGAACTCGGCCGACGTCGCCGAAGTGATCCAGCGCCGCCTCCTCGCCAAAACGTCGGAAGGGCAAGTAACGCTTGGCAACCTTCATGACCGCGAAGAAAACAATCTCAAGACCCTGTTCGATTTTACTGACGGCTCGATGAAGCTCAAAAACTACCGGGATCGCGAGCACTTCATCTCAAGCTATCCTTTCCCCCCCTATCAGTATGACCTCTTCCAAATGGCGATCACGTCTTTGTCGGAGCACAACGCATTTGAAGGCAAACACAGCTCGGTCGGTGAGCGGTCGATGTTGGGCGTTTTCCAAGAGGTCTCGAAGAAGCTGAAAGACAAAGAAGTCGGAGGGCTGGCCACTTTCGATCTCATGTTCGAAGGGATCCGCACCGCACTGAAATCTTCGGTTCAACAGAGTATTCAGATTGCCGAAAAAAACCTGGACGATCCTTTTGCCGTTCGGGTTTTGAAATCCTTGTTCCTCGTCAAATACGTCAAAGGCTTCAAACCGTCGGTTCGAAACATCGGAATTCTGCTACTATCAGAGTTTGAGGCGGACCAGACAAGCCAACGCCGCAGGATCGAGGATGCATTGAGCCGTCTGGAACGGGAAACCTATATCCAGCGGAACGGTGAGGTCTATGAGTTCCTCACCAATGAGGAAAAGGATGTCGAAGCGGAAATCAAAGCCCTCGACATAGACCCTTCTGAGCTCTCGAAGGAACTCGAAACCCTCGCATTCGATACCATTCTGCGTCATCGCAAGATCAAGCATCTCGCAACGAATAGCGAATATGCCTTCACTCGAAGGCTGGATGATCACGCGGTTGGACGCGAGTACGAACTGGCAATCAATCTCGTTTCGCCCCTCAGCGACGAGGTTGAAAGCCCCGATGGCATTCGAATGAAAACCATGTCTCGGGAAGAGCTAGCGGTTGCCATGAAACCAGATGCCAACTTCGTCCGCGACCTGATCCTGTTTAAGCAAACGGACAAGTTCATCCGTCAGTCCCGGAGCGGTTCTCCGCAGCCGGGTCGCGACCGTATCGTCGCAGAAAAAGGAGAACAAAACGGCCGCCGCGCAAAAGACCTTGAAATGCGGCTTCGCAAGTTGATGGGAAGCGCCCGACTTTTCGTCAGGGGTGACGAATTGGAGATCGGTGGCGAGGATGCTCAAGAGCGCATCAGCAAGGCATTCCAGTCCCTGGTCGACAAAGTCTACACCAATCTCCCGATGCTGCGCGGCGTCAGCTATACCGAGGCCGATATAAACAAAGCGGTACAGTCGGAAAGCGGACTCTTCGGTTCTGACGGCACAGGTATCAACGAAGCCGAACAAGACGTCCTCAGCTTCATCAATGCGCAGGCACGCAACGGGGTGAAGGTCTCCGTCAAATATCTGGCTGATCGGTTCACGTCCAAACCCTACGGCTGGCCAGCAACCGCAGTCCTTTGCCTTGCAGGCAGCTTGGTCGCCAAAGGAAAAATCGAAGCGCGCGTCGACAGCGCCATCAAGGAAGGGTTGGATCTTGCCAAGGCGTTGAACAACAGTCACGCGCTTCCGAACATATTATTGACCCCTCAGACAGAATTCTCCGCTGCAGAAATTCGTCGAGCGAAGGAACTTTATCAGGAGCTCTTTGCGCACCCCTCATCGGGAACAGATGCGCGTGGTTTGGGTGCGGAATGGGCTACAAGCATTGATACGCTCGAAGCCGAGGTAGACGGGCTTGTTCGCCAGTCACACCGCTACCCTTTCCTAACCGCGCTCGAACCGTTCCATGAACTGCTGCGGGGCATGAAGGGCAAACCAGCGAACTGGTATATTTCCGACGCGCCCAAGCGCGAGGATGACATTCTGAACGCGAAGGAGGATATCCTGGACAAGGTGAAGTCCTTCATGGGGGGTGCACAAAAAGGTATCTACGATGATGCCCGCGATATGCTCGCCAGCCAATCTGCCAACATCGACTACGTCGATCCTGATGCCGGGGCGAAGCTACGCTCCGCATTGGAGGATCCGGGCTGCTTTAAGGGGGCATCGATCCAGAACCTCAAATCCGACCTGTTTGATCTGAAAAACAAAGTCGAACTCAAGGTTCTTGAGGAACGCAAAGCCGTCATCGCAGAGGTCGAAGACGTCTCTGCCAAAATCGCACAAATGCCGGACTTCCAGGCGCTCGACACGGACAAACAAGCTCGCATCACCACGCGCATCGAGAGCCACAAGGCAGGTCTCGACACGGTTACGCTGATCCCCGTGCTGCGCGACCGTGCCAATGGCGCGCGCACCAACTTGCTGTCGGACGTCGTCACCGAACTCGACCGCCTCGCGCGCCCGGCTCCTGCACCCGAGCCACAGCCCGGCATGTCGGACCGGCCAGCGCCTGCACCGCAGCCCCCCACAACGGTCCTCGCCTCGCAGCTGAAGGTCACAGCCCCCAAAACGCTGCTGACCGATGAGGCCGACGTCGACCAGTACCTTGAAGAAATGAAAAAGACCCTGCTGGCCGAAATCCGCGCGGGCAAGAAAGTGATCGTCTAATGATAGCCAATCTTGAATTCGAGAACTTCACCGCGTTCGAAAAACTGGATCTTTCTCTTTCCCCTCGCCTCAACGTTATTATCGGGTCAAACGGGACAGGGAAGACGCTTCTATTAAAGGCTATCTATGGCTTAGGTCTACTCGCCGGTGGTAGATTTCCTGATCGCTCAGACGAAGGTTTCGCGGCCTCAGCATCAGGAAAATTCCTGAGCATTTTTTCATCTGAGGACGAAAAAGTGGGAACCCTCTCTTCCAAAGGGGCTCAAGCGCAAACCCGGCTACGACTGGTGAACAGCGATGGTTCCGCAGTTGAAGTAACTTTCGGTGCGAGGTCTCAATACTTAGATTTTGCCTCAGACACCGTGAAACCCAATGCTGCCGACACGCCTGTCTACATCCCGACCAAAGAGGTGCTTTCCTTGGTTCGTGGCATTCGCCACCCGAAACATGACCGCGCTACTGTCGAGATGATCTTCGATGATGGCTATGTGAACCTTGCTGAACTTCTTGTGCAGCCCGGCTTCGACGAAAAATCTGATCTCCTCGAAGATCCGAGGCTATCGAATGTAATTCGCGATCTGGTTACTCTGGTAGGGGGACGCTATCGCGCAAAAATTGACGGCGGCTTCGATTTTCAGCCCGGGCGGTATGAAGAAAAAGCCAAGTCGACGACGGACGGCGGCGAGGGAAGATCCAACGCTCAAATCGCGAAGGCATATCAAGACTCGACTCAGACCAGATTTGTTTCGAGTGGCGTTCAGGCTTTCCCAACTGGAATGACTGCTGAAGGATACCGCAAGATCGGTGTGCTTCACCGCTTGCTATGTAACGGATCGATCAGCCCTGGCAAAACGGGGGCCCTGCTATGGGATGAGCCTGAGTCGAACCTGAATCCGAAACTGATGAAGAAGCTGGTTCAGGTCCTATTGGAGCTTTCACGCAACGGACAACAAATCATTCTTGCTACCCACGACTACGTGCTTCTGAAGTGGCTAGATCTTCTTACGGATGAAGGGAAGGAAGACCATATTCGTTTCCACGCAATTTATCAGGATCCTAACACGCAGAAAATGAGCGTCGAAAGCGCAGACAGCTATGCGCTTATTTCAAAGACAGCTATCTCGGACACCTTTGCAGAACTCTTCGACGAAGACATGGCCCGTGCGCTCGGAGCGTCGAGCACATGAAGCTGTACAGAGCCGAGAAAAATGCTGATCTCGAGTTTTCGTTTCCAGATGAAGCGATATGGGATGAACTTGATAAACAGGGAGTGAAGCTTCCTGTTCAAATGAAATTTGTCGACCTCGTTATCGAAAGAGAGAACGACATTTTGCTTGTTGAAATTAAGGATCCTTCGAACAAGAGAACTCCACCTGATGAGAGAGCGAAATATTTCAAAAGGCTTTCAGACAATTCGATTCTAACTCAAGAACTGACACCGAAAGCGCGCAGTTCATATACGTTTTTGCATTTGATGGAGCGCGACACCAAACCGCTCAAATACGTCGTTCTCATCGGTCTCGATGCCTACGATCCGGTTCAACAGAAGGCATTGCTTACGGGCTTCAAAGATCGCCTTCTAGCCGATATTCGATGCGAGACAGACACCCCCTGGCGACGGCAACACATAGCTGATTGTGTGGTGGTGTCCGTTGATATCTGGAACAAAACATTCGCCGATTGGCCCGTAGCACGGATTGCCGAAGCGACTAATATTGCGGAGGCCATCGACTGATGGATACCACAAAGCTCAGAAAGTTCGCCCAATTTGCGCGGAGCACGTTGATTGATCAAGTCGCCGCAAGGATGGACGCCGTCTTGAGCGAGGGCTCAAGGGCTCAGCGAGAACACCCGAAAGCGTTCAAGAAACTTGAGGCATTGGTCGCCAAACATGGACCAGAGCACGTCGTCGAAAAGGTGGCCTATGTCTGGTTCAACAGGTTCACCGCTTTGCGGTACATGGATGTGAACGGTCTCTCTCCTGTTCGCATTGTGTCTCCGTCCGTTGGTCAATTTCAACCTGAGATACTTTCGGATGCAAAATCAGGGAGTATTAACGAGCAAATTGTTTCCGAAATCACCCGGCAAAAGGTCCTTAGCTTGTTGGACGGGCGTATCGATAGTCCGGACCCTCAAGGAGAGGCGTACAGATTGCTTGTGGTCGCGGCATGCAACTACTGGCATGAGGCATTGCCGTTCATGTTCGAACGCATCGACGACTATACTGAGCTACTAATGCCTTCGGACCTCCAGTCCAACGCTTCGATCCTCGCCTACCTCCGTGAGGCGATGACGCCTGACGTGTGTGAAGACGTCGAGATCATCGGCTGGCTCTACCAGTTCTACATCTCGGAGAAGAAGGACCAGGTCTTCGCGGGCCTCAAGAAGAACCAGAAGATCACTGCCGAGAACATCCCCGCCGCGACGCAGCTCTTCACCCCGCACTGGATCGTCCGCTACCTGGTCGAAAACTCGCTGGGGCGGCTCTGGCTGCTGAATAATCCGCAAAGCCGTCTGGCCGAGCGGATGGATTACTACATTGCGCCGGAAGAGCCCGAGACGGACTTCCTGAAAATCACCAAGCCCGAAGAGATCCGCATCTGCGATCCGGCGGCGGGCTCGGGGCACATGCTGACCTATGCCTTTGACCTGCTCTACGCCATCTACGAGGAAGAGGGCTATGACGCGACAGAGATCCCCGCGCTGATCCTGACGAACAACCTGACGGGGGTGGAGATCGACGACCGCGCGGGGGCGCTGGCGGCCTTTGCGCTGGCGATGAAGGCGGCGGCCAAGCTGGGGCGGCGGCGGTTTTTGCGGATGGAGGCAAAGCCCGACATCTGCGTGTTGCAGAACGTGGCCTTTACCGAGGCCGAGATGCAGGATGTGGCCGCCGTGGTGGGCAAGGATCTGTTCACCGATGAGCTGCGCGAGACGCTGGGACAGTTCGAGCAGGCGAAGAACTTCGGCTCCCTGATCGTACCGAAACTGCGCGATCCGGCAGAGACGCTGCGGGTGGTCGAGGCGCGGGATTTTGCGGGCGACCTGCTGCTGAAGGAGGTTCAGGACCGTGTCATCGCCGTGCTGCGCATGGCCGAGGCGCTGTCGCCGAAGTATCATGTAGTGGTGGCCAACCCGCCGTATATGGGCGGGAAAGGGATGAACCCAAAACTGGGTGCATTCGCAAAAGAGAGCTACCCCGATAGCAAATCTGATCTGTTGACTATGTTTATGGAACGATCTGCCTCCCTCGCACGAGCTTCTGGAATGATCGCCATGATCAATCTCCCATCCTGGATGTTTTTGAGTTCATATGAAAAGTTGCGGGAACTCCTGCTGTCATCCCAGCATATCTACTCATTGCTCCAGTTAGGTCGCGGACTGTTTGGCGCAGATTTCGGCACCGTCGCGTTTGTTTTGCGAAACTCGAAAAGCGCTGAAGGAGAAACCGGTATCTATAGACGCTTGTTTGAAAAGCATGTCGACGTCCGAAAGTCGGAAACAATCCAAAATCTATTCCTGGAAAAAGATTACGGACGGTTCGTCTGTGATAGTAGCGTGTTTGAGCAGATACCTGGCCACCCCATTGCGTTTTGGATTAGCTCTCGCGCACTTGAAAACTTCAAGCAGCCTAAGTTTCAAGACCAATACACAGCCAAGAAAGGGATGGCTATCGGAGACAACGCCCGTTTCTTGCGACAATGGTTCGAGGTTTCAGAGAACAAGCAGAACAGAGACGCGCACGATGCAAGTGAAACAATGCAACACAAGTGGTATCCTTGTCTCCACGGCGGGTCCTTCCGGAAATGGGGGAGTAACAAGGAGAGCGTAGTCAATTGGCTCGAAAATGGGTCAGAAGCTAAGAACGCAATTTCCCAAAAGACTGGAGACCATTGGTCACGTTACATCATTAGCACTGATTTTTTCTTTCGACCGGGCCTCAACTGGACGGCTATCTCGTCATCATCTTTTTCAGCACGATACCATCCGCACGGCTTTGCGTTTTCATCGGCCTCAATGGCTGCTTTTGATGAGGACGAAAACACAACGCACGGACTCGCGCTGATAAATTCCAGAGTAGGAGCGTACTATTTCAATCTTTTGAGTCCCACACTCAACTACGGAATTTCGGAGGTCAAAAAAACTCCGCTCGTTGAGGGTAGCGCCAGCACCAAGATAGAGTCAAACACTCGCGAGCTCGTTCATCTTTCGGAATCCGACTGGGACGCCTACGAAACCTCCTGGGATTTCACCACGCTTCCGCTGCTCCAAAACGATCACCGCGAAGGTACGCTGGAGGCCACCTACACCACCCTTCGCACCCATTGGCAGGGCATGACGGACGAGATGCAGCGGCTGGAGGAAGAGAACAACCGCATCTTCATCGACGCCTATGGTCTGCAAGACGAACTGACCCCCGAGGTGCCGCTGAACGAGATCACCCTAACCTGTAACCCCGCCTATCGCTATGGCATCAAGAACGACACGGCGGCCAACGAGTCCCGCCTGCGCGCGGACACCATGGCCGAGTTCCTCTCCTACGCCGTGGGCTGCATGTTCGGCCGCTACAGCCTCGACGCGCGGGGCCTGATCCTCGCCAATCAGGGCGAAACGCTGGCCGACTACCTCGCCCGCGTACCCGCGCCGAGTTTCATGCCGGACGAAGACAACGTCATCCCCGTGCTGGACGAGAACTGGTTCCCCGACGACATCACCGAACGCTTCCGCCTGTTCCTGCGCGTGACCTTCGGCGAAGCGCATTTTCGCGAGAACCTGCGCTATATCGAGGACGCGCTCGGCAAAGAAATCCGCAAGTATTTCACCAAGGATTTCTACGCCGATCACGTGAAGCGCTACAAAAAGCGCCCGATCTACTGGATGTTCTCCAGCCCCAAGGGCACGTTCAACGCCCTGATCTACATGCACCGGTATCAAAGCGACACGGTCTCGGTGCTGCTGAATGACTACCTGCGCGAGTTCATCACCAAGCTGGAGGGTGAACGCGTGAATGAACAAAAAAGGTCTGATGATCCGACTGAGACCAAAGCTAACCAAACAAAGGCACTGAAAAAAGTCAGCGTATTGTCCAAGCAGATCAACGAACTGAATGAATGGGAACGCGAGGTGATCTTCCCACTCGCGCAGCGGAAAATTGAGATCGATCTGGATGACGGGGTGAAGGCGAACTATCCGCTGTTCGGGTCTGCCCTGAAGAAGATCGCGGGGCTGTCATGACGGACCGGATCAAGGCAGGCCTTGAGCGGCTGTTCATCGATCACCGGATCGTCTTCTGGTACGACGCCGCGCGCGACATGCGGGCCGAATATGACGCTGTGGATCTACCGGATGTGGAAAAGGTCGAGATCGCGAATAACGAGTTCGGCCTGAAGTACCGGATGCTGCGGCAAGAACCGAAACAGAAGTTTCTGGTGTTCCACGACGGCCCCGCGCCCGAGATGGCCGACAACTGGCTACTGGATCTCTATTTCGCCTGCGGTGTCTTCAAGGCCGACCAAGCGGCGATCTGGCTGTCTGAACTGGGCCTGCCGCTGCAGTTCGAGGACGTGGTGCGCGACCATATGGAGTTCTACCGCGCCAAGGGCCGCATCGAGGCGCTGAAGCAGATGCTCACGCCGTCGGACACGAAGACCGATGTGCTGCGCCGCATGTTGGCCGTCTGCGCCGGGGCCGAGGGAGCCTTGGACACGGTGATCGAGGAGCTGCTGGCCGAGCTCGCGGACGAGCGCGACGACGCCATGCGCCTGATGGAGCGGTCCGGTCTGACAGAGTTCTTCTGGAAGCAGGTTGAGAATGCCTATGGCTATGTCAGCGATGCGCCAGATTTCGAGGACTTCGCGATCACCCTGTTCCAGTCCTGCTATGCCCGCGCCTTGGGCGAAGATGGCAAGCTGAACGGCGAAGCGCTTCTTGTCTTCCGCCGCTGGAAGAACAACCGGCTGGGGGCGAAGGCGTTTGAAACGCTGAGTGGGAAGTACCAGGACATCCTACGGATCCCTGAAGACGTGCAAGAGCGCGACATCAAGGCCCTGCGTGCCATTGATCACTTCGAAGAGATCGACCGGCAGATCATCCGCTCTCTGGTGCGTGAGATGGCAAGCCAAACGGTCTCATCAGCCGAGGTGCTGAAGACCGTGCGAGAGCGGCGGCAAAGCCATTGGTACCCTACCTATGAGGATATTTATCAAGCCATCGGCTATGCCACAGAATTCCAGCAGGCGTTGGCTGAAGCGAACCTGACCATGACCTCCCCCGCAGAGGGGGTGAAGCGCTATGTTTCGCACTGGTACAAGATCGACCAGCTCTACCGCAAATTCATCTATCATATGCAAAAGAGTGGTCAGGCCTCGCTGCTTAGCGCGCTGTTCGAAAGCGTAGAGAACCGCTACACGACCAACTTCCTGTCTGCCGTCAATGACGCCTGGCAAGATCAGATCGCTGGACTGAGCGATTGGAAGATATCGGGATTTGCGCATCAGACCGATTTCTATATGGACCAAGCCGCCGAATTCCGCCGCCGCGATCAGAAGGTGGTGGTGATCATCTCAGACGCATTGCGCTATGAGGTTGCGGAAGAAGCCCTGCGCCAGATCCGTAAACTGAACCGGTTCGACGCCGATCTAAAGCCGATGATTTCTGCTTTGCCCAGCTACACGCAACTCGGCATGGCTGCGCTCTTACCGAACAAGGATCTGGAGCTGTCGGAGGACGGAAACGTATCTTCGTTTGGCTTGCCTACTCAGGGAACCGCAAACCGCGAAAAGGTGCTGGGCATGGGGCGTGCCGGAGACCGTGTCAAAGCCATGAAGGCCGATGATTTCATGAGCTTGAAGGCGGACGACGGAAAAGAGGTTTTCCGCGATCATGACATTCTCTACCTCTATCACAACAGGATCGACATCGTTGGCGACAAGCTCGCCACCGAGGAACGCGTGACAGAGGCTGCAGAAGTCGCTGTCGAAGATCTGACCAAACTAGTCCGCAAGCTCACAACCGCCAACTTTTCCAACATTCTTGTGACGGCCGATCACGGCTTCATCTATCAGCACCGCGCGTTGGACGAGACAGATTTTTCGGTAGCGGTTCCTGCTGGTGCGGAAATCCTTGTAAAAAATCGTCGATTTATCATTGGGCGAGACCTTGATGCGACATCTGGAATGAAGAAGTTCTCACCCGCAAATCTGGGTCTATCAGGTAACTTGGATGTTCTACTGCCCAATTCGATCAATCGTATGCGCGTCAAGGGGGCGGGAAGCCGGTTTGTGCATGGCGGGGCCACGCTTCAAGAGGTCATTGTTCCCGTACTCCGCGTTGGTAAACGACGCGAAGCCGATGTCGAAAAAGTTGAAGTGCAGATCATCGTAACTGGAAAAAGCCTGATATCTTCCGGCCAAACGGCGGTCACTCTCTATCAAACGCAGCCGGTTTCAGAGAAACAGCAACAACGTGATGTTCTTGCTGGGATTTACGCTTCGGACGGCACGCTCATTTCAGATGAGCACCCGCTGACCTTTGACTACACCTCGCAAAATGCGCGCGAACGGGAGCTGCCCATCAAGTTCCTGCTTTCTCGCGATGCTGATCGGTTCAACAACCAGGACGTCTTCCTCAAGCTTCGCGAACGGATCGGCAAAACGAGCCACTTCGAAGATTACACAAGCCACCGTTTCCAACTGCGTCGTGGCATATCGACAGATTTCGACTTTTAAGGACCTATCATGAGCGCACTCGACGAAAAGATTAACGAGCATTTCGCGGGCTACGTGGTCCGCAAAGATCTTGTGAAAGCGGTCAAAGGCAACGCAATCGTTCCAACCTATGTCCTCGAATACCTGCTTGGGCAGTACTGTGCGACTGACGACGAAGCATCAATCGAGAGCGGCATCGAAACCGTCAAAGAAATCCTCAGAAAGCACTACGTTCACAGAAGCGAAGCGGGACTGATCCAATCCACGATCAAGGAAAAGGGACGCTACAAAGTCATCGACCAAATCAGCGTCTCGCTGAACGAAAAAACAGACAGCTACGAGGCCACGTTCGACAACTTGGGCATCAAAAAGGTTGCGGTGGACAGCGGTACGGTCAAAGCGCATCCAAAGCTGCTTGTGACCGGTGTATGGTGTATTGCTGATGTTCAATACGAGTTTTCCGAAGACGCGCGAACGTCTCCGTGGGTGCTCGAGACCATCAAACCCATCCAGATCGCCAAGGTCGATTACGATGGGTACAAGGAGGCGCGCGCGCAATTTACCAAAGACGAGTGGATTGATCTCTTAATGCAGTCAATTGGCTTCAATCCTGAAGCCTTCGGACGTCGCAGCAAGCTTTTGCAGCTGATGCGGCTGATCCCCTTCGTGGAGCGAAACTATAACATCATCGAACTTGGCCCAAAGGGAACGGGTAAATCGCATATCTACTCTGAGTTTTCGCCACACGGGCAGCTGATCTCCGGCGGCGAAGTGACCATCCCGAAGCTGTTTGTAAACAACTCGAATGGGAGGATCGGACTGGTCGGATATTGGGATGTGGTGGCCTTTGATGAATTTGCAGGGCGCGAGAAAACTGCGAACAAGGCCCTGGTCGACATCATGAAAAACTACATGGCAAACAAGACCTTCTCGCGCGGGGTTAACCCCATGGGGGCAGAAGCGAGCTTCGCGTTTGTCGGCAACACAGACCACAATGTGCCATTCATGCTCAAGAACAGCGACTTGTTCGAAGCCCTGCCACCCCAGTTCCATGACTCTGCATTCATTGACCGCCTCCACGCTTATCTGCCTGGCTGGGAGATCGACGTGATCCGAGGCGAGATGTTCACCACTGGCTACGGGTTCATTGTCGACTACCTCGCCGAGATCCTTCGCCATTTGCGCCAAGAAGACTTCTCCAACCGGCCGGACCTGCATTTCAAAGTCAGCGAGAAGATTTCAACCCGTGATCGGGACGCCGTCTACAAGACCATCTCGGGCTTCCTGAAGGTGATTTTCCCTGCCGGAGATGAAACAGCCGATGACGTTGAAGAGCTCTTGCAGCTCGCACTTGAAAGTCGAAAGCGCGTTAAGGACCAATTGTTTCGGATCGATGCGACTTATCCAGATGTCGACTTCTTCTACACTGGCTCTGATGGGGAAAAGCGGCGCGTCCAGACCGTCGAAGAGCAAGAGTTCCCCCAATTCTACTATCTGAAGCCTGCCTTAGACCCAAAGCAGCAGGACCAACCCACTGATGCTGTCGATGATGATATCATCGAAGTCGAATATGAGCCGCGCGACACATCGGAGACCTCAGCGCCCGCCAAGCCGCGCGCCGAAGAGGGTCACCACGTATTCGCCGAAAACCGAAAAGGCATCAGCTACGATAAACTGTTCGGGCCCTATCTGGACGGTGCATCGCGGATCGTAGTGACAGACCCCTACATTCGCTATTTTTACCAGATCAAGAACATGATGGAATTCGTCGAGATGGTGATTCAGCGCAAGGCGTTGGAAGATCAAGTGGCTATCCATCTTGTCACCGGGCCTGATGACGGCAACGTGCAAAAGCAACGCGAATTGCTGGAGAGCATTACCGAGGCATGCATTGGTTCGGGCGTTGATTTCACCTGGGCATTTGATGGTTCAGGGACCGCGCACTCGAGAGACATCGTCACCGATACCGGCTGGAAAATCGTACTTGATCGCGGTTTAGATATTTTCCAAGCGCCTATGCGACGTGACGGGTTCAGCCTAGGCGACCGCCTGCAAGAGCATCGCATGCTGAAGAACTTCTATGTGACCTATGTGCGGCAAGACTAACGGTGAAACTGAGTAGATATTTCAGAAAAGAGCAAAGCCATGTTCCGCGTTGATTTGAACCAAAACCGCTTGTCCCGCCTGTCCCAGAAGCGTTTTTCTGACTTGAACCTGCGCAAGCACGGAGATTTGCAGGAACGGCTTGCGAACGAACCAAAATTGCAGATGCGCAGAAATTAGACGGACGAACGAATGAATAACCAGCCAAAGCCAGATTCGAAGACATACGACGACCTGATCTCGGACGTCAAAAAAGGCATCATCAAAGTACCCAAGTTCCAACGGGATTTCGTCTGGGACTTGAAGGCAACTGCGAAGCTTCTGGACTCGATCCTTAAAGGCTATCCCATCGGGACCTTCATCCTTTGGGAAACGGATCAACGCATCAATGATATAAAAAACATTGGTGGCTTTGACCTACCCGAGACGCCCATAGGGCGCAATGTTCAGTATGTCCTTGATGGGCAGCAACGCATCACTTCCCTCTTCGCGGCTTATCTTGGTGCGCAGATCAGAAAACCCACCGAGAAAAAGGTGACCGACTACAAAGACATCGTCGTGAACCTGGAAGAGAACCTCGAGGAGAAGGAAAAGGACATCGTCACCGTGAAAGACGAGACGGAGGTTTTCATACCTCTGCATGACGTTCTGAACTTTGATTACCAGATGGGCAATGAACTAGAACAGCGTGGTTTTGAGAAACCACAAATCAATCAGATCAGTTCTTATTCCAGCGCCTTTAAGACCTATGCGTTCTCAACCGTCACCCTTCGGCAGAACGATATCGAGTCCGCCATTGAGGTGTTTACTCGAATAAATACAGGGGGAAAGGTTCTCACGCTTTTCGAAATTATGTCGGCCAAGACCTACGACGAAGCCGCTGATTTCGACATGCAGGCCCGTTGGGAGAAGTTCCAGAAAAAACTTAATGACAGCAAGTATGAGAACATTTCTCCCTCTGTTCTTCTGCAAATCCTGAGCCTCGTCATAAGCGAGTCGAAGGAGTGCAAGCGAAAGACGATCCTTGGCCTGGACAAGGCGGACATCATTGCAAGGTGGGATGATGTCATCTCTGCGATCGAGAAGACCATCGATCACTTCCGAACAGTATTGCGGATACCTGTTTCCCAAATTCTGCCCTACGACACTCTTATCGTGCCTTTTGCCTACTTCTTCTTGAAAACGGGCAAGTCACCCAGCGGGCAGCAACGGAAATATCTGGAAGAGCTCTTCTGGCGTTCTTCCTTGTCGCTGCGGTATTCATCGGCAACTGAATCCAAGCTGGCGGCTGATATCAAGAAAGTTGATCTAATCATAGCAGGCCAGCGGCCAGCTTACCCCGAGTTCAAACTTTTCATCAATTCAGCTCAAGATCTTCGTGAAACAGACTTCTCGACCGGGAACGCCATCTGCAAGTCGATCCTGTGCATTCTCGCATATCATGAACCAAAAGATTTCGACACAAACGGTAAAGTGCTTCTGGATAACTCCTATCTCAAGATCGCCAGCAGTAAGAACTACCACCATTTCTTTCCGAGGGCATTTGTCCGCAAACATGGCAGCGATGCAGAAACCCCCTATGCCAACTCGATTGTCAACATCACTTTGGTCAGTGCCGAACTGAACAAGAAGCGGATCGGCGCAAAGGCCCCATCGGTCTATCTAGCGGATTTTGCAGATGAGAACTCAGAATTGAAACACGCGCTGAGCAGCCATCTCATCGAGTTGGATGATGCCTCAGTTGTTCAAGACGATTTCACTGCATTCCTGAAGCGTCGCTCAGAAGTTCTCTATGCCGAAATATTGAAGCGCATCGAACCATCCGAGGCACCTGCTCAGATCGATCCCATCCACGAAATGATCCTCGAGGGGGAAGGCCAGCTGGTAGAGTTTAAATCCACTCTGCGATACGACATGCGTACTGGCGAAGTGAACAAGAAGCTCGAGCACGTGGTCGCCAAGACAGTTGCGGCGTTCATGAATTCTGACGGTGGAAGCCTCTTCATTGGTGTAGATGACCATGGGAATGCCATTGGCCTCGAACTCGACTGCGGCACACTTTCAAAGAAAGATCGGGACGGCTTTCAACTCCACATTGCTAATATCTTCGACAAGTTCCTCGGCAAGGACGTTATGAAGCTCTGGAAACTCAACTGGCCCACCTATGACGACAAACAGATTTGTCATGTTGAGGTCACAAGGGCGAACAAACCCGTTTACGTGATTTCCGAAGGTAAGGAGGAGTTCTTCGTACGCAAAGAAGGATCATCGCAGCCCCTTTCGCGTGCGGAAGAGCATGAATGGAACAAGGGACGCTTCTGAGAAAAGTCCAGAGCCTTGAGCAACGGGGCACCAGAGCGGGAGTCCCGCCCTGGCGCTAAGATCACTCGATGACCGGGTCTTCATCGCGACGAGGGAAGGCGACCATGTCGACGTCGGGGAACATGCTGTGCTTGACGTTGATCGAAGTGATCTTGCCGCTGTCGTCGGTGTTGACGAAGACGACGCCGCAGCGGTCCCAGAAGTTCTTGCCGTCTTTTTCGCCGGATTTGACGTTCAGTTTCAGAGTTTGAGTAGCCATTTTTTGATCCTCACTTTGAGTGTTTCGATGAACATGACCAAAGCTGGCACCAAGGGGCTGTCAGCGAGAAACTTGCCTCGCGAGGAATGCGCTGGCGCAGGGGAATTTTCTTGTTGAAGCGGGGCTTGCCCCGCGTCTGCTACGGCTGCCCGCTTATGTTCAGCAATCAGAAACACGGCATTGAGGATCTGAGTTCGGCCATCAATCTCTGGGCTGGTCCGTCAAAGTTGGCCCGGAATGCTGCAACTACTGCACTGGTCCTGCAGATTGCTCTCAGTCAATATGATCTAACGATCATAAAGCGGAAATATGATCTGCGGATCATACGGCGCAAAAGGCAGCTGCGCGACGTCTTGCGCCAGCAACAATGGCTTCGGCCAATGACTGTGGGAACCCATCCGGCAAGCCTGCGAGTGTCTTGTCCATGGCAGGTTCAAGCTCTGTCGCAATGTCCGACAAGATCTCTTCGGCCAGCGCGACACCAAAACCTGCCGCCTTCGCTGCCTGCAGGAAATGGCGAGGCACCACCTCATTGATCCGATAGTGCCCGTCGACCGCCATTGCGAGGCGCATCCGGTTTTGGCGAATTTGACTGTCATCCACTGCTTTTTGGGCACTCAGCACATCGTAAAGCGGGGTCATACGGAAACCACCAGGGCGCAAAGCGATGCTGAAATTCTTGGCGTGCCCATCCGTCGCTCCCAGGAGCCAAAACAGCACCTGCGCGCGGAAGAAGGCGCGCTGATCCAGCTCGGGATCATCACTGCCCTTCAGCAACTCGACCCCTTCGGTGATCCCTGGCCCGCCATCCATTTGGTATTTTTGACTGGGTGGGACCGATAGCGCCTGACAAAAGTCTTCCTGCGGGAGGCGGATCAATCGGCCATCCTTGGTCCAGCGCCTATCGAACCGCGTCACGACAAGGCTTCGCACGTCTTCGAAGTCGGCAATCTCGACCTCCGCCACATCCATGCCCATGGCGCGGCAAAAGCTCATGCAGAAATACTCGTTTTCAACGCTGTCGGATAGATCAATCCCTGCGGGTAAAACACCTAGCTGAGTCTTGAGGATATGGGTCGTTGGGGTGAGCCCCGATGGACGGATCCACGCGCCCTCATGGCGCAGAAGCGCCGTTTTCTCCTGCGCCCCTGCGATGGAAATGCGGAAGTCGTCTTCCTCGTCCAAGCCTAGCGGAGCGCTCGCGAGGTTGCGCAGCATATCGGCAATCTGCGCCTCAGACACGGGCTCTCCCTCGAGTGTGCCATCCTCTGGGACCTCACCAGAGACGAACTGCAAGGCCCCTACGCAATCGCGCCCGATTTTCTCCAGCATGTGCCAGGCGTCCGTACCGCCTGCACGCACCCGAGCGGCTACGCGCTCACGTATCGCCTGATTGTCCGGCAGCAGATTTTCAAGATAGGCAATGACAGGACCACCTTGGTGCGCCTCTTCGCGCAAAGGCAGCGAAAGCGAGATGGGCATGGCGTGTTGCCACGACAGCCAGTCCGGATCATAGGTGAAGTTGATTGCGCCTGAGCCTGCAAGACGCAAAGCCCCCACCAGCCTTCCATTTAGAAGCACCTGCATAGTGCCGCTACGCCCGCGTTTCGCCATCAGAAGATATCCTCGATCTCAAGCGAGCCACCGCGCTCCACCATTCGGAACTCAAGCCCAAGAGCCGCCATGACAGCGAGCACAGTGGCGAGCTTGGTTCCCGCGTCGCCATTCTCGAGCGACGAAATCGTCGCGACGCGCAAATTCGTGCGCGCGCTGATATCGCTTTGGGTCCAGCCGCGCGCTTTGCGCGTCCGGCGGAGTGCCTCGCCGATCTGCTCGGCCGTTCGTGCTGTGAGGTCCATGACGCGGCTCCTTTTACGGCACAGCGTAAATAAAAACAAATTACGCTGCAACGTAAAAATCTAAATTTTGCGCCACAGCGTAACATGCGATTTGCACTCACACCTGCAGTCCCGCAGCGCGGACCTGTTCTGGCGTCACCAGTTTTGACGCAATCAAATCCTCGATCTGCCGGTTGGTGATGTGGCGGCAAAGGGGATGGCGCTCGTGGATCCACTCGGCGAGGCTCGCTCGGCCTTTGGCTTCGGCCTCTCGCGCCTTCTCGCGGTCGGCCTGGATCTGGGCCAGTCCCTTCTCCCACCGGCGCATCTTGAACCAGTTGTCTGAGAAACAGACCTTGCTGCGCGTGAAGCCCTCGCTTTCCTTGGCATAGGCTTTGACCGCCTGCCTCAGATCATCGGGCTTCACTCCGGCCTTCACAGCTGCTGCGATCAGGCGCAGACTGGTCTGCCGGTCTCGGATCCTGTCCTCGGGATAGACTGCCAAGATCTTCTCAGCTTCAAGATCTTCAACCTCTTCCGCCACCTCGCGCCTGCGCGTAGGTGGTTTATGGATGGTTTTAGGATGGTTTGGGGTCCACCGTGAACCCCGTACCCCGTTCACCGTGGACCCCGTACCGGGTTCAGGCTGGACGGGGTTCACAGTGACCCCCGTCTCAATATCGGGCTCGGCCGTGGGTTCGAGCGCGGCCACGCGTTCCAACACAATCCGGTAAATGACGGTGTAGCCGTTCTTGCAGTGCCGCCGCCCTGTCTCGATCAGAATGCCTTCGCGCAGGAAGTCGATGATGGTGCGCTTCACTGTGCTCTCGCTGAGCTCTGTGTGGCGCTGGATCGTCCCCTTGGAGCACCAGATGCCCGAGCCATCATCGCTCGCCTTATCGGCCAGGAACATGATGATCTGTTTGCGTGCGGCGCTACCAAAGCGACGCTCAGCGCATTCGTTTGCGATGCGCCAGCTCATTGGACCACCTCACCGGTCAGAGGCCACGAAAAAGCGGACTGAGCGTTTGCGGTGTGGCGCTGGCCTGTGCTAATGTACTTCGAAAGCTGACAGGCTTTTTCTATTTGGCCCCGGTTCACAGTTGCCGCTGTGACGGGGCCTTTTTCGTTTTGAACCGGCGAATTTGGCTTTGAAACTTTCGCTTTTTGTTCACTTTTTGTCAGGGGGTGTTTTGCACCCTTAAGCCGTTGTTTTCGCTTATGCTCTTTCTGGATTGCAAATCCGTGTACACCGGTTCGATTCCGGTACTCGCCTCCACATAAAATCAACCACTTAGATCAAAAGCGTCCCCCCCCGGGGCAGCAGTGATCGTGGTTTGATGTCGAAAGCCTCCTCCCTCTTGTCGCCCCGATACGGCTTGGCATAGCCCTGTTTCGGCTGACCCAAATGGCCTGAGCGCGCGCTTCTTCTGCTGTTGATTGTCGGCGGTCCTTCGCCAAGTTGGCATGGATTACCAATCGTTTGGCACGCTATGCGAGGGGGATTTCTTTTTCCTGTGCTTGAATCCGCGTAGAATGCGGCAAAGGCCGTGCGTCTGGAGAAGGAGCCACGTCATGAAGCTAACTGTAAACGGCACGCCCCATGAGGTGAGCGTCGAAGAGGATATGCCCCTTCTGTGGGTCCTGCGGGACGAGCTGGGGGTGACCGGCGTCAAATACGGTTGCGGTGTGGCCCAATGCGGCGCCTGCACCGTCACCCTGAACGGCGAGGCTGTCCGTTCTTGTCAGGTGCCCGCCGCCGACCTCGAGGGCGCCGAGGTCACAACCATCGAAGGTCTGGGCACGCCCGATAATCTGCATATTGTCCAGCAGGCCTGGGAGAAACATCAGGTGGCGCAATGCGGCTATTGCCAGTCCGGCCAGATCATGCAGGCCGCCGCCTTCCTGAGCCAGAACCCAAACCCAACCGACGCTGATATTGACGACGCAATGTCGGGAAATCTGTGCCGCTGTGGCACCTATCCGCGTATTCGCGAGGCCGTCAAAGACGCGGCCAGCATGCTGCAGGGGGCCTGATCGATGAGTAGATTTGGTAAAATTGCCCGCCGTTCGTTTCTGATTGGCTCTGCTGCGGTTGTCGGGGGCGTGGCCTTTGGCGTCTACAAGGCCAAGACCCCGTTTCCGAACCCCAATCTGGATGATCTTGCGCCCGGCAGCGCCAGCTTCAACCCCTGGGTCATTATTGACAGCGACAAGATCACCCTGATCGCGCCCCATGCGGACAAGGGTCAGGGCATTTTCTCGGCGCAGGCGGCGATGATCGCGGAAGAGCTGGATGTCGCGCTGGACGATGTCGAGATCAGCTTTGGCGTGCCCGATCGCGCCTATTACAACACGGCTGCAATGGATGCGATGGCCGGCTATCCGATGTATGACAACAGCCCCGCGGCAGAACGCATGCGCGGTGTACTGGGCGGCGTGATCAAGCTGGTGATGCCGATGATGGCGACCGGCGGCTCTTCGGCGATTCCCGATTCTTATGACAAGCTGCGCGAGGCGGGCGCGATTGCCCGCGAGACGCTGAAACTGGCGGCCTCGCAAAACACCGGCGTGCCGGTGGATCAGCTAAAAACCGA
Source organism: Tritonibacter multivorans (assembly GCF_001458415.1). Taxonomy (GTDB): domain Bacteria; phylum Pseudomonadota; class Alphaproteobacteria; order Rhodobacterales; family Rhodobacteraceae; genus Epibacterium; species Epibacterium multivorans. The sequence goes on along the minus strand of NZ_CYSD01000024.1, from coordinate 51,875 downwards.
AGGCGGCGCGGTGCTATTCCCCGATGGCAGTGCCGTGAAATACACCGAACTGGCAGAACTGGCGTCGACCATCGACCCGGTAACGGATGTGACCCTGCGCGACCCCAAGGAATGGAAGATCCTCGGCAAGCCGATGAAGCGGGCAGATATGGTGGCGAAATCCACCGGCACGCTGCAATACGGGATCGATTTCCGCACCGAAGGCATGCTGCACGCCACGGTCAAGATGAACCCCCGTCAGGGCGGCGCGCTGAACAGCTATGATGCCTCGGCGGCGGAAAACATGCGCGGTGTGAAAAAGATCCTGCCGGTGCAGAACGGCGTGGCGGTTGTCGCCGACAACACATGGCGCGCCATTCAGGCGGCAAATACGATCACCTTTGACTGGGGTCCTGCCCCCTACCCCGCGGAACAGGACGACCATTGGCACACCTTGGCTGGTGCGTTCTCGGAAGAATTCCTGAACGCCGATGCCCGCACCGTCGGCGACGCCGGCGCGGCAGAGGGCACGTCTGTGATTGGCGAATACCGCTCGCCCTATCTGGCCCATGCGCCGCTGGAGCCGTTGAACGCCACCGTTCTGGTCACCGATGACCGCGTCGACATTTGGACCGGTCACCAGATCCAGACCATGCTGGAACAGCGCGTCGCGGACATCACTGGCCATGACGTCGAAAACGTCCATCTGCACAATATGTTCATGGGCGGCAGCTTTGGTCACCGGTTGGAGTTCGGCTTTGTCGATCAAGCCGCCGAGATCGCCAATCAGATACGCGGGACGCCCGTCCAGCTGACCTATTCCCGCGAAGAAGACTTTGCCCATGACTACCCCCGCCACATCACCATGGGGCGCGGTGTTGCCAAGGTGAAGGACGGCAAGGTCAATGCGCTGGATGTTCAGATCGCCGGTCAGTCAGTGATGAAATCGCAGATGGGCCGCATTGGCATGAGCCTGCCCGGCCCCGACGCGCAGCTGCACGAAGGCGCTTGGGATGCGCCCTATTTCAACCTGCTGAACCTGCGGGTGCGGTCCTATGCGGTGGAAAACCTTGCGCCGGTGTCGTCGTGGCGCGCTGTGGGCGCGGGTCCCAATGTGTTCATCTATGAAACGCTTTTGGACGAGGCGATCCATGCCGCAGGCGCGGACCCGCTGATGGAGCGGATCCGACTGATGGGCCATGAACCATCGGTCAAAGTGCTGGAAGCCGTAGGTGACATGTGCAACTGGGCCGGTGCGGATCTTGGCAATGGCCGGGGGCGCGGCGTGGCCTATGGGTTCTCCTTTGGGGTGCCGGTGGCCACCATTGTTGAGGTGGTGAACACCGACGATGCGATCAAGCTGGAAAAGGTCTGGGTCGCAGGTGACGTGGGCAAGGTGATTGACCCTGTAAACCTCGACAACCTCGCCAAAGGCGGCACGGTCTTTGGTCTGGGCCACGCAATGAACTGCGAAATCACCTATTCCGACGGCATGGCGGAACAGGCGAACTATTATGATTTCGAGGCCATGCGCCTGAACCAATGCCCCGAGATCGAGTTCCGCGCGCTGGAAAACGGTGAGAAAATCCGTGGTTTTGGCGAACCGCCGATCCCGCCGTCAGCGCCTGCGCTTGGCAATGCGATCTTTGCGGCCACCGGCAAACGCATCCGCGAAATGCCATTTAACAAGCACATCGACTTCGTCTGAAAACCGCAAAGCCTGCCTCCGATATGGGGAGGCAGGCTGTCGCCGTCATGGCATGGCTCAGGCCGTTTCCGCAAGCGGCTCTTCTTTGGCTGCGCCCTGATCCGGCAGGACAATCCGGAAACACGCGCCCTCGCCTTCGTTGGTGGCCGAGATCACGCCGCCCATGTCCCGTATGGTGCCAAAGCTGATCGACAGCCCCAGCCCTGTGCCTTTGCCCGGTTCCTTGGTGGTAAAGAAGGGCTCAAACAGCTTGTCCATCACGGCCTCTGGAATGCCGCCGCCCGTGTCGCGCACGGTCAGGACGTGGCCATCCGGCGTGCCGAATTCGGCATCAATGGTGATGCGTCCTTCATTACTGCCCTCGGCCAGTTTGCGCGCCTCAATGGCGTCGCGCCCGTTCGAGATCAGGTTGAGCAGCACCTGTTCAAAAATGACCCGTTCCCCCAGCACGGTGGCATCGACGTCTTCCGGTACGGAAACGCGCAAACCAATGTCGAGGGTCTGCAGCTGCGCCCGCGCCAGGCTGGCCACTTCGGTCAGGCTGTCGCGCAGATCGAATGGGGTTTGTTCACCGCTGGCCTCGCGACCGAAGATCCGCATGTGATTGATGATCTGCGACGCGCGCTCGGTCTGTTCGCCCATCCGTTCCAGTTTGCTGCGCAGATAATCAAAGTCGCCTTTGCCGCGATCAATCCGTTTCACACAGTTGGTGGCCGCCATGCGGATCACGCCAAGAGGCTGGTTCAGCTCGTGGGCAATGCCGGTCGCCATTTCGCCCAAAGTGGCCAGTTTTGAGGCCTGGATCAGCTGGTTTTCAGACTGTCGCAGATCGGTGATATCCTTTGCGGACAGAACGGTGCCGATGCCATCGACCTGACTTTGCACCGTCAACAGCACCCGGTCGGGGGCACAGTTCAGTTCGCGTGGCGTGCCAGAGCTGCAGGCCAAGCGCCCGGTGATCCAGTCCTGCGCGGTGGTGCCTTCGGCCAGCGCGTCCTTAAACACCCCAAGACGCACGCCCACCTCAAGATACCCTTTGAGCGTAAACTGCTCGTGGCCGATGGTGGACAGGATGGTGTCGTTTGCACGGCGGAAAGCCGCATTGAGGAACAGGACGCTGCCATCCAAACCAAAGATTGCCACCTGTTCTTCGACCTGATCAAAGGCCGAAATCAGACGTTGCTGTTTAAGCCTTGCGGATTCGATTTCTTCCATGGCATCGCGAAAGACCACGGTTGCCCGCGCCATATCCCCGATTTCATCCTCGCGGTCCGTATCGGGAATAAAGACACGGCTGTCGCCGAACTGTTCATTCTTGGAGATCTCCGTGAGACATTTGACCAGAACCTCCACCCGTGCTTTGCGGTTCAGCAAGAACCGATGCTGTTCCTGAAGCCTGTGACGTTCCTGAGACAGCGATTGGGCCATATCGTTGAAACAACTGGCCGTCACGGCCAGTTCGTCCCGCCCGCGCACTTTGATCCGATGGTTCAGATCGCCGCTGGAGATGGCCCCCGCCCCTTTTTGCAGCCAATGCAGCTGGTGGGTCAGAACAGACCCCAGAAGATATCCAAAGACCGCAACGAGCGACATGCCGATAACGGCAATAAGAATGTTCCAGCGCAACGCAGACGCAAGCTCCGCCTCGATTGCGCGGGTGGACATGCCCAGTTCAATCACCCCAAAGGTCGTGCCTGAAACGATGATCGGCAGCTGGAGGTCAATCATATGGTCGCTGCGGGCGCTGTCGAAATCCGCATCCGCCACGAACGGGCGCGCGAGAGCTTCGGCATCGCCGCCCGCTGACAGAACCACGCCAGACGGGCTGAGCACGCGAAGATATTCCAGCTCTTCCCCGAATAAGGCGGTTGCAATTGTGGCATCCAGCGTCGCCAGATCCGTGGCAATCACCGCATCAGAGACCGCGTTTGAAAACACCCGCGCGGTGGTTTCTGCCCGTTGAAACAACTGGGTGGCGGCAGAGCCACCCAGAGCAAACTGGTTGATCATAATGAGGATTGCCATAACCGTCAGTTCAATCAGTGCAATCCCCAGAACTGTCTTTAATCGGAAGGACATACAGCATCCCCCTTACGAGAAATACCGGTTTCATCCCGCGACATTTCCAGTGACCGCACATCATCCCAGGCGCTATCACCTGCGGCGACAAAGCCTTTCATGCCGATCCCCGTCACAAGGGTTGGCTGTGCCTCGGCAATGGTCATCAAAGCGCCCTGAATGCCATCGCGCAATTGCGCATCCACCGCGCCGTGCACCGCGATCGCATGGGGGGTATAGCCCGGGGTTTCCTGAATGATCTGCAGCTGCGCCCGGATTTCGGGATCAACCGCATTGAAGGTCCGCGTGACCCCACCGCCTGCCACCATCAGACCAGCCGCCACTGCGCGGTAAACGCTGTCGTGGGATTTCACATAGGCAGGGTCGAACTCCACCCCGTTTTCAGCCAGCAGCGCGCGGTTCAGGATGCTGGCGCCAAACGCTCCTGGAGAAGGGAAAGCAACCGTGCCGCCCTGCAGCCCCTCCAGATCTTCGAAACTGGCATCCGCCCGCGCCACCAGCACACCTTTGAGGCGTTTGTCGGACTGATGCGCAATGGCGGTGTACGACGCCTCGCTCGAGAAGATCGTGTAGTGCATCGGGTTCATATAGGCGACGTCAAACGCGCCGGATGCAAGACAGGCCTCAAAGGTGGGAATGTCCTTGGTGGTGCGAAAGCGGAAGGTGACGCCCGTTTGCGCGCTCAGCTCTGCCAGAAACGGGCCCCACATCTTGGCCAATCGGCTGGCAGATTGCTGCGGCACAATGCCAAAGGTCAGAACCTGCCCCCCGGCCCCACTGCTGGCCATGGCGGGTTGTGCAAAATGGGCACCGCCGAAGACGGCCATGGCGGCCAAAACCGACGTCAGCTGTTTGAACACAGGTTTCATGCGGCATCTCCTGCGGCTTTGACATTTGCGGCATGCACACCTTCGGTGGTGCTCTGAACACGTTCCAAAAGATTCTCGGCCCGGTCCGGATCCTCAAAATAAGCCATGCCTTCACCTGCACCTGCGGTGATCGCTGCGATCAGCGCATCCGCATCCAGGGGTTTGGACAGGAAATCCACAGCGCCGATCTGGACCGAGGACTTCAGCGCACTTGGGTCGCCGCTCAGAACAACAAAATTGAGGTCGCGTCCAGGGAAACGGGCCTGCGCACGGGACACCAGCTGGATGCCATTGGACATGTCGCCCGAGGGATCAACAAAGTGGACATCTGTGACAACAACGCCAATGAACGGGTACCATTCCAGCACCTCAAGCGCCATGTCGACACTGTCCGCGATAATCGCGTTCCACCCTTCGAGATCGACAATGTCCTTCAGCTCTTCAAGCGCGTCCCGGTCGTCATCGACCAGAAGAACGGTCAGTTGCTGGTTCGGGGTCTCATCTGCTTTAGAACTCATGCCTAATCTCCTCATAACGTTACTTTACGGCTTCAGCATGCGGTCAGTGTACCTTTGTACACAATTCTAAAAGTGCCCCCCTATCCGCCTGAGCGGCGGCGCCCTGTTCAAAAGGCGTATACACCCTATACGCGTGTAAAATTGTTTGTTTTTGGCCTTAAGCAGCGTCTGACCGACCTTCGATCAGGTCAATTAAGTCTTCAACATCAAGGGGTTTGGCGAAACACGCCGAAGCCCCCAAGGCCAAAGCATCCTCCCGAGAACTCTCTGCGCCATGGCCGCTGACCACGACAACACGGCCTTTGAACCCCTGCTCCGATAGTTTCCGCAACAGCTCCAATCCGCCCACTTTGGGCATCTTTAGATCCGTTACCACAACATCAAAGCTCTCTTCCGCGAGCTCTTCCAGAGCTTCGGGAACGGAGGCGGCGGCCACCACCTCGTAATCTTCCAGTTCGAGAGATTCCTGAAGTTCTTCGCGCAAGAGCGGCTCGTCATCTACGATCAGAATATTGGTCATGTCACCTCCGGTCTGTGTCGTCAGTGTGGCCGTCAGAGTTTAACGGCCTCTTGCCGCGCGCAGGCCCATTGCCCCACCCACCACAAATCCATCAGAAAATATGTCTATACTCACGGACGGATAGGTCAGATTAGCCTGCGGTCACGGTGGCAGCGGCGCGCATTCGGACAGGCGACGCGCGCAAATTTGCCCCCCTGCCTCACTCGGCGTGGATCAGAAATCGGCTGGAGCCGCAGCGGTGTTGCGCTGGCTTAGGCCTCTTTGAGGAAATTGGAGACGGGCACCACACCTTCGGTTTCCGCAAGCGCGGCCCACAGGCTGCGGGCAACCGTGCGCAGGGTAAAGTCCATCGCCTGTTTGCTGCGGTAGATCAGGAACATATCCTTGGGCGCCACCTGATACCCGGGCAGGATTTCAACAATGCGCCCAGACGCCAGGGCCTCGGACACCACGGCCAGGGGCGCGCGCGAAAAGCCCATGCCATCCAGCACCGCGCGCTGGATCAGGTCGGGGCTGCCCACCGTCATCCCCACCGGCACATTGACATGCTGCGTCGCCCCATCCTGAAGGATCGGCAGGCGCGAGGCATTTGGGTCATCGGAAAACCGGATAAAGCGCAGCCGCTGCAGGTCTTCGGGCACCTGCGGGTGGCCATGGCGTTCCAGATACTCGGGCGTGGCAAAGAGCACCGTGTGAATGGACGCAATCTTGCGCGCAACGCCACCGCTGTCGCCCAGTTTTCCTGTGCGCAGCAGCAGATCATAGGGTTCGTTCAGAATATCCACAAACCGGTCTTCGAGATGGATCATCGGTTCCAGCTCAGGGTGGCGCTGCTTGAGCGAAATCAGCGCAGGCCCGGTGGTCAGCTGGCCCAAATAGGACCCCATCGACACCCGCACCACCCCCTGCACGCGGCCTTTGCGGCTGTTCATTGCATTGAGCAACCCGCCGTAATTCCCCAGAATTTCCTGCGCATGGTCATAGACCACTTGGCCAGCTTCGGTCACCCGCACGCCGCTGGGGCTGCGTTGCAGGAGCTCTTGATCAAAGAACCGCTCCAGCGCCTGAATCTGCTGGCTGGCGGCCGACTGGCTGATTTTCACCCGCTTGCTGGCGCGGTTCACGCTGCCGCTGTCGACGGCCTCGACAAAGGTTTGAAATGCTGTCAGCCTGTCCATATGAGCCTGCTCCCTGATCGCACGGTCCGCGGTTATTAGCTCATCTAATACCCCCTATCAGAATTACAATTCTCCCGGGCCGGGAAATCTTGCCCCATATTGCAAGCGTGGCGCTGACTGCTGTTGGGCATCGGCGCTGCTGCTTTGATTTCATGCCCCAAGGAGGGTTTCTGATGACTTCCACCCGCAGAACATTTCTTGCTGCCGCCGCCGCAGCCCCGCTGGCTGCTGGCCTTCTTCCGGCTGTGGCCCGCGCAGGCTCCGGCCATTCTCAGGCCGCGGCCCATCAGGTAGCAGGCGTCCAACGCCGCAAGGTCGGTGAGGCCACTGTCACCGCCCTGCTGGATGGCTATCTGGATGTGGCCCCGGCCCTGATGTCGACCTATGACGCCGAAGCGGCCGGCCAGTCGCTGGCGCGCTATGGCCAGACCATGCAGGCAGACGGGCTGCGCATTCCGGTCAATGGCTATCTGATTCAGGCAGGCGGCAATACTACCCTGATCGACACCGGCACGTCGAACCTCTTTGCGCCGACCCTTGGCACATTGGGGGCAAACCTCGCCGCTGCCGGGGTGAGCCCGGAAGAGATTGATCAGGTGATCCTGACCCACATGCATGTGGACCACGTCGGCGGCCTGATCGACGCAGGCGGTGCGGCGATGTTCCCCAACGCCGAGCTGATCGTGTCCCAGACCGAATGGGATTTCTGGTACAGCGACGAGATGCGCACTGCCGCAGGCGAAGGGGCGGCTGCCTTCTTCCAAGCGGCACGCATGACCACCACGCCCTATCAGGACCGTCTGAAGCTGGTAACAGGGGATGCGGATCTTGGCGGCGGTCTGTCGACGCAGGCGCTGCCGGGGCACACGCCGGGCCATCAGGGGGTTCTGCTGAACTCTGGCGATGACAGCCTGCTGTTCTGGGGCGATGTCATCCATATGACCGGCATTCAGTTTGCCTACCCGGATGTGACGCTGGCCTTTGACACCGATGCTGAGGTGACCAAAGCAACCCGCGCCAAAATGCTTGATATGGCAGCGGCCGATGGGCTGCGCGTGACGGGGTCGCATCTGGATTTCCCGGGCTTTGGTCTGGTTCTGCGCGACGGCGACGCCTATCGCTTCCAGGCGGCACCCTGGGACTACGCGCTGTAAATCAACCTATACAGATCTCCGGGGGCTTAACCCTCGGGGATCTCGTTGACCCATTTTGGCTGGTGATAGCCTTTCTGCACCGCAGGCCGCGCGCGAATGTCCTGATACCAGCGGCGCACATTGGGAAAGGCGCTCAGGTCGATGCCCTGCCATTCATAGCGCGACACCCAGGGCCAGATCGCCATATCAGCAATCGAATAGGCCCCCGCCACAAACTCCCCCTGCCCCAGCCGAGTGTCGAGCACGCCGTATAGCCGCCGTGCCTCGGTCGCGTAGCGTTCCTCGGCATAGTCGGACTTGCCGCGGTTATAGTGCAGAAAGTGATGCGCCTGCCCCAGCATGGGGCCGAAACCGCCCATCTGCCACATCAGCCATTCCATCACCTCGAGCCGCTGGTCCGGGCCCAGAAAGCCACCGTAGCGTTCAGCCAGATAGACCATGATCGCTCCGCTTTCCATCATCGAGACCCCGGTGTCATGGTCCACAATTGCCGGGATTTTATTGTTGGGGCTGATCTTCAGGAAGTCGGGTGCAAACTGATCGCCTGCGCCAGTGTCCACTGGAATGGCTGTGTAAGGCAGGCCCAGTTCTTCCAGCAGGATCGACACTTTCCGCCCGTTTGGCGTGGTCCATGTGTAAAGATCAATCATTGCCTGCCCCCTTAAGCGACCTCTGTCTGCGGCTATCCTAGGGGAAAACTCCGCGGCTGAGCGGGAAAAAGCCAAAACCCGAAAAAATGTTGAGAAAAGACAATCTAGAACGAAGAAAGGGGCCAAAATGGCTCAGTAGGTTAGAAAAAGAAAAGCCGCCTCACGCAATGCGAAGCGGCTTTCGTCTGTTTTCCAGCGTCGTGCTGACGATCACAGTTCGCGCAGATACCGAATGACAGAGGGGCGCACGCTCTGTTCGCCGCGATGGCGCGCGTCCGAGATCACCTTGCGCAGCTCTCCCAGATCGACCCGCATCATCAAGGATTTCACTGGCCCAATCGACGCCGGGCGCATCGACAAGTAACGGATGCCCATGGCAGCCAGGCACACAGCTTCGATCGGGCGGCCTGCGTCTTCGCCACAGAAGCTGAGCGGCGTGTCACACATATCGCAGCGCTCCACCACGCGTTCGATAAAGGACAGGAAGCTGGCATTCAGCGTGTCATAGCGTTTGCGCACCCGTTCGTTTTCACGATCCGCCGCAAAGAAGAACTGCTTGAGGTCATTGCCGCCGATAGAGACAAAATCCACCTCTTCAAAGAACTTCAACGGTGCAAACCCCAGCGACGGGGTTTCCAGCATCGCGCCCACCTCAATGCTTTCGGGCAACACATGCCCCAGCTTGCGTTCGCGTTCGAGTGTTTTGTCGACCTCACGCCGTGCCTGACGGTATTCTTCGAACTGGGCGACAAAGGGGAACATGATGGTCAGGGGACGCCCTTTGGCCGCGCGCATCAGCGCCTGCAGCTGCATCCGCATGACGCCGGGCTTGTCCAGACCCACACGGATCGCCCGCCAGCCGAGCGCCGGGTTGGGTTCATCCGTGGGTTTCATATAGGGCAGCACCTTGTCCGACCCAATATCAAGCGTTCGGAAGACCACGCGCTTTTCGCCGGCTGCGGTCAGAACGCGTTCATAGGATTCCACCAGCTCTGCCCGTTTGGGCATCTGGTTACGGATCAGGAATTGCAGCTCGGTGCGGAACAGGCCCACCCCTTCTGCGCCCGAGGTGCCAAGCGACGGCAGATCTGCCATCAGGCCCGCGTTCATCATCATATGGATGCGTTTGCCATCCACCGTCACCGCTTCTTTGTCGCGGATCGAGGCATAGCGTTCTTTGGCCTGCGCCTGCATCGCGATCTTGTCGCGGAAGGCGCTGGTCACAGGATCATCCGGGCGCAGATGTACCGTGCCGACATCGCCATCAACCAGCACATGGTCGCCATTCAGCGCCTCGGTCGTAATACGGCCCACATGCACCACCAAGGGGATCGCCAAGGCGCGTGCGACGATCGCGGCATGCGACCCAACCGAGCCCTCCTCAAGGATAATGCCTTTCAGCTTGCGGCCATAATCCAAGAGCTCTGCCGGGCCAATATTGCGCGCCACAAGGATCGGGTCATCGGGCATCTCTGCCCCGGTTTCCCGGCCCTGCCCGGTCAGAATGCGCAGCAGGCGATTGGACAGATCGTCCAGATCGCTCAGCCGTTCGCGCAGGTACGCATCCTGCGCCTTGGCCATGCGACCGCGCGCCAAGGATTGTTCCTTCTCCACCGCCGCTTCGGCCGACAGACCGCGGGCGATGTCTTCTTCCATCCGCCGCATCCAGCCTTTGGAATTGGCAAACATTCGGTAGGTTTCCAAGACCTGCAACTGTTCTTTGTCGGCGCTGCGCGCGCCTTCGAGCATCTTATCGACGCCAACCCGCAGTTCGTCCACGGCCTCTTGCAGGCGTTCAAGCTCGCGGTGCGGATCATCGGCAATGGGGTTGGTCACAACCACACGCGGCTCATGCAACCAGATATGGCCCTCTGCCGCGCCTTCCTGCGCCACGCCCCCTTCCAGCTGCACCGGCTGCTGGTGCAGCGCCGACATCGCCGCGCCTTCGCCGACAAAAGCGCCCAGCTCGGTCATCTCGGCGATCACCATGGCCACCACTTCAAGCGCATAGACCGCGTCTTCGGTATATTCGCGGCTGTCGCGCGACTGCACGACCAAGACGCCCATCATCTCGCCCAGCCGCTGGATCGGGATGCCAAGGAAGGAAGAAAACGCCTCTTCCCCGGTTTCCGGCATATAGCGGAAGCCACGGGCGTTCGGCGCATCAGCGGTGTTCACCACCTTGCCCGATCGCGCCACACGGCCCACAAGGCCTTCGCCGACGCGCATCCGGGTCTGGTGCACGGATTCGCGGTTCAGACCTTCGGTGGCGCAGAGTTCGAGCGTTTCTTCGTCACGGAACAGATAGATCGAGCACACTTCGGTTCCCATGCTGTCCGCGATCAACTGGGTGATCTTGTCCAGGCGTGCCTGCCCCGCATCATCGCCGGCCATGGCCTCGCGAAGACGGCCAAGCAGCTTGCGGCTCTCGGATTCGGTGTTCTCTGCCATGTCTGGCCTTTCTCGGCGTTCTTGCCCACCACATCCTGCCCGTCTGACTTGCGGGAATTGCTCGGTCTGCGGCGGGGTGCTCCTCCCCTTGTGGCCTACGCATGCAGGCCCCAGTTACTTGCAATGTGGCGTTCGCAGCCGCCTATGACAAGCCCTGCCAAAAGGTCAGCGCGTCAAAAGCGACGCAAGGTCGGTGGCCTTGCCCAATTCCTCGACGCCAAAAGCCATTGGCGCAGCCCGAATTGCTGCGACGCGGCATTTTCTACTGAGATAACAAGACGTTCTTGCTCACGGCTCTGCCCCCTCTTTGGCGGCGCCGATTCTGCCCAGATGGGTCAGCTGAAACCCGCCTCCCGACTTCAGCCCATAGCCCAGCATACGGTCAAACCCCGCATGCCCTAGCCAGGTCGCGCCGACAACCTGCGCCCAGCTGGCGTCCAGAACAATCCCCGGAACCAGCAGAACAGCCGCTGTGCCATAGCTGTGCAGCGAATTATAGAAAAACGCCCCAACCCGTGGCCCGGCCCCATAGGCGGCAAAGCTCAGATCCGGGGCAAAAAACAGCAGAACAATCCCCCAGACAGGGGCTGCATCCGGGACATGCCACCACAGGGTGACACAGCCCGCAAAGATCAAAGCGCCTTCGACCCGTTGCCAGATGATTGTATCACGCATGATCCCGCTCCGCCGCTGTTGCCCGTTTCAGATAGACACGGGGCGGCCAACAAAAAACCCCCGCCGTTTCGGGCGGGGGTCTTTGAATTGGGGCAAATCCGTCTGGATCAGGCTTTTTCCAGCTCGAACGCGTCGTGCAGAGCTTGAACGGCCAGTTCCATGTATTTGCGTTCGATCAGCACAGAGATCTTGATCTCGGAGGTGGTGATGACCTTGATGTTGATGCCCTCATCCGACAGCACCTTGAACATCTTGGCCGCCACACCGGATTGCGAGCGCATGCCAATGCCCACGACGGACACTTTCGCAACCTCGGTATCCGCGATCACCTCGGCAAAGTTCAGCTCGCCCTTCTCTTTGTAGTCCCCCAGCGCGACTTCGGCGCGGGCGACCTGATCGGTCGGGCAAGAGAAGGTCATATCGGTGCGGCCGTCGTCCGAGATGTTCTGAACGATCATATCGACATTGACGCCAGCGTCAGACAGGCAGCCAAAGATCGTTGCTGCGATACCGGGGCGGTCGGCCACGGAAACGGCAGTCAGTTTGGCTTCGTCGCGGGAATAGGCCACACCGGCCACAACATTGGATTCCATGATTTCCTCCTCGTCGCAGACCAGCGTGCCGGCCTCGTCGGATTGTTCTTCAAAGCTGGAGAGCACCCGCAGCTTTACCTTGTAACGCATTGCCAGTTCAACGGAACGGGTCTGCAGAACCTTGGCGCCCAGCGACGCCAGCTCCAGCATTTCTTCAAAGGCGATCTTATCGAGCTTGCGCGCCTTTTCACAGATGCGCGGGTCAGTGGTATAGACCCCGTCAACATCGGTGTAGATGTCGCAACGCTCGGCTTCAAAGGCCGCAGCGAAAGCCACTGCCGTGGTATCCGACCCACCCCGACCCAGCGTGGTGATCCGGCCTTCGGGGGAAATCCCCTGGAAGCCTGCAACCACGGCGACTTTCATGCCTTCGGCGAATTTCGCGTTGATATTCTCTGGCGGGATCTCTTCGATCCGGGCCTGGCTATGCGCCGAGTTGGTCTTCAACGGCACCTGCCAGCCCTGCCAGCTGCGTGCGGGCACGCCCATTTCCTGCAGGGTCAGCGCCATCAGACCGGCGGTGACATTTTCACCAGAGGACACAACCGCATCGTATTCGCGGGCATCATGCAGGGGCGAGGTCTCGTTGACCCAGCCGACCAGCTCATTGGTCTTACCGGACATCGCCGACACGATGACGATCACGTCATAGCCCTTGGCCACTTCAACGCCGACGCGTTTTGCGGCGCGGCGGATGCGGTCCAGGTTGGCGACAGATGTGCCGCCGAATTTCATCACGAGTGTGGGCATCTGGGCCACGCTCCTTCTGCAGCTGGAATTTCGGTTCGCGGCTGAATAGGCGAGCGTTAAGCCACGTGCAAGACCCAAGCGGGTCTTTATGTCGCCAGAGGCCCGTTTTCCGCAATATTCCTATATAACGGAGGTCAACTCCGCCAGAACCGGAGGGTGAAGATCGCAAACACCGCCAAAAGCTCCAGCCGCCCGATCAGCATTGCCAGCGACAGGATCCATTTTGCGGTGTCATTCAGGCTGCTGAAATTCCCTGCAGGACCAATGGTATCGCCAAGGCCCGGACCAATATTGGCCACCGCCGTCGCCGCGCCAGAAATCGAGGTGATGAAATCCAGCCCCGTCAGCGCAAGCGCCCAAGCCACAATGCCAATCGTGACCACAAAGAACATGAAAAACGAAATAACAGAGCTGAGCACATCAGGCGTCACCGGACGGCCCGCATAGCGCGTCACAAAGACTCCATTGGGCGACCGGATCCGTTGCACCTGCACCCGGATGGCCGCAAACAGCAGCTGATAGCGGAAGATCTTGACCGAACAGGCAGTCGACCCCGCGCAGCCGCCGATCAGCCCCAGAAAGAAGAAGATCATAATCAGGAACGGCCCCCAGGCCATATAGTCCACCGAGGCATAGCCAGTGCCCGACATGATCGACACAATGTTAAACAGCGCCTCGCGCACCGCCTGCTCTGGGTGATGCGGGAAGACATAGACCAGCACGCTCGCGGTCACGATCACCAGCACAGCAATGGTCGCCAGAAAGGTCTGGATCTGACTGTCGCGAAACAGCGGTTTGGACTGGCCATTGATCAGCTGCACGTAGCGGACAAACGGCAGTGCCGCGAGGATCATAAACACCGCAGCCGCATATTCCGCAGGCCCCGAAAACGTCCCGAACGATCCGTCATAGTTGGAAAACCCGCCCGTCGACATCGTTGTCAGCGCATGCACCAGCGCGTCAAACAGGCCCATGCCAAGGATGGTATAGACCAACGCACAAATGACGGTCAGAACAAAATAGATGGTCGAGATCTGCGTCGCGATCGCCTGTGCGCGGGGCAAGATTTTCCCCATGGTATCAAAGGCCTCGGATTTAAAGATCTGCATGCCACCAACCTTGAGTTCCGGCAGGAACACCATGGCGACAACAATGATCCCGATGCCGCCCAGCCATTGCAGAATGCCCCGCCACAGCAGAATGCCGCGCGGCAGGTCATCAAGGCCGGAAATCACCGTGGAGCCGGTCGTGGTCATGCCCGACATGGCCTCAAAGAACGCATCGGTGAACGACAGCTGCGTGGCGCCCAGCATCATCGGCAGCGCGCCAAACAAGGGCAGCGCCACCCAGACAGAGGTGGTCAAAAGAAAGGTTTGGCGGATATCCAGCCCGCGGCCAACGGCATTGGCACAGCTGAGCGCCAAAAGCCCCCCCACAAGGATGGAGATGATCGCGCTTTCCAGAAACACCGGCCATTGGCCGTTGCCATCATAAAGGTCGATCAGAAGCGGAAAGACCATGGTCGCCCCAAGAATGGTGACGAGCAGGCCAATGACATAAAGGACAGGGCGCAGATCCAGCATGGGTGCACCGTTGGCAACGCCCGCAGCCAGAGTCAAGCATCTGGCGCAGTCCGGGGCGCTGCCATCAGGTCAAGGGTGGCTTATTCGCCGCCCTCGGTGGTTTTAGCAGGCGTTTTGGCGATTGTGGCCTTTGCCTCGGGCTGCATCGGCTCGCCCAAGGGCAGACTTGGCGGTTTGGACGGGGCGCGTGTGCCGCGGCGACGGTTTGCAGCCAATGTCTCGGCTGCGGCATTGCTGACAGCGGGCGCTTCCTCAGCCGGCTCGGGCGCGACCTTTGGAGCGGCGGCTTTGGGGGCGGCTTTTACCGGGGTTTTCGGCGCAGTTTTCCGCGCAGGCGCCTTGGCGGCTGGTTTCGCGGCGGTTTTTGCGGCAGGTTTGGCGGCGGGTTTGGCGGGTGGCTTGGCCTCGGCTTTGACCGCAGCGGGGGCTTTGGGTTCCGCAGGCGCAGGCTTTGCCGCTGGTGCGGTTTTCGCTGCCGGGGCGGCCTCTGCCTTGGTGCTGGTTTTCGGGGCTGTTTTGCGCGCCGGTGCCGCCTTCTTGGCCGCCGGTTTTTTCGGGGCGGCCTTGGCCGCGGGTTTCGGCGCAGGTTTGAGCGCGGTCGGCGTCACGGTCGGTGCTGGTGTCGCAATGCCCAGCATATCCTGCTGTGCTTTCAGCAGCGCCTGGGCAATCTGCATCTGCTGGGCGGGGGCATTGGCTGCAACGGAGGCAGCCGCGCGCAGCATTTTTACTTGCGTGCCCACAGCATAACCGGCCCAGGCCTGCGGGGATTTGGGGTAGTCAGAAAAACCTTCAAAGCGGATCATGAGACCTCCTCGGGTCGTGCAGCGATCTTGGGACAGACAACAGATGCGCACCAAAGTCCGGTCTGACACAGGCGCCGTTTGGCCCCTGTTGTGCAGGGCCATCCCGAAAAGGAATAGGCTGAACTTAACATGCGCACTCCTGAACTAGAGGCGCGGAACAGGGCCCGTGACGGGCAAAATCGCCGCGCTATGGCCAAAGCCTAACACAGGAAAACGAGGCATCAGCAGAAAAAATGCCGCGCTGCGGCAAAAATCCGCGGCACGGCAAATATTGGCTCAGATTTTGCGCCTGATTATTGCACCAAACCCCTACCCTTCGGTAAGGGCGCGGGTTTATCCGCGATGAATCAGGGTCGAGAACAGCTGTGGATCCAGGCTCGCCGAGGCAAACATCGGCCCCTGCGTCAGCACGGACACGGCGTCATGGCTGTGCAGGCTTTCCTGATGGCTGGCGACAATGCGGAAATCGGCAATGCGGCCATCGCTTTGCAGCGCTTCGCAGAACAGCCGCGCGGCATCTTCGACGAAGATCGGGTTGGCGGCATTCAGTTCGGCAAAGGCCTGCTCGTCTTCGCGTTTGACCATGACTTGGGTCTCGGTCGGCACCGCGCGGCGGCAGTGGTCGATCAGATCCTCGAACCACAGGATCGGCTGGTCACGTTCCACCTGCACCGAGATGCGCGCGACAGAGCGCTGCGAATGCGGGGTCGCCAGCTGGCCGCGCGACTGACGCGCGTGCTCGGACAGCTCCAGCGAACAGGGGCACGTGGAAGAATAGACATAATCGAGATGGATGATCTCGTGACGCTCGCCGCCGGTCTGCACCAGTTCCAGCGCAATGTCGTAATACTGATACCCTGACAGGCCAGACCGCAGGCTTTCGATTTTCGCCGGGAAAGAGAACCGCATCTGCAGACGCGCATCGCCGCTGTCGAGATCGGTCAGGTAATCCTCGAGCGCATGTTCCATGACCTCGAACGAAAAGGTCTTTTCCGCGTGCTTATAGAACGACCGCATGATCCGGGACATATTGATGCCCTTCTTTTCAGCCTGCAGGCTGACGGACCCTGTGACAGATGTTTCCAGCAGCAGATCACCCGCATCGCGGGTGTGGAAGCGGATCGGCAGGCGGAAGTTGGAAATGCCCACGTGCTGGATCTGTTCCTGCGCCCCACGGATCAGGCTGGTCGGCCCGTTCTGCAGGTCCGGCAGGGTCGCACGGTAGTTCTCATCCGCTTTGAAGTCTTCGTCATAGTGACGGGACAGTTCGGGGTAATTGGTCACTTCGCGACCGGGCAGCAGACGGGCAATGGCCGGGTCCATCTGCGCGATCTCGGTCTCGGTCGCGGTGGCAGCCCAGTCCCGCAGGACCTCCAGGGCTTCGGCAGCCGTTTCGCGGTCCGGGGCGCTCTCCCGATTGCGCGAATAGATGTTCATCGTCGATCCTCCGACTGCCTAAAAACCGGGCACGGGGCCCAGATGTGGGATTTCCTACCCTATTAGGGGGGTGCAGCGCAAAAGGTTCATTCAAAAACGGCCTTTTCAGGCCGGTTTCGGACCAAAAGCGCCCTCCCACCTAGGGTTTCTTTGGGTGAGACGCATATAGGGCGGTCGCGCCGGAACGCAACCGCCCTTTTTAACGTTCACACCACGCTGGCTTAGCTGGCCGCCGCCAGCGCCTGCTTCAGATCGGCAATCAGATCATCGGTGTCCTCCAGACCAATGGAGATCCGCACCAGACCCGGCGCAATGCCCAGATCCACCTTCTGTTCATCTGACAGACGCTGGTGGGTGGTGGTTGCCGGGTGGGTGGCGATGGATTTCGCGTCGCCGAGGTTGTTGGAAATCACCGGAATGGTCAGCGCATCCAGGAATTTGAACGCCGCGTCCTTGCCGCCCTTCAGGTCCAAGGACAGCACGGTGCCGCCCTTGCCGCCCAGCTGTGTCTGGATCAGGTCGTTCTGCGCGTGGGATGCCAGACCCGGATAGATGGTGCGCTGCAGCGCTGCGTGCCCCTCAAGGGCCTCGGCAATCGCCAGCGCAGAGGTCGCCTGCGCCTGCACCCGCAGATCCATGGTTTCCAGACCTTTCAGCAGCACCCAGGCTGAAAACGGGCTGAGCGCGCCGCCGGTGTGCTTCATGTAAGGCTCAAGCGTGCCGCGGATATACTCCTTGGAGCCAAGGATCACACCGCCCAGCACCCGGCCCTGGCCGTCAATGTGTTTGGTCGCGGAATAGATCACCACATCGGCGCCCTGCGCAATTGCGTCAGAGAACACCGGGGTCGAGAACACATTGTCAATGACCACGGTGGCGCCGACAGAATGGGCGATCTCGGCCACGGATTTGATGTCGATCACCTCGAGCGTCGGGTTCGACATGCTTTCAAAGAACACGGCTTTGGTGTCAGGGCGCACAGCCGCGCGCCATTCGTCCAGATTGGTACCGTCGACAAATGTCACCTCTACGCCATACCGCGTCAGGATGTTCTCGAGGATATAGAGACAGGAGCCAAACAGCGCCTTGGCAGAGACAACGTGATCGCCCGCTTTCAGCATCGAGGTCAGCGCACCGTTCACAGCCGCCATGCCGGATGCGGTGGCAAAGGCGTCTTCGGCCCCTTCCAGCATCGCAATCCGTTCTTCGAACATGGCCACGGTCGGGTTGCCGTAGCGGGCATAGATGAACTCATCCTCGCCCAGTTCGATAAACCGCTGCTCTGCCTGTTCGGCGGTGTCATAGACAAATCCCTGGGTGAGGAAGATCGACTCGCTCACCTCATTGTATTGACTGCGACGGGTGCCGCCATGGACCAGCTTGGTGCGTTTGTTCCAGCTCTCGCTCATCTGTCTTCTCCTCGCGCGATCCCTTTGATTGCGCATAAAAAAACTCCCAATCGGCCAAGCGAAGGGGAGTCCTTACGTCCTGACCTCTTTAGCGGTTTGTTTTACGTGGCCCGCAATCCGGTAAACAAATCGCCACGGGTAGTCCCGCGTTTGGTACGCCCGTCGCGACGCTCAGTCAATAGGCAGGCCCGTCCGCGTCACTGTCAATTCACCAGCCTGTCATGCGCCCGTTACGCTTTGCCGGTACCGGCTGGGAGAAACGCAAAACAATGCGGCTGGCAAATCAGGTGTGGGGACCAAAATGGCAGTGATCCGTATGAATGCCCAAGGCGACAAGGCTGTGGCCCATGGGCGCCCCGTGGAACTGGAGGCGGTTCTGGAAGCAGAGGCCCAGAATACAGGCCCTGTGGTGGTGATGATACACGGCTTCAAATATGAACCCGGCAACCCCTACCACTGCCCGCACCGCCACATTCTGTCGCTGGACCCCGACCACCTGCCATGGCGCGCGCCCTCTTGGCCGCGGCATCTGGGGTTTGGTCTGGGGCATGCGGACGAAGGTCTGGCCATTGCCTTTGGCTGGAACGCCCGTGGCGGGTTTTCGGCGGCCTTGGGGCGCACGCGCGCGGCCGGGTCCGCGCTGGCCTCTGTTGTGAACCGTATTCATACGGTTGCGCCGCACCGCCCTGTCCACATTATTGGCCATTCGCTTGGCACCAAGGTCGCATTGGATGCCCTGTCGGACCTGCCCGCAGGCGCAGTGGACCGGATCATTTCGCTGACCGGCGCAATGTATCGCAGTCAGGCCGAAGCGGCGCTGAACACACCGGCCGGGCGCAGCCTTGAGTTCTTCAATGTGACCACCCGCGAAAACGACCCCTTCGATTTCCTGTTCGAACGGCTCGCGGCGCGTCCCACACGGGGCGATCTGGCCATTGGTCATGGGTTGCAGGCCCCCAATGCGGTAACCCTGCAGCTCGACTGCCTTCAAACGCTCGAACATCTGCGGCAGATGGGGCATGATATTGGCCTGCCCGAACACCGCATCTGCCACTGGTCGTCCTATATGCGTCCCGGCGCGCTGCGGTTTTACAAACGCCTGATCCGCAAGACCGACCGCAATCCGCTGGCACAGCTGCAGCAGATCCAGCCAGACCGGCCCGCGCCGCGCTGGTCGCGCCTGCTGAACCCCGGTCCCCTGCCCGCACCAATGCCGATCTGGCAGCGGATCTGACCGCTCAGGATGCCTGCTTGCGGGTCAGCCGATAGACCAGCGGCAGTGACAGCGCGATCATAGGGATCGCAAAGGCGCGATAGGTGATCTGTAGATTGAAGCCGATGTAGGACACGTAGGAGCCGCCGAACAACAGCAGGCTTTCTTCGATCGAGGTGCCTTCAAACCCGGTCGCCGTGTTCAGCGCGGCCTGCGCCAGAAACAGGCAGATCGCACTTACGACAAACCCCGGCGTGCCCCAGCGCAGCGGCATCAGGCTGCCCAGCACAGCAGCGGCAAGGGTGACAGCGGCCAAAATCATTGTGATCCTCACTAAAGCGACGCGTCCTGAGAAGACATTCGCAGCGTTCACGCAAAAACAAAGGGGCCATACTGCCGCATGCCCCCTTCGTGAGTGATTGTGATCGGATGTAATATTTCGCAGCCCAAATTCGCCCCAGTTGCCCGCAGCAGGCAACAGGTCACTCCGGCGGGTCTCAGCCGTCTTCTGAGGCCCCGTCTTCTTCGATCCCATAGGCCGAGAACAGCTTGCCCTGCGCCATAAAGAACACAAACATCGCAGCCGTCAGGCCAAAGGTTTTGAAGTAGACCCAGGTGTCTGTGGATTGCGTCCGCCAGATTGCCTCGTTTGCAACCGCCAGCGCAAAGAAGAACGCGCACATGCGGCGGGTGAGGATCATCCAGCCCTCGGGCTGCAGCGGCATCATCTCTTCCATGACCACCCGCAGGTAGCTTTCGCCGCGCAGCAGGCCAAAGCCGATAATTCCGCCGAACATCAGGTAGATCATCGTCGGCTTCATTTTGAAGAAGCGTTCGTCATTGAACCAGACCGACAAGCCGCCAAACAGCACGATCATCACCAGCGTCAGCACCTGCATCTTGGACAAAACGCCGGTCAGCCGCCACAGCACCAGCGTCGAGGCCACCATCAAAGGCACAAAGGCCGCAGTCACCACGATAAAGCCCGCATAGTCGGTGCCCGCGATCTGGAACACTTCATCTTTCAGCTTCAGATAAGCCACAAAGAACAGCACCACCGGCCCCAGCTCCAAAAGCGTTTTGACCATTGGGTTGATCTTCTTCTGCTCCGCCATTGTCACGTCTCCCTGCAGGCGACAGCCGCCCTAAATTGCACGCGGGGGTTACCCGCCCATTTCCACAATCACCGCGCCCAGCGCGATCAGGGCCATCAGCGCAATCCGGCGCGGCCCCACGGTTTCTTTCAGCACCAGCCAGCCAATCAGGGCGGCAAACACGGTCGAGGTCTCGCGCAGCACAGCCGCCTCGCCCACTTTGTCGAGGCGCGTGGCCAGCATGATCGACCCGAAGGACGCAAAAGCCACAAAGCCACCAATCACACCGCGTTTCATCAGCGGGCCCAGCGCCGGGCGGTCTTCCATCCGGCTCCACCGCCACAGCGCATAGGGCGGCATGGCGATCCCGTCGATCATGAAAAACCACGCCAGAAACGTGAACGGATCCGCCGTCGCGCGAATGCCGTAGGCGTCATATGTGGTGTAAAGCGCCACAAAGAAACCCGTCATCAGCGCCAGAACCAGCGCAATCCCCAAGGTGTCGCGCGCGGTCTCAAGAAAGATGAAATTATAAACCGCAAGACCAAAGATCCCCATCAACAGGACCCCAACACCAGCCCATTGCACCAGCGTAAAGCTCTCGCCAAACAGCCAATAGGCCCCGATCACCGCAAACAAGGGCCCGGTGCCGCGCACCACCGGATAGACCACGGTGAACGCGCCCTTGGTGTAGGCCATGGCCTGCAAGACCTTATAGGCCACATGGATCACAAAGACGCCGACAAAGATGGGCCACATATGCGCTTCGGGCCAGGGGACCACAAACAGCGCAAAAGGCGCGGCCATCAACCCGTAAGAGGCATCAATAGCGCCCCGGCTCAGCCACGGGTCATGGCGCCCCTTTTGCAGCGCACCAAAGACCGCATGCAGAAACGCCGCCATCACGGCAAGCGCCAGCGCGACCTGATGGCCTGCTTCGGTGCCCTCCAGCGAGATCAGCCAGTCGCTCATCCTTTATCAAGCCCGGTCAGAGCGGCGGCAAATTCTTCCGGGTCAAAGGGGGACAGGTCGTCGATCTGCTCGCCCACGCCAATCGCATGGATCGGCAGGGCGAATTTATCGGCCAGCGCCACCAGCACGCCGCCCTTGGCGGTGCCGTCCAGTTTGGTCATCACCAGCCCCGACACATCGGCCAGTTTCTTGAAGGTCTCAACTTGGCTTAGCGCGTTCTGACCGGTGGTCGCATCCAACACCAGCAGGGTGTTATGCGGCGCGCTGTCGTCCTTCTTGCGGATCACGCGGACGATCTTGGCCAGCTCCTCCATCAGATCGGCGCGGTTCTGCAGACGGCCGGCGGTGTCGATCATCAGAAGATCCGCACCGTCAGCTTCGGCCTTGGTCATGGCATCAAAAGCCAGGCTTGCCGGATCGGACCCTTCGGGCGCAGTCAGCACCGGCACACCGGCGCGGTCGCCCCAGACCTGCAGCTGTTCAACAGCGGCGGCGCGGAACGTGTCGCCCGCGGCAATCACCACTTTCTTACCGGCGGCGCGGAACTGGCTGGCCAGCTTGCCAATGGTCGTGGTCTTGCCCGATCCGTTCACACCAACCACCAGAACCACCTGCGGTTTTTTGGGGTAAATCGGCAAGGGCTTCGCGACATTTTCCATGATCCGCGCAATTTCCTGCGCCAGCAGCTCGCGGATTTCGCGGGACGACACCCGCTTGCCCATCCGTCCCTCGGCCAGATTGGCGGTGACGCGCAGTGCGGTGTCGACCCCCATATCGGCGGCGATCAGCATCTCCTCGAGGCTCTCGAGCATATCATCATCCAGCACCCGGCGCGGCTCGCTTGGGGCGGTGCGGCCCATCAGGCGACCCAGAAGACCCGGCTTTTTCGGCACCTCCGGCTCTGCGGCGGGGGCTGGGGCTGGGGCCGGGGCTGCTGCGGGTGTCACCTCTGCCGGTGCCACAGGCGCGCTTTCCACTTGCGGCGCGGGTTGCGGCGCAGGGGCGCGCGGTTCAGGGCTAGCAGGCGCTGCAGCAGACGCCCCTGCACCAGAAACCTCTGCGGGGGCCTCGGACGCCCCCTCTTCAACAATGGCGTCCACTTCCTTTGACAGGCGGGAAGAAGATTTCAGCAGCCGTTCTTTCAGCTTCGCAAAAAGCGCCATCGGGGTCTCCGGGTCAGGTTCGTTTGGTCTCTTACCGCCCTCACCTAATGCCGATTGCCGCCGGTTGCAAAGCAGATGGCACCTTTGAGGCCGTAATTTTCCCCACCTGCGGCGCGCAAATCGAGGAAATGCACAAAGACCCCTTGGCGCAGATCCCGCAAGCGGGCAGTTTGGGCGCATGAGATTGCCGCTGATCCTGACCCTCTGCCTTGCGCCTGTTCTGGCCCACGCCCAGATGAGCGCCGAAGACTTTGAACGCTACACCAGCGGGCGCACTCTGATCTATGGGCAAGGCGGCCAGGCTTACGGGGCCGAACGCTACCTGCCTGGTCGGCGGGTGACCTGGTCTTTCCTTGACGGCGAATGCAACGACGGGATCTGGTATCCTCAGGACGGCAATATCTGCTTTCTTTACGAGGACCGCGACGCCCCGCAGTGCTGGCAGTTCACCGAAACCGCAACTGGGTTGATTGCGCGTTTCGCAGGCGAAGACAGCACGCTGGAACTTTATGAGGCACGCGAAACGCAGGAAGACATGATCTGCCTCGGCCCCGAGGTCGGGGTCTAACCTTTCGCCACATCCACTTTACCATCGGCAAATTCGATCGACAGCACATCCGCCGCCTTGGCCTGTGCGGTATTGGTGACCAGCTGATCCCCCGCCCGCACCACCGCATAGCCCCGGTCCAGCGTCGCCTTGTAGCTGAGGATGTCAAGCTGGCGGGATGCAGCCTTGAGCACCTGCCCCTGCCGGTCAATCCGCGCCAGTTGCGCCGCCTCCAGCCGTTGCGCCAGCGCGCCAAGGCGGTCCTGTTTCTGGGTCAGATCCCGCTCAATTGGCCGCACCGTAAGCCGCGAGGACAGGTGGCGCAGATTGTCGGCGCGTTTGTCCACCAAGGCCCGCAGGGTTGCGGGGCGCAGGGACGCGGCGGTCTCGCTCAGTGCGATTTTGCGCCGCTGCACGCCCGCGATCAGCGCATTGGGCAGCCGGTCGACAATCCGGTCCAGCCGCTGGCGCGGGGTCTCCAGAAGGGTTTCAGGGCGCGGCAGCGCCCGGGACAGATCGTTCAGACGCTGGCGGCGCAGCTGCACCGCTTGGCCCGCGCCGCGCGTCAGACGTGCGCCCATGCTGTCGGCCCAAGCCATCAGTTCAAGGCGCACCGGCACCGCATGTTCCGCCGCCGCCGTCGGCGTCGGCGCGCGCAGGTCCGAGACATAGTCAATTAGCGTGGTGTCCGTTTCATGCCCCACGGCCGAGATCAGCGGGATCTGACTTGCGGCGGCGGCGCGGGCCACGATCTCTTCGTTGAACCCCCAGAGGTCTTCGATCGAGCCGCCCCCCCGGGCGACAATAATCAGATCCGGGCGTGGCAGCGCACCGCCGGGTGTGAACTGGTTGAAGCCATTGATCGCATGCGCCACCTCAGCCGCACAGTTCTGCCCCTGCACAGCGACGGGCCAGACCAGCACCTTGCGGGGGAAACGGTCGCGCAGGCGGTGCAAAATATCGCGGATCACCGCCCCCGAGGGGGAGGTTACAACGCCAATAAACTGCGGCAGAAACGGGATCGGCTGTTTGCGTTCCGGCGCAAACAGCCCTTCGGCGGCCAGCTGGGCCTTGCGTTTTTCCAACAACGCCATCAGCGCGCCTTGCCCCGCAACGGCGACCTCATCAACGTTCATATTGTATTTCGACTGCGCCCCAAACGCCGTCAGACGCCCGGTGACCACGACCTCGAGCCCCTCTTCCGGCACCACCGACAAGCCCGAGATCTGCCCCTTCCACGTGGTGCAGGCCAGCACGGATTTGTCGTCCTTGATGTCGTAATACAGATGGCCCGAACGCGCTTTGAACACACGCCCCACTTCGCCGCGCACCCGGATACGGCCAAAAGATCCCTCAAGCGTGCGCTTCACCTCGCCCGAAAGCTCGGAAACGGTGAATTCCGGTGCGTTCTCACCTGCCGCTGGTTGCGGGTCTTCGAACAGGTCTGCCATGGGTGTGCCTCGGGAAATGGTCTTGATTTGTCCCAACCATAAGGGAGTGCCGAGGCAAGGCCAAGCCGTTCTAAACCCCCGCGCAGCCATCGCGAAAACCTGAAACTCTTTCGTGTGAACCAAGGGTAATCTTGCCCTCTTTCGCCGAAGCCCCTATGAGGTCCCGAGAACATCAAGCGGAGCCATGGCACATGAACATCCTCATCCTCGGCAGCGGCGGGCGCGAACATGCGCTGGCATGGGCGGTCAAGCAGAACCCGAAATGCGACAAGCTGATTGTGGCGCCGGGCAATGCGGGCATCGCGCAGATCGCGGAATGCGCGGACCTGGATGCAGAGAACGGCGGCGCGGTGGTGCGCTTTGCCGAAGAAAACGCCATTGATTTTGTCATCATCGGCCCCGAAGCGCCGCTGGCCGCAGGTGTGGCGGACCGCTTGCGCGAAGCGGGCATTCTGGTCTTTGGCCCCTCGGGCGAGGCTGCGAAACTGGAGGCATCCAAAAGCTTTACCAAAGAGGTCTGCGACGCGGCGAAGGCACCGACCGCAGGCTATGGCCATTTCACCGATGCAGAGGCCGCGAAGGCACATGTGCGCGAACATGGCGCGCCCACCGTCGTCAAAGCCGACGGGCTTGCGGCGGGCAAAGGTGTGATTATCGCCATGGACGAACAGACCGCGCTGGACGCGATTGACGACATGTTCGGTGGCGCTTTTGGTGGTGCCGGCGCCGAGGTCGTGATCGAAGAATTCATGGAAGGCGAAGAGGCGTCGCTGTTTGTGCTGGTCGACGGCGAAGAGGTGCTGTCGGTGGGATCCGCGCAGGATCACAAGCGCGTCGGCGAAGGCGACACCGGCCCCAACACCGGCGGCATGGGCGCCTATTCCCCCGCGCCGGTGCTGACCGCCGAAATCGAACAGAAGGCGATGGAAGAGATCGTCAAACCCACGATGCGCGTCATGGCCGAGCGCGGCACCCCCTATCAAGGGGTGCTTTATGCCGGTCTGATGATCAAGGACGGCCAGCCGCGTCTGGTGGAATACAATGTGCGCTTTGGCGACCCGGAATGTCAGGTGCTGATGATGCGTCTGGGCGGTCAGGTGCTGGACCTTTTGCAGGCTGCAGCCGAAGGCCGCCTGTCAGAGGCGCGCGCGAATTGGGCCGATGACCATGCGATCACCGTGGTGATGGCGGCAGCAGGCTATCCGGGGGCTTACGAGAAAGGCACCGAGATCAAAGGCCTGGACGCCCTGCCCGAGGACAGCATGAATATGGTGTTCCACGCGGGCACCAAAGAGGACGCAGGCAAGATCCTGGCCACCGGTGGACGCGTGTTGAACGTGACTGCCCGCGGTGACAGCCTGCAAGAGGCCCGCGACCGCGCCTATGCAATGGTCGATGCGATCGACTGGCCCGAAGGTTTTGTGCGCCGCGACATTGGCTGGCGCGCGCTGTAAGATTGCGCTGAGCGCTAAAAGATCCGCCGCCGTGGTCCTTTGGGGCTGCGACGGTTTTTCTGTGTAGCCTGCGCACGTACCGCCTGCGGCGCGCCCAAAATCGCCTGCGGCGGGCGGGTCGCTCCCGCCGGTTTTGCTTGCATGGACATGCAAGCGCCCCCGTTTGGGCCGCGCGCCGCTGCGCGGCGCGGCCCCGCTTGTGACTTTGGGGGCGAGCAGGTCTGATCTGTCGGAACCGGGCTGTTGAATGGCGCAGGTCCGTTTGACGCATGGCCCCTCTCTGACAGAGGGTTTAGATCTCGAGCCAGGATCGCTTTGGGCCGAACGAAGCCACGCAGAACGGATACGTCGCATGATTGTCAGGGAAAAACCGGGTCTTTGGGAGCTGATCTTTGCAGTGCAGGGATCGGTGTTGCCGCGCATTCTGCCGCGGATCATCGGACTGGCGCTTCTGGCGGCGGTTCTGGTGTGGCTGGATCGTTTTGTCCTTGCCCTGCCCCATACCAATGCCGCGCCCTTCGCGGTGTTTGGCGTCGCGCTCTCGCTGTTTCTGGGCTTTCGCAACAATGCCGCCTATGAACGCTGGTGGGAGGGGCGCAAACTGTGGGGGCAGCTGATCGCCGACCTGCGCAGTCTGGGCCGTGAAGTGCAGATATTCCTGCCACCCGAGGCCCGTCGCCGCCCGCTGGAGCTGGCTTTGGGTTTTGTCCATCTGCATCGGATCAACCTGCGCCGCCTGACCGATTTTGCCCCCGCCACGCGTTGGACGGGAACGGACCTTTCGACAGCGCCCCACCCGCCCTGCGCGGCACTGGACATGTTGACCGTGAGCCTGAGCAAGGCCGCCCCGGATGGGTTTGCCCAAAAGGCGCTGAGCGAACGGCTGGCGTCCATGACAGCCGCACAAGCGGGCTGCGAACGCATTGCCGCAACGCCCCTGCCCTTTGTCTATTCGCTGTTGGTGTTTCGCACGACCTACCTTTATTGCCTGCTGATCCCCTTTGCCCTGCTGGAAGGTGCGGGCTGGATGACCCCGGCTTTTGTGGCAATTGTGGCCTATGTGTTCTTTGGTTTGGCCGAGGTCACCGAAGAGCTGGCCCATCCCTTTGGCGAAACCCTGAACGGGTTGCCGCTGGATGCCATGTGCCGGACAATGGAAATTTCGCTGATGGTGCAAATGGGAGAGACCCCGCCCGACGCCGCCAAGCCCAAGGGCTATCTGCTCAGTTAACCTCGCACGCCAGCGCGGCGGTCAGGCGTGTTTTCGGGTCAAAGGCGCCAATGTCGCGGGTCCGGATCTGATCGTCTTCGAGGGTCGAGACCATAATGCGGGACCAATTGACATTGGCGGTAACGATCTCCGGGCCCTGACCACAATTGCGAATGCCAGAGGTGATGAAATCCTCGCCAATGCGGTGATTGGTGAGACCGGGCGTGGATGCGACCTGTTCCAGCGCCCCTTCGCGAAAGCGCCAAATGCGCAGGGTTTTGGCCAGATGCGGACGGTCGACATAGGCGACCTCGATGTGGCCGTCGCCGTCCAAGTCTGCCGCACCAATGGGGGCCAGCCAGCGGAAACGTGTGCCAATATGAGGGGTGGCCGCGATTTTGGTGCCGCTGGCGTCATAGATGGAAAGCTGCGCGCCTTTCTGGGCATCGCTTTCTACCACCATGACCTCGGGCGCGCCGTCATCGTCAAGATCGACAAGACGGGGGGCGAGATCCTCAAAGACACGGGTCAGCGGCAAGCGTATGGTGATCTTCTCCCGACGCAGAACCGCGTTGGACCGCAAGGCCGTACCTGCCTTGAGGTTGCTGCGGTGCAGGATCAACGCGCCGTATTCCACGTCATCGCCGAGAACTGCATGAGCATAGCGCAGGGTTGGCTCGGCGAATTCCGCAGATGTCACAATGGTGGCCTCTGTCCCGGCCCCCAAGGGGAGCGCCGCGCCTGCAAACGTTGCCGCAAGCACAAACGTCAGCGCTGCGCGGCGCGCGGGCCGGGGCGATTGGCGCAACCGAAGACGCCGCGCGATCTGCAGCCCCCGCGCCCTCACGATCAGATCTGCTTTTCAGGCAGCTTCACCACCAGACCATCCAGCGCATCGGTCACTTTGATCTGGCAGGTCAGGCGCGATGTGGCCATATCGGGCTCGAACGCGAAGTCCAGCATGTCCACTTCCATGTCATCCGCCTTGGGTAGTTTTTCGACCCAGGCCGGATCCACATAAACGTGACAGGTGGAACAGGCGCAGGCGCCGCCGCAGTCCGCTTCGATGCCCGGAATATTATTGTCACGCGCACCTTCCATCACAGTGAGCCCATTGGCCACATCCACCACATGTTCGGTGCCGTTGTGCTCAATATAGGTGATCTTTGCCATTCTTCGCTTTCCCTAATCTGGCCCGTATCTGGGTACTCGGCTGTCTGTTCTCGGCAGAGGTTGTAGCCAAGCCACATGCCCCAGACCAGCCCTCAAATGCTGAAAGCGATGGTTACTGGAATAACGCGGCAAATGTTCTATATTTGTTCCAAGCCTATCCGAAAGCTGCCGCATGAAAACCACCACCGCCCTGTCACAGTCCCCCTGCCCGACACGCCAGACACGCCAGACCAGCGCCATTCGCAACTGGCCGCGCCCGCCCGCCTGCCTGACCGCTGCGCGCCTGTGGGAGCCGCCGGAAAACGCCCGCATCACGGTGGCAGGACTGGTGATCCTGCGCCAGCGCCCCGGGACCGCCAAAGGGGTGATTTTCCTGACCCTCGAGGATGAAACCGGCGTCGTGAACATTATCGTCTGGCGCAAGATTTACGAACAGTTCCGGCGCGCTGTGATTGCCGGACGTCTCTTGCGCGTCACTGGCCGCATCCAACGCGCCGATGGCGTGGTGCATGTGATTGCGGAAACGATCGAGGATATTTCACCCATGCTCGATCTTTTGCTGGAACAACAGGGCCGTAGCGAAGATCCAGCCTTTGCGCCGCCCCCCGAAATAAGCTAGCCTCTCAGGGAGACAGACGCTCAACCGCGCAACCCAAAGACGAAACAACAGGCACAGATGGCATCACCAGCAGAAAAGACCGCATGGCGCTACGGCGTTCTGTTCTGTACCGTGCTAAGCGCCTGCGCCCCGGTGGCGCCCTCTGCCGTTGGCCAAAAAGCACCGCCCGGTGCCCATCCGGACACCTGCTGGAGCACGGTCATTGCGCCCGCCCGGATTGAAACCATCAGCGAACAGGTCGAGGTCACCCCAGCGGTGCACGATGCGAATGGGCAGATCCTACAGCCAGCCACCTATGCCACGGAAACCCGCCAAGAGATTGTCAGCCCCCGGCGCGAGCGGTTTTTCCAGACCCCCTGCCCGATGGAGCTGACCCCGACCTACGTGGCCTCACTGCAGCGGGCGCTACAGGTCCGTGACCTCTACGCAGGCCCGATTACCGGCACATTGGATGCGGCCACTGGCCGGTCCATTCGCGCCTATCAGCTGCCCCTGGGCATCGACAGCGCGGATCTATCGCTGGAGGCGGCGCGCAAACTGGGCCTGAGCGTTCTGCGACGCTGAGCGCGTTCCCTCAGATGCCACGCAGCGTTCTCGGCACGACATGCAAGAGGTTCTTGCTCCAAATCGCGCCAGCGCATAGACCTTTCAGGGCTGGAGTGGCGTGCACACCCTCCGGACCTTCATCCTTTGTGCGGAGATCCCGATGGACAGCCCCCCGATGGACAACACCCTGCCCCCAGATCTGAGCTTCCTCTCGGGCGCCTCAGAACGGCTGCGCCTGATGCTGGAAAGCCAGGCCACGGATGTGCATCTGGCGGCTGGCGACGTGCTGTTTGAGCTCGGCGATGAGGGCGACGCGCTCTATGCGATTGTCTCGGGCGCGCTGGAAATCTCGACCCTCTCGGCGTCGGGGCGGAAACTGTCGCTCGACCTGATGCGGGCCGGTGCCATGTTTGGCGAGATCGCGCTGTTTGACCCCGGCGAACGCACGGCAACCGCAACCGCCGTGGAGCCCTCGCATCTGCGCCGCCTTCGCAACCGCGATGTGCTGGCGCAGCTGGCCCAGCACCCGGAGCTGGCCGGTGACATGCTACGGCTGGCGGGGCAGCGGATGCGTTGGATGACGGCGCAGCTGAATGAACAGGTGTTCCTGCCGATGCCCGCCCGTCTGGCGCGTAAGCTGTTGTATCTGACCCGCGCCGACGGCCGCGGACAGCTGAGCCTGTCGCAATCCGAGCTGGCGGAATTTGTCGGTGCCACCCGCGAGGCGGTGTCCAAAACCCTATCGAACTGGCGCAAAGCAGGCCTGATCGAGATCAGCCGTGGCGGCCTGACCATTCTGGACCGCGGCGGGCTGACCGTTCTGGCCGACCCCGACGGGATTTAGGGCAGAGACTTCAAAAAAATTCTGTTTTTCTTGTGCTTGTGTGATCCGGTTCACATCGCGTGGCGGTGCAGCTGGCCTAAGACACCCATGCAGCAGCCAATTCCCAATCCATCCCATTGGCTGCCTGTCCCAAAACGAAGCCATGTGCCCCGCCCGGCACATGGCTTTTTTGCTGGATCACAGTCCAAAGTCCTCTGCAAAGACCGAGGGATCGAACCGGTCCTTTGGCAACAAAGTGAAAGACTTATTGGTCATTTGGGCTGAAAGGATTCGATCACATCGAAAATTGCGCGGTCGGTCCCTGAGGCGATCAAAGGCCAATACATACCAAATCGGATATTTAAGCAGCAGATAATGCGGTGCGATCTGGCGGTTCGAAATTTCACCATCCTCGCGCTGGTATTGGATGGCCAGTTCCGACTGGCTGACAAAGGCCTGGTGTAAGGTCTGAACAACCGGTTTCGGCGGCGTGCTTGCACCAGCCTGTACAAAGGTCGACGCAGTACCACCAATCAAAATTCGGGATTTCAGGCGCTCGACCTGTTTACGCTTTTCTGGCGAAAACGATGCAACCAGCTGCCGTCGTACAGAGGCAAGACTGGCCAAAAAGATAGGGGATTTCATCTGCTCTGCCACGGAAATGCTGATCAGCAGATCGACGGCTTCGGCATAGGGCAGGTTCAAACGACCCACGCCCCAACTGCGATCAAGGCGAACTCCGCCGCCACGCCCGCGGTCTGCGGCAATCTGCATGCCCTGTTCACGCATTACGGACAGATCGCGCGCAATGGTTCGTGTGCTGACACCATGCTGCTGGGCCAGATCCTTGATGGTGCAATGGACATCTTGCTTGAGCTGTACTGCCAGCAATTCCATGCGCCTGATCCGTTCGGTTGCGGAGCTTCGAGACATAAAACAAATAGGACACAAACTGTCTTATTTATCAATATTACCCTACTCAGACGGGCCCTTTCCGGGTCTTCACCCTAAACATGGCAAGCGGAGCGCAGGACAATGAAAATGAACTATTGTGTGGTGGGAACAAATAACATGACGGCCTCTCAAGGCTTCTATAATGCGCTGTTTGCGCAGGCGGGCCTTCAAACCGTTTTGCCATCCGAGCGCATGACCTATTGGATCGGTGACGATTTTGCCTTTGCCACAGCCGAACCCTTTGACAAGAAACCTGCAACCCACGGCAATGGCACCATGGTTGGATTTAGTGTTGGCTCAAAAGAAGAGGTGAAGAAACTGCATGGTTTGGCACTTCGGCTTGGGGGGCGCTGCGAAGGCGCGCCGCATCAGCGCGGACCCAAGTTTTCGGCCTATGTGCGAGACTTGGACGACAATAAACTATGTTTTTCTGACTGATGGCCAGAAAGGCCTGCCGAGAGCCAGTTCAACAAAAAAGCCGGGCACTGGGCCCGGCTTTTCTTTTGTTCAGTGCGGGATCACTCACCCAAATTCAGCGCCACAAAGCGGGGTTCGCCGGCGCGGCGGACCATGAGGAACAGGGACTTGCGGCCCGATTCTTTTGCCGCCTCGATCTGGGCTTCAAAATCGGCGATGGTGGCGATCTTGTTCTGACCGGCCTCGGTGATCACGTCACCGGCGCGCAGGCCTTTTTCCCAGGCCGCCGAGGTCTCATCCACGCTGAGGATCACCAGACCTTGTGCGTCGGGGGCGAGGTTCAGCTCGCTGCGCATATCGTCGGTGACAACACCAATGGTCAGGCCCAGGAATTCTTTCTCCTGCTCAGCGGTGCCTTCTTCGGGCGTTTCGCCCTCTTCCTCGGAGGGGCCGTTTACCGCATCCTCGCGGCGGCCAAGGGTCACGCGCAGGGTTTCGGTTTTGCCATCACGGAAGACAACAACACGGACGGTTTTGCCGACCTCGCTGTCGCCCACGCGGCGGACCAGATCGCCGGTGTCTTTGACGTCATGGCCGTCAAACGACAGGATCACGTCACGTGACAGCAGGCCGCCCTCTTTGGCGGGGCCTTCCGGCACATCCGTGACCAGCGCGCCTTTGGGGCCTTCCATGCCCATAGCTTCGGCCAGATCCTCTGTGACGTTCTGAATGCGCACGCCCAGCCAGCCGCGGCGGGTTTCGCCGAATTCTTTCAACTGGGCCACAACCTTGGTCACCACGTTCGATGCCATGGAGAACCCAATCCCGATGGAGCCGCCATTGGGCGACAGGATTGCGGTGTTCACGCCGACCACATTGCCGTCCATATCAAACAGCGGCCCGCCCGAGTTGCCCCGGTTGATCGCCGCATCGGTCTGGATGTAGTCGTCATAGGCGCCCTGCAGCGCGCGGTTGCGGGCCGACACGATACCTGCCGACACAGAAAACCCCTGCCCCAGCGGATTGCCCATGGCCACAACCCAATCGCCCACACGGGCGGTGTCGCTGTCGCCGAATTTGACAAACTTCAGCGGCTGTTCGGCGTCGACCTTCAGCAGCGCAATATCGGTATTCGGGTCGGTGCCGATCACCTTGGCGGGCAGCAGCTTGGCGGGCTGGCCATCGCCCGGGAAGAACTCGATCTCGATCTCATCGGCGCCATCAATCACGTGGTTGTTGGTAACAATGAACCCATCTTCCGAAATCACAAAGCCCGAGCCCAGCGCGGACGAGCGGCGCGGGCGGTTCGGGGTGTCGCCATTGGGGCCATTGCGGTCCTGAAACTCGCGGAAGAAATCCTCAAACGGAGAGCCCTCTGGCACAATGCCCTGCGGGCCACCCGCGCGGCCTTCGACCACGGTCGAGGTGGTGATGTTCACAACCGACGGGCTGATCTTATCAACCAGCGGTGCCAGGCTTTCCGGGCGGGCAAAAGCCGCCGCCGCCTGCAATACGATCAGGGCCAGCACAACAAAGCCGCCCCACAACAATCGGGCCATCTGCCCTGTCACATCCACGCTTTCAGCCCGTGTCACAGCCTGTGCCTTCACCGGTCTACTCCTCCGTCTCATTCTGTTGTCGCCTGTGCCGCAGGATCGTGGCACGCGAGTGTTAATCTACAATGTAGTGGCTTGAGCGCAGGCTGCAATGAATGTTGCAGGGGAACAATTCGTTGTGAGGCGCAGATTGACCTTTTTCGCGCAACTTAGGACAGCATCGGGGGCGTGGCCCGGATGCGCCGCTTTGAAGGCAGCCGAACTGAGAAATGAACAAAGGCCGCATGATGTTGGTCAAGCGGTGAGTCCGTGATGCAGTGTGTCCGTGATGCGGGGGTTTACGAGAGGCCTTGGTCTGTGGTCCTATCCCGGCGCACGTCAAGGACCCTTCATGCGCCGCGCCTCATTTATTCTTGCTCTTCTTGTTGCAGTTGCCGCCGGCGCCAGCCTGTTTCAGCTGTCCTATCGCAGTTTCCGCGCTCAGGAGCTGGCCCAGGCCGAGGGGCGGCTGTCGCTCTATCAAAGCACGGTCCGGGCCGAGCTGGAGCGGTTTTCGCATCTGGCCTATGTAATGGCGAACGACCCCTTTGTGATCGCAACAGCTGCGGGCGCGGGCACCGGGCCGCTGAACCGGCGGCTTCAGGACTTTGCCAGCCAAGCGGGGGTGGATGCGATTTACCTGATGGATGCAGACGGGCTGACCATTGCCGCCTCAAACCACCATGAACCCCGCAGCTTTGTCGGCCAGTCCTATGGCTTCCGCCCCTATTTTCAGGATGCAATTGCCGGGGGTCAGGGACGGTTTTATGCAATTGGCGCCACCACTGGCGAACCCGGTTATTTCATTGCTGATGCGGTGCAGGAGGGCACGCCAACACCGACCGGCGTGATCGCCATCAAGCTTGATTTTTCGAGCCTACAGGACAGTTGGCGCGCAGCTGGTGAGCAGGTTTTGCTGGCCAACGAGGATGGCGTGGTGTTGCTCGCCTCGGACCCCGCGTGGCAATACCGCAGCCTGCAGCCGCTGTCGGCGGACCAACGGAATCGGATCATTGCCGCCAAACAGTTCCCCGGCGAACGGCTGGAGCCGCTGGACTGGACGCCGCAGCCCGATAATGTGGCGGGCATCGGCGGACAGACCAGTCTGTATCTGCAGGCGCGCGCCCTGCCTCATGGCTGGTCTTTGCATTACTTTGCCAGCGATGACCGCGCCACCGCGCGGGCCTGGCTGGTCACCGCGCTGTTCCTGCTGGTGGCAGGTGCCAGTTTCATTGTCTGGCAAATCGGCCGCACCCGCCGCGTCGGCGCAGCGCTGGCTCGGTCGGAACAGGAAGAAGCCCAGCTGCGCCTTGCCAACGAACGTTTGGCGCAAGAGATTGAGGTCCGGCGCACCGCTGAACGTCGCCTGAAACGCACACAAGGAGAGCTGGAGCGCGCCAGTAAACTGGCAGCCCTCGGCCAGCTCGCGGCCTCAGTGACGCACGAGCTGGGCCAGCCCATCGCCGCCATGCGCAACCATCTGGTGGCGGCCGAATTTGCCCCTGCCCCGCCTGCGCGGCTGCCCGGCCAGATCGCCAGCCTTGTAGACCGGATGGAAGGGATCACCCGCCAGCTTCGGTTCTTTGCACGTTCTGAACAAGAACCCTTTGGTGATGTGGATCTGAACGTCGCGGTGCAGGCGGCGCTGTCGCTGGTTGCCCCCAATGTGGAAAAGGCCCGCGCTGCGGTCGCGCTAGATCTGCCGGATCAACCGGTGCTGATCCGGGGCATTTCCCTGCGCGTGGAACAGGTTTTGACCAATCTGCTGCGCAATGCGCTGGATGCCACGGACGAGGTCGACGCGCCCGAACTTGCGGTCTCGGTCCGGCTGGCCGCAGACAGTGCACTGGTCGAAGTTCAGGACAATGGTCACGGTCTGGGTGATGCCACGCTGGCGGATCTGCAGGAACCCTTTGTCACCACCCGCGAAAGCGGGCGCGGCCCGGGTCAGGGCATGGGGTTGGGTCTGGCCATTTCCGCCAGCATTGTCAAAGATCACAATGGCACAATGACAGCGCGCAATCGCAAGGCCGGGGGCACCATTTTCACCGTGACCTTCCCACGCCCGCATTCAGAGGACGATCTCGACGCATGACCAATTCCACAACTCAGGCCGCAGCGCAGCCTTTTCACGTTCTGGTCGTGGATGATGACAAGGCCATGCGCCAGTCGCTGGAAGACCTGCTCGAAGCTGCGGGCTGGCGGGTTACCGCCCTGCCCCGCGCCGCCCAAGTGGCCGACCAGCTGGCCAGCAGCCCGCCGGATGTGATCCTGTCGGATGTGCAGATGCCGGGGATGACGGGACTGGAACTGCTGGCGCGGCTGGATAAACAGGTGGCCCCACCAATGGTGCTGATCTCGGCCCATGGGGACATTCCCATGGCGGTGCAGGCCATTCAGGACGGGGCTTACGGGTTCATTGAAAAACCTTACGAGCCACGCCGCCTGCTGACGGTTCTGGCCCATGCCGCCGAACAGAACCGCATGCGCCACAGCAATGCGCGCCTTAAGGAACGGCTGTTCAAACTGTCAGGGTTGGACCGCATTCTGCTGGGCCAGACGCCGGGCATAGCAGAGCTGCGGCAGGATATTCTGGATCTGGCTGAAACCTCTGCCGCCGTGCTGTTGCAGGGCGACACAGGCACCGGAAAGGAACTGGTGGCCCATGCGTTGCATGATCTGGGCGCCAACCCCGATGCGCCATTTCTGGCGCTGAACTGTGCAGCCCTGTCTGCGGACACCTTTGAGGCCGAGATGTTTGGCGTTGCAGGCCAGTCCGACGGTCGATTGCTTGCGGCCTCTGGGGGGACGCTGTTTCTGGACGAAATCTGCACCTGCCCCCCTGCAGCTCAGGCAAAACTTCTGCGCGTGATCGAAGACCAGCAGGTTCTGCCTGTGGGGGCCAGCGCGCCGGTGCCAGTGCAGTTTCGCGTGATCTCGGCCACCAACGAAGATGTCACACAGGCTGCCGCCGACGGGCGGCTGCGCCAAGACCTTCTGTTCAGGCTCAACACCATTGTCCTGACCCTGCCGCCCCTGCGCCAGCGCCGGGATGATCTGGTGTTGCTGGCCACACATTTTCTGGCTGAATTTGCCGAAGTTTACGAAATCGACGCGCCAGAGCTGGACCCGGATGACCTTGCAGCGCTGCTAGCCCATGACTGGCCCGGAAACGTGCGTGAATTGCGCCATGTCTGCGAACGCCGCACCTTGGCCGCGCGGCGCGGCGGCGGTTCCCTTGCCCGTGCGATCCAAAGCGACCATCCGGTGGATGATGTGCCGGATACCTTACGCGAAGCCGTGGCTGCTTTTGAACGCGAGCTGATCGGCAAGGCGATCAAGGCGCATAAGGGGCGCATGGATGCGGCAGCAGAAGCACTGGGGATCGGGCGGCGCACACTCAATGAAAAGATCGTAAAACTGGGTCTCGATAAGGACGCGCTGCTCTAGCTGCTGAGCGCCTATCGTGAACCCTGCGGAAATCCGCAGGGGCCTGCCCCCCAGCCCCGCAATTTCCCACATTGTCAGACGCAGCGCGCGGGTGAATACTCCCCCATACCAAGCATGAACTGGGAGGAGATCTCATGCAGAAGCATCTTAAACGCGCGGCTCTGGCTGCGCTGTCGCTGACAATTGCATCCGAGGCCATGGCGGATCAGTGGAACGTGTCCCTGTGGGGCAAGCGCCGCGCCTTTACCGAACACGTTGAAAAACTGGCCGAGCTGGTGTCTGAGAAAACCAATGGCGAATTCACCCTGAACATCAGCTATGGCGGTCTGTCGAAGAACAAAGAAAACCTTGACGGGATCTCGATTGGCGCGTTTGAAATGGCGCAGTTCTGTGCCGGCTATCACCGCGACAAGAACCCGTCGATCACCGTGCTGGAGCTGCCGTTCCTGGGCGTGACCTCGCTGGAGCAGGAGATCGAGCTGTCGATGGCGGTCTATGAACACCCCGCCGTGGTCAAGGACCTGGCCCGTTGGGACGCCACCCTGCTGATGCCCTCGCCGCTGCCGCAGTACAATCTGGTCGGTGTGGGGGATGCCCCCAAAACGCTGGCTGATTTCGAAGGCCTGAGCGTGCGCGCCACCGGCGGTATTGGCAAAGCGATGGAGACAGTGGGCGCGGTGCCGACCTCTATGTCCGCATCTGAGGTCCGTCAGGCGATGGACAGCGGCATTGTCAAAGCGGTGAGCTTTGCGCCCCATGCCCATATGTCCTTTGGCACCATTGAAAACGGCAAGTGGTGGACCACCAACCTGAACCCCGGCACCGTGAACTGCCCGGTTGTGGTCAACACGCTGGCGCTGGAAAGCCTGTCGGACGATCACCGCGACGCGCTGCTGAGCTCGGTGGATGAGGCGCTGGATCACTATGTCAGCCACTATAACGGCCAGACCATGGAAGCCTGGGGCCCGGCTCTGGAAGAGCGCGGCATTGAGCAGGTGACCTTCTCTGATACAGAGATCGCGAGCTTCAAAGAAGCGGCTGCCGCCCCGGCCGCTGCGGCCTGGATCGAAGAAAACACCAAGCGCGGCCTGCCTGCGCAGGAGCTTTATGACATGGTGACCGGCAAAATCGCTGCCGCGAACTAACCCCGACCCGCCCCGGTGCTGACCTGATCCGCACCGGGGTTTTTCTATTCAAAAACTGGAGGTTTAAGATGGCCGGATCCTCTCTGGTGCTGTCGGATGACAGCCGTCTGAGCCAGATCGACCGCAGCCTGTACCGGCTGGAACAGGTGCTGGCCCTGGTCAGCGGGCTGGCGGTGTTTTCCCTGATGCTGATGGCTGTTGTGTCCGTGGGCGGGCGCAATTTCTTCAACCAACCCCTGCCCGGTTATGTGGACTGGATCGAACAGGCGATGCCGCTGATTGCCTTTATGGGCATTGCTTACGCCCAGCGCGATGGCGGGCACATTCGCATGGATATGGTTGTCGGCGCGTTGAAAGGGCGCGTGTTGTATCTGGTAGAATTCATCACCACCGCCGTAATCCTGTTGGTGGTTGTTCTGCTGGTCTGGGGCACCTGGTCCCATTTTGACCGCAGCTTTGATTTTGCCATGCCGATGTGGAGCACCGACAGTTCCATCGATATTGGCCTGCCGATCTGGCCTGCGAAACTGCTGGCGCCGGTGGCGTTCTCCGTCCTCAGCCTGCGACTTGCCTTGCAGCTCTGGGCCTATGCGCGCGCCATAGTGACCCCCGATCGCGCCCCTGTGGCCATTCCGCTGATCGCCGATGCCGCAACCCAAGCCGCAATGGAAGCCGAGCATGTCTCGGGCCGCGACGAATAACGAAAGCACAGAGACATGGAACCCATTGATATTGGCCTGATCGTTTCAGGCGGCATGCTGGTGCTGGTTGTGCTGGGGATGCGCGTGGCCTTTGCCGCCGCCACCGCCGGTATGATCGGCCTGATCTGGATCTTCTGGGCCAAATTCGGCTATGATCCGGACCGTTTTGGCAAGGCGGTCACCGTTGCGGTAAAGACCGCAGGGCAAGTGCCGCATTCGAAAATCTCCAGCCAAGCGCTGAGCCTGATCCCGACCTTTATCCTCATCGGCTATCTGGCTTACTACGCAGGGCTCACCAAAGCGCTGTTTGAAGCCGCAAAACGCTGGCTGGCCTGGGTGCCGGGTGGCCTGGCGGTGTCGACCGTTTTTGCCACCGCAGGCTTTGCCGCAGTGTCCGGCGCCTCGGTCGCCACATCTGCCGTCTTTGCCCGTATCGCCATCCCAGAGATGCTGAAAATCGGCTATGACAAACGCTTTGCTGCGGGGGTTGTGGCGGCCGGTGGCACTTTGGCCTCCCTCATCCCGCCGTCGGCGATTTTGGTGATCTATGCCATTATCGTGGAACAGGACGTGGGCAAGCTGCTGCTGGCGGGGTTCATTCCCGGCATGTTCTCGGCCCTGATCTATGGGCTGCTGATTATCGGCATGGCGATGACGATCAAGAACTTTGGCCCCGCTGTCAGCGGTTTCACCTGGAAGGAACGGTTTCAGGCCCTGCCCCCGGCGCTGCCCATTTTGGTGGTGGTGATGACCATCATCTTCTTTGTTTACAACCCCTTTGGCGGCGACGCATGGGGCACGCCGACCGAGGGCGGCGCGATCGGGGCCTTTGTGGTGTTTCTGATGGCGCTTTACCAAGGCATGCGCTGGAGCGAGTTGAAAGACGCGCTGCTGGAGACTGCGAAACTGTCAGTGATGATCTTCACCATCATCTGGGGCGTCTTGATCTATGTGCGGTTCTTGGGCTTTGCCCAGTTGCCGAACGCGTTCTCTGATTGGATCACCAGCCTCGAGATGTCGCCGATGCTGATCCTGGTCTGTATTCTGCTGGCCTATGCGGTCTTGGGCATGTTCATGGATGCGATTGGCATGCTGCTGCTGACCCTGCCGGTGGTCTACCCCGCCGTTATGGCGCTGAATGGGGGCGAAGGTGTCAGTGCGGCGGATGCAACCTTTGGCATGTCGGGTCCGATGTGCGCGATCTGGTTCGGCATTCTGGTGGTGAAAATGGCCGAGTTCTGCCTGATTACTCCGCCGATTGGTCTCAACTGTTTTGTTGTCGCCGGCGTGCGCGACGATCTGAGCGTGCAGGACGTGTTCAAAGGTGTGACGCCGTTCTTCCTGGCCGATGCTGCAACGATCGCGCTGCTGGTGGCCTTCCCCTCCATCGTGCTTTGGCTGCCGGGACAAGTTTAAATCGACACGACCTCCGGTCCCCGAAACCCGGAAACGCAAAAGGGGCGGCCCGCACAGGCCGCCCCTTTTATTTTGTCTTGTCAGATCGCTTTAGCGGTCAGCCCCACCAGAGAATTTCAGGTAGTTGAAGAACTCGCTATCCGGCGACAGCACCATGGAGGAGTTCCCCTCCAGCAGCGAATTGGAATAGGCATTCAGCGACCGGTAGAATTCAAAGAATTCCGGGTCCGCACCGTAAGCTTCGGCGAAGATACGGTTGCGTTCTGCGTCTGCCTCACCGCGGATGACTTCGGCTTCACGTTCAGCTTCTGACACCAGCTCGACCTCGGTACGATCCGCCTGCGCGCGCACACGCTGGGCTGCTTCGTTACCACGGGCGATCTCGTCTGCGGCTTCACGTTCACGCTCTGCCCGCATCCGGGCGAAGGTCGCGTTGAGGTTGGCTTGCGGCAGGTCGGTGCGTTTCAGGCGCACGTCGATGACCTCCAGACCCAAGGAACGGGCCTGTGCAATCGCACCATTGCGGATACGCAGCATCAGCGCGGCACGATCCGACGACAGGATATCGTTGGAGCTGACCGAGCCCAGAACCGCGCGGGTTTGGTCGCGCAGGATCTTGTCGAGGCGACGTTCAGCGCCAAAGACATCTTCGCCACCAACGGCCTGACGGAAGGTATCCACATCTGCGATGCGGTAGCGCGAGAAGGCATCGACCACCAGACGGCGGTCATCACGAGGGGTCACCTCGAGCGGGCCAACTTCCAGAGACAGAATGCGGTCATCATAGCGCACAACTTCATCAATGAAGGGCACTTTGAAGGCCAAGCCCGGCTCTTCCTGCACATTCACAACCCGACCAAAACGCAGCACCAGCGCTTTTTCACGCTCGTCCACAATGAAGATCGACGACAGGCCTGCAACGGCCAAAAGAAACAGGACAAACAGTCCCAATGCAGCACGGTTCATCAGTTATTGTCCCCCGTGTTGGACTTGCGCAGCTCGTTCAGCGGCAGGTAAGGCACAACGCCCTGACCATTGCCGCCCGCATCATCAAGAATGATCTTGTCGACACGAGAGAACACGTCTTCCATGGTTTCCAGATAGAGACGCTTGCGGGTCACTTCCGGGGCTTTTTCGTATTCTTGCAAAACCGAAGTGAAGCGCGCGGCCTCACCCGAGGCCTCGTTCACAACCTGCGCACGATAGGCTTCGGCTTCTTCCAATGTCTGCGCAGATTGACCACGCGCCGCCGCCAGTTTGCGGTTTGCGTAAGCGTCAGCCTGCTTTTCCAGACGGTCGCGTTCCTGACCAGCCGATTGCACTTCGCGGAAGGCGTCTTTCACCGGATCGGGCGGATCGGCCCCATCAAAGTTCACACGGACCACGTTGACACCACTGTCGTAGCTATCAAGCGTTGCCTGAATGAGTTCCTGCAGACGGTCGCGGATGATACCACGGTCCCGGTTGAGGATCGGCGCCAGTTCCGACTGCGCGATGATCTCGCGCATGGCGGATTCAGACACCGCGTTGATGGTGGATTGCGGATCTGCGAGGTTAAACAGATACTTCGCCGGGTCCGAGATGTTCCAGACCACTTGGAAGTCCACATCAATGATGTTTTCATCACCGGTCAGCATCAGACCAGCTGTTGCACCGGACGAGCCCGTACCGATGTTTTCGGTCTGCTCGACCCGCACCGGGATCACCTCGCGGCTGACCAACGGCCACGGCGCAAAGTTCAGGCCCGGCTCACCGGTTTTCCAATATTCGCCAAGGAACAGCTCGACCGATTTTTCTTCCGGCTTCACAGTATAGAAGCTGGAAAACGCCCAAAGGCCAGCCGCCACAAGCGCGCCCAGCGCCAGCGTACCGCCGGTGATCTGCGGGCCACTGGGGGATCCACCGCCTGTGCCGCGACCACCGCCCTGGCCACCGCGACCGCCCATAAGGACACGCAGCTGTTCCTGGCCTTTTTTCACCAGCTCGTCGATTTCTGGGATTTGCTGGTCGTCGGGACGACGTCCGCCGCCTCCACCACCGTTATTGCCCCGGTTTCCTCCGCCGCCCGAAGAGCCGCCGCCCCCCCAGGGGCCACCGTTATTGCCAGCCATCTAACTCCTATCCATCCTCTCCCCCGATCTTGGGGGTCGTTGAAGTATCTTGTCTAACCTGTGGTCGCCCGCCGCAAATTCAAGCAGCGCGCGCCCTTTAGATCGTTGTTTTTGCGTCTGCTCAGGTCGAGCGGACGGGTGTTTTCAATGTCACCAATTCTTCCGACATCGTCGGGTGAACCGCAACCGTGCGATCGAAATCTTCTTTGGTTGCGCCCATCTTTACGGCGATGCCTGCAAGTTGGATCATCTCGCCCGCGCCCGGCGCCACAATATGGCAGCCCAGAACCTTGCGAGAGGCCTTGGACACAACCAGCTTCATCAGCACTTTCTGCGCGCGGCCAGCAAAGGACTGCTGCATCGGCTTGAAGGATGCGGAATAGACCTCGATCGCTTCTTGCGCCGCGGCTTCTTCTTCAGACAGACCAATGGTGCCCATTTCCGGCTGCGTGAAGATCGCGGTCGGGATCAGGTCGTGATCCGGGCTGGTCGGGTTGCCGTTGAACACGGTTTCAACGAATGCCATGCCTTCACGGATCGCCACAGGGGTCAGGTTCACACGGTCGGTCACATCGCCAATGGCATAGACCGACGGCACGCCGGTTTGCGAATACTGGTCCACCACGATGGCCCCATTGCGGCCGCGTTCGATCCCCAGCTCCTCAAGGCCCAGATTGTCCGCTTTCGGCGCGCGACCGGTGGCGTACATCACCTTGTCATACAGCGCCTCGGTGCCATTGGTATCCGTGACGCGGATCTGGTCGCCCTCCTGCACCATGGAGGCCACATTGGTGTTCACCTGCAGGTCCACGCCAGCTTCACGCATGCCGTCGGCAACCATATTGCGGGCCTCTTCATCAAAGCCGCGCAGGATCTGTTCACCGCGGTAGAACTGCGTGGTTTTCACGCCAAGGCCGTTCATAATGCCCGCAAATTCCGATGCGATATAACCGCCACCAACGATCAGGATGTTTTCCGGCAGCTTGTCCAGCAGGAAGATCTCGTTCGAGGTAATCGCCAGCTCTCCACCCGGCACATCCGGGATCGACGGCCAGCCGCCGGTTGCGATCAGAATGTGCTTGGCGGTTTTTGTGGTGCCATCGGACAGTTCAACCGTGTGCGGGTTAACCAGCTTGCCGCGCGCATCAAAGGTTTCAACGCCTGAGTTCTTCAGCAGGTTCCGGTAAATGCCTTCCAGACGGTCCAGTTCCGCGTGCAGCTTGCCTTTGAAGTGGTCCCAGCTAAAGCCGTTTTCCGTGATATCCCAGCCATAGGCGCGGCCGTCCTCAATCATACCGGAATATTCCGAGGCGAAGACCATCAGCTTTTTGGGCACACAGCCGCGGATGACGCAGGTGCCGCCATAGCGGTCTTCTTCGGCCAGCGCGACCTTAGCGCCGCCCGCTGCGGCAACCCGTGCCGCCCGAACACCGCCGGAGCCGCCGCCGATGACAAAAAGATCGTAGTCAAAGCTCATATCGCTCGCCTTTTCCTATCTTGTTCTTCTGTGGAGCCCCAATGAACGCTCCCCTGTCTTTTACCGGGGTATCCCATAGGGCGCATGCAAATGCCATAGGCGCAATTGGGCGTTTTGTTCCGGGTTTCAAGTCATAGACCTGCT
The DNA here is from genome assembly GCF_001458415.1 of Tritonibacter multivorans. Classification (GTDB taxonomy): domain Bacteria; phylum Pseudomonadota; class Alphaproteobacteria; order Rhodobacterales; family Rhodobacteraceae; genus Epibacterium; species Epibacterium multivorans. The sequence continues at coordinate 7,841 of NZ_CYSD01000024.1, read as the reverse complement.
GCCCCCCAAGACTGGGGCGTCTGTTTGCGGTTTTCCGAGCCATACTCCCACAATCGTGAAAAGAGTTTCAACAGAGGCAGGACGGGAACGCCGCGCGTGGCCCGCAGGGGCGCGCGCGGCGCCGGTCGTTTCGGGCGCAGCCCGAAGCGAAACCCCTTACTCTTCCAGATCGGTAAAAAGGTTCTCATTCTCCAAGAAATCAACCCGTCCTTCCTCAACCGATCCTTCATTGATGTCGCGCACTTCGACACGGCCATCGCCATAGCCAACCACAACCCGGTCGCAGATGTCGATAAACAGGCCATTCTCGACCACGCCGGGGATCTGGTTCAGCACCATGGCCATCTGGCGCGGGTTGCCAATGCGGGTGAGGTGCAGGTCCAGAATGTGGTTGCCCTCATCGGTGACAAAGGGCACCCCGCCCTTCATTCGCAGGGTCACATCGCGCCCCAGCACATCCAGCGAGATCAGCGTTTCCTCCAACAGCGACCGCGTGGTCGACAGACCAAAGGGCAGCACCTCAACCGGCAGCGGAAACGCCCCCAGAGACGCGACCTCTTTGCTTTTGTCGGCAATCACCACCAGCTGATCCGAGGCCGCAGCGACCACTTTTTCGCGCAGATGCGCGCCGCCGCCGCCTTTGATCAGGTTCAGCTCCCCATCAAATTCATCGGCCCCATCAATGGTCATATCCAGCCAGCCCGCCTCTTCCAGAGACACCACCTTCAACCCCACCTCACGCGCCAGATCGGCTGTGCGGGTCGAGGTCGGCACCGTGACAATGTTCAACCCCTCCATCGCCACCCGGTCGCCCAGACAGCGCACCAGCCAGGCAGCGGTTGACCCGGTCCCAAGCCCCACCCGCATGCCATCTTCGATCATCTCTGCTGCGCGTTTGGCGGCTACAAATTTGGCTTTGTCGATCGGGGCAAGTTCTCTGCTCATCACATGGATCCTTATTCGGGTCTTCTGGCGGGTTTCCTGTGCACCGGCCGTTCTGGCAGGCTTTTGTCTCTTATAGGAATTTTGCCCTCCTGTGGCGAGTGACCTTTGCCGTTTGATGCGGAACAAAGCGCAAAATCACCCACGCCCCGACAGGCGGCCACCGCAAACTGCACTATTTCCCGCAGGGCGCGTTTCCGATAGGAAACGTCGAAAACGAACATGTATTTGACCCGCACCCTTTCTACGGTGAGCTTATGGAAACAACCCTGCGCCTGCACTATGCCCCAGACAACGCCTCGCTGATCATTCGGCTGGCGCTGGAGGAGCTTGGCCTGGCGTATGAGACCTGCCTTGTGGACCGCGCAACCGGCGCACAAAGCCAGCCAGCCTATCTGGCGCTCAATCCCAATGGCACGATCCCAGCGCTTGAGACGCCGGATGGCGTGCTGTTTGAAACCGCCGCCATTCTGATGTGGCTGTCGGAAACCACAGGCAAACTGGCCCCCGCAGTGGACACGCCCAAACGCGCGCATTTCTTGAAATGGATGATCTGGTGTTCCAACACCTTTCAGGTCGATCTGCGCCATTTCTTCTATCCCGAAAAATTCATAGGCCCCGATCCGGATCAGCAGCGCCAGCTGCGCGGGATGTTCCGTGCCCGGATTGAAGGGGATCTTGATATTCTTGAGGCCGGCTTGGTCGCAACACCCGGTCTCGCCGGTGGGGGTACGCCAACGCTGCTGGACATATACATCCCCTGCCTGCTGCGCTGGACCAAACTCTATGCAGAGCTGCCGAACCAGCCCTGGTTCGAGCTGAGCCGCTACCCGATACTCCATGCCATAGCGCAGCGCGCCGAGACCCGCGCCAGCACGCAGGCTGCCCAAATCGCCGAAGGGTTGGGCCCCCACCCCTTTACCGCACCCATCCTCGCCACTCCGCCAGAAGGATCTGCTACCTGATGTTCCTCTCCGTATTCGATATGTTCAAGGTGGGCATTGGCCCTTCGTCTTCGCACACTATGGGCCCGATGGTCGCGGCTGCGCGATTCCTCGATATGATGCGCGCTTCGCCGTTTGAATTTGCCGGGCTGCGGGCGTCGCTGCATGGCTCGCTCGCCTTTACCGGTGTGGGCCACGCCACGGACCGCGCCACCATCCTTGGCCTCGCCGGGTTCCTGCCGGACACCTATGACGACGACAAAGCCGAGGCCGCGCTGTCCGCAATCAACGAGACCAAGACCATTGTACTCGATGATCTGGGCGCGCTGCACTTTGACCCCAAAGCAGATATGATCTTTGACTACGATCACGCGCTGCCCGGTCACGCCAATGGCATGATCCTGATGGCCACGGACCCGCAGGGCGATGTGATCCTGCAGCAGGTGTTCTATTCTATCGGTGGCGGTTTTGTGGTCACTGAGGAAGAACTGGCCCAGGGCAAAGCCACAGAAGAAGGCGACCCGGTCCCCTTCCCCTTCAAATCGGCGGCGGAAATGCTGGAGATGGCCAAGGCCAGCGGCAAGACCATTGCCGAGATGAAGCGCGAGAACGAGATCGCGCGCGGCAGCAAAGACGGCCTGTCCAAAGGTGTGGATCGCATCTGGCAGGTGATGAACGACTGCATCAACCGCGGGCTCGAACGCGACGGCATCCTGCCCGGTGGCCTGTTTGTCAAACGCCGCGCCAAAGGCATCTATGACGCGCTGATGGCCGAACGTGGCATGAACCTGACCGCACCGCACACCATCAACGACTGGATGAGCGTTTACGCCATGGCCGTCAACGAGGAAAACGCGGCGGGCGGTCAGGTGGTCACAGCGCCGACCAATGGCGCGGCGGGCACCCTGCCTGCGGTGATCCGATATTATCTGGATCACGTGCCGGGTGCCTCCCCCAGCCACGTCGAAGACTTCCTGCTGACCGCCGCTGCAATTGCCGGTCTGGTGAAATTCAACGCCTCGATCTCGGGCGCTGAGGCAGGCTGTCAGGCCGAGGTCGGCTCTGCCGCGGCCATGTCTGCGGCTGGCCTGTGCGCGGTTATGGGCGGGACACCGGAACAGGTGGAAAATGCGGCGGAAATCGCGCTCGAACATCACCTTGGCATGACCTGCGATCCGGTCAAAGGTCTGGTTCAGGTGCCCTGTATCGAACGCAATGGCTTGGCGGCGATCAAGGCGGTCTCAGCGGCGTCGCTGGCGCTGCGCGGCGACGGCCAGCACTTTGTGCCGCTGGATGCCTGCATTGAAACCATGCGTCAGACCGGCGCGGACATGCACGAAAAATACAAAGAGACCTCCTTGGGTGGTCTGGCGGTAAACGTGCCGAACTGCTGAACAGTCAGCCGTCCCCCCCTACATTGCGGGCTGTGGCATCCTGTGCCGCAGCCTTTTGTATTGCGACACGCCGGGCGCTTGTCAGATCCAGATACCGCGCCTAGCGTGACGCCATGACACAAGATCGCCCCTTCCTTGGCGTGTCCCTGATGCTGGGGTTCTGCGTTACCATTCCCGCCTGCGACGCCATGGCCAAGCTGCTGGGCGCAACGCTCCCTGTGGGCCAGATCGTCTTTGCCCGTTTCGCGTTTCAGGCGGCGCTTCTCGTGCCGCTTGCTTTTGCTTTGGGGTCTTTGCGGATGCCCCGCCGCATTCTGCCCTTTGTTGTCCTGCGCACGCTGCTGCAGATGGCCGGTGTGGGCGCCATGTTCACCGCCTTCAAACATCTGCCGCTTGCCGATGCGGTGGCGATTGCCTTTGTGATGCCCTTCATCATGCTGGTCTTGGGGAAATATGTGCTGGGTGAAGAGGTTGGTATCCGTCGTCTTGGGGCCTGTAGTGTTGGTTTCACCGGCACGCTGCTGGTGATCCAGCCGAGCTTTGCCGCGGTAGGCTGGCATGCATTGTGGCCGGTTCTTGTGGCCGTGATCTTTGCGCTGTTCATGCTGGTCACCCGCAAGATCGCCAAAGAGACCGAGCCGATCTCGCTTCAGGCGGTGAGCGGCCTGCTGGCAAGCGGGCTGATGGTTCCCCTGCTGTGGCTGGGGGAAGCCGCCGGGGGCCCCGGTCTGAACCTGACCCCGCCCCCAGCTGACACATGGGTTTTGCTGACCGCGACAGGCGTGCTGGGCACTTTTGCGCATTTGCTGATGACCTGGAGCCTGCGCTTTGCGCCAACGGCCACGCTGGCCTCCATGCAATATCTGGAAATTCCGGTGGCCGTTCTGCTGGGCTGGATGATCTTTGGCGACCTGCCCAATGCGCTTGCGGCCCTTGGAATTGGTCTGACCATCTCCGCCGGGCTTTACGCGGTCTTGCGGGAACGGCGCGCCGCTGCAGGGGCGACCCGCGTCACTGCTTGAGCGCGGCGACCAGTTCCCCCAGCAGCCGACGCGGCACGATCGCCAAAAGCCCCGCCCCGTTGGGTGTCAAAGTGATCGGCCCCAGTGCCCGGTTCGACGTGCCGATCTGCCCCATGGGTGACAGCTCCAGATCATCGATGGGCCATTCCAAACCCGTGGACTGACCGCGCACCGGTTGCAGCGGGAACAGTGACACCACCTCGCCCGCCTTGGTTGACAGAGATACGGGGTGGGTCAGGTGAAAGATCACCTCTGTTTCGCCAAGCAAAATACAGGGGCTGTCATGCCCCTGCGCCAGAACATGTAATGCCGCCAGCTGGTGATCCACCCGGCCGCCCAAGAACCCCACGGCCAGAACAACCGGCGTGGAAATCATCCGCAGCGCCTTGTCGAAATCTGTGGTATCCTGTTCTGCGATGTTGTGAATGCTGCCCCCCGGCAATGTCTGCTGCGCTGCCGGGCTTAAGGAATCCAGGTCACCAATGACGGCTTCGGGCACGTGCCCAAAGGCCAAGGCCTGATCCGCCCCGCCATCTGCGGCCACCAATCGCGGAGCCAGCGCGAGGGCTGCGTCAAGGGTGCTTTGGGTCAGGATCCCGCCTCCGACGAGGGTAACTGGATCCGAGGTGTGAACAATTTTAGAGGTCATGATGTGATTTTTTACGGATTTAGAAACCGGCCACAATCTAAACACAAAAAAATACGATCAATTGCACGGATTCGGGCCGAATTCGGCCATGACATCATTAGGGTTAACAGCACGAACTTGGCGAGGACGAGCTGACAGATGGTACATAATAACAAAGTTTTGACCGTTTCCTACGGGACTTTCTCCTGCACCCTCGAAGGGTTTGAGGATTCGTTCGACACAATGAAGGCCATTGCCGAGTATTTCCGCGATCTCGCGGCAGATGATCGTTATTTTGGGGCCGAACCGCCGCAACCCGATGCCGAGATGCTGGCGCGGATTGCACAGCGCGAAGTCGCCCGTCAGGTCGAAGCACACACCAGTGATCAGGGGATCCACCTGCGCGCTGCCACGGCGTTGGCGCCGGATGCAGCCGCTGTAGCCCCGACCGCAGGGCCCGCAACGACATCCGAAGCCGCCTCCCAGGACGCACCGGCTCCCGCCAAAGCCGACGCGCCTGCGCCCATCTCGGAACCCGTCTCGGAAACTGTATCAGAACCGGTCGCGCAGACCGACGCTCCCGCCTCGATTGCCCCCGCAGCGCCCGATGTCCCATCCAATGCTACAACCAGTGTCCCGGACATCGCCCCCCCTGTTGCGGCTGACACCGCGCTTGCACCGGAGCTCGCAGATACCGAAGATACCTTCGGCGACGTAGAGCTGTTTGAAACCGCTGCTGCGGAAGAGGCCGCCGTTGAAGAAAATCAACAAGTTGCCGCAGAGGTCGACTTTTTCGACGTGAGCAACGAGGCTCCGGGTGTGGACACCGCGCCGACAGAAGGCTCCGATGCGGAGGCAGCAGCCTGGGGTGTGGACGCCGCACTGGTTGATGCCAGCACGGCCTCCGAAGAAGACCACATTATCCTTCCCGAGGCAGAGACCGAACCAACACCCGTATCTGAAAGCATTGCCGCCAAACTGCAGCGCATCCGCGCCGTGGTCGCAAAGACCCCGCCCCGCGAAGAAGAATTCAGCGAAGATCAGCACGCCGAAGGGTTCAACGTCGGCAACGCCTATCTCGAGGATGCTGTAAAAGAGCTCGAAGCCGTAGGTGACGAGAGCGCTGATGAGTCTGACGCAGCCGACCTCATCGAAGACACGATCGAAGCCGATGTCAGCGACATTCTGGATCAGCTCGAGGCAGAAGCTGCCTCCAATGCCCCAGAGACTTCGAGTGCAGCACAGGACGATGATCTGGACGCCACATTGCGTGCGGTGACCGAAGCGACAAAAGCCGAGGCCGAGCGGACCGCTGCGCCCTTGGCTGAGGACGCCATTGACCGCGTCGCGCAAGAAGCGCCGACCGAAGAGGTCGCCCCCGCAGACGCCCCCACCCCAGAGGCCACAGAAGACGCAGCAGACACTGCAGACGCAGAACCGCAGCTCAACGCCAAAGCGGAACCGGCTGCCGAAGCTGCCAAGGCCAAGGTCGAACCGCGCCGCGTCCGGGGGCGTGTGATCCGCGTTCGCCGCGCCGCAGTGTCGAACACTTTGGTAGACGCCACCGCCGAAGATGTAACGCCAGAGGCCGCTCAGCCTGCTGCGGAACCTGTCGCCGAGGCAGAGCCGCCGCGCCCAGAGCCGACCCAGGACATTGCGCCCGCGCCTCAATCCGCGGCTCGCGACGAAAAACCGGATGCCCAAAGCAGCCTGAGCGACGCTGACGAGGCGGACCTGATGGCAGAGCTGGCAGCGGTTGAAGCAGACCTGATGGCCTCGGGCCGCCCGGCTGAGGCGCCCTCCGCCGCTCAGCAGGAGGACGCTCAGGACAACGGCCCGGCGGACACCGAAGGTTTTGCACAGGAAACTGTTCGCCTTGAAGAACAAGAAGATTTTGACACGGCAGAAAACATGCCCGCGTCTCCGACAGCGGCGTCCCTGCTGCAGCGCAGCCCCGGCGCGCTGGAAGGGGATCTGTCGCGTCTGATGGCGGAAGCCGATGACAAATTGGAACAGGCGGATGCCGCGTCCTCTCGCGAGACATACAACCAGCTGCGCGCCGCCGTAGCAGCAGCGCAAGCCGAAGGTAGCACCCTGGACGACAGCGCCGAAAAAGACGCACAGGCGCAGGCCTATCGTCAGGACCTGGACAGTGTCGTCCGCCCGCGGCGCCCGCTGGGCGACGACGCCAAAGGCGCTGCTGGTCGCGGCGCACCCTTGAAACTGGTCGCCGAACAGCGGATCGACCCGGACCCGACGCCTGAGCCGATCGGTCAGGTCTCCGAACCCGAAGAGGTCGCCGCAACCCTGCAAACAGCCCCGGCGCGCGCGGGCCAACCTGTGCGCCCACGCCGCGTCTCCAGCGCCATGCTAAGCCGAAAGAGCACCAGCGGCGCTGAGGGTCTCGATACCGGGTTTGCCGATTTCGTGCGCCAGCAGGGTGCGGTTGAACTGGGCGAATTGCTGGAAGCAGCGGCAGCCTATTTGACCAAGGTCGAAGGCCGTGACCAGTTCACCCGCCCGCAGCTTCTTGGCAAAGTGCGCGGTCTTGATGATCAAAGCAGCCTGACCCGCGAAGACAGCCTGCGGGCCTTTGGGCAGCTGCTGCGGGACGGGAAGCTGGACAAAGCTTCCAACGGGCGCTTCACCACCAACAGCCAGACCGGTTTCCAACCCGGAGACCGCGCCGCTGGGTAAACCAAGGCTCGACCCCACATTCAAAAGGGCGCTCCTGAGAGCGCCCTTTTTCTTTCATCTGAACCGATCGAGAGGGATTTCGCTTTGGGCTTCGCCCAAAGCGACCGGCACGGCGCGCGCCCCTTTGGGGCGCGCGCCGTGCCATACCCAACTGGCCGGTTTGCATTTCAATGCAAAAAAGGACAGGCGGGGGNAACCCGGGGGGCNTTCCGGG
>NZ_CYSD01000023.1 GCF_001458415.1 Tritonibacter multivorans | reverse complement strand
AACTGACCAAACGTCGTTAGGCCAGTTTTCTGGTCGTGTTCAACAGACCTATAAACATTCTGTGCCGCGTTTCTTTGTTCCTGAGCATGGCACTATGTTTACTCTTGCGCTTGTTCGTTTTCCGCCTACTGCGACTAAAGAGATTCAGTACCTTAACGCTAAAGGTGCTTTGACTTATACCGATATTGCTGGCGACCCTGTTTTGTATGGCAACTTGCCGCCGCGTGAAATTTCTATGAAGGATGTTTTCCGTTCTGGTGATTCGTCTAAGAAGTTTAAGATTGCTGAGGGTCAGTGGTATCGTTATGCGCCTTCGTATGTTTCTCCTGCTTATCACCTTCTTGAAGGCTTCCCATTCATTCAGGAACCGCCTTCTGGTGATTTGCAAGAACGCGTACTTATTCGCCACCATGATTATGACCAGTGTTTCCAGTCCGTTCAGTTGTTGCAGTGGAATAGTCAGGTTAAATTTAATGTGACCGTTTATCGCAATCTGCCGACCACTCGCGATTCAATCATGACTTCGTGATAAAAGATTGAGTGTGAGGTTATAACGCCGAAGCGGTAAAAATTTTAATTTTTGCCGCTGAGGGGTTGACCAAGCGAAGCGCGGTAGGTTTTCTGCTTAGGAGTTTAATCATGTTTCAGACTTTTATTTCTCGCCATAATTCAAACTTTTTTTCTGATAAGCTGGTTCTCACTTCTGTTACTCCAGCTTCTTCGGCACCTGTTTTACAGACACCTAAAGCTACATCGTCAACGTTATATTTTGATAGTTTGACGGTTAATGCTGGTAATGGTGGTTTTCTTCATTGCATTCAGATGGATACAT
>NZ_CYSD01000022.1 GCF_001458415.1 Tritonibacter multivorans | reverse complement strand
CCCATGGCCTGGCACCAGCCACGGTACTCCTCGTACAGCTTGGAGGCCCCGAACTTAGCGTCCGTGTCGATCTCGCATTCCTGATCAACGAACTGGCTCACGCTGTCCATGCTGGTCTTATAGGCCGCGACTTGGTCCAGTACGATCTTGGGTGGGTTCAAGCCCTGCTTCTGCCACTCCATGCAACCCTTTACAGCCCAATTCAAAATACCCGGCAGTTCAGCCATCAGCTTACGCCCGAAAGGGGACGCCAGTGACCTCTCTAGCTGAGTTCCTGACCCGGCCCCTGCCGGGATCCCCCACACCCGGCTGGAAGTGCGTTGCGGGTGTCCTTCTGATCGCTCTGGCGGTCGTATGGATGTACATCCCGACCTCGGACGATTGACAAAAAGAAGAAACCCGCTCAGTACAATCTGAGCGGGTTTTTCTTTTAAGGACAGCACCATGGAATACATGAAGACCACATATCCCTCACTTTTCGGGTTGATCCACCTGATCCTGAAGACCCTCGACATGATCATCCTCTGGGTGCCGATCCTGTTCTTCCTCAGCATCCCGATTGCGATCATAGCGTTTCTGATCTTTTTCATCACGCAGACCACCCCGATACTGGATTACCTATAGGCCCGACATGGGGCTACGTTTGTAGGGCGTGTACATCTCCTCCAGCATCGCCTGATCCCGGGGATCGCCGGGGGCGAAAGCTGCGAACACGACGGTGCCGTTGGGGTCTACGGTCCAGACCAGCAGGTCCCAGACGCCCTCTGTGTCGCGGTAGTAGACCTCGGCACAGACTGTCGTTCTCATTATCAAGCAATCCTTTTTGATTCGGTGCTTGCGAGTCAAAAAAACCGCGTATCTACGCCAATTCCGCATGTCGGAGAGTGGTTCTGCTCGATCCGGGCCACTCCCATAACGACATACAAGAACGCCTACTTACGTTTCGCCGCCAAGTTCTCCAAGACCGAACCAAATCGGGAGACCTCTTCAAACGGTCTGCACAAATCCGCCTGGACTTTATGTTTCTTTGGCGCAGGTTTAACCCTGACTGGGGCTGGCGATGCTATGTATTGCGATCTGCAGCGTGTGTGGGCTAGGTCGCAATCAATGTAACCCGTAACATTGAAGGGAGAGAGGATTTATGGAGGACGTTGCGTAATTTTTATTGACACATCGCGCCACGTCGTTTATGGTTACTTCGCGGCCCAAGACATCGCTGTCGGACACCGCAACAATCCCATAACAAAATCGCCAAGCGTCCTAGATGGCTCGTCTGTCTTGCGCATCCGGTCGTGCAACAGCCGACGACGCCCTATTGGGAGCTTGGCATAAGTCCACCCCAAACGGAGTACCATGAACTACAAGACCCTTGATCCATCCGCACCTTCGCCGAGCCAACCAAAGCTGGAGGCGGAATTCGAGACCGAAACACCCGACATCAATTGGCTGCTGCCCCAAATCCTAGGATCCCCGGCGTATCGAGTGCGTTTGTCCGCAGCGGCGGCGGATCTGTTCTCGGAGCTGCAAGCTGACTCCGCTCTACAGGTCGCGGCAGGCCAGTCCATACAGATCCCAGACCATCTTGGCGTCGGCACAATGCCGTACGGCCACTTACCGTCCCTAAACAACGCCCGCGAAGAGCTGTGGATCCCAGCCCTCGAGCTGCTGCTCCACTCTCTTTCGCACGTGGCTTCCACCGCCAATACTGAAAATGATCATCTGCCCCCCATACCAGCGGACATCTATGTTCCCTACGGCACAGACGCACTGCGGTCGCTCCGGTCCAAGTCCAGTGTGAACGGCGAGGCCTTCAAGCAGGCCATTGCGTGCTTGGTGCATGTCGGATGGCTGGATCTGTTCCCGGCGCGGGACATGAGAAGCCCGTATATCCGCATCAAAACGCCGCTGTATGACTGGATGAATACGCGTGGCTTAGTCTTCGACGGCCACCCGAGTTTGGCTCTGCACTCGTAGACTGGAGTCAAAACCACGCGGCCCCTGAGTGTGCAGGCCACCCGCGAAATCAACTAACACACATGTGCCATCTCGCAGCCCCCGGCAATGCCGGGCCACCTGCACGGCAACTCGCCTTGATGCGCTTTCAACTCCGGCCGGATGGGTCGGGCGGCAATGCCGCATTGTGAAAGTTAGCCTAACAATGGACCTCACCAACACACTGAAAAAAATCTGCGAACAAGACGCGTTTATCGTACTTCACCCAGAATCCAAACAACCAACCAGAAAAGGATGGACAAACAATGGTCTACCACTTGATCAAGCCTTGCATCAGCCGGGCAACTTAGGACTACTGCTTGGCAGTTTGTCCGGTGTTCTCGACGTTGACCTAGACTGTGCAGAAGCGAAAGCTATTGCCGATATCATTCTACCGAAACCCATAGCGATCTTTGATCGCGGCACCAACGACAGCGGACACTATCTTTACCGCGCCTCGGACTGCGGCCCGCGCAAGTCATTCACGAAAGGGGGCAATGCGTCGACACTTGTCGAACTGCGCGGTGACGGAACCCAGACCATGATCCCCCCATCGGTCCACCCGAACGGCCAGCAACTCGGATTCACTCATTTTGCTGAGGACGCACAAGACATCAGCCACGCAACACTCGCGAGATCTGCAAGCCTCTTGGCGGCTGCCAGTGAGATCGCTCAATGCTGGACAAGTGGCCATCGTCACGACCTAGCCCTTGCGTTTACGGGTCTTTGCCTCAAACACGGTGTTGAAGCCGACCTGGTCGAGAAGATTGTCGAGCGTATCTGCGAGATCGCATCCGATGATGAAAAGGGAGACCGGATTGCCTGCGTGCAAACCGCCCGAGAAAAGCAGCCGGAGCAGCTAATTGGTTTCCAAGGCCTGATCAAGTGTATTGGTCGGGATGCAGCCCAGCGTGTATCTGACCGGGTGATCGCCTATGTCGATGTCGCCAGCACAACGGTGCCGGAGACCATCTCGCCCCAACAGGTCGACATTCTAAACTTCGCCCAGTTCGCGAATTCCTCACAGGCAACCGAAGCCAACCTCGCCGAGGTCTTCGGTCAGTGGCTGGAACAGCGAGCAGTCTATGCGGTTGAGGCCAAGCAATGGATGATCTGGAACGGTCACCACTGGGAGGCAGACGCTGCAGGCCAAATTCTCAAATTAGCGGTGGCATTTATTCGCGAGGCCAAGGATGCTCTGACACAATCAGGGCAGCATGAAGCAGCACGCAAGCTGTCTTCGTTTGAGAGCCTGAATAGGCTGGAGAACCTGAGCCGACTGGCTGCAACCGACCGGGCCGTATCCGTGGCTGCCTTCGACAACGATGACCTGCTTCTGGCGACCGGAACCCAATGGATAGATCTCCGGGGGCCGAAAGCATTTGATCCAGATCCCTCCTTGCTTGTGAGCAAGTCGCTGGCCGTGCATTTCGACCCTGAGGCTACTTGCCCGGCGTTTGAGGGGTTCTTGATGGACGTTTTCGAGGCCAACACGGATCTGATCGCCTACCTGCAGCGAGCCATTGGCTACAGCCTGACAGGGCGAACAGACGAACAATGCATGTTCATCTTGATCGGCGACGGAGCTAACGGGAAGTCGACCTTCACGAATGTCGTCAACCGGCTCTTGGGGGACTATGCCAAGGCTGCCGCATCGCAAACCCTGATTGCACGCGGTGGTAACTCAGTAGGAGACGATCTGGTTGATCTTGTGGGGGCTAGACTCATTTCGGTCAGTGAAACCGAGGAGGGCGAGGCTCTGGCGGAGGCCAAAATCAAACAGATGACCGGGGGCGACACACTTAAAGGACGCCCATTGTACGGCAAGTTCATCGAGTTCCAGATCCAGGGTAAAATCTTCCTAGCAACGAACAGCTTGCCAGCGATCAACAACACCGATCACGGGATCTGGCGGCGCATCCAAGCGATCCCATTCAATCGTACTTTCAAGGCAGAAGAGCAGGACCGTGACCTCGGGCGTAAGCTGATGGCTGAACTGCCGGGTATTTTGAATTGGGCTGTAAAGGGTTGCATGGAGTGGCAGAAGCAGGGCTTGAACCCACCCAAGATCGTACTGGACCAAGTCGCGGCCTATAAGACCAGCATGGACAGCGTGAGCCAGTTCGTTGATCAGGAATGCGAGATCGACACGGACGCTAAGTTCGGGGCCTCCAAGCTGTACGAGGAGTACCGTGGCTGGTGCCAGGC
>NZ_CYSD01000021.1 GCF_001458415.1 Tritonibacter multivorans | reverse complement strand
ATGCAGCTTTTCGATCTCTGCCGCCGATATCATCGGTTCAGCGGTCGCCGGGCCACTGAAGACCTGTGCCATGTTCTCAATCGCGGTCCGTTTCCAGCCGCTGATCATAGTGGGGTGGATGTCATACTTCTTGGCCAGCTCGGCCGTCGTGAGCTCCTCGCGGATGGCCTCCAAAGCAACCTTCGCCTTGAACTCTGTCGAATAGCGTTTTCGTTTGGTCATTTCTGTGCGTTCTTCCTCAGGCGCTACAGCTTAACACTTGGTCCGAAATCCCGCGACCATCTCTGCTCTATGAAAACAATTGGCGCTTCATTGAGCAAGACCGATTGGGCGATGAGGAGCAGGCGCTGATTGATGAGCTGATCACTCGGTTCGGAAACGGGGTTTTTCTGCCGCGCTGAGCGCCCGTTGAGTTTGTGGACCTTGTCTCGAGAGCAACACCAACTGCGACAGCAGTTTATTGTAAGTGGCATTGAGGATCTTTCGAAACAGCAAGGCCCGGGTTCCAGGAGCATCGGGCTATCCCAAACAATGTTGAGAACTTCCGAGGTGGTGCGCTTTTTCGCAGCTTCATTTGATTCGAAAATTTCCAACCCATCTCCGTTCGCGTTGCGCTTTTGGGAAGGCTTGAACATCTATGGGTTGTGCCTGCTTGCCTGCTGTACACCTGATGAGCGACGAATTCCATGGCTATGAAAAAAGTATCTTTTGGCTTTTAGAACGCGAAAATTTTTACTGTCACTCTCAACCTCATGAGTGCGCTCAAATTTCAAAAATGAGAATTTTTCAAAGTTTTCTTTTCGCAAAATTACCTGTTTGCACCTTTTGCCGAGTGACGATTAGAGCAGCGTCCGAACGCGCGTTTATCGTATCAATTCAATGTGGCTCCGAGCTGTGCATGCCAGGGCGGAAAGCTGCGACAGGACAAGACATGTTCAAAAATACTGACCAAAGCCATACCGCCGATTTCATCGATCGTTGTATTTTGGCGTTTCAGGCCGCTTTAGACGGGCCTGATCCTGCAGACAAAGAAAATGAAGCGCCGCTTCTCTGCGACTACGTAGCTGTGATAACGGGCCGCAAGTTGAGCCTTCAGGGCTTTGCACTGGACCATCCACGTCTGGGTACTGGGCCGCTCCAAACGTCACTGCTGATACATGTTTCTAATGATCAAAAATGGGCACGAACACTGTCACGGTGGTACCGCCCAGACGCGCGGTTGGCATTGGATCCATCTGTACAAAATATGGACTGGGACGGAAGCAATTTTTTCGAATCGACGGGCCTCTGTGGCGTTTGTGTTCCTATGAGCGTTGCGAGGCAGGTGCTCAATCAGCGACCTGCAGAAATACTCAGCCTCGCGCTTGCAATTGGAGACGCGCAAGCCGCCAAAGAGCTCAAGAAAATTGAGGGCCAATGGCCGATTTTTTAGCGAAAGTGTGTAAGTACCTGTTTTTGAGAAATAAAAAATTGGGGATTCTGGCGATTTTTGCTTTTGGTTTCAAAAAAGCGCCTAGCTAGCTTTTGACGCCAATGAACACAGCGAGGATCACACTGTGAAATTCCAGAACATCTAACCTCGACGCCATTGGTTTGGCGCGCGGTATCACGGCGCGCCAAACCAAGCCCACAGCAAATCCTTACACCAACTTCAGCACTACACCTCGGCGCAGCCTGCGTTCGAGAACGGAGAACTTATGTCCACACATCTGCAACAGTTGCCGCTGGCTCGCCAAGTTTCTCAACGCACGCGCCCTCTGCCAAGCAGAGCAAAGCGCACAATCCCTAAGTCAACCCGCCGTCATTTTGTCGGAGAATTAGTTTTCAATCGTGCAGGGCACCGTCAGCGCCTCGGCTTCGCCAGCATGTACGAGCATAATGCCGCTCTCTGCTTCATCTATCGTCCAGATTTTCTGGACGTCGAAGAACAGCTAGCGTCGCTGCCCTTCGTTTTGCCCAATGGCAAGAAATCGGAGCATTTCTTCGATTTCAGGGTGACGTTCAAATGTGGGCGCCGGGTTTGCATCTCGGTAAAGCCCGAAAGGATCGCCCAGACGTACCAATATCGCGCAAAGATGGACTGCATCAGGCAGGCAGCGATCGGTAATATCTGCGATGAAGTGCGCACCTTCACCGAACGCAACATCGATCCGGTCGAATTGCATAATGCGAAGCTGTTTCACTCCTCGCGCGATCCAGAAGTCGAATTGGATGCACGTGTCATTGCGGCGCTGCAACTGGTCACTTCTCCGGTCCGCATTTCCGATTTCCTCGCCGAAATTGGCCTTGAGGGGGTCGGCTTTCGCAGCGTCGCACGCGCAATCCGGCTTGGCGAAGCCAAGCTGTTCAATCGTGAAAAGATCACTGGCCGGAGCTTGATCATCTGCGGGGAGACGACCTGATGGCGGCTCCTTTCAAGAAAAACATCAAAATGCTTCTGGAAAAGGGCTGCGATTTTCAGATCGGCCTGCGCAAAGGGCGTGTCCTCGAATTGCGCCCGGAAGGATATTTCGTTTTCTGGGAGCCGTGGACCGATCCTGACAGCGGGGAGTGCCACGAGAGCACTGCCGGTATCTACAGCTATGATGCCATTGTCACGGACAACAATTATGGGGTTCTTAAGATCCTCAAGCGCCCCTTGGTTCAACCGACGGCGAGCGACCGCATCCGCCGTAGCGAACGGGTCCTTGCGGAGGTCGCGCGTCAGAAGTTCCGAAAACAGTATGTCCTAGCCATTCAGGGCATGCTTGACCGGGGTGAACTTAACCCTGTTCGAGATGATTTTTGCGCGAAGATCATCACTATCATCGCGAACGGAGGCCAGCGGTACCGCGAATACCTGGCTGCATTGTCGATGCGGGAAACAAAGCGCGGCGGTACCAAGGTTCAGAAAACCAAGAAGGCGCAGGACCGCGCCGTCGAGTTCCATCAGGGATTTAAATGCGGCCACACCATGTGGAAATGGTATAGGGCATGGGTGGTCAACGGCGACGACGGCTTGTTCGATAAATACCGCAATTGCGGTCGCTATAAACGGTACAACGATGCGACCGATAGCTTCATCGAACGCCATCTTGATATGCTGTGGGATTGTGAGAAGCCGACAATCACGTCTTTCGTAGAAAGCGTTCAGGCTGCGATTAACGCCGAAAATGAACGCAGGGAGCGGTTGCCTGTGCCCGCAATCAAGCTGCGGCGGCCAGGTTACGACTACATCAGGGACAAGATTAGGGAGTTGGCGCCGATCAATCATGCGCTGCGCAGGAACAGCCGCGATAAGGCTTATAAAGACCTGCACACGCTTGGCATGGGAGTCATGACGTCCCGCGTGTTGGAGAGGGTCGAAGTTGACGAATACACGGTAGATCTGTTCGTACTCATGCGCGAAACCGGCCTTTTTGATCACCTGCCGCAGACGATCAAGCAGCTGATTGGGCTGGACGGCAAAGCCAGCCGGGTCAGCTTGTCTGGCGCTATCGACGTCCACACCCGCTGCTTCGTGGCTTTGCAGATCGTCCCGCAAGGCGTCGAGAGCCCGCTCGCCCGGACCCTCGAGATGATCTACATGGACAAGTCGCCCATCGCCGATGCGGCCGGCGCCAGGTTTGGTTGGCCGATGGGTGGGGCACCTGAGAGTATCGTTTTTGACCGCGGCGATAAGTACATCTCGGACGATGCATACGAAGTCCTTGCTGATCTCGGGATCACCAATCTTGGTTGCCCCGCAGGCAAACCATGGCTGAAACCCTATATCAAGCGGGTCTTCCGGACGGTTCATAACGATTTGCTCTTACGGTTCTCCGGCAGGGCATTCAGCAATGTCGTCGAGCGCGGTGAGAACGACGCCGCGGCTCGAGCGACCCTGACGCTGGAGGCCTTCCTGTGCTGGCTTGTGCGCTGGGTTGTTGACGCCTACCACACCAAGGAGCACTCCGCGCTTGGCATGTCCCCCGCGCAGGCTTGGGAAAGAGGCTGCAAGGAGTGCCCACCGCGATCCCTGACAAGCGATGAGATGCGTGAAGTCTTCGGTGTCCGCACGCGCCGAAAGCTGACGCGCAAGGGCGTTCTCGTTCACAAAATAGACTACCAGTCCGATGCGCTCATGCACATGTGCCTCACCGAGAAGGTCGACGATGTCGAGATTCTGCGTTGGGACGGTGATATCGGTACCATCTCTGTGCGCGCGGGTATTGGCTCATGGATGACCGTGCCAGCCTGTGATGAGCGCTGGATCGGCAAGAGCGAGTTGGAGATGCTGGCCGAACTGGCGGAGGAGGATGATGCGGACGCGGCTGATATCGATGCTGAGTGTCTAGCGCGGCGCGACTTTATCAACGACGGCAATCGCGAGTCGTACCGCCTCAAACGCGTGATGGGTTTGATTTCTCTACCCAAAACTGTGGATGAACTTGAATACGAGACCCAGCGTTTCATGCGCCATACCGACACCGCGGAGCGTCGACACAAGGCGGGCCCGCATCGCCCATTGATGGGCGACCTCGACGGCACGGCACCGACCGACACTACCCCTGCTGCCAATCATGCACACGAAGAAACGACTGCCGATCACCACGTGCAGGCGGACGACGACAATCACACGATGGAATGACCAGGATGACGACCCAGACTGCAACCCCGACCACGACCACCGAGAAGACCGCATGGCTGGAGGCGCGCTACTGGCGCTTTGGCATGGAAGATGAGCTGGAAGACCAGCTCGTCGATCTCTTCGAAATTGACGACAATGGCGCGATGACCGCACAGCCGCGGGTCGATCCGCTGACCGGCGAAAGTCGTGGCCTCATGGTGTTGGGCCGCTTCGGAGACGGGAAAACGGCGCTCCTGAAACGGATGCTGCGGGTGAACCCTGTTCTGACGGAGGCAACCGAGGGGCATGAGGGGAACACGCTCTACATCACCGTGCCTCCCGAAGCGACGATCAAGAAGCTTGCCGAGCTGATCCTTGTAAGGACGGGCTACCATCGCGTCGATGCCAAAATCCGCTCTGCGGATGCATGGGAGATGGTCATGCATCGGCTGACCAATTTCGGCATTCGGGCGCTCATCATCGATGAATGCCATCACATCTTCCGCCGCGGCTCGGGCCGAGATGTGGCAGGTGCGATCCAATCCCTGAAGCACATCATGCAATCCGCCGGTGGGGTGGCGCTGGTCATCGCGGGCGTTCCCAGCCTGCGCGATGACATTCTCTCGGAACAATCCGGCGAAACCGCTCGCCGCTTCCAAGAACTCTCCATGGGTGACATCCGGCCTGGCAGCAAGGAGGTCTCGGATTTCATCCGGAACGTCGCCTATTCGGCCAAGATGCTTGGTCTTGCCATGCCGGACGGCAGCGCCATGGCCGAGCGCATCCTGTTTGCCCAGCGCGGCCAGATCGGGCGGAGCGTCGAACTGGGCAAGCTGATCCTGAAGGATGCTGTGACCCGCAAACGAACGGAATTGACCCTTTCTCGGGCAGAGGTCGTGTACCGCAAGAGCTCCAAGTGCATCGGCATGACCCCGTTTCATTCTGGCGACTGGCAGGACGTGCAGCGAGAACTCTCGGCCATCGGATGGGGGCAGTGACCATGCTCTGGCCTCAGTTGCCCTTCGATCCGCAGGAAACCCTGATTTCCTATGCCGACCGCTTGTCCATTTTCCATACCAGCCGCGGGATGGAGCGGCTCTTGCGCGACAACGGGATCCACCACGAGCATTTCGTGTCTGGGCGCGCGGAAGCTGTCGAGAAGTTCGTTGAGGTAATTGGTGAAACGTTTGGCACCTACATGGACAATGCCATTCGGGTATTGCGGCGCAGGGGAGAGTTTCGCGGTGAGCCGATTTCAAAGGCTTTCTTGTCACCACGTGCTGCTCGCTATTGCCCTTGTTGCCTAGCCGAAGACGGTGCACCGGAAGATTGGCGTTTCCGTTTGATGTGGGGTTTCCGACACGTTCAGCGCTGCGAGAAGCACGGTGTCTGGCTCGAGCCAACAGGTAGGGCCTCAGCAACCAACTTGCGCGTGGCTATGAGTGATATGCCTTTGGCTGATCCCAAAGCCGCAGTCGGCCCTGTTCCAACCTATCTCGAATGGTTGCGCGCGCGGGTCCATGGACAGGTTGTGGATGAGACGCCTTGGCTTGCGGATCAAACACTTGAACATGTTCTGGCTGCCGCTGAAATGATCGGTGCTGTTTTGCAGCACGGCCACAAAGTCAAGCTGACCAAACGTTCACCTGCAGAAATCGAAGAGGCCACTGATATAGGGTTCTCGATCTACAGCGAGGGCCCTGAGGCCGTTGAAGAAGCGCTCGACACGATCCGCCAAACATCGCCAGCGACTGCCGTTCAAGCGGGCCCGCTGGCGCACTATGGGAAGCTCTTTGATTGGTTGGATCGCAGATGTAATGCAATCGATCCCGGTCCAATCCGAGACCTTCTGCGCGACCACATTGTAAAACACTCGGCCGTCGAGCCCGGCACCTCCATTCTTGGCGTTGAAATCACCGAGCGGCGATTCCACACGTTGAACAGCTTGTCGGAAACTGTCGGGGTGGAACGAAAACGTCTGGCGCGTCTCCTCAAGAGCATGGGCGAAATTCCAGCCGATGTGACCGAGGTCGAGTGCGGAAATCTGGTGTTTGAAGCCAAAGAGACTGTCCCACTGGTGGAGGCGTTTCAAAGCGCAATCCCGATGCGCGATGTTCCAGATTATCTCGTGGCAACGAAACATCAGTTTGAAGCGCTCTATCGTTCCGGAATACTCCAACCGCTTGTCCCTCGGACGGGACGCGGGTCCAATCGCCACGTTGTGTTCGCTCAGACGCATCTCGATGAAATTTTGGGATGGATTGCGAACTTGCCTGAAATAGGTGGTTCAGATCTGCAGGATGTTCATTCGATTTCTTATGCCTGCCAGCGCGGCGCAGGCCGGTTCGAAAACCTTTTCGCAGACATATTCAAAGGAAAGACGGCCGCGTTCCGAAATCCGGACAGGAAAGGGGTCGGATCTATATATGTCGCGGTCAAACCTTTGATTGCTGAAAGGTTTGCAGCTTAGGTCTACACATCAGTTCAGGAAAACGAGCCCGCTTTGGCGGGCTTTTTTGTTGCCTAATCAAAGGTTTCGCGCGATCTTACCTCGGACTTTCGCGGGATCTTTGCTCCTAGGCCGAAAAACACAATAATAAATCATTGGATTCCCATGGTTTTTCAGGTTGATTGGAGACAACTTTGCCCCGATCTACAGAGCGCCCAGCACGCGGGCGGGATCCTGCGATGGCAGTTCTGAGGTAAGACAGAGAGCGCCCTTGGGTGCTCTTTTTCGTTTCTGGGGGCTTGGTTTTCCGCGCTGTCGGGCAGGTTCCTTGCGTGGCGCGGTTGCACTTGCCGGTCCGAAACCGCCCGGTCCGGTTCCCTGTTCCGGTGGTTTTTTCAGAGCGCAAATGCTGGTTGTACAGGGTTTTTCTTGCACACGTCGCCCGTATTTTGGGCGCAGGTTCGCGGTTGGCCTGTGTGTCGCGCTAAGAATTCAAAATTATTATCTAATTTTTGCCCGTGAAATGGGCATGAAATTTATTCAGTTAAAAAAATATCTTGCCGAAACCGATTTCGGAACTTTCTCTTAAGGTTAGGGGGAGCGATGACTCGGCAAGAAAACACAAAACGGATGGGGACCGGTGCGCGCCGCGTGACAATTTCGGATTTGTCGCGGGAACTTGGGATCACCAAGGGCACCATCAGTCGCGCGCTGAACGGCTATAGCGATATTTCGGAAAGTACGCGCCTGCGGGTGGAGCGCGCGGCAGAGCGGCTGGGCTATCGGCCGCTGACACAGGCGCAGGCCATTCGCACCGGGAGGTCGCAATCCATTGGTCTGGTCATCGAGGCCGGAAACCACGATGGGCATCACCCGTTTCTGGCAGAGTTTCTGGCGGGCGCTTCGGGCGCCGCCGCCGAGGAAGGCTGGACCCTGACGGTGTCAAATGCGGACACGCAGGACACGGTGTTAAAGCGGATGCAGCAGCTGGTTGAGGATCGCAAGGCGGATGGGTTCATTCTGCCGCGCACATGGTCGGATGATCCGCGGGTGGCGCATTTGCGGGCTTTGGACGTGCCCTTTGTGCTGTTTGGCCGGGTGGCAGACCCTGAGGGATGCGCGTGGTTTGACTTCAAAGGCGGCGCGGCGATGCGCGATGCTGTGCATCGTCTCTTTGCGGCGGGGCATCGCCGGATTGGCTATGTGGGCAGTTCGCCGGGGTATCATTACGAAAAGCTGCGCCTTGCGGGGTTCCTGCGTGGGCTTTCGGATCTGGGGTTGGAGGCCGACCCGGACCTGATCCGTGAAAATGCGGTGATCCGCAGTCAGGGCGCGGATGCGGCGCGGGCCCTGCTGGCCCATGCGAACCGCCCAACTGCGCTGATCTATGCGGTGGATGCTGCGGCGCTTGGGGCCTGGGAAGCGGCCCATGAGGAAGGGCTGACCATTGGCCGCGATCTGTCGATTGTGTCCTATGACGGCACCAAGGATGGCGCCGCCGCGCGGCCGTCGCTTGCCAGTTACGCGGTCGACAACCGTTTTGCCGGTGAGCGGCTGGCCCATCTTCTGATCCGCAGGGTGCGTGGGGAGCGCGTGGAAACCCTGCGAGAGGAACAAGACGTGCCGTTCCGTGCGGGCGGATCGCTGGGGCCGGCACCTTAGGAATTCAAGACAAAGAAAAAATCGAAATATAGGGAGGAAAACCATGACTATCAGAAAGCTTCTCAGTGCGAGCACCGCGTTGATTGCAATCAGCACCAGTCTTGCGATGGCCGAGGACATCAAATTCTGGACCACCGAGGAACAGGCGGAACGGCTGGCCAAACAGGAGGAAATGGCCGCGAAGTTTTCGGCCATGACCGGGCACACTGTTGAGGTCATTCCGGTGACCGAAAGTGACCTTGGCACCCGCGCCACGGCGGCTTTCGCGGCCAATGACCTGCCGGATGTGATCTACCACACGCTGCAATATGCGCTGCCCTGGGCCGAAGCCGGCATTCTGGACATTGATGCCGCGACCGATGTGATCGAGAACCTCGGTCAGGGCACCTTTGCATCTGGGGCACTGTCGATGGCTGCGACCGAAGACGGGTTTGCCTCTGTTCCGGTGGATGGCTGGACGCAGATGGTGGTCTATCGCAAGGATCTGTTTGACGCGGCCGGTCTGGCCGCGCCGACCTCATATGCCAATGTTCTGGCCGCGCTTGAGAAACTGCACAACCCACCGGAAATGTTTGGTTTTGTCGCCGCGACCAAGGTGGACGAGAACTTCATGAGCCAGGTTCTGGAGCATGTGTTCTTGGCCAATGGGGTGTCGCCGGTTGATGAAAACGGCTTCTCGCCGCTCGATGAGGCCGCCACCACCGAGGTGCTGGATTTCTACAAAGCGATCGCCAAAGCCTCGCCTCCGGGTGAGCTGTACTGGCAGCAGTCCCGCGAGCTGTATTTCGCGGGCAAAGCGGCGATGATCATCTGGTCGCCGTTCATTTTGGATGAACTGGCCGGTCTGCGCGACAGCGCGCCGCCCACCATTACCGATGACCCCACCAGCGGTGAATTGGCCTCGAAAACTGGCATCGTCACCAACTTCTCTGGCCCGTCCAACCCGGATGGGGCGGCCTGGGGCGATATCCGTTACTTCGGCATCACGTCGGATGCGTCCACCGATGCGGCGATGGAGTTTGTCGAGTTCTCCATGAGCGATGGCTACGCTTCGACGCTGTCGATTGCGCCCGAGGGCAAGTTCCCGGTCCGCAAGGGCAACGCAGAGGATCCGCAGGCGTTTTCCAAGGTCTGGGCCGAGCTGCCGGTGGGTGTCGACCGCAAAGCCCCGCTGGGGGATCTTTATGCGCAGGACATGATCGACGAAATCGTTGGCGGTCTGGATGTGGCGCAGCGTTGGGGGGTTGCGGAAGGGCAGCTGTCGCTGGCGTCCAAGATGATCAACTCGCAGGCCATCAACCGGATCGTGCGTCAGTACATCGACGAGAAAATCGATGCCTCTGCGGCGGTTGCGGCGATGAATAAGGAACTGGGCGCGCTGAACTAACGCCCCCTTGGTGCCGGGCGGCAAACGCCCGGTGCCCCAGTTGCAGACCACGGATTTCCAATGTCACAGACCGACCCGCCCGTCGGCCCGCCCGCGCATCCACCGCGGGGCACCGGGCCGCTGGCCAAGCGCGAAGCGCGTCTGGCCTGGGGGATGCTTGCCCCCACAATCGCCGCTGTTGCGCTTGTCGTGATCCTGCCGCTTCTGGCGATTTTCTGGATCAGCTTCAAGCCTGTTGAACTCGCCAATCTGCGACCGCCCGAGGTCACGGTGCGCGAAGATGTGCGCGGCAAGCCGACTGCGCCGGGGGACGAGGCGACGCTGCGCTACCGGTTGCGCAATTCCTCGCAAGAGGCGTCGATTGCGGGCGTCACCCTGCGCGATACGCTGCCCGAGGGGATCGAGATCATCGACGGGTTGGGGGACAGTTGTGCCGTGACCGGGCGCGAGTTGTTCTGCGACTTTGGCGACTGGGAGGGCGGCGCGCGCGAACGTTTGCAGATCAAGGTGATCACCGCGCAGGCGTTTTTTGACGGGCCCAGCCCCCGCGACAGTGCGCCAATTGTGACGGGCACAGCATCGAATATCCTGACCAATTTCAGCTTCACTGGCGAAAACTTTGCTCGTATTTTTGACAGCAGCGAGTTCTTCAAGGTGCTGTGGGTGACGCTGTTCTACACCGTCTTTGGTACCATTGGCGCACTGGTCATGGGGCTGTTTGCGGCGCTTCTGCTGGATAAATCCTTCAAAGGTCAGGGCATCCTGCGCGGGCTTTATCTGTTTCCCTATGTGGCGCCGGTGATTGCGGTGGCTTTTGCCTGGGTGCTGCTGCTCGATCCGTTTTCAGGGTCGATCAATGCGCTTTTGGTGCAGATGGGCGTGACCGATCAGGCGATCAACTTCTTTGGCGAGGAGCCACTGGCGCTGATCATGGTCACGGTGTTCGAGATCTGGCGCTATTTCCCGCTGTCGTTCCTGTTCATCCTGGCGCGCATGCAGAGCATCGACACAGAGATGTATGAGGCCGCCGATATGGATGGTGCGACACCATTTCAGCAGTTCCGCTACCTCAGCCTGCCGCAGCTTCTGGGCATTCTGTCGGTGTTGTTCCTGCTGCGGTTCATTTGGACCTTCAACAAATTCGACGACATTTTCCTGCTGACCGGGGGAAATGCGGGCACGCGGACGCTGACGGTGAATGTCTATGAACAGGCTTTCGCGCTGTCCAACATCGGGGCAGGGGCTGCGGTGGCGGTGGTGATTTTCTGCTGCCTCCTGCTGTTCAGCGTCTTCTTCTTCCGCGTCATGAGCCAGGAGGAAGGGCTATGAAAACGTTCCATCACGCCTATGTCACAGGCCCCGTTCTGGGCGCGCTTTGGACCTTTGTGATTGCGGTCACCGTGTCGATCACCATGAGTTTCGCCACCGGAGAGCCGTTCCGCCCGACGCTGATACTGGCCCTGCTATGGGGCGCGGTGATTGGTGCGGCAGCGGTCCATTCACGCATGGCCGCGGGGATCGCGGCGCTGGGGGTTGCGGCGGTTGGGCTGTTGGGGTTTGGCCCAATTCTGTCCGGGGATACGGTGTCGCCTTTTGCGCAGATCGTCGGCCATGGCGCCATGGCGCTGTGTGCCGCGCTGGGCATGGTCAGCATTATGCGAAATGCCCCCAAAGGCGCGTTGACCCGGCATGAATTTGAGGAAGCCGTGATCCGCTTTCTCACCGGGTTTGGCTATATCTTCTTCACCGCCATTGTTGTCATCCCCTTTTATGTGATGGTGATGACCTCGCTCAAAAGCCAGCAGGCGCTTTTGCAAAACCCGCTCGATTTCTCGATTGATTTCAGCAAGGGCTGGGGTTTGTTCCGCAGCTATGAAGAGCTGTTTCGTGACCACGGATTTGGCATCTACCTGCTGAACAGCTTCTTCATTTCGGTGATCACGGTTGTTGTGACCCTGCTGTTTGCAATCCCCGGCGCCTATGCGGTGGCGCGGTTGCGGTTCAAAGGGCGGGCGGCGTTTGCGCGGTCTATCCTGTTGATTTATATGGTGCCGATGATCGTTCTGGCGCTGCCGATCTACATCGCGTTTTCAACGGCGGGGCTGCGCAATACGATCTTTGGCATTGTGCTGATCTATCCGGTCACCACCATTCCCGTCGCGCTTTATATGCTGCAGGGGTATTTCCGTGGCCTTCCCGCAGAGATCGAAGAGGCGGGTCTGATGGATGGCCTGTCCCGACTGCGGGTGATCTGGAAAATCACCCTGCCGCTGTCATTGCCTGCGCTGGCGTCGGTGTCGCTCTATGTGTTCATGATCGCCTGGAACGAGTTCCTCTTGGCGTTCATGCTGCTGGATGATCCATCCAAGTTCACGCTGACCCGCGGCATTGCTTCGCTCAATTCCTCCGAGATCCCTCGACAACATCTTATGGCCGGGTCGGTGATCGCCACCGTGCCTATTATGGCGCTGTTTCTGGGGCTCGAACGTTTCATGACCAAGGGGCTCACTGCGGGCTCTGTCAAAGGATGATACACGACATGACGATCAACGCCGACAAGATCGACCGGCAGGCCAAGCGCATTCTGCGCAATAATGACCGGGGCGGGTACACGGTGCCCACATCGGGGCTGTACCCGTATCAGTGGAACTGGGACAGCGCCTTTACGGCCTGGGGGCTTGCGACCTTTGATATCAAGCGTGCGTGGTTTGAAATCCACACGCTGTTCACCGGCCAATGGGACAATGGCATGGTGCCGCATATTATCTTCCACAAGCGGGCGGACGGGTATTTTCCGGGGCCGGACGTCTGGGGCGTGCCACGGGTGCCGCATACGTCGGGCATCACCCAGCCGCCGGTCGCCGCGACCATGATCCGCGCCATCTACGAGCAGGACAAACGCTATGGCCGCGTGCATATGGAGCTGGTCTATGGCCGTCTGATAAGCTGGCACCGCTGGTTCATGGCCAACCGGGTCGAAGACGGCATGGTGGCTATTACGCACCCCTGGGAGTCTGGGCGCGACAATGCCGTGGACTGGGATGGCGGCATGGGCAATGTCGATGGCAGCGGCGTGGGGGATTACACCCGCCGGGATACCGCGCATGTGGATCCCGATATGCGGCCGAAGAAGGAAGACTACGACCGCTATCTGACCATGGTCTATTATGGCCGTGATTGCGGCTGGGACGAAGGCCAGATCCGCGAGGGATCGCCGTTTCGTGTGGCGGACGTGGGCATGACCTTCATCCTGCTGCGGGCCTGTCGTGACCTGTTGATGATCGCCCATGATCTGGACCATCTGACCGACGAGATCGAGGGCTGGATCCGCACGCTGGAGGCGGGTGTTGCGCGCCATTGGAACCCCGATGGTTTTTACGACAGCATTGACCTGCGCAGCGGGGACTTCAGCGGGTCGTTGTCCTCGGCATCGTTCCTCAACTGGTATGCGGGCATTGAGAACGACCAGATGGCGATACATCTGCACGATATTCTGGATCGGGTGGAATTTGGCGTGCCGTCCTTTGATCCGCGCCGCGAGGGGTTTGAACCGCTGCGCTACTGGCGGGGGCCGGTCTGGGGTATGATGAATGCGCTGATCGCCATTGGGCTGGAGGAACAGGGCCATGTGCAGATCGCCGCGAAACTGCGCAAGGACACCCAGCGCCTGATCGCGGAACACGGCTTTTTCGAATATTTCAGCCCGGTTGAAGGCACCCCCGCAGGGGGCGGCGCTTTTTCTTGGACGGCAGCCATCTGGCTGACCTGGGCCGGGCCGCACGCGCGCGGCCATTTCTAAAGCGTCGACGGAGGAGAAACACAGATGGCATCCATCGAACTAAACGGCGCAGAGAAATGGTACGGCTCGGCGCAGGTAATCAAAGGCGTGGATCTGTCCATTGCAGAAGGGGAGTTCGTGATCTTTGTCGGCCCCTCGGGCTGCGGTAAATCCACCTTGCTGCGGATGATAGCCGGGCTTGAGGAAACCAGCCGCGGGCAGATCCTGATCGGTGACCGCGACGCCACGGCTGAACCTCCGGCACGGCGGGGGCTGGCGATGGTGTTCCAGTCTTATGCGCTTTATCCGCATATGTCGGTGCGCGACAATATGGGGTTTTCCCTGAAAGCGGCGGGCGCACCCGAGGCGGACATCCAGTCCAAAGTTGATGCTGCCGCGCAGGTGCTGAAGCTGGAGCCGCTGCTGGAACGCCGCCCCAAGGACCTGTCCGGCGGGCAGCGCCAGCGGGTGGCCATCGGGCGGTCGATTGTCCGTGATCCCACGGCGTTCCTGTTTGACGAACCGCTGTCCAATCTGGACGCCGCCCTGCGGGTCGAGATGCGCTATGAGATTGCAAAACTGCATCAGGCGCTGGGCGCGACGATGATTTACGTGACCCACGATCAGGTCGAAGCGATGACGCTGGCGGATCGGATTGTGGTGCTGGAAGGGGGGCAGATCAGCCAGGTCGGCACCCCGCGAGAACTGTACCGCAACCCCGGCAATCTGTTTGTGGCGCAGTTTATCGGCTCTCCCAAGATGAACGTCTTTGAGGCGGGGATTGCCGGGCTGACGCTGGCGGCTCCGGCCCCTGCGAATGCGGTAAAGCTGGGCATCCGGCCCGAACACATCGCCCTTGTCGAAGCGGGGCAGGGGCAGATCGACGCCGAAGTTGATGTGCTGGAATATCTGGGTGCAGATACGTTTGTGATCCTGGATGCAGGCGCTGCTGGGCAGGTGACCGTTCGCGTAACCGGGGAACATGCCCCTGCGCCCAAGACACAGGTTGCCCTGTCCTTTGCCCCTGAAGACACGCATTTCTTTGATAGCGCGGGTCGAAAAATCTAAATCTGATCCGCGCGCGCATTGGAGGTCGCCGTCAACTCCACTAAACCGATGATGAGGCTCAGTTGAGGAGAGGCGTCATGGAGTTTCTGTTGAACGGCGACCAGCCCGGGCGGGTCACGATCCTGCTGGCCCATGGGGCGGGCGCGGCGATGGACACACCGTGGATGACCGCGGTCGCTGAAGGGCTGGCCGCAAGCGGATTTCGCGTTGCCCGGTTCGAGTTCAGCTATATGGCGGCGCGGCGCGTGGGCGGATCAAAACGCCCACCGGGCAAGGCCGAAAAATACATCCCGGAATATCTTGCCGCCATTGAGGCGCTGCCCGGTGACGGCCCCGTAGTCATTGGCGGAAAAAGCATGGGCGGACGGGTCGCAAGCCTTTGTGCACAGGCGCTTTTTGATGCGGGCCGCATTCAGGGGCTGTTGTGCCTTGGCTTTCCGTTTCACGCACCAAACAAGCCCGAGAAAACCCGTATCGAACAGTTTGCCACAATGACCTGTCCGACGCTGATCTGTCAGGGCACGCGGGATCCCTTTGGCACGCAGGAAGAGGTTGCGGAATACGCGCTGGCCCCGGATGTAACCCTGCGCTGGCTGGAAGATGGGGATCACGACATGAAGCCCCGCAAGCGTGTCACGGGGCTGGGGCTTCAGGATCACTTGAACACAGTCGTCGACCACACCACTGCATGGTCGCGCCAGATCTGCTGAGCGAAGCCAAACATCTCCATTGGTACAAAGTCCGGATTCCACGTCCGCCGATGTGGGGCGGTCTGACGTCCTGTGCGGGTGGGGCAAATTAATTTCACCCGTGATTTAGATTTTTCGAAATTGAACATCCTGGGCACCTCATTTCTTACTGCCTGTCAACGAAAAGAAAGCCCAGTTGGCAGATCCGGAACCGCACCTCGCAGCCGAGGTGCGCTGAACCGCATGGGGGGACCTGTGACGGACACAGTCGCGATGTGCCTGGTGGCAGCCCATAAGGAAAGACCCCGATGCAAACAGCGCGCCTGATCCAGAAAACCGAATTGAGCCCTGAAGTCTCTGATTTCGAGTTTCAGATCCAGGAGGGGCGGTTCTCGGGTTTGGAAGCGGGGGCGCATATCGATGTGCATCTGGAGGATGGGCTGATCCGCCAGTATTCGATCTGGAACTGGAGCTTGGATGGCCGCACCCTGAATGTTGCGGTCAAGCGCGAAGACACCGGACGCGGCGGATCGCTGGCAATGCACGCGCTGGAAGAAGGCGCTGTGGTGCAGATTGGCGGGCCGCGCAATCACTTCAAACTGCAAACGGGCGATCGCTATGTCACCCTGATTGCAGGTGGGATTGGCGCGACACCCTTGGTTGCAATGGCGCGCGAGTTGCTGAATGCCGGGCGCGAGTTTCAGGTGATCTATCTGGTGCGGTCCCGCGAACATGCGGCCATGGACAGCAAATTTCGCGCGCTTGGGCTGAACGAATGGTATCGCCTGCATTGCTCTGATGACGAAGGTTTCATGGACATGGCAGAGGTGATGCAGGGGCTGCCCGTGGACAGCGACGTCTATACCTGCGGGCCGGAACCGATGCTGAACGCGGTGCTTGAGGCTGGCACGTCGATGCGCGGCGGCACCATCCATTTTGAACGTTTTGCCGCGGCCTCTGATGTGCAGCACGGCGCGGCTGAGGGCTTTGAGATCGAGCTCGCATCAAATGGTGCGGTGTATCAGGTCGGGGCCGACGACAGCATCCTGAGTGTTCTTCAGGCCAATGGGGTGCCCGTGGAATTTGGCTGTTCAGAAGGGCTCTGCGGGTCCTGCATTGTCGATGTGGTCGAGGGAGAGGTGGACCACCGCGACGGTATTCTGACGCCCGAGGAAAAGGCCGGCAGCGGGTTTTTGTGCACCTGCGTGTCACGTGCAAAGGGAGCACGGCTCGTTCTGGATCTCTAATCTCAGAAAAAAATCACGACAAAGGAGGGAGACATGTCAATTAAACCGCCATTCACCGATCTGGAGATCAACCGATCTCCGAAAGGGTTCTACGAGGGGCATTCGGTTGAAATCGCGCTTATCAGCAAGGCCATTATGATCGGGCTTGTGCTGTGGGCGTTGATTTGGCCGGCCAGCGCCAACGGCGTTTTGGGGAGCCTGAACTGGAGCCTGCTGGAGAGCTTCAACCAGTTCTATATTATTATTGTTGGCCTGTTTGTCTTCTTCCTGATTGCACTGGCGGTGCTGCCGCAGACGGGAAAACTGCGGCTTGGCCCGGATGGGCAAGCGCCCGAGTTTTCCACCTTTTCGTGGTTTTCCATGATGTTCGGCGCTGGTCTGGGCGTGGGGCTGATGGTGTTCTCCACCGCTGAACCGCTGAGCCTGTGGGGATCGAACCCTGTTGTGGTGTCTGGCGCGGTTGCGGGCGGAACCGAAGAGGCGGTGCAGTCGGCCTATCGGTACACCTATCTGCACTATGGCTTTCATGCCTGGGCGGTCTATGTGGTGACCGGCCTGTCGCTGGCGTATTATGCCTATACCCGCGATATGCCGCTGACGATCCGGTCTGCGCTGACGCCGATGTTCGGGTCGCGGATGAATGGTTTTCTGGGCCATATTGTTGATGTGTTGGGCGTTGTTGCGACCATCCTCGGCGTGTCGGTCACGATCGGCTATGGTGTGTCGCAGTTTGTCGACGGGGTCTATGCGATCACGGGGATGACCTGGATCATGAACCTGACAGGCGAGGCACCGGTGCCCAGCACGGTGGGTCTTCTGGCGGGGTTGATTGTGATCATGGCGCTGTCGGTTCTATCTGCTGTATCTGGTGTCGGGCGTGGGGTGAAATACCTGTCCAACCTGAACCTAGTGCTGTCGATCATTCTGCTGCTGGTTTTTGTTGTGTTTGGCTCGTTCCTGTTTGCGATGAACACCTATGTGGCCGCGCTGATGGACTATCTGCTGAACTTCCTGAACCTGAGCTTTGGGGCCTATGGTCCGCAATCTGAGGCGGCGTTTGCTGCGGCATTGCCTGCCGACGCCGTCCCATTTGCCGACGCCCTGCGCGGCGGAGCAACCAATGCCTGGGGCTCTTTCGACGGGTTTGTGTCGGGCCTTGAAGGCGATGCAGCGGCGCTGCCGTCGGATGTGCTGGCCTCCGCTTATGCGGCGGGCGAGCAGGGGCGTCAGTTCGGCTGGCAGGCGGGCTGGACCACCTTTTACTGGGCTTGGTGGATTGCGTTTTCACCCTTTGTCGGCCTGTTTCTGGCGCGCATCTCCAAAGGGCGCACTGTGCGCGAGTTCATTCTGGGCGGTGTCTTTGCCCCGGCGCTGGTCTGCTTTGCCTGGATGGCTATTCTGGGCGGCACGGCAATGGATCTGGAGCTGTCTGGTCAAGCCGGGGGCGCGATCTCGGGTGCGTCCAACACTGCGAAACTGTTTGTGACGCTGGGCGAGATGATCGACGGCGGTCTTTTGTCGGTGATCACGGTGATGTGCGTGGTGCTGGTGCTGACCTTCCTCGTGACCTCGGCGGACTCGGGCATCTTGGTGATGAACACCATTATGGCGGGCGGTGATCAGGATGTGGGAAATAAGCACAAAGTGATCTGGGGCCTGATCCTGACCTCTGTGATCGGCGCGTTGTTCCTGGCCGCAGGGGAAACCAACCCGATGGATGCGCTGCGCAATGCCATGATCATCGGTGCGCTGCCCTTTACTATGGTGATGGGGCTGATGTGCCTGTCGCTGATCAAAGCGTTGTATCGCGACGGCCTGCGCAAAAAGACGCAGTAAACTCGAGGGGATAAAGGTCTTTTTGATCGCTTGTCTTGTCGAACGTACTCTCGATATTGCCATCGGCCAGAGGTTTTTTCCTTTGGCCGATGGTGTCTTGTCAGGATCCGCAAAAAAAAGGATTTGCCTTGTGCGCCTAACTGCGGGACTAATCAACTTTAGTTAAGGCCACCTAATCTGAGTGGGCAGTATCCAGGCAGCCATTCATGTCCAGACGTCACTACAATCTTCCCCCTTTGACGATGCTTTTGGTCTTTGAGGCCGCCGCGCGCCATCTGAGCTTTAAGGCCGCAGCCCAAGACCTGTCCGTGACGCCTGCGGCGGTCAGCCACCAGATCAAGGCGCTGGAAACCGAACTGGGCACGCCCCTGTTTGTCCGCAAACACCGCGGCGTAGAGCTGACCGAGCATGGCGTCGGACTGTGTCAGGTGCTGAGTTCGTCGTTCACCCAAATCTCGCGCGAGCTGGAAAAGATCCAGCGCGCCGAAGAGCAGGACACAGTAACGGTTGGGTCCACCACTGCGGTTGCGGCCCTGTGGCTGTCGCCGCTGATCATTGATTTCTGGCAGCTGCACACCGATGTCAGCGTCAATCAGGTGACGCAGGACCGCCCCTTTCAAAGCCCGCAGGGAGTCGATTTCTTTATCCAGTATGGGCGCGAAAAGGTCGATTACCTTGAACATCAAGAGATTTACCGCGACCAGCTGGTGCCAGTGGCAGCCCCACAATCGGCGCGGGATCTGGAGGGCAGCAGCCTGGCCGACCTTGCCAGTCAACGTCTGATCCATCTGCACGTGCGGTCACAGAACTGGACGACATGGCCCGACTGGTTTTCGGGTCTGGGCTACACCGGCGCGATCAACGAAGGCACCACGGTCACCAATTATTCGCTGGCGCTTCAATTTGCGCAGAAGGGGGCCGGAGTGGTGCTGGGGTGGAAAACGCTGATCTCTCCCATGTTGAAAAGCGGCAAGCTGGCGGTGATCGGATCACATTCCCTGCCTGCACCGCACGCTTTCTGTTTGGTTGGCCCGCCCAAAGACCAGCTGTCGGAGAATGCCCGCAAGCTGCAGGACTGGATCTTGGCGCGCAGCCTTGCCGGGTCGGATTAGGCCACCTTAATCCTGATTGAGGTTTTTCAATATTGAGAGCCCCCCGTTTTCGCGCCTTTATCACTGAAAATGAACCGCTCGTTTCAGGAAAGCGCCATGAACAAACACAGCTCTCTTTCTTCCGTGTTGACCGATGTGAACACTGCCAACGGTCTGCCCAATGCCCATTACATTGACCCCGCGATCTTTGACGAAGAAAAGCGATCTGTGCTGTTTGCCAATTGGTCGGGCATTGGCTTTGGCAAGGACATCCCCGAGGCAGGCGATGCCAAACCCGTGGATTTCCTCGGCATGCCGCTGTTGCTGGTGCGCGATCGCACCGGTGAGATTGGCGTGTTCCAGAACACCTGCCGCCATCGGGGCATGATCCTGGTCGACAAGCCGCAGAAGATCCGTGGTGCAATCCGCTGTCCCTATCATAGCTGGTGCTATGGGCTTGATGGCGCGCTGCGCACCACGCCGCATGTGGGCGGCCCCGGTCAGAACACCCATGAAGATGTCGACATGGACAAGCTGGGCCTTGTGCGCATCCGGTCTTTTGTCTGGCGCGACGTGGTGTTTGTGAACATTGACGGCACCGCGCCCGAGTTTGAGGAGGCCCATGCCGACCTGTTGCAGCGCTGGAAAGAGTTCGACACGCCGATCCATCATGGTGGCGAGGTGTCCTCGTTCAAGCTGGAGGTCGCAACCAACTGGAAGCTGGCGGTCGAAAACTACTGTGAAAGCTACCACCTGCCGTGGGTGCATCCGGGTTTGAACAGCTATTCCCGTCTGGAAGATCACTACAATATCGAAGAGCGCGGCAAATACTCCGGTCAGGGCACGCTGGTCTATCGCCAGCTCAAAGGCGAGAACGGTGAAACCTTCCCAGACTTCCCGGGGCTCAGCGACAAATGGGACGAAGGCGCGGAATATGTCGCGGTCTATCCCAACGTCCTCTTGGGCATTCAACGCGACCACAGCTTTGCGATCGTTCTGGAGCCCAAGGATTGCGGCAATACGGTTGAGCACATCGAGCTGTATTACGCCCAGTCCGAAAAGGACACACCGGACCAAGACGCGCTGCGGGCATCTAACGCTCAGCTGTGGAAGACGGTTTTTGAAGAAGATGTCTTTGTGGTCGAAGGTATGCAGAAGGGCCGCCACGGCGAACTGTTCGACGGCGGGCGCTTTTCGCCTGCGATGGATGGCCCGACCCATAACTTCCACCATTGGGTTGCAACGCAGGTTGAGAAGGGCCGCGTAGAATGACTGCGGCACTGAAGGACGGGCTGGCTCGTAATTTTGTTGCGGGCCAATGGGTTGAAGGTGATGTCGGCGCGGTGATCCCGGTCGAGGATCCGGGCCATGCGGCGCATTTTGCTGATTGCGCCCAGGCCAGTGAGACCAGTGTTGCCACCGCGCTTGAGGCCGCGCGCGCCTCGTTTGAGCGGGGCGATCTGGCGGATTTGCAGCCCTCGGCCCGGGGGCGGCTGATGCAGCGCATCGCGACAGAGATCCGCAACATTGCGGATGAAGGCGGCGAGGTCCTGTGCCGGGAAAGCGGCAAGTCGCTGGAGGCCGCGCGCGATGAATTTGAAGAGGCGGCGCAGTATTTTGAATACTACGGCGGTGTCGCAGATAAGATCGAAGGCAAATCCATCCCCTTGGGGCCGGATTATGCGGATTACACGGTCTATGAACCCTTTGGGGTGTCGGCGCAGATCGTTCCGTGGAACTTCCCGGTGTCCATTGCCGCGCGGTCGCTGGCGCCGTCGATGGCGGCAGGGAACTCTACCATTATCAAATCGCCTGAACTGGACCCGATTGGTCTGGCGATGCTGGGCACGGCACTGGAGCGCGCGGATGTGCCCGCAGGGGCCGTTTCGATCCTGAACGGATTGGGGTCGGACATTGGTGCCAAGCTGGTGGCGTCTTCCGAGGTTGATCAGATCGTGTTCACGGGGTCGGTTGCAACCGGGCAGGCGATCCTGCGCGCGGCGGCTGATCCGGTGACGCCCTCGCTGATGGAGCTGGGCGGGAAATCCGCGGCGGTGGTGTTTGAGGATGCAAACCTCGACACGTTCATTGCCAGCCTGCAAAGCGGGATCTTCTATAACGCGGGGCAGGTCTGTTCGGCCATGTCGCGGGTGCTGGTGCATCGCTCGATCTATGACGAAGCCGTGGCACGCGCGGCGGAATTGGCAAATGGGCTGAGCGTTGGGCATGGGCTGGAAAACCCGGATCTGACACCTGTGGCCTCGGCCCTGCAGCTGGAGCGGGTGGAAACCCTGACAGCCACGGCACGTCAGGACGGCGCCCGTGTTGCGGCCGGCGGTGCGCGGTTGGATCGCAAGGGGTATTTCATGGCGCCGACCATTCTGGCCGATGTGGACCCCGCAAGCCGGGTGGCCCAAGAAGAGATCTTTGGCCCTGTGACCTGCATGACGCCCTTTGACACCGAAGCGGAGGCGATTGCGCTGGCCAATGGCACCGATTTTGGTCTGGTCGCGGGGATCTTTACCCGTGATCTGGCACGGTCCCATCGTGTGGCGCGCAAGCTGCGCGCCGGGCAGGTGTTTGTAAACGAATGGTTCGCCGGGGGCATCTCGACCCCCTTTGGCGGTGTCGGGAAGTCTGGCTTTGGCCGCGAAAAAGGGCTGGAGGCGCTCTTTAACTATGTGCGGACCAAAAACATCGCCATTTCGCTGAAAGGCTGACCATGCAGCGGGATGAACTGGATCAGGCGCTGCTGGCGGCGCATGCGGATCATGACATCGCAGAGCTGGTGCGGCTTTACACTGTTGCTGCCGAAACGGCAGAGGCGGATGATGATGTCGAAGCCGCCAACTTTTTCCTGACCCATGCTTTTGTTTTTGCACTGGAAGGGGGCGCGCCAGAGGCCGCGCCCCTGAACCAGCGGCTCGCCGCGCGGGGCTGTGCAAAGCTTCTTGAGTTTTAAACAGACGGTTCAGACCTTCCAGTCGCGGGGGCGATGAGCCGCGCGCAGGCCCTGAGATGAACCAGCAAAGGACCAGCACGGGACCCGGCCATCGCCGGGTGCCGAGGCCGCGCGTGCGCGTTTCCTGTGGTGAGCCTGCGGTGCAAATGCCCCTTGATATCGGCGCAGGCGCTTTCCGGACGCTTAACGCCGATGTGATGCAAGTTTCCTTTTGAGTTTACCCTTCCTTATCGGGTGTCGCGTAACCCTTGTTTTAACAGTCGCGAATGATGGATTCGCATCAGTGTTTAGCTCGTTTTTTGTCATTTTGCCTGATGGCCACGCTTAAACAAGTTTTGGAATAATCATGGGAATTCTCGATTGGGTTGCCGCCTTTATTGCGAGCAGAACAGGCAGTGACAGCGACGACAATATGGCGGGCTCGACCGGCGATGATACCATCGACGCGGGCGCAGGTGCGGACACGGTCGCGGGCGAAGAGGGCCATGATGTCATCGATGCGGGCGATGGCGATGACGTTGTTTATGGCGACATGGGGGACGGGTTCGCGCAAGGGCAGGATGCCTCTTCGCTGGTGCTGGACATCAACAATATCCAGAGCGTGTCTCATGACGGGTATACGGGGTCTGCCGGGAACTATGCGGTGTTCAGCGATGTGGCCACGCTGGACGATGGCACCTCGGTCTGGGGCAAATTGGTTCTGGTCGAAAAGTCCAATGCGGATATGTCCGTTGGCTTTGGCTATACGGCTGGTGCTGAAATCATTTTGTCCGGGGATGAAGCGGGCGATCAGGCCACGTTTCGGCTGGAGTTCTATGACCCCGTTACGGGGGATCCGGTCTATCTGAATTCTACCGCGACTTTCAATGACGTCGATGACAACAGCGGCTATGGCGACGCCGAAGCGGTGATTGTGGATGGCAACAGTTTTACCAGCTTTGGCCTGTCACAGGATTCTTCCCTGACAACCACAAATGTGGATGGGGTTGTGACGGCGACCGGGTCGGAGATGAACGACTATACCGATCAGGATGCGTGGTTCTCGGCCGAGTTTGAGGATCGGTCTTCGATCGAGTTCACCCTTCAGACCCGTGTTGGTCTCGCGGGGTTTACGCTGTCTGGCAGTACCATTGATGATCCGGTCATAACCCTGATCGAACAGGGGGCTGACACGATTTCGGCGGGGGATGGCGACGACGTGGTCTTTGGTCAGGGCGGCGACGATGTGCTGTCCGGCGATGATGGCAATGACAGTATGGAAGGCGGGGATGGCGACGACAGCCTGGACGGCGGCGAAGGGGCTGACACGCTTTTGGGCGGTGAGGGGGCTGACACCATCGCCGGCGGCGATGGCGACGACTATATCGAAGGTGGGGCAGGCGACGACTTTCTGACCACGGGGCTGGGCAATGACACGCTGATCGGCGGTGAAGGTGACGATACGCTTCAGAACTCTGCAGGGGACGACAGCCTTGTGGGCGGGGTTGGCAATGACAGCATTGTTGCGACCGATGGCAATGACACGCTGGATGGCGGTGATGGCGCAGACACGCTCTATGGCGGCAATGACAACGACCTGCTGATCGGCGGCGAGG
Source organism: Tritonibacter multivorans (assembly GCF_001458415.1). Classification (GTDB taxonomy): domain Bacteria; phylum Pseudomonadota; class Alphaproteobacteria; order Rhodobacterales; family Rhodobacteraceae; genus Epibacterium; species Epibacterium multivorans. The sequence goes on along the minus strand of NZ_CYSD01000021.1, from coordinate 165,566 downwards.
GCGCGGATCTGATGTACGGTGAAGCCGACGCCGATACCTTTCAAATCGAAGACAGTTTTGGCAATGACACGCTGGAAGGTGGTGAGGCCGGAACCGATTTCGACACCGTTGACCTGACGGCGGTGACGACAGGCGTCACGGTCACGTATTCGGGTGACGAGGCCGGCACGATCACCGATGGGGCCGACACGGTCACATTCTCGGAAATCGAAGCGCTGGATCTGACGGATCAGGCGGATGTGGTCGATGCGTCCTCGGACAGTGCCGGTGTCACGATAGATGCCGGCGCGGGGGACGACACGGTGACCTTTGGCGCGGGCGATGACTCCATCACCAGTGGCGCCGGGTATGACGACCTGATCCTGACCGCCGCAGGTGGGGCCGATACGGTGAGCGACTTTGACCTTGGTGATGATGACGCCAATGGGTTCTTCAATGACCAGCTGGATGTGTCTGATCTGATTGGCGGCACCGGTCCAGCTGGCGCGATCCGCGCCTGGGATGTGAGCGTCACCGATGATGGGTCCGGCAATGCCCTGTTGTCGTTCCCGAGCGGAGAGCAGCTGGTGCTGGAAGGCGTTGCCCCCAACCAGATCAACACTGCACCACAGCTTTTCGCGGCAGGGATCCCCTGTTTTACACCGGATGTTCGGATCGCAACGGCGCGCGGCGCGGTTCCCGCAGGCCAGATCCGGGTCGGAGATTTGGTGCAGACCGCCGACAATGGGTATCAACCTGTGATCTGGACCGGCCAGCGCAGTCTGTCGGCATCAGACTTGCAGGCACGTCCGCATTTGCGCCCTTATTATGTGCTGCCGGGGGGTTTTGTGTCGCCCGAACGTCCAATGCTTCTGTCTCCGCAGCACCGGCTGGTGGCCGGGCGGCAAGTCCTTGGGCAGGCTGCGACAGTGGCCACACCTTTGGGCGAGACATTTGTGTCGGCCAAGCTGCTGGCAGATATTGATCCCGGTTGCCATCAGCACGAGGGCGAAGAGGGCGTGACCTATGTGCACCTGATGACAGAACAGCACGAGGTGGTCTTTGCCGAAGGGGTCGCAACAGAGACTTTCTGGCCCGGCCCCGAAGCTGTGCTTGGCCTGTCGCGCGCAGACAAACGCGAACTGTTTGCTTTGTTCCCGGAACTTGTCGCGGTGCATGGTCTGGTTGGCGACCATGGCCGCGCGCATGTCGCGCATGTCTATGGTGGTCTGGCGCGCCACGCCCTGACGCGTCGGGATCTTCGGGCGATGCAGGTGGCCTGAGCATCGCCAAGCGCAGAGGTCGCTGTTGGAAAAGCAGCTGTCGCAGAAGGGCGGGGCAAAAGCACACCCGAGGTTTTAGACAGGGCGCGTTGCAGAGCATGCGCTCTTTTTCTTTTGGGTTTACAGGCTGCAAGAGTTCGTTGATTTGAACGGACATAAAAAACCAACAGGGACACTGAAATAATGACCGCTTTGAAAGAAGAGGGTGCAGGCATCGCACCTTCGGAAACCGACTATAAATTTGGCGCAGGCCAGGCGCTTGCCGGGGCGCAGATGCTGTTTGTGGCCTTTGGCGCGCTGGTGCTGGTGCCGATCCTGACAGGTCTGGATGCCAGTGTGGCGCTGTTCACCGCTGGCCTTGGTACGTTGATCTTTCAGATCGTGACACGCGGACAGGTGCCGGTGTTTCTGGCGTCGTCTTTCGCCTTTATTGCGCCGATCATTTACGGCGTGCAGACTTGGGGTCTTCCGGCGACCACCGGCGGTCTGGCGGCGGCGGGCCTGCTCTATGTCGCGCTCAGCTTTGCGGTGCGGATCTGGGGCAGTGGTTTCCTGCACAAATACCTGCCGCCCGTTGTGGTTGGCCCGGTGATCATGATCATCGGCCTGTCGCTGGCGCCGGTTGCGGTCAATATGTCCACTGGTCTGGCCGGTGATACGCAGATCATGCCGCGCGGGATCGCCATGCTACTGGCGGCAATTGCGCTGGGCACCACCATGCTGACAGCGATCCTTGGCCGTGGCATTATGCGGATTGTGCCAATCCTTGCGGGCATTGTTGCGGGCTATGTCGCGGCTGTGGTCATTGGGTTGATCACCGGCGAAAGCCTGATCAACACAGGCGGTCTGGCGGATGCGCCGTGGTTTGCGGTGCCGGAATTTGTCCGCCCTGAATTCAACCTCGCCGCCATTCTGTTCATCCTGCCCGTGGCGATTGCGCCTGCGATTGAACATTTCGGGGATATTCTGGCGATCGGCAATGTGACCAAGAAGGACTACCTGAAAAAGCCCGGCATTCAGAACACCATGCTCGGCGATGGTCTGGCGACCACGGCTGCGGGTCTGCTGGGCGGGCCGCCGAACACCACCTATTCCGAGGTCACCGGTGCCGTTACCCTGACCCGCGCCTTTAACCCGGCGATCATGACTTGGGCTGCGATCTTTGCGATTGCGCTGTCGTTCGTGGGCAAGCTGGGCGGTGCGCTGGGCACCATCCCGATGCCGGTCATGGGCGGCATTATGGTGCTGCTGTTTGGTATGGTCACCGTCATCGGCATGTCCGTGGTCGCAAAGATCGGCGATCAGCTGCAAGAGCCGCGCAATATGGTGATTGCCTCCACCATCCTCGTGCTGGGGCTGGGCGGTCTGACCCTGTCCTTTGGCGAAGGCTTTTCGCTCGCGGGCATTGGTCTGGCTGGGGTGGCCGGTCTGGTTCTGAACCTGGTGCTGCCGCACGCGCCCAAAGACTAAGGTCTGGAAGATAGACCGCAGGAGGCCCTTTAGGGGGCCTTCTGTACGGTGGTGCCGGGGATCAGGCGAAAGCCCACGTCCTTGGTCGACACCATCGGCTGCCCGGCGATCCGCGACAGCATCAGTTCCGCCGCCTGCTGGCCAATCTTCAGATGTGGCACCGAAATCGAGGTCAGCCGATAGGGCTGGATCGAGGCAATCGGAAGATCCCCCCAGCCTGCAATGCCAATATCATCCGGCACCGACAGGCCCTTTTTCTTGCAATACTCATAGCCACCGACGGCCATATTGTCGTTCTGGTAAAAGATCACCTCGGCCTCTTCGCCCGAGGCCAGCAGCTGTTCGGTGCCATAGTAACCGGGGTAAAAACCGGGTGCGTCGCGCAGTTGCAGCTGTTTGATCAGCGTGCCACCCGCATCTTCGATGGCCTTTGTATAGCCTGCCAACCGAGAGCTGGCGGCATTGGCAGAGTGATGCGAGGTGCCGATATAGGCAAATTTTCGGTAGCCATTGGTCGCCAGATAGCGCCCCATGGAATAGCCGCTGTCAAAATGGTTGAGGCCCACACACATGTCCAAAGGGGCAGAGTTGAAATCCCACAGCTCCACCACCGGCAGGCCCGAGTTGCGCAGCATCTGCACCGCGCGCGGGGTGTGCGACCGGCCCGTGACGATCAGCCCGGCGGGCTGCCAAGACAGAACCGTCTCAATCCACTTCTCTTCGTTCTCGAGCGCGTGTTCGGTCAGCCCCAGCACCGACTGATGGCCAAAGGCCACCAGCTTGCGGTCGATGCCTTCAAGAACCTGCGCAAAGATCTCATTGCCGAGTTCGGGAATGGAAACACCCACAAATGTGGTCTTTTGATCACCGGCAAACACCGTCGCCAATCGATTCGGCAAGTAGCCAAGACGGTCTACCTCGGCCATGACTTTGGTGCGGGTTTTCTCGGAAAAACCACCCTCATCCCGCAAAACCCGGCTGGCCGTCATTTTGGAGACACCTGCGGCGCGGGCAACTTCGGCGAGGCTTACTTGCTTGTTTTTCATCGGTGTTTCAGTGTTTTTTCAGGCTTACGTTACGGGTAACGTTTTTTGTTGACTTATTGTGGCTCCCGTCGAATGCTAACGTAACGTTACGGGTAACTCAACACATGTTGGGAGGCATGGAGGACCCGAATTCGGAGGAGGACGTTGTGCTGACGACAACGCAGAACAATCTGTTTTTTGACGGCATCAAAAAGCACTTCGGCGGCACCTATGCGCTGCGGGATGTGTCATTGAATGTCGAACCCGGGGAAATTGTGGCCCTGTTGGGGGAAAACGGCGCCGGGAAATCGACGCTGATCAAGATCCTTGGCGGGATCCACAAGGCCGATGAGGGCCGGGTGTTGATCAATGGCACCCCTTACGAACATCGCCCCGGCGGGTTTGGAGAGCGCCAGTCGGTGGCTTTCATCCACCAAGACCTTGGCATGATCGAATGGATGACCGTGGCGGAAAACATGGCGCTGGCGCTGGGATACGCGCGCCAGTCCGGCATGATCCGCTGGGGCCAGGTCGAAGAGTTCGCCCGCAAAGCCTTGGCCAAGGTGGGCTGTGACTTTGATCCGACAACCCGTGTTCAGGACCTGTCGCGCACCGAAAAGTCGCTGGTGGCGATTGCCCGTGCGCTGGCGGTGGATTGCGATTTTCTGGTGCTGGACGAACCCACGGCCTCTTTGCCTGCAGATGAGGTGGAGCGATTGTTCGCCGCCCTGCGTCCGCTGAAAGAGCAAGGGGTAGGGATGATCTATGTCTCGCACCGTCTGGACGAGATTTTCCAGATCGCGGATCGGGTGGCGGTTCTGCGCGACGGCGAACTGGTTGGCCTGCGCAGCATTGAACACACCACACCGGAAGAGCTGGTCTATATGATCGTGGGGCGCAAGACGCGGCAGGTGATGAAATCCACCACTGAGCAGGGCGCGCCAATCCTGCAGGTGCGCGATCTGTCGGTGGGGGCAACCGGGCCGGTGAGTTTTGACCTGCACAGCCAAGAGATTGTGGGACTGGTTGGTCTGCGCGGGGCAGGGCACGAAGACGTGTCCCGCGCGCTGTTTGGCGCGAAGGCGTTTGAAGGCACCGTGACCCTGAACGGCAAGACGCCGGATTTGGCCTCCCCCCGGTCCGCGTTGCAGTCCGGTATTGGCCTTGTGGCCCGCGACCGCACCGAAGAGTCGGTGGCCATGTCGCTGAGCATTCGGGAAAACACCTTTTTGAACCCTGCCGCCGTGGGCCGGTCGCTGTTTTCCTTCCTCAGCCCCAGTGACGAAAGTGCCCTGGCCGAAGAGATTGGCGCGCGGGTGGCGTTGTCGCCCAATGATCAGAGCATGGCGATTGAATCGCTGTCGGGCGGCAATCAGCAGAAGGTGGTCATTGGCCGTTGGCTGGAGACCGGCCGCGAACTGCTGATTTGCGAAGACCCCACAGCGGGCGTCGATGTGGGCGCCAAGGCCGAGATCTATGCGCTTTTGAACAAGGCGATGGAGGATGGTCTGGGGATCATCATTGTTTCTACCGATTTTGAAGAAGTGGCCACGGTGTGCCACCGTGCAGTTGTGTTCAGCCAGGGCGAGATCGCCGGGCAGCTCACGGGTGCAGAACTGACAACAGAGAACCTCATCCAGGCCGCCAGCGCCGGGAATGCGGTCGAGACGCAAGGGTAACTGATCATGCAATCGCTTGAATCCAACGCATTGGAACCCACCAAGGCCGAGCTTAAGGGCGCGGATACCAAGACCCGACTGCTGCGGTTCCTGCCGGTCTATGGGCTGGTGATCCTGACGCTGGGGCTGATCCTGCTGTTCTCGATCCTGCTGCCCACAACCTTTCCGACCTTGTTGAACCTGCGGGCGATTATTTCGGACAAGGCGATTATTGCGCTGTTGTCGCTGGGGGCGATGATCCCCATGGCAGCCGGGCGGATCGACCTGACCGTGGGCTATGGGATTGTGCTGTGGCACATTCTGGCGATTTCGCTGCAGACCATGTTTGGCCTGCCCTGGCCGATGGCAGTGGCGATCGTTCTGGGACTTGGTTTGCTCACTGGGTTCCTGAACGGTCTGCTGGTTGAGGTCGCCAAGATTGACAGCTTTATTGCGACCCTTGGCACCGGCACCGTGCTTTATGCGCTGGCGCTGTGGCACACGGGCGGCCGTCAAATGGTGGGGCTTCTCCCTGACAGCTTCTATGCGATCAATGGCACCTTTGTCTTTGGTCTGCCGATCACCGGTTACTATGTGCTGGGGATTACGATCACCATGTGGCTGATCTTTGAATACACGCCAATTGGCCGCTACCTCTATGCGATTGGGGCAAACCAGCGCGCGGCGCAGCTGAACGGCATTCCGACCCGCAAGTTTGTCATCGGCGCGTTCATGTCTTCGGGCTTTATCACCGCCTTTGCAGGCGTGCTCTTGGCCTCCAAACTGCGCATTGGTCAGGCTTCTGTGGGGCTGGAGTTCCTGCTGCCTGCACTGGTCGGCGCATTCCTGGGCTCAACCACCATCAAACCCGGCCGGGTCAATGTCTGGGGCACCGTTGTCGGTGTTGCCATTCTGGCGGTCGGGATCTCTGGCATTCAGCAATTCGGGGGATCCTTCTGGGTCGAACCGATGTTCAACGGCGTAACCCTGCTCATCGCGATTGGAATCGCAGGCTACGCCCAGCGGCGCAAAGGCGCCAAAAAGTAACCATGCATAAGGGAGGAGATTATGCACAGACGAACACTCATGGCGGTGTCCACCGCCGCGATCCTGGCAGGGATTGGCCTGCCTGGCGTCGCGGCAGAGTTTGACGGGCCCACCACTGGCCCCACAGCTGCCGAAGGACATTCGATTGTCGTGGTGGCCGGCGACCTGAAGAACGGTGGCATCCTTGGTGTGACCAGCGGCGTGGAGGAAGCGGCTGAAACCATCGGATGGGATGTGCGGGTTCTGGACGGCGCCGGATCGATCCAAGGGCGCACGGCAGCCATCGGTCAGGCCATGGCGCTGAAACCCAGCGGTATTATCATCAACGGCTTTGATGCCGTGGAACAGCAGGCCGCGTTGGAAGGGGTTGCAAACGCTGGTATCCCAATGGTGGCCTGGCATTCGGGTCCCAAGATCGGCTGTGATGCGCCGGGCGGTATTTTTGTCAATGTTTCCACCGACGCGATGACCGTGTCTGAGGTGGCCGCGAAATGGGCGATGGAAGACGGAGGTGACAAGGTAGGAGCTGTCATATTCACCGACTCCACCTATCAGATCGCGATCGACAAGGCGGACCGGATCAAAGAAACGATCGAGGCGATGGGGGGCAAGGTGCTCGAATATGTCGACACGCCGATTGCCGATACCTCGTCCCGGATGGGGCCACTGACGCTGAACCTTGTGCAGAAATACGGCGACAGCTGGACCCATGCGCTGGCGATCAATGATCTGTATTTCGACTTCATGGGGCCATCTTTGGCTGCGGCTGGGATCTCCAGCGGTCAGGGTCCGCAGGCGGGGTCTGCAGGCGATGGATCAGAAGCCGCGTTCCAGCGCATCCGCACAGGTGGCTATCAGCAGATCACCGTGGCCGAGCCGCTCAATCTGCAAGGCTGGCAGCTGGTGGACGAGCTGAATCGCGCCATTCAGGGCGCGCCCTGTTCCGGTTATGTGACCTCACCTGCGCTGGTGACACAGGACGGGCTGGCGAAACTGGGCGACAGCAACCAGTTCGACCCCGCCATTCCCTACCGAGAGGCCTATAGCGCCATCTGGGGTAAATAAGCACTCCCCGCCTGTCGGCCCCGATCAACGCATCCTGCGGGGGCCGACCCTTTTCCAACACAGATGTTTCGCGCCGGGATTTTCCCGAGGTGGCGGAGCTATGCCCGAAACAGGGCAACACGAAGGGAGAAAGCCATGACGGATCATCCACTGGTCCAGATGCGCGGCATCACCAAACGTTTTGGCGGCGTCACCGCGCTGCAGGACGTGAACCTCGAAGCCTATGCGGGCGAGGTGCTGGCGATTGTCGGCGACAACGGCGCCGGAAAATCCACGTTGATCAAGATCCTGACCGGGGTCTACCAACCCAGCGAGGGAGAGATCTTCCTTGATGGGCAACCGCTCGAGATGGCGAGCCATTCGGATGCGATCGCGCAAGGCATTGATGCGGTTTACCAGACGCTGGCGCTGGCCGATCATCTGACACCAGCGGCCAATATGTTCCTTGGCACCGAGCTCACGCGCAAGGTTGCTGGGATTGAATTCCTCGACAATCGCCGCATGAAATCCGAGGCCGCCCGTGTGCTGGACGAACGTCTGGGCGTGCGGCTGCGGTCGATGGATGTGACCACCGACAGCCTGTCGGGCGGTCAGCGTCAGGCGGTCGCCATTGCGCGCGCCGTCTATCACGAAGACCTGCGGGTTTTGGTGATGGATGAACCCACCGCCGCGCTCGGCCCGCAAGAAACCGCGCGCACCCTGAAGCTGATCAAAGCGCTGCGCGAACAGGGGCTCGCCGTGATCCTGATCAGCCACTCGCTGGATGATGTGTTCGAGGTCGCCGACCGCGTGCATGTGCAGCGCCGGGGCCGCCGCGTTGGCGTTGTGGAGACAGCAAACAGCACGGTGCAGGAAGTTCTGGGCCTGATCGTTGGCGCCCCCGCCAATGACGCCGCATGAGGAGGAATAAGATATGAGCGCAGTTGCAACAAATTCCACCTCAAGGTCGCTGATGGAGCGGCTGGAACCTTACCTCGCGATCATTGGCCCAATGGTCATGATCCTTGCCATCCTGCTGTTCATGGGCGTGGCAGAACCGGCGCGGTACTTCCGCTTGTCGAACCTCAACCTGATCCTGCTGGATGCGGCTCTTTATATGCCGATGGCGATGGCGATGACCTTTGTCATCACCCAGCGCGGTATTGACCTGTCGATTGGCTCTATCGCTGCGCTGTCGGGCATCTTGATGGCGTTCCTGATCAAACAATACGGCTTCCCGGCTTATGTTGCCGTGCCGCTGGCGCTGGTGCTGGGCGCGCTGATGGGGCTGATCAATGGGCTGATCATCACCCGGTTCAAAGTGCCGGATCTGATTGGCACGCTGGCCATGGACCTTGTGTATCGCGGTCTTGCGCTGGTGATCGCCAAGGGGCTGGTGCTCGCACGGTTTCCCGAGATGGTGACCGAAATCGGTCGCGGTCAGATCCCCGGCTTTATCCCGGTCCCCGTCGTGATCGGCCTGCTGACCATGGCACTTGGCTATATGGTGCTGAAGCAGACGCATTTTGGCCGCTACACCATTGCGATTGGCTCCAGCCCGGAAGCGTCCGAGATGACCGGCGTCGCGGTGGATCGTCACAAGGTCTATGCCTATGTGCTGATGGGCGCCTGCGCCGCACTGGCCGGTGTCATGCTGACCGGCAAGCTGAACGCGATCCAGGCGACATCTGCGCCTTACTTCAACCTGCATGTGATTGCGGCGGTTGTGGTCGGGGGCACGTCCCTGTTTGGCGGTCGCCCGTCCATGGTCGGCTCGCTCGCGGGCGTTTTGCTGTTGTCCATGATGATCAATGCGCTGGTGACCCTGCGGATCGAGTTCTTCTGGCAGTCGGTGGCCTCGGGCGTGGTGATCGTCAGCTCGGTCGCGCTTTACACCTGGATCCAGAAGAAAGACCGCGACGGGGCGCTTGGGTTGCTTGCCAGCCTGCGGTCGAAAGAAGCGCAGCGCATGTTCCGCTTTTCTGCCGCCCTTTTGGGCGCGCTGATCCTACTGCTGGCCATTGGCGCCGGGCTGGCAGTTGACCCCACCCCAAGCGGGTAAGGGAAACGGCGCTGGCTGGGGGTAGGAGCCCGGCCAGCGCCACGCAAGGCTCCACATCATCGCGAAACGGGAGGAACTTACGATGACAAAATCCAACACTCTACTGCTGACCACAAGTGCAATTTTTGCCTTTGGCACCATGGCATTCGCCGAAACGCTGCCTTTGCGCGAACTGCCGGGCATAGAAAGCCGCGACTACTGGGTGCCGGGGGAGGTCAATGCCGAAGGCAAGCTGGAGGCCATGCAGGAGGTGGTCGGCAGCGCGGCGGTGCCCTTCACCGGCAGCCTCGACAAGCCGGTGCAAATTGCGCTGATCTACCCCTCGGCCGATACATCCGACTTCTGGGCGCGCAACTATCTGGCGCTGACCAAACGTCTGGACGAACTGGGCATTGCCTATGAGACCACCGAATTCGCCAGCCGTCAGATCGAACATTCGCTGCAATCGACCTATGCCAATCAGGTGGTACAGGACGGCGATCTCTATGACTTTGTGATCTTTGGCCCGTCGGAACTGGCCATTCAGGCGGATAATATCGACAAGATGTCGGCGTCAGATGGGTTTTCGACCTTTGTCTGGGCGTTTCACACGCCGCTGAAGGATTTGAAGAACCAGCCGGATGCGTGGTTTGATTTCTCGTCTGCGGCGGGGGCGCTGACCATGTGTGACTATATGCTCGGCCGTTTGGGCAAGGATATCACCATGGCGATGAACCGGGGCATTCCGGGGATCACCGACAATCAGCGTTCGGGTGATTTCAAAGCTTGCGTAGAGGAAAAGGGCGGCTGGACCACGGCTTATGAGCATTACGGTGAATACCAGCGCGAAGGCGGCTTTGAAGGCACCAGCCTGATCATGCAGGCCTATCCAGAGGCGACGATCATCCACAATGCCAATACGGCCATGGCGATGGGCAGCGTCGAAGCACAGGTCGCTATGGGCAAAGAGAAAGAGATCTTCTCTACCGGTTGGGGCGGCACCGGGCTGGAGCTCGATGCCATCCGCCGGGGTGAGCTGGACGCGACGCCCATGCGGATGGGCGATGACGTGGGCGCGGCCACAGCCGAGGCAATCAAAGCCCATCTGGAAGACCGCGCGGGCGATCTGCCCTTTGTTTTCCTGGGCCGGATCACCGTCGCACATGACCAGATGAGCGCAGAGGAGATCGATGCGCTGGAACAAGAAGCCTTCCGCTTTTCCGGGGTTGGCGCGCTGGAGCGCTAATTTCTTCAAAAGCGGTTGACGAAAGACCTGTGACCGGTCACATTGTGACCGGTCACAAGATTAGACCACGGGAGGAGATTCGATGGCCCAATCCATGATGCTGATCGAGAAGTGCAGCCACTGCGTGAGCTGGTACGATATCGAGACAGGCGCACTGCAAGGACGACTGGCGCTGCCGGACTACCCGCATGAATTCGTGGTCGATGCGGATTACCACTATGCCTATGTTGGCCACTACGGGGTGCAGAACTCCGGGATTGATGGCACGGACGGGCGGTCGGTGATCGTGATCGACATCCGTAAACAGGAAATCGTTCACACCTATGATCTGGGCGAACATGCCCGCCCCCATGGGATCGATCTGGACGGGCAGGGGCGGCTTTATGTGCTGTCGGAATGGACCGGCCATCTGCTGGTCAAAGAAAACCCGCGCGCCTTTGATCAGGGTTGGGACCACATCACGCCCACCGGCGGGGTGAAATCGCATCTTTTCGCGATCACCAATGATGGCGGCACAGCTTACTCCATGAACCTGATGTCGGGCGATGTGACGGTGTTTGACCCTTACGACGAAGGTGTTGCGCCGGTGTCGATCAAAACCGGTGAGAAACCCGAAGGCCGCTGCCTGCGCGAAGAGGCGGGGATCCTTTATACCTCGCAGCGGATCTCCAACACGGTGGCGGTGATCGACACCGAAACGCTGGAAATCCAGCGCAGCTTCCCAACCCCGGATGACCCCTGCCGCATCTACTATGACGGCAAGCGCAACCGGCTGGTGACCATGAACCATTTTGGCGGCTCGTTCAGCGTCTTTGACGAGGCTACGGGCGAAATGCTGCATGAACAAAAGACACCGGCGAACCCGCTGGCGCTCTGTATCGATGACAGCTGCGACTATGCCTATATCGCGATCGACTGCGAGCAGGTGCAGCGCTTCAATCTTGATACGTTCGAGGTGGTGCAGACCTTTGATACCGGTAAAGAGCCTGACGTGATGGTCATCCTGCCGGACGGATTTTCGAAATACTGGGAGGACTTGGCGTGACCAAACCACGGATCGCCATTGTGCCGGGCGACCCTTCGGGGATCGGGCCGGAACTGATTGCAAAGCTAGTGAATGACGAAGGCGTTCTGGACGCGGCCAATGTGCTGCTGGTGGGTGACAGCCACCTCTGGCAGCAGGGGGCAGGGCAGACCGATCTGGCGGTGCCGCTTGCGACCATTGGCGAAGCAGACATCGCGGATCAGGATGGCATGTCCCATCTGGAGATGGAGACCATCTCGCCCGAGGATGTGAAAGTGGCGGAAGTCACTGTTGCGGGGGGCACCACATCGCTGCGCTGCTTGGACAAGGCGTTGGATCTGGCGCAGGCGGGTCTGGTCGATGGCGTGCTGTTTGGCCCGTTCAACAAGGCGGCCATGACCTCAGCCGGTCTGAACGCCGAAGACGAACATAAATACATGGCGCGCTATCTGGGGTTTGACGGCTACCACTCTGAAATCAATGTGCTGGATGAGCTGATGACCACCCGCGTCACCAGCCACATCGGGCTGAAGGACGTTGCGGCCAATATCACTGAGGCAGGCATCCTGAAGGCGGTGAACCTTGCCCATGACACGTTGGCCAAGGCAGGTCACAGCCGCCCGCGCATCGCAGTGGCTGCGCTGAACCCCCATGCGGGCGACAATGGCAAGTTTGGCCGCGAAGAGATCGACGTGCTGGAACCGGCTGTGCGCAAAGCGCAGGAAAAACAGATGGATGTCACGGGGCCTTGGCCTTCCGACACTGTATTCCTCAAGGCCAAGCGCGGCGAGGTCGATGCGGTTGTGACCATGTATCACGACCAGGGCCAGATCGCGATCAAGCTGATGGGCTTCGAGCGCGGCGTGACCGTTGCGGGCGGCCTGCCGATCCCGGTGGCGACCCCGGCCCATGGCACCGCTTTTGATATCGCAGGACAGAACAAGGCCAACCTTGGCGCAACCCGGCAGGCCTTTGATCTGTTGGTGCGCATGGCAGGCACACATCGAACCGCGCGTGACGCTGGCTGAGGAGACAAGACAATGACCAAGATTAAATCCGTGCGCACGCGCGTCTGGAACTGGACGGGGCCGACGGTGCCGCCCACGGGCAATTTCTGCACCAATGCGTCAGATGTATTGTGGGACAAGGGCGATGCTATGTCGTCCTTCCGCTTTCACCAGTGGCTGACCTGCGAGGTTGAAACCGAAGACGGCACCATCGGCATCGGCAATGCAGCCCTTGCGCCGACCGTGGTGAAGAAAGCCATCGACGACTGGTTCGCGCCCATGGTGATTGGCGAAGACCCGTTCGATTACGCCTATCTTTGGGAGAAGATGTACCGCCGGTCCCATGCCTGGGGACGCAAGGGCATTGGCATGACCGCGATCTCTGCCGTGGATCTGGCGATCTGGGATCTGATGGGCAAGCTGACCGGCAAACCAGTGTTCAAACTGCTGGGTGGTCGCACCAAGGAAAAGATTCCGGTCTACTATTCCAAGCTCTATGCAGGGCCGATCGAGTCGATGCAGGCCGAAGCCGAAGAGGCGCGCAAACATGGCTATCAGGGCTATAAAATGCGCTTTGGCTGGGGCCCCAAGGACGGCATGGCGGGCATGCGCGAGAACCTCAAACGGGTCGAGGCCGTGCGCGAGGTTGTGGGCTATGACGTGGATCTGATGCTGGAATGCTATCAGGGCTGGAACGTCGACTACACCAAACGCATGCTGCCCAAACTTGCCAAGTATGAACCCCGCTGGCTGGAAGAGCCGGTCATCGCCGATGACGTCGAAGGCTACCGCGAGCTGAACGCGATGGGGATCGTCCCGATTTCGGGTGGGGAACACGAATTCTCGGTCATTGGCTGTAAGGATCTCATTGAAAAGAAAGCGGTTTCTGTCCTGCAATATGACACCAACCGCGTGGGTGGCATCACGGCGGCGCAGAAGATCAACGCGATTGCCGAGGCGTTTCAGCTGCCGGTGATCCCGCACGCAGGTCAGATGCACAACTACCATCTGACCATGGCCAATGCGAACTGCATGATCGCCGAATACTTCCCTGTGCATGACGTCGAAGTGGGCAATGAACTGTTCTATTACATCTTTGAAGGCGACCCGGATGCGGTGGATGGCTTTATTGATCTGGACGATGACAAACCGGGTCTGGGGATTTCGATCACCGATAAATACCTCGAACATTTTGAGGTGACGGAATGACCGCCTACACCGGAATTTGGCCCGTCGCGCCAACGCCGTTCAACGATGACGGCACGCTCGACCTTGAGGGCATGAAGCGGGTGTTAGATTGCCTGATCGATCAGGGTGCGGATGGTATCTGCATCCTCGCGAACTTCTCTGAACAGTTCCTCCTGTCGGATGCAGAGCGCGAGGTGTTGACCCGGCTCAGCATCGAACATATCGCGGGCCGCGTGCCTGTGATCGTCACCATCAGCCACTATGCGACCCAGATCGCGGTGGAACGTGCGCAGCTGTCCAAGGACCTTGGCGCGGATATTGTGATGATGATGCCGCCCTATCACGGCGCGCTTCTGAAAGGCACGGCGCAGCAGACGTTTGAGCAGTTTCAGGCGGTGGGCGAGGTCGGCATCCCGATCATGGTGCAGGACGCGCCGCTGTCCGGAGTCGACCTGCCGGTGCCGCTCTTGGTGAAAATGGCGCGCGAGATTGAACAGGTGAAACTGTTCAAGATCGAATGCCCGCGGGCTGCGAATAAACTGCGCGATCTGATTGCCGAAGGCGGCGACTTTATCGAAGCGCCTTTTGACGGTGAAGAGGCGATCACGCTGCTGGCGGATCTGGACGCAGGTGCGACGGGGTCGATGACCTCGGGCATGATTGTCGATCAGATCAAACCGGTGCTGACCCATTACTATGCGGGTCGTATTGACGAGGCGACCGCTGCCTATGGCCGTGTGGCCATGGCGATCAACCACGAGAACCGCCAATGCGGCTGGCAAAGCTGCAAGGCTGCCATGGTCGAAGGTGGCGTGATCAAATCTGACGTCTGCCGCCATCCGATCCCGGCGCTGCATCCGGCGATCAAATCGCGGCTCTTGGATCTTCTGAAACCTCTGGACCCGATGGTCCTGACCTGGGGGAAATAACATGCTTTTGGGCAAAAATCTGATTAATGGCGCATGGGTCGGCTCTGACCGCATGTCCCCAAGCGCGGACCTTGATGGGTTTGAATTTGCACAGGCCACTGGCGAACAGGTCGACATTGCCTGCGCGGCAGCCCGCGCGGCCTTCCGCACCTATGCCAATACCTCTCGTGGGGATCGCGCCGCGTTTCTGCGCGCCATTGCCGAAGAAATTGACGTGCTGGGTGATGAGATCACCCAGACCGCAATGAAGGAAACCGGCCTGCCCGAAGCCCGCCTTGTGGGCGAACGCGGCCGCACCACCGGTCAGTTGCGCATGTTTGCGGATCTGATCGAAGACACCCAATACCTCGACATCCGCAAGGATGAGGCGCTGCCGGACCGATCCCCTCTTCCCCGGCCCGACCTGCGCCTGACGCACAAAGCCATCGGCCCTGTCGTTGTCTTTGGTGCGTCGAACTTCCCGCTGGCCTTCTCGACCGCTGGGGGCGACACCGCGTCGGCCCTGGCGGCGGGGTGTCCGGTGATTGTCAAAGGTCATGGCGCGCATGCTGGCACAGCCGAATTGGTAGGCCAGGCGGTGGCCAAGGCGATGACCCGCTGCGCCATGCCTGCGGGCACCTTCCAGATGCTGCAAGGGTCGGGCCGCGAAGTGGGCGCCGCGCTGGTGCAGCACCCGGAAATCCGCGCAGTGGGCTTTACCGGGTCGCTGGCGGGTGGTCGGGCGCTCTATGACCAGTGCCATTCTCGCCCGCATCCGATCCCGTTTTATGGCGAACTGGGATCTGTGAACCCGATGTTCTGCCTGCCTGCGGCCGTTGCCGCACGCGGTGACGCGCTGGGCACCGGCTGGGCCGGATCGCTCACCATGGGGGCAGGGCAGTTCTGCACCAACCCCGGTGTTGCGGTTGTGGTCAAAGGCGACGGCGCGGATGCGCTGGAAGCGGCCTGCGTTGCGGCGCTGAAGGATGTGGCCGAGCAGACCATGCTGACAGACGGCATTCACGAGGCCTATGTCAAAGGCGTGCAAACCTTCCGCGAGCTGATGGTCGAGGTCGGATCTTGCGGTGCGGCTGCGGGCAAACGCGCGGCCTTGCCTGCGCTGTTCAAAGTGTCTGCCAAGGAGTGGATGGCAAATCCGCACCTTCAGGAAGAAGTCTTTGGTGCCGCAGGTATTCTTGTCCTGTGTGACGATATCGCAGAGATGCAGGCCCTGGCCGAAGGGTTGGAAGGTCAGCTGACCACCACCCTGCATCTGGATGACGCCGACATGGATCTTGCGGCAGCACTTCTGCCGGTTCTGGAGGAAAAAGCAGGCCGGATCCTGGCCAACGGCTTCCCCACCGGCGTTGAGGTCTGTTCGTCCATGATGCATGGCGGCCCATACCCGGCAAGCACCGATGTGCGGGCCACATCGGTCGGCACCTTGGCGATTGTGCGCTGGCTGCGTCCGGTGTCCTTCCAGAATATCCCAAGCGCGCTTCTGCCCGAAGACCTGCGGGGGTAATCTGGCGATTGTGACCGATCCCATTTTCTCCTAAACTGTTGATAAGAAGTGAGGGAGGCTCTGGTGGGAAGCAAATCAGGCGGTCGCAATCAAGTAACAATGCGAGACGTCGCCAAAGCGGCCGGCGTCTCGCGCATGACCGTGTCGCGGGCGCTGAAAAAAGACAGCCCAATCTCCAAAGAGACCCGCGATCACATTCTCAAAGTGGTCAAGGAAATGAATTACGTGCCCGACCAGATGGCGGGCAGCCTGACCACCAAGAAGTCCGGGTTTGTCGCGGTTCTTCTGCCGTCTCTCAACAACTTGCACTTTGCCGAAACGGTTCAGGCGCTGACCGATGAGCTGGAAGCCGTCGGTCTGCAATTGCTTCTGGGCTACACGGGCTATTCGGTCGAACGCGAAGAGCAGCTGATCGAAACCATGCTGCGCCGTCGTCCCGAAGCGATCGTTCTGTCCTATGACGGCCATACGGATCGCACGCTGGAACTGTTGCAGGATGCGTCGATTCCAGTGGTCGAAATTTGGGAAACCCCGGACAAGCCCATTCAGCATACGGTTGGCTTTTCCAACAGCGATGCGGCGCGGGATATGACGCGGGAACTGGTCGCTAAGGGTTTTAAAAATATCGTTTTCCTCAGCGAAGAAGAAGATGACTGGACCCGTGGTGCGGCCCGGCGCGAAGGCTATCAGACCGCTATGATCGAGGCCGGGCTGGTGTCGCATTCGGTGCGCTTTGGCGCGCCCCCGCTGAGTATCGAGAACGGCTCTGCTGCAGCTGAAAAAATCCTGTCCGAAATCCCGGATGTGGACTGTATTTTCTGTGTTTCGGACCGCGCGGCCTTTGGTGTGCAAAGCCGCCTATTGGCGTTGGGGAAATCGGTGCCGGGGGACATTTCGGTTGTCGGGTTTGGTAACTTTGAAGTCTCCCGTTTCAGCTCGCCTGCAATCTCTACGGTTGTTGTGGACCCTGTCTCTATCGGGCGGGAGGCCGGCAGTTTGATTGCGTCAGTTTTGAATGCCGAAGCGACAAATGACGAATCGCCAATACAGATTTCCATCCCCCCGATACCTGAATTTCGGGCCAGCAGTCGCGACTGAGGGGAAAAACTTGCTAAGGCTTTGAATAGTTTCAATTTATAAATCTTTGTGACCGGTCACATATAGGGTATTGTGACCGGTATCAAGGGTGGAGACAAAATGCCTAATATTCGTTTAGAGAACCTCGTGAAGCGCTATGGAGAGTTCCAGGTTCTGCATGGAATCAACCTCGAGATGAAGGAAAACGAGTTCACCGTTCTCGTTGGCCCCTCGGGATGCGGGAAGTCGACAACGCTGCGGATGATTGCTGGTCTGGAGACGGTTTCGGACGGTGAGATCTTTATCGACGACAAGCCCGTCAGCCATCTGGAACCCAAGGCCCGTGACCTTGCTATGGTGTTCCAGGATTACGCACTTTATCCGCATATGGACGTTGCCAAGAACATGTCTTTTGCCCTGCGTCTGGAGCGCCGCCCGAAGGCGGAGATCGACGCGAAGATTAAAGACGTGGCTGAAATGCTTGGCCTGACCAAATTCCTGCACCGCAAACCGGGTGAACTGTCTGGCGGCCAGCGCCAGCGTGTTGCCATGGGCCGTGCGCTGACCCGCAACTCTGGCACCTTCCTGTTTGACGAGCCGCTGTCGAACCTCGACGCCAAACTGCGCGGGCAGATGCGGGCGGAACTGGCGCTGATGCGCCAGAAGGTTCAGAAAAACATGATCTATGTGACTCATGACCAGATCGAAGCCATGACGCTGGCCGATCGGATTGTGGTGATGCACGGCGGCTATATTCAGCAGCAGGGCACCCCGGAGGAGCTGTACAAGCGCCCGGTGAACAAATTTGTTGCGGGCTTCCTTGGCTCCCCGCCGATGAACTTTCTTGAAGGCGACTTGGCCGATGTGGATGGGCGTCTGTGCGTGCAGGGGCAGGGGTTCTGCCTGGCGCTGTCGGACGAACGCCGCCAAGCCCTGGCCAATGCGCCGCGCGGTCCCGTCACCATGGGCATTCGCCCCGCTGACCTGACCTATGCGCCCGATGCCGGTGACAACACCGCGCTCGACCTGCGGGTTGTCGTGTCTGAATACATCGGTGCCCAGTCGGTGCTGATCTGCGATTGCGCAGGCCAGAAGGTCGAGGTGGAGCTGAAGTCCGACACCCCGATCGCCTTGGGCGAAACACTTCGGTTTGCAGCCAATGCGCAGGCCATACATCTCTTCGATCGCGAAACGGAGGAGGCGCTCTAAGCGTAGGAGCTGAGCGCAAACAAAACAGCATGGGAGGAGCAAATGCTGACTAATTTCAACTTCACAGGGGCCGCCGTCGCCTTGGCAATGACCGCCGGGGCCGCCGCAGCTAATCCTTATGAACCCTATGCGGGAACCACGCTGGTCGTGAACTTTCCCGCGCATCCGCATTTTGATGCCGTAATGGAGGTACTGCCGCAATTCACAGAAGAAACTGGTATCCGGGTGGAAGTGGACCAGCTTCAATATCTGAAGATGCGCGAAAAACAGACGCTGGAACTGACCAAGCGCAAGGGTGACTATGACCTGATCGCTTATGTGGTCTTCTCCAAGGCGGACTATGTCTATGCCGACCAGCTGGAGAACCTGGCGAAATACTTCATGAATCCGGCGCTGGCAGATCCCGGCTATGACGCAGGCGACCTGATTGACGGCTATGTGGCCAATATCGGCGTGGCGGGCGGTGACAAAGGCTATCTGCCGGGGGCGACCGGGTCGCTGTTTGGGATCCCGTTTGGGTCCGAGACGTCGATCCTTGGCTATCGTCAGGACATCTTTGACAAGCATGGGCTGCAGGTTCCGACCAATTACGAGGAACTGCTGGACGTGGCCTGTAAGATCCCGGAACTGGAGCCCGGCATGGGTGGTCTGGCGTCGCGCGCGGCCTCTGGTCATCACGCAAGCCACGCGTTCCTGCTGCACCTTGCACCACTGGGTGGTCGCATCTTTGACGACCAGTGGAACCCGATTGTGAACAACGAGGCCGGTGTGGCCGCGGCTGAGGCGCTGAAAACCATTGTGGATTGTGGTGCCGAAGGCGCCAAGACCTTTGGCTTTGCCGAAGCAGGCGCGTCCTTCCTGCAGGGCAATTCGGCAATGTTCCTCGACTCCACCGTCTTTGCGGGTCAGGTGAACAACCCCGAGAAGTCCAAAGTTGTTGGCAAGGTCGCATGGGCCCCGCATCCGATGGGTGTGCGCCGTGGCAGCCAGACCGGTGGTTTTGGCATCGGCATTCCGGGCAACGCCCAGAACAAAGATGCGGCCTTCCTGCTGATGCAGTGGCTGACCTCTAAAGAAGCCGACAAAGCGATTGCGATTGCCGGTGGCAACCCGTCGCGCTTCTCGACCCACAGCGACCCAGCTGTGCTGGAAGTTCAGCCGCACCTCGAGGTCTTTGGTAAGGCGCTGGCCTTTGCAGACCCTGACTGGCGTCCGATCATCCCCACATGGGGCAAGATCAACGCTGACCTTGGCACCACGCTGAGCCAGGTTCTGACCGAAGATCTGGACATCCAGACCGCGCTTGACGGTGTGGCAGAGCGGGCCCGTGGCATCATGGAAGACGCAGGCTACTACACCTGGCAGAACTGATCTGACCAAAGCTTGGTCTTAGGACCCGGTCCTCGAGGGTGCCCGTCTGCAACGGGCGGGCACCCACCGCAAACGAAACTCCCCAAAATCGAAAAGGGCCTCAGCAATGAGCGCTGCTTCAAGGGCCAATCGGCTCACCCCATACCTGTTCCTGGCGCCTGCCGCCGTGATCCTCGCCTTCGCGCTGCTCTATCCGATCGGCTATATGGTCTACGCGAGCTTCCTTGACTGGAGCCCGAGCCAGCGCATCGGAGAGGCCGACTTTATCGGCCTGCGCAACTACACCAACCTGCTTCAGGACGCCGCCTTTGGCGAAAGCTTCTGGGTCACGATCAAATTCGCCGCCGTTGTGGTGACGCTGGAGATGATCATCGGTGTCGGGCTGGCCCTGCTTTTGGACCGCAATATCAAGGGCATGTCCCTCTTGCGGACCATCTTTATCCTGCCGATGATGATCGCCCCCATCGTTGTGGGTCTGATGTGGCGCTACATGTACCACCCGACCGTGGGTATCTTTAACCGCACCATCAAATCCTTGGGCTTTGAGGAAGGCATCCCGTGGCTGTCGGACAGCACCTGGTCCTTCATCGCGGTGGTGATTGCCGACGTCTGGCAGTGGACGCCCTTTATCTTCATCCTTGCGTTGGCTGCGATGCAGTCCTTGCCCCGCTCGGCGCTGGAAGCTGCTGATATTGACGGCGCCACCGAATGGCAGAAGATCACCCTGATCAAGATCCCGCTGATGATGCCGGTGCTGATCGTCACCCTGATGCTGCGCCTGATTGATGCCTTCAAAGTGCTCGAGGTGATCATGGTGCTGACCAATGGCGGCCCCGGCCTGTCCACGGAAATTGTTGCCCTGCGGATCTTCCGCACCGCGCAGGAATTCCAGGAACTGGGTGAAGCGGCCGCGATGTCGAACATCCTTCTTATGCTGCTGATGGCCCTGACAATCGGCATGTTCTTCTACTCGAAACTCCAAGAGGCACGGGCCGCACGGATGCGTGCCGCTGCCGAACAAGAAGAGGCGCACTGATCATGGCCGTCCAAGACAAAAAACAGAACCCGGCGTTCTACGCGCTGCTTGCAGCCTTGGTGATCATGTCGGTCGGGCCGATTGCCCTGATGCTGGCCACGTCTTTCAAGACCAACGTAGACATCTATGACAACACGGTTTCGGCGTTCTTCTTTACGCCGACGCTGAAAAACTATGAAACCGTGCTGTGCAATGTGCTGTGGTACGAGCCAGAACACGTGCGCTATTGCGATCCGACCTTTGGCCGGGCGCTGGGGAATTCGCTGTTCATTGCCACTGTGTCCACGGCGATTACGCTGATCGTCGGCTGTATGGCGGCCTATGCGCTGGTCCGGTTCAAATTTATGGGTCGCGGGGCGGTCTCTATGACCACGCTGTTGATGCGGATGGTGCCCCCGGCGGTTCTTCTGGTGCCTGTGTTTGGCATTTGGACGTTCCAATACGGGCTCGACCAATCCTATACCGGGATCATTCTGGTCTATACGGCGATGAACCTGCCCTTTGTGATCTGGATCTTGCAGAGCTTTATCGTCCAGGTGCCGATCCAGCTCGAAGAAGCCGCACGGATGGATGGGGCAAACCCTTTGCAGGTGTTCTTCCTGGTGGTGCTGCCGATTATCAAACCCGGTCTGGCGGCGGCGGCGATCTTTACCTTCCGTATCGCGTGGAATGAATTCCTGCTGGCCAACGCGCTGCTGGGCCGGTCGACCCGGACGGTGCCGGTGACCATTGTGAATTCGATCACCGAATATGACATCGACTGGGGTGTGATCATGGCCACGGGAATGCTGCTTGCGGTGCCACCGATCCTGTTCACCTTTGCGGCGTCGCGCCAGATCATCACCGGCATGACCGCAGGCGCGGTGAAAGGCTAAGTGATGGAGTGGTTGCTCTCTCCCATTGATCCCAGCCGGGCGCATGACGTGGGGTTTGCCATCAGCTGGCATGCCCGCACCATGACCCTGGCCTGGGGGGTAATGGTCCCTGCGGCGATCTTTGCCGCGCGCTACTTCAAGATCCTGCCGGGGCAGGACTGGCCGCGCGAGCTGGACAGTCAGGTCTGGTGGCGCGGGCATTGGATGGGGCAGGCGCTGGCCTATCTGCTGACGCTCTTGGGGCTGGGGCTGATCCTTGGCGACGACAGCGCGCATTTTGCCCCCATTCACCGCATCCTTGGCTATGTGGTTCTGGGGCTCGGGTCGGTTCAGGTTCTGCTGGGCGTCTTCCGTGGCAGCAAAGGCGGCCCCACAGCCCCGGCCCGCGATGGTTCCCTGCGTGGGGATCACTATGACATGACCCCGTGGCGGCTGCATTTTGAGCGCCTGCACCGGGTGCTGGGGTATGCGGCGCTGCTGATTGGCTTTGCCACCATTTTCACCGGGCTTTGGGCCGCAAATGCGCCGCGTTGGATGTGGGCCGTGCTGGTTCTCTACTGGAGCGGGCTGCTGGTGGCCGCACTCTACTGCCAGCGCCGCGGCTGGTCCTATGACACCTATCAGGCGATCTGGGGCCCGGACCCCGAATTGCCCGGCAACAAGATGCCCATGACCGGCTGGGGCACCACCCGCCCCGGCGACACCTTTGGTCAGGACGTAAAAAAGAAGAAGGAGGACACCCATGTTCGGCGTACTTGAAGGCACCGGGTTCGAAGCCCTGTCGCCTGAATTTGAAGCCTGCTTCATTGGCCACGCCCGGGTCGAACGCCTGTGGACCGGCGCACGCTGGTCGGAAGGCCCCGCATGGTTCCCGGCCGGGCGCTATGTGACCTGGTCGGACATTCCCAACAATCGCATGATGCGCTGGGATGAAACCGATGGGTCGGTGTCGGTGTTCCGCCAGCCGTCCAACAACTGCAATGGTCACACTGTGGACGGGCAGGGGCGGTTGGTTAGCTGCGAACATCTGACCCGGCGCGTCACCCGCACCGAACATGACGGGTCGATCACGGTTCTGGCCGACAGCTGGCAGGGCAAACGCCTGAATTCGCCCAATGATGTGGTGGTGAAATCCGATGGCTCGATCTGGTTCACCGACCCGTCTTACGGGATCATGATGGATTACGAAGGCGACCGCGCCAAGAGCGAGATTGGCGCCTGCCATGTCTACCGCATTGATCCGACCACCGGTGAGGTCACAGCCGTGGCGACAGATTTTGTCAAACCCAATGGGCTGGCGTTCTCGGCTGATGAACAGCATCTGTTTGTGTCGGACACCGGTGGCACACATCAGGCAGGCGGCCCGGCGCATATCCGCAAGATCGCGGTCCATGCGGATGGCACCTCCTTGGGCCAAAGCAAAGTTTTCGCAGAATGCACAAATGGGTTCTTCGACGGCTTCCGGCTTGATCGCGATGGCCGCATCTGGAGCTCGGCTGCGGATGGCGTCCATTGTCTTGCGCCGGGGGGCGATCTGATCGGCAAGATTCACATCCCCGAGATCGTCGGCAATGTCGTCTTTGGCGGCCCCAAGAAAAACCGTTTGTTCATGGCCGCGACCAGTTCGCTGTATTCGGTCTATCTGAACGTGAACGGGCTTTAGATCCCTGTCGGCAGTCATACAGGCAAGACGAAACCGGGCGGCTCTGTCATGGCCGCCCGGATTTTTGGTTCAATCAGCGCAGATCAGTATTGTGGCTGTTTGACGTTCAGAAGGTTCTGAAAATACTCGACTGTATGGGCAATCCCGGTGTCGAGTTTGATTTTCGGATCCCACCCCAGAAGCTGCTGCGCGCGGGTAATATCCGGGCGGCGCTGGGTCGGGTCGTCGCTGGGCAGATCGTGGAAGGTCAGCTTTGATTGTGATCCGGTATAGGCAATGATCTTTTCCGCCAGTTCCTTGATCGAAAATTCACCCGGATTGCCAAGGTTGATCGGCCCGATCACGTCTTCATCGCTGTTCATCAGGCGGATCAGCCCATCGACCAGTTCGTCGACATAGCAGAAAGACCGGGTCTGGCTGCCATCCCCGTAAATGGTGATGTCCTCATTGTTCAGCGCCTGGCCGATAAAGTTTGAGACCACACGGCCATCCCGTGGATGCATGCGCGGGCCGTAGGTGTTGAAGATCCGCGCAACTTTGATCGGCACACCATGCTGGCGGTGATAATCAAAGAACAGCGTCTCGGCACAGCGTTTCCCCTCGTCATAGCAGGAGCGCAGGCCAATCGGGTTCACATTGCCCCAATAGTCCTCGCGCTGGGGGGACATATGGGGGTCGCCGTAAACTTCGCTGGTGGAGGCCTGCAGGATCGGGCATTTCAGCCGCTTGGCCAACCCCAGCATATTGATCGCACCGTGGACGGATGTCTTGGCGGTCTGCACCGGGTCGTGCTGGTAATGCACGGGCGAGGCCGGGCAGGCGAGGTTGTAGATCTGGTCCACTTCCACATAGAGCGGAAAGGTCACGTCGTGGCGCATGAATTCGAACTGCGGATGGCTGTGCAGATGGTCGATATTGCGCTTGGTGCCGGTGAAGAGATTGTCCACGCACAACACTTCGTTGCCCGCATCCAGCAGCCGGTCGCATAGGTGCGAACCCAGAAAACCCGCGCCGCCGGTCACCAGGATACGTTTGCGGTTTCTATAGTGTCTGGCCATACTCAGTTACCTCTCTAAACAAAAAACAAATGGCACACGTAGGATGTCCGGGTGTTCTACCCGGGTTCACGCACCGCTGACGATGTCAGAGGATGCGGGGAAATTTTGGACGTCTGGGGGCGCTGTTCGGGGAAGAACCCCGGCGGGATTTCAGGGCCGAGCATCTCTGCCAGCTGCGCCAGATCCTGAGCGTAATGAGCGGCGATTTCGGCCGCTAGGGCGTCTGAAACAGGGTCTGCGCTGACCGGGGCCGCATTGGCCCGTTTCAGCCCTTTCATAATACCCAGGGATTTCAGCCCCAAGGCGCGTTTCAGCGGTTTCGACGCCAGTTCCCGAATTGGGCCGCCACGGGCAATCGCATAGCTGAGAAGACGCGAACGGGCGCGTTTGGCCTCATTGATGCGGGGAAACTCTGCCCGGTCATCGTCGTCGAGGCCAAAGAAATCCAGCGCGCGGCGATAGGTGCGGCCTGTGTCTGCGTTCATGTCTTCTTGAAACATGACCAAGGTCTGTTCGCGCGGCACCACTTGCCAGAACCGCTGTAGCATCGCGGCAAAAGCGGCGGTTTCCGTATAAAGCAATGTAGAGGGCGCGCGGCAACGTTTGGGAATGCTGTGCCCCGCAGCGCGATCTTTCGACAAACGCCAAGCGGCGGCAAAATCCGCCTCATCCTCGTCAAATGCGTTGACCAGCTGGCGGTGCAGCGAGGGCAGCATTTTCACCGGATTGCGCAACATGATGATAAATCGGGCATCTGGTCGCACCTTCATGATCTCTGCGGCCGCGGTGCGGGAAAACAGGTACCAAACGGAGGCCTCGATCAGCATCCGGGTCTGGTCAGAGGGCGTAAAAAACGCGCTGTATTCCTCCAACGAGGTGCTGCGGCGCAGGCCGGGCAGGTCGGTGGCGAAGTGATGCGGTTCTTTGGGTTTACTAAAGGCGACCTGCGGATGCTGCGCGAGGTAATGCGCCAGCGCCGTGGTGCCACATTTCGGAGCTCCGACAATGTATCCCTTTGGCGGGAAAGCGGAATCCTTCTGTGAGGCTGCAATGAGCATGATAACAACGGTCCGATAAAAACTCACGAGGCGCCGTTCTGCCACGTGAAAGAAAACTGGTAACGACTACTGAACTTCAGATTTCATTATACGGTGATTCGAGCGAAAGGCGACAGTCCCCCGTGAAATCTTGTGACTTTCAGCGCAAAGTTGAGTGCTGCTTTGGGATTGCAGCCAGTTGCCACGCCGCAGGGCGATCAGGTCACGTCGACACTGGTGATCTGCGGGCCGGGCAGTCGGCATGATCAGAAATTCATCATAAAAGCCAGGTTTCCCCGTTGTTGGCGGGCAAACGCGGATTTGTACCCTTTTGGGGGCATACGGGCCGCAGCGTTCGCGGTTTCCTAGACCTCGAAGTCGGTTCGAAGCTCGCTCCTTTTCGATTTGTGTTCGTCGTGAAGGTACCCGTGTGGAGCGTTGCCTCTCTCTTGTGTTGTTTTGGAGAAAGAGGTCGCTCAATGCGCAGCACGGTCCTGATCCAACGATGAGCTTCGGTTGATTTTGAATGCCCGCGACGCCGCAAGGGGTGTGCGGTTGGGTGTTGTTTTTGTTGTGTATGTTCAATGGTTTAGTGGGGGCGTGTGTTGTGACCTTTCGTAATAGTAACCCGGAATCCGGGCGCGGAGGAGAGTTCTCCAATGGGGGCGTTTCCGAAGCAGCAGACGGTTCGGTGGCGCGGGTAGCAAGGCCAGAACAGAGAAGCGAGCGGGTCGCTCGCAAGGCTCTAAAAAAGGTTTCCGATCAAGTTGTTAAACCCTCAGCCGCCGCAGCCTTGCGGGCTGCGCGTTGGCAGGCGGCACATTCTGAGGCCGAGAAGCACGAAGCGCTTCTAAAACGGGCCAAACGCCGGGGTCTTGAAGCCAAAAAAATTGACGCCGCCCCCACAGTTACTCCCCCTGATGGTTCGCCATCATCCGATATGCCTGCGGCTGACGTCGCAGAGATCGCCAAAGTTCAGGCCCCAGAAAAGCTCGCATCACCGGTGGAAATGCTCATCCCGACTCCCCTCGGGGCGGATCAGGGCGGCGTGGATCTGAACCCGGATCAAGCCCGCGACATGGAAAAAGCCGCCGCGACAGCAGCTGTGGTCCCGGCGTCTGAGCCGGTTCAAACCCGTCGGCCCGTATCTGGGTTCAAGCCACGGCACGAAGGGCTGCACCGGATCTATAATACGGGCGTTGCTGGCGGCATTTTTCTGCTCGCTTTGCCGATCATTGCAGTATTGACCCTTCTGGTTTTTGTCACCCAGGGTCGCCCGATTTTTTATCAGGGCGCGCGGGTTGGTCGCAATGGATCATCCTTTAATATCATAAAGTTCCGCACTTTGGACACGGCGAAGGCAGCCAAGCTGACCCAGAACCAGGTGCTGCCGCAGGGCTCGGGTCTGGAGACCCCTATGGGCGGCTTTCTGCGCGACACGCGTCTGGATGAGCTGCCGCAGCTTTGGAATATTATCCGAGGCGATATGAACATCTGCGGCCCGCGGCCGGTGCGCGAAGAGATCGCAGCGCTGCACCGTCAGGACATTCCTGATTACGATGCCCGGTTTGCCGTGAAACCCGGAATGCTGGGCCCGACCCAAGCGCTGATGGGGCATGGCACGCCGAAGCCCGTGCGCGCCCGTCTGAATGCCGCGCTCTGCCGCAAGCCAGTGAACTACTGGCGCGAGATTGAAATGATGGTGCTGGTCCCGGCCTGCGTGTTTGCCCGCACCGCAACGCTGCTGGCGTCCCGTGCGGGGAAGCTGGCACGCCGTGTTGGGACCCGCTTCACCGGAGGCACCTCCCGCGGGACCAGGCACGCTGCCACTCACGCGACCCTAGATGTGCTTGGCAAACCCGTCGACCGGAACATGGCGGCAAAATATGGCGTTGCGGTGCAGTTTGTTGATGCCATGGGGCAAGCCCATGATGTGCGCTGGATCGACGACAAAAGCTTTGTGACCGCAGGGTCTTTGGCAATGAACCCGGCTTTGGATGCGGCGCAGGGGCCAACGTTGGATGCGGCGCAGGGGCCAACGTTGGATGGCGCGCTGGAGATCACCTTACCCAATGGCACATTGCGTCGGGCACGGGTCAGCGGTTCTTTTGCAGGCCAGGCAAAACTTGGCACAGCTGCGGGCGCGGATGAGCTGGTGGAACTGGCCTATGAGCCTGCCAGCAAATACGCCCATCACGTGCTTGAACGCTATGTCTATCAGCGCGTTGTCGTCCCCCATTATTCCCATTTCCTGCTTGGGCGTCTGCTTCCCTCCTCGGGGTTCATGTCCAACTGGCACAATCTCTTCGGCTCAATTTCGGGCTTTGGTCAACTGCAAGGAGGAACAGCTGCATCCGGTCCGGCTTCGGGCGTGCGTACGGAGAGATAACGCCAGGCAGGAATTCATCCCTGCAAGCTTCACGGCGTTTTTGGAGAGTTTGAGATCATGGAACCTATTACATTTGGCATTACGAACCTGAGTGGAAACGCTTCGGTGAACCCAACGGGGATCGCGTTCAGCAAGACGGGGAACCCCACCCTATTTGTGGCGCAACAGGATGGCACGGTGTACCGCTACGACGTGGAGCGGTCACCGGACGGCCCCGACGCGGATGATACAGACGAATTTGCTGCAACCTCATCCCTCGCGATTGAAGTCATTCAGGATGACACCCAGAATTTCGACGACGACGGGACGGTGAATAACACCCAAAAGCGTCAGGTGACGGGTCTTGCCACCACGACTGACGACAACGGCAATGATGTGCTTTATGTGTCGTCGTCGGACTGGCGCATTGCGGTGGGCACCGACAGCGGGCTTGATACCAATTCGGGGCAGATCCACAAAATCACACTGGACCCGGTGACGGGTGCGGTGATTTCCAATGTGGCTATTCTGCGCGGCTTGCCGCGGTCCGAGGAAAACCATGCCAACAACGGCATTAGTCTTGCAGTGGACCCAAACACCGGCGACGACATCATGTATGTCGCTGTGGGCGGCATCACCAACAAAGGCGCGCCCGGTAATAACTTTGCGGGCACCACAGATTTTGCCTGGTCGGCGGCGATTATAAAAATCAACCTGACCACGCTTGAAACCTATGACGTTCGCACGGACGCAAACGGCAACGAGTTTGTGGTCGATCTGCCGACAACGGATGACCCGACGCGATCCAATGTCGACCTGAACACCCTGAATATTCAGAACCTAAATCTCGATCCCAATTTTACACTGGACGATAATGGCAACGTCGGTGGCGTGCTGCAGCCGGATTGGGCGGGCGGCAACAATGGTCTGAACCAAGCCAAGATCACCGATCATGTGCTCGTGAGTGAGAACGGCCAGCTGACCCTTGCAGAAAACCCGGTCACATTGTTCGCGCCGGGCTACCGCAATTCTTATGATGTCATCACGCTGGAAAACGGCGAGGTCTTCACGTGGGACAATGGCCCGAACGGGGGCTGGGGCGGTCAGCCGCTGTCGTTCTCGGATGGGGCGATTGTGGATGACTGGACCACGGAACTGGCCACAAATGAGTTCAACGAGACCGGCTCTAAGGGGTTTGGTGACCAGCTGCATTATCTGGGCAATACCAGCGATGAATACGGCACCTATGGTGGCCATGCATCCCCCTTGCGCGCGGCAAAAGAAGCGCTGGATGCGGCCTTTAATTCCGATGGAACCTACAAAGGGGCCACGCCGAACGATCCAATTACGGCGGATGGGGTGCAGCTTTTTGCCAATGAGGCAGAGGCGCAGGATTACCTTGCCAAACTGCTGATTATCTACGAACAGGATTCCGGTGGCAGCTGGAACGATGTGACCTCGAACACCGGCCTGCCTGCGGATCTGTTTGATGTGCTGCAGGACTATGACTGGAAACATCCGGGCAGCTCGATTTCCGACCCGACCGCCTTCTTTGATGGCACCAGCGTTCAGGATGGCACGCCGTTTTCGCCGGAAAGCCAGCTTTTGGACGAAGACGAAGATGGCTCGCTGGTGGTGACGCCGAATTCGACCAATGGTCTGACCGAATACCGTGCCACCTATTTCAACGGCGCGTTGCAGGGGGCCATCGTCGCCGCCAGCTTTGACGAAACGCTCTATTTTGCCATGCCAGAAGACACAGATGGCGACGGGCGTACGGATGCGGCCAGCATTGTGCACACCGTTTCGCTTTCTGGGTCGAACCCGCTGGCGCTGGATTCCCTGCCGGACTTTGGCCTGTCTTCCACCCTGATCGACAACACCGGCGATGGGGTGGATGACTTTTCGGGCATTATGGCGGTGGCCACCTATGGTGCGGATACGATCACCATTCTGGTGCCCGGCGGCACACCGATTGATCCCGGCAATGATCTGGATCTGGATGGTCAGAACGACACCATCGACAGCCATGTGGGCGATCCGCAAAACGGTCTTGGGGTGATCCTGAACCAGGGCCAGGAAGACCGTTGGGATTTCGAGCCGAACAATCCGGCCTCCACCCCGCCGGGCGCGGTGCCGACGGGCAACAGTATTGCTGGTGGCATTGGCATCAATGCGGCGTTCCGCGATGGCGTGGTGCCAGCGGTCAGCAATGGCGGTGACGACAATGCGGGCCTTTATGACGGCGGCGTGTTCAACCTTGGTGGCGCGTCCAGCTTTGCCAGTATCGACGAGGCCCATGATGGCGCAGCCGAGGGCAGCGGCAACACCCAGCGCGATGTTCTGGGTATTGGCTTTGGCGCACCGGACGCAGAGCGGCTCGCCATTACCACCGAGATGATCAATATCTTCACCTATTCCCTGAACACCGACGCCCCGGCCAAGACCTGGGACGGCGATGAGCGGGTGGGGCTGGTGGTCGGCCCCGGCGATCAGACCAATTTCGCTGAGGGCACCATCGCCACCCGTGACGAAGGCGGCACGGTGAAATATGGCGTGCAGATCCTTGTTGAAACCAATGAGGTGCCGCAATCGATCTTTGTGGAAATCCCCGGCATCGAGAACCCGGTGATTGCGGGTCTGGGGGATCCGAATTTTCAGGTCGCCATGGATTTTGACCTGACGGCGGGCCTCGAAAGCGCTTCGGCGCGGGCGCGTTATGTCGACAACGGCAGCTATACCGACTGGGTCTCCACCCCGGCTCTTGCCATCCCGCAAGAGGTGGTGGACGCGATCAAGGGGGCCTATGACAATCAAGGCGCTACCTCTGGGGCCTTTGTCGGCATGCTGGCCACGGCGGCTGCGGGGGATGACTCTTTTGCGGCGTCTTGGGACTGGATCGACGTAGAGAATGTCGATGATCCGGTGGGCTCGGCCCATATTGGCGTGCACGAGACCGACAATGATATCACCAAATCCAGCTTTGCGCCGGGATCCTTCGAGATTACCAATACTGGCGACAAGCGCATCACGCAGGTGGAGTTTGATATCTCCGGCGCCATTCTGCCCGATGCGGTGATTGATCCCTTTGGACTGGCGGGAGATACCGCAACCAAAGAGCTGACGATTGACAGCGCTGGTGGCACGGGGGTCGATCAGACGCCCGATGCGTCCAACTATGTCGGCGCCGGTGGGGCGGCGGGCTACGAAGGGCTCATTCTGACCTTTGACAATACGGTCAACAATGGGTTCGAGACTGGTGAAACAGTGACCTTCTCCATTGACCTTGACCCCAATTCGCTTTTGGGCGCGCGCAAAGCGCTTCTGGATGCGGGATCGACGTTCAACTGGGATGCTGCCGGGATTTCCGGGGCCGAGATCATTGGCTCGCATGTGACCGTCACTTACGAGGACGGGTCCACCAGTTCCAGCCAGCTGATCCATTCCGGCACCGATGCTGGCGCCTATACCGATACCTCTGAGGCCAGCCCCGGCATCTTGCCGACACTGACCGTCAATGGCATTGATGAAGGCGGCACTGGCACCTATGGGGCGGGTGGACCGTCGGTGGTGGTCAGCGGGCCCGATGGGTTCACCGCGCGGGTCACATTGGGCAAAGGCTTTGTGCAGCCCGTCACAAATGAATTCTACAATGGCAATGCCGCCGATCAGGCCTATGCGCCGCAGCTGGATCAGCAGCTGGCGGATCTGGCGGCCTCGGATTTCCCGGCCAACAACCTTGTAGAGCTTCAGACCTTTGACATTGCGCTGGATGGCAGCAATCAGGACATCACCTCGATGTTCGATTTCAACAATATCACGGACTATGACTTCTCGGGCGAGGCCGAGGTGCCGTTGGCCTTTGTTGCCACCATTATCAATCCGGGTGCGAATGACGCGCCGATGGGCGGAACCACCGCGCCCATCTTCCTGACGTTTGATCCGGGGGCGGGCGACACCGCACCGCCGACGGCGCTATCCTCCGATGCGCCGGATGTGGGTCCGGGCGAGGCCGGTCAGGCCACATTGGATGTCACTGTGGTGTTCCAGGACAATGTGGCCATTGATGTGTCTTCGATTGATGTGGGCGATATCACTGTCACCGGTCCGGGTGGGGCGTTGAATGTCAGCAATGTCAGCGTTGATATGGGCAGCAACGGCAGCCCGCGGTCGGCGACCTATACCATCGACGCACCGGGCGGCACCTGGGATGTGGCGGATGATGGATCTTATACCGTTGGACTTGAGGGCAGCGAGGTGCTGGACACCTCGGGCAATTCGGTGGCTGCCGATGCCACGCTCGACAGCTTCACGGTTGATATCTCCAGCCCGCCACCGGATCCGTTCCGGGTCGAGGCCGAAGACTTTACCATCGACCAGAACTTCACCATCAAAAACAACACCTCTGCCTCCAATGGCCAGTACCTGCAGGCCGGGGGCAGCGCAGAGCAGCGTGCGTCCTATACCTTCATGGCAACGGGCGGCGTCTATGATCTGGCGCTGGGCTACTATGACGAGGACGATGGGCAATCGACCTTGCAAGTTCTGTTGAACGGCACCGAAATCGACAGCTTTACCTGGGATCGGGACACCGGCGGGTCTCTGGCCAACCCGGCCACGGCGGCGACGCGGGATATCACCGGTCTGACGCTGGCCAATGGGGATGTGATCGAAGTGGTGGGCTTCAAAAACGGGGGCGAGCCGCTTCGAATCGATTTCCTTGATTTTGCCTATCAAGGGGCTGGGGGCGGTGACACCATTGTCCCGACAGTTCAGTCCACCAATGCACCCGACCTCGGATCCAGCGAAGCGGGCAATGCGACCACGGATATCACCATCACCTTTGCTGATAATGTGGCGATTGATGTGTCCTCTATCGACATTGGCGACATCAATGTTTCGGGTCCGGGTGGTTTCCTGACCATCAACAGCGTCAGTGTCGATGTTGCCAGCGATGGCACGCCGCGCACTGCGACCTATACGGTCAACGCGCCGGGGGGGACGTGGGATACAGCGGACAATGGGGCCTATACCGTGGAGCTGCTGGACAGCGAGGTCGAGGACACTTCGGGCAACAAAGTCACTGCAGATCCGAACCTTGACAGCTTCAACGTCAATATCAGCGGCTCCGGACCTGATCCGTTCCGGGTCGAGGTCGAGGACATGGCGCTGACGACCTACACGGTGAAAAACAACGCCAGCGCCTCGGGCGGGCAATATGCGCAGGCCTTCGGCAGCGGCGAACAGCGGGCGTCCTACACCTTTACCGCCACCGATGGCACCTATGACCTCGAGCTTGGCTATTTTGACGAAGATGATGGCCAGTCCAGCATGCAGATCCTGCTCAACAGTGTGGCGATCGACAGTTTTGTCTGGGATCGCGACACCGGTGGATCGCTGGCCAATGGCGCGACCTTTGCGACGCGGATGCTGAGTGGGGTGGAACTGACCAATGGCGATGTCATTGAACTGGTCGGCACCAAGGACGGCGGCGAGCCGCTGCGCACCGATTATCTCGACTTTACCTATACCGGTGCCGGTGGGGGCGGGGACACTATGGTGCCCGTTGTGCAATCCTCTTCTGCGCCGGACATTGGACCGGGTGAGGCTGGAAATGCGACCACAGACATCGTTGTGACCTTCGGCGACAATGTGGCGATTGACGTATCTTCGATTGATGTCGGCGACATCACAGTGACCGGCCCCGGCGGTGCCGTGACGGTCAGCAGCGTCAGTGTCGATGTTGGATCAGACGGGACCCCACGGGTTGCGACCTATACGGTTGATGCGCCGGGGGGCACCTGGGATGTCGCGGACGAGGGGGCCTATACGGTGGCGTTGCAAGCCAGCGAAGTGCTCGACACATCTGGCAATGAGGTCGCCGCAAACGCGACGCTCACAACCTTTGATGTCGATCTCAGTCCGCCAGCGGCGTCTTCGTTCCGGGTGGAGGCCGAAAGCACCGATGTGTCGCTCGATTTGGGTTTCACCGCTAAGAACAATGCCTCTGCGTCGAACGGCCAGTATATTCAGGCTCAGGGCAGCGGTGAGCAACGGGCGTCCTACACCTTTGATGGCACCGCAGAAACTTATGACCTGGTCATTGGCCATTACGATGAAAATGACGGTCAGTCGACGCTGAACATCCTGCTGAATGGCAGCCAGATCGACAGTTTTGTTTGGAACCAGGACGCGGGGGGGGCGCTTGCCAACGGTGACAGCTTTGCCACTTACGAAGTCAGCAATTTGGCGCTGACCTCGGGCGATGTGATCGAGATTTCGGGCTTTAAAGACGGCGCGGAACCCTTGCGGGTCGATTACTTCGACTTCGTATTTAACGATGAGCCGATTGCCTAAGGCTTGTGATTGAAACCTTGACCCGCCAGTGTTGATCCATGGTGTGATTAACGCGTTTGACCTTTGGTTACCCTTGTGAGCTGGCGGTCGTCAAGAGGGAGGTATTTTATGCAGGATTTTGCAAGCGCCACCCCGGCTGCGGCCCATATGGCTGAACCCGGCAACCAGAGCGGGGGGTATACCAACGCTGCGGCTGGCAAGAACCGATACAAGGCGCTGTTTGTCACCGCTGGGGATTTTTCCCATATTAACGCGCAAATGCTGCCCGCCCTGCGGTCGCAGTGCCCCAACGTGGATTTTGAAACCTTCAACGCAACAGAGTTTATGCGCAGCCAGCAGGGCACCATGATGCTCTGTGGGCTTGGGGCGTTGCAGGAATACGGGCTGTCGACGCTCAGCTCCAAGGCAAAGCTGCGCTACCGCCTGTTCCGGGCCCGCAGCTATTTCGACCGTGTCGGGCGCATGTTGCGGCGGCGCTTTGGCGATGCGGGGTTTGATTTCACCGTGCAGACGCAATCGATGTTCTCGGCCGCGCTGCCGGGGGTGCCGAACTATGTCTACACCGACCACGTCGCCCGTGCGCGGCTGGCCGATGAAGATCAGGAAGGCACAGGGCATCCGTCTTCGGTCTGGCTCGACCGGGAGCGCAGCATCTATGACGACGCCGATCATGTCTTTACCTTCGGCCCGAAAATCCGTGATTTCCTGCTGAACGATTATGGGATTGCGGACAGTAAGGTGTCGGCCATCGGCGCCGGGGCTTCGGCGCGGCCGGACTGTCCGGTGGACATCAGCCTGGCGCGTTCAGAGCGCCGCAATATTCTGTTTGTCGGCGTCGATTGGGAACGCAAAGGCGGGCCCGAAATGATCGAGGCGTTCAAGGAACTGCGCACCCATCTTCCAGATGCCACCCTCACCATCATTGGCTGTTCGCCGGATGTGCAGGTGGAGGGGGTCGATGTGCTGGGCCGTCTGCCGCTGTCGGAGCTGCCGGACTATTTTCACAAAGCATCTTGCTTTTGCATGCCGTCGCGGGTCGAACCCTTTGGGATCGTGTTCCTCGAGGCCATGCAGTTCGGGCTGCCGGTGGTGTCGACGACCGCGGGAGACATCGGCGCCATCGTGCAGGACGGGCGCACCGGGCGTCTGTGTGCGCCGCGCGATGCTGCTGGGCTGGCGCAGGCCCTGCGGGATGTGCTGGAGGTGCCGGAAACCTGCAAACAGATGGGCCTTGCCGGACTGGAGCGTGGCCGCCAGTTCACCTGGGAGGCTGTGGCGCGGCGGATTGCGTCGCACGCACCGGGCGCGTATGGCCGTCCCGCAGCCGAGGCGCTGCAATGGTGAGCCAGCGTATTCTTTTTGTCATCGACAGCCTGCGGGTCGGAGGGGCGGAGACGCTGCTTTTGGATTTGCTCGACGCGGCCAAGGCACGCGGCGATCTTGCGCATGTGGCGTATTTCACACCCGGCCCTTTGGCCCCCGAGGTCGAGAAACGTGGCATTGCCACCACCCGCCTCAGTCGCAAGGGGCTGAGGGATCCGCTGGCCTTGTGGCGGATCTGGCAATTGATGCGCCGCTGGCAACCCGATGTGGTGCACAGCCATCTGACCAAAAGTGATCTTGTGGCCCAACTGGCCGCACGGATGCGGGGCCTGCCGCGTCTGGTCACGCTCCACAATGCTGCCCCCTGGCGCAAAAAACGCCTGCCTGCGCGGCTGTATCATTGGGTGGTCGGCAAACCGGATGCGCTGATCGCGGTGACCCCCTTGGTGGCCGACCATGTGGCCCGCTATGGCGGAGTGCCCCGCGAGAACATCGAGGTGATTCAAAACGGCGTCGACTTGTCGCGTTTCTCGCCCGAGAACGCGACACCGCTGGACCTGAGCCAATTTGGCGTCCCCAAGGACGCTGTGGTGATTGCCAAAGTCGGGCGCCTGAATGTGCAAAAAGATCATGCCAATTTCCTGCGCGCAGCGGCCATTCTGGCGCGCAAAGACCCAAGGGCGCATTTTCTTGTTGTTGGCGACGGCGAGCTGATGACGCAGAGCCAGGAGCTGGCGCGGCAATTGGGGCTGGGCCCGGACCGGCTGACCTTCACCGGCAATATTCGCCAGATGCCCGAGCTGCTCTCGGCGATTGATATCTTTATGCTGGCCTCGGCCTGGGAAGGGCTGCCAATGGTGCTGCTCGAGGCGATGGCGATGGGGTTGCCTGTGGTGTCTACCGCCGTGGGGGGCGTGCCGGATTTGATTGCAAACGGCGAGAATGGCATGCTGGTGCCAGCCTCGGACCCGGCGGCCCTGGCGGCGGCAGGGGGCATGTTGGTGTCAGATGCCGACCTGCGCCACCGTATTGGGGCCGCAGGACAAGACACCGTAAGGGCCCGGTTTTCGGGCAAGGCTATGACCGATCGCATTTGGGCGCTTTATGCAGCGGCCCGCGCAGGCGCACCCGTTGGGCAGCCGCAGACGATGGAGGGGAAGCAGGAATGGAACGGATGACGTATGCAGGGAAACGCTGGGCTGTTGTGCG
The DNA here is from genome assembly GCF_001458415.1 of Tritonibacter multivorans. GTDB lineage: Bacteria > Pseudomonadota > Alphaproteobacteria > Rhodobacterales > Rhodobacteraceae > Epibacterium > Epibacterium multivorans. Next base: position 128,538 of record NZ_CYSD01000021.1, on the reverse strand, counting down.
ATGGCTGTTGGGCAGTCTGGTCGCGGTATTTTGGCTGAGTTCCGCACAGGTTGCTGTGGCCGAGGACTATATTATTGGGGTCGGGGACAAGCTCTCGATCTCGATCTTCGGACGCGAGGATTTCTCGAATGCGGTTGAGGTGCGCGGCGACGGCACCATTCGTCTGCATCACTTTGGTCGGGTCGCGGTCACCGGCAAAACGCTGGCTGAAATCGAAGACACGATTGCCGAACGCGCCGCCAACCAGTTCGAGGACAATGTATCTGTTGTTGCAGGCATTGCCGAATATCGCCCGATCTTTGTGATGGGGAACGTGCAGGCGCCGGGGTCTTATAAATTTGCCCCAGGCATGACGGTGATCAAAGCGATTGCGCTGGCGGGCGGCTATGAACGGGCGCAGGCGGCTGCAGGCACAAGTGAACGGGCAATTGTGGATGCCCAGCGCCGTGCCTTGGATGCGCGTATCCGCCTTGAATACGCCGAGGATGAGCAGAAATCGATTGTCGCGGAACTGGCCCGGCTTGCTGGTGAAAGTGCCGCAAGCGACGCCTCGGAGAACCCGGATCAGGTCGCGGTCTACAGCACGGGACGTGCCATTTTGGAAGAAACCATCGAAGGCTATCGTCGCCGCAGCGCCTTGGCGGAGGCCGAAACCGGGTTTTATGCCCAGCGCCGCGAGATCCTGTCGCGCCAGCTGTCTGTGATAGAACAGCAGCTTGAGGACGTTAGCGGTCTGGTGACACAGGGTCTGACGCGCCGCGACCGGCTTATTGATCTGCAGGTGGATCTGGACAATTACCGCTCGGACGAGCTGGAAACACTGGCCTTTGCCGCCAAGGCGGAACAGACGGGCGCCAATGCCGAAAGCGAGATTGGCGTGGCCCGCAGCCGCTACCACCGGGATCTGTTGCGCGACAAGATCGAGATCGACCAGCGGGTTGCCCTGCTGCGGTCAGATTTGAACGCAGCAATGGATTTCCTGCGCAGCGCAGCGCCGACCTCGGCCCTTGTGGTCGAAGCCGAAATCACCACCACCTTTGAGATCTACCGCAATGGTCAAAGCGGGGCGGCTGAATTGGTGGAGCTGACAAGTTTGATGCAGCCTGACGACGTTCTGGTTGTCACCTTTGGTGGGGTCAGCGCAGGGAACTGAGCCACAGCGACAGGCACAAACCAAAAAGGGGAGAGGTGAAAACCTCTCCCCTTTTGTTTGTTTCTGGGCAGCCGCCTACCAGTCGAAGTCGCGGCCCAGATAGTCGGACAGGCGCGCATTGTAGGGCGCATAGAACGCACGCAGGCGATCTGCGGTCTCGCCGGGGATTTTGGGATAGGATCGGGCTTCGGTGCGGGTCTTGCGATAGCCAAAGTCGTGATCGCGCAGCCCCAGAAAATCGCGCGCAACGTCTCGCAACGTGCCGGGCGCGTCGCCAAAATACTCTGCACTGTCCAGGATCAGCAACTGATCCGCTGGGAATGCCGCGTGCCACAGTTTGATCTGTTCCACATAGATCCCGCGCAGCAGGGCAAGCGGCAGTTTTTCGGCCGGGTTTGATTTCGACAGCAGCGACGCATAGCGGTCAGCGGTAATGTCGGCATCGCCCACCAGACGGAAATCCCGTTCGATCCATGCTTCAAAGCTCAGGTCGGTCATGCCGCCACGGCTGTTGTACTGATGCGCGGAATAGGCCCGTGCCACGGGGTCACGCAGCAAGAGGATCAGCCTGCAATCGGGCATCTGCTGACGCAGCAGCTGTGGCACATGGGGCAGCAGGCAATAGGACGGGCTGGCCTCTCCGGAGATCCCTTCAATCTCGCTCAGTTCACGACGGGTTGGAAAATGCGCCCGGTACCAGCTTAAGGGCGGCAGCGGGTCCTGATCAAAGTAATGCACCTCTTTGGTCCAGGCAGGCAGGATCTGCGGGTGCGTGGTGAGGTTTTTGTAAAACGATGTGGTGCCGGCTTTGTGGGCTCCGATGATCACAAAGCTGGGCAGGGGGCGGGCGGGGTCCTGCAGTCCGCGCATCTGCAACTGCGTGCTGCGGGCCACCTTATAGGCAATACTGCGCCGCAGGGTTCTGCGGGCTACATCCATAACGGTCATCTTGCGCGTTCTCCCTCGTGCGTCTGAGACAGATGAGACAGGGGTGGTGTGTTGTGGGGCTGCCCCGACACTTTGGCCGTGGGGCGATAGATGCGGGACAGGCGGTCCACCCAGGCGTCCACGCTGTAGGTGTCCGCGACCCGTTGTTTGGCCGCCGCGCCGCAGGTTTCTGCCAGATCAGGCGACTGCAGCATTCTCAGCAGGACCTCAGCCAGGGCATCGGGGTGGTGCGGTGGCGCCAGCGGCGTGCCGGTTCCAGCCAGAATCCGGGCATTGTCGCCCACATCGGTCATCACACAGGGCAGGGCATTGGCCATGGCCTCCAGCAGGGAGACGGGCGCGCCTTCCCAATGTGATGCGCTCAGGAAGACATCGGCTGCCGCCAAAAGCGCCGGAATATCCCGGCGCAGGCCAAGGAACTGCACCCGGTCCTGCAAGCCAAGTTCGGTGATCTGCTGTTCCAATGCGGCAAGGCGATTTGGCTCCGGTGCTTTGCCCGCGATCATCAGGCGCGCTTGGGGGGCTTCTGCGGCCACTTTGGCAAACGCCGTTAGCATGTCGTCATAGGCCTTCTGCCCGATCACCGCCCCCACAGCGAGCACCATCTGTGCGCCGGGCTGGTCAAAGCCAAGCTCTGCACGCAGGGCGGCTCGTGCGGTCACGCGCTGGGCATCCGTCAGCGCCGCTTCTGGCGCCACCGCATTGGGGACGACAAGACAGGGGCGGTTGCCCGTATCGGCTTGGGCCGCATCCGCCACGGCTTGACCAACCGCAATGCGGGTAATGCCGGGCAGGGCAAGCACCGCGCGGTATAGGGTGCCGCGCACGCGGCTGACACGGGCGGTGCTGGCTTTGACATTGTGGATTGTCGTGGCAAACGGAATGCCCAACAGGCGCGCGGCGAACCCTGCCACAACCGTGGATGTAATCAGATGCGCATGGACAAATTCGATCCGCCGCCGTCGCAGCGCTGCCACCACGCGCAAGAACCGGCGCGGATCAATGAGGCTTTTGCCGGGAAGGCAGACAACCTCGGTGCGGGTTGCCTGAATCTCTTCCATAAATGGGGTCTTTTGGCCGTTCAGAACAATGACCGTCAACTGAATGTCGGCGCGGTCTTCCACCGCTTTGGCAAAAGTCACCACAAGCCGTTCCGCGCCGCCGGTGACCAAAGTATCAATCACATAGGCAAGCCGCAGAGGCGCTGCCGGTGAAGGGGTATTCATCTTGGGATCCTCCTCGCTGGGGGCTCTTTCCGCCTGCAGTCCCGCGCCTGTGTGTCAGCGGCGGGACTGCTTCACGTGAACCAGAGCGGCGAATGGCTGTTAGCTTCGGTCCTGGCCGACCGCGCGGTGGCGCATCAGGTTCACCCGTTCCGAGGGCACTTTGCTGCGACCGGCTGGCGATGACGGAGCCCCTTCGCGGCTGCGCGTCTGCGGGCCGGGCGTGCGCGGGGTGGTTTCCTTGTGCGTGATCAGCGCATTGAACCCCGCAACGGACAAGCCAGCCAGCAGTGAAACAACCATGACAATCGCCAATTGAACCCGCCGCGGCGCAGAGGTGGACCGCAGCGGTGCAACCGCGGCTTCGATCACGCGCACATTGCCCTCCGAGGTGCCCTGGCTCAGTGCTTCGCTGTCGCGCAGACGCAGTTGCAGCCCCGCAATGCGTTCGGCCTGTTGGTCCCGCAGTTCGATCAGAGGGCGCATTGCCGGCATCAGTTTGGACAGATGCTCCATCTTGCTGCGGTTTGCGACCATGGCGCGTTCGATGTAATCCACACGGGCCAGTTCTTCGCGGATCTCGATTTCAGTTTCCAGCATCTGATCGCCCGTTCCAAACCGTTTCTGGTAGAGTTGGCGACGGGCCTCGAGCGCGGCGAGCTTGGTGCGGGAATCCCGCAGAAGACGCGCAAGATTGGCCTGATCTTCAGAGGTTTTATCGAGGTCTGTCGCCACAAACTGTGGATCAAGACCGCCCAGCAGCACAGAAAGCTGTCGGGTGATTTCGCCTTCCTGCGTTGTGGCCGCTTGCAGGCGGACACGCAAATTGGCGCTTTCACGGGTGGCGTGAAGGCGGCGGCGGCGTTCCAGAAAGGCATTGGTCAGGGTATTGGTCAGTTCTGCCGCGATCTCGGGGTCTTCGTGGCGGACGGCCACTTTGACCACATAAGATCCGGTGATCAATTCCACCCGCGTTGCAGCCTGAAACCACAAAACGGCCTGACGAATCGCATTCTCATCCTCGGGAAGTCCGGGGAAAACCCTTTGAATTCCGACCTTTTCCAGCGCTTCGCGGTTCAGCTCCGGATTGTCGAGAAGCAGCATTTCCGCGTTTACAACGCCCTGAAAGTCACCGGGGTTCGGCGCCTTGACCCCCGAGCCTTCGGCATCGGGGACGTAAATGAATTCTCGCCCAAGTTGGAAGAGGATAAGCGATCGCGCCTCGAAATTGGGCGCTTTGGAAAGGACGTAAAATGCAAGCACCGGAAACACGCACATGGCGACGGCTAGGGTGATGCGAACGAATTTCCACGAAAAACGAATTGGCTGGTCCAAAGCTCAGCTCCTAAACACATAACACTCGAAAACACAACACAATCGAGCGTAGCACCGGATTCCCGATCCGGCAATAAGGCAGCCGCAGAACTCAGATTTTTTCGGATGGAACTTTACATTTTGAAAAACTGTCGCCTAGACTGGAGGCAGTGTTTTTAAGTGGTACGCCCGAAGTGTCGGGCCTGTTTTGTGGGTGCACAGTCGTTATGCACGTTTTTTCTGGACCTTTGTTCCTCGTGGGGAGTCCCCGCAGCGGCACCAAACTGTTGCGCAGTTTGTTGAACCGAAATTCGCTGGTCAATCTCTGTGATCCGGAATCTCATTTTATCCCTTATCTCTTTCAGAAACACGGCGGTCAGCCGGAGCATTTTGAGGCAGATCTGGACGCACTTTTTATCGATTTCGATCAACTGCCGTTTCAGATTTACTGCCAAAGCCAGGGCCGTCCGGTGATGACGCGACGGGATTTTCAGCACCTCGAACAGGCGCGCAATTGGAGCGATGCGTTCGAGGTGATCTTGCGGTTTTACGGCGAGGATGCAGCGGCGGGCGAGGGGCCAATCTGGGGCGACAAGACGCCGTCTTACGTTTTGGAAATGGACCTTCTGAAGCGGATTTTTCCGGCCGCACGGTTCGTCCACATTGTGCGCGATCCGCGGGATGTCGCCCTGAGCGCCAAGGCGGCCTGGGGGCATAACCCTTTGCGCACGGCGGTAAAATGGGCCCGAGACATGGCCGCGGCAGAGCAGGGGGCAAAGGCGCTCGGCCGCGATTATTTGCGTGTGTTCTATGAACAGCTGGTTGCGGATCCCGAAACTGAACTGCGCCGGGTTTCAACGTTTATTGATCGCGCCTTCGAGGCAGAGATGACGACGCTCAGCGTGCCATCTGAAAACATCGGCGGGGCGCGGGGTAAACGCTTTATCGATGCGAAGAACATTCAAAAATACCGGCAGACAATGCCGCCGACGTTGCAGCGCCGGATTGAAGAAATCACCTTTCCTTGGATCACGGATCACGACACGCCCTACAAGGCCGAGCTGGCGCGGCGCTACCGCCCGATGAGCCCGCTTGCGCGCAAGATGCTGACGGGGGCGGACGGTCTGCGATCGATCCTTCATAAAATGCGGCGCAAGGGCATGATCAACGGTCTGCGCATCACTATTGGCAATCGGCTGCAAAAGCGCCGGTCGCCGCAGTAGGGAGCGCCGTCGTGTTTGGAAGCACTGAACAGATGCGGGAAAGGTTCATGCTCCTTGGGCTGGGCGTATTGGCCGCCGGGGCTGCGTTGGCGATTGGGGATTCGTCGCTTGATAAACTACTGGCACTGGTGCTGTTTGGTGGCCTCTGTGCGCTCACGCTGCGCTATCCGTTGGTGGCTTTGTCGTTGCTGATTGTGATGACGGTATCGAATCTGTCGTCCAATCTGATCCTTGGGTTCGGCGCGCCTTCGGTGGCCAAGCTGGCGGCGCCGGGGATGATGGCCCTGCTGATTGTGCGGCTGATGTTTTGGGGAGATCGCCCCTATGTTGGCTGGCTGAGCCTTTGGTTTTTCTGCGGGCTTTTGGGATTGAAGCTGTTTGGGGCCACCTATGCGGCGGATGACTGGAGCAAAACGCTCAAGGATTGCTCGGATTTCTTAAAAGATGCCATTGTCGCACTGCTTGCGCTGGCTTTTCTGAATTATCGAAACGGATTTCAGGTGGTTGTGGCGTCAGCCGCGTTGACGGTTGCCTTCATTTGCGGGCTGGGGCTGATACAGGTGCTGGGCGTCGATCTGCCGGGGGCGTTCTGGCTGTTTGCCCGGTTTGGCGAATACAATGGCCGTTTTGCCGGGCCGATTGAGGACGAGAATTTCTTTGCCGTTGTGGTGGTGTTCTGCATCCCGCTGGCATTGGCGCAGCTGTTGGAGGCGCGCAACACGCGGGGGGTGACGCTTTGGGGGCTGACCTGTGCGCTGCTGTTCTTTGGATTGCTGGCAACCCAATCGCGTGGGGGGATTCTTTCGCTATGTGTCGGGCTGTGTGTGCTGTTTGCTCAGCTGAGCCGGGGACAGAAGGTGGGGGCTGTTGTGGCCTCGATCCTTGTGGTGATTGCGGCGAGCTTTTTCATCGGCGATGAGGCGTTTGAACGTCTCGCAACCCTTGGTTCGCTGGTGAGCGAGGAAGGGGTCGACAAAAGCACCGAAGGGCGGCTTGCCAGCTGGACTGTCGCCGCCGAGATTTTTCGCAGCTACCCTTGGATGGGGGTGGGCGCGGGCAACTTCAATTTGCTCTATCAGGATATTGCGCTGGAAAAGGGGCTGATTTTCCGGGGTGAGGGACGTTCGACCCATTCCCTTTATCTAGAGGTGCTCACGGAGCAGGGGCTGATTGGTCTGATGTTCTTCCTTGGATTTTTGGCGGCGGCGGCGCGTGGGGTGTGGCGTGCAAATAGGATTGCCCATGCGGCAGGCGATCGGCGTTTGGCGCTGCAAATGGCGGCCTTTGGCGCGGGTCTTTTGGGGTATCTCACCGGGATGGCATTTCTGCATGATGCCTACCCGCGGTTCCTGTGGATCGTGTTGGTGATGGCAATCGAAGCCGACGGGGTGGTTCTGGCGACACTGCCGCCGCCCAAAGAGGGCGATATGTCCGAGGAGGGAGAGGACGAGACAGCCCCTGTTCCCAGCCTGCTGCTAACAGGAGACATGCGGGTGAGCTAAACCTTTGGGGGCTGTCCATCGCAGTTATTGCATCAACACTCTCAACAAAAAGAGGCCGCTGGCGTCCAGGGAGACGCAAGCGGCCTTTCAGGTCCGGGAAGTAAGAGCCAGCCCCGCTAGCGTGGGATTGGCGTTTGGCATATCTAAATCCTGTGGCCTGCCCCTCAGGCCGGTTGGATGCCAGACGGCGCGGGGCCATCTGGGGGCGCGGTGTCGCTGGAATACCCAAGTTGCTGCATCAGAGGGCCGCATCGTGTGGCGATCTCTTGTTGCAGGGACTGAGGCAGCCGGGCTTTGGCGGCGCTGTTTACATCACGGCGCAGGTGTTTTGCGGCGCTGTCGAGGTCATAAAACGCGTCCACTTTGCGCATGCCGACAACATTGCCTTTGGTGTCTGTGACGCGGGTCTTGTCCTGTAAGCAGAGGCCAGACACGGCCGTCGCATCCAGATGGCACCAATCGTAGACGGCGCGTGTGCTGGCTGCGATATTGGCGATAATGTCCTCGAACCGCAGCAAAAGAACCGGGAAACCCGCAGACCGCAGCGCCAAAAGCTCGCGTGCCACATATTGATACAGCGGCAGCACCACGTCGGGGCTCATCCCGCGCGAGATCATGCTTTCGCAGATCCCTTCGGCTTCGCGGATGATGCCAACAAACCGGGCATTGGGGTAGATCCGCAGAAGGTCCTGCGCAAGGCCGACATTATAGTTCACAAGTTTGACCACCATACGCGGTGTCTCCCCTTCGGCAGGCGCGCGTGTTGGCGCGTAGCCTTCTTCGGCCATTGCGCCCCGGAACCGGGCGACCTCGCGGGCGTTGCGGGCGCATTCCTGTTCCAGCCTGCGCGCCATGCGGCGGCGCAACCCCTGCGGCAGGGGCTGCTGGTTGCCGTTTGGCGGGCGGCGCGGGCTTAGGACATCGCCCTGCCGCATCAAGAACGGCAGATACCACATGGTCTGGCGCAGAAACGGTCCCGGCGCGCGCAGACCGCCCCATTTGGGGCGCAGCACCTCGTGCAGTTCCCCGTCAGGCCAGATCGTGTCGGGGTGCGAGCGCAGGATATTGAGGAGCTGATTGGTCCCGCCGCGCTGCAATCCAAGGATAAAGATCGGGCCCGAAGACGAAGCAGTACGATGGTCCATTCTGTGCTCCTGTTGGTGGTGGGGGGATGTTTGGTCCATGGCGTGCATCAGCGTGTTCCCCCGTCATGTTGCGGTGTGTGGCGCGGTGCATGCTGGTCGCGTGTTCCCCGCTCCGGAGTGGGCGGTCGCTTCAGGTCACTGTAAGCGGCCAGCAGCCGTTGCGCGGTGATGCGAATATCGTAATGCGCGATCATGGTGCGCCGTGCGGCTGCGCCAAGCCGGCGGCAGCTTTCGGGTGATTGCACAAGATCGATCAAGGCTTGGGCCAGCGCAGCCCGATTTCCGGGAGCAAAGAGCCGCCCATTGATGCCGTTCTCGATCACATCTTCGGTGCCACCAACGTCTGAAGCCACCACCGCAAGCCCCGAGGCGCAGGCCTCGAGCAGCGCATTAGAGAGCCCCTCGCGGTCCGAGGGCAAGGCAAAAACATCAACGGCCCGCAAGTATGATGGCATGTCATCCACATGTCCCAGCCGGATAACGCCGGGCTGGGTCAAAAGCGCTTCGGGCACGCTGTCGGCGTCGCCGCTACCTGCATTGTGGCCTGCCGCAGTCTGACGGTTAGCGCCTGCGATCAGCAAACGCGCCTCGGGGCAGGCGGCCAGCACGTCCGGCCAGGCCTCGAGCAGCAAAGGCAGGCGCTTCTGCCGCGCGATCCGACCGGCAAAAAGCACCAAAGGGCCAGCTGGCAGACCAAGTTCTTGGCGCAGTGCGGCTTTGGCTGCGTTGTCTTCTGCAGCATTGGGGCAGGGAGAAAACGTCCGGGTGTCCACACCATTTGGAATGGGCAGGATCTTCTGCGGCGCGATGCCATGCGCGCGCAGTTCTGTTTCGATCTCGCGGCTGACCGCGGCAAAGCCATCGACATAGGTTGCCATGGCCCGTTGCCGGATGCTGCCACCCATCTTCCCGCAGACCGAGGCGACCTCGCCGCTGCACATTGGTTTGGCCAGCAGAGGGCGTCCGGTCATCATCCGCCCCAAAAGCCCGGCAAGGGTTGGGCTGAAAGTCGAATGGCAGTGGATCACATCCGGGCCAAAGCGGCGGATGGCGGCGGCAGCGCCAAACAGGAAGCGCGCAGCCCCTATGGGTTTGGGGCCCGAGCAGGCAATCCGCTCGACCTCGATGCCATTGATCACCTCGAACGGTGCAAGGCCGGGGTAGCGACGGGTTATGATCCGCAGGTGATGCCCCTGATCCGCCATCAGCCGCGCTAACTGCGCCAGCTGTTTTTCGGCCCCGCCCACCACGGGGTGGTAGGAAGAAATCACCATGCAGATCTTCATCGGCTGCGCCTGCTGTTCCGGCAGCGGATGCAGTGCGCGTTTGGGGGCAACCGGCAAGGCATGCGCATCAGGGCGTGCTTTCTCGCGCAGCAGGGCTTCCCATTCGCCGACCATGCGGCGGCGGTCAAACAGTTGCAGCACCCTTGCGCGGGCGGCGTCCGAACAGCTTTGGCGGAAATCAGCGTCCGAAAGCATCCGGTCCAGCGCGACCGCCATTGCGGCGGGGTCTGCGGGCGGGACCAAAATACCGGCGCCGTCGGTGCCAATGGCTTCGGCGCAGCCGTCCACGGTGGTGGAAACCGGAGCGCAGCCGCAGGCCATTGCCTCGAGCAGAGTCAGCGGCAGCCCCTCCCATAGGGAGCTGAGCGCATAGACATCCATGGCCTGAAACGCGCGCGCGGGATCGGCTTGCCAGGGCAGCAACTGCACATTCGCGGGTAGCTGGCCCGATGTGGCCAGGGCCTCAACCTCGCCACGCAGGCGCCCTTCACCGGCCATCACAAACTGTGCATCCGGGTGGCGCGGGGCGACCTGCAGCAGGGCCTCGACGTAATCCATTGGCGCTTTTTGCGGTTCAAACCGACCCAGCCAGCCCACAATGGGGCGCGCCGGGTCGAGCCCAAGTTCCGCTGCGACCTCTTGGCGTAGGCCATTTGGGCGGAAGCGGTCCGTGTCTATGCCTGTCCGGATCACCCGAATGGCGCGGTCCTTGACCACATTGCGGTCGCGGGTTTCGCGGCGTGCGTGTTCTGTGATGGCGACAAGCGTGCCGCCCAGTCGCCCGGCAAGATGTTCGAGCAGCCAATAATAAGGGGCCTTCTTTCCCTGCACACGACGCAGGAACGGCATGGAGGCCTGACGATAGATTGCCGGGATCCCGTCCAAGAGCCCAACCGCGCGCCCAATGAAGCCCGCTTTGCTGCCATGGCAGATCAGAATGTCGGCTTGGCGCTCTTTTGCGACACGACGGACATGTTGCAGCGCCCGCAGATCCCCACCCGGATTAATCCGATAGCGGTCCATTGCACAGGTTTCAGCACTCAGCCCTGCCTCGCGCAGACCAGCGGCATAGGTTTCGGCGTTTTCGGAAAAGCAGATGGTGTGGCTTTCGAACAACTCGGCGTCCAAGGCCGACAACAGCATTTTGTTGTAAAACGCGATCCCGCCGGTCGATTTGGTCAGGGCCAAAATTCGAATCTTGCTCATGACAGCCCCCTTTGAGTCGGGCGCAGCGACGGCTGTTGACCTAGGGTGAAGTTTTCAAAACTTTTGTTTTTGTACATTTGTGCCAACCTCTCACTGGTGAAAAATGTGATCACATATCGTAAATCTGGCAGCGTATTGCCGACAAAAAGCGCGATTTCGCTCAGTTTTGCCCCCGAAACCGTGAATCTGGCACAAAGTGGCAAGGTTCCGCCCAACTGTGGTCTAATTCCGCTGATTAGTAATTTCCAAATCTCTTGGATGAAGTGTAGGACGCACTCCGGAAGCCGCGGCGCAGCAAACCAACTGCGTGGTGGCGATTGGATGAACGCAACCCCGAACGCGAAACCCGAAACCACAGACGAATACACAAACCGAAACACCAACCCGAACGCACTTACATACGCATAAGCGACCGTAAAACCGAACGCGAAACCCAACGAGCGACTTGGCGGGCAGAAGACCCGTGTCAAAGTCGAGGCCAGGAGGCCGGGCGGATAAAACCGCCAGTATCGAGAAAAGGATAACCCATGAGCACCACCACCAACGCAGCAGACCTTGCCTTCGCCGGTGCAGAAGGCTTTGGCGCTGAAACCACCGGCGGTCGAGGCGGCGAAATCATCCATGTCACCAACCTGAACGACTCCGGCAAGGGGTCCTTGCGCTGGGCGCTGGAACAACAGGACGGTCCTCGGATCGTTGTTTTTGACGTCAGCGGTGAGATCAACCTCAAGGATATGATCAAGGTGAATGGCGATGTGACCATCGCTGGTCAGACCTCGCCCAATGGTGTCACAGTCACAGGTGCGAAGCTGCGCATCGTCGAGGACAACGTCATCGTTCGCGGCATGCAGTTCCGTCCCGGCGACGGCGATGGTGACACCCCCGACAACCGCGATGGTCTGTCCATCGGGTCCAGCTCTCACACCGTTAAAAACGTGATCGTTGACAGCAACTCCTTCAGCTGGTCCATCGATGAGCTGGTCACTGTCTGGTACGGCGCCCAGAACGTCACCATTTCCAACAACATTATGGCCGAAGCTCTGCAGAGCTCTATTCACTCCAAAGGCGACCACTCCATGGGTCTGCTGGTTGGTGATGGCGCAGAGAATGTCACCATTGTTGGCAACCTGATTGCGCACAATGAATTCCGCAATATGACCGTAAAGGATGACTCCAAGCAGATCGAGTTCATCAACAACGTTGTCTACAACTACGGCCCCAATGGCTTGCTTGGCCACGAAGGCACCACCGCGCATATCATCGGCAACGCTTATATTGCGGGTAAGGACTCGGCGGGTCGCGCGGCGATCCAGCTGAAATCCCCTGAGGCCGGCACCGCTTACTACCTCGAAGACAACATCGCCGAAGTTGACGGTGGCGCGACGTCCAAAATCAAAAACAAATATGTGTTCGAGCCGAGCAATGTGACCGTCCTGCCGTCGTCGCAGGTGGTGGACCATGTTCTGTCCAACGCCGGTGCGCGCTACCCGGAGCTGAACGACGTGGACGAGCGGATCATCCAGTCTGTCAAAGATGGCACAGGGCGCATTATCGACAGCCCGGATCAGGTTGGCGGTTACGACTTTGGCAAAAACGTCGCCGCGCCGAAGGACAGCGACAAAGACGGTATCCCGGATGCGGTTGAAAAGACCATGGGTACCAACCCGAACAAATTCGACGCTCACGGCGATGCGGATGGTGACGGTATTTCCAATATCGAAGACTACATCAACGGTTTGATCGACGGTGATGTTGCCACGGCACCGGTTGAGACGCCGACCGACACAGGGTCCGGCGGCTCTGACACTGGCGCAGGTGGTGTCTCCGACAGCGGGTCGTCCGACGACACCGGGTCTTCTGGGTCCGCTGGCTCTGGCTCTTCCGGCACTGGCTCTTCTGGCTCTGCGATGCGGGTTGAAGCCGAAGATTTCAAAATCATCGAGGGCTTCTTTGAGTCCAGCAACAACGCAGCTTCTGGTGATGATGTCCTGCAGGTCAAAGGCACCAAAGCAGGGGAGGCCGAGCTGGCCTTTGATGGCGCCAGTGGCACCTATGATCTTGTGATCGGTTACTTCGATGAAAACGACGGCAAAGCCGAGCTTTCGGTGCTGGTGAACGGCAAGGCTGTCGACTCTTGGAAGTGGAACAAGGACCTCGGGTCTGATCTGGCAAACAACAAAACCCTGACTGAGCGGGTTATTGAGGGGGTTGAGATCAACGAAGGCGACACCGTCACCCTTGTTGGCAAAGGCCAGGGCAAAGAGCCGCTGCGTGTGGATTATGTTGACCTGCGTCCGCAGCTGGTTGGTGAAGTCATGGGTGAAGACACCTTTGAAAGCGGTGTCGATATTGACCCGATCAAGATCGAAGCAGAATCTCTGCTGCTCGAGGATGGCTTCCGGATTGAATCCAACGGTCATGCCTCTGGTGGTGACGTGATCCGCGTCAAAGGCGGTGGCGAAGGCACTGCGTCGACCTTCTTTGAAGGTGAGACCGGCATCTATGACATCGCGATCGATTACTTTGATGAGGCCGATGGCGCCAGCTTCCTCGAGGTTGTCGTTGGCGGCGAGGTCGTGGATGCCTGGACCTGGAACGCCGAAACCGAACAGAACCTGGCCTCCAAGGACAGCCTGGCCCGCCACGTGATCGAGGACATCCAGATCGCCGCCGGTGACGCCATTGTCCTGCAGGGCTATGCCGATGGTGGCGAGCCGCTGCGGATCGACAGCATTGAGCTGTTCGCAGACGCGCTGCTGGCCTAAGGCGCGCCGCGCCATGCGGTCGGCCTCGGGATGAGGGTGGCCTTGGCGCAGACATAAAACAGAAGCAGAAGGCGGGCCGGCGATGCCCGCCTTTTGTGTTTTCTGCAGCCCAGCCGCCCCCATCAGTTTCGCGCCGCCTTCGCGCGGTTCGAGGAGGGTGACTGGGGGGCGGGTGATCCTTTTGGGGGTTTGTTGGATTTGCTGAACCTACGGCTCAGACGCTTTAGGATCGCGCTTGTGGCCTCTGGCGCGGTGAGTGCTGCAACGCACAGATAGGCCAGCGTAAAGGCAAGGGCGGTGAACAGCAGGCGCGATAATGCGCTTTCGGCGCTAAGACCAGAATGCAGGATCACCAAGCCGGCGGCCGCGCCGGACAGGGCGCTGACTGCGCCGGGCAATAGCGCGGCAAATGTACTGCGGGCGGTGATGTCGATCGCCCGGCGCAGCAGCAGGTAGTTCGGCACAAACCGGATCACCGCCAGCGCCAGCTGCACCATTGCCACGGCCACAATCCCATGCGGCACAGCAAGCCACAGCAGGATCAGGAAGAACGGCAGGTTGATCAGCGAAACCTTGAACATCAGATCGGTGCGGTTGAGCGCCTTGAACACATTGCCCGGAACCATATTGATCGTTCCAATGGCAAAGGCGACGGCGATCAGCTGCATGATCTCGATCATCGGGTACCATTTTGGCGGGTACAGCAGATGCACCATGGGTTCTGCCATCACCGCGATGCCAGCGCCCGCGCCAAACATCAACAGGGCCGAATACTTCAGTGCCCCATAGTAATAGGCCACAAGCTCTGCCCGATCCGACTGCAGGCGGGACATCACCGGATGCAGCACCGACCCCACCACATTGGTAAAGCTCTTGATGCCAAGTTCGGGAATGCGGAACGCCAGCGAATAGATCCCCAGCGCCTGCATGCCAAGGATTTTGCCCACCAGCAGATTGTCCAGCAGGCGCGGCGTTGCATTGATGGTCTGCGCCCCGATTAGGTGGCCGCCAAAGCCAAAGATATAGCGGAAGGTTGCAAGGTCTGGCCATTTGCTGGGCCACCAGGGGCGCACCCACCACGTCACAAGCGTGGCGGCAACCGCACCGGCCAAATGGCCCAGAACCAGAGACCACACGCCAAACCCTAGCAGGGCCAGTGTGATGGCCACCACCCCTTTGCACAGGCCCTTGGCCGTGTCAGGCAGAAGCTTCTGTTTGAGCTTCAGTTCGCGGTACAGAAAGCTGGTATTCACCGTGGTCAGCGCATGTACCACCAGCGCAAAGCCAATGATCGGCAGCAGGTCCGCCAGCTGTGCGTCACCGTACCAAGCGGCCACTGGTGCGGCGGTGAGCCATAACAGGGCGAGTAACAACAGGGAGAACGTCAGCCCGCCAATGAACACGGCGGAGGCGGTTTCCTCGATCTTCTCCTGAGCGGAGATGAGCGCCGACCCCATGCCAAACTGCGAGATGATTTCGAGATAACTCATTACCGCAAGGCAAATTGCCATAACGCCGAATTCCGCCGGGTCCAAATACCAAGCGAGAATGACAACAGAGGCCAGATTCAGCCCCTTGGTGCAGAAAAAAGACGCGTAGGCCCATCCGACATTGCGGACGCTGGCGCCGACAGTGCCGGCCCTCACTTTGTTCACCATGAAACCACGTACACCACTTAAACAAACAAACCGGACAATCCGGGAACAAAAATTGGCGAACCATGCCAATATTAATCAATTGAATACCACAGTTTTCGTCGCGCCCCTATAGGGTGGCACAAGAATTCGTTATGGGAATAAAAAAATGTTTTTTTGCATGGCCTTAAGCCCGTGTTAGCGTTCCCGAAACTGGAGTGGCTCCCGTTTGGGTTGTATGTGACCTTGATGTTTTTGTGAAAGTTTCGCAAAGTATTATGGTTAATGATTGGAGGATTTCCCAGTGTCCGAACACGATAAAGACCTCATAGATAAACCAGATTCCCCAGAGCGGCGCGCCCTTTTGGCCAAGGCTGGCAGATTCGCAGCCGCCACGCCGGCCGCGCTTGTTGTGCTGCTGTCGACCACCAAAGATGCCGATGCATCGAACTTCATGCGCTCCGGGGGCGGCCACAGCAAACGCCGCAAGAAGAAGATCAAGAAAATCCGCAGAATCGTGAAGCGCAAGCGTCGGAAGTACAGAGCCTGATTGACGTCACCAATGAACGACGGGATCCGGTGGTGCGAAGCCGGGTCTCGTTGCGCGTTTTGAATTCTGTCTAATCTGGTTTTGGTATTCTTTGATCTTGGTCGAGGCTGTTCATGCAGACCCTTCTTGTTCCTGCGCCGCATGCCGAATTGACGGCAATAAAAGGCGTGTCCTATCTATTTCTTCCCGAGAAACAGTCCCTCTTAGCCCTCAGCGCGGAGGTGGCAGCCGTTTGGCCACGCCTTCAGTGTGGCGTGTATCGGAATGCGGGCTCTGCGGTGTTGCCGGATCCGACCCTTGAAGATCTCACCGTCGCGGGCGCGCTGGAGCCGCTGCAGGTTGGGGGCGAAGACTGTGCCGTTGCGCATGTTCAGATCCTTGACATGGCGGGTTTCAGAATTGGTCTCTGCTATTCGGATGATGAATTTTTCCAAGAACTTGCGCCGATCTACGCGCATGTCACTGTGCCAGAGGCCGCGTGGCTCGAAGGCGCCACACCAACAGAGGCCTGGATCACGGTTTCCCGCCATAAGGACGGCGGCTGTGTGGCTGCGCGCGGGGGCGACCCGCGCCTGGGGCGTGCGGATGCGGTGGCGCCGCTTTTGAAGTTGGCGCTGACCGATGTGCTCCTCGATCTTATCGACCCTCTGTTGCTGCATGCCGCTGTGGTTGCGGTGCGGACCGCAACACAGGCACCCGCTGCCATGTTGATTGTTGGCGACCCCGGAGCGGGGAAAAGCACCTTGGCGATGTCATTGGCCCGTGCGGGCTGCCACCTGTGTGGGGATGACCTTGCGCTGTTGGGGTGGGATGGTGCCGTGCAGGCCGTGCCTTTTCCGGCGACTTTGAAAACCGGTTCCTGGGCCCTGTTTTCGGGGCAGGATACGTCAAATGAGGGGTGGCCACTGGCGGGCCAGATAGAAGCGGCCCGCAGTTACCTGCGCCCGGACGCGCAGCATGTGCGGTATCTGCCGCTCTCTGGTGGGGAGGGGGATATTGCCTCTGCCGCGCTGCCAGTAAGATGGGTGGTTTTTCTGGACCGTGTGCCGGGCCCGGTCGCGCAGCCAGAGGTGACGCCTCTTGACGTGCCGGAGGTGCTGTCGCGCATGATTGCGGCCTCTTGGTCCGGCACGGAAGAGCTCGACCCGGCGGAGTTCCGCGCCCTTGCGGCCTGTCTGGACAAGGCGCATTGCTTTGCGTTTCGCTACAGTGATCTGGACCCAGCCGTGTCGACCCTCATGGCGTTGGCGGACAGGGGAGATCAGGAGCCGATGCCAGATGACCAGTTTCCAGAATGGGCGCAGGGGGCGTAATGGGGCGCTCTGCGACAGAACGGCTGGCGGCCTGCCTCAATGGCGACTTTAGCGGCAATTTGGATTGGTTCGAACTGGTCAACACTGCAAATGAGCATTTCGTGGCGGCCTTTCTCAGTCGCAGCCTTGCCGCAAGCGACGTGCAGGCGGATGCCGATGCCGAGGCCTACCTTGAAACACTCGAAACCGCGACCCGCAGCCGCAACCGGCAAATGTGGACGCTTACCTGCGAGGTGGTCGCAGCCTTGAACGCCGCGGGGATTGTGCCTGCACTGATCAAAGGGGCCTCTGATATGGCTGCCCGGTCGGACCCCGCGGGCTTTCCACGGGTGATGATTGACATTGATATGATCCTTGCCCCGGAGGATCTGGCCAAAGGGCAAGAGGTGCTGGCCGAGATGGGTTTTGCAGCTCTGGAGGACAGCGAAGATGCGCATTCTCCGGGCAGTTTCTGGCGTCAGGGGGCTGTTGCCAGCCTCGATATGCACGCAAGCCTGCCACGTCGAATTTCCGTGCTTCTGGACGAAGAGGACTGGAACTTGCCGCCGAGCGGCGGTCTGGGCGCGCCTTCACGTCTACAGCTGGTTACACGGGATGGCGCGCGCATGTGGGTGCCAGATGCAAGCTTGCGGTTCTTGATCAATATCAGCCACGACATGCTGCACCACACGGCCTTGATCAGCGGGGCCAGCAATCTGCGCTATTTGCTGGTTCTGGCCGCGCAAATGCAGGAGGAAGACGCGCCGCTTGACTGGGCGTGGTTGCGGGCCAAGGCCGCCCATCCACGGTTTGCATTGGCGCTGGATCTGCAATTGTTGATGCTGGCGCATTTGTTTGGGCTGCGGGGGCCATGGCCCCTGCCGCAGGGCCGTCTACAGCAGGCGTTGCACCAACGGCGGCTGTGGAAAATGCGGTTTCCCGGTTTGGGTCGCGCCGAATGGGCTTGTTTGCAGGTGGGGCAGCGGCTGTCGCGCCCTTTGCGTCATATGATTTGGCCGCCGGGCAGAAACCCATCGGTCAGCCGCTGCATTTAGCGCAATTCTCGGGGCGAGCCCCTCAGGATTTGCGCTGATTTTCTGTCATATTGACCCGGAAATATCGCACCAAAGCGAGGAAAGCCCCCAGAACGCGCAGCGTGCAGCGGGTAACCCTTTGGATTGTTAGGGCTTTGTTAACTAATGCTGCGAGCTATGGCAGATATCCTATGGGGAACTTGTTAGAATCCCACAATATGTTGACAGGCATCGGACCGATAGTTAACAAATGGTTACTAAATTCAAAGAGTTTCTATTTGGCGTTTAGAACTGTGACAAGTCACATTCCGGGGGGGCATTGATGCAGCAGAAAAAACCAAAAATCGTGGAAAACGCGATCAACGAAAAACCGCAAAGTAAAACCACCAAAATCGAGGCAATCTCGGCCTCTGGTAATTTGAAAGTGGCGGTCAAAGGCCAGACCTCTGGGGCATCTGCCAATGTCCAGAGCGTCGCGGTGGAGCGCAATAAAGCGCCGCAGGTCAAATCAGCAACACCGCTTGCGGCCGTTCCGGCTCAGGGCGGTCAGGCCTCCAAAGCCGGGGCCAAGCCGGCCTCCGACGGTGCGGCTCTGCCGTTCCCGAAACAGGCAAAGATCCAGCAGTCGCCCAAAGCGGTGCAACACCCTGGGTCACCGGCAAAGACTGCACCGGAACAGAAAAGCAACCGCCCGTTGATGGTGGTGGCCGCGGTTGGCGCATTGGTCGTCGGTCTGGGTGTTGTCGCCCTGCAGATGGGCGGCGGATCAGACACTGAGGCGCAAGCCACAGGCTCAACCACAGCTGCAGACGCGGCTCCGGTGAAACCAGTGACGAGCCCCGTGGACATTACAACCGTCAAACCCAAAGCGGCGGAGCCGGTTGTGGCTGCTGCTGCACCTGTGGCGGCCGAAACGGCGACCCCAGCCGTGGAAGAGATGTCCGACAGCGATAAAATGATCGCCAAAATGACGGCGGGCACGCTTGCCGCTCTGCGCGGACAGGGCACTGCTGATGCCGCAGCCCCCACGGCCGCGCAATCCGCAGCGGATGAGGCCGCGGTGTCCGCACTTTACAGCATGGTGGTGACCGCAGTTTCGCAAGGCCAGTCCGAAGGATACATTGATCAGCTGGTTAACGATGCCTATGCCAAAGGTGAAATCGCCGTGCCTGCGGGCCTGATCGATGGCACTGGCCGCGTGGACACGCAATCCATCCTTAGCCTGTTCATCGCGCAATAAGGCCAGAGCCGCACGCCCACTCACTTCACAAATAGTCTCAGCATCTGGGGCGACGTGTCCTTGTCCTGCCAGACAAGTTCGCGCGCCTCGGGTGGATCATAAATAGCACGACAAAAAGAACCTTCAGGGGGAAGTCATGAAGAACCTCGTTGTAGCCGCTGCCTTTGGGCTGTCGGCTTTCACCGCCACCGGTGCGGCAGCCGACACCTGCGGTGGTATTTACACCGTTCAGCCGGGCGACAGCCTCTCGGTGATTGCGGATGCGCAATACAAAGATGCGGGCATGTGGTCGGTGATCCACAATGGCAACCTTGATCAGATCGGTCCCAAGCCCTCGGCCATCCAGGTCGGCATGAAGCTGAAACTGGCCTGTCTGAACGGCTTGCCGACGGGGCTGCCGGGTGGGCGCGCGATCACTGCCGAACCTGTTGCTGCGCAGCCGGTTCAGATCACTGCAGGCAATGCCTCTGTGCGTCAAAAAGTGAACCTGCTGACCGGTGATGACTTCCAGCCCTTTACCGGCAAAGAGCTGCACAATGGTGGCATGCTGGTTGATGTGATCAACGTCGCCATGGCCGAAGCTAACCCGCAGCAGGGCTATGCAATCCATTGGGTTGACCTCTGGACCGCGCATGACGATCCGCTGCTGGCAAACGCGCTGCTGGACGTCGGGTTCCCCTGGTATCGCCCGAATTGTGAAGCGCTGCCCGACAATGATCGTTGCCAGAACTTCCGTTTTTCCGACCCGATCTTTGAAATCCTTGCTCTGATGTTTGCGGACGCTTCGCGCCCGGTGACCTTTGAAAACGATGAGGACATCTTTGGCCTGAAAATCTGCCGCCCGCAGGGGTATGACACCTCTATCTTCAACGAGAACGGCCGCAACTGGATGACAGACGGCAAGATCGAAGTTCTGGTGCCGTCGACCCCGGCTGATTGCTTCGAGATGGTTCTCGAGGGGGAAGCGGATGCGGTTGTGCTGAACGAATTCACCGGTCGTGACAAAATGAAGGAAATGGGCATTTCTGACCGTATTCAGGTTGTGCCGCAGCCGGTTTCGATCCAGCCGCTGCACGCTGTGGTTCACAAAACCCACCCGCAGGCAGACGCGCTGCTGGCGATGGTCAATGATGGTCTGCGTGGCATCCGTGAGAACGGCAAGTATCAGGCAATCGTCGAAGACCACTTGGCCCGCGTCTGGGCTGGTTTCTAAGGGGGGGAGTATGGCTATTTCGCTCACGTCTCTGCTTCCTGCGGCGCTGCGCCGCCCGGCCTTGGCCGCTGTGATGGGTCTGGGGGCTGCCTTCGGGCTGGCCCCGACCTCTGCCTTTGCGATCTGTAATGTGGACTATGTGGTGCAGCCCGGGGACAATCTGTTCTCTATTGCAGACAAGCATTACGGCGACCGCAACCGTTGGACGCTGATCTACTATCGCAACCAGGACAAACTGGCGGGGCCGTCAGCCGTGCCGGGGCGCAGTCTGCACATTCCTTGCCCGCCGAATGAGGTCGAGGCCGATGCGACGCCTCTGCTGAAAGAGACGGCGGATCTTAAACTGCTGACCGGCGATCACTATGAACCTTTTGTGGGGCGGAACCTGCCCGGGCAGGGCATGGTGACAGAGCTGGTAAACGCCGCACTTGAGCTGGCGCCGTCACCGGTCAGCTATGCCATCACCTGGGAAGATGACTGGGGTAAGCATTACTCGATGATTTCCGGGAAAGAGACCGATATGGGCTTTCCCTGGGCCAAGCCGGACTGCGAGGCAGACCCCACCAATGCCCGCTGTGTGAACTTTCATTTCACGGACCCGATCGTAAGTGTCCCGATGATGTTCTTTTCAAAGGTCAACGGTGGCATGAGCTATCAGACCGATGCGGATGTGCTGGGCAAAACCATCTGCGTCCCGGCCGGTTTTTACAGTGGCGATCTGGACAGCCCCGAACGCCGCTGGGTGCGGGACAGCAAAATCACCCTTGTGCAGCCTGGTGGTGGGGCGGCGTCCTGCCTGCATGCGGTTGCGAGAGGCGAGGCAGATGCCGCCTTGCTCAACCTCTTTGTGGGGGCGGAAACCCTGCTGCTGGAAGACCTGCGCGATCAGGTGCAGCCGTTGGAGAAGCCTTTTTCCGAGATTGGCCTTCACGTGATCATTTCCAAAACCCATTGGCGCGGCACATCACATCTTTACCGTGTGAATGCCGGTCTTAAGAAGCTGCGCGAAAGCGGCCGCTTTGATGAGATCATGGCCCGTCACTTGGAACTGTTCTGGGGCAAGCTTCAGTAAATCCAACATCTGAAATGTTACAATTATCCGGCAGGCTTAGGTCTGCCGGATTTTTTTATGGCCTGTTAGGTGTCCTGCGACGCTAGGGAAGGGGGCAAAGAATCACACGCCCCGTCCCTTGCAGTTTGTGACGACGCTAACAGGGCGGTGTCGCTGGCAAAGCAACTTTCGTCTTTTGAAAAGGACCGGAATCGGCGATTGGGGCCAGAATTCAAGAAATTTTGATGCTTTCACGCCAAGAAAGTGGTGTTTTGCGGCATCAAATGCGGCTTCTCTTCACCCAATGTTAAATGGGCTGAACCCAACTTTATGGAGATTATTAATTCAAGCGCCTTTCTTCTGGCTGTGGCTTGCCAGCTGGAGTGAGAGGTTGTCGCAAACCAGGTGACCTGATGCCCAAATCTCCAAAGACTTCGGTCAAACGCCGTTTCCGCCTTTTTTCCAGTATCCGCACCAAAATCGCGATGATCCTTCTGGCAATGGCTGCGACGTCGGCTGCGGTGGGGTTCATGGTGTTCTTGGTGTTCGAACGGATCTCAACCGATATGACCGGTCTGACGGACGAACAATTGCCGCGTCTTGAGGTCAGCTCTGCCATCACCTCGGCTGCGACCAAAACCAAAAACAATCTGATCTCTTTGATGAAGGTGCAGGACAGTTTTGCGCTGAGCGCCATCCGAGCCGAGGCAGAGGAGACAACAACCGCGCTGCAGGCCCATGTTGCGGAACTGGACGAGTCCAAACGTCCTGAGTTCGAACAGGCGGTTCTGGACGCGCAATCGGCATTGGACAAGCTGGCCTCTGCCCGTGGCACGCTTCTGCGCAGCGAAGAGGCGATCAGCATTCTGATTTCGGACCTGCAGATGACAAGCGAGTACGTGCAGGAGAAAATGCGTCAGATGTCGGAACAGGCCTATGCCAATCTGACCAAAGGCGGTGACGCGGCTGTTGAGACCATTGATCAGAGCATGTCGCGCCTGATCGACGAAGATTTTGAGTTGATGCAGAACCTGCTGGAAGCCCGTGCCGAGGTGAACCTGCTGTCAGGCACCGCGATTGCGCTGGGGCTGACCAAAGACGCAGGCATGTCTGCGACCCTGCAGAAGATCGCGGACAATTCGATCTGGAAATTGGATGCGCTGGTGCGTCGCATGGAAGAAAGCGGCCAGACCATGCTGGACACCACAATCCTGCGCGATGCGGGCGAAGTGCTGTCTTCGGTTGTCAAACAGAGCCTGTTCCCCTCAGAAAGCCTGCGCCGCGCCGCGATCGAGGCCCGCAACAGTGCTGATGGGGCCATTTCGGGCGCCATCGACAATATGGGTCTCGAACTCATGATCGGCGCTCAGATGGTGAACTCTACCAACCGCAAGGAAATCCGCGCGCTGTTGGAAGGCGAAGTCAAATTCCTGACCACGCTTCTGGATGTGAACAGCGCGATCAGCCAGTTTCAGGTCGGCGCCCTGGGGGTTGTCACAGCCACCGATATGGAAGAGGTCAACCTGGCGGCGGAAGGCCTTGTCGCGGCTTCCAATACCCTGTCCAAATATTCGGAATTTGGGGACGGTGCGCTGTTTTCCTCGATCACTCAGATTGCACGTCTGACCGATGAGAACAGCGGGCTGGTCGCCCTGAAGATCGCCACGTTGGACGCGGAAGCGGGGGCGCTGGCTGCCACGGATGCAACCGAAGCGGCGGTTCTGACCATTGCCCTTCTGGCTGCGGATCTGAACACGACTGTACAGGCCGAGATCACCGCTATGGCGCAGAACATCACCGGCGAGATCATCACTGCCGAACTGAATATGCTCGCCATTATGGCTGGTGCGGCCGGGGTGTTTGTTGTAGCAATGATCCTGACCCAGCTGTGGATTGCCCGCCCGCTGCAGAAAATCAGTGCTGCAACCGAACGTCTGGCTGAAGGCGACCGCAGCCCGGTGACCGGGTTCGAACGCGCGAGCCTTGAGATCGCAAGCATTGCACGTTCGCTGTCGATTTTCCGCGATGGTCTGGTCGAGAAAGAAGAAATGACCCGTCTGGCCGAAGAAGAGCGCCGTGCGCGTCAAGAGGCACAGGATGCTGCTGTGGCGGCGCTGGCCTCGGGGCTGTCCAGCCTCAGCCGGGGGGATCTGACGGCGCGGATCGAACAGCCGCTGGCCGAAGGCTACGAGCAGCTGCGCGCGGACTTCAATGTCACCATCGATACGCTGAACCAGACCATGGTGCAGGTGGTCGAAGCGGCGGCCTCCATGCAGGGCGGCGCGTCTGAAATCAGTCAGGCCTCTGATGACCTGTCGCATCGCACCGAAGCGCAGGCTGCGACGCTGGAGCAAACCGCAGCCGCTCTGGACGAGCTGACCGCCAGTGTGAAATCTGCCGCCGAAGGCGCACGGGACGTAGAACGCACCGTGGACACCGCACGCACCGAGGCGGAAGCCAGCGGTCAGGTGGTGCAGAACGCGGTTGCCGCGATGACCGAGATTGAGCAGAGCTCGAACCATATTTCGCAGATCATCTCTGTGATTGACGACATTGCGTTCCAAACCAACCTCTTGGCCCTGAACGCCGGTGTCGAAGCCGCCCGTGCCGGTGAAGCGGGCCGTGGCTTTGCCGTGGTCGCCAGCGAAGTGCGCGCCTTGGCGCAGCGTTCTTCGGATGCGGCGATGGAGATCAAGACCCTGATTTCGTCCAGCTCCAAGCAGGTAGAAAGCGGTGTGGAACTTGTGGGACAGGCGGGCGAAGCGCTGCAGTCGATTATGACCCGCGTGAACCATATTGCTGAACTGGTGTCTGAAATCGCCAATGGCGCCGAAGAACAGTCCACCGGTCTGTACGAGATCAACACCGGGATGACACAGCTGGATCAGGTGACCCAGCAGAATGCAGCTATGGTGGAACAAGCCACCGCAGCGGGGCATTTGCTGAACAGCGACTCTACCAAGCTGGCGCATATGGTGTCGGAATTCCAGACCGACGGGGATCGGGCGCATATTGTGGGCGATGGCGGTGGCGCCGGGCCGTCCACCCAGAGTGACGGACTGGACGCGTTTGAAGCGGGCTTTGACGCGGCGGGTGACGATGACGATTGGCTCCAGGGCACCGGCTGACGAGGCAGGACCAAACGCAGGTTTCGCCACTTTTCGCGCGGTGGAAACCGAAGAACAGACAGACCCCCGGCCGTTGGTTCGGGGGTTTTTCTTTGCGTGGGAGGATTCGGGTCATAATGGAAAAATGATTTAATCCCATCATCACGGCCTCGTTAAATTGATCGGAATACATCAATGGCGTGCAGATAAGTCCTCAATCGGTCATGGTCTTCTGAGCGCCCTCAGCGCCAGAATAAAGACGGGAGGAACCATGGCTAAAGCGACGATGAAAGACGTCGCGACGCTAGCAAATGTAAGCGTCGCGACCGTGGACAGAGTTCTGCATGAACGGGAAGGGGTAAGCTCTCGCGCGCGGCAACGCGTCAAAGAGGCGATCCATGAATTGGGCTTTCGCCAATTGCCAGCCCGCCTGTCACGCAAAGTGCGTGGCCGCATTAAGCTATTGTTCCTGCTGCCGCAGCTGACCACGGGTTTTGTCACGCAGATGATTGAAGACCTCAAACAGGCCCATGACGCGGTGCCGGATGTTGAGGTCATGGTCGAAATCAAACGTATTCCTCTGATCTCGGGAACCGAGATCATTGAAGCCCTGTCAAAGGTCAAAGCCCGTGACTATCAGGGCGTCGGACTTTTTGCGGTGGATGCGCCTGGCGTGCGGTCCGCGATTGATGATTGCATGGCACGCGGCGTGCCTGTGGTGACGTTGGTGTCGGATGTGCCGTCCTCGCGCCGTGTCAGCTTTGTTGGCATCGACAATATGGCCGCAGGTCGCACTGCGGGCCGCCTGATGGGAAAATTCCTGCGCGGTGTTTCGGGCGAGATCGCCATTATAACCGGCAATATGCAGATCCGCGACCACGTGGAACGGCAGATGGGTTTTCGGCAGGTCTTGGGGGCCGAGCACCGCGACCTGCGCATTCTCTCGGCGGTGGAGGGCAACTCTATTGCTGCGAAAAACCACTCCATCACCATCGACCTGCTGCGTGACCAGAAACGCGTTGTCGGGATCTATGCAATTTCAAGCGGCAGTTCGGGCATCTTTGCCGCCCTGCGCGAAATGCGGCCCGTGCCGCGCCCGGTGGTGATTGCGCACGAGCTGTCGCTGGCCACGCGCCATGCGCTGGAAGATGGCTGTCTCGATGCGGTGATCGGTCAGGACGTGGGCCATATCGCCCGCTCTGCCGTACGCAAGCTCACCGCCAGCGCTTTTGGCGACCCCTTTAACGACGCTCAGGAAAACATCGGGATCGATGTGTTTCTGCGCGACAACCTGCCCTGACCGGAGGAGGTCGGGCTCAATCGGAACTTTGGACAAACCATCATTGGGAGGAACATGATGAAAACGCAGATGAAACGGGCCTTAGGGGGCCTTTTGCTGGCAAGCACCGCCACCGCCGCCATGGCGACCGAGGTGAAGATGCTGTCGATCAACACCAACTCCGAAGGGGAAAAGCCCTATTTCGCCGCGATCGAGGCCGCTTATGAGGCTGCCAACCCCGGCGTGGATATTGTGATCGAATATCAGGACGACGAAAGCTTTAAGACGCGTCTGCCGACACTGCTGCAGTCCAATGCGCGGCCTGACATCTTCTTCAGCTGGGGTGGGGGGCTCTTTTATGAACAAGCCAAAGCAGGCGTTCTGGAAGACATTGGCCCGCTGATGAGTCTCGAATGCAAGGCGGCGCATTCCGACGCGTCCCTTGGCGCGTTTGCCTTTGATGGCAGACAGCACGGCATGGCCATGTATGCGGCCGAAGTTGTGGTCTGGTACAACACCGAACTGGCCGCAAAAGCAGGCATTGACCCGACAGCCATCAAAACCTGGGAAGAGTTCCTGGCCGCGCTGGAAACCGCCAAAGGCGCTGGTGTCACCCCGCTGGTTGTCGGCGGCAAGGACAAGTGGCCGCTGCACTTTATCTATTCCATGCTGGCGCTGCGCATTGTTGGCGCGGATGGCATTCAGGCCGCAGCCGCTGGTGAAAATGGCGGTTTTGCAGGCGAAGGCTTTGTTGAAGTGGGCAAACAGCTGGAGCGTCTGGCCGCGATGGAGCCCTTCCAGCCCGGTTATATGGATGCTGGCTATGACAAGGCGACCGGCCTGTTTGGTGACGGCAAGGGCCTGTTCCACATTATGGGCAACTGGGACTATCTGGCCTCCAAGGGCGGCTCTACCTCGGGCAATGGCCTGACCGACGCACAGACCGGGCTGATCTCTTTCCCGATGGTGGAAGGCGGCGCGGGCGATGCCTCGGCGACCTTTGGCGGTGTGAACGGCTGGCTGGTGACCAAAGACGCAGATCCCGCGGCGGTGGATTTCCTTTGCTTTATGCTGAATCAGGAAAATCAGACCCAGGCGGGGGCTGAAGGCTTCTGGATTCCTGTGGCCAAAGGCTCCTCTGGCGAGGTTGCGAACCCCTTCTTCAAGCAGATCTCTGAAAACCTGGCGGGGTCCTCCTATCACCAGCTGTTCCTGGATCAGGCGCTGGGTGCCAGCGTTGGCGGCACTGTGAATGACGTCAGCGCGGATCTGGCCTCGGGGGCGACCACCCCGCAAGAAGCCGCAGAGCGCGTAGAAGAAGCGCGTATGTTCCAATAAGAACTCCTCCCGCTGGGAGCGCCAACCTCCCGGCAAACTGCTCCGGCCTGCACCCAATCCTGTGGGCCGGAGCCCCCCTCTATCCGCCAGACCCAACCGATCCCGGAGGCAATAATGCCCTTTCAAAACCCTGTCCTGCGTGGCTTTAACCCGGACCCGTCGCTGTGC
Organism: Tritonibacter multivorans; assembly: GCF_001458415.1. GTDB lineage: Bacteria > Pseudomonadota > Alphaproteobacteria > Rhodobacterales > Rhodobacteraceae > Epibacterium > Epibacterium multivorans. The sequence continues at coordinate 100,867 of NZ_CYSD01000021.1, read as the reverse complement.
CGTGTCGGCAATGACTACTACATGGCCACCTCGACCTTTGAATGGTATCCGGGCGTGCAAATCCACCACTCGCGTGATCTTGCGAATTGGGAATTGGTCTCGCGGCCACTGACGCGTGCGGCGCAATTGGACATGCGCGGCAACCCCGACAGCTGCGGTGTTTGGGCCCCGGCCTTGTCCTATGCGGATGGGCTGTTCTGGTTGGTCTACACCAATGTCCGCCGCTATGATGGCAACTACAAAGATACCCCGAATTACATGGTGACCGCGCCGACGATCAATGGGCCCTGGTCCGATCCCGTGTATCTGAACGCCTCGGGCTTTGATCCGTCGCTGTTTCACGATGATGACGGCCGCAAATGGCTGGTCAATATGCGCTGGGACCACCGCGCCACGATGGAGCACCGTGATCTGCCGCTTGATTTCTTTGGCGGTGTGGTGCTGCAGGAATATGATGTTGAGGCCCGCAAGCTGGTTGGCCCGGTCAAACAGATCTTCCATCGCTCGCCCTTGGGCTACACCGAGGCACCGCATCTGTTCAAACGCGAGGGGAGGTATTACCTGATCACGGCCGAAGGCGGCACCGGCTACAATCACGCCGTGACCCATGCCCGCGCCGATGCGATTGATGGCCCTTATGAACTGCATCCCAACTGGCACGTGCTGAGCGCCAAGGACGCGCCGGAAAACCCGCTGCAACGCACCGGCCACGGCCAGCCCTGCGAAGGGCCGGAACCCGGAACAATGGTCCATTCTTTCCTGTGTACCCGGCCATTGCCCGATACCGGGGCTGGGCGGCATTCCCCGCTGGGGCGCGAAAGCGGAATTGAACTTTTGGAGTGGGCCGAAGATGGCTGGCTCTACCGCCGGGGCGGCGGCATGGTCCCCGAACAGACCCCCGCCTTTGGCGGCACGGCAAGACCACTGCCCGCCGAAAGTGTCACGCGTTTCGAACCGGGCGATCTGCCGCAGGATTTCCAGTGGCTGCGCACGCCGGAACCCGACCGGATCTTTGATTTGCAGGCGCGTCCCGGCTGGCTGCGTCTGATTGGCCGCGAAAGCATCGGGTCCTGGTTTGAACAGGCGCTGGTCGCCCGCCGCCAGACTGAACACCATGTCGAAGCCGAGGTCTTGGTCGATTTTGAACCGGTTGATTTTCAACATATGGCGGGGCTTGTGGCGTATTATGGTCGCCACCAGTTCTACTATCTCAACATTTCCTGCGATGACGCAGGCGCGCGCCGTCTGGGCATTCAATGCTGTGCTGGCGACTGGCCCGAAGCCAGTCTGACCTATCCCATTGGCGATGGCATTGCGTTGCCAGAGGGGCCAGTTTGGCTGTCCCTGACGATCCGCTACGGCAGCCTGCAGTTTCGTTGCCGTATGGACGGGCAAAACGACTGGCAGGACATTGGCCCTGCGCTGGATGCCGCGATCCTGTCGGACGAAGGCGGGCGCGGGGAGCATGCAAACTTTACCGGCTGTTTCCTGGGAATGGCCGCTCAAGACATCACCGGGCAGGGGGCAACGGCTGACTTCTCCAGCTTCACCTACCGCACGCCTGAAAATACCCAAGGGGGGAACTGAGCCATGGCCGAAGTGCGCCTGAACAATCTGACCAAGAGCTATGGCGGGGTCGAGGTGATCCCGCCGCTCGATTTGACCATCCCAGACAAGAGCTTTTCTGTGCTCGTTGGCCCCTCGGGCTGTGGTAAATCCACGCTGTTGCGGATGGTCGCCGGTCTGGAAGAGGTTACCTCGGGCCAGATCACCATTGGCGGCGAAGATGTCACCGACGCGGACCCTGCAAAACGCGGCATCGCCATGGTGTTCCAGTCCTATGCGCTTTATCCGCATATGTCCGTGGCGGATAACATTGGCTTTGCGCTGAAACTGGCCAAGACGCCGAAGGACGAGATCAGAACGCGCGTCAAAGAGGCCGCCGCGATCCTTCAGCTCGAGGATTATCTGGATCGCAAGCCCAAGGCCCTGTCCGGTGGTCAGCGCCAGCGTGTCGCCATTGGCCGCGCGATTGTGCGTCAGCCCAAAGTGTTCCTGTTTGACGAACCATTGTCCAATCTTGATGCGGCCCTTCGGGCGCAGATGCGGGTCGAACTGGCTGAATTGCATGAAAAGCTCGGCGCGACGATGATCTATGTGACCCACGACCAGGTCGAAGCCATGACCATGGCGGATCAGATCGTGGTGCTGAAAAAGGGCGAGGTGCAGCAGGTCGGTGCGCCGCTTGACCTGTATAACACGCCGGAAAACACCTTCGTGGCCGAGTTTATCGGCATGCCGAAGATGAACCTGCTGAATGGCGCTACTGCGGCCCGTTTCGGCGGTGACAAGGTGGGCGTGCGCCCCGAACATCTGGAAATCAGCAGCGACAACCCGATTGTGTCGGGCGAGGTCGTGCATGCGGAATACCTTGGCGCCGATACCATCGCCCATGTGCAGTCGGCCGAGGCAGGCCGGGTTGTGGTGCGCCTTGATGGGTCGCATCCGCTGCAGCGCGGATCTGAAATCACCCTCAGCCCGCGTCCCGGTTGCCTGCGCATCTTTGATGCAAATGGCCAAAGCTTGGGGGCAGCGTGATGGCTGTGGCTGAGACAAATAACATCATTTCACCTGCGCAGGGGCGCCCCTCGGCGCTCAAACGCGCGCTCTCCGATGGGCGGCTTGTAACCGTTCTGGTGTTCCTGCCGCCTGCGCTGTTGTTGTTCACCCTGTTTGTGACCCTGCCGCTGATCGAAGCGGCTGGCTATGCGGGTTACAAATGGTCCGGCTACGGCGATCCAACTGAATGGGTCGGCATGCGCAACTTTGAGATCCTGCAGAAGCACTCGGCCTTTCATCAGTCGCTGATGAATACGGTCTGGGTGATCGTGGCCTCCTGCCTGCTGCAGATCCCGCTGGCCATGTCGATGGCACTGCTGATCTACCGCAAAACCTGGTCAAACACGGTCTTTCGACTGATCTTCTTTGCGCCCTATATCCTGGCGGAGGTCGCGACCGGTCTGATTTGGTCCTTTATCTTTGATGGCGACTATGGGGTTGCGGCCATGGCCTCGCAGGCCTTGGGGGGGGAGCCGTTCTTCCCGCTGTCGGACCGCACATGGGCCTTCCCTGTGGTTCTGTTTGTAGTGGTCTGGAAATTCTTTGGCTTCCATATGATGATCTTTATCGCCGCCCTTCAGGGCATTCCCGAAGACCTGACCGAGGCCGCGCGCATTGACGGCGCAAAACCGGGGCAAATCACCTGGTTTGTGAAACTGCCGCTGCTGAAACCCGCAATTGCGGTGTCGGTGTTCTTTGCGGTGATCGGTTCCCTACAGCTGTTTGACCTGATCGTGCCGCTGACAAATGGCGGGCCGTCCAATTCGACCCACACAATTGTCAGCTATCTCTACACCTTCGGGCTCACCCGGCTCAAAGTCGGCTTTGGCTCTGCCGTGGGGATTGTCCTGTTCCTGATCACGGTTGCCTTCGCTGTGGTCTATCGCAACACCGCCATGAAGGAGACCTGAGCATGCGGACCTTTGATTGGCGCGACACTGCGCGTATTGCCATCCTTCTGGTGGTCGCGGCCACCATCCTGTTCCCGCTGGCAGCAACCTTCCTAGGCGGGTTCAAAACATCAGGTGAGCTGCGCCTCGCCCCGTTTTCCCTGCCAGAGGTCTGGCGGTTTGAGTTTTACGGCGATGTGCTGGGGAACCCCAACTTCTGGAGCTATATGTGGAATTCGCTGTTCATTGCGCTTTTGACGGTTTTCATCACCCTGATGACCGGTGCCATGGCGGCCTATGTGTTCTCGCATATAAAATTTTTCGGTTCTGACTACATCATGTCCTACCTCCTCCTTGGCATGATGTTCCCGCTGGCGGCAGCGGTTGTGCCCCTGTTCATCAAGATCCGCGATCTGGGTCTGTTGGACACCCCATGGGGCGTAATCCTGCCGCAAGCGGCCTTTGGGCTGGGGTTCTCGGTGCTGCTGTTCAAAACCTTCTTTGACCAGTTGCCGCGTGAACTGTTCGAGGCAGCGCGGATCGATGGGATCTCCTACATCGGGTTTTTCTTCCGCTTTACCCTGCCGCTGTCCACGCCGATCCTTGGCACGGTGGCTGTGTTTGTCTTTGTGACTTCGTGGAACAACTACCTGTTGCCGTTGATCGTTCTGAATGACAGCGCGTCGTTTCCCTGGACCTTGGGCATGATGCAATACCGGGGCGAATTCATCGTGGAATGGAACAAGATCCTGGCCTTTGTGACGCTGACACTGGTGCCGGCGCTGATCTTCTTTCTGGCGGCCCAACGCTACATTGTCGCGGGCCTCACCGGAGGGGCTGTAAAGGGTTGATCCGTCAAGGAACTGTCGCGAAAGATAGCTATGGACAAAGGGCAGACCCCCCCGGAGCACACCATGGCCATCTTTCGCGACGACCCTTTTGAATTTCTGACCGGCCAGCTGTCGGACCACCCTGTGCCGCGCGCGATTTCAGAGCCGGGGCAGGGCGGCAAGTTCACCCATGATGGCGCGGTGCAACATTGGCCGGGCAATACCTTCATTTGCCATATCGCCAAAAACAGCGATCCGCATGCGGCGCTTTGTGCGATGCAGGATGCGATGAGGGCCAGCGATGTCGGCGCATTGTTCAGCTGGCTGCCACCGGCAAGCTTCCACATGACCGTCTTTCAGGGCATTTCTCCTGACGATCCGGTCTGGCCCGTAGGCCTGCCGCGAGACCTCAGCCGGGATGAGGTGACCAAGGAATTCCTGTCCCGCCTGCAGGACGTAAGTGTCCCCCAGCATCTCACGCCCACCGCCCGTGGCCTGCACGCAGGCCATTCGGTGACGCTGGAGGGCAAGGATGCCGCAGCCGAGGCGCGCCTGCGCGGTGCGCGCATGGCCCTGCGGGATGCGACGGGTTTGCACCCGCACGGGTTTGACACTTATACTTTTCACATCACGTTGGGTTATCCGCTGCGCTGGATGACTGCAGCAGAGGCGAAGGCGGTGATCGCAGCCTCTGATGCGGCCTTTGCAGCACATGGGGCAGCGCTGGCTGAGATCCCACTTGGACCGGTGGAATTCTGCACCTTTGAGAACATGCATCACTTCGAACCGGTTTTGCGGCTGAGCTGAGCGGAAATCCTCAAAAACAGTGCGAAAATAGCGCCGATTGCGCTAACATTCGCGCGAAGCCGCTCTTGCACGGTGCTGCGCGCCCATGTCAAAAGCAGGCCAAGATCGCGGGGGCACACCGCGTGCGCAGTTGATGGAGAATGACATGTGGAACCTGATCGCCGATGTAGGCGGCACAAATATGCGTCTGGCCGAGGTCTCCGCCGAGGGGGAGATCCTGACGCAGGAGCGGTTCCAAACCAAGGGCGAGATGACGCTCGAAGCGGCCTGTGTGCAATTCGCAAACAGCCGTGGTTCCATGCCTGCCCGTGCCGTGATTGCTGCTGCGGGCGTGGTCAAAGACGGCGCAGTTCAGCTGACAAATGCCGACAATCAAAGTTTTTCTGAGACCTCTCTGTCGCAGGCTCTGGCCGGCGCATCCGTCAAAGTATTGAATGATTTTGAGGCCGCAGCCTGGTCGTTGGCGACCGTTGGCCCCGAGGATGTGACCACCCTGCAGGGTAAGGCAGAATTTCCGAAAGACCCCTGCCTGATCCTTGGCCCCGGCACCGGCCTTGGCGTTGGCGCGCTGGTCTGGGCAGGCGATGTGCCTTGCGTGGTTCCGGGTGAGGGCGGCCATGTGGCGCTAGGCCCGCGCACGCCCGAAGAGGTGCCGATTTTCAAAGCCATGCGGGACGAATGGCCCGAGGTGGGCATGGGCGAGGGCCTGATTGTGGAAGCCGAGGCGATCCTGTCGGGCACCGGCCTGCCGTTGTTTTACCGTGCGGTTGCAAAATCTATGGATTTGACCGCGCCGCTGGACAATGGGGCAGATATCTTTGAGGCCGCCAAGGCCAAGCTCGACACTGCAGCGATGCGCGCAGTTGAACTCTTCGCGCGGTATTTGGCCGGTGTCGCCGGGGACCTCGGCCTCGTCTTCGCGGCCAAGGGCGGCGTGTTTGTGACCGGCGGCGTGGCAGCGGCGAACCCGTGGATGTTTGATGAGGCCTTTGTTGCGGCCTTCAACGCAGGTGGCCGCCATACCGGCTGGCGTCAGGAACTGCCTTTGCACCTGTACCATCAGCCAAACTTCGGCCTGATCGGCGCAAGGAATTATTTGGTCAACCGTTGATCTGAGGGAGGGGCGCGCCTGAGCCGCAGGCTCGGGCGCGCCCCCGGGCGCTTTGCCAAAGGCAAAGCGCAAAATCTCCAACGGTGCATAAGTTGAAGCCTTGGAGGTCCATCAACAGCGGTTAATATGCCCGCATGGATGCTCTCTACATAGATCCCGCTCTGGTCGCTGTTTATGACGCTCTAAATAGCGGGCGCAGCGATTTTGAGTTCTATCGCAGCCGGTTGCCCAACGCCCCGTCACGTATTCTCGACATTGGATGTGGCACCGGGACCTTTGCTATTGAGCTTGCAGGACTTGGGCATGATGTCACCGCTGTCGACCCAGCACCCGCAATGATTGCCTACGCCATGGCCAAAGACAGGGCCGACGCTGTGCGATGGATCACAGGGCAGGCGACCGATGCCGCGGAACGTGGGTGGTGTGATGCAGCTATTATGACCGGCCACGCCTTCCAATGCCTGCTCTCAGACGAAGAAGTCGATGATCTGTTTATTTCTGTGAAAACCATCCTGAAAGAGAATGGTGTATTCTGGTTCGAGACACGCAATCCCGCCGCAAAGCCGTGGCTGCGATGGACCCCAAAGCAGGCGTCACCTGCTGTTACCTTCGCCGAAGGTCAAACTGTGCAAGTGTTTCACGAGGTCAGCGCGGTGGACGGCGAGTATGTGACCTTTGACGAAAGCTATGTCTTTGGCGACGGCCGTGCTGCGGGTCGTTCACGCTCCACGCTTAAGTTTCCAACCTTCGACGCGGTTCAGGCCGCCGCGCGCCGCAACGGATTTACCGTGTCAGCGGCGTTTGGCGATTGGAATGGCGGAGCCGTCTCATCAAAAAGCCCGGAACTCATTTTTAAAATGGTGCCTGCTGTGGCCTAGAGGGACGCAGGCGCGCACGACGTTCTTGCGATAGGTTGCCGTTCAAACGCCCCTATTGCTCTGCGGCCTCCGCTGCCCGCCGTTTGGCCTCGTCGTGGTGCCATTTGATGGCAAAGAACATGCCGATGCCCAGCACGATGATTTTGAAGGGGAAGAACACCAGAGGAAAGAAATTTGCCCAGCTTATGTCCATTGTCGTCTCCATCGAGTTGTTGACGCGAACTTCTGCGGGCACAGGTATGCATGGGTGTCGTGGGATAACAGACGCCATATTGACGCAGTGCTGAAGTCCGGTTTGGCGGTCTGAAACAAAAAGAGCCGCCCCAAAAGGACGGCTCTCTCGATCTGGCTAGTGTGGCCGCTTACATCAGCTCTTTCAGCTCCACCGCGCGATGTTCTTTCATGGAAATCTGCGCCGCCATGCCCATCAGAACCGCCAGCTGGCCGTCTTTCAGGGACACTTCGGGCACGTCGCGTTCGCCGCGCACCAGCTCAAGGAAGCCTTTGTGCTGGTAGAAGGTCGAGCCATTGTGGTCGCCCGCTTCCAGAATGGTCGGATCGACGGGAATGTCGCGGACCTCGGGACCTTTGGGATCGCGCGGCGAGACGATGACCTGCGGCACGGGTGCTTCGCCCAGATGCTCTGGCCAGAAACGGCCCGGTCCGGGCACCAGCGCTTCGATCTTGCCGTTGGGACCCACAGCGGAAATCTCTTCCTGATACCGCGAGCCTTCTGCGAACATGCACAGCTCCAGCATCGCGCGCGCGCCGCCTTCGAAATCCACGATCACATAACCATTGTCGAGGATATCAGGCGTTTCACCCTCGTAAGCCTCATCGACGTGGTTCACATCCATCGCACCGGATGCGAGAACGCGGATCGGTTCGGCCTTCAGCGTCAGGCGCATCAGGTCGAAGAAGTGGCAGCATTTCTCCACAAAGGTGCCACCGGTGTAGCGGTTGAAGCGGTTCCAGTCGCCAACCTTTTCCAGAAACGGGAAGCGGTGCTCGCGGATGGTCAGCATCTTGATGCCGCCGGTGGCGTCTTCGGCTTCGTTCACCAGGGTCGCAACGGGGGGCATGTAGCGATATTCCATCGCCACCCAGACCGGTGCGGGGTAGTTGGCGCGGAACTCTTCCAGGCGCGCAACATGGGACGGATCGGTGAACAGCGGCTTTTCGACCAGAACGGGCAGGGGGCGTTTGGCGGCCAGCGCCTCTAGCTGCTCCACGTGGCGGAAGTTGGGGCTGGCGATCAGGATACAATCCAGATCCGCAACCTCCAGCAGCGCCTCTACGCTGTCGACATATTCGGCCTCGGGGGCGAATTTTTTGCATTCGGCCACCATGCCCGCATCGGGTTCAAAGATCGCCGACACGCGGGTGCCGTCCAGAAGTGCGATATTGCGCAGGTGTTCCTGGCCCATCATGCCGCAGCCGATGATGCCGTAATTGGTGATTTTGGACACGTCTTTCTCCTAAATCAGTCGTTGCACATAAAGTGCTTTGTCTGTGTCATACCAGGTGCGCGAAAACTCCACCGGCACCGGTCCATCGGCCCAGCTGAAGCGTTCGATATATCCGACAGGCGCGTGGGGCGCCTTGCCAAAGGTGTTCGGGGCCCATTCGGGCACAGAGCCAATGCCAACGCGGTCTTCGGCGCGTAAGATTCGCAGGCCAAGTTGCAGCTGATAGCTCCGGTAAAGCGAATCGGACATGTCGCCGAGGTCCAGTGACCCCGCGTCGCAATCCAGCCAGATTTCCTCGACCGCGATTGGAACGCGGTTCAAATAGCGCAGGCGGCGGAACCGAAAGCCGCGGTCCGAGGTGCCGAAATTGGGCAGGTCGCTGGGTTTTGCGGCCTCTGCTGCTGACAGGATGTCTGCGGTTGGCAGGCCGCCGCCAGTAGTCAGCTCCAGCCGGAACATCGCATAGATGCTTTCGGGGGCGGTGCTGGCGCGCACATAGTTGCCCGATCCCTGAACCCGTTCCAGAAGGCCTTTTTTCTCGAGCTCGGACAGGGCCTTGCGCAGGGTGCGCACGGTGGTTCCGTGGCTCTTTGCGAGCTCCCGTTCGGGCGGCAGGCGTTCGCCGTCGACCAGACGGCCAGCGGCGATTTCCCGGATCAGAAACTCTGAAATCTGCATGTAAATGGGCAGCGCGGTGGGTGCGCCTTGGATGCCGCCCTGAACGCCGCTGTGCAGGCTTTCTTGCTGCCGCGTGTCAAGTCCTGCCTCGACGGCGGCAGGATCAGTATTACTGTCTTTGTCCATAAGCGGTCCGGGGTCGCCCGTTTTTTGTGCGGAAAAAAATTGATGCACCATTGATGTACTTTAATTCTGCTGCTACGCAAGAAGAAATTGCAAGACTCGGCAGGAGAGCAACATTATGACCGTCGTCCCTATTACATCCCCTGATCTTGACGCCGCTGAGGTGTCCTGGTTCGCTGCGCTGTGCTCGGATGACTACCAGTTTCTGGGTGTGCCGGATGGGGATCTGCGGTCTTCCTGGGCGCATTGTTCAAACATCGTGAAAGAGGCCGAAAAGCAAGGCTTCCGCAACATTCTGTGCCCGTCCTCCTATCAGGTGGGTCAGGACACGCTGTCCTTTGTGTCCGGCTGTGCGCCGATCACCGACAAGATCAACCTTCTGGCGGCTGTGCGCTGCGGCGAAATGCAACCGATCATGCTGGCACGCACGCTGGCGACGCTCGACCACATGCTCGAAGGTCGCCTGACCGTCAATATCATCTCCTCTGACTTCCCCGGTCAGAAAGAGCCCAGCCCCTACCGCTACCAGCGCTCCCGCGAAGTGGTGGAGATCCTGAAGCAGGCCTGGACTCAGGACGAGATCAACTACGAAGGCGAAGTTTATAACTTCAAAGGTCTGACAACCGACCCCGTGCGCCCCTATCAGACCGGCGGCCCGCTGCTGTATTTTGGTGGCTACTCCCCCGATGCGCTGGAGCTGTGTGGTCAGCACTGCGACGTCTACCTGATGTGGCCGGAGAAAAAAGAAGAGCTGGCAGGCCGGATGAAAGCCGTCAACGCGGTCGCCGAGAAATACGACCGCACGCTGGACTACGGTCTGCGCGTCCACATGATCGTGCGCGACACCGAGGCCGAGGCGAAAGAATACGCCGAATACATCGTCTCCAAACTGGATGATGAGCAGGGCACCGCGATCCGCGAACGCGCGCTGGATGCAAAATCCCTTGGCGTCAGCCATCAGGCGAAAAACCGCGACAACGCGGATGACTTCGGCTACATCGAGCCGAACCTCTGGACCGGCGTTGGCCGTGCGCGCTCTGGCTGTGGTGCGGCGCTGGTTGGCTCGACTGATCAGGTCATGTCCAAGATCGAAGAATACCAGAAGATGGGCATGCGCGCCTTTATCTTCTCTGGCTATCCCCACCTCGAGGAAGCCAAACATTTCGGCGCCCGCATTCTGCCGAACCTGAAAACATGCTCGCTGCCCGAGGCCTATGGCCGCGTGCCCGCAAGCACCCCGGAAACACCCCTTGGCGTAGGAGTTCGCCGCTAATGGACCGTATTAAACTAAACGACGATCTGGATTTCAGCCGCCTTGTCTATGGCATGTGGCGCATTGGGGACGTGGAAGACACGTCGCCCGCCACCGTTGAAGCCAAGATCAACGCCTGCCTTGAACAAGGCATCACTACCTTTGACCAAGCGGATATCTACGGCGACTACGGTGCCGAAGCGATCCTTGGCGGCGCGCTGAAGGCCAACCCGTCCCTGCGCGAGAAGATGGAAATCGTGACCAAATGCGACATCGTCGCGCCCTGCGGTCGCTATTCTGACGCGAAGGTCAAATACTACGACACTTCTCGGGCCCACATTGAGAAGTCGGTTGAAACCTCGCTGACCGAGATGGGCATCGAGCAGATTGACCTCTTGCTGATCCACCGCCCGGACCCGCTGATGGACCATCATGAGACCGGCGCGACGCTGGATGATCTGGTCAAATCTGGCAAGGTCAAATCCGTCGGCGTGTCGAACTTCCGCCCCTATGACTGGGATCTGCTGCAATCTGCGATGTCGACCAAACTGGCGACCAACCAGATCGAGATTTCGCTGGGCGAGATTTCCCCCTTCACCAATGGCGATCTGGCCTTCCACCAGAAAAATGGCGACGCGCTGATGGCGTGGTCCCCGCTTGGTGGTGGCAGCCTGATGACCGGGGACAGTGAACTTGCAACCCGTCTGGACACCATCGCCGCCGCCCAAGGTGTGGACCGCGCCGCTGTGGCCGTGGCCTTCCTGCTGCGTCACCCGGCGAAAATCCTGCCGGTTCTGGGCACCAACAATATCGACCGCATCAAGAAGATCTCCGATGCGCTGAAAGTCGAGCTGGACCGCGAAACCTGGTACCTCCTCTATGAGGCGGCTCTGGGCACCGAGGTTCCCTAAGGGAGAGCACTGACATGGGACTGGATATGCCAAACAGCAGCACTGCCTTTGTACCGGATGAAAGCAACACCCGCCTGTTGCGCGACGCCTTTGGGCGTTTCGCAACCGGGGTGACCATCGTGACCGCCAACACGCCCGAGGGTGTGGTGGCGATCACCGCCAACAGCTTTTCCTCCGTGTCGCTGACACCGCCGATGGTTCTGTGGTCGCCCGACCGCAATTCGCGCCGTTTCCCCTATTTCGATGCGGCCGAACATTACGCCATCCACGTGCTGGCAACCGAGCAGAGCGATCTGTGCTGGCAGGTGGCCAAAGACGTCTATGGCCTGCGGTCCATGGATCTGGCCAAAAATGCCGAAGGTGTGCCGGTCCTTGAAAACTGCCTGGCGCGTTTCGAATGCACCCGGAAGGCTGTCTATGACGGTGGTGATCACACCATTGTTCTGGGCACCGTAAACCGGGCGGAAATGCGCGAAGAGGGAGACGCGCTGGCCTTTTTCAAAGGTCAGATCGGCCAATTCACCGGCAGCTGATCCCGTTGAGAAGCCCGTGATCCAACCCTTTGGTTCCAGACGCGAACACTGGTGCCAATCGGGGATTGTGATCCGCAAAAGGGCCACCTAAACACGCCGCTCCCGCCAGGTCTTGGCGGGGGTGGCGAAAGAGAAAAATACTGTGCGGAGTGGCCCATGCTGTGATCAGGCAGGGCCGGGGCCGTGGGAGGAAGACAATATGAAGGCACTGATGGCGGTGGTGACACTGCTGTATTGGGTGAATGGCACGCTGCTGCGAATTGGCAGGTGGATCGGAGTCGTGGCCGTGGCCGCGATGGTTGTTGCGATCCTTGTGCAGGTCTTTTTCCGCTATGTTCTGAACAACGCGCTCCCTTGGCCAGACGAGGCGGCGCGTTTCTGCATGCTTTGGATGACCGGTCTGATGGCGCCCACCGCGTTCCGTCAGGGCGGTTTTGCTGCGATTGACACTGTGACAGCGGCGCTCCCGAAACGCGCCTTCAGCGTCCTGATGCTGTTCCTGCTGGCGGTCTCGCTCACGGTTCTGACCGTGGGTGTGCAGATCGGCTATAAGGAAGTCACCGGCATTGGCGGCCGTTTCGCCACCGCATCGCTTTATGTGCCCACATCCTTTGGCTTTGACGACTGGTACCGCGTGCCACGGTCGTGGATGATGTGGTCCCTTCTGGTCGGCATCGCGCTGCTGATCCTTGTGAATATTGAACTGATCCTGCACCGGATCGTCTCGCTTCTGGGTGGGGATGATGCCCTGCCGTCTCTTGATGCAGCCGAAGTCGGAGGTGCTGAATAATGCTGATCTGGTTCCTTCCTGTCTTTCTGGTCCTTCTGATGATCGGCCTGCCGGTGTTCTTTGGCCTGCTGGCCGCGCCCGGCTTCCTGTTGTGGCTGAACGGCCAAGAGCGCGACATCACGCTGCTGTACCGCAACCTTTACAACGGGATGGACAGCTTCCCGCTGATGGCGATCCCGTTCTTTATGCTCGCAGGCGAGCTGATGAACCGCGGTGGCATCACCCTGCGGCTGGTCGAATTTGCCCAAGCCCTGATGGGCCACCTGCGCGGTGGTCTGGCGCATGTGAACGTGCTGTCGTCGATGCTGTTTGCGGGTCTTTCGGGGTCGGCTGTGGCAGACACATCCGCTCTGGGGTCGATGCTGATCCCGGCGATGGAGAAGCAGGGCTATTCCCGTAAATTCGCCGCTGCGATCACCGCGGCCAGCTCCGTGATTGGTCCGATCATTCCGCCCTCGGGCATTATGATCATCTACGCTTACGTCATGGGCGAAAGCGTCGCGGCGCTGTTCCTTGCGGGCATTGTGCCTGGTGTCATGGTTGGCCTTGGCCTGATGTTCATGGTCAAGGTGATGGCAGACCGCTACGACTTCCCGGTCGCTTCGCGCCGCTACACTTGGGGTGAACGCGGTCAGGCGAGCCTCAAGGCGTTCTTCCCGCTGATGACACCCGTCATCATTCTGGGTGGTATCCTTGCGGGCATCTTTACACCAACCGAGGCAGCGGCAATTGCTGTGGCATACGCGCTGGTGATTGGTCTGTTTGTGCTGAAGACCCTGCGGGTGTCCGAACTGCCTGACGTGCTGGCGCGCGCCGGTCTGACCTCGGCCGTGGTGCTGCTGCTGGTTGGCGCGGCGATGTCCTTCAAGACCGTGGTGTCGCTGTCGCACGCGCCCGAGCATCTGGCAGAGTTCATCCTGACCCTGACCGAGAACCCGCTTCTGCTGCTGTTCCTGATCAACCTCTTGTTGTTCGTGGTCGGTATGTTCCTCGATGCGGGCCCGGCCATCATTATTCTGGGGCCGATTTTGGGGCCGGTGTTCACCAGCCTTGGCGTCGACTCTGTGCATTTCGCAATCATCATGTGTGTCAACCTGACCGTTGGTCTGGCCACACCGCCCATGGGACTGGTGCTTTTCGTTGCGTCAGCTGTGTCCGGTGAACGGGTTACGACGATTGCACGTGCAATTTTGCCGTTTTTGGCTGTTGAAATCATTGTGATTTTCCTGATCACTTTCATTCCAGCCATTTCCATGACGATCCCGCGCATCACCGGGTTCGTGAACTAAGAAGAAGAGCTTAAGGGAGGAAAACCATGCTCAAAAAGGCTTTGAAAACCGCCGCACTGGCGGCCATGATGGCAGGCACCGCGCTGACTGCTGCGACGGCTGCGGACTACAAGATCCGTGCCACCGCAAACTCCAACGAAAACGACGAAGACTATGACGGTCTCGTTGTGTTCAAAAACTACGTCGAAGCGGCCTCCAACGGCGCGATCGAGGTTGAGCTGTTCATCGGCACCCAGCTGTGCTCCAACGGCGCAGAGTGTCTGCAAGGCGTGGCGGACGGCTCCATTGACGTCTTTGTGTCCACCTCCTCGGGTGCAGCGGGCCTGTTCCCCTATGTGCAGGTTATGGATCTGCCCTATTTGATGTCTGATGACCGGATCGCAGAATCCGTCCTGTCCGGCGAATTCACCCGCACAATGCGTGACATGGCGTTGGAAGATTCCGGCGACACCATCCGTCTGATGACCATCGGCAACACCGGCGGCTGGCGCAACTTCGCCAACACCAAACGCCGCATCGCAGAGCCTTCGGACATGGAAGGTCTGAAGATTCGCACCGTGGTTGCCGACCTGCCGCAGGAACTCGTCAAAGCGCTAGGGGCATCGCCGACCCCGATCCCGTGGCCGGAACTCTTCACCTCCTTCCAGACTGGCGTTGTTGAAGGCTCCAAGAACGGCATCACCGACATCATGGGCATGAAATTCCCCGATGCCGGCCTGAAGTATGTCACCCTCGACGGCCACGCCTACATGGGCGCAATGTGGTGGATGTCCAACCAGAACTTCATGGCGATGCCCGAAGACATGCGCCGCGTGGTTGTGGACGGCTTCTACGCCCTGCAGCAGGCAACTTTTGCGTCCCCGAAGCGTAAGTCCATTGCAGCTTACGAAGAATTCGTCGCAGGCGGTGGTGATCTTTATGTGCCGACACCGGCGCAAAAAGCAGCCTTCAAAGAGGCCGCAACGCCGGTTTACGACTGGTTCAAGTCCAATGTGTCCCGCGGTGATGAAATCTTCACTGCGCTGACAGAGGCCGTTGCCGAAGCCGAAGCTGAAATTGGTGCCGATCTGGCAAAAGACCTGAACTAAGGTCTCGTAAAAAACGGGGGCCGTCGCATTGCGCGGCGGCCCTTTTCCTATACGTTCGGGGAGGAACGTGAGGGAAGGGGAGGCGCAGGTATGATCCTGCATTGTGTATTCTGCAATTTCTCGGATGCGGCGACAGCCGCCCAGCGGCAGGCCATTTTGTCAGAGCTGCGCGATTTTGCCATGAGCCTGCGGCGCTGTTTGAGTGCCGAATTCGGCCCGAACCGCGATTTTGAACAGAAAACACAAGGCTACAGCCACGGGTTCGTGCTCCGCTTCCGGGATGCGGATGCCTTAGCGGAATACGCCGAACACCCAACCCATCGTGCGCTTGGTGCGCGGCTGTGCGCGCTGTGTACCGGGGGAGCGGACGGCATTCTGGTCTATGACCTCGAGGTGCCGGATCGCCGCTCTCGCTGATCCAACACCCGCCTTTCTCCCTTTTGCCAAATGTTCCGTTCAGTGGAACGGGTACATCCAGCCCTTGTAATCGGAGACAAGGATATGCGCTTTTTCAATCTGCGCCGGGGTCATCTTTTTGACCACCTCTTCCAGGCTGATCGCCGCATCCGGGTCGCCGCCGATCGCGGACAGCGTGTACCACATGTAAGCACGGGTCAGGTCCGGGGCGGGCAGGCCACGTCCAACCTCGTAGTACCAGCCAACGCCAGATTGCGCACCCGGATGCCCCTTCATGGCGCTGCGCAGGTACCACTCAAACGCGCGTTCATCGTCGCGTTCCACACCCAGTCCAAGGGCATAGAGCACGCCGATCAGCTCTTCCGCGTCGGCATTGCCGGATTTGGCGGCGGGCAGAAACGCATCATAAGCCGCCTTGTAGTCTCCGGCCTCCATCAGGTCGCGGGCCACCTCAATCTCGGCGGTCGCAGCAAGCGGCGCAAGGGTCAGAACGGCAGCGGTCAACAGCGTGCGCATTGGGTGGGTCTCCTCCTTGGGGCGTGCATGGCGGCACCTGCGCTGGCGACGGAGTATCCCCCGGCGCTTGGGCCTGCGGATTTCCTCCCCGTCGACGCCAAACAGGCGGCCATTGGTCAGTTGCTGTTTTATGATAAAATCCTGTCCGGGAACAGAAATATCAGCTGCGCAACCTGCCATCACCCCGCCTTTGGCTCGTCCGATGGGACATCGCTTGGCATTGGTGAAGGCGGTGTCGGGCTGGGCCCCACACGCACCGGCGGCACAGGCCACAGCCGCATTGAACGCCGGGTGCCGCGCAATGCGCCGGCGCTGTGGAATTTGGGCGCGTCCGAGGTCCATGTGGTCATGCATGACGGCCGCATCTCCCGCGATCCGATCTATGGCAATGGCTTCAATACGCCCGCCGAGGAATGGCTGCCGCCGGGGCTCAACTCTGTCCTCGCCGCCCAGGCCCTGTTCCCGATGGCGTCCGAGCGCGAAATGGCCGGTGGCACCGAGGAAAACGAGGTCGCGGGCGCGGTGTTTGACCGGATCGACAAGGGCTGGCCGATCATCGCCAAACGGGTGCGCGTCAACGCGGAGTATGGCCCGATGTTTGTCGCGGCCTTTGATCACATCAGCAAACCCGAAGAGGTCACGATTGTTGAAATTGCCAATTCTTTGGCGGCGTTTATGTCTTTGGAATTTCGCAGTTTTGACAGTCCCTTTGATGCTTTCCTTGCAGGTGACACAGACGCGCTGAGCGGGCAGGCGCGGGCGGGTGCAGAGCTGTTCTTTGGAGCGGCAGGCTGTTCGGGATGCCACGCGGGCGCGCGGTTCTCGGACCTGAAATTCCACGCCCTTGGCCTTCCAGCCTTTGGCCCCGGGCGCACGCGTAAATTTGATCTGATTGCCCGCGATGTGGGCCGTATGGGCGAAAGCGATGCGCTGGAGGATGCCTATCGGTTTAAAACACCTGCGCTTAGAAATATCGCGCTGACAGCGCCTTACGGCCACAATGGCGCGTATCGCACGCTCGAGGAGATGATCCGCCATCACCTTGACCCCGACGCCGCGCGGGCGGACTGGACCACCGACATGCCGATCCTGCCAGAGGTGCCGTGGCTGCAACCGGTGGACTTTATGGTGCGCAATGACCGGTTCGAAATGACGCGTCAAGCCGCCAAGCGGGATATCTTTATCCCGGCGCGGACCGATGCGGAGATCGCGTCGCTTGTGGCCTTCCTCCATAGCCTCACCGGTACGGACAGCGTCACCAACCCGCCTTTTGGCGTGCCCGACAGCGTGCCGTCCGGCCTGCCGGTAGACCGCCCTTAAACCACGCCAAAGAGGTCGGCAAACATCCGCAGCGAGGTGATGGCAAGGAACAGGCCAAAGCACAGCTTCAGCGCCCGCGGCGGGATGGCATGTGCGATCTTCACGCCGACGCGGGCAAAGGTGGTCGACAATGGGATGATCACCGCCGCCAAGAGCAGGTTCACATATCCGAACGAAAACGGCGGCAGCCCTTCGGTGCCAAGCCCCGTGGCCATATAGATCAGCGCGCCGGGCAGGCCGATGACAAAACCAATCGCCGCTGAAGTGCCCACGGCCTTGCGGATGTCATACCCAAGGAAGCTGAGCGCTGGCACACAGACCGTGCCGCCGCCAATCCCCATCATGGCGGAGACGCCACCGGCAAAGACACCCAGACCGGCCCAGACCGGGCGCGAAAAGCTGCGCGCTGCGACCTCGGTCTTTGGTTTGCGCAACACCATGTCGATGGCCACTGCCAGCGCCACTGTGGCAAAGACCGCCATCAGCACGTAGCCGGACACGACACCGCCCAGGATCCCGCCGATGCCCACGCCCACAAGGATCGCTGGCGCCCAGAGACGGAGAAGCCCCATGTCAATCGCGCCCTTCTGGTAATGCCCCCAGCTGGACGACAGCGAGGTGAAGACGATTGTCGCCAGTGATGTCCCCACCGCCACCTGCATGGTCAGTGCCGGGTCCATCCCGCTGAGAGACAGGGCAAAGTAAAGCGCAGGAACAATGACAATGCCGCCGCCAACGCCCAACAGCCCAGCCAGCACGCCGCCGACAACACCTGACGCCGCGGCCACCGCCAGAAGCGGCAGCAAAGTTCCAAAATCAAGCATGTCCTGCACCCCTCGTTTGCCCTTTTTACACGGGCTGTCTTCCGTCGCGCGACACTCAGCCACGTGGGACGGCGAAGGTCAAATGCTTCTTGGCGGAAACATCTATGATCAGGCCGCAAGCCCGGCGTGATTGTCGAGGAAATATTGCGCGATGATCGGTTTTGTGGCGGCGCCCAGCACACGGGCATCAGCCCCGATTTGGCCTTCGGCCACTTCGGGTAGGATTAGCCCGCGCGCGTCCAAGGAGGGCAGGATGGACCTTGTGCGTTCGACCACACGGCGGCGCACTGCTTCGGGGAAGGCACCGTCTATCACAACGGCTTCAAAATCAATCACGGCGCATGACGCCAGTGCACCCCGAGCCAAACCTGCGGCGCAGGCCTCGATCCAGGGGGCTAGCTGAGCCTCGAATTCGGACCAGTCGCCGGGTTGATCCCAAAGCGCACGCGGGTCCTGGCCGTTCTGCCCCAGATCCTGTTCCAAAATCGTGAGCGACGCCAAATCCAGCAGCCGCCCTTCCGGTCCATCCGGGCGCGTCACGGGCAGGGGGCCCAAAGCCCCTGCATTGCCGCGCCCGCCTTCATAGACCGAATTGTTCAGGACAATTCCACCGCCAAGAAACGAGCCAATGTAGAAATACACATAGTCCCGCCACGCCTTGCCGCCGCCCAGCATATGTTCGGCCCGGCAGGCGGCGGTGGCATCATTGACACTGAAGACAGGCAAATCGGATATGCGCGCCATTTCCGCGTTCAGGTCCAATTCACGCCAGCTTTCCAGACTTGCGCGTGGCGCACCGATTTGCTGATGCCAGCGCCAGATGTCAAAGGCCATGCCGACCCCAATCCCGGCAATGCGGTCCTGACGGCCGTGGGGAAGGGTATTGGTCAGTTCCTGCAGCCCCTGCGCCAGAAAGCCAAAGACCTCTTCCGGGCGGGGGAAAGGGTAGTGCAGCTGCCTCTGATCCTGAATTTCGCCATTGAAGTTGATCAGGGCCAGTTCACTGCTGCGGCGTCCGATTTTGACGCCAAAGGAAAACAGCCCCTCGGGATTGATGCCCATCGGCACCGAGGGCTTGCCGACGCGCCCTTTCTGCGTCTCGCCGCGGGCCAAAAGCGCGTCATGTTCCAGTTTGCGCAGGATCACCGAAGTGGTCTGTGGCGACAGCCCGGTGAGCCGCGCCAGATCGCTGCCGGCCATGGCGCCTTCGCGTTGCAAAATCGTGAGAATCAACCTTTCGTTGTGGTTGCGCAGTTCGCTTTGACTGGCACCACTGGAATAGGTCCGCGCTTCGGTCATCTCACAGGCTCCGCAAAACAAGGGTAATTCCTGTGAGACTGCCCGCTCAGAGTTAATAAATCAAGTTGAGTTATTTATTGACAGGGAGGCAATTGCAATCCTAGCCTGTGCTTGAGTGCGGGTTGAGAAGACTCGCGCCGCTCTTTGGGAGGAGAACCATGAAGAAATTTCTTTTGACCACGCTTGCAGGCGTGGCGCTGACGGCTGGCATGGCGCAGGCTGACGATAAGGTCACCGCATGCCTGATCACCAAAACCGACACCAACCCTTTCTTTGTGAAAATGAAAGAGGGGGCGACCGCCAAGGCAAATGAGCTGGGTATGACGCTCAAGTCCTTCGCTGGTAAGGTCGATGGCGACCACGAAACCCAAGTTGCCGCGATTGAAACCTGCATTGCCGATGGCGCCAAGGGCATTCTGATTACCGCATCGGACACATCTTCCATTGTGCCCGCCGTTCAGCAGGCGCGGGACGCTGGTCTGGTGGTCATCGCGCTGGATACCCCGCTTGAACCGATCGATGCGGCGGATGCGACTTTTGCAACCGACAACTTTCTGGCGGGCGAGCTGATCGGCAAATGGGCCGCAGCGGCACTTGGCGATGATGCGGCCAATGCGAAAATCGGCATGCTGGATCTGGCCGTGAGCCAACCATCTGTCGGCGTGCTGCGCGATCAGGGCTTTCTGACTGGCTTCGGCATCGACATCAAAGATCCCGGCAAATGGGGTGACGAAGATGATGCCCGCATTGTCGGTCACGACGTGACTGCTGGCAACGAGGAAGGCGGCCGCAAGGCGATGGAGAACCTTCTGGCCAAAGATCCCTTTATCAATGTGGTCTACACCATCAACGAACCCGCTGCCGCAGGCGCTTATGAGGCGCTGAAGGCAATCGGTCGCGAAAATGACGTGCTGATTGTCTCTGTCGATGGCGGCTGCCCCGGCGTGCAGAACGTGAAAGAAGGCGTGATCGGCGCCACCTCGCAGCAGTATCCGCTGCTGATGGCGTCCCTTGGCGTTGAAGCGATCAAGACCTGGGCCGACAGCGGTGTGAAACCGGAACCGACACCGGGCAAAGCGTTCTTTGACACAGGCGTTGCACTGGTCACCGACAAGCCCGCACCGGGCGTTGACAGCATTGACACCGCCGAGGGCACGAACCTCTGCTGGGGTTAATCCTCTTGGGCTATTCGCAGGGGCGGCCCAGCCGTCGCCCCTGTTCCTTTTCGCAAGACTGAGGCATCGGTTGGATCTGTGATCCGCCCCGTTGCCGAACCGGTCGTAGACACTCCGGAGACCCCCCATGTCTACCCCCCCAAGCTCACCTGTGCAGAGCTTCGAGGCTGCCGCCGCAGACAGCCCACAACATGTGGCCGAATTTGATCAGGGCCAATCCAGTTTTATTCAGAAATTCCAGCACGCTTTGCATGTGACACCGTCCTTGGTGCCGTTGATCGTGCTTTTGATGTCCATCGCGATCTTTGGGCTGCTGCTCGGATCCAAGTTCTTTTCGCCCTTTGCGATGACCTTGATCCTGCAACAGGTGGGGATCGTCGGCATTGTGGCCTGCGCCCAGTCTGTGGTGATCCTCACGGCGGGCATTGACCTGTCGGTCGGCGCGATCATGGTGCTGAGTTCGGTGGTGATGGGGCAGTTTACCTTTCGGTACGGTTTGCCGCCTGTGATGGGGGTGGCCTGCGGCCTGATCTGCGGCACCCTATGCGGCTATATCAATGGCTGGCTGATTGCGCGGATGAAGCTGCCGCCCTTCATTGTCACCCTTGGCATGTGGCAGATCGTTCTGGCGTCGAACTTCCTCTATTCCGCGAATGAGACCATCCGCAGTCAGGACATTGCAGCAAACGCGGCCTTCCTGCAGTTCTTTGGCGAAAAGTTCAAAGTGGGCGGTGCGGTCTTTACCTATGGCGTGATCTTTATGGTGCTTCTTGTGCTGGTGCTGGCCTATGTGCTGCGTCACACGGCGTGGGGGCGGCATGTCTATGCGGTGGGGGATGACCCGGAAGCGGCCGAACTGGCCGGTGTCAACGTCAACCGCACGCTGATTTCCGTCTATATGCTGTCGGGGCTGATCTGTGCCTTTGCGGGCTGGGCGCTGATTGGGCGGATCGGCTCGGTCTCGCCGACTTCGGGGCAGCTGGCCAATATTGAAAGCATCACCGCTGTGGTGATTGGTGGCATCTCGTTGTTTGGCGGTCGCGGGTCGATCCTGGGCACGTTTTTTGGGGCGCTGATTGTGGGTGTCTTCACGCTTGGCCTGCGTTTGCTGGGCGCCGATGCGCAATGGACCTATCTGCTGATTGGTGTGCTCATCATTGCCGCCGTCGCTGTGGACCAATGGATCAGAAAGGTGTCTGTCTGATGGAACCGATTTTGAAAGCACGCGGGCTCGTCAAACGCTATGGCAAGGTCACGGCACTGGATCATTGTGATTTTGACCTGATGCCGGGCGAAATCCTTGCTGTGATTGGCGACAATGGCGCGGGTAAATCCACGCTGATCAAGGCCATTTCGGGGGCGGTTACACCGGACGAAGGCACGGTAGAGCTGGAGGGGAAACCGATCCAGTTTGCCTCCCCGATTGAGGCGCGCGAAGCGGGGATCGAGACGGTCTACCAGACCCTTGCCATGTCGCCCGCGCTGTCGATTGCCGACAATATGTTCATGGGCCGCGAATTGCGTCGCCCCGGTTGGCGCGGGAAGTACCTGCGCCAGTTGGACCGCCCAAAGATGGAGAAGATCGCCCGCGACAAGTTGTCGGAACTGGGGTTGATGACGATCCAGAACATCAATCAGGCGGTGGAAACGCTGTCGGGTGGGCAACGTCAGGGCGTCGCGGTGGCGCGGGCTGCGGCCTTTGGCTCCAAGGTGATCATCCTTGATGAACCCACAGCCGCGCTGGGGGTAAAGGAAAGCCGCAAGGTGCTGGAGCTGATCCTGGATGTGAAATCGCGTGGCATTCCAATCATTCTGATCAGTCATAATATGCCCCATGTGTTCGAGGTAGCGGACCGCATCCATGTGCACCGCCTTGGCCGTCGTCTCTGTGTGATTGACCCGAAACAACACGAGATGGCGGACGCCGTGGCCTATATGACCGGCGCGAAAGTTCCAGAGGCAGAGATGGAAGGCGCATGACACGCGCCCTTGCCGAACTGGTCCTGCCGCGCCTTCCCAAAGGGCGGCGGGCGCTGGTCGCTTTGGCGGGGGCGCCGGGCAGTGGCAAGAGCACATTGGCCGACCGTCTGGCCCGCGCGCTGACGGCAGCGGGGCGTCGGGCACAAGTGGTTCCCATGGATGGGTTTCATCTGGACAACCGATTGTTGGACGCCCGCGATCTGCGGGCCCGAAAAGGGGCACCAGACACGTTTGATCTCCAAGGTCTGAGCCATTTGGTCGCGCGGCTTCGGCAGGACCCGCAGGTGATCTACCCGCTGTTTGATCGCGCGCGCGATCTGGCCGTGGCAGGCGCTGGTGAGGTCGCGGCAGAGTGTGACACAGTGGTGCTGGAAGGAAACTATCTGCTGTTTGATCAGCCGGGCTGGCGCGACTTGCGGGCTTTTTGGGATGTTGCGATCCGGCTCAATGTCGCTGACGCCGAACTGCGGCGCAGGTTGGTTCAGCGCTGGCTGGACCATGGGTTGACCAAACAGGATGCCACGGCACGTGCCGATGCAAATGATATGGTCAACGCCCGCCTTTTGGCAGAGCACGCCTTGCCTGCTGATCTGGATTGGCCGCTACAGGGCCGTCAGGCAGGCAAATGAAAAAGGGGCCCTGAAACGGGCCCCTTTCAAATGTGTCTCTGTCAGACCAATCAGGCGAAGTAGACGCCTGCTTCCGCCATTGGCAGCTCTGCCAGCATGTCGCTGCTGTCGAGCAGCGATGCAATGGCGTTCGCCAGTGCCGGTGCGGACGGCGGGGTGCCCGGTTCGCCCATGCCGGTGGGCGCTTCAGCAGAGGCCACGATGTGGGTCTCGATCGCTTTGATGTCAGAGATGCGCAGCGGCTCATAGTCCGGGAAGTTGGACTGTTCCACCGCACCGCCGTCCAGAGTGATCTGATCGCGCATGGCGTGACCGATGCCGTAGCCAACTGCCCCTTCGAGCTGAGCAACCACAGTGTCGGGGTTCACGGCGATGCCGCAATCCACGGCTGCGGTGATCTTCTCAATCACGATGCCGTCATCGTTGTTGCCGGAGATTTCCGCAACGATCGCCACGTAGGAGCCGAACGACTTATGAACCGCGATGCCCTGGGCGCGGCCCGCTGCTGGATTGCCCCAGCCTGCTTTTTCCGCCGCCAGCTTTAGAACGCCCGCTTTGCGCGCTGCGTCGCCTTCGGCTGCGAGATAGTCCAGACGGAAGTCCACGGGATCTTTGCCAGCCGCTTTGGCCGCCAGATCCATCATCACTTCCATGACATAAGCTGTGTGGGTGTGACCCACAGAACGCCACCACAGAACCGAGGTCGCTTTTTCGGTGTCGGTAAGACCCAGCGCCTGACCAGGAATGGTGTAGGGGCTGTCGGCAATGCCTTCAACGGTGGAGTGGTCGATGCCATCATGTACCGCGAAGGATTCAAACGCAGTGCCTTTCATGATGGACTGACCCGCAACCTGGTGATCCCAGCCGACGATTGTGCCGTTTTCGTCCAGACCCACGCGGACCTTGTGGCCTGCGGCGGGGCGGTAGTAGCCACCACGGATGTCATCTTCGCGGTCCCAAACCAGTTTCACCGGGCGGGAACGGTCCGTCATGATGAAGGCCAGACCGGCTTCGACCTGATAGTCCGCATCCGGTGTTGCGCGACGGCCGAAGGAACCACCGGCGAGCATGGATTTGATCTGGATCTTCTCAGCAGGCAGTTCAAAGATCTGCTGATAGGCCATATGCGGGCCGGTTGGCATCTGTGCGCCGTCGTGCAGGACGATGTCGCCGTCGGCGGTCTGCTCGATAGTGCAGTTCAGCGGCTCCATCGGTGCGTGGGCCAGGAGCGGGAAGTAGAAGGTCTTCTCGATCACCTGTGCGGCGCCATCCACGGAGGATTTCACGGCAGCGCGGTCGGCTTTGTTGACGTTATAGGTCGGCTCGGTGTTCAGAGCAGCCATGATTTCGTCTTTGATTTCCGCCGAGGAGCGGGTTTCTGCGGCAGACAGATCCCATTCGACCTCAAGCGCATTGCGCGCCTGCATCGCAGCCCAGGTGTTTTCGGCGTAAACCGCAACACCGTGACCGGTCGGGAGCGCCTGCGCCATGATGAAGCCTTTGACCTCTTTGGAGGCGCTGTCATCA
Organism: Tritonibacter multivorans; assembly: GCF_001458415.1. Taxonomy (GTDB): domain Bacteria; phylum Pseudomonadota; class Alphaproteobacteria; order Rhodobacterales; family Rhodobacteraceae; genus Epibacterium; species Epibacterium multivorans. Next base: position 75,912 of record NZ_CYSD01000021.1, on the reverse strand, counting down.
AAGGACACAACGGTGCCACCGCGCTGTGGCGTGCGGCGGACCATGACAACCATCTGGTTGTCCAGCTGAACGTCCATGGCGAACATGGCGGTGCCGTTCACTTTGGCCGGGCTGTCCAGACGGCGGGTCTGGGCGTTGCCGATCAGTTTCCACTCGGACGCGTCACGCAGGCGGGGCTCTGCGGGAACCTCCATTTCAGCGGCTGCCGCAACAAACTCACCCATAGGGGCAGATTTGCCTGCACCAGTGACCATGCCTTCGACGATGTCCAGCGCGGAGGCCTCAACACCCCATTCTTTGGCGGCGGCAGAGATCAGCATCTCGCGCGCGGCGGCACCGGCGTTGCGATACTGCGGGAAGGAGTTCGCAATCGCGGTGGAGCCACCGGTGCCCTGGAAGGGACCGAACAGCAGGTTGTTGTAAATCGCGGGGTTGGAGGGGGCAAATTCGTAGTCGATCTGCTCCATGGTGACGCCCAGCTCTTCGGCGATCAGCGTGGTCAGACCGGTGGCAGAGCCCTGGCCGAATTCCACGTGCTTACAGATCGCGATCGCGCGGCCGTCGGCACCGATTTTGACGAAGTTGTTGAGCATGGCATCGGCAGAGCCAGAGGCTGCCATGGCGCCATTGGCGGTTGCACCGATGTAGAGCGCTGCGCCGGATGCGGCTGCACCCTGCAGAAAGCCGCGGCGGGATGTGTTAATGGTCATCTGCTTCAAGCCTCCAGAATTTCAGCTGCGCGTTGAACACCGGCCCGGATGCGCTGGTAGGTCGCGCAGCGGCAGGCGTTGCCATACATGGCTTCGTCGATTTCCTCGGCGGAGGGCTTTGCGTTCTCTTTCAAGAGGCCGACAGCGTTCATGATCTGGCCGGACTGGCAGTAGCCGCACTGAACAACGTCCAGTTCCATCCAGGCTTGCTGGACAGCCGCGCCGACTTTGTCTTCTTCCATTTTTTCAATGGTGGTGACTTCGGCGTCTTCAACGTCTTCGATGAAGGTCTGGCAGGAGCGGACGGGTTCGCCGTTCAGGTGCACAGTGCAGGCGCCACAAGAGGCAACGCCGCAGCCAAATTTGGTGCCGGTCAGTTTCAGTTCGTCCCGGATCACCCACAGAAGGGGGGTGCCTGGCTCGGCGTCGACCTCGTGGGTCTTGCCGTTCAATTTCAATGTGATGCTCATGATGCAGTCTCCTGTTGGGTAGGACGCCGTCCGCTGGTGCGCGGGCGGCGAAGGGCCGATGCCTGCAGGTCTGAAAAAATTTCGGTCCCCAAGCGAAGAACTCGGGAGCGCCGATTTAAATCAGCGACAATAGGAAAAATAGGTCTTCAGCGGCCGCTTTCAAAAACAATCCGTGCCATTGTTCATGCAGAAGCGGCCAAGGTGGCAGAGGGGCTGAGGGAACACGGCAGAAACCCGCCAATACGGCCCCTTGGGTGTCTGTTGTGCTTAGGTCGGGGTTGCCAATCCGCCCGAATCCAACTGCCCCGTGGCAATACGTTCGCGCGCCTGCATTGGGGTCATGCCGGTCCAGTTGCGGAACGCACGGTAGAAAGAGTTCGGATCCGAGTAGGCGAGGAGATAGGAAATCTCGTCCACTGTGATCTCGTCATTCTTCAGATAGTGCAGCGAAAGCTCGGTCCGGGTTTCATCGAGGATGGCTTGGAAGGTGATGTTTTCACGGGCCAAATGGCGGTAGAGGCTGCGCTTGGACATCAAGAGCTCGCGGCAGACCGCATCCGCGGTTGCATGGCCCGAGGGCAGAAGCTCCAGCAGTGCCGACTTCACCCGCGCACTCGTCGGCTGGCTGCCGCGCCAATCCATCATCTGGCGGCGCAGTTCTTTTTCGAAACCGGGCCAAAGGTCTTCGGCTTCGGACAAAAGACGACGGTCGGCATCTTCGGGGGCGAGCTCAAACGACAGGGTGGCCCCATGGTCGATCGGGCAGCCAACAAAGGCCTCTAGCTTGTCGATATTGGCGTGCGTTCCGGGCAGGGCGACGCGCAGCGGGATCATGTGATGGGCGGTACAGGCGCGGAACAGTTCGAGGAAGAACACCAGTTCAAAAGCGCAGACCGAATGCGGGATCGGGCAATGCGCCATGGTGCTGGTGACATCCACAACCAAACGGTCGGCTTCGCGGGTGGTGCGGATTTGTACGGGGGCCACCAATGGTTTGAATGTGTTCGGACGTTCCAGACCCGTGGACACATTGGGCGAACAGGAAAATGCCAGAAGGGCCGGTTTGAACGGGCTGCGCGCCGCTGCCTTGGCCATTTCCATAACGGCATCCGGGCTGTCGATCTCGGCAAAAGTTGCTTCCCAGCTGTTGAAGAGCTGTTCGCCGGTGATCCCGCGTCTTTCATTTTCCAAAAGGTCGAGCGGTAGGCCTGCGCGGCGCATGACCCGTTCAGGAGAGATCTTCAGCAAGGCACAGCCTGCCTTGAGGCCTTTGACAAAGGGGAACCGCTCTGTTTGTGCCATGGATGCCTCGTTTTCTTGCTGGCCTGGGGTCTCTCTTAGATTGGAAAAAAATACCCCGCCTCAAGGGGGAGGCGGGGCAGAAAGTGCCATCTGGCACAAATTGACAGAAGCTTGGCGCGATTTGCGGGTCCGGTCCCTAGCGCGGCAGCTGGCTGGCGTCGCGGGCCAGGGCCTCAATGCCCGCCCAGTCACCTGCCTTGACCAGATCGCCGGGCGCAACCCAGGACCCGCCGGCGCAGACCACATTGGACAGGCCCAGATAATCGGGCGCGTTCTTGGGGCTGACGCCGCCGGTGGGGCAGAATTTGATCTGCGGCAGGGGCGCGCCAATGGCTTTGAGCGCAGGGGCACCACCCGAGGCTTCGGCCGGGAAGAACTTCAGCATATCGTATCCGCGTTCCAGCAGCGCCATGGCCTCGGAGGCGGTGGCCGCACCCGGCAGCATCGGCAGGCCTGCCTCTTCGGCGGCGTCCAGCAGTTTTGGCGTTGCGCCGGGAGAGACGCCGAATTTCGCGCCAGCCTCAACAGCGGCCTGAACATCGGCGGGGGTGACAAGGGTGCCAGCACCAACAACGCCGCCTTCGACCTGCGCCATCTCGCGGATCACATCGAGGGCTGCGGGGGTGCGCAGGGTCACCTCGAGGGCAGGCAGGCCACCGGCGACCAGTGCTTCGGCCAGCGGGCGGGCATGGGCCACGTCATGAACAACCAGAACCGGCACAATCGGGGCCAGTTCGCAGATTTCGCGGGCCTTGCGGGAAGCTTCCTGAGGGGTAATCGACATGGATCAAACTCCGAATACGGTTGCGCCGGTGTCGGCAGAGGTCACGTTAGCGCGGAACATTGCAAACAGCTCGCGGCCGACGCCATGCTGATAAGAGGACAGGTCGGCGGTCACGGGCGCACGGTCCATCACGCCTTCGGTCAGCACCTCCAGTTGGCCGGTTGTCGCGTCAACACGCACAAGGTCGCCGTCCTGCAGTTTGGCAATCGGGCCACCATCCAGCGCCTCGGGCACCACGTGGATGGCCGAGGGCACCTTGCCGGATGCGCCGGACATGCGCCCGTCGGTGACCAGCGCCACTTTCTGGCCGCGGCCCTGCATGATCGACAGGAAAGGCGTCATGGAGTGCAGCTCTGGCATGCCATTGGCCTTGGGGCCTTGGAAGCGGACCACGATGACCACATCGCCTTCGTTCAGCTCACCGGCTTTGAAGGCGGCTTTGGCCTCGTCCTGATCGTGGAAGACGCGCACAGGGGCTTCAACCGTGCGGTTTTCCTCGGCCACAGCCGAAACCTTCATGACCCCGGTGCCAAGGTTCCCGGTCAGGCGCGCAAGGCCGCCTGTTTCCTGAAACGGTTCGGTGGCGGGGCGCAGGATCGCCTCGTTGAGGGATTTTTCGGTGCCCTCTTTCCACGTCAGGCTGCCACCTTCGTAGAAGGGTTCCATCAGATATTCGCCCAGACCGCCACCGGCGACGGTTTTGGTGTCGGGGTGCAGGTAGCCCGCGCCCAGCAGTTCGCGGATCATGAAGCCCAGACCGCCCGCAGCGTGGAAGTGGTTCACATCCGCCAGACCGTTGGGGTAGACCCGCGCCAAGAGGGGCACCACGTCAGAGAGTTCCGCAAAGTCCTGCCAGTCAAGGATAATCCCGCCCGCGCGTGCCATGGCGATCAGGTGGATCAGCAGGTTGGTGGAGCCGCCGGTGGCCATCAGGCCGACGATGCCATTGACGAAGGCTTTCTCGTCCAGAACGTCGCAGACTGGCGTGTAGTCATTGCCAAGCGCCGACAGCGACAGCGCCCGTTTGGCACCTTCGCGGGTCAGGGCTTCGCGCAGGTCTGTGCCGGGGTTGACGAAGGACGACGAGGGCAGGTGCAGGCCCATGAACTCCATCAGCATCTGGTTGGTGTTTGCGGTGCCATAGAAGGTACAGGTGCCGGGGCCGTGGTAGGCGGCCATCTCTGCCTTCAAAAGCTCATCGCGGCCCACCTCGCCCTTGGCGAATTTCTGGCGGGTCATGGCCTTTTCGTCGTTGGACAGGCCCGAGGTCATCGGGCCAGCTGGGATGAACACCGATGGCAGGTGGCCAAAGGTCTGGGCGGCGATGATCAGGCCGGGGACGATCTTGTCACAGACGCCCAGATAGACGGCGGCGTCAAACACATTGTGCGACAGGGCCACGCCGACGCTCATTGCGATGGCATCGCGGGAAAACAGCGACAGCTCCATGCCGGCTTCGCCCTGGGTGATGCCATCACACATGGCGGGCACGCCACCGGCGACCTGCGCGGTGCCACCGATTTCGCGGACGGCGGCTTTGATTTTCTGCGGGTAGTCCTCGAACGGCTGATGCGCCGAGAGCATGTCGTTATAGGCGGTTACAATGCCAAGGTGGCCGGCATTGCCAGTGGCAAGGGTGACCTGATCTTCGCCTGCGGCGGCATAGGCGTGGGCCTGGCCAGAGCAGCTCAGATGTGCGCGCGCGGGGCCTTTGGAGGCGGCAGACCGCATACGGTCCAGATAGGCGCTGCGCGTGGGCGCAGAGCGGGTGATGATCCGTTCGGTGACGGCGGCGATGGTGGCGTTGAGCGTCATGGCTTGAGCCTCGTCATAGGGGAGAAGGAGGGAAGGGCGATCAGGCTTCGATCGGGCGCCAGCGACGGTCGTCGCGGTGCATCAGAAGAAGCGAGTCATCGGGGCCGGAGCCGCCCTGGTCGTATTGTTGTGGGGCCTGGCCGCTTTCTTCCCAGGCGTGAATGATCGGATCGGCCCAGGCCCAGGCGGCCTCGACCTCATCGCCGCGCATGAACAGGGTTTGGTTGCCGCGGATCACATCCATGATCAGCCGTTCATAGGCGTCCTGGCTGCCGCTGTCGGGCAGGCTGTCGGCGAAAGTCATGTCCAGATTGGCCCCCGTCAGGCGCATGCCGCCCGGACCGGGGTCTTTGATGGTGGTGCGCAGTTCAATGCCTTCATCCGGTTGCAGGCGAATGACCAGCATATTGGCGTCAAGTTCGTTGTCTTCGCCAAAGATATTGTGCGGTGGCTTGCGGAAGAAAACGGCAATTTCGCTTTCTCGGGTGCGCAGGCATTTGCCGGTGCGCAGGTAGAAGGGTGTGCCCGCCCAACGCCAGTTCGATACCTCGACCTTCATCGCAACATAGCTTTCGGTGCGGCTGTCGGGGTTGCCTGCGTGGTCGCGGTAGCTGTCGCCGCCTGCTGCGCTTTCGCGGTACTGGCCACGGACGATGTTTTCCGGCTGCACCGGCTCCAGCGCCTCGATCACTTTCAGTTTCTCGTTGCGTACCGCATTGGGCGAGAATTTCGACGGCGGCTCCATCGCGGTCAGGCACAGAAGCTGCATCAGGTGGTTCTGCACCATATCGCGCATGGCGCCCGACTGGTCGTAGTAGCCACCGCGCCCCTCGGTCGAGACGGTTTCAGCCACGGTGATCTGCACATGGTCGATGTGAGAAGAATTCCACAGGGGTTCAAACAGCGAATTGGCAAAGCGCAGGGCCATCAGGTTCTGCACGGTTTCTTTGCCCAGATAGTGGTCAATGCGGTAGATCTGACCTTCGCGGAAATGCGCGCGCAGGGCGGTGTTCAGCGCCTGTGCCGAGGCAAGGTCGTGACCAAAGGGCTTTTCGACCACAATGCGGCTGTCATCATCCGCGCAGCCGGTGGATTTCAGTCGGCTGGCAATGTCGCCAAACAGGCTGGGCGCAACTGACAAGTAAAAGGCGCGGATTTCGCCCTCGCGCAGCATGGATTTCAGCACGTCCCAGCCGCCGTCGCCTTTGGCGTCTACCGGCGTGTAATCCAGCAGGTCGAGGAACCCTGCGATGGCTTCCTTATCGGTGGCCCCACCATAGGTTTCCAGCGCGTCGCGCACATGGTCCTGAAAGCCCGCGCGGTCCATCTGGCTGCGCGAGGCACCAATGATCCGGCTGTTGTCACCAAACTGGCCGATCTGAAAACGGTGGAACAGGCTGGGCAGGATCTTGCGCTTGGCCAGATCACCGGTCGCCCCGAACAGGACGAAGTCAAAGCTGTCGACGGGAATAACGCGGGAAACCATGTGCGGATTGGTCCTTTTGCGAAAGCCCCGGCAGGTGATCCTGCCGGGGGCGTTAAGGTCAGGTCAGTTTTTTCAGCAGGCCCTGGGTCGAGCCATCTTTGGAAGAGGCATCGCCGCCTTCAAACAGAGGTTGCAGCGACAGGGCCAGTTCTTTGCCAAGCTCCACGCCCCATTGATCAAACGGGTTGATGTCCCAGATCGCGCCTTCGGTGAACACGCGGTGTTCATAGAGCGCAACGATCTGACCCAGAACGAAGGGCGTCAGTTTCGGGTAGGCGATGGTCACAGAGGGGCGGTTGCCGGGGAAGGACAGGTGGCCTGCCATTTCCTCGAGCTTGTCGCCTTCAAAGCCACGCTTTGCTGCGATCTCGCGGGCTTTGTTTTTGGAGCGGCCCAGCATCAGCGCTTCGGACTGGGCAAGGCAGTTGGCTTTCAGCAGGGTATGCTGGTGGGCCAGCTCAGGCTCATGTGCTTCAGCTGCGATCAGGAACTCTGCTGGGGTCACATAGGTGCCCTGATGCAGCAGCTGATAAAACGCGTGCTGGCCATTGGTGCCGGGTTCGCCCCAGACAATCGGTCCGGTTTTGCGCTGTACCCATTCGCCATCCAGCGTCACGGATTTGCCGTTGCTTTCCATATCCAGCTGCTGGAGGTAGGCAGGCAGACGCGCCAGACGTTGGTCATAGGGCAGCACCGCGCGGGAGTTATAGCCGCAGACATTGTTGTGCCAGATGCCGATCATGCCCAGCAACGCAGGCAAGTTGTCATCCAGTTTGGCAGTCCGGAAATGGTCATCCATGGCAGCGGCACCCGCAAGGAACGCACGGAAGTTATCCGGCCCCACAGCGATCATGATCGGCAGGCCAATCGGCCCCCACATGGAATAGCGACCACCAACCCAGTCTTCGAACCCAAAGACACGCGACAGCGGAATGCCCATGGCCTCGGTCTTGTCCTGCGCGGTGGAAACCGCGGCGAGATGTTCCGAGACATCTTCACCCAGAGCCTCTTGCAACCATTTGATCGCCGTTTTGGCGTTGGTCATGGTTTCAATGGTGGTGAAGGTCTTGGAGGCAATGACGATCAGCGTGGTTTTCGGGTCGAGCCCCTTCAGCGTGTCATGGATGTGTGCGCCATCGACGTTCGACACAAAATGGCAGGCTGGGCCATCGTGATAAGGCGCCAGCGCCAGCGTCGCCATAACAGGACCAAGGTCCGAGCCGCCAATGCCAATGTTGACAACATCGGTGAATTTTTTGCCGCCTTTGGTCTGATGTTCACCCGACCGCAACGCAGTGGCAAACCGAGACATCTGGTCCAACACAGCCTGAACGCCGGGCACAACGTTTTGACCATCCACCATGATCTCGGCATCGGCAGGCGCGCGCAGGGCCGTGTGCAGCACGGCGCGGTCTTCGGTGGTGTTGATCTTATCGCCCTCAAACATCGCTTTGATTTTCTCGGGCAGACCGGCTTCGGCCGCGAGGGACTTCAGAAGCCACATGGTTTCTTCGTCCAGATTTGTTTTGGAGAAATCCAGAAGCAGATCCCCACAGGAGCGGGAGAACCGTTCGAACCGCTCGGGGCGTTCAAACAGGGTGGTAATATCCCGTTCGTCGTGGTCCGCGTAATGGTCAGACAGCTTTTGCCAGATGTCAGTCAGGCGTTCGTTCATGGATCTGTTCCTCATCGGTCTCGCACTACCTTTCTGGCCATCCGTCTAGGGTGCGAGTCTCCTCCTCGCCGCCTATATGGCAGGTTAGCGCTAACGGTTCTACACTTATTTGAGAAATATGACGTTTCCTTTGCGCGAAACAAAGCAAGCGCAGCATCAAGAGACATCAAGGTTGGATTTGCGATCATTTTGCACCCGGGGCGGCTCCAACGCAAAGAGGTATCGCACGGGCACGGGCCCGGCACAAACCTTCAACGGCGCAGATGGCAAAAAAAGGGTGTAGAATACGCGTTTTCGCCGCTTCGGCTTGCAGCGGTGGCTGCAATGCGACCCTGCAGATAAGGTGCACAATGTGCTGGCGTGTATCGCTTGGGCGCCTTCCTTGCGGGCCATACCCGCAAGGAAGATCAGATTTCTGTTCAACCAGCCTCTGCCAAAAGGGGCGAGGCAATGCCACCAATGTCGCACAGGTGTCTGATCACGGCGTCGACGCCGGTCCCGTGGCGCAGGGCGGTGAAGACAAAGGGCAGGCCCGCGCGCATGCGGGTGGCGTCGCGGTCCATCACCTCGAGGCTTGCGCCGACATGCGGGGCGAGGTCGGTTTTATTGATGATCAACAGATCAGACCGTGTGATCGCCGGGCCGCCCTTGCGGGGGATTTCCTCGCCTGCGGCCACGTCGATCACATAGAGTGTTACATCCGCCAGTTCCGGCGAGAAGGTGGCCGACAGGTTGTCGCCGCCCGATTCAATCAGGACGATCTCGACCTCTGGATGACGCGTTTGCATTTCGGCGACGGCGGCGAGGTTGATCGAGGCATCCTCGCGAATGGCCGTATGCGGGCAGCCGCCGGTCTCAACCCCGATCACGCGATCCTGCGGCAGGATCTGTTGGCGCATCAGCGCCTCGGCGTCTTCGCGGGTGTAGATGTCATTGGTGATCACACCGATGGAATGATGCGGGGCCAAGGCGCGGGCGAGGTTGGCGGTCAGCGTGGTTTTGCCAGCGCCGACGGGGCCGCCGATGCCCACGCGGAGCGGGCCATTGGGAGAGGGGCTCATGAGCGGAAGATCCTTGAATATTGGGTTTCATGGCGCATGGAGGCAATGTCTGCGGCAAAAGAGGCGCCCGACAGCAGGGCGAGGTCGCCCGCATATGTGGCTGCGGCTGTTTCGCGCATCAGGGGCGACAGGGCAGAAAGGCGCTGTTGCCCTTCCAATTGCCCAAGCGCCAGCAGCCTTTGGCCGGCGGAGATGAGGTTAGACACAAAAGCGTGCAGATACATCTGTTGGGTCAGATCCAGTGGGATACTGTGCTGTTTCGCGGCATATCCCAGCGCCACCGGGTAGGTGAGGGCGGACAGGTCCTCCCCCCAGATCGCCGCAGTGGTCCGGCAAAAGGCCTCGCCCTGAAGGGCTGTTTCACGCAGCCGTTCGGCCGAGGGGCAGAAGGCGCGGGCGGTCGCGTCAATATCCTTGAGGGCGGCTTGGCTGTCGGCATGATACGCCGCTGCCAGCAAAAGCGCATCAGAGCGTGCGCCGCCATGGGTCAGCAGGTCTTCGAGCCAGAGAGACAGGTCTGCACCCGTTTTGACCGTGCCATCAGCCACCGCCGCCTCTAGTCCGTGGGAATAGGCGAAGGCCCCCACCGGGTAGGCGGGGGACAGCCATTGCATCAACAGAACAGCGGGTTCAGTGGTCATGAGAGTGCCCATGATCATGTGAATGCCCGTGATCATGCCCGTGCCCGTGCCCGTGATGATGGGAATGGCCCTCACCGGTGTGGTGCGTGTGGCCGTGGTCATGGGCGTGGGTGCGGCCGTGGCCATATGCGCCGCCTTCGGGGGTGAAAGGTTCCGTGACCTCCACCACATCCGCGCCAAGATGGGCCAGCATCGCCTTGATCACATGATCGCGCTGGATCAGCAGGCGGTCGTCTTCGATCTGACAGGGGGTGTGGCGGTTGCCAATGTGCCAGGCTACGCGGTTGAGCGAGACAGCGCGCACCTCGAGCAGGGGCTCGGGCGCGGCAACCACCAGAACCTCGCCGCCGCCTTCAAGGCAGAGGACGCCGCCATGGTCCAGCGATGTGGTCTGGGGCAGATCGACCAGAAGCCGCGCGCCGCTGTCGCAGGTCAGAACCTTGCGACGCAGGAAGCGGGCGTCATAGTCGAGTGTCACCTGTTCGCGCGGCGTGTCGTCATGGGCGTGGCCATGATAGGCGCGGGCGGTCAGCTGAGGGGCGCTCATGCGCGCCCCCAGTCCGCACGAGGTGCTGAGATCAGATGTACATTTTGTCCGCAAAGACGTGGCGCACGATGTCGTCGCGGCGCAGGCCCTTGGCTGCCAGTTCGGCGTCGGTCAGGTTGTTCAGCTCTTCGATCAGCTGTGCGCGGCTGCTGGACAGCGCGACAGTTTCGATCATGTCCGCCAGTTTCGCGCCCAGACGTGCGAAGAAGCCGGTGGATTTCGGTGCTGCAAAATCGGTTGCGTATGCCATTTGGGATCACTCCTGTATCAGATGTTCTCCCTCCCCTGCAGACAACATAGCCGCAGCGCGGCGTATAGGGTAGTATTGTTGACGCATTCCAGTCATGCATCTGGGGCATTGCTTTTCTGAGGCTGTGCATGGTTTTTATGCAGTTCTTTCGATTTTTCAGTCGCTTTGCAGGCGAAAAGGGCCTTTTTCTGCGGTGAGAGGCGGGAAACCCCGCCCTCGTTGCTGTTCTGGCCCGGATTTTGGTGCGAGCTACGCGCTGAGTGCAACCCTGCTTGCCACTTGGCGGATCGGGGGGCAGGCAGCGCGCGGCCCTGGTCAGTACAGGAAATAGCGCTGCGCCATGGGCAGCTCTGTTGCGGGCTGGCAGGTCAGCAGCTCCCCGTCTGCGCGCACCTCGTAGGTTTCCGGGTGCACTTCGATCTCGGGCGTGGCGGTGTTGAGCTTCAGGTTCGATTTGCCAATGCCGCGGGTGTTCTGCACGGCGACGGTCTGTTTCGCCAGACCCAGCTTGCCGCGCAGACCATCCGCCTGTGCGGCCTTGGAGACAAACGTCACGGCGGTATGTTCAACCGAGCGGCCGTATGCACCCCACATGGGACGCGAGTACACCGGCTGCGGCGTCGGGATCGAGGCGTTCGGGTCCCCCATCTGCGCGCAGACAATGGTGCCGGCCATCAGCACCATCTCGGGCTTCACCCCAAAGAACGCCGGGTTCCACAGCACGAGGTCAGCGCGTTTGCCTTCCTCGATCGAGCCGATCTCGTGGCTGATCCCATGCGCAATTGCCGGGTTAATGGTGTATTTCGCCACATAGCGGCGCACGCGGGCATTGTCGTTTTCGCCGGTTTCTTCGGAAAGGCGACCGCGCTGTTTCTTCATCTTGTCGGCGGTCTGCCAGGTGCGGATGATCACCTCGCCCACGCGGCCCATGGCCTGACTGTCTGATGCGATGATCGAGAACGCGCCCATGTCATGCAGGATGTCCTCGGCGGCGATGGTTTCGCGGCGGATGCGGCTTTCGGCAAAGGCCACGTCTTCGGGGATGGATTTGTCGAGGTGGTGACAAACCATCAGCATGTCGAGGTGTTCTTCAACGGTGTTCACGGTGAAGGGACGGGTCGGGTTGGTCGAGGACGGCAGAACATGTTCTTCGCCGCAGATCTTGATGATGTCCGGCGCGTGGCCGCCACCTGCGCCCTCGGTGTGGAAGGCGTGGATGGTGCGGCCTTTCATGGCAGCAACAGTATGTTCGACAAAGCCCGATTCATTCAGGGTATCGGTGTGGATCATCACCTGCACATCCATTGCATCGGCAACCGACAGACAGCAGTCGATGGCCGCAGGGGTGGTACCCCAATCCTCGTGCAGCTTCAGCGCGCAGGCGCCGCCCTTGACCTGTTCCTCAATCGCTGCGGGCAGGGAGGCATTGCCTTTGCCCGCAAAGGCGAGGTTCATCGGGAAGGCGTCTGCGGCCTGCATCATGCGACCAAGGTGCCAGGCACCGGGGGTGCAGGTGGTGGCCAATGTCCCATGGGCCGGCCCGGTGCCTCCGCCCAGCATGGTGGTGAGGCCCGAATGCAGCGCGTCTTCGATCTGTTGCGGACAGATGTAATGGATGTGGCTGTCAAACCCGCCGGCGGTCAGGATGCGGCCTTCGCCCGCGATCACCTCTGTGCCGGGGCCGACAATAATGTCCACGCCGGGCTGTGTGTCGGGGTTGCCCGCCTTGCCGATTTTATGAATGCGGCCGTCTTTCAGCGCCACATCGGCCTTGTAGATGCCGGTCCAGTCGAGGATCAGCGCATTGGTGATCACCGTGTCCACGGCACCCGCCGCACGGGTGGTCTGGGCCTGACCCATGCCATCGCGGATCACCTTGCCGCCGCCGAATTTGACTTCTTCGCCGTAAGTGGTCAGGTCGCGTTCGACCTCGATCACCAGATCGGTGTCGGCAAGGCGCAGTTTGTCGCCCGTGGTCGGGCCATACATGGCGGCGTAATCACCGCGGGAAATACGTGCAGGCATGGTGTCATCTCCTGAATGTCGGGGGCGAGCGTCAGTTCACTTCGCCAAAAAGTCTGAGGTCTTCGGTCCGGGCGCGGGTCAGCCGTTCAAGGCACATGTAAAACAGCTGGTTCTGAAGCGAGCCGCCGCGCGCCAGCAGGCTTTCCGCCTCGCAGGCCTGATCGCGATAGGGGATCCAGGCCCGCTGGGCGTCACGCAGGATGATCTCGGCCGGGATCTGATCGGCAGGCAGCCCCTGATCGAGACTGCGCGCCATATCCCGTGCCATCCTGTAGGCGAGATTGAGGTCTGCGTCGGCGGCCTCAAAGGCCTGCGCCGCACAGCCGGTCATTTCGACCTGCGTCAGCGGGTTGCTGCAATCGAGGTCCTGCGCCTGAAGGGCGCTTGGGGCAGGGCCTGTAGCAAGCAGGGCAAGGGCGAGCGCGACGAGCCGCATCAGAGGTCCCCCATGACCTTTGCGTTGAACCCATAGACCTTGCGCGCGCCGGAGATTGGGATCAGCTGCACTTCGCGTTTCTGGCCGGGTTCGAACCGCACGGCGGTGCCGGCTGCGATGTCCAGACGCAGGCCATGGGCGGCGGCGCGGTCGAAATCGAGGCCCGGATTGGTCTCGGCAAAGTGGTAGTGGCTGCCCACCTGGATGGGGCGGTCGCCGGTGTTGGCGACCATCAGGGTGATTGCCTCAGCCCCGTCGTTTAGCACAAGCTCCCCTTCGGCGGGGTAGACCTCACCCGGGATCATTTGCGCCCCCACATATAAAGTGCACCACCGGCCAGCGCGGCGGCAAAGGCCAGCGCGATCCACATCTCGGACCCGTGCGGGTGAACATGGGCGCCGCCATGGGCAAAGGCAGGGGAGGCGGCGAGGGTTGCGGTGGCGAGTGCAATTGCGTGTTTCATCGGTTGGGTCCTGTCTTTCTATATGTATCAGCGAATGGGGTTGTGGACGGTCACCAGCTTGGTGCCATCGGGAAAGGTGGCCTCGACCTGAACCTCGTGGATCATCTCGGGCACGCCCTCCATACATTGAGCGCGGGACACGACCTGCGCGCCGGCCTCCATCATATCGGCCACAGACCGGCCATCGCGCGCGCCTTCGACCACCGCATCGGTGATCAGGGCAATGGCTTCGGGGTGGTTCAGCTTCACACCGCGCGCAAGGCGTTTGCGGGCCACTTCGGCGGCCATGGCGACCAGCAGTTTGTCTTTTTCACGAGGGGTCAGGTTCATTTGTCACAGTCTCCAGCAGCGCGGCAGGCCATTGTTGGTCAGCCGGTCAAGAATAGGGAGCAGGGCCTTGCGCAGAGAGAAGCTCTCTTCGGCAAGAACCCGGCAGATAAGCAGGTCAGGCGCCAGAAGCGAGGCACCACCGTACACAAAATCGGTTGCCTCGAACTGGCTGCGGATCCAGTCGAGCGCGCCTTCGGCCTCGGGCGCGGCAAAGATCAGGCTGGCCATGGCACCTGTGGGCGCCGCCAGCGCACCGCCCACAGCGGGGCGGGCCAGTTGCGTGGTCAGGTCGCCGGTGAGGTGGATCGCATCCTTATATATGCGGGTGCCGTCGCGGCGGATTTCCACATGGTCCTGAAAACGCGCCTGCGTCACCTCTTCGCCCATGGCGGCGCGCCCGAATACGAGGGGTTCCACCATCAGGAACCGACCGTGCGGCGCGAGGTCCACGTTCAGATGGCGGCGGAAGGCAGAGTTCTGGAACAGGATGGTTTCCTGAGGCAGCCAATTTAGCCGTGCGTTGTCCGCGACTGTCAGATCGGTCACCACATGACCCGTTTCGCCCGGCTGCGCGCGGTAGGCGCGTTCGGCGGCTTGGGTGGTGATCGTCAGCAGGCTGTCCATGCCAGCGGTTGCGGAAATATCAAAACGGTCGCCGCCGGTGATGCCGCCTGCGGTGTTGACCATCACGGCCTCAACTCCTGCACGGCCGCGCGGGAACAGCAGCTTCATCGCACCGGATTGGTGCAGCTGGTCAATGCCGACGCGCCCGTCGTCGTATTTTGACGACACACGTGCGGTGCCCACGGCGCGGGGCTGTTTGGCTGTTGCCGGGATTATGTCTGCCAGAGTGTTAATTCTGCGCTCCTGCGTCTGTTCAGTCCTGTCGCTCTTGATCGATCTGATCGGGGCGGAAGGCACCCGTTCTAGGCCAAAGTCTGGCATGATCAAAGAGTTAACCCTAGGTCGCTTTTGCGACTCCCTTGTCGCTCACTGTGCCCACGGATGAGGCCAAACTGCCATGAGTGACTGTTATTTAGCCAGCTTGTGAGGAGTGCGGTGCTTTGAAATGCATCAACGAAGGGAATTTTCGCACAATTATTGAGCAACGGCGGTTTTGTGAAATTTTCGAATATGACCAAGTTTGCCTTGAGACGCGCGCTGTCAAAGGCTGTGGCCAGTCGCAGATGACGCAAAGAACGTCGCCTACGATACAAAGTCAAAAAGTGGCGACCCGTCGAATTGCACCTCGGTCAGGCCGCCACAAATGCGCAACAACAGTTGCAGGTCACCCTTATCCCGCCGCTGCCCCTGGGGCAAGCGTCAGGTGTTGTGCGGCCTGCGTGGAGGGATACTATGAACTTTCTGAAAACCACTGCCGTAAGCGCCCTTGCGCTGGGTCTGACCGCTGGCGCGTCGCTTGCTGACGACTGCAAAATCAAAGTCGGCGTTTTGCACTCGCTGTCCGGCACCATGGCGATCTCGGAAACCACCCTGAAAGACACCATGCTGATGCTGGTGGCCGATCAGAACGAAAAAGGCGGCCTTTTGGGCTGTGAACTGGAAGCGGTTGTCGTTGACCCTGCCTCCGACTGGCCGCTGTTTGCGGAAAAAGCGCGCGAGCTGCTGACCGTGCATGACGTGGACGTCATCTTCGGCAACTGGACCTCGGTTTCGCGTAAATCCGTGCTGCCCGTCATCGAGGAACTGAACGGCCTGCTGTTCTATCCGGTTCAGTACGAGGGCGAAGAAAGCTCCAAGAACGTGTTCTACACGGGTGCGGCGCCGAACCAACAGGCGATCCCGGCAACCGACTACTTCCTCGATGAACTGGGTGTTGAGAAATTCGCGCTGCTGGGCACCGACTATGTCTACCCGCGCACAACCAACAACATTCTTGAATCCTATCTCGAAGGCAAAGGTATCGCGGAAGAAGACATCTTCGTGAACTACACGCCGTTTGGGCATTCCGACTGGTCCAAGATCGTCGCGGACGTTGTGGCGCTGGGCGCAGACGGCAAAAAGGTCGGCGTGATCTCCACCATCAACGGGGACGCAAACATCGGCTTCTACAAAGAACTGGCAGCGGCGGGTATCTCTGCGGATGATATCCCGGTTGTGGCCTTCTCTGTGGGTGAAGAAGAGCTGTCCGGTCTGGATACCTCGAACCTCGTGGGTCACCTGGCGGCGTGGAACTACTTCCAGTCGGCCGACACCGAGGCGAACGAAGCGTTCATCGCCAAGTGGAAAGACCTGATGGGCGAAGAGCGCGTCACCAATGACCCGATGGAAGCACATTACATCGGCTTCAACATGTGGGCCAATGCTGTGGCTGAGGCAGGCACCGCTGACGTCGATGCCGTCCGCGAGAAAATGTACGGCCAGAAGTTTGCCAACCTGACCGGCGGCACCGCCGAGATGCTGCCGAACCACCACCTCGCCAAGCCGGTTCTGATCGGTGAGATTCTCGAGGACGGCCAGTTCGACATCATCTCTGCCACCGACCCGGTGCCGGGTGATGCATGGACCGACTTCCTGCCGGAATCTGCGGTTCTGAAGTCTGACTGGAAAGATCTGGGTTGCGGTATGTACAACACCTCGACCTCTACCTGTGTGCAGCTGAAGTCCAACTACTAAGCTGACCCAATAGGATCCGAGGGGCGCGCGGCACCGCGCGCCTCTCTCCCCGAAAGGGCCCGCCCAGAGGCCCGCCGGACATAAACGGACCTCAGGGACGGAACTGACGCTCATGAAACGATTGCTTCTCACCTGTCTCGCGCTGGTTTGCGCGTGCCAGATGATCTTTGCCCAAAGCGCTGCCGCACAAGCGCCGGGCCCGCTGCAGACGGTTCTGCAAGCCCATGCAAAAGATGTGGCGAAACCCTCGCGCAAGACAATCCAGCCGGTGATCGATGCCATTGTGGCTTCAGGTCTTGAGCCGGTGCCGGGCTTCCTCAGCGCCTGGGCCGATAAATCGGTCTGGCAGCGCAAAGAGGATGGTTTGTTTTTCATCGGCGAAGAGGTCGCCAAACGCACCTATGCGCTGACCGATGTGGACAGCGGCGCAGTGGTGGCTGAGGTCGCCAAAAAAGAGCTCAAACAGCTGAAACCCAACAGCGGTGTCCGCGGGCTGATTGCCACGGCGCTGGTGCAGTTCCAGCTCTCTGATCCGAACCCCGAAACCCGCGCGGCAGCTCTGCTGGCAATTGAACGCGCCCCTGGTGCGGCGCTTCTGGCCCCGCTTCGCGCCTCGATCCCCGCTGAGGCCGACCCGGTTCTGCTGGCGCGTAAAACCCGGATCGAACGGCTGTTGACCATTGGGTATGACGAAGACACCGCTGCTCGCGTTGCAGCGATTGAGGAAATGTCCGGCGACCTTGGTGTGGACGTGCGGGCGGCGCTGAACCCCTTGGTTGCACGAAAATTGAATGTCGCGACAGAACTGCCCGAAGGCGAAAACATTGCCGACATCCTCATCCCAGGTGAGGGGGACCTGACGGTTGAGGCCGCCTATGATCTGCTGGTTGCAGCAGAAGGCGTGCCACCGCGCACCACGCCCGAGATGATCAAAGCGGTCTTGGCCGACAATATCAACGGCGGCTTTGTTGCAGGCGTTCCGGTGGCGCAGTTCACCGACCTGCAAACACGCCTCAGCGCCTATGCCAAACTGGCGGCGGCCGGCCAAGCACCCGGTCTAGTGAATGACGCAGAGGTACAGTCTGCACTTGATCTGCATGTGTTCTACGAGACTTACGCCGAGCCCAACGCCGCGGTCACCACCGCCGCCGAAGCCGCCCTGTCGTCGATCTCGACCCGCGTTGGCCTGAACCAGTCGCTGGATCTTGGCTTGGATGCGATTTCGCTCGCCTCCATCTATTTCCTGGCGGCCATTGGTCTGGCGATCACCTTTGGTCTGATGGGCGTGATCAATATGGCGCATGGTGAATTTATCATGATGGGCGCCTATACGGGCTATGTGGTCCAGCAGGTGATCCCCAATCACACCGCATCCATCATTGTGGCGATCCCGCTGGCCTTTGCCGTGACCTTTGCCGCGGGCGTCGCGATGGAACGGCTGGTGATCCGCCACCTTTATAACCGCCCGCTTGAAACGCTGCTTGCCACCTTCGGGATCTCCATCGCATTGCAGCAGCTGGCCAAAAACATCTTTGGCACACAGGCGCGCCCGCTGACGGCTCCGGGCTGGCTGGATGGCGCATGGGCGATCAATGATGTGGTCTCGATCAGCTATATCCGCATCGCGATTTTCGTGTTGGCGCTGATTTTCCTTGCGGTTTTCCTCTTCATCATGAACCGCTCACGACTGGGGCTCGAGACCCGCGCGGTGACCCAGAACCCGCGCATGGCCGCTGCGATGGGCATCAACCCCGAACGTGTGAACATGCTGACCTTCGGGCTTGGCTCCGGCATTGCAGGCATCGCAGGTGTTGCCATCGGCCTTTATGCCAAAGTCACCTCAGAGCTCGGCAGCGATTACATTGTCCAAAGCTTCATGACAGTGGTTGTCGGCGGGGTCGGCAATATCTGGGGCGCCCTGCTGGGTGCTGGCATGATCGGCACGCTGCAAAAGGGCATCGAGTGGTTGAACCCCTCCAATACCCTCGCTGCGCAGACCTATATGATCATCTTCATCATCATTTTCATCCAGTTCCGCCCCCGTGGCATTATCGCCCTCAAGGGCCGCGCGGCAGGAGATTGATCCCATGAGCCATGTTCTGATGCTTCCGTTTCTTCTTTTGGCCGAAAATACTCCGGGGGGACTGGGGGGCTGGCCCCCCAGCGCGCCGTCGCCACAGGCGGGAGGTTCTAAATGAGCCGCTCTTTCATTGCCAAGAACCCGTCTGTTCTAGTGTTCCTTGCAGGCCTTGCCCTGTTCACCCTGCTGGTCACGGTCTTTTCCGAAGGCTTCGGCGTTGGCGGGCTGTCGACCAGCTTTGTGAAAACCCTGGGCAAGACCCTGTGTCTGTGCCTTGTCGCCATCGCGATGGATCTGATTTGGGGCTACTGCGGGATCCTCAGCCTTGGCCATTTCGCCTTCTTTGGCCTTGGCGGCTATATGGTTGGCATGTGGCTGATGTATGCGCGCACTGAAATCATCGTCGAAGGCGCGCTGGCTCAAGGGGCGATCCCGCCGACGTCGCAAGAGGTCATTGACGGCATTGGCACGCAGATCTTTGGCGTCGTTGGCAGCAGCGAATTTCCGTCAATCTGGGCGTTTTCTGACAGTCTGATCCTGCAACTGATGATGGTGGTGCTGGTGCCGGGCCTTTTGGCACTGATCTTTGGCTGGCTGGCGTTCCGCAGCCGTGTCACCGGGGTCTATCTGTCGATCCTGACCCAAGCGATGACACTGGCGCTGGCGCTCTACCTGTTTCAAAACGACAGCGGTCTGCGCGGCAACAATGGCCTGTCCGGCCTGCAGAACCTGCCGGGCGTCAGCGCCTCTCAGGACGTGGTGTCGATCTGGTTCCTCTGGGCCTCGGCTTTTGCGCTGGGCGCGGGGTACGTGTTGGCGGCCTTTGTGGTCTCGGGCAAGTTCGGCTCTGTCATTCGTGGCATTCGCGACAATGAGGCCCGCGTGCGGTTTTTGGGCTATCCAGTGGAAAGCTTCAAGCTGATGCTGTTCACGCTTACCGCCATGATCGCCGCGATTGCGGGCGCGCTTTATTATCCGCAGGCGGGCATTATCAACCCGGCGGAAATCGCGCCGATTGCCTCGATCTATCTGGCGGTCTGGGTCGCCATTGGCGGGCGCGGGCGGCTTTATGGTGCGGTTCTGGGCGCGGCCTTTGTGAGCCTCGTCTCCACTTGGTTCACCGGCGGGCAGGCGCCTGACATCAATTTGGGCTTCTACACCATCCAATGGGTGGATTGGTGGCAGGTGATCCTGGGTCTGTCCTTTGTCTTTGTCACGCTTTACGCGCCCAAAGGCATTGGCGGGTTGTTTGACCTGATCAAAACCGGAGAGAAATCATGAGCATGAACACTTTGCTCGAGGTTTCGGGCGTCTCAGTCAGCTTTGATGGGTTCAAGGCGATCAACAACCTGTCGTTCCAGATTGCACCCGCCGAGCTGCGCGCGGTGATTGGCCCCAATGGGGCGGGTAAGACCACTTTCATGGATATTGTCACTGGCAAAACCAAACCCGATGAGGGCCGCGTGCTCTGGGGTGAAAAATCCATTTCTCTTCTGTCGATGAACGAGGCGGCGATTGCCCGCGCGGGCGTTGGGCGCAAGTTTCAGAAACCCACGGTGTTTGAAGATCAGACCGTATCTGAAAACCTGATGATGGCGCTGAGCGCAGATCGCGGCTGGTGGTCGGTTCTATGGTTTCGACCCAAGGCCGAGAACCGCGACCGGGTGGCCGAATTGGCCGAGGAGGTTGGTCTGCTGGATCAGCTGCCGCGTCTGGCGGGGGAACTGAGCCACGGCCAGAAGCAATGGCTCGAGATCGGCATGCTGCTGGCGCAGGAACCACGCTTGCTGCTGGTCGATGAACCTGCGGCCGGCATGACGCCTGAGGAACGTGAACACACCACCGACCTGCTAGTCGAGGTCGCCAAGACCCGCGCCGTGGTGGTGGTGGAACATGATATGGAGTTTGTCCGACGTCTGAACTGCAAGGTCACCGTTCTGCACGAGGGGTCAGTTCTGGCCGAAGGGGGGCTCGATCACGTGACTGCCGACCCGCAGGTTATTGATGTCTATCTGGGGCGCTAAAAGATGCTGGATCTAAAAGATATTACTTTGCACTACGGACACAGCCAGATCCTGCGCGGGATTTCTCTGCAGGCGGCCGTGGGTGAAGTGACCTGCGTGATGGGCTGCAATGGCGTCGGCAAGACGTCCCTGATGAAAGCCATCACCGGCAGTCATCCGCGTTCTGGCGGGGAGATGATGCTGGATGGCGAGGAACTGGGCGTTCTGCCGTCGCACGCGCTGGCGCAGAAGGGGATCGCCTATGTCCCGCAGGGGCGCGATATCTTCCCGCTTTTGACGGTGCGCGAAAACCTCGAGACGGGGTTTGCGTGCCTGCCTAAGGATGAGCATTTCATTCCGGACCACATCTTTGAACTGTTCCCGGTCCTGAAAGAGATGATCAATCGCCGCGGCGGCGACCTGTCTGGCGGTCAGCAACAACAGCTGGCCATTGCGCGGGCGTTGATCACCAAGCCGAAGCTTTTGGTTCTGGATGAACCGACCGAAGGCATTCAGCCCAATATCATCACCCAGATCGGCGAGGTCATTAAACTGCTGCGCGATCAGGGTGAGATGGCGATTGTGCTGGTGGAACAGTACTTTGACTTTGCCTACGGGCTGGCAGACCGGTTTACCGTGCTGCGCCGGGGCGAGGTTGTGCTGGCGGGCACAAAGGTTGAGGTCAGCCGTGACGCGCTGCTCGAAGGGGTGTCGGTCTAAGCGCCATCCGCCCAGATGACCGCAGGGCAAGAC
Source organism: Tritonibacter multivorans (assembly GCF_001458415.1). GTDB lineage: Bacteria > Pseudomonadota > Alphaproteobacteria > Rhodobacterales > Rhodobacteraceae > Epibacterium > Epibacterium multivorans. The sequence continues at coordinate 54,444 of NZ_CYSD01000021.1, read as the reverse complement.
AGGGAACTGGAAAGGGTGGACAATTTGTCCTCCAGACCCTGGAGCGTCGCTTTTCCCTGTTTTTCCAAAGGGACTTGTTGTTATCACTGACCCCAATGAGGAGACACGCGCAGGAGGAGCGCGCGTCGATAATGGGGGGCAGTCGGTTCCATGTCGGACTTGTGGCTGGGATTGCAGCAGGCCGTTTGGCTGGTGATAACACTGAACGGCGATCTGGTCGAAATCACCCTGCGGTCACTGCAGGTGACGCTGACGGCGTTGGTCGTGGCGTCGGCCCTAGCGCTGCCCCTGGCGGCTTTGCTCGCGGTGCGGCGGTTTCGCTGGCGGCGCAGTGTGATCGCGGTGCTCAATGCGCTGATGGGGCTGCCGCCGGTGGTTGTTGGCCTGATTGTCTATGTTACCCTGTCGCGGTCTGGTCCCTTGGGCGTTCTGGGGCTGCTGTTCACGCCGACGGCCATGGTGATCGCGCAGGTGATCATCATTGTGCCGTTGATCGCCTCCATCGCGCATCAATCTCTGCGTGAACTCTGGAGCGACTATCACGATCTGCTGATTTCCATGAATACCACCCAGCGCCAGCGCATTGCCACGCTGTTGTGGGACGGGCGCCGGGCGCTTTTGACCGCAGCCCTTGCCGGGTTTGGCCGCGCCATTGGCGAGGTGGGCGCGATTATGGTGGTGGGCGGCAATATTGACCATGCCACCCGCGTTCTGACCACGGCCATCGCGCTGGAAACGGGCAAGGGCGAATTTGCCATGGCTCTGGCGCTGGGCTTTGTGCTGATCGCGCTGGCCCTGTTGGTCAATCTGGCGATCCACTGGCTGGGTCAGACCGAACGCGGGGGGCGCTGGTGATGGCTTTGCTTCCGTTGAAAATCGAAGGCGCCTGTTTGGGGCGTCGCGGGCGGCGCTGGATTGGCCCTGTGGATCTGGAATTGGCAGGGCAGGGCACCACTATTGTCATCGGCCCCAATGGGTCTGGCAAGACCTCGCTGTTGCGGATGATGCATGGGCTGGAGCGTCTGCGCGAAGGCAGCCTGCGCTGGTCCTGCCCGCTGGAGGAAGCGCGCCGCAAACAGGCCTTTGTGTTTCAGACCCCGATCATGATGCGCCGCTCTGTGCTGGACAATCTGGCCTATCCGCTGCGGCTGGGCGGCATGGACCGCAAGGCTGCGCAGGCCGAGGCAGAGGCGTGGTTGGACCGGGTCGATCTGGCCCCCGCCGCGCGGCGTGATGCGCTGCGCCTGTCTGGCGGTGAACGGCAGAAACTGGCGCTGGCCCGCGCCCTGATCCGCAGCCCCGAGGTCTTGTTTCTGGACGAGCCCTGCGCCGCGTTGGATGGGCGTGCCACCCGCGAGATCGAGGCCATTTTGCAGGGCGCCAGCACGTCGGGCACGCGCCTTGTCATGTCCACCCATGATATGGGGCAGGCGCGCCGGTTGGCGGATGAGGTGATCTTTGTCTTGGGCGGGCGTGTTCATGAGTATTCCCCGGCGGATCGCTTTTTCGACCAGCCGGAGACACCGCAGGCTTCGGCCTTTCTAAGAGGAGACATTGTTGAATGAAATGTATTTTGAAACAGATGGTTGCAGGTTCGGTTCTATCCGTGGGTCTTGCTGCTTTTGGTGCCACCGCTGCTTTGGCCGAACAGATGAAACTGGCCGTGACCACCTCTTTCCACAACTCTGGTCTTGCGGATGTTCTGCTGCCTGAAATCCAAAAGGATTTGGATCTTGAGGTGCAGCTCTTGGTCGTTGGGACCGGTCAGGCCATCCGCCTTGGCGAAGCTGGCGATGTTGATGCCATTTTGGTCCACTCCCGCAAGGCGGAGGAGGCGTTTCTGGCCGCAGGGCACGGCACGCATCGGCGCGAGATCATGTACAATGACTTTGTCTTTATCGGCCCCGCAGATGATGCCGCTGGGATCGCGCAGGCCGGGTCGGCTGCGGATGCGCTGGGCCAGATCGCCAGGGCTGAGGCGCTTTTTGTCAGCCGCGGCGATGACAGCGGCACCCATAAGAAAGAGCTGAGCCTGTGGCGCGCGGCCGGGCAAGATCCCGAAGGATTCGGGAGCTGGTATCGCGCGGTCGGAGCGGGCATGGGCGCAGCGCTAAACACAGCCTCCGGCATGGGTGCCTACATTATGTCGGACCGCGCCAGCTGGTTGAATTTTGGCAATAAGGCGGGTTTGGCGCTGCTGTTTGCGGGCGATCCGGTGCTCTTCAACCAATACGCCTATCTGCCGGTGAACCCTGAAAAACATGACCATGTCAAAACGGATCACGCTGCTGCGCTTGAAGACTGGCTGACCTCGGCCAAAGCCGCAAAGCTGATCAACGGCTATCAGATCGGCGGCGAGGCTCTGTTTGTGTTCAACGCAGAATAACGTACCGGCCAGACGTGACCGCAGCGCGCCGAAGGCGCGCTGCCATGCCCAACGGGGCTGCGTGCATTATTAATGCAAGCGGCACGGGCGGGAGCCCATGCGGTGCCTTGGGGCGCGATCGTCTGCCGGTCAGGCGCTGCCACTGCCATCGTCCGGCGTGGCGTGGATGGCAAACTGCTCAAGCCCCGCATCCTGTGGCTGGATCACCCGGTAGCTTTCATGCACGCCCGCTGGGGTCAGCTCTCGGGCGACTGTCAGCAGGGTATTGGGATCATGATCCTCGCACAGCTCTGCCATTTGGTCCAATTCCGCCTCGGCCACGGGACGGGCCGCGGCCAGGTTTGGTGCACCGTAGAAGGTGACAAAATGCTGGGCGAGCGCTTCGATCAGCTCTGCCACTTCGGTGCTTTCGATCTGGGTGACGGCCACAAAAGTCACCCGACCGCCGGTCTCCAGCCCCAGCCAGCCGTTTGAAAACGCCTGCCGCGCTTTGCCGCTCAGGTCGGCGTCACCCCAGTTTGAAAACTCAAACCCGCCTGAAATGCACCATTCCCCGGTGCGCGCCGGGTTGGCAAAGACACGTTGGTCGCTTTCGTCGAAATGGATGGCGCGGGCCAGTTTCATGACGTCAGATATCCTCTAGTAATTCAGTCAGCGGCACGACCTGTGTCGCCCCTTCTGCAGTGCGCAGCAAAAGGCCGAAGTCTTCGTCAACACCGAGGTAGGTCCCCGTCAGTCCGTGTTCCGTGGTTTCTTCCCCAACCCCATGGGCCAAACCGCGCCATTCGGTGTGCAGCGTGCGCAATTCGCCTTCGTCCCAGCGGTGGATCCAGTGAAGGCAGTGACGCGCCCAGGCTTCAAGCAGGGCAGGGGCCGCCACATCGGCGCAGCCCTCGGCATAAAGCGCGGTGCTGTCCGGGGTCTCTCCGCCTTCGCCCGAGGGCCAGAGCGGCAGGTCGAGCCCGATAACCAGCCAGTCCGGCTGTGTGGCGGGATCGCTGTGGCTGGCACAGACCGTCAGGTGCCCACAGGCTGCGCCATTGATGCGGATTTGGCCGTTCCATTCCAGATGCACTGCAACTTCGGGCGGGGCCAGAGCGCCAAGCGCGTTTTGAAGCCCCACGGCACACAGGGGCAGCATGGTCATCGCCTGCGCCAGCGGAACCTCGGGCGCCAGCACCAGAGCGGCCCGCAAGGAACTGCTGCCGAGGTCATAAGCAATCAGCCCGGCCTCCACCCCAAGTTCAGCTTTCTGGCAAGCCAGCACAAAGGGATCGCCCCCTTGCGCATCAAGCCCCGTCATCAGGGGCGGAAAATGAGGGGGGACGGGGTCACTCATGCGTGACCGCCTTCGACCAGCTGGGCGGCAATGTCCTGAAACGCCTTGGCCTGCGGGCTGTCGGGTTTGGAGACGGTAATGGGCGCCCCGCCATCTGCGGCCAGTCGCACATCCAGATGCAGCGGCACCTCGGCCAGCAGGGACACGCCCAGCTTCTCGGCCTCGGCTTTCACGCCGCCATGGCCAAAGATGTGCTCTTCATGGCCGCAGTTCGAGCAGATATGCGTCGACATGTTTTCCACCATGCCAAGGATCGGCACATTGAGCTTCTGGAACATATCGATGCCTTTGCGCGCATCGATCAGGGCCACGTCCTGAGGCGTTGACACAACCACCGCCCCATCCACCTGCGCCTTCTGCGCCAGCGTCATCTGTACGTCACCGGTGCCCGGTGGCAGGTCAACAATCAGTACGTCCAGCGCGCCCCATTGCACCTGCATCATCATCTGCTGCAGCGCGCCCATCAGCATTGGCCCACGCCAGACAACAGCCTGATCGTCATTGGTCATCAGGCCAATGGACATCATGGTCACACCATGGTTGCGCAGAGGCAGAATGATTTTGCCGTCCGGGCTTGCCGGGCGGCCCGAAACCCCCAACATGCGCGGCTGGCTTGGGCCATAGACATCGGCGTCCAGCAGCCCGACCCGGCGCCCGGCTTGTGCCAGGGCGCAGGCAATATTGGCCGACACAGTGGATTTTCCCACCCCGCCTTTGCCAGAAGCCACGGCAATAATGCGATCCACACCGGGGATTTTCTGCGGGCCTGCGGGTTCTGCCGGGCGCGAAGGCTTCAGATCTGGCGGCGGGGCTTTTTGCGCATGGGCCGTCATCATCACACTGGCCTTTTCGACCCCGTCCAGCGCGGCGACCAGCGCTTCGGCTTTGGCACGCAGAGCTGCGTAAGTATCTGCTTTTGCGCCGTCAATTTCCATAACGAACCGCACGCTGCCACCTTCGACAGAGAGGGCGCGCACAAGGCCAGCGGCCACCATATCGGTGCCGGTGGTGGGGTCATTCAGGGTCTTCAGCGCATCAAGCACGGTCTCGCGGGTCAGGGGCACGCGGGGTTTCCTCCTCAGGTCTTTGTTCTGGTTCGCTCGGCTGTGGCGAGCTTTTGGGTATCTTGACGGCTTTGGCCGCCTTTTCCTAGCATGTCGTATGGGACGGGTATTTGGTGCATCAGTTTGGGTTTCGGTCTGTTTCGCGTTGTTTGGAGCGGGCGCACACGCCGAGGACGGGCCTGTGCGGCTGTCTGCCCCGCCCGCGCTGGCGGACACTGGTCTGTTCAAGTTCATCCTGCCGCGCTTCACGCTGAAGCATCGGGTCAAAGTTGATCTTGTTGAAGGGGACAGCACTGCGCGCCTTGGCCGCAACGCAGGCAGTGCGGTTTTCTCGGATGCGGGCGGAAACTGGCGGCTTGACCTTCAGGCGGAGGCCCATGCAGGCAGTGTGAAATTCGCAGATTGGTTGATGTCCGACGTGGGCCAACGTACGGTGGTCAGTTTTGCGCCAGAAGGCATAGCACTGTTTGCTGCCCCAATTGCTGCCGAAGTCATTGAGGATGACACCGTTGCGGAAGGCAACACGCTTGAGGGGCAGGCGCTGGCGCTGACCCACTGCGGCCGGTGCCATGTGGTGTCCGAGGCGAACCGAATGAACGCCATTGGCTCGACCCCGTCGTTTGCGGTGCTGCGGACCTTCCCCGACTGGGAAGGGCGATTTCAAGCTTTCTTCGCTCTGAAACCTCATCCCGCTTTCACGCAGATCGAAGACGTGACCGATCCTTTCCCCGAAGACCGGCCTAGCCCGGTTGTGCCGGTCGAAATGACGCTGGAGGATCTGGAAAGCATTCTGGCCTTTGTCGCGGCCATGGCTCCGGCAGATCTGGGCCAGCCCTTGCAGCTTAAGTGACATCATCAGATCAGTGGTCGCGTCGTTTGGAGAGATAGTCTTCGGTGGTGCGTACACGCGGGCGATCAGCCCCTTGGAACGGGGAGCTGTCCTGATGGAACTGCGCATTGACCCGGCAGCTGTCGCACATCTGGATCATCCGCGCGGCGGCCGGGTTGGCAAACATGGCGTGTTTGCCCGCAAGCTGTTCGGTGATGCGTTCAATGGTGGATTTCACCCCAAAGAGCGCGCCGCATTCGACGCAGGCAAAGGGCTCCTCTTCGTGGAGCACCTGCTGCGACAGGGCCTCGGGCGACAGGTTCAGGCGCGGTTCATAAGTTATGGCGTCCTCGGGGCAGACATTGGCACATAGGCCGCATTGCAGGCAGGCGTCCTCCTGAAACCGTAGCTGTGGCATGTCCTCATTGTCACCCAGCGCGCCAGAGGGGCAAAGCGACACACAGGACAGACAGAGGGTGCAGGATTCAGTATCTACAAGCACCGCGCCATAAGGAGCGCCTTCGGGAAGCGGCAAGGCCTCTCCTTCGGAGTGCAAAGCCAGAGCAGCTTGCCGGGTGATCTGGCGACGGCTGCCCATGGGACGCTGCGGCGTTTCCACAGGCGCGGGGAGGTCGCATTCGGCATAGAGGAGATCACAAAGCGCAGTGGGGTCTGGCGGTTCGATCAGTTGGGCACCGTTTGGCGAAATGGCATTTGTCAGCGCGATTTCGTGGTGGAGAACATCCACATCCGCGCGTGGCCCCGGCAGGATCTGGGTCTGGACAAAGCCAGCCGCGCGGGCTGCCAAGGCCTCGGCATGGCCGAAGGTCGCGATGGCCTCAACTTCCAGAGGGATGACATCCGCTGGCAGGCCGCGGTCAAAGCGCGCGGCAAGGCGGATCATCTCGGCAACATGTGCATCGATCACCAGCAAACGGGGCGTCTGGCCCCCCGCATCAAGGAACGCCTTGGCCAGTGTCTGAATGCGGCGCATCAGCAGATCTGTCGGTGGCGCATCATAGGTGATTGCGCTGGACGGGCAGAGCGACGAACACGCCCCGCAGCCAGCGCAGATCATGGGATCAATGCTCACATGATCCCCATTGGACGTGATCGCGCCGGTGGGGCAGGCGTCCAGACAACGGGTACAGCCGGTCTTTTCGGCGCGGGAATGGGCGCAGAGCAGCGGTTCGTTGCGCAGGAACAGGGTCTTTTCAAACGTGCCAACCATCTGGCTGGCAGCCAGCACGGCATCGGCGACAGCGGTTGGCGATTTTGGATCGGCACGCAGGTAGCCCTCGCGTTTTTCGGGGGCGGGGAACAGAGGGGCATTGCCGGACAGATCAATGATAATATCGCATTCCGCGCGGCCGCCGTCGCGGGGGGCGGTCCACGACCATTGCCGTCCCGTATGGTCCAGCGCTTGCAGCGCGTCGACGGTCACCGTGAAGCCACCAAAGGCCCCGCGCGCGCTGCGCAGCGACCCGCGTATTGCGTCGAACCCGCGGCTTTCCGGCGCGTCGGCTGTGGCGGGCAAAAGAACTGTGACACCAAGGATGTCTGACAGGCGGCTTGCTGTGGCCAAGGCAACTTCTGGATCGGCGGGGGACAGGATCAGGCACAGCCCTTCGGATGCCACATCCACGGTCTTGGTCGCTGGGGCGGGCAGCTGGGCTTCGGCCACTAAGGCGGACAATTTGGGTAGGATTGCCGGGGTGTCCTTGGCCTGTTCGGACCATCCGGCCCGGTCCCGCAGGTCAAGAAACAGCGGCGCTTCCACCCCAAGATCCGTGGCCAGTTCGGTGAAATGACGGCTTTCTTGGGTGCAGCAAAAAATTGCATCCCCGTCGTTCATCGCTGTTGCGGCGGTGGCGTTTCCCGGGGCGCAGAGGGTGGTTTCGACGGCCGAGCAGGGCAACCCGGTGGCCTGTTCAATCGCGGCGCTATCAAGCGGCTGACTTTCGGAACAATTGCACAAAATCAATCGTTTGGTCATGTAATTCTCGCCTTTGTTCCGGTCGGATCAGGGCCGCGAATGCGACCATTGGGTGTCTAGCCTAGGCATGATTCCCTTTTTCGGTAAACAGTTTTTCGCTGCTGCGATGTTCGGGCGAAGTTGCCGATCCCTGAGGTGATTCGCTCTTGGGGAAGACCCGAAGGTGACGTTGGGAAAGCCTGATTGAATTTGTCGAGATGGACATTCCGTCCCTCCTCCCAGTCTTTGTCTGGCGAAGGCGCCCAGAATGACCCCAAAACCCGCGAAAAGGGTCAGCCGACGATTGTACACTTCCGGCCATCACGTCGAGGAAGGCAGACTGGAGTTCGAAAAAGTGAACTGCTGTCAGGGTCGAAACCGCTTGAATTTTGCCGCCAACCAAACCGAACTGAAATCCGTCACGTTGCCCTTGGGCATTGTCATCCGCCGCACGGCGGGGGTGACCGTTTGGCAGAAGTGGGTCTGGAAGGTGGTGGCCGTTTTGCCCGGCGCAGCCGAGGCAGACTGGACCCTGCTGCGGTCGGAAGGGGAGGCGGAGGAATACCACGCTGTGACCCTGCCGCTCGAACTCTATCGCACAGATGCTGAGGCGTACATGCAGGGGCTCACCGCGTCTGTGCCGTCGGTCTATGTGGTGCTCCGTGACGGTGGCGACCGCCCCGAAGTTACGCTGGTGACCGCCTCGCCGTTTGAGGCGCAGGACTATGCTGACACCGGCGAGGATCAGGTGGAAAAAGTGCCGATGCCCGAAGGGCTGGTGGCCTGGGTGCGCGATTTCACCAAGGCGCATTTCCGGAAAGAGACCTTCAAGAAACGCCGCCGCGATCGCACGAACACGGATCTTATTGAGGACGGCATTGGCGATGCGCGCATTGCGCAGACAGCAGATGTCTACCGGTCGCCCGCGTCCCGGAAGAAGGGGCGGCTGCAATGAGTGATTTCTGGTCCCGCCGTCGTGCCGCCGTTGAGGCGGAAGCTGAGACTGACGCGCAACTGGAGGCCGCCGCCACTGTGGCAGCGCGCGAGGCCGAACAGGCCGACAAAACCGATGAAGAACTGTTGGCAGAGTTGGACCTTCCGGACCCCGAAAGCCTTGGGGCAGGCGATGATTTCACCGTGTTCCTGAAGGACGCAGTGCCCCCGCGGCTGAAGACCCGCGCCCTGCGCAGGCTCTGGGGCACCAATCCGCTGCTCGCCAATATCGACGGGCTGGTGGATTACGGCGAGGATTTCACCGATGCGGCTCTGGCGGTGGAGAACATCCAAACCGCCTATCAGGTTGGCAAAGGCATGACAGCGCATGTGGAAGAGCTGGCCCGGCAAGCCGAGCTTGAGGCGCAAGAGGCCGAGAACCCTGAGCCGGATGATCAGCCCAACGAAGAAATAGAGACGCCTGAAGAGACACCGGACGAGACGCCTGTCGTGGCCCTGACAGAGGCGCCAGCGCCGCAGGAGGATCTGACTTTGCAAGCAGAGCCCGAGGCGGATTTTGCACCGCCCCGGCGCATGCGCTTTGCCTTCGACGCGGATGTCGAGGTGGAGGCGATTTGACGTGATGAGTTCTAGGGAGGAGAACGACATGACAGTAGCCCTTGAGGCCAAAACGACCGTCAGTGAAGAAGACCGCCTTCGCGCGGATCTTTACAACTACCTCGGGGTGATGCTGGCGGGTCCGCCGGATCAGATGCTGTTGGATCAGACCGCAGAGCTTCAGGGCGACGACAGCGATCTGGGCCGCGCCATCAATACACTCGCGCGGGTGGCAAAACGCAGCAAACCGGCGGCGGTGGAACGCGAATACAATGCGCTGTTTATTGGTCTGGGCCGCGGTGAACTGCTGCCGTTTGCCAGCTATTATTTGACAGGTTTCCTCAATGAGAAACCGCTGGCTGTGTTGCGCAATGACATGCTGGCGCGGGGCCTTGCGCGGTCTGAGACGGTGTTCGAGCCCGAGGACAATATCGCCTCGCTCATGGAAATGATGGGCGCGCTGATTGTGGGCCGCTTTGGCGACCCGACCTCGCTTGAGGATCAGAAGATGTTTTTCAACCGCCATGTCGGCCCCTGGGCCGGTCATTTTTTTGCCGACCTCGAGGCGGCGAAAAATTCGGTTCTTTATGCAGCGGTGGCCTCTGTGGGGCGCGCGTTCATGGAGATCGAGGCGGAAGGGTTCCGGATGGGGGCCTGAGCCTTCGGACGGTGAGACGAAATTTTTGCGACAGGGAGGAGACGCAATGACGAAGACCGACAGCGGCACAAGTTCACGCCGCGATTTCCTGAAATTGGCAGCGACCACCGCACCTGCGGCCGCCGTGGCCGTGGCGAGCGGCACCACCGCAGCCGAAGCGCAGGAGCCGGATCTGACATCTGAAAAGATGCAGGATACCGCCCACACCCGCGCCTACTACGACAGCACGCGGTTCTAGCGACCCGCGCGCCCGAGACGTTCCTGTGGCGACCGGTTGCGTGACGCCCAACAGCCAAGGGAACAGGGAGGAAACCTAGCCAAGTCCGAGATGCTCGGACCAGCAAGGGAGAATTGAAATGCTAAGGAAAAAGACCAACGGGGTTGCGCGACGCCCCCGGACGGCAAGTATCCTGTCGAAGGCCGGTGAGGCCTCGGTTGACCGCCGCGCGTTCCTGCGCGGATCCGGTCTGGCCATTGGCGGACTAGCCGCAATCAGCGCCACGGGGGGGACAGTCACCCAAGCCAGCGCACAAACCGCCGCTGCGGGTGCGGTCGAGGCGGTGAAATCCGTCTGCACCCATTGTTCGGTTGGCTGCACGGTCATCGCAGAGGTGCAAAACGGCGTCTGGGTGGGGCAGGAGCCCGGCTGGGACAGCCCGTTTAACCTTGGCGCGCATTGCGCCAAAGGGGCTTCGGTCCGTGAACACGCCCACGGTGAACGCCGTCTGAAATACCCGATGAAAAAAGAGGGCGGAGAGTGGAAGCGCATCTCTTGGGAGCAGGCCATCAATGAGGTCGGCGACGGGATGATGAAAATCCGCGAAGAAAGCGGACCTGACAGCGTCTACTGGCTCGGCTCGGCGAAACATAACAACGAACAGGCCTATCTGTTCCGCAAGTTCGCGGCCTATTGGGGCACCAATAACGTCGATCATCAGGCGCGGATCTGCCATTCGACCACTGTTGCAGGTGTTGCAAATACATGGGGCTACGGCGCCATGACCAACAGCTACAATGACATCCATAACTCCAAGGCGATCTTTATCATTGGCGGCAACCCGGCCGAGGCACACCCAGTTTCGCTGCTGCATGTGCTGCGCGCCAAAGAGCAGAATAATGCGCCACTGATCGTCTGCGACCCACGCTTTACCCGCACGGCGGCCCATGCGGATGAATATGTCCGCTTCCGTCCCGGCACCGACGTGGCGCTGGTTTGGGGTATTCTGTGGCACATCTTCGAGAACGGCTGGGAGGACAAAGAGTTCATCCGCACCCGTGTCTGGGGGATGGAACAGATCCGCGAGGAAGTCGCGAAATGGACCCCTGAAGAAGTGGAGCGCGTCACCGGCACGCCCGGCTCGCAGCTGAAGCGTGTGGCCCGCACCATGGCCAACAACCGTCCCGGCACCGTGATCTGGTGTATGGGCGGCACGCAGCACACCAACGGCAACAACAACACGCGGGCCTACTGCGTGCTGCAGCTGGCGCTTGGCAATATGGGCACCTCGGGTGGTGGGACGAACATCTTCCGTGGCCATGACAATGTTCAGGGCGCAACCGATCTGGGCGTGCTGTCCCACACCCTGCCGGGCTACTATGGCCTGTCGGCAGGCGCCTGGGGCCATTGGGCGCGGGTTTGGGGCGAAGACCCAGACTGGCTTGCGGGGCAGTTTGCCAAGGTCACCGGCGCAGATGGCAAGGAAAAATCCCTGCAAAACCTGACCGGTATCCCTGTGTCCCGTTGGATCGATGGTGTTCTGGAAGACCCGGAAAACACCGACCAGCCGAACCCGGTGCGTGCCATGGTGCTTTGGGGCCATGCGCCGAACTCTCAGACCCGGATGCCGGAAATGAAGACGGCGATGGAAAAGCTGGACATGCTGGTCGTGATTGACCCCTATCCCACGGTGTCTGCGGTGTTGCAGGATCGCGAGGACGGGGTCTATCTGCTGCCCGCCTGTACGCAGTTTGAAACCCGTGGGTCTGTCACGGCGTCGAACCGGTCGCTGCAATGGCGCGACAAAGTGGTCGACCCGCTGTTCGAGAGCCTGCCGGATCACGTGATCATCGCCAAGTTCGCCAATAAGTTCGGCTGGGGGGATCGTCTGTTCCGCAATATCGAAATGGAGGACGCTGAGACCCCGAATGTCGAAAGCATTACCCGCGAGCTGAACGGGGGCCTCTGGACCATTGGCTATACCGGCCAGAGCCCGGAGCGGATCAAGCTGCATATGGCAAACCAGCACACGTTTGACCGCACCACGTTGCAAGCGATTGGTGGGCCTGCGGATGGGGATTACTACGGTATGCCCTGGCCGTGCTGGGGCACCGCCGAGATGGGGCATCCTGGTACGCCGAACCTATATGACATGTCGGTTCCGGTGGCCGAAGGTGGCCTGTGTTTCCGCGCCCGGTTCGGGGTGGAACGCGACGGCGACAATCTGCTGGCAGATGGTGTGTCAAACCCCGGTGCGGAAATTCAGGATGGCTATCCTGAGTTCACCATGCAGATGCTGATGGATCTGGGCTGGGATGGCGATCTGACCCCGGAAGAACGCGCCGCGATTGATGCGGTTGCGGGTCCGAAAACCAACTGGAAGACCGACCTGTCGGGCGGCATCCAGCGGGTGGCGATCAAACATGGCTGTGCGCCCTTCGGGAACGCCAAGGCCCGTGCGGTTGTCTGGACCTTCCCGGATCCGGTGCCGCTACACCGCGAGCCGCTCTATACCAACCGCCGCGATCTGGTGGAGGACTACCCGACCTACGAGGACCGGAAGTTCTATCGCCTGCCGACCATGTATGCCTCGATCCAGAAAAAGGATGTGTCGAAAGACTACCCGATCATCCTGACCTCTGGGCGTCTGGTGGAATACGAAGGCGGCGGTGACGAGACCCGTTCGAACCCCTGGCTGGCTGAGTTGCAGCAAGACATGTTCGTGGAGATCCATCCGCGGGATGCCAATAACATTGGTGTGCGCGATGGGGCTCAGGTCTGGGTCGAAGGCCCCGAGGGCGGCAAGGTCAAGGTGATGGCGATGGTGACCGAACGGGTCGGCGAAGGCGTGGCCTTCATGCCGTTCCACTTCGGCGGCCATTTCCAAGGGAAGGACCTGCGGGACAAATACCCCGAAGGCGCTGACCCCTATGTCCTGGGCGAAAGCACCAATACCGCGCAGACCTATGGCTATGACTCTGTCACGCAGATGCAAGAGACCAAAGCCACGCTCTGTAAAATCATGCCAGCGTAAGGAGGAGACGATATGGCACGAGCTAAATTCCTCTGTGATGCCGAGCGCTGCATTGAATGCAACGCCTGTGTTACAGCGTGTAAGAACGAGCACGAGGTGCCCTGGGGCATCAACCGCCGAAGGGTGGTGACGATCAATGACGGCAAACCGGGCGAACGCTCGATCTCGGTGGCCTGTATGCATTGCTCGGATGCGCCCTGTATGGCGGTCTGCCCGGTGGACTGCTTCTACCAGAACGAAGAAGGGGTGGTTCTGCACTCCAAAGATCTTTGTATTGGCTGTGGCTACTGCTTCTATGCGTGCCCCTTTGGCGCGCCGCAGTATCCGCAGGCGGGCAACTTTGGCAGCCGCGGCAAGATGGACAAATGTACCTTCTGCGCCGGTGGCCCCGAAGAGACCCACTCCACTGCCGAGTTCGCCAAATACGGTCGCAACCGGATTGCCGAGGGCAAGCTGCCCATCTGCGCCGAGATGTGTTCCACCAAGGCGCTTCTGGCCGGTGATGGCGACGTTGTGTCCGCCGTCTACCGCGAGCGCGTTGTGGCACGCGGCTTTGGCTCCGGCGCTTGGGGCTGGGGCACGGCCTACGACCAGAAAGGCGGCTGAGCCGTCTCCAAGCCCGCCCCTGTGTTTGGGGCGGGCTGTTCTTATCTTGCGCATCGGACTTCAGGCGACATATGGCACTTCCGCACTTTTCTTCGGCTGTCTTTATCGGCTGCATTTTGCGCGGTCGGCGGATGAAGCTTTGCCCAGACGGATTTGTTGATACAGTGGGCCTGTCTGTTCTTTCTCCGTATGTGACGCGACGCGACTATGTGGCTTGTGCGGGGAAACATTGTTTCGGTGCGTTTCATGTCGCTTTTCAAGTCTCAAAGTTTGCCGCAACAGCCTTCGGTGCATCGATCACCGAAGTTTTTGAACCACATCGCCTGGACACAGCGCTGGCGCGACCGCGCGCTCAGTCGACATCAGGCCGCTTTGGTTCAAGACATGACCGCAGACGATCCAAAAGCCCAAAAAGACCTGGGGCTGGCGCTGCGCACGCTAGCATGGCAGGCCAAATGGCGGGGCGAAATGGAAGACGCCCGGATCTTATGCGAGCAAGCAATAGAACCATTGGCCGCGTCCGGCGCGCGGAATGCGCTGGCGGACGTGTATTCGGTTCTTGCGATTGTGCATCTCAGCCAGTTTCGCTTTGCCGCGTCCGATCAGGCCGTGTCGCGCGCGTTTGCGCTGCTGAATGGCAATGGCCCATTCGACAGCCACGTGGATCTCTTGACCACCAAAGCCAGTCTTCTGAGCAATCTGGGAAAGATCGACGAGGCGGGCGAGTGTTTGGCGCAGGCCAAAGAGATTGCCAAAGGGATCGAACAGGCGCGGTTGTGTCAGAACCTGAGCCGCTATCAACTCGTGCGGGGCGACCTGCGCGAGGTCCGCGTGCAAGCGGCCAGCGGCCTCGTGCTGGCACGCGCCTGCAACAATCGAGTGGTGCTGCCCTATCTTCACGAACTGCTGGGAGCGGCCCTGATCCGGCAAGGACAGCACAGGCTGGCCCGCGGTGTGCTGGAGGACGGCTTGCAGCTGGCGCTGGAGGATCAGGACAAGCGGGTGGAATGCCATTTGCTGAGCCTTCTGGGGCAGATCGACTGTAACGAAGGAGACGAGGCCCATGGCCTGACACGGCTGGAGCGGGCGGCCTTGGTGGCGCGGGATATGAATTATCCGGCAGCGACTTCCGGCATTCGGCAAGTGCTGGACAAAATGCCTGACCCGCAGGCCAAGACATCGGAACACATGCGTAAGACGCGCATTGAGACAATTTTGAATAAGACCCGCCTGTCCTGAGATCACAAATGGCGGGTCGCGTGCATCAGGCGCACCACGCCAGTGGTTTGGGGAGGAAAAAATGAAAAATCTGCTGTTTGGATGTTTGGCCGTTGTCTGCACGCTTTTGTTGGTGCAGCCAGCTGCATTTGCACAGGACGCGGCCTATGACGGCGCGACCATGTCTGAAGCAGACCGCAGTGCCACAGGTGGGGCGCAGACGCTCGAGGATATTTTGGCTCGTCAACGCGGCGAACAGCTGGATGATGGCTTTCGCCGGGACGCCACCGGAGACCCAAATAGCGCCAAAGGCATCGCCCAGCAGCTGGGCACTTTGGGAGGACAATCTGACCCGGAGTTGTGGCGCGCGCTGCGCTACAATTCGGCTGACATCCGTGTTTCTGCTGGTGGCGCAGAGGCGGCGACATTGGTTCAGGATGGCGGCATGACATGGCTGACCTTCCGCGAAGGGCCGCTGCGCCAATATGGCGGCTGGCTGTTGTTTGGCATGTTCTGGGCGTTGGTGGTCTTTTACCTGCTGCGTGGGCGGATCGGACTGGACGCAGAGCCAACCGGACGCACGGTGGTCCGTTTCCAATTTGTGGAACGTATGGCCCATTGGATGCTGGCGGGCAGCTTTATTCTGCTGGGACTCACCGGTCTGCTGAGTTTGTTTGGTCGCATCGCCATTGCGCCTTATCTTGGCAAAGAGGTGAACGCGCAGCTGCTCATTGCCTCCAAGTGGATCCACAATTCGGTGGCTTGGCCGTTTATGCTGGCGCTGGTTTTGGTCTTCTTGTTCTGGGTGCATCACAATCTGCCCAGCCGCACAGATCTGGTCTGGATCCGTCAGTTCGGCGGCATCATCGGCAAAAGACACCCGCCTGCCAAAAAGTTTAACGCGGGCCAGAAGGTGATCTTCTGGTCGGTGATCCTCTTTGGGGGCTCAATCGCTGTTTCCGGCCTGTCGCTGCTGTTCCCGTTTGAGCTGCCGCTGTTCGCGAAAACATTCACTGTGCTGAACGACCTTGGCCTGCCGCAGGCGCTGGGCTTTGGCGTGTTGCCAACTGAGCTTGCGCCGCAAGAAGAAATGCAGTTGGCGCAAGCCTGGCACGCGATCATGGCCTTTGTGCTGATGGCGATCATTATTGCCCATATCTACATCGGCTCTGTTGGCATGGAAGGCGCTTATGACGCGATGGGGTCTGGCGAAGTCGACGAGGCCTGGGCCCATCAGCACCATTCGATCTGGCTTGAGGATGTGCTGGAAGAGGAAAAGGCCAAATCCGCCAAAGGGGCCCATCCAGCGGAGTAGGGCGATGCGCGTAGCTATTCTGGCGCTGTTGATGGCCCTGTCTGATGCGGCGATTGCTGAAGACGAGTTCCTGAGCCTCAAGGGGCATGGCGGCCCGATAATGGCACTGGCGGTAGAGGCCAATGGCACGGGACGGCTGGCCTCTGCCAGTTTCGATAATGCCGCAGCCCTGTGGGACCAGGGCACGCCTGCCTGGCTGGAACGGCACGATGCGGCCGTCACAGCACTGGCGTTTGCTGAAAATGGGGATTTGTTCACCGCAGGCGATGATTTCACCATCTGGCACTGGGGCGCGGCAAAACCGGTGGAGCTTGGGCGCCACAAGGGGAAGATCCGCGCCCTGTCTGTGTCGCCGGATGGGCGGACAGTGGCAGCGGCCAGCTGGGATGGGACCGTCGGGCTTTGGTCGCTGATGGGGGAAGCACCGCAGATGTTGACCTTGGGCGCGGGTGTAAATGACGTTGCCTTTGATGCCACGGGCACAGTGTTTGCGGCCACCATGGATGGCCGCATTCTGCGAATTGAAGGCGACATGCCACGGGTTCTGGTAGAGCAGGGGTTTGGCATCAATCGGCTGGTCGTGCAGGACGGCTGGCTGGCTTATGGCGCGGTGGATGGGGCCACGCGGATCATCGATGCAGAGACCGGCGCGCAGCTTGCCGATTTCACCCTCGACAGACGCCCCATTCTGGCGCTGGCGCACCATAAAGAAACGGCTCAGCTCGCCGTGGGGGACGGGCAAGGCTATATAATGGTGGTGGACACCCGCAATTGGCGTATCGCCCGCGACTTTCGCGCCATGCGCGAAGGCCCCGTCTGGGCGCTGGCCTTCGACCAGCCCGGTGCACGGCTTTGGGCGGGTGGGCTGGACGCGGTGATCTATGGCTGGCCCGTGGCCCTGTTGGGAGAGTTCGACCCCGTCGGCGACAGCCGCGCCTTCCTGATTGCGCCCGATACCGTCGGCAATGGGGAACGTCAGTTCCTGCGGAAATGTTCGATCTGCCATGCGCTCCGCGACGATGGGACGCGCAAGGCGGGGCCACATCTGGCGGGGATCTTTGGCAGGCCCGCAGGCAGCCTAAAGGACTACCGCTACTCTGAAACACTGGATCAGGCCGCGATCATCTGGAATGATGAAAGCATTGATGCCCTCTTTGATTTGGGACCTGACCATTACATTCCCGGCTCTAAAATGCCGATGCAGCGCATCACTGGCGCTGAGGACCGGGCTGATTTGATTGCCTTTTTGAAACAGGCCACAGGAGGGGAGGAGGAGAAATGAAAGCAATGCTCGCGGGGTTCGCCCTGATTGCCGTGATTGCGGTCTGCGCCGATCTGGTGCTGGACCAGGTCGGGTTTGCAGCCGATGAAAAACACGCCGGTGACGACGTGCGGCTGGACTGACAATGCAGGGACAAAGCCAGAGGATCGCACCTCAAGCCAACCGTGATGAACTGGGCGCTGTGCTGGAAGGTAGCCTGAGCCAGGCGTCGATATTGGTCATCGATGATGAGCCGGGCATGCGCAACTTTATGACCAAGGTGCTGAACCCCCATTGCAAACGCGTAGAACAGGCAGGATCCGCGCAAGAAGCGTCCGAAATTTTGGATCGGGCCCATTTTGATCTGATCGTTCTGGACAATATTATGCCCGGAAAGACCGGTCTGGATTGGGTAGCCGAGCAGCACCGGGTTGGGCTGTTTGCCGACACCATCCTTGTGACCGCCTATGCCGATCTGGAAACCGCCATTCAGGCGCTGCGGATCGGGATTGCTGATTTTGTGCTGAAACCGTTTCGGGCCAATCAGATCCTCAATGCCGTGGCGCGCGCGCTGGATCGCAAGAACCTGCGGCGTGAAAACTACCTTCTTAAACACGAGCTGTCGGTCGAAGGCGGCTCTGCCCGCGGGCGGCTGTTGGGGAAGTCCGAACCGATCGTTCGCGCGAGAGAGATGTTGCAGCGGCTCGCCCCGCTGCCGACGCCAGTGCTGTTCACCGGCGCCTCTGGCACCGGCAAGGAGATCGCGGCCCGCACCCTGCATTCCCTGTCAGAACGCGCCGACAAACCCTTTGTTGCGGTGAACTGCGCGGCGATTTCGCCGGAGAACATGGCGCAGGAACTGTTTGGCGTGATCGACACCCATGACCGTCGCCGCGACGGTCTGTTTCTGGCAGCCGAAGGCGGCACGCTGTTTCTTGATGAGATTGCACAGATGCCAGAGCAGGTGCAGGCTGCGTTGTTGCGCGTGCTCGAAGACCAGCGTGTCCGCCCCATTGGTGCGGAACGTGACATCCCGCTGAACCTGCGCATTCTGTTTGCCACCAATGCGGACCTAGAGGCGGCCGTGGCCGAGGGGCGGTTCCGCGCGGATTTGTATCACCGGATCAATGTGGTGCGTATTCAGATGCCAACCCTGCGTGAACGGGTCGAAGATATAGTGGAACTGGCCGCCCTGTTTATGGACCAGTTTTCAGCCTCGCTGGGGATGCCAAAGCTGGAACTGGACGCGGAAACCCTGCTGAAGTTTTCGCGCTATGACTGGCCCGGCAATGTGCGCGAGCTGCGCAATTTGATCGAGCGTTCGGTGATCCTTGGGGCTTTCCCGGAGGAGTTCGCAGGCAAAGGCTCGGACACTGTGACCGGGACGGCGGCGGTTGAAAACCTAGAGATGGTGATGCAGCGCCACATCATGCATGTGCTGGATGAAAGCGGCGGCAACCGCGCCGAAGCCGCGCGACGTCTGGGCGTTTCACGTAAAACCATTGACCGCAAATGCAGCAGCTGGGGGGTCTGATCCCGGTTACTGACCGGCTTTGAGGGTGCCGTAGTCATCGTCGGCGGCTTCGGGCAGCCAGATGGTGAACTCTGCCCCGCGCGCACGGCGGTTGCGCACGGTGATAATACCGCCCGCCTGCTGGATCAGGTTCTGGCTGATCGACAGCCCCAATCCGGTGCCTTCGCCCTGTTTGGTGGTGAAAAACGGGTCAAACACATGGGACAGCTTGTTCGGCGCAATGCCGGGGCCGGTGTCTGCAATGCGCAGCGCCGTGCCCTCGCGCCCTTCGCGGGTTTCGCTGGCAACCTGCAAGGCCAGCGTGCCTTTTCCCTCCATGGCCTGTGAGGCATTGATCAGAATATTGATCACCACCTGCTGCAGTTCACCGGGATCAATACGCACCTGCGGGGCGGGTTCGATCTGGGTGAGGACGCGAATGGCCTGTTTCGACACCACGTGATCCACCAGCACCAGACAGTCGCGCAACACCTGCGCGACATCCACGGCCTCGGCATAGGTGCCAAATTCGGAAGGGCGCGCGAACTGCAAAAGCTTGCCGACGATCACCCCAATCCGCATGACCTGGTTGTCGATCAGATCCAGTTCGGTCTGGATCGGATCTGCCCCCTCGTGGCCCAATGTCATCCGGATCACATCCACATTGCCCTGGATCACCGCGACGGGGTTGTTGATTTCATGCGCCACACCGGCGGTGATCTCCCCGATAGAGGCAAGCTTCTCGCTCATCACCAGCTGGCGGAAGGTCTCTTCCAGTTTCAGGTTGGCGGCTTTGAGTTCGCTGGTGCGCTGGTCCACGCGGTCGTTCAGCTCGCCTGCATAGTCGCGCAGTTTGCGATCGCGTTCCTGGACCTGATCCAGAAGACTGTCGAGGTGCGCCGCCACCTGACCAATTTCATCCCCGCTGCCGGTATTGCCATTGCGCGCATCCAGATCGCCGCGCTCCACCTTGGCCATGGTGCGGGTCATTTGTTCGAGCGGGGCAAAGATGCCTTTGGCCAGCCACAAAAACAGCGGGGCCGAAACCGCCAGCACCAGAAGGAATGCCGCGAGGATCGTATAAAGTGCGGCGCGTTTTGCGCCGGCATAGGGGGCCTCCAAAAAGCCAACGTACAGCATGCCCACGCGCGTGCCAAAACTGTCGGTCAGGGGCAAATAGCCCGAAATATACCAGTCATTGACCACAAAAGCCCGGTTCAGCCAGGTTTGCCCATCCCCCAGCACCGCTTGTCGCACGGCGGCAGAGACCCGGGTGCCAAGGGCGCGGACGTCCTCAAACAGGCGCACGTTTGTGGAGACGCGCGTGTCTTCCAGAAACAGCGTCGCCGTGCCCTGCCGCGAGGTGCCAGCTTGCCCGTCCAGATAGACAAGCGCGTTGATCGTGTCGATGAAATCGAGGTTGCGGTTCAGAAGGATTCCGCCAACCAGCACCGCGTCGTCGCTGTCCAGAAACAAGGGGGCTGCGCTGTGCACAACCATGCCCCGATCTTCGACCGTTCGGTCAGTCGGAGCGGCGGCCTCGGTCTCTATCAGCTCAATACGGGCGCGATCACGCAGGGGGGGCGCAACGTTTGTCAGGTCAGAGGCCTGAAAAATATCTATCGCCGACCCCATGCGGCCACTGGCTGCAGCGGCAATAACAGGCCATTTTGCCTCGGCCTTTTGCAGGTCCGTGCCGGTTAGAAGTTGCAGGAAATCCAGCCCCAGCCGGTCGCGTTCTTCTTGCAGCCAGCGATCAAAACCCTCGGATGGGATTGCTGCGGTCTGCCCCAGTTGCGCCTTCAGTTCAGCCGAAGCCGCCAAAGCCTGAAGCGATTGGGCAGCGTTGCTTTGAAGCTGGCCCAGATATTGTTCTGCGATCCGCAGATCGCTTTCCACATTGGCAATCAGAATGCGGTCATAGTCGCTGTTCCAGCGCGCCATGGCCAGCATCATCAAAAGCGGCATCAGCACGCTGAGCGGCAAAAGGGCAAGGGCCAGAAGGCGCAGTCGGACAGAATGCAAGGCGGTACCTCTCAGGGATCGCCTTCAGTGTCACATCCAAGGGGCTGGGCTGGCAAGTCTGATGCACGCAGGCCGCGGGCTTGGCGTCTGACGGCCATGTTCAGAAGGGAATAGGTTTCCCCGCCCAGTCAAACATTTGGCCTGTGTGGTCTTCGCTCAGACTGTCGATCACGGATTTCAGATGGGCGGCGGACTGGGCTGGCTCTTGCAATGTGTCAGCCGTAACATTGCCCCGGAACGGCGCAGAGAGATCCGTCTTTACGGTGCCGGGGTGCAGCCCGACACAAATCGACTGCGGGTTCCAGCGTGTCATCTCAATGGCATAACAGCGCAGCAGCATATTCAATGCCGCCTTAGAGGCCCGATAGGCGTGCCAGCCGCCAAGTCGATTGTCGCCAATCGAGCCAACCCGTGCAGACAGCGCGGCGAAAACCGTGCGACGATCACGCGGCATGCGCGGTATCAAATGCTTGGCCACGAGGCCGGGGCCAAAAGTGTTGATCCGGAACAGCCGTTCGAAACTGTCCATCTGCTGCTGCTTCAGGGTTTTTTCCGGTCTGAGATCTGCCCCGTCAGACAGCATCCCCGTGGCGATGAGCACCAGATCAGGCGCAGGCAGAACGCGGGCCAGTTGGGCAAGCTGGTCCTCTTGCGTAATGTCCGCCTGATGATCCACGACTTTGTGCGCGCGGGGCTGACCCACTTTGGGGGTGCGCGCCACCGCGTGGACTTCGCTCCATTGCGGATCCTTAGAAAACGTGTCGACCAAAGCGGCGCCGATACCGCCACTGGCGCCAAAAATCACCGCGGTGCTCATGGTTTTTCCCCCTCACGAAACAGACGGCGGGCCACTCTGCGCGGCAGCAGCGCGGCGAGCCGGAACAGCCAGGAAAACGGGGCCGGGAAGCTCGACATCAGATGACCGGATCGCATGGCCGCAACACAGCGCGCAGCGGCGTCATCCGCGTCCAAGATCATTGGCATGGCAAAGTCGTTCTTTTCCGTCAGCCGGGTGCGGATGAAGCCGGGGTTAATCACCTGCACGGTCACCCCGGTGCCTTTGAGATCCGCCTGCAAGCATTCGCCCAAATGCATCAGCGCGGCTTTTGACGACCCATATCCAATTGCGCCCGGCAACCCGACATATCCCGCAAGCGAACCGATCAGCACCACATGCCCGTGGTTGCGAGCGGCAAAGCCGGGCACAACACCGCCAAGAACGCGCAGGGCCGCGGTAAAGTTCACCTCGGTCATCTGAACGCTGGTCTCGATGTCCCAGTTCTGCGCGCTCATGGGATCGTAGGCCCCCGCACAATAAATGATACCGTCCACCTCTGCGGCGGCCTTGGCTGCGGTTTCAATTGATCTGGGGTCGCGCAGGTCCACCGGCAGGACTTCGGCGGCGTGCAGGCTTTCGGCCAAGGTGTTGAGGCGGTCAACAGAACGGGCCGACAGGATCAAACGCGCCCCCTCGGCGTCCAGAGCCTGCGCCAGCGCCCGGCCCAAGCCTTCGCTGGCACCGATAATCCACCAGCTGCGGTCGGCAAAGGTCATCTCAGTTCTCGGGCGCGGGGCGGATGGTGGCGACCAGCTCTGCCACTTTGATGCCGAACTTGCGCATCTCGGAGCGGTTCAAAATGGTGCCGTTCTCCATCAGATACATCCAGTCGGTGACATCCAGAACGTGACCGCCGGCATCTTCGGGGAGACGGATGCGGTATTTGAGCGTTGCGGCCGCGCCTGCCTGCTGGCCGGGCGCGGGGCCGATGATATCGGCGGCTGTTGCGGTAAAGGTGCCGCCTTCGCCCAGTTCGATTTGCCACTCCCGGCGCTGAACACCGCCGTTGGAATAGGTGAAATCTTCGCTGAGAACACCGCGGCCATCGGCCCATGTGCCGTTCATTTCGGCCACAAAGCGGGACACAACGCGGCCGGTGGGGCCATAGATCATACCCTCAGAGATCATCTTGCCGCTCAGATGGGTCGACAGGTCAAAACCGGGCGTGGTTCCGGCATAGTCGCCAATGCGTTGGGCGCGAAAGCCAAGGCCGGGTCGCCACAAAAGCAGAAGAAGAAGGACAACCAGAAGGGCGAGGAAGAGTTTCATGCAAGGGCTCCTTCACGGGGGAGTTGGGCGACCATAAGGATCGCGAGGAGTTTCACGAGACAGGGCAGAACGGCATAGGCCAGCGTTAGCCAGAACAGCCCGTCTGCGTTGCTGCTGCCGGGGCGGTAGCCAAGCAGGTCGAGCGCGGGCAGCAACAGAACGGCAGCAGAGGCCAGCGCCAGTTTTGCCGCCGCACTCCAGAGGCCAAAAGCCTGCCCGGCTTTCAACCCTGCACGGTTCAGGCGCAGGGAAAACATCAGCGGTAAAAGCACCATATCCGCGCCAAGTGCGGCGCCAGAGCCGGCACAGACCAGTGCGAACCCAAATGCCGCGCCCGTCGGCAGCAAGGCCGCACCGACAAAGGCGGCAATCGCCAGCGACATTGCCGGAAGCAGAACCCGGCGCGGGCCGTACTGGCGTGCCGCGCGGGTCCAGAAGGGCACCGACAGGGCCGCAGAGAGGAAGAACAGGATCAGAAAGGGGCCGGCCAGCACAGGCAGGACAAGGCGGTCTTCGACAAAGAACAGAAACAGGGTCGATGTCATCGCAACGGGTAAGCTGTTCAGAAAGGCAAGGCCAAGGATCGACAGCGCGCCAGAGTGGCGCAAGGCGCTGAAGGTCAACCGGGCTTCTGGGGTTGAAGGCACGCGCCACAGGGGGCGGCAGGCAACCGTGGCGGCGAGGCATAAAACCGCCAGCGCCACGCCAAAGCCGCCATAACCCGGCCCAAGGGCGAGCAATAGCGCAGGGGCGCTGGCGGCAAGGATCACACCGGTCAGGCTACCGCCCTCGCGAAACCCCGCAAGGCGCAGCATATGTGCCTCGTCCCCGGCAGCGAGCGCGGCGCTTTGGCTGTAAAACAGAATGGTGCCAAGGCTGAAGCCGGAAAAAATCAGGACCAAAGCAAGCGCAGGCCGGAGCAAAGATCCGTCCGTCGCAGGCCAGGTAAAAAGAAAAAGGAAGCCAAAAGCCATCACACCGCCTGCGCCTGCCGCCATGGCGCCGCGGGCATTTGGGAACCGATCAACCAGCCACCCGAGCGCGGGATCCTGAACCAGATCCAAAACGCGCAGCAGCCCCAGCATGGCACCCAGTGTGGCCAGACCGATCCCCAGTTCCTGCGTCGCAAACTGCGGCAGGTGAATATACAGGGGCAAGCCAGCGGCCGCCAGCATGGCGGCATAGGTGCTGACACGGATAGGGAGCTGAGATAGCATCTCAGCCGCCCCGCAATTGGCGCGACAGGCGCGGGGAGCGGCTGTCTGGGGATAGCCAGATGCCCAGGAACCGTTGGCGCAGTTGGGGATGTGTCACGTCGCAAGTTTGTTGTCCGTTCAGGCGCAGCGCAACTTTGTCTGCCGCATTTGACAGCGCGACAAAGCTGTCTCCGGGGGCCACATCACGAAAACAGGGGGCGAGCTTTGCCAACAGCGCGGCTTGGTCGGGGCGCTGGCCTTCAATCCGTTCAATCTCGCGGCCCGTGGCCTTTACAAGCTGCGTCGCCGTGAAACCATAGGCGTAGTCGAGCCGCAAAGACAGCGGCTGGCTCCAGCTGAATTGGGCAGAGCCTTCGGTGTGCAAGGTGGCAGAATAAAGCGTTTTTCCCAACACCCGAAGCGTTGCTTCGCCCAGTTTTACAGGGGCTGCAAGGCCAGTATCTTTGGCCTGTGCTGCTGGCACCCAAAGTGCCAGCAGAAGGGTGGCCAGCTTAATGCGCATGGGCCAGTTCAACCTGCACAACATCAGTCTGTTTGGCGACAAAAGACCCCGCGCATAATTGCAGATAGAACTGCCAGTTGCGCAGGAACGTCTGGTCATACCCCAGCTTCTGCACGCGGCCGCTGACCTCATGCAGCCGCTCTGACCACATGGCACAAGTGCGGCCGTAATCCTGACCGAACTTAAAGCTCTGCTTGACCTCAAGACCTGCTTTGCGGGCATGATGTGCGATCATCGCATCCGACAGCAGCATACCGCCGGGAAACGTGTATTGGCGGATGTAGTCGGACCCACGGCGGTAGATATCGAAATAGCTGTCCTCGACTGTGATGGCCTGCACAATGGCACGCCCCCCCTCGCGCAGACGCGATTTCAACATGTGAAAATACTGCGGCCAGTAGCGTTCACCGACCGCTTCGATCATCTCGATGGAGACAATGGCGTCAAACTTGCCTTCGGTGTCGCGGTAGTCGCGCAGCTGGATATCGGCGCGGCCATCCAGGCGCGCATCGGCAAACCCATGCTGGCTGGGCGAGATGGTGATACCAGTCACATGGCGGCCCTGATCGGCGGCGCGTTCGGCAAAGCCGCCCCAGCCACAGCCGACCTCGAGAATGCGCTCCGCGTCCTTGGAGCGTTCGAGAATACGGTCGTATTTGCGGGCTTGCGCGCGCAGCAGATCATTGTCGCCGGGGGCAAACAGCGCCGAAGAATAGGTCATGCTGTCATCCAGCCACAGCTGGTAGAATTCATTGCCGACATCATAGTGCGCTTTGATATTGCGCTTGGCCCCGCGTTTTGAGTTGGCCCGCAAAATGCGGTCCACGGCGCGGAATTTAAAGTTCGACCAGGGGCTTGGGTCCGCAAAGGCCGTCAGCTCGTCTCGGTTCATCAAGGCCACTTGCGTCAGATGGTCTATCGACGGGCTGTCCCAAAGACCTGCGACATAGGTTTCGCCCCAGCCGATATCGCCCCGCGCCGCCAGCGCGGTCACAACGGACCAGTCGTGGATCTGCATTTCAGCTTCGGGCAGGCCTTGGCCAAAATCAAAGATTTCGCCTTCTGGCGTGATCAGCCGCAGGCTGCCGCGGCGAATGCGTGCCAGACTGTCGAGAAAATCACGTTTTACACGGGTCGTAATAAAATTCATCCGCTTACCTCCTGTTCGGGTGGTGTCGGGCGCCTTCTGTAGGGCGCGCCTTTCAATTTCAACCAAAGCGCCTGCCAATGGATCAGGGCAATCACGCGCATCGCACCCAAGGGGCGGCGCATAAGGGCAAGGAGTAGGCCACGGTTGCTTAGCGGTTTGCGGTCACCGACAAGCGTGGCAATCACGCCTTCTGCACCGTTTTCATGGGCGATGCGGATGGCGATCCGCTCCGGCCTGATGTCAAAGGTAAACCGATAATAGCCCGCAATCTCCTGAAAAGGAGACACGTGGAAGATTTTCCGCGCTTCTATCTGGTTGCGGCCAGTGATTGGCGCGAAATCGGGATTGGCACAGAGATAGCTGTGGCGGTCGCCAAAGGTGTTTGTCACCTCGGCGATCACAGCGCGCAGCGCATCACCCTCATAAGCGAGCCAGAAGCTCACCGGGTTGAACACATAGCCCAGAATCTTTGGCTGGGTCAGCAGCAGGATCTGCGTCTTGTCCTCAGTCAGCCCCGCACGCGCAAACACCTCTTTGGCCCAGGGCAGCCCGCGTCCCTTGTGTGGTGCGCCCCCATGGTCGCGGTCATCCACACGAGCCAGATTGCGCCGGTTGCGGGAAAACAGGCTGGGGGCCTCAGTAGACTTTGGGTCGATCAGCACATAGTCCACGCCATATTTGAACGCATTGCGAATAGCGCCGCGTCGCGCGTGGGTGGTATAGCCCGCAAGATGTTCAGGCCGTTTTAGGGGCAGGGTCGTCATGCCGGGGCCCCTGTTGTCACCGTGGCGTCCGGCATATCAATGCGCGCGTTCAGCTGACGGGCCACGCGCACTGCCGATACAAAGCCATCCTCGTGGAACCCATGGCGCAGCCAGGCGCCTGCGTACCAGGTGCGGTTCTGGCCCTGAAGCCCCGCAATGGTGGTCTGCGCCCGCAGGGCCGCGCGATCAAAAACCGGATGCCGGAAGGTGTTTTCATCGTAGATCGTGTCACGTGCAACATCGCGCACCGGGTTGAGCGAGATAAACATCGGATCACGCTCGTCGATATTCTGCAGCCGGTTCATCCAATAGGTGACCCCAATCGCGGGTCGGGTGTCGTGACTGTCAGCCTTGTAAACCCAAGACGACCAGCAGGCCCGACGGCGCGGCATTTGCGCAGTGTCACGGTGCAGAATGACCTGATTGTCCTGATAGGCCACATCGCCAAGGGCGGCGGCCTCGGCCCGGCCCGGTTTGGCCAGCAAGCGCAGTGCATCATCAGAGTGGCAGGCCATGACAACTTCGTCAAAACGCGGCGCGCGCCCGTCTTGCAGGCGGATGGTGACGCCGTCGGGGTCGCGGTCAATGGTGCCAACCGGTGTCCCGGTGTGAAGAGACGCGCCACGCGCAATCAAGGCGGCCTCGAGCCTGCGGACATATTCAATGCTTCCCCCCGAGACGGTCCACCACTGGTGCTGACCTGTGGCGCTGAGAAGCGCGTGGTTGCGAAAGAAACGGACCAGCGACCGGGCAGGAAAGCTGCGGATTTCCTCGGCCGGGGTGGACCAGATAGCGCCACAAATCGGCATCAGATAGTAGCGCTGAAACCAATCGCCAAGCTTCAGGTCGCTGACCATTTCGCCAATGGTTGTGCTGTCGCATTTGGCCACGGTTTCGGCCCGCGCATTAAAGCGTAGAATATCGCGGACCATGCCAAAAAACGCAGGCCGGGTCAGATTGCGTTTCTGACCAAACAAGGCGGACAGGGTTTGCAGCCCGTATTCCACTTTGCCATCCGCGATTGTCGCGCCAAACGACATATCCGAGCGTTCAATGGGCACATCCAGATCGTGGAACATACGTGTCAGATGTGGGTAGTTCACATGGTTGAACACGATAAAGCCCGTATCCACCGCCTGATCGCCCTTCAGACCTGCCATCACCGTGCGTGCATGACCACCCAAACGTGGCTCTGCCTCAAACAGGCTCACGTCATAGCGGGCGGACAAAAGCCAGGCAGCAGCCAGTCCGGAGATCCCCCCGCCAACAATGGCCACACGACGGCGTGGCGCGACAGAAGAAGGTGGCAGGGCATCAAAAGACATGGAACCTCCAAATAAATGATTTCCCATGTTACGCCCAAAGATCAGCGGCGGATCAAAAAAACTTTTGCTTTGCGGAGGTTTGCGCTCTTTGACGGCAATCCGGGCGATGGTCACAAAAATTGTGATCCAAGGAGTGGCGCGCCGCGTAATGGGAGTATGTTGCATTCAGATCTTCTTCCAGGGCTTGAGTTGCCCTCGCAGGCCGCTAGGCTGGACCGGCGTGCGCGCCAGTCCGGCCGCGTGCGTCAGGAGGACAATGTGCGTAAAGACGCGGATCTAAAGGACATGACCGACGTGCAGCCGCGCAAGCCCGAGCTGAGCGATCAGACGGCTTGGATGCTGGCGGTGCGCGACAAGCGGTGCAAAGCGTCTTTTGGTCAGCTGTTTGATTACTTTGGTCCACGCCTGAAGGGCGTTCTGTGCAAGGGCGGTCTGTCTCATGCGCTGGCGGAAGATATTGTTCAGGACGTGATGCTGACGATCTGGCGCAAGGCGGCTCAGTTTGACCCGGAACGGGCGCAGGTGTCGGCTTGGGTCTATCAGATCGCGCGCAACAGGCAGATCGACGTGCTGCGCAAGGTGAACCGACCGCTTCCCGAAGCGCTGAAAGCACCGGAGGAAAGCACACCGGACGCCAGCCAGATGGTCGCGTTGGACCAAGAAAGCCGGGCGCTGCGTCAGGCGCTGGAACAGCTGAAACCCTCGCAGCGCGAAGTGGTGGAGCAGGCCTATCTGGGTGACCTCACCCATGCGGAGATACAGGCGAAAACTGGCCTGCCGCTGGGCACCATTAAATCACGAATTCGGCTTGGCTTGGAAAAGCTGCGCCACGAACTAAAGGAACTCTCGGGGAAATGAACGCAATCATCCATCATATCCCGGATGAGCTGTTGATCGCTTATGCCAATGGAACGCTGGGTCAGGCTTATTCGCTGGTCGTGGCTGCGCATGTCTCTATGTGCGATGAAAGCCGTGCGCGGCTTGGCGCCCATCAGGCGGTTGGCGGCGCTTTGCTGGAAAACGCGGGTACTGAGACTGTGTCTGATCGCGCCCGCGCTGCTGTGTTTGACAGGCTTGATATGCCGGTCAAAGAAGCCCCGCCGATCCGGGCCAGCGGGATTTTCCCGGAACCGGTGATGGAAGCGCTGGGTGGACTGCCGCCGCGGTGGAAGCCATTGGGGCTGGGGGTGCGGCAGATGATTTTGAACCATGATGCAGAAGGTTCGGCCCGGCTGCTTTATATTCCCGGCGGACAGGCGGTGCCGGATCATGGGCACAATGGTCTGGAGCTGACCTTGGTGTTGCAAGGGGCGTTTCGCGATGAAACCGGCCGTTTCGGGGTCGGCGACGTCGAGGTGGCGGATGGGGATCTGGAGCATGAGCCGATCGCCGAAGAGGGCGAGGCCTGTATCTGTCTGGCAGCCACCGATGCCGCGCTGCGGTTTCGGTCACTCGTTCCGCGCCTTCTGCAGCCAATTTTCCGGATTTGAGGTTTGCGAGGCTCTGCCTCGCGCTCCGGAGTATTTAGAGCCAAAAGAAAAGGCCGCTCAGATCGAGCGGCCTTCGTTGGTTTCTATTGCCAAGTGGCTCAGAGGAATTTGCCGATCGCGCGACCGGTGTCGATCATGCGGTTGGAGAAGCCCCATTCGTTGTCGTACCAGCTGACCACGCGGACCAGACCTTCGGAGGTGACAGAGGTTTGCGGTGCGGCAAAGATAGAAGAACGTGCATCGTGGTTGAAGTCGATGGAGACCAGCGGTGCTTCCTCGTAGCCCAAAACGCCTGCCAGCGGGCCAGCGGCGGCTTCGGCGATGGCGGCGTTGATGCCTTCAACAGTTGCGGCGCGTTCGGGCACAAAGGTCAGGTCCACAACGGAAACATTCGGGGTTGGCACGCGGATCGCGGAGCCTTCCAGACGCCCCTTGAGGTGCGGCAGAACCAGCGAAATCGCGCGGGCGGCACCGGTGGAGGTCGGGATCATCGACAGGGCTGCAGCGCGGGCACGATACAGGTCCTTGTGGGTGGTGTCGTGGGTCGGCTGGTCACCAGTGTAAGCGTGGATGGTGGTCATGTAGCCGGTTTTGATACCAAAGGCATCGTCCAGCACCTTTGCAACCGGCGCGAGGCAGTTGGTGGTGCAGGAGGCGTTGGACACGATCACGTCTTCGGCGGTCAGCTCTTTGTCGTTCACACCAAAGACCACGGTCCGGTCAACTTCGGTGCCCGGCGCAGAGATCAGAACGCGCTTGGAGCCGTTTTCAAGGTGACGCGCGGCTGCGTCACGCTTGGTGAAGAGGCCGGTGCATTCATAAGCGATGTCGACGTCGGACCAGGGCAGTTCTTCCGGGTTGCGGATCGCGGTCAGGCGGATTTCGTGACGGCCCACTTTCAGGATGTCACCTTCGACGGACACATCGGCGTTCAGACGGCCGTGGACACTGTCGAATTTCAGCAGGTGCACTTGGGTGGCGGGCGGTGCCAGATCGTTGATGGCTACCACTTCGACGTCAGTGACGTCGTTTTCCAGCAGGGCGCGAAGCACATTGCGGCCGATGCGGCCGAATCCGTTGATGGCGATTTTCAAGGTCATACGTTCTCTCCGGTTTTTCCGGTTACAAGGTGCCGCGAGGAGCAGCGGTCACCCAAAACTCTCGGCGCTAACGTTAACGCTAACGAAGTCCAAGTTCAAGATCGCAGAGCAGGACAAATACGCCGTAATTCGGGTGTTGCGCGGGGTTTCATGCAGGGATTACGCCAGCAGGTTTCCGATGCGCTTCATGAAACGCTTATTTTCTGGGCGAACTGCGGTTTTTTGCGCCTTCGATAGGCTCGTTGCTGGACCGGAGAACGGGCCTGGGCCTAGCATCGATCAGAGGCCCAATGTGAGAGGCCGGACTGAGGGACGTGGAACGATGGCGCCAAACACTGCAGAATTCGGAGCGCGGCTGGCACGGCTTTTGTCTCGGATTTATCCAGAGCTTGATACGGAAATCCTTGGCAGCAAGGTGGTAGAGGCGTTCTGGCCCGAAGGACACACGCGCCGCAAAGTTCCACGTGAACCGGGCAATTCGCTGTGGTCCGAACGTGACTCGTTGTTGATCACATATGGCAATTCATTTGTGGATGGTGCGCATAAGCCGCTGGATTTGCTTCATGATTTCCTGCTCAATCACATGGATGGTGTGGTCGACGGGGTGCATATCCTGCCGTTCTTTCCCTTCACATCCGATGATGGGTTTGCTGTCACGGATTATCGCAAGGTAAACCCGGAGCTTGGGGATTGGGCCGACATTCGCCGCATCGGCGGGGCGTTTCACCTGATGTCGGATATGGTTTTGAACCATGTGTCGTCACAAAGCCCATGGTTCAACGCCTACCGTCAGGGGCAGGCGCCTTATGACAAGTTTTTCTTCGAGGCCTCGCCCGAGGATGATCTGTCGGCCGTTGTGCGCCCCCGCACAACGCCGCTGTTGCAGCCGGTGGAAACGGCACAGGGCACGAAACATGTCTGGTGCACCTTCAGCCACGATCAGGTCGATCTGAATTTTGCCAACCCCGAGGTATTGTTAGAGATCCTGCGGATCATCCGGCTGCATATTGATCAGGGCGTGCAGATCATTCGTCTGGATGCGGTGGCCTTCATCTGGAAAACGGTTGGGACAAATTCGATCCATCTGCCACAGACGCACGCGATTGTTCAGCTTTTGCGGCTGCTGGCGGATTACGCGCAGGAAACCGTTGTCCTGCTGACTGAAACCAATGTGCCACGGGCTGAAAACCTCAGCTATTTTGGCACACGGGACGAGGCCCATGTTGTCTATAATTTCCCGCTGCCGCCTCTGATCCTTCACGCGATGATGTCCGGTTCGGCCGAGACGTTGCAGACTTGGGCGCGGTCGATGCCGCCTGCGCCTCTGGGGTGCGCCTATTTGAACTTTACCGCCAGCCATGATGGCATTGGCATGCGCCCGGCAGAGGGGTTGCTTGAGAAAGCCGAGATCGACCGCATGATCGATGTGCTGAAGGCCAGCGGCGGTCTGGTCTCTATGCGGTCGCTGCCAGATGGCGGCGAGGCCCCTTATGAGCTGAACTGCACGTTCTTTGACGCCATGAGCCGGACCTATGCGGGTCAGGAAGACCTAAAGTTCGAGCGGTTCCTGTGCTCTCAGACCATCCCGATGAGCCTTGAGGGTATTCCGGCCTTTTATGTGCATGCGCTGTTGGCCACGCCGAACGACCATGAAGCCGTGGTGCGGCGGGGGATGAACCGCGCGATCAACCGGCATCGCTGGGATTATCCGGATCTGAAAGAGCGTCTGGCCGACCCGGATACCGATCAGGCACAGGTCCTGGGGGCGTTGTCCGAACGTCTGCGGATCCGGGCTCAGCAACCCGCGTTCCACCCCAACAGCACGCAGTTTACCTTGCCGACGGACAGTCGCGTTCTGGGCCTGTGGCGGCAATCTTTGGACCGCAGCCAGTCCATCTTTGCGCTGCACAATGTCAGCGCGCAGGACGTGGTGCTGCCTCGGTCCAGTCTGAACCTGATTGAAGGGGAAGACTGGCATGATCTCCTGAACGGAGAAAGCATCGGTGCCGGGGATATTCCACTTGGCCCCTACCAATGTCGCTGGATCACCAACGCCCCGCAACACTAGGATCGGGGTCGCAGCCTTTTGTGCAGCGACCCATTTTTATTGGGGGACGCTCTAGTCGGCCTTGGTGGCGATGGTCTGGAACTCTGCCTCATCAGCTGCGGCTGCCGCCTTCAGGTCGCCCAACAGGCTGGGGTCTGCGGCGTGGACGCGGTTCCAGTTTGGGATGAACGGGGTTTCATGGGGGTTCTCCAGAAACACCTGACCCGCTGTTACAATGTTATTCGCAAACAGCTCGATCAGTTTTTCCTCGCCGTGGCGGTCCATTTTCAGCCCGTTCATCACCGCGTCATGCTCGTAGGCCTCGAGCAGATCGAGGGCGGAGCGGTAATAGGTGGCTTTCAGGGTGCGGAAGACATTGGGCGTGAAGACCGTGCCATCTGCGGCAAGCTTGCGGAAGATCGCCTTGCAGATGTCCGTCGACATGCGGTTCAGGCCCGTGGCGGCGTCCTCTTCGCTGACGGTCTGGTGTTTGTGGTCGTAATTGTCGGCGATTTCCACCTGACAGACTGCCTTGCGGCCCAGATTGCGCCAGGCCTCGGATAGGACGCCGACCTCGAGTCCCCAATCTGATGGAATGCGCAGATCTGCCAGAAGCGGCGCCCGCATCGCCATTTCCCCAGACAGCGGGTAGCGGAAGGATCTGAGGTAGTCGAGGTAGTCCCGGTCCCCGATTGTCCGCTTTAGGGCGATCAACAGCGGGCTGACCAGCAGCCGCGAGACGCGGCCGTTCAGTTTGCCCGACCCGATGCGCGCATAATACCCTTTGGACAGTTGATAGGAAAAGCTGGGGTGCGCCACCGGGTAGACCAGCCGCGCCAGCATCTCTTTGGAATAGGTGGTGATGTCGCAGTCATGCAGCGCCACCACCGCACTGTCGGCGCGCGCCAGTAAATATCCGATACAGGACCAGACGTTTTTGCCTTTGCCGGGTTCCTGCGGCGCAAGCCCCTGTTCTGCCAGCCGTTCGCCCAGGGCCTGCATGCGTGGGCTGTCGTTCCAGACCACCGTGTGCGGCTGCGGCAGAACCGAGAAAAATTCGCGCGCATGGCGGAACTCTTCTTCGGTTGCGCGGTCAAGGCCAATGACGATGTGATTCAGGTACGGAACCTGCGCCAGCTCATCCAGGATATTGCGCAGGGCGGGGCCTTCCAGTTCGGAGTAAAGGCAGGGCAGGATCAAAGAGATCTTGCGGGTCTGCGAAAACGTGGTGAGCTCGTACTCCAGCTCTTCCAGAGGTCGGGCGCGGAGGTTGTGAAACTGGGCGATATTGCCGTTCTGGTGAAAGTCAGCCAAGGCGCGCTCCTTCGTCTTTGGGGATTTGGTCAAGCAGCCGCATCACCGCGTCGGCCCAACCGGTCGGGCCGGGCAGGCTGGTGCGTAGGATGCGGTCTTCGGTTTCAAAAGCAGGCAGGCCGGGGCCGTGATCATTGCGGATCACGACACCATAATCGGCGGTCGCGATCATTTCGGCATCATTGGGCGCGTCGCCCAGTGCAATTGTGGTTGCCGGGCCGTGGTCTTTTAGGACCTGCGCCATCTGACCAGCCTTGGTGCCGCCAAAGGACAATGTCAGGAACCGCCCGCCATGCCGGGCTGAAATGCCATGTTCGGCCAGAGCTGTTTCAAAGGCAGGCAGCGCGTCTGGCGCGCCCTGCCACAGGCCGGGTTCGGTAAACTGTCGTGCCTTGGCCAGTGTTGCGGCCTCGGTTGGCAGGCCGGTCACCGCGCTCACCTCTGCGACGGTCATATCGCCGAAGCCCTGAAACGGGGCCTGCAGCTGCGCCAGCACCATGCGGATTTTATGGTAGCTGTCCATTTCGCCAACTGAAACGCCCGCCACCTGTTCCGCCCGCACAAAAGATGCGCCGTTTTCAACAATCATCGGAGCAGGAGACAGATCCAGCGCTTTGTACAGGGGGGACATCTCGCGGGCGGTTTTGGAGCTTGCCAGAACCAACAGAGCACCGCGTTCTTTCAGCCGAGCAATCGCCGGAAGAGCTGGGGAAAAATCGTATGTATCATGGTCCAGCAGCGTCCCATCAAGGTCACTGAAGACAATTAGGCGACCCATTTGCAGGCCTTCCGGTTGTTCCGTCTTGCTTAAAGCTTAGGCGCTTGTTGGGGGGGCGCAAACAGTTGCCGGGGCGAAACTGCGCAAGAAGAGGGCAAATCCCGCCAAATGCTTATTAATGGGGCAAGTGGCGGGCGCACAGGCTGCCACTCAGAGCTTGGGGGCGCGGCGTCGCAAACCGCCGGGGCGTCCGGCCAAAGTCAGCTGCGTCTCGGCGCGGGGGCTGCGGGCAATCACCTTGCCCTTGGCAACCACTACCCGCCGCGCCGCGCGCTGGCGCAGGGCGTCCACCGGGTCATTGGCATCCAGCACCACCAGTGACGCCTGCGCG
The DNA here is from genome assembly GCF_001458415.1 of Tritonibacter multivorans. Lineage (GTDB taxonomy): Bacteria > Pseudomonadota > Alphaproteobacteria > Rhodobacterales > Rhodobacteraceae > Epibacterium > Epibacterium multivorans. Next base: position 19,328 of record NZ_CYSD01000021.1, on the reverse strand, counting down.
CCCACGCGCAACCCATAGTCCTGAAGGCCGATGATCTCTGCATTGGTTTGCGTGACCATCGTGAAACAGCGTGCCATTTCTTCGGGGTGGGTCATCTGTGCGACGTGCAGGCCCATAAAGGCCACGTCCAGCATGTCGGCGGTGCCCAGCGAATACCACGGGTCCAGAACGCAGTCCTGTCCCCAGCCGACCTTGATGCCCATGGCCTGCATTTCCTTCACGCGGGTCAGGCCGCGCCGTTTGGGGAAGCTGTCATGGCGCCCTTGCAGGACAATATTGATCAGCGGATTGGGGATCGCGGCCAGTTCGGCTTCGGCCATCAGAGGCAGCAGTTTCGAGACATAATAGTTGTCCATGGAATGCATGGACGTCAGGTGGCTGCCCGCAACACGCCCCTGCAAGCCAAGGCGGATGGTTTCAGCGGCCAGGGTCTCCACATGGCGCGACTGCGGGTCGTCGGTCTCGTCACAGTGCACATCAACCGGCAGTCCCCGATCCGCCGCAATTTCACAGAGATCCCGGACCGAAGCCGCGCCATCGGACATGGTGCGTTCAAAATGCGGGATGCCGCCCACCACATCGACGCCCATATCCAGCGCCCGCAGCAGGTTTTCCCGCCCGTTCGCTGCGCGGTACAGCCCGTCTTGTGGAAAGGCCACAAGTTGCAGGTCGATATAGTCCTTCACCGCCTCGCGCACCTCGAGCATTGCGGTGACGCCCCGCAGATGATCCGGTGTGGTGTCGACATGGGTGCGAATGGCCAAAAGCCCCATTGACGCCGCCCAATCGCAATAGGTCAGGGCGCGGTCCACCATGTCCTCGACCGTGGCCTGTTCGCGCAGCTCGCCCCATAGGTCAATGCCTTCCAGCAACGTGCCAGAGGCATTCACCCGCGGCTGGCCATAAGACAGCGTGGCATCCAGGTGAAAATGCGGATCCACAAAGGGAGGGGAGACCAGATCCCCGGTCGCGTCCACGACTTCGAACGCAGAGCCTTCGATCTTTGGGGCGATTTCGGTGATGCGGTCGCCAGTGATGGCAATGTCCTGCTGGGTGCCGTCGGGCAGGGTGCCGCCCTGGATCAAAAGGTCGAACATAGGGTCTCTCAGTTCATGCATGATGGTGTTGCGTGAAGGAAAACTGTCTTTTGTTTCAAGGGCAAGGAAAAACAGGCTGCGCTGACAGGCGTGCAGAGGTCAAAGAGGAACCTGCCTGATTTGCAGCAGCCCATTGCGTCGGTGAGGGGCAGCCGTCGTCTCACAGAAGGCCGCTCAGCCCTCTGAAGGGGCGAATTGGGTGGCAAAACTGGTAAAGAATTTCCCCGCCAGCTTTTTGGCGGTGCTCTGAATCAGCCGCGAGCCCAGCTGCGCCAACTTGCCACCGATTTCAGCACGGGCGTCATATGTCAGTCGGGTCTGGTCTGGCGCGACCGCTTCAAGGCGGACATCCGCGCCGCCCTTGGCATGGCCTGCTGTGCCACCATTGCCCTGACCCGACAGTGAAAACGCCTCGGGCGCGCCGCTGGTGTCGAGCGTTACATTGCCGGAAAACCTGGCCTTCACGGGGCCGACTTTCAGCACGACCTTGGCCTCCATCGTGCCGTCATCGTGTTTTACCAGCTCTTCACAGCCCGGAATGCAGGCTTGCAGAACATCGGGATCGTTCAGCGCGTCATAGACCTCGGTCAGGGGCGCGTTGATTGTGACCTCGTCTTGCAGTTCCATGGCTTGTGTCCTCCTCGCTGCGATCTGTCTAACCAACAGAGGCGATCGCCCCGCATGCGGTCAAGGCTGCAGTTTAAAACAGGTCCCTGAATGGGGGGCTCTTTCAGCCTCAGCCCAAGAGGTCCGTTTGTGTCGGGGGGCGGGCACCATAAGCAAAGCCCCCACAGCTGGGCTGCAGGGGCTTTAAACAAAAAGTGTGGGCCGTGATTACTCTGCTGCGCTTGCGTTCAAAGCCACGTGATTGATGTAGCCCTGCAGATCGTCGCGCAGGTCGTCACGTGCCAGAGCAAAGGCAACCGTGGCCTGCAAGAAGCCCGCTTTGGAGCCGCAGTCGAACCGCTGACCGTCAAACCGGTAGCCATAGACGGGGTTGTCTTGCTCAAGCTCTTGCGCGATGGCATCGGTCAGTTGGATCTCTCCGCCTGCGCCCTTTTTCATCTGCTTGAGGTTCCGCATCACCGACGGTGTCAGGATGTAGCGGCCAATGACAGCAAGGTTGGACGGCTGGGTGCCCGGCGCGGGCTTTTCGACCATGCCGTCCACCGACACCAGCTTGCCCATGTCTTCCTTCAGATCCAGAACACCGTAGCTGGAGGCCTTGTCTTCCGGCACTTCCATGGCAGCGACCATATTGCCACCGGTTTCTTCATAGGCTTCGACCATTTGCTGCAAGCAGGGTTTTTCCGCAGCGATCACATCGTCGGGCAGGATCACAGCAAAGGGTTCGTTGGCGATCAGGCGGCGTGCGCACCAAACCGCATGGCCAAGGCCAAGGGCCTGATGTTGGCGAATATAAGCAATGGCCCCGGAGTCCATGTTAGTGGACTTGAGCGTTTCCAGAAGCGCATCTTTGCCCTTCTTGCGCAGCTCCTGCTCCAGAACCGGCGAATGGTCAAAGTAATCCTCAAGCGCGCCTTTGCCGCGCGATGTTACAAAGATGAATTCCTTAATACCCGCAGCCCGGGCCTCATCGATGGCATATTGCACCAGTGGGCGGTCCACCAGTGTCATGATTTCTTTCGGCACGGATTTGGTCGCCGGAAGAAAACGGGTGCCGAGGCCAGCAACAGGGAAAATTGCCTTGGTCACTTTTTTACGCATATTCACTCTCCAAAATATCGCGCAGATTTAATGTATCTGCGTGTGCACTATGCAGAGAGTATGACAACTTAGTGTCAATTTCTCTGCACTCTCCATTCTAACGCAAGTCAGCTCATTAACGCAGCGCAATGTGACATTGCCTGCGGTTTCTTGCTCAAGATGCCAGTTTTATTACGAATTTTTGCAAAGGGAGGCGGTCTTTTAGGCACGTGATGTGGGCCAGTCCGTCAGGGCTGCCAGTGCTGTTGCGGCAGTGGAAACAAAAATGGCCCGCGACGGCGGGCCATTTTAAGAATTTTGAAAATCCGAAGCAGGATCTTAGGCGGCTGCCTTGTCCTTCAGGTGCTTCAGCAGGTTTTCGGGGGAAGATTCGCCATAGGGATCTTCGCCGTGGTTGTCTTCCAGGCCCGGCTCTTCGAAGAAGGCTTCTACAACACCATCGTTGATGATGGCGGCATAACGCCAGGAGCGCATGCCAAAGCCCAGGTTGTCTTTGGCGACCAGCATGCCAACTTTGCGGGTGAATTCGCCGGAACCATCCGGGATCACCTTAACGTTGGAGATGCCCTGCGCTTCGGCCCATTTGTTCATCACGAAGCTGTCGTTGACGGACATGCAGTAGATGTCGTCGATGCCTTCGGCTTTGAAGTCTTCAAAGCCGTTTTCAAAGCCCGGCAACTGGTAGGTGGAGCAGGTGGGGGTGAAGGCGCCCGGCAGGGAGAACAGGATGACGCGCTTACCGGCGAAGTAATCGGCGGTGGTCATGTCCTGCCAGCGGAAGGGGTTCGGGCCTTCGATGCTTTCGTCGCGCACGCGGGTGCGGAAGGTCACGTCGGGGAGTTTTTGTCCAGCAAACATCAATCTGTTCCTCGGGGTGGGTTGAATAGTCGCCAGACGTCTTAAGGGTTCCTCGCGCAAGATCAAGCACGGATGCGGCAGGTTGTAGCGTCAGATAGACACGCCCGGTGCCATTGTGCGGATTTTCGCAGGGAAATGCCGGATAGCGGGCGCGCCGATTATTCCTTGGGCATCTCGCGTGCGTGCCGTTCGATCAGATGCGCCAGCGCGTTCAGGTCCACAGGTTTTGCCAGAAGACCGGCAATAACATCATCATTCAGGTTCGGATCCGACAGTTTGCGCGCCAGAGCGGTCACGATCAGGAACGGCAGGTCCGGGTCTGTTTCACGCGCGGATTTAGCCAGCTGGCCGCCATTCAGGCCGGGCATATTGTAGTCTGACACAATCAGCGACCAAAGGCCGGGGTCCTCTTTGATGATTTCCAGTGCCTCTTTGGGATCAATACAGACAGAGACCTCAGCCCCCAGACGTTCAAGATAGGCCGCAATGGATTCGCCCACCGGGGCATCGTCGTCGACAACCAAGATCAGCTTTTTGTCCAACCGGACCGACCCGATTTCGCTGTCGCCGACCTGCGCCATATGCAGGTCGCTCAGGGGCAGATAGATCTCGATTGTGGTGCCGCGGCCCAGCTCGGTGTCGATCCGAATGGCGCCCTCGTGATCGGCAATAATTTCTGCGATGGCCATCATCCCAATGCCGCTGCCGCGCTGGCCCTTGGTCGAATAGTGGTCCCGGAACAGGTGGGACATGACGTCCGGAGGGATGCCGCTGCCGCTGTCGGCGACCGTGTAGCGCGCATAGCTGACGTCAGGATCAATGACGCCAACCTGCATGTCCAGTTCGACCAGATCCGCGCCAGCCTTGTGGCACAGGGACTGACGGATGTCCCCCGGCGCACCGTCCAGCGCGTCCTGGGCGTTCTGGACCAGGTTCAGGGCCACGCGCAGCAATTCCGATGGGAAGCAGAGCATTTCCATTTCCCGATCTTCCATATGCAGGCTGAAGGTCGTCTCGGCAGAGACGACCGACCGCAGCAGATCTTCGCTTTCGGTCATCAAGGTCCGCAGATCGATCATGTTCTTGGTGTCGCTGCTCATGCCCAGATCGAGGAACCGGTTGATCATCTTGGCGGCCCGAGACGACGCCTCGTTGATGCGGCCGGCGTAGAGCTCCACCTTCTCGGCGGGCGTGCGGCTGTTCAACAGGGCCGCATGGCCATTGATTACGGCCAGCAGATTGTTGAAATCATGGGCCACACCAGCAGCAAGACGGCCAATGCTTTCGTTCTTTTCAAACTGCTGCAGCTTCTGATCAAGGTTGGCCCGCGCGGCCTGATATTCCAGACGGTCGGTGATGTCATGGGCCACAATAATGCGTTTCTCATCATCAATTGCGGTCACAGAGACCTCGAAACTGCGGATCCCGTCGGGCAGGGGGGCACGCATTTCGATTGTGGCGCTGCCGGTGGCCTCCACTTTGGGGCGGACATCGGTGCCCAGACGGCTGACATCTTCCTCGGCGAAGGCGGCGCACCATTTGCGGCCAATGATTGTGGCTGGATCGCTGGCCCCGAAAAGCTTGGCGAAGGCAGGGTTGGCATAGGACAAGGTTGCGGTGCGATCGGCGATCGCAATGCCCTCGGCGGTGCTGTCCATAGCAACGGCACGCTCTTTCAGGATCCGCTTTGCCTCTTTCATTTCTGTGACGTCAGTCGCGGTTATAACTTTGCCGCCCTCACTGCTTCTGAAAGCACGCAGAAGGAAGGCCGCGCCATCGTCGCATTCGATCTGCCCATCGGCGCTGGTCTCGCAATGCCGGAACAGTGTCATCCCGGCTTCGGATGGGGCAAGATCACCGAGTGACAGACGGTCAAACAATGCGGTCATCGCAGAGTTGAGATAGGTGGTTTCCCCCTGCGCATCGATCACCAGAATGGCGTTGGACACGGCCTCCATCGCGGTTTCCAGTCGCTGCTCTAGCACCCGAATTTCGCGTTGCCGTTCAATGTGTTCGGTTACATCCGCATGGGTGGCCAACATGTAGCGCAGGGTGCCGTCGCGGTGACGAATAGGGGCGAGCGTGATTTCATTTAGGAACTTTTGCCCGGTTTTTCGTTTGTTCCAGACCATGAAGCGCCCAGGCTGGCCGGACTGAAAGCTGTAGCGCAGCGCCAAACGCTCGGGCGAGGGGGTCGGGAGACTGCCTTGAAAACGCTGGCCTGCCATGTCCTGCCAGTTGAACCCGGTCATGGTTTCAAAGGCCCCATTGACGTAGACGATTTTGCCGCCGTCCTGATGCGGTTCGATCAGCATGACAGGGACATCGGTATATTCCACAACCGAAGCCAGAACTTCATGCCGGTCGTCCAGCCGAATGGAGCGCAAGGCATGCGCAACCAGATCCGTAAGCCGTCGCAGGATCCGCATATGTTCAGACGTGAAAAAACCCACGTCGCTGTGGGCGCAGACCAGGGCAATGATTTGGCCACCTTCGCGGTGAAATGGCGCCGAAAGCAGGCTGCCACCTTCGCCGATCAACCCGGGCAGGGGCGCAGGCAAGGCCAGATCGGCGACGCTGCGGATATTGCGCCGTCGCTTCAGCCAATTCATGACGTCATCGGTGATGGGGCCAGACGTCACATGGTCTGGCGGATACAGCACCTCATTGCTGATTTTGTGCTTGCCAAAAAAAGCCTCTGCTCCATCCCCGATGATAAAAACCTGTTCCGCACAGACCGCTTCTTTCAACGTGTGCGAGACCACTGCAAGCACTTCGGTCCGGGTGCGGGCAGCCTGCATCCGTTCAACGCCTGACAACAACGCATCAGAGACCGCCAGTTCCTGCTGGTCCACCTTCTGCTGGAGTTCCAGTTCGCTGATACGGTCCCGAAGCCGGTCAATTGGGATCGGGGTCTGGGGTCGGTTCATGCGCCAAAGGTTATGCAGGAAATCATTAAGTTTCCATGCCAGTTTCCGCCGCTGGGTATGTGGCCTTGCTCGCCAAACGTGAAAACACCAAGAAAGGGCAGGTCAGGAAGGTTCGATCGGATCTGATCCGTCACCTGATCGATTTCCTCGCCCATCGCCATCATGCACCCGCCGCAGAACACCACCAGCGCACCCTTGGGCTCTGCGCGCCCTTTGGGCAGGCTGTTGCGCGACATGGCTGCGACCTTTCCGGCCCGATCGACCAGCGCAGAGCGGGTCCCTTCCATCAGCGTCAAGACTTCGCCTTCGGGGACTTCCGCAAACACGTCGATGCTTTGATCAGGGTTGATGGCGGCCGGGTGCACAAGCAGATAGTCGTTTTGACCGTCGCGGCGCTGAACCTGCCGCGCCAAAGGGGTCAGCGTGCTGTCCGCGAGGATGTTTCGGCTGTCCGGACCGCTGACGTCTGCCGGGATGCGGCCTTGTGTCCAGCGCTGATACATAGCGGCGGCTGGTTTGTGGTCGATCTCGTAAATTCGACGGCCTTCTGCGCGGGTCACGAAGCCCGAGGAGGCGCTGGGCGAGTAGCCGGATTGAAACGCATCGGATTGGTAGCCTTCCAGAAACAACATGCTGACGACGACCCCGTCGCTGAGCACCTGCGCGCGGTCGAACACCGCCCATTCGCCAGAAATGTCATTGTCGGCGGCGCTGCCGCCAATAATCGGAACCTCATCGCCAATGGCGTCCCGAATCCCCTGCAGCACATGTTCTTCCTGACCGGGCGTGACCGACAGCCAAACGAGGTCGGGGATTTCGCCGGGGCGATCCGCCATTTCCAAAGCAGCAAGGGCTGCCTCGTGACCGCGTGCGCGCGGGTCGTCATCAAGGGGGCGTGCCGCGCTGCCGAAATCGCCCTCGTCTTCCCAAATCGCAAAGAGGCCCGCACCGTGTTCCTGGCCTAACGTGCTGTTGTCGTTGCTGATAATGCCATTGCAGGAGGTGGCACCATGGAGAGCAGTCTCTGCGGTCAGACCAAGCCCGTCTCGCAAAGCGGCCAGATCCATTTTACATGAGGCATGTAGGGCGACAAAATCAGGCGAACGGGTGGATGCTTTGGCCAGTTCCTCCCGCAGTTGCGAGGCGGCGTCTATAGTCGTTTGCGCAGTAGAGGTCAGCACTTCGATCCGCATGTAGAAAACCCGTTCAAAAGAAGAAGCTAATAGTTATCTTTTGATACCGCGAAACGGTTTCGCACCCAAAAGCGTATCCGTATGCTGTGCTAAACTTTGGGATAGTTTGGCGGTCTTGGCTCCGACATCCCAACAGGCCGGGTCTTTGGACTTTTGGGCCGTTGAGATGCGCGGGGGCGCGAAGGTGGAAACCCTTCGCTTGCCAAATCGAACTAGGTTTTCGGGGACCAGTTTCCCGGCGAAATTAGTCCGATCCGACGAGGGCGGGCTAGTGTGTTTGACGCCAAATTTGTGGATTCTTGCGCCAAAGACCTGCGCGCCAGCCCGTGGTGAAAGGCCCAGCCTGGGGTAACCTTGGAAAACCCGCAACGGGTTCTCGGGTTTGGACTTGCGTGGCGCAGACCCTCGATTCGAATCGAAGTAGCGCCTTAACCGGATGAAAAACTTGAATATGTCGGCCCTGCTGCACGAAGGTACTGAAAAGGCTGACACGCGTTCGCTCTGCCGCCCTCACTGGCCTCAAAGTGGGTGATCCCACAAAAGAACAAACAGTCTTACGCCTTTCGTTTTGTGTGAAATTTTCGCTAAAATTCTCCCTAACGGCCATTGGTCTCAAAGCTGCCATAATGTTTTTTGGATGAAACTCAGGCGCTTAAAGGCGGTTTTGGCGAAAGGGTCACATCTTATTTCAAGCTTGTAGGCCTGGGGCCAAAGCTATGGAAACCGATGCGATTTTACGGCATAGTGAAGACGGGCGCTGTCCAACTATCCAAAAGTATTTTTCTCCCGCATATTACCGCATGATTTTAGCATTTGCGTCCATCGCCCGAATTTGACGGGAAAGGCGTTGCGAATGGAATGGTCCGTGGCCCTTCGGGGTAAGTGAGTGAGTGGGCAGAGGCTATTCGTACGTCTGGCGGCGGCTCCGGTCTGGTGCGGGGTCGCCGCTTTCTCTCACAAAACAGATGTCACGACACGAAATGGGGACACGCTTTTTGGCGTACGTCGATTGGCTTGCGCTCACCAATGTGTCGGCATGAAAACGCATCGGTCCGCCCCAAAAGGCGTGCGGGCCACGACTGGGCGTTTTGTGTCATGTGAAACATCCCGCTGAGCATCATGGCGGAGGGCCGCAGTGGGTACTGGCCCTGGTTCAAACGGTCAGAAGTCCTGCCATCCCGCAGCAGGTTGCAGGACCGGTTCCGCGGCCTGCTGTTTCGGCGCTACGGAAGTATCGGGAGCGTCGAAGAGGGTGATGTCATCTTCAAACAATTCGGCAGATGCCGTTTCGGCTGGAGCCTTGCCCTCAGATCGGGCCTCTGCGGTGTCGGCCGTTACCGTTTCACCGGTCTTGAAAACCGAAACAATCCGCGCAAGTTGAGCGGCGTCATTGCGCAGGACCTGACTGGCGGCGGTGGTCTGTTCGACCATGGCCGCATTGTGCTGCGTGACGCCATCCAACTGGCCAACGCCGGTGTTGATCTCATTGAGTGTTGTGGATTGGTTTTCCGCGCTGTCGGCAATTTCCGTCACGCGTTCTGAAATGGTTCCGACGCGCCCGATCAGCTTTTCCAGTTCCTCGCCGGTGCGCCCCACAAGCTGCACACCTTCGTAAATATGATCATTACTTTCGGTGATCAGATGTTTGATATCCTGTGCCGCATCCGAAGAGCGTTGCGCAAGCGCACGGACTTCGGCTGCCACCACCGCAAAGCCACGACCGGCTTCGCCTGCGCGGGCGGCTTCGACCCCGGCGTTCAGGGCAAGGAGGTTGGTCTGAAATGCGATTTCGTCGATCAGCCCCAGAATTTTGGTGATTTTCTTCGAACTCTCTTCGATTTTGGACATGGCCTCTACCGCGGTCGAGACCACCTCGCCGCTGCCTTCCGCGGTGTTGCGGGCATCGCCCATAATCGCCTCGACATCATGGGCCGCATCCGCCGCAGAGCGCACCCCATTGTTCAACATCTCCATCGCGCCGGCGGTCTGTTGTAGGGTTGCAGCCTGGCTTTCGGTGCGCTGGGCCAGATCACCCGAGGACTGGGCGATCTCTTCCGCGCTGGAGCGGATCCGGTCCGAGCTTTCGATGACGGCGCTAATAATGCTGACCATGGTTGCATGCGTCGAATTGAAATGCCGTCGGAGCGATTCATATTCCGGAGCGAAAGGGTCGTCGATGGTCAACGTCAGATCCCCATCGGACATCCGTTTCAGCGCGCGGTTGAGGACGGTCACCACATCTGCTTGGTTTTGCTGCGACATTTCGCGGGTGCGAGCCAGATCTTCGGCTTTGTGCAATTGCTGCTTCAGGTCTTCGACGGCCCGGGCAATTTCCCCGATTTCATCGCGGCGGTTGGGCATCATGGGGGCTTCGTCAAAGCTGCCGTTGGTGAGGGTCAGAACCCCGTCCCTTACCGTCTGCAGCGGGTGGGTCAAAAGGCGACGCAACCCCCAGGCGGCCAATACGCTCAGCACAAGGAAAAGCGCGGTGGCGATGCCGTAGACGACGATCTGCTGGTCGAACAAAACAGCAAAGGCCTGATCAGAAGACCAGATAAATCCAACGGCGCCGACAATGTCCCCGTTTTCCGATCGGGCCGGTGCCGCGATCAGCCGCCCGTCGCCTGTGGTTTCTGTGGCCCAGGTCTGCATCGCAACATTGGCGAGATAGGGCAGGTCACCCGCGCCCCATGTGGTGTTATCGCCCTGCGTGGCCAGAACCGTGCCTTTGGCATCCAAGACGACACCAAAGATTGCGCGCCCTTGCGAAAGCTCGAGCATCTCGGCAAGCGCATTGTTCAGGCGGTCTGTGTCGCCGGACAAGATGGCGGTTCCACTGTTGGATGCGATTGACGTCGTTGACGTCGCACCAAGGCTGAGGACGCCGTCCTGAACCGCGCGATTGATGATGATTTGGTTCGCCGCCATAATGAAAAGAGCGACCCCGATGGTCACCGCAGCAACCAACGCGCCGACTTTAAGGTACATCGATGCCCCTAATTTGTGGCTAAGCCCATTAAATTTCAATTTCATTGCAGCCTCTTGCAAGGGGTGCCGGGCAGGGATGTGAACAGGGGGAACTGCTGTTCTCTGCTCATGGCACATGTCGCAGGTCGAAAAGACCTCTAAACCTTTAGACTAATCTGCTTACCGCTCGCTTAACGTCACGGGCGGGAATGATTGCAGTCACCGGTTGTTTTGGTCGTCTTGCCCGGAGAGCGGGCCCCGATAACGGCGCAGGGTATCGACCTGCCCTGAAGTTTGTGCAACCTGAAGCCCATGATCGAACTCAGAGAACTCCAGCTGCTGACCGCGCTTGCCCGTCATCGCCACTTTGCCAAGGCCGCAGAGGAATGCGCCCTGTCGCAGCCTGCGTTTTCGATGCGGCTGCGGGCGCTTGAGGAACGGCTTGGGCTGACCGTGGTGCGGCGTGGCAACCGGTTTCAGGGGCTGACGGAAGAAGGCGAAATGATCCTGCGCCATGCGCGCGGCATCCTTGATGGGGCCAAGGCGCTGGAGCAGGAAATTGCTGCGGCCAAAGGGCAGGTGACGGGCATGCTGGTTTTGGGCGTGGTGCCGACGGCCACGGCCTTTGCGGCGCAATTGACAGGGCGGCTGCACGAGGCGCATCCAAACCTGTTGGTTCGGATTGAGGTGACCACCTCCATCACGCTCCAGCAGCGCTTGTTTGACGGTACGATCGACGCGGGCATCACCTACAGCGATAGTCTGGGCAAGGATCAGGTTACGATAACCTCACTTTATGATGAATCTTACGTGCTCTTCGCGCCCGAAGCTATGGTTTCGGCAGAGGCGGCCTCGATCACTTGGGAAGACGCTGCGCAATTGCCGCTGAGCCTTTTGGAACCGCAGATGCAGAACCGGCGTATTCTGGACCGGATCTTTGCCGATCGCGGCCTCAGCCCATCGGTCATGTCCGAAAGCTCGGGCTTCATGTCGGCGATGGTTATGGCGCGATCTGGGGCTGTCGCGACCATTTTGCCGCGTGCCTTGGTCGAGGCCTTGGGGCAAATGGACGGCACGCGGGTTCTGGACCTTCAGGACGCGGCGCCAGCGGACCCCAGCGATTCTGCAGCAGTGGCAGCGATGGGCCGTCCAATTTGCCTTGCTTCCATTGAGCGTCAGCCGGAATTGACCACGGTGCGTGCCCTGCGGGAGATTATCGACGCTTCGGGGCAGATTTGCGACATTGATAAGTAAACCTTATCGCGCCATCTGATCTTCGAATTTGACGGTTCATTTGTGCCTTGCCAAAGGTGACGCCAAGGCACCTAGGTTTGGAGGCACCCATGGCACCGTTAGATACGCAAACTGGCGTTTGGAAATCCGGCAAAGGCAAGGGTCGTAAAACCCCCAAAGGCCGGCAGCTGGAAGATCAGGCTCATTCCGAAATTCTTGACCTGCTGGGGGCGCGTCCGCGCAGCCGTGATCTGCTGATCGAATTCCTGCATCTGGTGCAGGACAAATTTGGTCATATTTCCGCAGCGCATATTCGCGCCCTGTCGGAAGAGATGCGCGTGGGCCAGGCCGAGATTTTTGAGGTCGCCAGCTTCTATGCCCACTTTGATGTGGTCAAAGAAGGCGAGACCCCGCCGCCCGCGCTGACCATTCGGGTCTGTGACAGCCTGTCCTGTGAACTTGCTGGGGCGGAACAGCTGAAACAGGCGCTTGAGGACGGCATGGACCCCTCTCAGGTCCGCGTGCTGCGTGCGCCCTGCATGGGCCGCTGCGACACCGCGCCGGTGCTGGAAATCGGCCACAACCACATTGACCATGCCACCGTGGAAAAGGTCGAGGCCGCGATTGCTGCCGATGACACCCATGCCCATGTGCCAGATTACGAGACCCTCGACACATATATGTCCGAGGGGGGCTATGCGGTCCTGAAAGACCTGCGCGCGAACGGCAACTGGGAAGCGGTGCAGGAGAAGGTCAAAGAAGCAGGCCTTCGTGGCCTTGGTGGGGCGGGTTTCCCGTCAGGCACCAAATGGGGCTTTGTTCGCGCCAATGAAGGCACCCGCTATCTCGCCGTCAATGGCGATGAGGGCGAACCCGGTACGTTCAAAGACCGCTACTATCTGGAGCGCACGCCGCATCTGTTCCTGGAAGGCATGCTGATCGCCGCCTGGGCGGTCGAGGCGGAAAAAGCCTTTATCTATATGCGGGATGAGTACCCGGCGGTGCTGGAAATCCTCGCCACGGAAATCGCGGCGCTGGAAGCCGCAGGCATCGTAGAGCCCGGCTATATCGACCTGCGCCGTGGGGCAGGGGCCTATATCTGTGGTGAAGAAAGCGCGATGATTGAATCCATCGAAGGCAAGCGCGGCGAGCCCCGTCACCGTCCGCCCTTTGTGGCGCAGGTGGGTATTTTTGGTCGCCCGACCCTCGTCCACAACGTTGAAACCCTCTATTGGGTGGCCAAGATCAACCGTGAAGGGCCGGAGTGTCTGAACGCGGTTGAAAAGAACGGCCGCAAGGGGCTGCGGTCTTATTCGGTCTCTGGTCGGGTGAAGAACCCGGGCGTGCATCTGCTGCCTGCGGGTTCCACCATTCTGGATGTGATCGACGCGGCGGGCGGTATGCTCGACGGGCATAGCTTCAAGGCCTATCAGCCGGGTGGTCCGTCCTCCGGTCTGTTGCCCGCACATATGAACGACATCCCGCTCGATTTTGATACGCTGCAGCCGCATGGCACCTTTATTGGTTCCGCCGCTGTGGTGGTTCTGTCGGATCAGGACAGCGCCAAAGAAGCCGCGCTGAATATGCTGCGCTTCTTTGAGGACGAAAGCTGTGGCCAGTGCACGCCTTGTCGCGTCGGCTGCGAGAAGGCTGTGAAGCTGATGCAGGCGGACAAATGGGATCAGGACCTGCTGGAAGAGCTGAGCCAGGCGATGGTGGATACCTCCATCTGCGGCTTGGGCCAGGCCGCGCCGAACCCGATCCGCCTGACCATGAAACACTTCCCCGAGGAGGTCTGAGCCATGACTAAGCAAATCACCTTTACCCTCGATGGGGAAACCGTCACCGCAGAGGCAGGTCTGACCATCTGGGAAGTCGCCAATGGGCGCGGCCTGAAGATCCCGCATCTGTGCCACAAGCCGCAGCCGGGCTATCGCCCCGATGGCAACTGCCGCGCCTGTATGGTCGAGATTGAGGGCGAACGCACCCTCGCGGCCTCCTGTATCCGTGAACCCAGCGAAGGCATGGTTGTCACCACCAACAACGCACGCGCCGAAAACGCCCGCAAAATGGTGATGGAGCTGCTGGTTGCGGACCAGCCCGAGAAAGAAGAAGCGCACGACAAGTCCTCGCACCTGTGGGACATGGCAGAGCTGAACGGCGTGACCGAGTCCCGCTTCCCAAAGCTGGAAGAGGGGCGCATTCCGCTTCTGGATGACAGCCACGTCGCGATGAGCGTCAATCTGGACGCCTGCATCTCTTGTGGTCTTTGCGTGCGCGCCTGCCGTGAGGTTCAGGTCAATGACGTGATCGGTATGGCGGGCCGTGGCCACGATGCCTACCCGACCTTTGACATTGCTGACCCAATGGGCGCGTCGTCCTGTGTGGCGTGTGGCGAATGTGTGCAGGCCTGCCCGACGGGTGCGCTGATGCCGGCCGCCGTGCTGGACGACCAGCAGGTTGGCGACCTCAAGGATTATGATAGCGAGACCGAAAGCGTCTGCCCCTTCTGCGGCGTGGGCTGTAAGGTCAGCCTCAAGGTCAAAGACGGCAAGGTCAAACATGTCGAAGGCATCAATGGCCCGGCAAACGAGGGGCGCCTGTGCGTAAAGGGGCGCTTTGGCTTTGACTATATCCACCACCCGCACCGCCTGACCAAACCGCTGATCCGTCGGGACGACGCCCCGGCCAAGGGGCTGAATGTGGATCCGGGCAACCTGTCCACCCACTTCCGCGAAGCGACCTGGGAAGAGGCGCTGGACCTGGCGGCCTCCAAACTGGTGGACCTGCGCGCGCAAGATCCGCGGTCGGTCGCGGGCTTTGGCTCTGCCAAGTGCACCAATGAAGAGGCCTATCTGTTTCAGAAGTTCATTCGTCAGGGCTTCAAGCACAACAACGTCGACCACTGCACCCGTCTGTGCCACGCCTCGTCGGTGGCGGCGCTGATTGAAAACGTGGGCTCTGGCGCGGTGACCGCGACCTTCAACGAGATCGAGAACGCCGATGTGGCGATCATCATCGGTTCCAACCCGATTGAAAACCACCCCGTCGCGGCGACCTACTTCAAGCAGTTCACCAAACGCGGTGGCAAGCTGATCGTCATGGATCCGCGCGGTGTCGGTATGCGTCGTTATGCGACCGAGATGCTGCAGTTCCGCCCCGGTGCGGATGTCTCCATGCTGAACGCGATCATGAATGTGATCGTTGAAGAAGAGCTCTACGACAGCCAGTACATCCACCGCTGGACCGAAAACTGGGACGCGGAAAAAGAGCACCTGCGTCAGTTCACGCCCGAAGCCATGTCCGAAATCTGCGGCATCAGCGCAGAACAGCTGCGCCGCGTCGCACGCATGTTTGCGGCAGGCAAGGCGGGCATGATCTTCTGGGGCATGGGCGTCAGCCAGCACATCCACGGCACCGACAATTCGCGCTGCCTGATCAGCCTTGCGCTGATGACCGGCAATGTCGGCAAGCCCGGCGCGGGTCTGCATCCGCTGCGCGGCCAGAACAATGTGCAGGGCGCATCTGACGCGGGTCTGATCCCGATGTTCCTGCCGGACTACCAGTCGGTCATGGATGATGGCATTCGCAAGTCCTTTACTGACGTTTGGGGTGGCGAGGATTTCTCGAACGAGAAGGGCCTTACCGTGACCGAAATCGTCGGTCAGGCTTACGCCGGCAATGTCAAAGGCATGTATATTCAGGGTGAAAACCCGGCGATGTCCGACCCGGACGCCGATCATGCCCGCGAAGCCTTTGCCAAGCTGGAGCTGATGATCGTGCAGGATATCTTCCTGACCGAGACCGCGAACTATGCGGACATCATCCTCCCGGCCTCGGCGCTTTATGAAAAGAACGGCACCGTCAGCAACACCAACCGTCAGGTGCAGCGGGTCCGCCCGGCTGTGGCCCCTCCGGGAGAGGCGCGCGAAGACTGGTCCATCACCGTGGATCTGGCCAAGCGCATTGGCCTGCCGTGGGACTACACCGATGTCTCCGAGGTCTTTGCTGAGATGAAGCTCAATATGAAGAGCCTCAACAATATCACCTGGGACCGCCTGGAGACCGAGACGATCACCTATCCGTCCCTTTCTGAGACCGATCCGGGGCAAGCGATTGTGTTCGGCGATGGCTTCCCACGTCCCGAGGGGCGGGCAAAGTTCACCCCGGCAAGTGTGATCGCCCCGGATGAGGCCCCCGATGCCGAATACCCGATGATCATGACCACCGGTCGTCAGCTCGAACATTGGCACACGGGGTCAATGACCCGCCGGTCGCTGGTGCTGGACGCGGTCGAGCCCGAGGCGAACTGCTCGCTTCACCCCAAAACCCTGCGCCGCATGGGCGTGGAGCCCGGGGAGATGATCCGCCTGTCGACCCGCCGTGGCTCGATCGAGATCATGGCGCGGGCAGACCGGGCGATTGCCGAAGACATGGTCTTTGTGCCCTTCGCCTATGTGGAGGCTGCGGCCAATATCCTGACCAACCCGGCGCTTGACCCCTACGGCAAGATCCCGGAGTTCAAATTCGCCGCCGTGCGGGTTGAACCGGTCGAGGCCAAAGTGGCGGCTGAATAACCGCCCCGAAAACGGTCGATATATATATGTGGAAACGGGCGCTCTGATCGAGCGCCCGTTTCTTATTTGCCGTCGCCCAAATGCGGGTGGATGTCGTCAGGCGGCTATTGTTGCGCCTGCATCTGATCTAACCTTTGCAAAAAGAAGGGGACTGCTGCGATGCGTTTGGGATTTCTTGGGTGCGGGACGATTGCGTCCGCTGTGGTACATGCGCTGGCGGGGCAGGGGCACCAGCTAACGGTGTCCCAGCGGTCAACACAGGTCTCCGCGGCTCTGGCCAAGACGTTCGACGAGGTCACGGTTGCGACCAATCAATCCGTGTTGGACCAAAGCGACATTGTCTTTCTTGGCTTGATCGGTGCCTCTGCGGCCGAGATTCTGGCGCCGCTCAAATTTCGGCCAGACCACCGCGTGATCTCATTCATTGCGGATCTCAACCTTGAGCAGGTGGCAGAACTTGTTTCACCAGCCGCGGCAGAGGCGATCATGCTGCCATTTCCAGCCATCGCCCAAGGTGGCTCTCCCATTCTCGCTATGGGGCAGGGCGCGTTGCTCGCTGAATTGTTCGAGCCCCGCGACAACCTGTTCTTACTGGACGGGCAGGCAGAGCTGGATGCCTATCTCGCGGCGCAAGCGGTTTTGTCGCCTGTGGCCCTGTTGCTGGCCGAGGCCTCGGAGTGGCTGGGGGACCACGTGGCTGACGCAGCCCGCGGCGAGACCTTCCTGCGCCAGCTGGTCACGTCCAGTCTGGCCCAAACGCCCGGTGCGGATCTTGTACAGTCTTTGAACACACCGGGCGGGTTTAACCAGCGGCTGCGCTTCCATATGGAGCAGGCGGGGCTTAAAAACTCCCTTGTCGAAGGTCTGACGCGGCTTCGGTCGGGCGATTAAACGGGCAGGGCTCGCGCCTGTTCGCCGATCACTGTTTGGATCAGAGTTCGCCGATGATGACAATGTTGCTCTGCCCTGCCGCGCGACGCAGGTCATGTGTGGACTGCAAATCCGGGTCCGTGATCCAGTTCTTGGCGTCTTGGGCGGTTGGAAACTCGAGCAATACGCCAATCCCTGTTTCCCCAAAATCCCCTTCAATCACGGTTTGCTTGGGGCTGGCGCTTACCACGCGCCCTTGGTGGCGGTTCAATGCATCTGCGGCTTTTTCCCGATAGGCGGCAAGCTGTTCCGGAGCAGAGACAATGATGTTTCCGTAAGCATAAACCATAACGATATCCTTTGCGTTGGTTGATGCGCGCAGACTGCGAAACATAGGGCTATGCGAAAATACCTGAATATGCATAGTTTATATGCGCAAACGCATGGAGTGGCAGGTGCAGCTAAACTGGGACGATTTGCGGACGGTCTGGACCTTGGTCGAGGAAGGGACGCTCACCGCTGCCGGGGAGCGGCTCGGCATTAATTACACAACTGTTGCCCGGCGGATCACCCGTGTTGAGACGCAGCTGGGCCGTTTGATCTTTGAGCGCCATCCTGACGGCTATGTCCCCAGACCTGACGCGCTGGACCTGGCAGAAGCGGCAAGACGGATGGCCGATGAAGAGCATGTTGCCCTTCGCAAGCTTGCGGGGCGGGACGAGGCATTGTCGGGGGGCTTAACGTTCACAACGCCACAGCTTTTGTTGCAGTATCACCTCCTGCCTGTGCTGTCGGCCTTTACCGAGGCGCACCCTAAGGTCGACCTGGTGGTGCGCGCAGGCTTTGATTTGTTGGATTTGTCCCGGCGGCAGGCGGATCTGGCGCTGCGCATATCTGAAAACCCGCCAGAGCATTTGATTGGCACCAGATTGGCAAGATTGCGACGCGCCTGCTACGCGCGCGCCGATCTATGCGACCGCGCGCGCAAAGATCCGGCCGCGCCCTTGGACTGGCTGCTGCACACGGATCGCCACGCTGTTCCCGCCGAGGTTCTGAGCCGCCACCCCAATGCGCAAGTCCGTAGCCGATGCGATGACGTGGGCGCGCTGATCTCCATGGCGCAGGCGGGTATGGGCGGCGTCAGGCTTCCCATCTTCTTGGGGGCACAGATCCCGGATCTTGTCGAGTTGGCCCATATTCCACGTGAGGAGCAAGCCGGCATCTGGATGCTGAACCATGCTGATCTGCAGGGGTCGGCCAAGGTTCAAGCGCTCAAGGGCATGTTCCGCCGATGGTTTCAGGACAACAAGCAACTGTTCTGGGGCGAGGGCGCGTAGCGGCGGTGGGCGGTGGCGCTACAGGCATCTTTCATGCGTTTGCGTGAGGCCAGGTGATGCGACGCGGTTGGATCGTCCGATTCCGGTGGAAACCAACGGCGATTCCGGTGCGATTCCACTGTCCGCCTGTGGGTAAGTTGGGTCTCCCTGTGGGTAAGTGGGGGGTCTGTCTGCATTGGCGCTGTTTGCGATGGAAAAGACGGTGGGTTTTTAGCGCGTTTGACGAAAGGGGTTTGGCTGTAGGTCTTTGTTTTTGATTGTTTTTATAGGTTTTTGGAAGAAAGTTTGCGTTTTTGTGCAAAAACCGCTTGCGGCCCCCGGGGTATAACCTTAGAACCCCCTTCACCGGCGGCGCTGAGGCGCTACGGGGCGCGGCGGAGACGCTGCACTGGCCGCAAGGCGGACACATCGGAGAGACGGTGATGACGGGTCGGAAAGACGATCGTGACGGCAGGAAAGACTGCAGACGCTCAGGAGAGACTGGGACATCTTTGATGTATGGCAGGCGGTGCGCTGAGAGGTTGGCGTTACGGTCCTG
>NZ_CYSD01000020.1 GCF_001458415.1 Tritonibacter multivorans | reverse complement strand
CGAGAAAACACGAATTGCAAGACGAATGCCATGATGGCACGTGCGGTCATCCGAAAACCTGAAATCCCGTGCTTTGTCCTGAACTCTCAGGTTCGCGTCGCCGATTGGGAACAGGTTTGCGGAACCCATCAAGGCCAGCAGCAAATACCAACACTGCGACCAAAGGCCGGACACAGGACTGTACTGACCAACCGCGCAACCAACGCATTTTTTTCTTGCAAAGCAGACGCCATCCACACAGGACAAAACCGCCTTTTGCACTTGCGGATATTGCTGATGCAGCAATTGCTCGCATTTGCAGCGTCACTCTTTTGGCAGTGCGGCACATTTCACCGAACCGGCCGTTCGAAGGCGTCGATCTGGCCCGAACTAAGACCGCACTTTCGTTGCTGTCAGAGCCGACCATCGAGGAGCGGACAAAGCTGCATTCTCTCACAGGTAAATCAATGCCAGATTACCAATCCGAAGCTGCCTTTCCGTTGGAGCCCCAGAATAAACGCTCTTAGCCCGAATCGGACATGGGCTCCAGCACGTCAGGCAGAAAGTCGACCTCCACGGCGCAAACTAGAGTCGAATGAGACGGCGAGGTAAGTTGCTATTGTCTTCCTG
Organism: Tritonibacter multivorans; assembly: GCF_001458415.1. Classification (GTDB taxonomy): domain Bacteria; phylum Pseudomonadota; class Alphaproteobacteria; order Rhodobacterales; family Rhodobacteraceae; genus Epibacterium; species Epibacterium multivorans. The sequence goes on along the minus strand of NZ_CYSD01000020.1, from coordinate 129,223 downwards.
AGTCGCGTTCCGCATAGATATTCAAACAAATCTCGTTATTAATCACTCTGCGGCGCCTAAGCTTGACAGCCTTGGTCCGGTAGATTGAACCTTCCTCTATGACAAAGTTTGAAAACTTCACCACGCATCAATTGCGAGTTCTAGCTCATCTTCTGTCGAACAAGAACGTAACGGCGACCTCGCATTTCTTTGATACCTCCCAACCTGCAGTCAGTCGTTTACTTGCAGAAATGCGCCAAAAGTTCGGGGATGCATTGCTTGTGCGGGGTGGCGACGGGATGGTTGTTACTGACCGCGGTAAGCTTGTTCTGGAAGAAGTTGAGAAGATTCTCGACCAACTGAGTGCGTTGGTGCAGCCAGAGGGTAGTTTTGCTCCGGAGAAGTCCGATCAAACCTTTTCATTGGGTTTTACAGACAGCAACATGGTTACCCTTGTTCCGCCGCTTGTTGTGGCCATAAAACGCGCCGGGCCAAACTTACGTACGCATATTCGTGCCATCGATCCTGAGTTCGACGTCGTCAACGCCTTGGCAAGCCGCTCCATGGATGTGGTGGTCGACTGTGTGAGCGAATACACGCGGGGTATGTATGATGCATTGCGGTTTACGCCCCTGGGTATGGATGATGTTGTTTTGTTGGCTCGCGAAGAGCATAGCATTATTGATAGGCCACCGCGGACTGCTGAAGAGTACCTTAAGCTTAAACACGTGGCGCCATATCCAACCTCCAGAGCTGACAAAGGGCCAATCGATGGTGCCTTGGCCGCGCAAAAGATTCCGAGACAGGCGCAATGTCTGATCCCCGAGTATAATCTCATACCGCAAGTTCTCATGGGATCGAATCTCGTTTTCACGACATGCCGCCAGTTTGCAGAGCATTTTGCAGCACAATTGCCTCTCGAGGTTGTCCCAGCGCCAGATTTCTTTCCGCCGATGGAATTTAGATTGCTTTGGCATGAGGTCACGCATCGTAGTTCTTCGGCCGTTTGGCTGAGAAATCAGATTCAAACTGCAGCAAAACTAAGCGGTTTGCCCGAAATGCCGTAGAATTTAGCTTATAACTTAAGCGAAATATGTAGATCTATAGTCATAGCAAATTTGATATAGCTTGAATACTCCCCTGGTCATTGGCCCGGTCCAAGTTTGTTGGTTAGCATCTTTGTATCGCAATCGAGCTGAACATCTCGACTGTTACCTCGAAACCGCGGACGGTTGGGGACCCCCTGATGCACCCGCTAGATATGAAAGGGGCTGTTTCATGTCCTACGTTAACACCTCAAAAATCGTGCTTTCCACCGCAGCGGTTCTGATGCTTGGCACGGCGTCGCTGGCGCAGGCCGAGACCACTGTGGCTCTTGTACTGCCTGGTTCAATCGCTGATGGCGGATGGAATGCCGGCGCCTATCAGGGCCTGCAAGCACTCAAAGCTGACGGATTCGACATCGCCTTCTCGGAAAACGTCAGTCAGGCCGACATTCCGGCAGTCGTGCAGGGCTATGCCGACGACGGCTATGACCTTGTCATCGGCCACGGTTATCAGTTCGGCAGCCTTTTCGCCGAAATCTCGGAGGAATATCCCGAGCAGGCCTTCTTTGCGACGACATCCGCGCCTGGCAACACCGAAATTCCAAGCAATGCTCTGTATGTCGAGTTCCGCTATACTGACGCGGCCTATGGCATGGGCGCGCTGGCAGCTCTGATGTCGGATGGCAAAGCCGTTGGCGTCGTCGGCGGAGGGGATAACCCTACCACCCAAGGCATGGCCAAAGCATTTGTAGAGGCTGCTGAAGCCACCAAACCTGGCTTGAAGGGCTATGCAATTGTTACCGGCGACTACAACGACGCCGCCAAGGGCCGCGAAGCAGCCTCAACCATGATCGGCAACGGCGCTGACGTGATTTGGCACACAGCAGACATCACTGGCATTGGCGCCATTGAAGGAGCTTCGTCACAGGGCGCGCAGGTCATCGGAATGTTTGCTGACCAAACCGAACTCGCCCCAAGTGCGATGGGGACCAGCCTGTCTGCCAACAACGCGGGTCTGGTGCAGGAAGTAGCCAAGATGGTCGCTGACGGCAGCTTTGAAGGTGGCGGAATGTGGGAACCAGCTCTTGGGTTCTCGTGGCTGCCCGTTTACGGCGACGCCAGCTACAACACTGATCTGATCAGTGACGACGTCTGGGCCCAATTCCTTGATATCTGGTCCAAAGTTGACAGCGGCGAAATCGAACCTGCGTCGTAAGTAACCCCTGATTTGGACTTAACAATGATCGAGGGGCCGTCTTCCCCCCCCCTCGATCTCCCCGGAGTTGCCATGACCGACATAGCTCCTCTTCTGCGCATGCAAAAAATCACCAAGCGATTTGGAGCTTCGGTGCTTGCGAATGATTGCATTGATTTCGACCTGCATGCCGGTGAAGTCGTGGCGCTTCTGGGTGAGAACGGAGCGGGCAAGTCCACTCTGATGAACATTCTCTACGGGCTCTATGAACCTACCGAGGGGACGATAGAGTTCGATGGGATCGAAACAACCTTCCGCGACCCGGCGCAAGCGATCGAACATGGTATCGGCATGATCCATCAAGAGTTCATGCTGGTAGAGCCGTTCACGGTGGCCGAAAACCTGCTTATGGGCACTACAACGCTGCCCGAAGGGGCGGGCAACCTGAATGCCGCCCGCCGGTTGATCCGCGAAATTTCGGCCGACTACGGCCTTCAGGTAGATCCGGACGCCCGGATTGAAGACTTGGCGGTGGGCCAACGTCAGCGGGTTGAAATCCTGAAGCTGCTGTTTCGCCACGCAAAGCTTCTTATTCTGGACGAGCCAACCGCAGTGCTGACGCCGCAGGAAACTGATGCCTTGTTCGAAGTCCTTAATCGCCTTCGGTCAAACGGCCACGCGATCGTCATTGTCACGCATAAAATGCACGAGGTGATGGCCATCTCTGACCGGGTTGCTGTGATGCGCTCTGGACAGATGGTTGCGACTGTCAAAACGTCTGAAAGCACCGAGGCAGAGCTTGTACGCCTGATGGTTGGCCGCGATCTGGACATGTCGGTTGACCGTACAGAGCCCAAACAGCGCAAGCGCGCATTAGAGTTGGTGCAGGTGCAGGTCGAAGCGCGCGAAGGCGCCAAAGCGACACCACCGGCAACCCTGACGCTGCGCCATGGCGAGGTACTGGGTATCGCAGGCGTCGACGGCAACGGGCAGACCGAACTCATCGAAACGATCTTTGGTTTGAAAGACGCCGTAAGCGGATCAATAACGCTCGAAGGTCGTGATATCACTGCGCTAAGCACCGCAGAACGACGCGCGGCCGGGATCGGATATGTCCCGCCTGACCGGCGTGGCGTTGGGGCCCTGGTGACGCTGTCGATCGAAGACAATGTAATCTTGGGCGCCTCCAAGGATTTTACCCAGTTTGGCCTTCTCAACCGCTCGCTCGCCCGTGTCGCGGCCGACGATGTCATTTCCCGGTTTGGCGTTAAAACCCCGGATGCAGATTTTGCCTCTGGCAATCTGTCGGGCGGCAATCTGCAAAAACTGGTCCTGGGGCGCGAGGTATCGCGTGATCCCAAGGTGCTGCTGATCGAACAACCGACGCGCGGATTGGACGTCGGCGCCATCGAACTGGTCTGGGGTGAGATCATCGAGCAACGAAACCAGGGCGCCGCTGTGCTGATGGCCTCTACCGAGCTTGAGGAGATCTTGGCCCTCTCGGATCGGATCGCAGTGATGTTCGAGGGTGAAATCATGGGCGTCATCCCCCGTGACAAAGCAACAACCGCGCTCTTGGGCGCGATGATGGCCGGGCGTCGCCTTGAAGAGGTGGCGCTATGAGAGTTTCATTAGAGAAACGCGACACGCCGCTGATCAGCGGTTGGTCGGTTGTGGCTATGTCCGTGCTGGCCGTCCTGATCGGGATGGTCTTGGGCGGGGTGTTGTTCTTGCCGTTCGAGGCCAGCCCCTGGGAGGGATATCAGTCGCTGATTGGGAACGCGTTCTTTTCGAAACGCGGATTTGGCTACACGTTGGTGACCGCAACACCGCTGATGATGGTTGGATTTGGGACCATTGTGGCCTGGCGCTGCGGCTTTATCTTTCTTGGCTTTGAAGGCTGTTTGTTGATTGGGGCGATGGGCGGCACCATGGTGGGCCTAGGCGCGCTTGAGGGCGGTATACTAAGCACCTCGGCCCCGGCTCTTGTTGTTACGCTGGCCCTAATCTGGGGGGCGACTTTAGGGGCGCTTTGGGCGGGGCTCGTTGGCGAGCTGAAAACCCGTTTTGGCGGCAACGAAGTGCTGATTGCACTGATGATGAACTTTCTGGCGATTTATCTGGTGCAATACCTTGTCGCCGGACCTTGGCGCGTGGTGGGCGACATGCCCCAGACCGAGCGTCTGCCGAAAGACCTTTGGCTGCCCTACATTCTCAGCGGGACACGTCTGCACGCCGGATTTTTGATCGCGCTTGCGTCGGGCGTTGCGATCTGGGTGGTGATGGCCAAATCCCGGGTGGGGTTCGAGATGATCGCCAGCGGACTAAACCCACGGTCTGCGCGCTATGGCGGCATTTTGGTTGGGATACGTCAGCGCCAGGCGGCTCTGATCGCCGGAGGTCTGGCAGGCCTGGCGGGCGCCATCACGATCTACGGGGTTCATCACCGTCTGCTTGATGGGCTGTCGGATGGCACGGGCTTCGTGGGCATCGTGACAGCGCTGCTGGGGCGTATGACCGTTCCGGGCACTGCGATCGCTTCTGTTCTTTACGGTGGCTTGTCGGTGGGCGGAGACGCAATGCAGCGCCAGACCGGATTGCCATCCTCCATCGTTTTGATCGTGCAGGCCAGCATCGTGCTGCTGCTTTTGGCGACCGAAGTGTTGCGCACCCATCGCATTGTTCTCTCTGGCAGAAGGAAGGTTTGAAATGGATATCCCTGAGCTTGCCTTTCTGACCACATGGATCGCTGCGTCGGTCCGTCTGACCGGCCCGTTGCTCTTGGCGAGCATCGGCGAGTTGATCAGCGAGCGCGCGGGCGTTTTGAACGTCGGGATTGAAGGCACTGTTTTGCTGGGTGCTTTGGCCGCCTATCTGGGCGCGATCTGGAGCGGCTCGCCCTGGATCGGGGCGCTGGCTGCCGCCGGAATGGGCATGTTGGTCAACGTTTTCCTTGCTTGGATGTACGTCGTGGTCAAGGCCAGTCAGGTGGTTGTCGGCATTATCTTCAATGTGCTGGCCATGGGCATCGCAAGCTATGCGTTTCGCACGATCATGGGGGATATCCCGCGCATTCAGACGGCGCCGATGATGCCTGAAATTTCCGTACCCGGTTTGAAGGATCTGCCGCTGATCGGACCCGCACTCTTTGGACAGTCTGTTATGTTCTACATCACAATCCTGATCGCGCTGGGGACCGGCTGGCTGATGTACCGCACCCGCCTTGGGCTGAACCTGCGGGCCGTTGGGGAATACCCCAAGGCAGCTGCAGCTGCAGGTATCAATGTGGTACGGATGCGGATCATCGCCGTGTTGGCCTGCGGGCTGGGTGGAGGTCTGGCCGGAGCCTACTTTGTGCTTGTCCAGATCGGCCTGTTCCGTGACACGATTGTTCAAGGGCGGGGCTTCATAGCACTGGGTATCGTCATCCTGGCGCGCTGGAACCCCTACCTGGCCATCCTTGCGGCCTTTGGCTTTGCGTCGATGGATGCGCTGGCCCTGTCCCTGCAACTCTTTGACTTGCCGATCCCGACCCAGGCGTTGGTTGCGCTGCCCTATCTGCTGACAGTTTTGGCTGTGTCGGGTGTGTTCGGAAGGTCCCGAAATCCGGCGGCGCTGATGACCCCCTATCACGCCGATCGTTAACGAAAAATCTCTTACACCTTCCAAGGAGACATACCATGCTTTTGCATCAGCTCATCACCGATGGCGCCAACCGCCGTCCCGACCACACTGCCTTTCACTGGGTCGAGCGTGATAAATCCCTTACATACGCGCAGGCACACGAACAAATCGAGGCGACCGCTGGCGCATTTCACGACCTTGGCGCTCGCAAAGGGGATCGGATCACGATCTTTGCGCACAATGGTATGGACTATTTATTGTCGATGTTCGCTGCCTGGCGAATTGGCGCGATCTCGTCGCTGGTAAACGTAAAGCTGGCAGACGATCTGGACTACTATTTCAACGACCACAAACCAACTTTGGTCGTGTACACTCATGACAAATTGGCCGAGACCGTCGCCGCTGCGCAGAAGGTCGGCACTGTGAAACACCTGATTTGCATGGACGGCAAACAAGAGGGCGCGTTGAGCTTCCCTGAACTATTGGAAGCCAACCTTCCGGCACCTGCCGACCCGGGTGATGAAAGCGCCATCGCGCACCTGTCCTACACGTCTGGTACAACGGGTCAGCCAAAGGGCGCGTGTCTGGCGCACGAACCGACGATGGTGGCATCGTCCTGCATCGGTGAGCGCTTGCGCTATTCTCGCGACGACATCTCTTTTGGCCCTTCTGCCTTGTCATCGTCCTACCAGTTGGTCGCCAACATCCTGCCGCCTTTGAAAAACCTGGCCACCTGTATCGTCATGAAAGACTGGGCTGCGGATACCGGCTTTCAAGCCCTGAAGGATACCAAAGCAACGATCTTTGTTGGCAATCCGCCAGTGCTGACCGACGTTCTGGAACAATCGCGGCTACATGGCGGCGCGCCAGAGAACCTGCGCCTTGGCACCTCTGGTGGTGGACCCGTTCCGCCGACTCTGAAACAAGCTTGGCGCGACGAACTGAAACTGCCCTTGGTTGAAAGCTATGGCCAAAGCGAAATCGGGGGGTTCTTCGCCCTTGGCGACCCGACCCTTCCAACAGACGAACATTTTGGCGCGGTAGGCCGTCCTCTCCCCGACAAAGAAGTGCGTATCTTGGGCACTGATGGGAAAGAGCTTCCCCAAGGCCAAGTTGGCGAAGTCTGTTTGCGCGGTGGATTCATGACCGGCTACTGGGAGAAACCCGAAAAAACTGCTGAAGCTACAGCGGATGGTTGGTTGCACTCTGGCGATGTGGGCCAGATGTCCGAAGATGGATACCTGACAATGCGGGGCCGGGTAAAAGAGCTTCTGAACGTGGGTGGCGAGACTTGGTTCCCGCGGGATGTCGAAGAAGCCTTGATGCTGGTTGAGGGCATCCGCGAAGCGGCAGTCATTGGGCTGGATCAGGCGGATGGCTCGCACCAGCCGGTCGCTTTTGTCACTGGCGAAGGCATTGATACGGAGGCTGCAATCGCAGCGATTGAAGGCAAGACACCCTATACGCTAAAGGGTCTGACTGTGCGCGCGATTGGCGAGTTTCCGATGACGCCAACCGGAAAAATTGCTAAAGCGACGCTTAAAGCACAGGCCATGGAGGCAGCATGAACCGCAATATCAACGAGCTGACCTGGCAGGAAGTGGCCGCGCTGGATCTTTCCAAAGATGGGGCTATCGTGTTGCCCATTGGATCGATCGAGCAACATGGCCCACACCTGTCCACGGATTGCGATCTGGTTTTCTCTGAAAAGTTCCTGGAAATGGCTCTGGCGCAACTTGCGCCAGAGGTGAAAATCTGGCGGCTTCCGATGATGCCGATTTCCAAATCCAACGAACACGTTGGATTTCAAGGAACTTGGGCTCTGTCGGCAACGACGCTCATGGCGGTGATCAAAGACATCGCATTGAGCGCTAAGGCGAATGGATTTCGACGACTAGTGCTTTGGAACTGCCACGGAGGCAACCGGGCTTTGCTTGAAGTGCTTGCCCGTGACATTCGGATCGAGACCGGTCTGATGACCTTCCAGATTTTCGCCTCCGGCGCCATGCCCGACCCATTGGAGCCTCTCGACCCGCGCGAACCAGATTACGGCATTCACGCCGGGGAATGGGAAACCTCGATGATGATGGCCGTGTCCCCGGACCGCGTGCGCGACGACAAACGCGACTGCGCTTTCCCAGATTTTCAGTCAGAAACTTTGGCTTTGGAACTGACCGGGGCCACCATTGGATGGGTGACGTCCGATTTCATGACTTCGGGCACTTGGGGTGACGCCACGGCGGCGTCGCTTGAGCGCGGGCAAGCTCGTTTAGGGCCGCTCGTGGAACGTTTGACGGCTGTACTTTCGGAGATCGCGAGCTTCGAAATCAAACAGACTTAGCGGTAGCGGTTTTCCTAGAGGTCACTAGAAAGGGCTTCTGTGCCTGAACACTATTCGATTCCAACACCTCCGATTAGAGGCAATCTTCAACACTGGAAGCAAGTTATGACTTCACTCGTATTACGTGAGTTGTCTTTAGCTTGATTTGATGTGTGCTGCGCATTTCCGACGTGGGAACTGCAACCTCATAGAGTTGAAACGGTACGCCAGCCCCGTCATTGAAACGGGCAAGTTCAGGCTATTTATTCGAGCTGGGAGATGATGTGGTTGTCATGGACCATGGCCCCGGCGCGCACCATCGCCTGCACGAAGCGGGGTATCAGGCCACCGATGTGACCCATTTTCTGGCAAGCCATTATCACTATGATCACATCATGGACTATCCACGGCCTGTTCTGACCCGGTGGGACCAAGGCGGGGACAAAGTGTCTCCGCTGAAGGTCTATGGACCTGATCCGCTGCACGAGATCAACGAAGGTTTCATTGGAGAAAGCGGAGTGTTTGCGCTCGATATCGCAGCGCGCACCGAAAGCCCGGCATCGATTGCCGTCTACTGCGCGCGCGGTGGTGTCGGGGATCGCCCACGTCCCAACCCGGATTTGACCCAGTTCGCCCCTGGTGAAGTCATCGAAGGCAAAGATTGGGTGATCAAGGTCGGCCCCGCGCGCCATGTGCAACCCAGCTTGAATTGCCTCTCTTACCGTGTGGAAACGGACGAAGGCGTGGTTGTCTATTCCGGGGACAATGGCGGTGTCTATCAGCCTTTCATCGATTTTGCCAAGGGCGCGGATGTGCTAATCCACATGAACCATTTCCTGTCGGGCACCGAGCTTACGCCGGAGTACCGCCAAATGTCAGTCTCTCATCTAGACAACGCAGAAACCGCGAAACAGGCAGAGGTTGGTATGCTTGTACTGACACATTTCCTGCCAATGTTGGACAAGACAGGTGTCAAAGAACGTATGGTGACCGAGATGTTCGATATCTATGACGGTCCAATGGTTCTCGGTGAAGACCTGATGCAAATCCCTTTGAAAACAGATGCATTGGAAGCAGCAGACTAAGCTGGCGCGAAAAAGCAGGTGATGATTCAGGGGACTATCCTGAATTTTGTGCTCTGGCGTGGTAGCTCTGAGATGAGGAGACCCACGTATGAGCATCGACAAAGACCTTTTGGACCAACTTATGGAGGGCCGGAATCCCGGCGACCTGTTCGGCAAGGACGGGATTTTGCAGGAGCTGACGAAGGCGTTGGCTGAGCGTGCCTTGAGCACCGAACTGGATGCGCATCTGACCGAGGAACGGGCCGATCCGCCGCCTAAAGGCGCGAACCAGCCACCGAACAGGCGTAATGGCAGCAGCCAGAAGACGGTGACAATGGAGAGCGGCAAGGTCGTTCTGGACATTCCCCGTGACCGCAACGGCAGCTTTGATCCGGTGCTGATCGCCAAATATCAGCGGCGGTTTCCCGAGTTCGATACCAAGATCATCCACTGCCCGGCAGTGCATTTCGGCACGAAATGTCACGAGAGGGAGCATGTACGCACGCGGCATGACGACCCGGGAAATCCAGGGGCATATCGAGGAAATCTACGGCGTTGAGGCCTCGCCCAGCCTGATCTCGGCGATCACTGATGCGGTCATGGACGAGGTTACTGCCTGGCAGAACCGCCCGCTGGAACCATGCTATCCGGTCGTGTTCATGGATGCGATCCGGGTCAATATCCGCAGCGACGGCGCGGTCAGCAATAAGGCTGTCTTCGTGGCGCTGGCCATCCTGCCTGACGGCACCCGCGACGTTCTGGGCCTGTGGTTCCAGGCAAATGAGGGCGCCAAGTTCTGGGCCAAGGTGCTGAATGACCTGCGCAATCGCGGGGTCCAGGACATCCTCATCGCCGTCGTGGATGGCCTCAAGGGCTTTCCCCAGGCCATTGAAGCGGCCTTTCCCAAGACCCAGGTCCAGACCTGTATCGTGCACCTCCTGCGGCACTCGATGAGCTTTGCCAGTTACAAGGACCGCAAAGCCGTGGCGAAGGCGCTCAAGGCGGTCTACACCGCTGTCGATGTTGCCGCCGCCGAAGCCGCGCTGGCTGAATTTGAACAGTGCGATCTCGCCGCCAAGTATCCGGCCATCGCCCCAAGCTGGCGCCGGGCCTGGAACGAAGTCATCCCGTTTCTGGACTATCCACCCGAGGTCCGCAGGCTGATCTACACCACCAATGCCATCGAGGCGCTGAACTCGAAAATCCGACGCGCCGTTCGAACCCGAGGGCACTTCCCCAGCGATGAGGCCGCCGCGAAATTGATCTATCTCGCGCTCAATGCTACGTCTCAGGAATGGAAGCGTTCAGTGCGCGAATGGCACGCTGTAAAGAGCCAGCTGGCAATCATGTTCGAAGACCGCTTCCCAATGGCGTAATCAAAGCGCCAGAGCACAAAATATCTGACAGTCTCTGATTCAGTTTCGGATTGTCACCTGATTTCTGAATGCACCTTTCGGCGTCCAACCTCATTCTGAATTGGATTGGCGTCGCTCTAAGCAACAATTTCAACCTGGTCCTTTTGAGGTTCTGCCCCAATCAAATCGCAATCTGGTTGCGGCTTACATCGTATCATAACTGCCATTAGTTCGAAATGCGGCGAGTTCTGCTTTGTCCCGCGACCCGTGAATTGCCGTCTAAAATCTCGCTGCACCATGAACGAATGGCATCGATCTCTGCCGCTGCGCAGCGTCCTGGATCGAGCCTCTGCGGCAATTTTGGTGCTGCGAGCGCGCGCAGCACGAAAACCGAATTCACAGGTTGGGCTCAATTGAGGCCTTCGCTGCAACAAAGGTCAAGGACCGCTATCGCCCTTGGGTCAGAAATGCTTGATGTTTGGGTCAGAATTGAATGACGCAACTCACCATTTTATTGAGGTTTTGATCGTCGATTGAGTCAAAGATCTGTGACGTTCCACACCTCCCTCCGGGGTAAGCACGACAGAACAGGCCTAAGGGCCGCATCTTACAAATCTCATCCAGCGCAGCGCACCATCTTTTGGGAACGTCACACGTATCTGTCAATGCACCGTCATTGGCTTAGGCGAACGCGATGATCCAAGGGCACAAGATTCCCAAGGATCGCTATCAGCTAACTGATGCCGGTCAAAACCGGGTCACTGTATCTTTTAACGGTTCCGGCCTTGATGAGCACGCCCACCCCTCAGCGCAGGAGTTCCTCTTCGAACGGGAATTGCGACAAAAGCTCAATCCCGGTGTCGGTGATCAGCACCTGCTGCTCTAGTTTGACGCCCTCGTGACCACTGGTTTCACCGATATAGCTTTCAACGCAGATGGTCATGCCCGCCACGATTTCTCCGTCGTAGCCTGCATCCGGGAAATCGCCCTTGTGATACAGATAGGGGTATTCGCCGGTCATGCCGCAGCCGTGGGCCGAGAGGTAATAGCGGTTCTCGTAGTATTTCTCGGGGATGTCCCAGGCCCGGTCTGCATAGTCGCGAAAGCTCATGCCAGCGCGCAGGATTTCCATATTGGCGTGGACCTGCTCATAGGCCACCTTGTACAGTTCGCGCTGGGTATCGGTGGGTTTACCCGGACCTGCGTGGAAGGTGCGCGAGAAGTCGGAATAGTAGCCGTGGCAGCCGACAACATCGGTGTCCAGCGCGATCAGTTCGTTTTCACCGATCACATTGCTGGAGGTTTCCTGAAACCAGGGGTTCGAACGGGCACCTGCGTTCAGAAGACGGGTTTCGCAGTAATCCGCGTTCTCCGCGATCACCGACTGGTGCAGCACCGACCAAAGTTCGTTTTCGGTCATGCCGGGACGGATCGCTGCGCGCAGCTTGGCAACACCGTTTTCAGTGGCCCGCAGCGACGCGTTGATGCATTTCATCTCTTCGCTGGATTTCACCGACCGCGCCATTTCAACGGCTTCCTGCGCATCCACAATGTTGAAGCCACAGTCTTTCAGCGCAATCGCAGTGCCCGCATTCAAGCGCTCCAGACCAACGGTGGCCCCCTTGCCAACCAGCTCAGCGATCAGGTCCCCCATCTCGGCGGCCCATTCTTTTTCGCGGGCGGCAATGTCCGGTCCGGCCGCAACAAAGCTGGCGGTTTTCGAGGGGCGGACCTCGTCGATGGTCTCGTAGCCCTCACCCAGATGCAGACAGCCGGTGAATTCGAACAAGATGGATTTATTCGCCGTCAGCAGCAGATAACGCGACGGCGCATTGCGCTGGCAGAAGATCTGCATATTGCGCGCACCCGTTGCGTAGCGGATGTTGATCGGATCGGAAAGGATCACCGCTTCCACACCAAAGCGCGCCATCTGTGCGCGCACACGGTCACGGCGGTAAAGGCGCACGGCCTTCAGGTCGATGCCTTCGCTTTCGGGGGCGCGATCCAATAGGGCAATGCCTGCCAAATCGCTGCGTTCGGCGTGCCAGTCAAAGTTAGCCATAAGATATTCTCCTGTCTTGGTGGCATATCTAATGCTTGGCCAAAATCGAAAGAACGTTGAAAATAGTCGCGCACCGCCATAACCATTTGGAATGGATAGCCGTCGGAAAAGCCTGCCCCCACTGGACACTTTGGTGTTCTTTGAAGCCGCCGTTCGCGCAGGCAGCTTCAGCGCCGCCGCAGCCGAGCTGTATGTGTCGCAGGCCGCGGTCAGCAAGCGGGTGCGCCAATTGGAAGACTGGCTGGGGGCGGATCTGTTTGAACGCGGTGCGCGCAGCCTGACGCTCAGCCCGGCGGGCCAGCAGCTTGCCGAACCGGCCACCATGGCGCTGGACTATCTGCAGACCGCAATTGACCGGGTCAAATCGCCGACCTCCCCTTCGGTTCGGATTGCTGCAAACTCTGCTGTCGCCGTGTTCTGGCTGTTTAAACGGCTCAAATCCTTTGCGCTCAGCCCGGCCGCCTGTCCGCTTGAAACGGTCACGATGGATGACCCCCGCGATCTGCTGAGCGCAGACAATGACCTCTCTATTATCTATGCAAACCAGCTGCCCGACGGATGGACAGGACAGCCCCTGATGAAGGAAGAACTTGCCCCTGTCGCGTCTCCCGCTGGCCTTGCGCGGTTCAGACAGGACCCGCACAATATGCCCTTGCTGGATTACCGGCGCCATGCCCCGGACTGGATCAACTGGGAGGTCTGGCTGCAACGCCAGCCCGACAGCCCGCTGCACAGCGCCACCAAGGTGATGTGCCAGAACTACAGCCATTCCATCGGACAAGCGCTGGATGGCGCTGGCATTGCGCTGGCCAGCTGTTCCCTGTTGCAGGACGAGCTGACCTCGGGTCGTTTGCGACGACTTCAGGCCGCGCCACTGTACACGGGCTATCAATACTTCCTGATCTGGAAACAGCACGATAAGCGGCCAGAGCTACAGGCGCTTGTCCAGCATTTGTCGCCGACCTAAGCGGGGCAAGGTTCTAGGCGGGCACATTCCGGCTGTCTGCAATCGCTTCCATGGCGATGTAGGACGTCACGGCTTCCAGTTCGTTTTCTTTGATCAGCCGTTGGTAGACGCGGTCAAAGTCATTCATGTCCCGCGCCACGATCTTGATCATGTAGTCGTAGTCGCCCGCGATCCGGAAAAAGTCGATCACATTGTCGATCGCCAAAACGGATTTGCGAAACCGCTCCAGCCACTCGGCCGAATGGTGCCGGGTGCGCACCATGGCAAACACCGTCAGATCAAGCCCCACCGCCTGCATATCAAGGCGGACCGTTTGCCCCGTGATCACCCCATCCTCGCGCAGGCGGGTGAGACGGCGCCAGCAGGAATTCTGCGACAACCCCACTTTGTCGGCCAGTTCACGTTGAGACAGCGACGCATCCTGCTGCAAGGCGCGCAGGATGGATTTATCAATATTATCGAGCTGCCTTGTGGTCATGTGATAGAACCATCTCTTATCCAACGAATAACTTGGTGAAGTTTACCCATCAACTGTGGGGTAATCAATTGCATGACGCAACCGAAGGAGAGCCGCCATGCACACCGATCCATCAGAACCCACGCAGTTTCACCGCTTTGCACAGTCAGTGGAGCGCCCGGATCTGATCGCCTGGTTGCAGCAGGGCCTTATCGGCGACGGCGCTTCGGTGCCCTCTCCCACTGGTGCGCAGCCCCTGATCTATGCCGACTACGTGGCCTCGGGGCGCGCCTTGCAGCAGATCGAAGACTGTGTGACCCGGGACATCCTGCCCTATTACGCCAACAGCCACACAGAGGCCTCCTTCTGCGGGCAGATGATGACCCGGCTGCGCAAACAGGCGCGCCAGATCATTCTGAAGAGCTGCAAAGCCGACGACCGCTATGCGCTGGTCTTTACCGGGTCGGGCGCCACGGCTGGTTTGAACCGGCTGGTGGGGCTGTTTGGGGCCTGCTCCGACCAAGGGGCGCAGCCGCCTCTGGTGATCCTTGGCCCCTACGAGCATCACTCCAATATCCTGCCGTGGCGCGAAAGCGGCGCGGAGGTGGTTGAGACCCCCGAATCCCCGCTTGGTGGGCCTGACCTCGACGCCCTTGAAGAAATCCTGCAAGCCAATCACGGGCGGCACATGATTGGCGCATTTTCCGCCATGTCCAATGTCACCGGGATCGTCACCGATGTGCCTGCTGTCACACGCCTGCTGAAACGCTATGGCGCGCTCAGCATCTGGGACTATGCCGGCGGTGCGCCCTATCTGGACATCGACATGTCGGGTGGCACCGATGCGGAAATCGACGCGATTGTGCTGTCTGCACATAAATTCATTGGCGGGCCCGGTGCCTCTGGTGTCTTGATCCTGCGCCGGGATGCTGTATCGCGCAAAACACCGACCCTGCCCGGCGGTGGCACCGTTTCTTTTGTTTCCCCCTGGGCGCATGATTATTCGGACGACGTGGTCGCCCGCGAAGAGGCAGGCACCCCCAATGTGATCGGCGATCTGCGCGCGGCGCTGTGTTTCATGGTTAAGGATGCAATCGGATCTGATTTCATGCAGAAGCGCCTCGCCACCTTTCGGGACCGCGCAGAGGCTGTCTGGCTCAAAACGCCGGGCCTGACCCTGCTTGGGAACCTCCGGGCCACGCGGGTGCCCATTTTTTCCTTTGTCGTCAAAGATCTTGAGGGGCGGCCCATTCACCAGCAACTGGTCACACGGATGTTGACGGACCTGCACGGCGTCCAGGCACGAGGCGGCTGCGCCTGCGCAGGTCCCTATGGGCACCGGCTGCTTGGGATCGATGCAGCCCAGTCCGACACTTTTCGGCAGGCCATTCTGAACGGTCAGGAGATTGAAAAACCCGGCTGGACGCGCCTTGGGTTCTCTGCCCTGATGTGCGACGAAAAAGCGGATCGGATCATTGAAGCCGTCGCCAGCATTGCCGGCACAACACCCGAGGTTCTGGCCAGCTACCGCGTGGACGAAGGCACCGCGCGGTTTTCACCCTGGGCGGCCTGACACCGCGACCGCGCGGCATTCCTCTGCCAGAACAGAGCTCAGCGCCTCCTGAATGATCGTCGCCAACCTTGCGTGGCTGGCCGTTGTGGGATGAAGCCCATCGGTCAGCGCGCCCGGCTCCTGCCCAAGGTCACCGGTTGAAATACGGTCAAACCCATGCTCGGCGCAGAATGCGGACAGCTCTCCTGAGACGCGCTGCAGGTCGGCGTTGAAGTAAGACCGGTCCGGTTTGAACAGCACCGTGCGGGTTTCATCGACAAACAACAGATCCACAAAGCGGATCATCACATGGCGATTGAGACCTCGAAAATGCCGCACGATCTGACACAGGTTGTCGCGGTATTGCGCAAGCGTCGTCTCGGTCGCATTGCGCCCATGGCGAAAGCGGGCGTCATTGGTGCCGATCTGGATCAGCACGCGGTCATAGGCGCGGTTGGGCAGGTGGGTCAGGATATCCGCAGACGTCGCCCCGCAGACGCCCACAATATCGGCAGGTGTTTGGGCCGCGATCTGTTTGGCCCAGCCGAAATCCCCCTCCGCGCCTTCGCCCGCCACAAGGCTGTCACCCAGGATCAACAGGGGGGCGTCCCCCGTCAACTGATGAACGTCGTCAGTCATTGCAGCGCCAAGCTTTCTTCACTTTGCGCGTCAAAGACATGGATCGCGTCTGGGTTCGGGCGCAGGTTCAGGCGGTCACCAACGCGCACCGCGGTCTGTCCCCTTGCAGTGACCACCAGTTCTTCGTCACAGGGCGATGTGCCAAAGAGGATAGATTCAGATCCCAACTGTTCAACGGCCGTGACCTGCATGTGCAGCGGCGCGTCACTGTCAGTGATCTCCAGATCGCCGGGGCGAATGCCCATCACCGCCGGACGACTGGCGGGGCGACCAAAACGGTCGGTGGACAGTGCAATATCCTGCCCGTCCTGCAGACGCAGGATCGTCTGTCCCGCGCCCGCGATCAACCCCGCCTTGAGGAAGTTCATCCGGGGCGAGCCGATAAAACCCGCGACAAACATATTGGCGGGCGCATTGTACAGTTCGAGCGGGGCCCCGAATTGTTCCAAGCGGCCCGCGCGCAGCACTGCGATCTTGTCGGCCATTGTCATCGCCTCGACCTGATCATGGGTCACATAGATCATCGTATTGCCCAGCCGTTGATGCAGGGCGGAAATCTCGCCGCGTGTGGCAACCCGCAGTTCGGCATCAAGGTTTGACAGCGGCTCATCAAACAGAAAAGCACGCGGTTCACGCACCACGGCGCGGCCAATAGCGACCCGCTGACGCTGCCCCCCCGACAGCTGGCCCGGTTTGCGGTCCAGATAGCCATCGATCTGCAGCATCCGCGCGGCATCCTCGACGCGGGATTTGATCTCGGCCTTGGGGAGGTTGATGTTCTCAAGCCCAAACGACAGGTTCTTGCGCACCGACATATGCGGATAAAGCGCGTAAGACTGGAACACCATGGCGAGCCCCCGCTTGGCCGCCGAGATGCCATTGACCCGCGCGCCGTCGATCAGCAGATCGCCAGCGGTGACGTCTTCGAGCCCCGCGATCATTCGCAGCAGGGTGGATTTGCCACAGCCCGATGGGCCAACAAAGACGCAGAACTCACCCGATGGAATGTCGAGGTCGATGCCGTGGATCACCTCGGTCTTGCCATAGGATTTCTTGATGTTTTTCAGCTGAATGCTTGTCATGTTTGGAACTATGGAGCCTTATTTCATGCCGGAATTTGCAATGCCGGTGGTGATGTAACGTTGCAGGAAAACAAAGACCAAAGTGGTCGGGATCAGGCTGACCATGGTCATCGCCAGACGGTAATGTTCCTGACTGGTGTGTTCGCCGCGAAATTCCAGAAGACACAGCTGGATGGTGTAGGCTTCTTTGACGGTCGCCACCGCAACCAGCGGCACAATCAGGTCGTTCCAGCGCCAGACGATGGACAGGATGCCCAGCGCCGCAATGGCAGGCAGCGCAAGGGGGGCGACGATCTTCCAGAAGATTTTCCATTCACTGGCGCTGTCCATCCGCGCGGCCTCGATCAGCTCATCCGGCAGGGTCAGCATGTATTGCCGCAGCATAAACACCCCCGCAGGCGTGGCCGATCCCGGAATGATAATCCCCCAAAGCGAGCCGGAAATCCCCGTCGCTTGAATGGCCTTGAACACCCCGACCAGCGTGATCGTTGGCGGCACCATGAGGGTCGCAAGGATCAGCGCAAGGAACATCACCTGCCCCCGGAACTTGTATTTCGACAGGGCAAAGGCCGCCATGGAGTTGATCAGCAGCGTGATCGCCGTGCCGACAATGGTCACGATCACCGAATTGGTCAGACAGCGGGTAAAATCGACGGTCACGCCATAGGAGCTGCCTGACAGCGGATCGATATAATTCTCCCAGGCGATCTGCACATTCCGGTCGGCCTGCAGGCTGGCGGTGGGCAATTTGGTGACCTTGGCGTTGACCGCGTCCACGGGACGTGCCGGCGTAAAGGCGCGTTTGATGTCGATGTTGGAGACACCCCATTGGCGGATCTCTCCGGTCTGGGGATCAGGGGCCGACACAAGGATCTGACTGGTCAGCCGCGCGCCCGGATACAGACCGGTGAATTCGCGCAGCAAGCGGTCATTGGCCGGGCTCAGGCCCGCAAGCGCGGCCTCAATATTAACCTCGGCCTTGGCGCTGGCGCTCATGGTGCGGTAGCGGGGCAGCCAGTCAGGCAGGCCCTGGGCCGCAATCACCGCAAGCGCCTGCGGTTCGGTCTGGCCCAGATGGCTGCGCAGGGCAAGCGCGGCGTCGCCCGTTTGGGCACTTAAGAACCCTGCCACGTCTTGGGCGGCTTGGTCCGCGGCGCTCAGATCGCGCCAGTTCAGCACCCAGTCGGGCAGATCGGTGATAAAGAAGATCCGTTTGCCGTCCGGTCCCTGCACGGTGGCGCGGGCCACACGGGTATAATCCCCGGGGATCAGCGAAATGTCCTGCCGTTCGATCTGAAAGGCGGTTTTGACCGAATTCAGCCCCAGCCAGACCACGGGGATAAAGATCAGCAGAAACCCGAAGGCGAGGTAACCATAGGACAGCCAGTCCACCAGTGTCAGCCGACCCCGGCCTTGGGTGCGTGTCAGAAAGGCCCACATTAGCGCGCTCCCTTACCGGAAAGGGCGATCTGCAACACAGACAAAAGCCCAAGGAATGCGGCAATCAAAAGCGATGCGGTGGCGGCAATGCCCAGACCATGTGTGGTCGGCGTGCCGCGCAGACCGGACGTTTCAAAGATATAGGCCACAACGGAAATCCAGCTGACCTGCATGGCAAAAAGCTCCTCAAAGGCCTGAAACGCTTTGATCAGCGACAGGACAAAAACCACCAGCAGGGTCGGCATCAGGAGCGGAATGGTAATATGGGTGAGCGCCCGCCAGGGTGAGGTGCCGTCCATTTCGGCCGCCTCGTACAGATCGGCAGGGATCGCCTGCAGTCCGGCCAGAAGGATCAGCATATAAAACCCCAGATGCGCCCAGGTATAGACAAAGACGGACCAGAACATGGTCCAGCCGGGATCGGTCAGCCATTGGATCGGCGCATCAATCCAGCCCCATTGCATCAGCGTGACGGACAGAACCCCCTGACGCTTCAGGATCAGGGTCCATAGGAAGCCAACCACCACAGGCGACAGCATGACGGGGTAGAAAAAGATCGACCGCCAAAAGCCACGGCCTGCGATGTCCCGGTTCAAAACAAGCGCGGTGATCAGCGCGAACAGCACCATGATCGGCACCTGAAACACCACAAAGACGGCAGTATCGGTGACGGCGCGCAGGAATTTGTCATCCTCGCGGTTTTCCGCCCCGGTGTCGGGCTGGGTTTCGCCCAGCAATCGCACAAGGTTATCGGTGCCCGCCCAGTCGCGATCCTGAAATAGGATGCTGGACCCTTCGGTTGCGGAAAACCCCATGTTCATGAACAGCGGCGCAAAGGTGAACAGGCCAAAGACCAACACGTTCGGCAGCAGGAACAGATAGGGCTGCGGCCCCTGGCCCGCAAAGCGTTGTGCCAGCTCCATCGGCCAGCCAAGGACGCCCATAAGCCAGGCCCCTGTCCCCTGCGCACGGGTCAGCGCCGCGCCAATGGCAATATAGCCAATCGCCAAGTAAAGCCATTGCGCCTGCAAAAGCGCGGCTGCCATCTCTGCTATCATCGGGGTGTCCTGTCCTGATGCCTGTCTTCGGTCGGGCCTTTGGCCGCTTCTGTTTCTTACCGCTCCGGCCTGCATCACGTCTTGGCCGGTGCGGCGCGCCCAGCGGCCCCAAAAGGCCACTTGGGGAGGAAAGCGATTATTCCGCGATCTTGGCTTTTACATCGGCATCAATTGCAGCGAGCGCCTCGTCCAGCGACACTTCGCCATTGATCGCCTTGGTCAGGTAATCGGGCACCACGCCATAGATGACAAAGTTCTTGGGATAGCCCTGGAAGGCAAAGGCCTGCGGGGTGGTGGTTGCCGCCTTCAGCGCATTGTCGGCAAAGACATTCAGCGCATCTGCCACACGGGCCGAAGCCCCCTGATACTCAATCCCTGTCTGTTGCAGACCCGCATGCGCCGGGATCGACTGGGTCTTGGCGTGGTATTCCGCGCCAATGTCTTCGCGCGCCATGAAGTCGATGAACTTGGCCACGGCTTCGGGGTGATCGGTGGATTTGAACCCCGCAACAGCCGGGCCGCCGACCATGGCACCACAGCCGCCTTCGCCACAGGGCACCGGCACGGCTTTCCAGTCAAAGTCGGTGATATTGCTGTCGTAGGAATTGATCAGCCAGGAGCCGCCAAAATGCATCGCCACCTGACCGTTCAGGAACAAGGGCGCTGCATTGCGGAAGCTGGTACCCGCCCCCGCAGGCCAGCCCTCGACCGGCATGAAGCCCGACTTGTGCCAGTCAATGAACAGTTCTGCAATGGTGCGGAAGCCGTCGTCCACAAGGATCGGCTCGCCCGTGTCATCCATGAACTTAGCGCCAAAGGAAAACGCCGGCCCCGCCCAGCGATGCGCGGTGCGGTCCAATGCAAAGGCCGCGTCCAGCCCCAGCGTGTCCTTCACCTCGGTCAGGGCTGTGACCCAGTCATCCCATGTCGCGCCTGCTTCGGGCACATCCACGCCTGCATCTTCAAACATGGTCAGGTTCACAAAGGGCCCCGTGGCCCCCATGCCCGGCCAGCCATAGATACCGGCCGTGTCGCCTGCGGGGCGCATCCACGGCAGGGTGGCAGCAAAATTCGCCTCGTAATAAGCGCTGTCCACATAGGGTGCGATATCAAGGAAATAGGGTGCCATGCCGCCAAGGTCGGTCACACGCGCCAGATCTGGCACCGTATCACCGGCCTGCAGTTGCTTCAGCAGCTGATCCCGGATGACCTCGTAGCTCACGATATTGGTGTTCACCACATGGCCGGTCTCCTCCGTGAACCGCGCGCTCAGTTCCGCGATCACATCGCATTCGGTGCCGTCCTGGTAGCACAGGAAATCGATCTCATCGGCGGTGGCGGTCTGCGCCAGTGCCGACAGGGTCAGAGCCACCGCCGGGGTGGTCAGTGTCTTCATCTGCATGTTTTTCCTCCCTTGCGACCCGATCTCCACGTCAGGCCGTCGCCGGGCCAAGCCCGGCATGAAGTTGAAGCCTAGATGCAGCTTTGTGGTTCCTGAACTGCTAAAAATTGCGCAAAGCTATGCCAGATGGTTATATGCACCCATGACCCAAGAGAGCTATCCAAATCTGACCACCCTGCGCCAGTTCGTAGAGATCCACAACGCGGGCGGCATGGCACGGGCGGCGCGGCATCTGGGGCTGACGCAGCCTGCCCTGTCGCGCAATATCAAAAAGCTAGAGGCGATCATCGGCGCACCGTTGCTGGACCGGCACAGCCGGGGCACCGATCTGACGGCAGCAGGCCAGAGCTTTCTGAAACATGCTTCGCGAATTTTGCTGGAGCTGGAGCACGGCCTGGAAGACGCACGCAAAACAGCGGGCATCGCGCGAAACGAACTGCGGATTGGCGCTGGTGCGGTCTTTGCGCACGCCGTGCTGCCGCGCATTCTGCCTGCCTTTGATGCAGCCATGCCGGGCTATCAGGTGACCGTGAAAACGGTGCCGTTTGAAACCATCGAAGAGGTGCTGTCCAACCGCAGCGTGGATCTGTGCATTCACGGCATCCCGGCAAATGCGTCCGGCGCGTTGATCACCCAGCCGATCCACCGGGCCCGCCGTTCGATCCTATGTGCGCCGGATCATCCACTGATGGGGTTGGAAACACCTGCCTCTGCATCGGATCTGGCAGCGCATCCGTTTGTGTCCTTTGCCCCGGACCGCCATCAGATGCGGGATTTGGACCGGCTGTTTCGCCTTGCTATGCTGAACCCACCGCAGATCGCACTAGAGGTGGATCTGCTCTCACCTGCACTTGACGTGCTGCAGCAGGGGCGACATTTGATGTACGGCAGTTCGTTGCTGGCAGAATTCGCGCGGGATGCGGGTATCTGCGTGCTGGACACCGAATTTGAGTTGGGCCAATACCAGATTGGCTTCAGCCACAGTGCCAGCACGCAGCTGGAATCTGGCGCAAAACGCCTGTTGTCGATTGCCCGGACCACCTTGCAGCAGGCCTGAGCAAATCACGGGGTCAGTTCAGGAACATCTGCACTTCGCCGGACTGGCTTTCCAGCCGTTTGCGCATTTTGACAAAAGCGCCTGCCTCCAGCTGGCGCACACGTTCCTTGGACAGGCCCAGCTCATTGCCAAGGCTTTCCAGAGTCCGCGGCTCTGGGCGCAGTTTCCGTTCCCGGACAATAAAACGCTCGCGTTCATTCAACCCTTTCAGCGCGGCCAGCAGCCATTCGCGCAGCTGCTGACGGTCCAGATCATCTGCCACAAGCTCGGCCGCCTGCTGGCCTTCGTCTTCCAGCGCATCAATCCATTCGCGGCCGTCTTCATCTGCGGATTGCACCGCATTCAACGAAAAGTCAGATCCCGCAAGCCGCCCCTCCATCATCTCCACATCGCGCAGCGGCACGCCGGCCTCTTTGGCGATTTTCGCCTGAAGCTCGGGGCGGCTCATCTCGACCCCATCACTTTGGGCTTCGCGTTCCAGCTGGGCTTGGATCCGGCGCATATTGAAAAACAGCGACTTCTGGGAAGAGGTCGACCCGGTGCGCACCATCGACCAGTTGCGCATGACGTAATCCTGGATCGAGGCCTTGATCCACCACACCGCATAGGTCGAAAAGCGCACACCGCGGTCGGGGTCAAACTTGTCCGCTGCTTTCATCAGGCCGAGGCCTGCTTCCTGGATCAGATCGCTCATCGGCGCGCCATAGCGGCGAAACTTCGAGGCCATGGAAATCGCCAGCCGCATATAAGCCGTCACCAGACGATGCAGCGCAGCTTCGTCCCGTTCATCGCGCCAGGCATAAGCCAGCGCGAGTTCAGTCTCTGCATCCAGCAGTTCGGCCTGCATGGCGCGTTTTGGCAGTGGATTCTTGGTGGTTTCATCCAGTGGCATTGGATAGTCCCTCCTCGGTCAGATACACCCCGATTACGGTGGCGGCGAGAGGATGGATCACAATAACCTACACGTGTCTTCCCTCCGGCCCGTACATCCATTGGAACGTCTGACCACTGGGTCTGGCAAGTCAAAAACGGGTGAGAGGGCCTGATCCATTTGGCGTACTCCCCCTGTTCAAGTGGGCAAGCAGCCTGTAATCAACACCTTAGGCCACATGCGGAGGACATTGAGATGGAGCCGAAGATAACCCTGGTTCTGGGCGGCGCGGCCTCTGGCAAGTCGGCTTTTGCAGAGAATCTGGTGTTTCAAAGCGGAAAACCCCGCCACTATTGGGCCACGTCGCAGGTTTTTGACGCCGAAATGGCTGAAAAAGTCCGGCTGCATCTGGCGCAACGCGGGGCGGACTGGACCACCGTGGAGGAACCGCAGGACGCCGCAGCCGCCCTTGTTGGTATTGACGCGGGGGACATCCTGCTGATGGACTGTGCGACCATGTGGCTGACGAACCATCTTCTGGCGGAAAACGATCTGACGGCGGCCACGGATCAGCTGATGGCGGCTTTTGCAGCCTGCTCGGCAGAGATCATCGTGGTGTCCAATGAAACCGGCATGGGCATTGTACCTGAAAACGCGCTCGCCCGTCGGTTCCGCGAGGCACAGGGGCGTTTGAACATCACCTTGGCCGCCCGCGCAGATCGCGTGGTGCAGGTGGTTGCAGGCCTGCCGAATGTGCTGAAAGGTTCCCTATGATCACCCGGTTTCACCTGATCCGCCACGGACCTACCCACGCCAAATCCATGGTGGGCTGGTCAGACCTGCCAGCCGACCTCAGCGACATCGCCGCCATCGCACGGCTCGAGGCCGCCCTGCCCCGCGAGGCGGTGGTGATTTCGTCCGACCTGATCCGGGCTGTGGCCACCGCCGACGCCATTCAGGGCGACCGCCCCCGCCTGCCGCATACGCAGGCCCTGCGCGAAATGCACTTTGGCGATTGGGAATTGCGCCGCTGGAAAGACATTGATGCCGAAGATCCCGACCGCATTCGGGCGTTTTGGGAAGAGCCCGGCGACAATGCAGCGCCCGGTGGGGAGAGCTGGAACATGCTCTCCGCGCGCGTCAATGCGCAGATGGACCATCTGGCGCAAGCTCATGCAGGTCGCGACGTGATTGTTGTAGGGCATTTTGGTCAGATCCTATGCCAGATCGAACGCGCCGGCGGCATGACAACAACAGAGGCCTTTGGCCAAAAGATCGACAACCTGTCACTCAGCCGCATTCACCATGGCCCTGAAGGATGGGGGCTGACCGAAATCAATCACAATCCGTGATGAGTTCGTTCAAAAATATTCTCTTTAGTGATTAAAGCTTCCCCGCTAGGCTCTGTGTATGGCTTACACATTGTATATCGGCGATCGCCTCTATTCCAGCTGGTCCCTGCGCGGATGGCTGATGTTAGAGAAATTCAAAATCCCTCATAAAGTCAAGCTTGTGGGGCTCTATTCCGGCACGATGGCGCAAGATCTGGCGCATTTGGCGCCAGCGCGTCTGGTGCCAACTTTGGTCACACCTGCTGGCACCGTCATAGGCGAAAGCCTTGCGATGGCGGAAACGCTGGCCGAAGAAAACCCCGGTGCAGGGCTCTGGCCTGCGGCCGCCGCCCAGCGCGCAACGGCCCGTTGGCTGGTGTCGGAAATGGCTTGCGGCTTTGGCGCGCTGCGCGGCGACTGCCCCATGCAGCTGAGCCATATCTGGCAGGGGTTTGACCCTTCCGAGGCCGTGCGCAAAGACCTTGCACGGATCGAGACCCTGTTTGCTCATGCCCGCCAGATGAGCGGCGCAAAAGATGGCTATCTTTTTGGCGACTACAGCCTTGCGGATGTGTTCTACACCCCGGTTGCGGCCCGCATCTGGGGCTATGACCTGCCGGTGAGTTCCGAGACACGCGCCTATTGCCGCCTTCTTCTGTCCGACCCGGCTGTGCTTGCCTGGCAGGAAGAAGCCCGCAAAGTGACCTATGCGCCAGAGCCTTACGCCCTGCCACTGGACCGGCGCGACTGGCAGCTTTGAGGCGAATTCGCGCAGAACTTACGGGCGCATTAACCCCCCGCTAACCATGAGTGCCGGAGCCTTGTCTGAAACAGGGCACCGGCATCATGGCGGGCAACGGGGGCGCAATGTGGCCATAGCCAAAGTACAAACAGTCGCCTTTCTTGGGATCGAAGCCAAACCGGTCGAGGTACAATGCGCTCTCGCCCCCGGCCTGCCTGCGTTTTCCATCGTGGGCCTGCCCGACAAAGCAGTGAGCGAAGCGCGTGACCGCGTGCGCGCGTCGCTTGCGGAAATGTCCATCGCCCTGCCCGCCAAACGCATCACCATCAACCTCTCGCCTGCCGACCTGCCCAAAGAGGGCAGCCATTTTGACCTCGCGCTTGCCTTTGCCCTGCTCAGCGCGCTGGAAATCCTGCCCCCCGAGGCTGCACAGGAAACCCTGGTCCTTGGGGAATTG
This sequence comes from Tritonibacter multivorans, assembly GCF_001458415.1. Taxonomy (GTDB): domain Bacteria; phylum Pseudomonadota; class Alphaproteobacteria; order Rhodobacterales; family Rhodobacteraceae; genus Epibacterium; species Epibacterium multivorans. Next base: position 103,523 of record NZ_CYSD01000020.1, on the reverse strand, counting down.
TCCCTTGATGGGCGTTTGATGCCCGTGGCCGGGGCCCTGCCTGCCGCCCTGACCGCCGCAGAACAGAACCGGGCGCTGCTGTGCCCGCAGGCCTCCAGTGCCGAAGCGGCCTGGGTCGATGGCACGCGCGTGATTGGCGCAAACACCCTGACCGAGGTCATCCGCCACTTTATCGGACAAACCGTGATCGAAGCCGCCCGCCCCGGTGAGGTGCAATCAGACCTTGGCCTGCAGGATCTGGCAGACGTCAAAGGACAAGAAATTCCCAAACGCGCGCTCGAAATCGCCGCTGCCGGGCGGCATCATTTGCTGATGACCGGGCCGCCGGGATCCGGAAAATCCATGCTGGCGGCGCGCATGCCGTCGATCCTGCCACCGCTCGACCCGCGCGAAGCGCTGGAAACCGCGATGATCCAATCGATCCATGGCATGATAGAAGATGGCGGAATTGACCGGATCCGCCCCTATCGGTCGCCGCATCACACGGCCTCAATGGCGGCGGTTGTGGGCGGCGGACGCCGCGCGCATCCCGGCGAAATCAGCCTGGCCCACAACGGCGTGTTGTTTCTGGATGAACTGCCAGAATTTGCCCGCCCCGTGTTGGAAACCCTGCGTCAGCCGGTCGAAACCGGCGAAGTCATGGTGGCCCGCGCCAATGCCCATGTGACCTACCCCTGCCGCTTTATGCTGGTGGCGGCAGCTAACCCCTGCAAATGCGGCTACATGGGCGACGCCCAGCGCGCCTGCGCGCGCGCGCCACAGTGCGGGGCGGATTATATGGGGCGTATTTCAGGCCCATTGATGGATCGTTTCGATCTGCGGGTCCATGTGCCCGCCCTGTCTTTGCGCGAGTTGGACGACCTGACCCCCGGCGAAAGCTCGGCTGTGGTGGCCGCCCGCGTTGCGGCGGCCCGCAGCATCCAAGCAGAGCGATACCTGGACCACCCCACCGCACGGCTCAATTCAGATGCTGAAGGGCAACTGCTGGAACACGTCGCTCGCCCCAATGACGCCGGCCGAGAGACCCTTTTGAAGGCCGCCGACAAATTCAACCTCACCGCGCGCGGCTATCACCGCGTGTTGCGGGTTTCTCGGACGATTGCCGATCTGGATGGGGACGAACATGTCAATCGCGACCATATTCTGGAGGCCCTGCATTTCCGCCTGCAGCTCTAGGCCAATCCCGCGGTGCAGGCATCGCACGCGCTCCCGCCCGTCGCCGCTGCCAAAGGCAGCGCCTCCCGTTGGGCCACGCAGCGCACCTGCGGTGCGCTGCGGTTGCGTCCGAGGGAAACGTTCCGGAAAAGGCAGCGCCGACCTTTTCTGTATCGCGGCACAAAGACGTCTGGATGCAACCGCAGCCCGCCCTTTGGCGGGCTGCCATGCCCAAAAGCCGCCAGTGGGTCTTGCCGCAGGCAAGGCATGCGCGGCTGCGGGAGCCCCTCCGTCGCCTGCGCAAGCAGGCGAAACACCGGCACCTAGAGCTTGGCTTCGATCGCTTCCCAGACTTTCTCTGCGATATTCACCTGATCAAAGCGCTCCAGTTCCTGAATCCCGGTGGGAGACGTCACATTAATTTCCGTCAGGTAGTCGCCAATCACGTCGATGCCGACAAAGATCTGGCCCTTTTCGCGCAGCAGCGGCCCAATGGCAGCGCAGATCTCAAGATCGCGGTCGGTGAGGCCGATTTTCTCGGGGCGACCACCCACATGCATGTTCGAGCGGGTCTCGCCCGCCGCAGGGACACGGTTGATCGCGCCAACCGGCTCGCCATCGACAAGGATCACGCGCTTGTCGCCATTGCTGACGTCCGGCAGGAACTTCTGCACAATCAGCGGCTCGCGGCTGAAGCCGGTGAACAGCTCGTGCAGCGAGGTCAGATTGCGATCATTGGCGTCCAGTTTGAAGACACCCGCACCGCCATTGCCGTACAGCGGCTTCAGGATCACATCGCCATGCTTTTCCTTGAACGCTTTGATCACGTCCAGATCCCGTGCAATCGCGGTCGGCGGCGTCAGCTCGGGGAAATCAAGCACCAGCAGCTTTTCCGGGTAGTTGCGCACCCAGAACGGGTCATTCACCACCAGAACATCATCCTTCAGACGGTCCAGCAGGTGGGTCGAAGTGATATAATGCATGTCAAACGGCGGGTCCTGCCGCAGCCAGATCACGTCGAACTCGGCCAGATCCACCGACCGCAGCGCGCCCAGAACCGCAGGCTCGCCCGCCACGCGCTGCACAGTCATATCATGACCGCGCGCGGTAATCCGCCCCTCCTCGTAGGCCAGCTGGTCGGGGCTGTAGTAAAACAGCGAATGACCGCGTTTCTGCGCCTCTTCCGCAAGGCGGAAAGAGCTGTCGGCGTTGATATCAACGCCCATGATCGGGTCCATCTGGAAGGCGATTTTCATGGCAAGTTCCCTCTTGTTCGCTGACCTACATGGCGAAAGCTGCCCCTTGGTTCAATGGGGTCCGCACCGATCAGAAGGCTGCAAAAGCATTTTCCACGATCTCGACCGCGCCTTCGCCGTTCACAAGCGCGAGATCAAGGCGGGTCTCGGTCAGCTGCCCTTTGGGTTCGCCGTCCAGAAACAGGGCGGCGGCGGTAAGGATCCGCTCTGCTTGGCGTGCGGACAAGGACGTTGCTGCCCGGCCATGGCTGCGGGCCTGCTTGACCTCCACAAAGACCACCATTTCACCCTTGCGCAGGATCAGATCAATCTCGCCCGCAGGGCTGCGCCAGCGGCTGGCGGCGCGGCTGTAGCCCTGCGCCTCATACGCACGCAACACGGCGTCTTCCGCCGCTTGGCCCGCCAGATGCGCACGCAGTCCCGTCACTTTGCGCGCATCCGCCATGGATCAGTCCTCTTTCGCGATCTGCAGGGCCATCTGATAGACCTTGCGGCGCGGCATCCCGTGGCTTTCTGACACAATCGCGGCGGCGTCTTTGATGGAATTGTCCTTGAGCGCGGCGCGCAGATCGCTTTCCAGATCGGCCTCGGTCACTTTGACCTCGCGCTGGCGATCCACCAGCACCACGATCTCGCCTTTGACGCCTGCCTCTTCCAGTTGCGTGGCCAATTCAGACAGGGGTGCGCGTCGGACCTCTTCGAATTTTTTGGTCAACTCGCGGCACATGGCGGCGGGACGATCGCCCAGCACGGCGGCCATATCCGCAAGCGAGGCGGCAATGCGTTTGGGGCTTTCGTAGAAAATCAGCGTCCCCGGCACCGCGGCCAGATCCTCCAGCCGTTTGCGGCGCGCACCAGATGCATTGGGTAAGAATCCGGCAAAAAAGAACGCATCCGTGGCCAACCCGCCCAGCGTGAGGGCCGTCAATACCGCCGACGGCCCCGGCGCGCAGGTCACCTGATGGCCCGCTTCCGCCGCCGCGCGCGACAGCTCATAGCCCGGATCGGCAATAAGCGGCATACCGGCCTCGGAGGCATAGGCCACGGATTTCCCATCCGCGAGCGCCTGCAAAAGCCGCCCTTGCGTGCCTTCGCCAGAGTGATCGTGATAGGCAATCACAGACCGCTCGCCCAGCGGAACGCCGTGTATTTCCAATAACTTACGCATAGAGCGCGTGTCTTCAGCTGCGATCACATCGGCAGAGGCCAACACGTCCAGCGCGCGCAGGGTAATGTCGCGTGCGGTGCCAATGGGTGTGGCAACAAAGTAGAGCCCCGGCGTTAGGCTTAGGAGTTTGTGATTCAAGCTGGATTCATCCCTTTGGTCGTCTATGATCGCGCTGAACCGAAACGGGTCAGAACGGCCAGGCTGCGCATCAACGCATCTTTCAGGACCGTCTGTTACACCAGCCCGGAACTAGGGAGTTTATGCGCTTTATGTTTGCCGTTTTCAATCAGGCCCGGAAACTGGGTCACAAATTCGCATTGTCCGCCTCTGCTGTCGCGGCGGCTGTGGTCCTCGCCGCCTGTGATCCCGTCACCCTTGGCACCAACAGCGGCCCGTCGATCAACACCAGCAAACCGGTGCCTGTGGCGCTGCTGGTGCCGCGTGGATCGGCGCAGCATGGCGATGCCGTTCTGGCGCAAAGCCTTGAAAACGCAGCCCGCCTTGCGATCGCGGATCTGGATGGCGTGCAAATCGACCTGCGGGTTTATGACACCGCAGGCGACCCGGCCCGCGCGACCTCTGCTGCTGCGCAGGCAATCACCGAAGGCGCGCGCATTATTCTTGGTCCGGTTTATGCCGAAGCTGCCAATGCCGCAGGTCTTGAGGCGTCAAAGCGCAATGTGAATGTTCTGGCCTTCTCCAACAACAGCTCTATTGCCGGTGGCAATGTGTTTGTTCTGGGCCCGACGTTCTCGAACACAGCGAACCGCATTGTGACCTATGCCAAACGACAGGGCAAAGATGACCTTGTTGTGGTGTCCGACAACAATGCAGCCGGCGCGGTTGGCCGCGATGCCATTCAACAGGCCGCTGTAGGTGCAGGTTCCAATATCGCGGGCAGCATCAGCTATGACCTGTCGCAGCAGGGTGTGATCAATGCGATCCCGTCGATTTCGGATGCGGTGCGCCGCTCTGGTGCAGAGGGCGTGGTCCTGACCGCCAATTCCGCTGGCGCCCTGCCGCTGCTGACGCAGCTGCTGCCCGAAGCAGGCGTGCGCCCGGCAGATGTGCAGTACATGGGCCTGACCCGTTGGGACATCCCCGCCCAGACCCTTGCGCTTCCGGGGGTTCAGGGCGGCTGGTTTGCCTTGCCGGATCCGGGCACCACCGCACAGTTCCGCAGCCGCTATCAGGCCACATATGGCACCGCGCCGCACGCGATTGGCGGTCTGGCCTATGACGGGATTGCCGCCATTGGCGCGCTGGTCGCAGCCGGGCAATCCGACGCGCTGACCTCTGCCGCCCTGACCCAGTCCGCAGGGTTCCGTGGCGCAAGCGGCGTCTTCCGCCTGCGCCCTGATGGGACCAATGAACGCGGGCTCGCTATTGCAACGATCCAAGAACAGAAGGTCATCGTCCTTGACCCAGCACCCCAATCCTTCGGTGGCGCCGGTTTCTGAACCGGCCCCCGCCTCTCAACCGTCACGCCCGACCGATCTGGGAACTTTGATCTGTCCGCCAGATCAGATTTTTGACCGTGATGGCCTGCTTGCCCAGATTCGCGCCTTTGGCGCGGAAAACGCAGGCCCGGACTTTCGCAGCAAGGTGGTTGCCTTGCTGCGCGACGCCAATAAGGCGGGCCGTGCGGCCATCGCAGACAGCTTTGCGACCTCGCCCTTTGCAGCGCGGCGGCTGACGCGATCCTATACTTATCTGACCGATTGCCTGGTGGAATGCGCCGTCATGGCCGCATCCGAGATCCTGCATCCGCTGGCCACGCCGACCAAGAGCGAACGCATTGCGGTGATTGCCGTTGGCGGCTATGGCCGGGGCGAAATGGCACCGTTTTCCGATGTCGACCTGCTGTTTCTGACACCCTACAAGATCACCGCCTGGGCAGAGAGCGTGATTGAAAGCACGCTCTATATCCTCTGGGATCTGCGTCTGAAGGTCGGCCATTCCAGCCGCACCATCAAGGACTGTGTGCGACTGGGCGCCGAAGACTACACCATCCGAACCGCCATGCTGGAGCACCGGTTTCTGGTCGGCCACGCCCCCCTTGCCGAACAGCTGGCGGACCGGCTGCAGGCCGATCTGTTCTCGAAGGATGCAAAGGAATTTGTCGACGCCAAACTGGCAGAACGGGATTCGCGGCACCTGAAACAAGGCGAACGCTATGTGGTGGAGCCGAACGTCAAAGAAGGCAAAGGCGGTCTGCGCGATCTGCAATCGTTGTTCTGGATCGCGAAATACATCTATCAGGTCCGCGATGTCGCAGAGCTGGTGCCGCTGGGGGTGTTCAAACCCGAAGAATTTGATTTCTTTGCCAAGGCCGAAAACTTCCTCTGGGCCACCCGCGCGCATCTGCATCTGGCCGCCAATCGCGCCACGGAACAGCTGACCTTTGACATGCAGGTCCAGGTGGCCGAACGCATGGGCTATGAGGACAAGGCCGGGCGCCGCGCCGTCGAAGTCTTTATGCAGGATTATTTCATCCACGCCACCGAAGTTGGCGATGTGACCCGCATCCTGCTGACCAAACTGGAAGACGAACAGCGCAAAAACGAACCGCTGCTGGAGCGCATCTTTCGCCGCCGCCCTCGGGTGAAGGCCGGCTATGAGGTCACCCACAACCGCCTTGGGGTTCTCGACCCGCAGGCCTTTGTGGCCGACCCGCTGAACCTGCTGCGTCTGTTTGAAGAAGCCCTGCGCACCGGCATGCTGATCCACCCGGACGCCATGCGGCTGGTGCGGGCAAACCTGCATCTGATCAATGATGAGGTACGCAAAGACCGCGAAGCGCGACGCATTTTCCTGGACCTGCTGCTGAAACACGGCAACCCGGAACGCGCCCTGCGCCGGATGAACGAACTTGGCCTGCTTGCGGCCTTTATCCCAGAGTTTGAGACCATTGTGGCGATGATGCAGTTCAATATGTATCACTCCTACACAGTGGACGAGCACACGATTCAGGTGATCTCCAACTTCTCGGCGATTGAGAAAGGGGAGCTGGAGGACGAGCTGCCGCTGTCGTCCTCGCTGATCAAGAAGGGCGTCAACCGCAATGTCCTGATGATCGCCATGCTGCTGCATGACATCGGCAAAGGCCGTCCGCAGGATCATTCGATCCTTGGCGCGCAGATCGCCCGCAAGGTGGCGCCGCGCCTTGGCTTTAAGAAGCAAGAGGTTGAAACCATCGAATGGCTGGTGCGCTACCACCTGCTGATGTCCGATACCGCACAGAAACGCGATATTGCTGACCCGCGAACCGTGCGCGACTTTGCCAAGGCTGTGGGCACGGTGGAACGGCTGGACCTGCTGTTGTTGCTGACCGTCTGTGACATTCGCGGCGTTGGCCCGACCACATGGAACAACTGGAAAGCAGCGCTGCTGCGGGCGCTCCATTCGCAGACCCGCGAAGCGTTGGAAAACGGCATGGAAAGCCTGACCCGCGCCCACCGCGGCACGCAGGCCAAAGCCAACCTGGCCCAGGCCCTGCCCGACTGGCCCAAGGCCGATCTCAAGCGGGAAAAGGCGCGTCACTACCCGCCTTACTGGCAGGGTCTGCATGTGACCGCGCATGTGGAATTTGCGCAGATGCTGCGTGATCTTGATAAGGCGAAAGACCCCTCCGAGGTGCAGCTGAATCTGCACCCCGACGAGGTGCGCGATGCCACCCGCATCTGCTTTGCCACCACCGACCACCCCGGTATCTTTGCCCGGATCGTCGGTGCACTGGCGCTGGTGGGGGCGAATGTGGTCGATGCGCGATCCTACACCACCAAAGACGGCTATGTGACGGATACGTTCTGGATTCAGGACGCCGAGGGCCACCCATTCGAGGCCGCCCGTCTGCCGCGCCTGCGCGACATGATCCTGAAAACGCTGCAGGGCAAGGTCATTGCCCGCGAGGCGTTTAAATCCAAGGACAAGATCAAGAAACGCGAACGCGCCTTCCGCGTGCCGACCCATATCACCTTTGATAACGAAGGATCCGATATCTACACCATTATCGAGGTCGACACCCGCGACCGTCCCGGCCTGTTGCATGATCTGGCGCGCACCTTTGCGGCCAATAATGTCTATGTGGCAAATGCGGTGATTGCGACCTATGGCGAACAGGTGGTTGATGCCTTCTATGTCAAAGACATGTTTGGACTAAAGTATCACTCTGAATCCAAACAGAAATCTCTCGAGACGAAGTTGCGCAAGGCAATCAAAGACGGCGCGGAGCGCGCGGACACATGAAGCCGATCAAATTGTTGTCGGGCTTCATGACGGTGGGGTTCTGGACGCTGGCAAGCCGGATCCTTGGCTTTGCCCGCGAGATCCTGATTGCCGCGCTGATCGGCCCCGGCCCGGTGCTGGATGCCTTTGTTGCGGCCTTCCGTCTGCCCAATCTGTTTCGCCGGTTCTTTGCCGAAGGGGCATTTAACGCGGCCTTTGTGCCGATGTTTTCCAAACGGCTCGAAGGGGATGACAACCCGCAGGGCTTTGCCCAGGACGCGCTGAACCTGCTGGCCACTGCGGTGCTGGGCCTGACTGCGCTGGGGATGATCTTTATGCCCGCGCTGGTCTGGGCCACGGCGGGTGGTTTTGTCGGGGATGCGCGGTTTGACGTGACTGTCGACTTTGGCCGCGTGATGTTTCCCTACATCCTGTGCATGTCATTGGCGGCGCTGTTTTCCGGCATTCTGAACGCCACAGGACGGTTTGCCGCCGCCGCCGCCGCGCCGGTGCTGCTGAATATCTTTGCCTGCCTCACCATGGGCCTTGCCGCCATATTGGGCGGTGAGGTCGTGCAATGGCTGGTCTGGGTGATACCGGTGGCCGGCGTCGCGCAACTGGCGCTTGTCTGGGTCGCTGCCGCCAAGGCAGGTATCCGCCTGCGCCTTGGCCTCCCCCGCTGGACCCCAGAGATGCGGCACATGCTGGCCGTGGCCCTGCCCGCCGGGCTTGCCATGGGGGTGACACAGGTGAACCTGGTGGTCGGCCAGCTGGCGGCCTCGGGATACGAAAACGCGGTCAGCTGGCTGTTCATTGCAGATCGCCTGTATCAGCTGCCCTTGGGCGTTGTGGGCATTGCCGTTGGGATCGTGCTGCTGCCGGATCTGTCCCGCCGCCTGCGGGCGGGGGATGACAGTGGCGCGCAAGCAGCTCTGTCGCGCGCGGGAGAGTTCTCCCTGCTGCTCACCGTTCCTTCGGCCATTGCTTTCCTTGCCATCCCCGTGCCGTTGGTATCGGTTATGTACGAACGCGGCGCGACCGGCCCTGAGGACACAGCCGCCATCGCGCTTGCTGTGGCCATTTATGGCGCAGGGCTGCCCGCCTTTGTGCTGCAGAAGGTTCTGCAACCGCTGTACTTCGCCCGCGAAGACACCCGCAGCCCCTTCCGTTTTGCCCTTGTCGCCATGGTGGTAAACGCGAGCCTTGCCATTGGATTGCTGCCGGTCTTTGGCTGGATTTCCCCGGCCATTGCCGCCAGTGCTGCGGGCTGGGTGATGGTGGGCTGCCTCTGGTGGGGCACCCGCAGCATGGGCCCGGCCGCACAGTTCGACGCCCGGTTCCACACGCGCGCCTTGCGCATATCAGCCGCAAGCCTTGTGATGGGCGCAGCCCTGCTGGTGGTCTGGCAGCTTGCGGCTCCGGCCTTTGGCCTGCCCTACTGGCGCTACCTCGCGCTGCTGGCGCTGATCCTGTTTGGGGCAGCTGTCTATTTCGCCGCTGGCCGTCTGCTGGGGGCCTTCCGCCTGGCAGAGTTCAAATCCGCCCTGCGCCGCGGCGCCTAAGCACTTACTCGTGGCGCATCCGATCGCGGATGCGCCGCCAGCCCCCCGGCGCCACAAAAAACGACAACAGGAACCCGGTGGCAAAGCCCGCCAGATCCGCGATCCAATCGTAATTTCCGCCAAACAACAGCCCAAACAGCAGCTGGAACCCCATCAGGAAGGCGATCATCGAAAACGCCCGCGACTGCTGCGCGCCGACCTGCCCCAGCTTGCGCCACAGGATATGGGTGAACCCGCCGATCAGCCCATAAACCGCCGGAAAGCCCCCAATCAGCGGGGTCTCACCACTGACCACAAAGCCATAGACCAGCGCCCCCCCAATGGCCGAGGCCACAAAGATCAACAGCATTGCGACCTCGCCCATGGCCTCACACACCATCTTGCCCATCGCCAGAAGGAACACGCAGACAAAGATGGCTTGGGTGAAATTCCCCTGCACAAAGGCATAGGTCAAAGGGCGTTTCGCCAGATCAAAGGGAAACTGCCATGTCTCGATCATCCACCACAGCTGCTGCGGGGCAAAGGCAAACTGCTGCAACGCGCTCAGCCGCCAGCCAACGCCCTGTGCGCCCCCCAGAATACCCCGCGCGCCAAGGTTAAAGGCAATCTCGATTCCCATAATCAGCAGGCACATCGCCACCACGACGGGCGGCAGCGTATTGAAAGGCATCTGCGGTTGACTGCTTTCGGGGCTGCTCATGGGGGTTCCCTCGCTCTAGACTGCTACCATTGTGCGCGCATCTGTTGACGATGCTTTGGCTCATGGGTAAGCGACATGGGTGATTAATTCCAGACGGGAGTTTCCGACCATGAGCGAAACCAGCTTCACCCCGCGTGTCTTCTCGGGCATCCAGCCGACGGGCAACCTGCACCTCGGCAACTATCTTGGTGCACTGAAGCGCTTTGTGGACTGGCAAGCCCGCGACGCCGAGACGATCTATTGCATGGTCGACCTGCACGCGATCACCGTCTGGCAGGACCCCGCAGACCTGCAGAAATCCACGCGCGAACTCTGCGCGGGCTTTATCGCCGCCGGTCTCGACCCTGAAAACTCGATCCTGATCAATCAGAGCCAGGTGCCCGAACACGCGCAGCTGGCCTGGGTGTTTAACTGTGTCGCCCGTATGGGCTGGATGCAGCGCATGACCCAGTTCAAGGACAAGGCAGGCAAGAACGCCCAGAACGCGTCGCTTGGTCTCTTTGCCTATCCGGCGCTGATGGCGGCAGACATTCTGGTTTACCACGCCACCCATGTGCCTGTGGGCGAAGATCAGAAACAGCACCTCGAGCTGACCCGCGACATTGCCACCAAGTTCAACCACGACTATGGCGTCGATTTCTTCCCCATCACCGAACCGGTGATCGAAGGGGCTGGCACCCGCGTGATGAGCTTGCGTGATGGCTCCAAGAAAATGTCCAAATCAGACGTCTCTGATGCCTCGCGCATTAATCTGACCGATGATGCTGACACCATTGCCAAGAAGATCCGCAAGGCCAAAACCGACCCCGACGCGCTGCCGTCCGAGGTCGCAGGTCTGTCCGACCGCGCCGAGGCCAAAAACCTAGTGAACATCTTTGCCGCGCTGAACAACCAGTCCGTCGAAGAGGTTCTGGCTGACGTGGGCGGCAAGCAGTTCTCGGAATTCAAACCGATGCTGGCAGAGTTGGCAGTCGCCAAAATGTCGCCGATCACCACGGAAATGGCCCGGCTGATGGAACATCAGGACGAGATCGACAAGATCCTCGCCCGTGGTGCCGAACGCGCGCGTGCGATCACCGCACCGATCCTGCGCCAGACCTATGACATCATCGGCATGGTGCCCCCGGTTCAAATCTAAGGCTCAGCCCTCGGAGCCACCAGAAACGAGCAAAGCCGCCCCTTGGGGCGGCTTTTCCTTTTCCCAACCACCAAAAGCGCGTCCCGACGCCCGCTTACCCCATGATTTTAAACGAATAATGGCGATCCAAGAAAAAAATCAACCAAAAGGCAGAAATATCAAATTTCCCGCTTGACCCCCCCGGCCACATTCCTTAGAACGCCCCTCACACAGCGAGCGGCGGAGTAGCTCAGTTGGTTAGAGCAGCGGAATCATAATCCGCGTGTCGGGGGTTCAAGTCCCTCCTCCGCTACCACCAAACCCCGACATCTTCGGAGCGGTTTGAAAAACGCTGTGTAAGCACACCCAGAACAAGCACACTGAGACGGGCTTTGACCTCAACAGGCACGCCGTCATCTTGGGCTGGGGACATAATGATTTCCTGATACAGCGCCGCCATACATGCTGCTCCTGAAGCCGGGTGGAACTTCTGGTGTTCCGCGTGTGGTTCCAACACTTTGCGCTCTGATTTGGCTGCTTTCTTGAGCCCACACTCCAGATTGTCACGGTCTGGACCTGCACCGTTGCGTGCCTCCCCGAGGGGTCGCCGATGCCCCTTTCCTTTTCAAAAACGACAGGTCTTTTCCAACCCAGTGCAGCATGGCAACGGCGCGGATTATGGAAACCGTGACCAAAGGAACATGACCCCGAGCGTCAGCCGAACTGATCCAGCACCCGCCCCAAGGCGAGGCGGGCCTCGCTGCGTTCCTGTGGTGTCATGGCGTTCAGATCCGCATCCAGCGCAAGATGGGCCAGTTGCAGCGACAGCTTCCCATCACCCCGTGCGGCCGCGTCGCGTGGGCTAAGCGCGAGATAGGTTTCAACCGGATAGGCCAGCCCACGCGGGCGGATCGGGCCGCGATGTTCGCAGGGGATTTCGTCGCGCACCAGGGCAAAGGTGTCATGCGATATCAGCACGCCCCCCGGCGGGGCGTCTTTTTCCAGCCGCGAGGCAAGGTTCACATTGCCGCCGACAATGGTGTAATCCATCCGCTCTGCGCTGCCGAAATTGCCCACCGTACAATAGCCGGTGTGGATGCCAATCCGGCAGGTCAGCGGCTGGTCGATCCCCTGATTGCGCCAGACCTCAGAGAGTTTCGACAGCCGTTCCTGCATCGCCAGCGCCATGCGCACGCAGGCACAGGCGTCCTCTTGCAGGCCGCGGCTTTCGGGGTCGCCAAAGAACGCCATAACCGCATCGCCCATGTATTTGTCGATCGTCGCCCCATGTTCCAGCGCGACCTCGGCCATCTCGGTCAGGTAGTGGTTGATCAGCTCGGTCAGGTCCTCGGATTCCATCTGATCGGTGATCTGCGTGAACCCGTGAATGTCCGAGAAGAACACCGTGAGCTTCTTGCGTTGGCTGGCCAACTCCACCCGCTGCTTGCCCGAGAAAATCGAGGCATAGACCTGCGGGGACAGATATTTCGACAGCTTTGCAGAAATGGACTCAAGTTCCTGATTTTTCTGCCGCAGCTCCGCGCTGCTGCGGTGGGCGCGGTCATTGGCAGCGGCCATTTCCCGTTCATTGCGGTCCGACAGACGCATGAACCGCCAGGTGATTTTCAACAGCTTCTCATAATCCGCCAGCAGCTGAGCAAACTGCGCCTGTGCCTCCTCGGAGGCAAAGGGTTCGGCCAGCCGGTTGCGGGCAGCGGTGATAACGGCCTCTTCACGGGCAAACAGTTCCTTACTCTGCATCGCGCACCATGGCCTCCAGGTGAAAACGCGCGTGCTCCAGATCTTCGCCGAATTCTTCCCCAAGCTCCTGCATGGTGTCGTCTTCGGGGTCATAGTACCAAAACAGGTCCACAGCTGCGCCTTTGGCGGCAGCCGCATCCAGCATTTCCATCAGGAACATGATCACCTTGGCCGAGGCGCTGTTGAAATAGATCAGCGACAGTTCGAACCGGCAGTCTCCTGTGCCCAGCGCGCCAAAATACTTGTCCAAGGCGTCTAGGACGGGGCGGTAAAAACTGGTCACATCCTCCGGGTAGGATTCCCCGCGCATCCGCAGGCGGCCTGCGTCGAAATCGAAATCCACATGTGGGGACCGATCCGTGGCGGCGATCTGAAATGCGGGCAGGTTTAAAGGGTTCGTACTCATATCCGCGCCTCGATTGCAAAAAACACATGATCTTCATCCACCGCCGTGAACCCATATCCCAACGGGGCAGAGGCGCGGCGCGCGATTTCAATGAGCCCGACACTGGCGCCTTTGCTGTCCGGTTCGGGCCCGGCCTTCAGCTGGGTTTTGTACGCGCTTTTCAACGCATCGCGGTCCATCGCCACCAGAGCCGCCAGCCGGGTTTCCAGCCGTGGCTGATCGGCGCGATGGATGACATTGCCTGCGTGCACCGCGTAACGCTCGCCGGTCTGCGCCACCGTCAGCACGCCATAGCGCAGCTCGCGCGCGTTGCCTGCGTCCTTGTGCTCTGTCTCGGCCGAATAGCGGATGATGTTCTGCATCTGCTCCACAAATATGGCGAACACACTGCGCACCGTCTTTGTGTCCGTGGCCTCTAGGGCCAGTTTCTGGCGCAGCGCTTCGCCAACACCGCTGAGCACGGTTTCCGTCACATAGCCGCTATAGGCAAACAGGATGCCCCGGTCCCGCAGATAGCTGCGCAGCTGGTAAAGCTCTTTTGCGTCTATTCCCATATTGTCTGTCACATCGCTGCTCCCGCTGTCGAAAACCCCAGTACCGTCACGTCATCGCGGCGGATCTGGCCGCCCTGATAGTCTTTGAAAATCTGCTGCAGATGCGCGCCCTGAGCGGCCATGTCGCGGTTGTGCTGCGCGGCCAGCGCACGCCGGAACCGCTTGCGCCCGAACGACAGCGACCGCGCGCCGCCGACCTGATCAATGATCCCATCCGTGGCAAGGTAAAACGCCTGCGCCCGGTCCAGAGACAGCTCGTGTTCGGTAAAGCGGGCCTCCATCGGTGAGCGGCGGTAGCCAAGCCCCAGTTTATCGCCTTTGATCTCGTCAATTTCGCCGTCACAGGACCGCCAGAGCGACAGGCGTGCCCCCGCATAGCGCATCCGCCCCGCGGCCCGGTCCACCATGCAAACGGCGGCGTCCATGCCATCATCGGTCATATCCGTGGCCAGCGGCGTGGAGGTGGGTTCTTCCTGACTGAGGATGCGCTTCAACCCAGAGTTCAGGGTTCCAAGAACCTCTGCCGGGCCGCTGTCCGGTTGCGCGGTGAACATCCGGTCCAGAAGCGTGCCCGCGATCAGCGTCATAAAGGCTCCCGGCACGCCGTGCCCGGTGCAATCCCCCACAATGATCACATCCTGCGTCGTGCCATTGTGGAACCAGACAAAATCCCCACCGACCAGATCGCGGGGTTCCCACATCAGAAAATAGCTGTCGACGGCCCGGCCCAACACCTCGGGACTGGGCAAGACCGCGTCTTGAATGCGGCTGGCATAGCGGATGCTGTCCACAATCATGCGATTGGCGTCCTGCAGTTCTGAATTGGCCTGCGTCAGCTCTTCGGTGCGCGCCTCGACACGGGCCTCCAATGTGCGATTGGCTTCGGCCAGATCATCATTGGCATGGCGCAGGTCATTCAGAACCGTCTTGAGAGACCGGCGCATGCGTTCCAGACTGCCGGACAACGCGCCCAGTTCGTCATCGCGATAGGCCGCGACCGGACGGTCAAGTTTGCCCTCGGCGATCCGCGCCGCAAGCGCCTGCAACCGCCGCAGGGGTTTTGCCACGAAATGCCCCGCCACCATGAAGGACACCACCGCGATGGCCATCAGGATCAACACGGTGACGGTGGCAATCTGCCAGATCTGCGCCCAGGCGCTCTCGCGGATACCTGCCCGGCTCAGCACGATGGTAAAGCGGCCAATGGTTTCGCCCTCGTGCACCAGATCCAGACCGCCGCTCAGCAGGCTGGTATCTGCCAAGACCGCGTCCAGCGGCCGCGCCAACAAGGCGTCTTGCCCCCCTTGTGCCAGCACGCTGCCTTCGGATGACACCCTGGCCAGCACCACCTCTTCGTCGAGCAACAGGGCCGCGACAAAGCCCTGCACGGTGCGGGTGTCAAAATTCCAGACCGAAGAGGCCAGCGCCGATCCGGCCAGCGCCTGGTAAGAGGCCAGCGAGGCCTGCAAGCGCCGCTCTGCCTTGCCCACCGCCAGAATCCCCGCAACCACTGCAAAGCCGATCAGCAGCGTGGCGATCACCGCCATCAGCGCGAGGCTGAAGTCGGTGCTGATGCTCTTGCGGTATCCCTTGGGGATCGGTCTGACCATAATGCCCCCCTTCCCTTGGTTGTTATTTCAGATGCTTGGACATGACCTCGTCGATGGCACCACTGGCCTTCAGGGCCTCCAACGCCGCGTTGAACCCGGCCAACAGTCGCTCGGTTTCGGGATGGGCCCGGCTGAACAGAACATGCTGGACAGAGGTGCGCACGGGCTCTTCGATCATACGAAAGGCGCTGCGCTCCAGACCAAGATTGTCCACTGTGGTCCAGCCGATCCGGTCATTGACCCGCACCACATCGGCACGGTTTGCAGCAATCATCTGAAAGCAATTTGACAGCGTCTGCGGCCGCACAAGGGTTATCACCCCGGCCTCCACCAATTGCTCAAGCCCAGAGGTGTTATAGCTCAGCGCCAGACACAGCCGCGCGCCCTGCAGGTCGGCTTCGGTTATCCCCCGGAACGGCGCCTCAGCGCGGGTAAAGAAATACTGGCTGAAGGTATAAAGCGGCTCGGAGTAGGCCAGCGTCTTTTCCCGCTCTGCGTTGTAGCTCCAGGGAAAGGTTGCCAGATATTTGCCAGCCTGCGTTTCCACCATTCCGCGTTCCCACGGGCGAAACAGGATTTCCACTGGCTCTGACATCTGAAGAAACGCGCGGCGCACCACTTCGGTGGCCAGCCCCCCTTCGGGCAATGTTTCATCTGCAAACGGCGGATAGTCGTTCCCCGTCAACACCGTAACCCCTTCGGCTGCCGCCCAAAACGGGATCACAAAAGGCGCGACACTGAGTGCAATCACCAAACGGATCTTGCGCATTGTCTTTCCCTCCTCTCGCCTCTGCGTGACCTAGGCCCGCGAGGTCTTATTGGAATTCGCGTTGGATATAGGCGTCGATCATCGCTCCTTTCTGGTCGAGTGAGGCCAAGCCGCGATCAAAACGATCGCGCAATTCCCGTCCCTTGGCATCGTCTTTGAAGCAGACGTGCAGGGGTTGCTCGGCCAAGGGTTTTGCGTTGAAACCAATCCGGATTTTCTGGGCCCACAGGCTGGGTTCCGTGCGCACCAAATACCGCATCACCCGCTGGTCAATCACGACGGCATCCACGCGCCCGGCCAGCAGGCGGCGCAGATTGGTGACATCATCCTTCGCAGACAGCACCTGCAGCGCTCCCTGCGCCACCATGTCGTCGAAGGCTTTTGTATTGCGATAACCAAGGACAGTGCCGAATTTGAGCGGTAACCCGCTAAGATCTTCCAGCACACGCCAGTTCAAAGGGTGTGGTCTGGGTTCGGCAAAGCCAAGGACACTGGCCCCAAACGGGGCAGAAGATACAAACCCCTCTTCATGGGTGCAGTCGTAGCCGGGGAAATAGGCGTGAACCGCCTCTGAATCCCGCGCCAAAGCCACCGCACGGTTCCAGGGAAGAAACCGGATTTCCACCTCCGCCTCGGGGGTCTCTGCTGCAATCGCCGCCCGCAAGACTTCGCTCGCGGCACCCTCACCGGGCAGGTGCGATCCGGTATAGGGGGGCCATTCCAAAGTGGACACAACAAGGTCCACCGGCGCCTCTTCAGCCGGTGCAACACTAGGCAGAACGGCCAGCACGGCCGCTGTAATTTGGATACGCGAAACAAACAACTCGAAACACTCCTGCCGGACAGAGTAGCAATCTGACCGTAAAATGGCAAAGCAAACGGTTAAATCATCGCCCGCAGACCAAGTCCTGTCGAAAGGTCAGCATGGGGAAAACACCCCCGCCGCCAGGTCGTCCACTGCGCCCAACACGGCCTGAACAGACCGATGTCATGGTTTTCTGCCGGATCGGTTCTGCAGGCCAGTGTCAGGCGACATCGTTGGTCCTTGCGCCTGCATCCGACGAATTCGAAGCCGTTGGGCAGGCGTTTTAAGGGCTTCGAAACCCGGAGCGACTAGGCTGAAACCTGTGTGTTAAATTGTGAAGGTTGCCCATGGATGTGCTTCGGCCCCTCCTCCTTTGGGGTGCATCCGCCCCCTCGGTCCCGCCCGACAGATCTGCATCCTGCGATGCGAGACTGGGGGCGTAATGCCAATCCGGACGTTTCGTGGATCATTGCTTTGGCGTTTGATCGTGCCCTGCATGCTGGGCCTGATTGCCGTTGCCGCAGCAAACACAGGCAGCTGGCTGGCCCGCTTCCAAACTGAAATCGAAAGCAGTTTTTATTTGCGCGGTGAAGAAACCACTGTTGTGATCGCCGACGCGGTGGCCAAGGCTGTCTGGACCTTTGACAGCGAACAGGCCCGCGAAATCATGACGGGTTTCGCCCATATCGAGGGGTTCACATTTGGCCTGATCCTTGCCGACGATATGCCTTTTGCCGAAACCCCGGCCCTCGCCACCGACGCGGATCTGTCCCGTATTGCCAACACCTTCGCCGCGTCCGGCGAAAGCCCGGTTCTGGAACTTGGCGGCAGCGTGCTGTTCAAACAGACCATTGTCTATAACGACACCAATCAGATCGGCGTTTTGGTCACGGGCTTCTCTATTGCGCCGACCCAGGCCCTGTTGCAGACCACCCGCCGCGAGACCGTTTTGCTGCAGGTGATCAGCTTCAGCCTGCTGGGGCTGATGATTGCCTTTGTGCTGCGCAGCGTGATCCGCCCCTTGCACGACATCACGCAGGTGATCGATGACGTCACCGGCGGGGATCTGGACCGTGACGTGCCGTTTCTATCCCGCGAAGACGAGGTCGGGCGACTGGCCACAGCGGTCGCCTTCCTGAAAAAGAACGCCAGGACTTTGATCTCTGTTGAGGCCGAGGCAGAGGCCAGCCGACGCATTGCCAAACAGGCGGTCCTTGATGAGCTGACAGGCCTGCCGAACCGCCGGGCCTTGATGAACCTATTTGAGGAACTGGATCGGGAAAACAGGCTCGATACGCCACGCCGGGTGGCCCTGCTGCATATGGATCTTGATGGGTTCAAACAGATCAATGACACCTTGGGCCACAAAGCAGGCGATCATGTGCTTTGGGTTGTGGCCACGCGACTGCGCGCGGTGGGCGGGGCCTGCCGGGGCATTGCACGCATCGGTGGGGATGAATTTGTCGCCGTTCTTGTCGCAGACACCGATGTTGCGGCCTCGGCCAAACAGCTGGCGGACGCGCTGATTCCGGCCCTGCGCGCGCCCAGCGAATTCGAAGGGCAAACCGTCCGCGTCGGCTGTTCCATCGGGATTGCCTATCACGACAGGAACAATCGCGATCTTTTGGAGACCCTCGTTCAGGCGGATATTGCGCTTTATAAGGCGAAGGGAAACGGCAAAAACCAGTGGATCGAATTTGACGAAGCCCAGCGCCGCGCCGTCATCGAACGCAAGGACTTGACCGACCAAATTCAACAGGGTTTGGAACGCGCAGAGTTTGTTCCCTTTTTCCAACCGATCGTCGATGCGCAAACCGGCAAGATCCGCGGGATCGAGGTCCTGTCGCGCTGGCAGCATCCCGTCCGCGGCCTTGTCGGCCCCGATCATTTCCTCGCGCTGGCAAAAGAACTCAAGCTGATGCGTTTTATCGACCGGACCATTCTGACCCAAGCAATAGAGGTCATTTTGGAGGTCGCAGACCTGCCTGAGTTGCCGCATCTTGCGGTCAATGTCTCTGTCGAACGGCTGATGGAAACCGATCTGATGGAGGTGGTGAAATCGATGCAGGACAGCCCCGTTCGCCTGGTGGTGGAACTTCTGGAATCGGCTTACCTGGATGATCTTGGCGAACGTGTCATATGGCGCATCGACGAATTGCGCGAACTGGGCGTTGGCATTCACATTGACGATTTCGGCACCGGACATTCTTCGCTTGCAGGTTTGCTGCGGGTGTCGCCGGATGTGATGAAAATCGACCGGCGGTTCGTCGCCGCCGCCCCCCATTCCCGCAAAGAGCGCGCCTTGATTGAATCCATGCTTGGCATTGCCAAAACCTTCGGAATCGAAACCGTGTGCGAAGGGGTTGAAACCGATGAACAGGCCGAACTGGTGCGCAGCCTTGGGTGCACCATGCTGCAGGGCTTTCGCTATTTCCGCCCTATGGACGCCGAATCCCTGAAATCCGTCTTGCGCCGCGGCGAGGTTGCTGACGTGCATGGCACCGCACGTCAGTCCTCTGCCGGCTAGGCGGAGTGCGCGGGTTTGTCCCAAGCGGCATCCGGAAACCTGTAGACCAGCAGGTCCGCCAGGGGCATGGGCCGCGCAAAAATATAGCCCTGCACCATGTCCACCGCCGTATGGTGGCGCAGGAAATCCAGGTCCTCCGGATCTTCAACGCCCTCCGCAACGGTTTTCTCTCCTGCATTCCTCGCAATCGCGCAGATCATCGACACGATCTGCTGTTTGGCCGGATCACGGTGGATCCCAGCGATCAAAGCACGATCGATTTTCAGCTCATAGGCCTCCAGGGCGGCCAGCTGCGCCAGATTGGAGTATCCGGTTCCAAAATCATCAATGGAGACCAAAATCTCGTTCCGTGCCAGTTCGGGTTGAATATGGGTGCGAAACAGCTCCACATCCAAAGCTTCGTCTTCGGTGATTTCAAGAACCAAGCGCCCGCGCAGTTCTGCCGATGACAGCAACGCCAAAAGCCGTTTCATAAACTCGCGGTCCTTCAATTGCGTCGGGGTCACATTGATCGACAGCTTGACCTTTCGGCCGAAACGGCCGGTCAGCAACGGCAGGTCATCCACCAATTTGCGCACCGCCTGAAACATGATCCTGTCCAGCAATCCCTGTTCCTCGGCTGTTGAGAGGAACGCGCCGGGGGCCGTATATTCGGCCTCCCCGGTGCGCCAGCGCAGCAGCACTTCAAACCCATGCAGCGCCCCATTTCGAATGTCGATCTTGGGCTGGAAAAAGGGGACGAAATCTTCGCGCTCAATCGCGTCGTGCAGCCGCGTCTCCAGCTCCATTTTTGCCGTCAGCTCATGGGCCATACCAGCGTCAAAAATCACCGGCAAAGCGCCACCAGATGCTTTGGAGCGATACATTGCCATATCCGCCGCCCGGCGCAGCTGCACTTGATCGGTGCCATCTTCGGGAAACCTGCTGACGCCGATTGCCGAAGAGGCGTCGATCAAAAACCCCCTGAGGCTGTGAGTGTTGCTCAGAACCTCGGCCAGATGGTCGATGAAAAACCCCAGTTCAGCGCGATCCGGAACCGAGCGGATCAGCAGCAGAAACTCATCCCCGCTGATCCGGGCTGCGACATCGCCCTCGCCCAAATGCGTATTGAGCCGCTCGGCCACCGACAGCAACAATGCATCGCCGATTTCGTGCCCGTAGTAGTCATTGACCCGTTTGAACTTGTTCACATCCAAAAACGCCAGGGCAAACCGGTCGTCGGCCCCACCATTGGCAATCGCGTCCTCCAAGATCATGTCGATCTTGATCCGGTTGGGCAGCCCGGTCAGCGTGTCGAAATGCGCCTGTTTTTCCAGTTCCCGTGACTGGACACGCAACATGCGGTTGGTTTCCTCGGTGCGCGCACGATCGCGCATAGAGAGGGCCTGATTGGTCAGGGGCGCAAACCGGCGCCCCAAGGCAATGTCCTGACGACCAAACCCATCTTTGTCTGCATTGCGCCACAGCACGACGATCCCGCGCGTTTCCCCAAAATTGATGGGCAGGTACAGCGCGGCCCGATCTTCGCCCGTCACAATCGGACTGGCCGCCCCCGCCAAACCCGACGCAACGCGCCCCGCAAGCACCTTTTTCAAGATTTTGTCGGGCTGAACCCGACGCCCCAGAGCCGACTTTTGGGTGGCCGACACACACAGAAGATCGTCACCGGACTTGCCTCTTGCCTCGGTCCGCCGCTCGGCCACCAGGGCCAGGGCATCGTCATGTTGCAAAATGCAACCAAGCGACTGGAAGGCAATGGCAAAAGGGTCTGACCCCGCCTCGGTCGACAAGAGGCTCTCAATACCGGACAACAGCAGCTCCGACTGGGCCGCCTGCTCGCGCCGGCTTTTCAGTTCTTCCTGCAATTGCGAAAGGATGTCGCGAAGTTCCTCGACGGACTGCATCCAGCGCGCTCCCTAGATTAGCCGCCGAAGACAACGGCCGAGATCATGAGGTTGGCATGCAGGTTCCGATTCACCAACATTCCCTGTTCGCCAAAGGTAAACGTGCCAAGGAACGCGGTTTGTGACGGCAGCGCTTCTGCGACGGCATCATGCACATCCGAAACGGCCTCTCCCACGGCAAGACGACAGCCACCACAATAGACGATCAGAGCCGCCGTCGGCCTGTCGCAAGTCAGGTTCGCGGCCGCCTGCGCCACCACGCGCCCGGCCCGCGTGGTTAGCTTGTCTCTTTCGCCCGTCATGCAATGCACCTCGGTGCCGTTTTCCAGATTGGCAAAAAGGGTCAGCGCACCGCCGTCTGTGACCGTTTCAGGATGCACCAGCTTGTATTGCTGCACCCCATTGACCAGTCCCATTTCGACCCCGAGCGGATACATCGTGGTCTCGGCAAGGACGCTGCCGCCCGTGGCCAGCGGGGCCGCAATCGCCCCGTCTGTCCAGTCATTATAGAGCCGCGCCGCAGATTGCCCGTCAATCTGTGCAATCAAACGCGCCGGGTCAGATCCATTGCCCGCTCCGGTTTCAATGACGCCCTTCTGACCCGTCGGCTCATAACCGCCTTGGAACGAAAACCCGATTTCCCCTGACGGGAAGAAAACACCAACCGCAACACCATTGGTCAGCACCTGCCCCGCGGCGATCTGGCTCCAGGCGCCGGACACATCATTATCGGCCGCGCTGCCGCCAAAGATCGGGCAGTCAGCCCCCACCCGTTCGACCAGGGCGTCAATCACCGCCTCTTCCGCGCCGGGTGACTGATAGACCCAGATCAAATCCGGCAACAACCCCTCGCAATCGGCATCGATAAGCGCCTGATCCAGCGCAGACAGCGCCGCCACTGCAGGGTCGCCGCCCTTGTCCGCTGCACCGGTGCCAAAATCCCCGTCCGGGTCAAAAAACAGCATCACACCAATCGAATGAACGCCGCCCATTGCCTGTGCGCCCATCATGCCGCCAGACGAAGAGCCCCCCATCACCGGCACCTCCGGCAGGTGCCTTTGAAACCAGCTGTTCAGCAGATCTGCATCGTGATCACAGCCGTAGAACACAAAAGCCATGTCCGGCTGTCCCGGCACAGTGCGAAGCTGCGCTTCCAGATCCGCCAGCGCCTGATCTGTTTCCGATTGATCGGTTTGAATGGTGACTGCCTTCATCTTTTAACCCTGTACCCAGAAACAAACACAAAACGCCGACGCCCGAACAATGGCGCATCAAAAGCATACTTACGACCAACAGGTCCTTTGGCGCGTCTCGATACTAAACACGGCCCGTTAACAGCGGATTTAGCCCCGCAGACGGCTGCAATATAGCACCGCAAAAATAGGGGCTTTCGCCTGGGTCAGAATCTTTGAAATGCGCTGCCTTATTAACCCTCCTTTCAGCGCCTCGCTCTAGCTTGGCGGGTGCGGCGCCTTTCACCAACGCATTGGCAACACATGCGTAAAGCGCCGCGGCACGCCTTTGTGTCATTCATCAAGAAATGAGGAAATCAGGTGCTCCATTTTCGTTCCATTGAACAAGCTCTGGATCAATTTCAATCGGTCCAAGAGGCGGAAACGCTTGTCAATATGGCCAAGGCCCAACCGCTGTCCGACGGCGGGCTGCGCACGTCTCAACTGCTGGACGAGGCCCTGCGTCACGACCCCCATCAGCACGACGCACAACTGCTGCGCAATAAGCTGCATCAGATGTTTGTACCGCGCTGGCATTTCCCGATGCTGGCCGACACCGCGCGCAACCGCGCCTATGCCGAAGCCATTGCCGCCAAGGTCAAACCGGGCGACATCGTTCTGGACATTGGCTGCGGTGCCGGGCTGACCGCCATGCTGGCCGCGCGCGCCGGGGCCAAACATGTCTATGCCTGCGAACAGCAACCGCTGATCGCCGAAGCCGCCGAACGCGTGATCGCCGAAAATGGCCTTAGCGACCGGATCACCGTGCTGCGCAAATGGTCCCATACCATTGAGATCGGCGTGGATATGCCAGAGCCTGCCGATGTGGTGATTTCCGAAATCGTCGACACCGTTCTTCTGGGCGAAGGCGCGCTGGCAACGCTGACCCATGCGATGGGTGCCTTGGCCAAACCCGGCGCGCGCGCGGTGCCGGAACATGGCATCCTGAAGGCGCAACTGGTTGAAAGTGATAAACTTTTGAACCTCTGGCGGCCCGCCCAGGCCGAAGGGTTTGACCTCAGCGCCTTCCACAAATTCGCACAGGTCGCACAGATCACCCCCAATGATTTTGCCACCTGCGGCCTGCGCACGCTGGGCCCCAAGGCGGATCTGTTCACCTTTGACTTTACCCGCCCCAACACCAGACCCGCGCGCACCACGGCCGAGCTGGTCTGTGACGAACCGGGCAGTGTGCATGCGGTGTTCGTGAGCTTTGAAATGCAGCTCGCACCCGGCATTGTCCTGACCAATGATGTCACCTCGGATGGCCACTGGGGGCGCACGGCCTATCTGATGGACCAGCCGCTGGATGGGGTTCCGGGCGGGGCGCTGACCGTCACCGCGCAGCACGACAGCGCGCAGCTCAGCCTGTCCGTGAACACCCCTCACATGCACTAAACAGGCACCCCTCCCGAAGGTTCAGATCTTCGGGGGGGCCTCACCCGAGGCAGCCATGGCCGACACCCGGTTCGCCAGCATAGAGATCAGCCGGTGCAGCACCACCGTCATGATCGCCAGCACAAAGACGCTGGCAAACATCAGGTCCGTCTTTGCCCGGCCATTGGCCAGCAGCATTAGATAGCCAAGCCCGTTTGACGACCCCACCCATTCGCCAATCACCGCGCCAATCGGTGCATAAACGGCGGCGAGCTTCAGACCCGAAGCCAGCGACGGCAGCGCATGGGGGATCTTGATGCGCCACATGACTTGGCTCGGTCTTGCCCCCATGGTGCGGGCCAGATCCAGCAGCCCCGACGGCGTCCGCGACAGCCCGTCATAAAAGGCCGACGTCACAGGGAAATAGATGATCAGCACCGCCATAATGATCTTGGAGCCCATGCCATAGCCGAACCACAGCGTCAGGATCGGGGCGAGCGCGAAGACCGGCACTGCCTGGGTAAAGACCAGCAACGGCAGCGACAACCGCGCCAAACGCGGCGAGGTCGCCAGATTGATCGCCGTCGCCACCCCCAGCAGGATGCCAATCACCAGCCCCAGACCGATCTCGGTCGCGGTGACCAGCGCATGGCCGCTGATGCTCTCCCAGTTTTTATAGCCTGCCTGCGCCACGCGCAGCGGGCCGGGCAGAATGAAATGCGGCGCATTGGTCAGCCAGACAACCGCCTGCCACAGGCTGAGGCCGATCAGCGGCGCCAGGATGGGGTATTGCAGGCGTTTCAACAGGTTCATCATGCCGCAGCCCCCCGCAGATGGGCCAGCAGCGCCGCCTGCCCCTGCAACACTTGCGGGTCATCGGCGCGACGAATGGGGGCGCTGTCTGGTACAGGCCAGTTTTGCGTGCCCTCGGCCGTCAGCAGGATGATCCGGTGGCCCAGGCGGCAGGCCTCTGCCGGGTCATGGGTCACCAAGAGCACCGTGCGCCCGGCCAGCACCTCGGCGGCGAGGTCCTGCATATCCGCGCGCGTGCCTGCATCCAGCGCCGAGAAGGGTTCGTCCAGCAAGACCACCGGGCGGTCCTCCATCAAGCAGCGCGCAAGGGCCGCGCGTTGACGCATGCCGCCAGAGAGCGCCGCCGGTTTTGCGTCGCGGTAGTCGCGCAGACCCACCCGGTCGATCAGCTGATCGGCACGGCCCAGGTCAGCAGTGTCACCCCGCAGTCGCGCGCCCAGCACCACATTTTCGCGTAATGTCAGCCACGGCAGCAGCAGATCGGTCTGCGCCATGTAACTTGCGCGCCCGTCAATCGGCGCACCGTCACCAGCGGTGATGTCTCCGGTGAACGCCCCTGCCACCTCCAGCCCAAGGATCAGCCGCAGGATGGTGGATTTCCCCATCCCCGACTTCCCCAGAAGGCAGGTCCATTCCCCCGCCTGCAGATGGAGGTTCACATCGGAAAACAGCGGGATCTGATCCAGCCTATAGCTGCCGGACAGTGTGATTGCGGGGGCATTTGTCATGTTTACTTACTCAAGCAGGCCGCAGGCCCATGTCCCAGAAACCGACCTCAAGCCGGGTTGCGGTGGTGAACCGGTCCTGCAACGCAGCCCAACGCGGACTGTTCAGAAAATCGGGACCCAGACGGCGCTCAATCGCGGCGTCAAACATGGTGCCCACCGCCTGCATCGCTTCTTGGTAGTCCGCCCCTGAATAGGTGGCAATCCAATCCGCATATTGCGTGCCCTCGGCTGCTTCGTCCGCCAGACGCAGGCCGATTTCACCATAGCCAAAACAGCAGGGCGCAAGCGCCGCGATCAGGTCCAGAAAATCGCCCTGAAGACCGGCATCCAGCACAAAGCGGGTATAGGCGAGGTTCTCGATCTCTTCGCGGGTGGCGAACAGGGCTTCTTCGTCAATGCCAGCCTCAGCGCAGGTCTGCACATGCAGCGCCATCTCGTGGTTGACCAGCGCATCCACCGTGCCTGCGCAGACCTTCATCTCGTCCAGCGTTTCCGACTTCACCACCCCCAGCGACCACGCGCGGGAGAAATGAACAAGGAACACATAGTCCTGCTTCAAATAATGCAGAAACGCCTCGCGGGGCAGATCACCACTGCGCAGCCCTTCGACAAAGGCGTGGCGCGTGTAGGCCGCCCAATCGCTTGGGCAGCCTTCCTGCAGCGCCGCAAAGGCGCGGCCATAGTGTGCGCCGCTCATTCGGCGGTCACGTCGATGGTGATCGCGGACACCGGATTGATGCTGTCGATCAGGCCTGCCTCGTGCAGGAAGCTTTCAAAACGTGCGTAGCGGCCTTCGTCCATCGCGGTCGGACGCAGGGCAAAGCGCGGCAGGGTATCGACCCAGGCGCGGGCGTTCAGCTCGTCGTTCAGCTCGGACGAATAGCCCGCAAAGATTTCCCAGCTTTCTTCCGAATGGTTGACCATGAACTGGGTCGCCTGCTCGGTCGCGGCGAGGAAGCGGGTGATCATGTCACGGTCCATCGAATTGGTGTTGGCGACATAGATCAGCTCATCGTACGGCGGCAGACCTTCTTCTTCGACATAGAAACAACGCCCCGCGACACCTTCGATGTCCATCTGGTTCAGTTCAAAGTTACGGAAAGCACCAATCACGGCGTCGACCTGACCGGACATCAGCGACGGCGACAGGGACCAGTTCACATTGACCAGTTCCACCTCGTCCAGCGCGACGCCGTGGGTTTTCAGAACCGAGGTCAGAACCGCCTCTTCCACACCGCCGACAGAGAAGCCGATCTTCTTGCCTTTCAGGTCCGCAGGGGTCTTGATCGGGCCGTCTTCCAGCGCCAGCAGGCAATTCAGCGGGGTTGCAACCAGCGTGCCCACGCGCTGCAGCGGCAGGCCTTCGTGGATCTGCAGGTGCAGTTGCGGTTGGTAGGAGATCGCCAGATCGGCCTGACCGGCAGCCACCATTTTCGGCGGGTCCGACGGATCCGCCGGGGCGATGATCTCAACTTCCAGATCCTGCGCGGCAAAGTAGCCTTTTTCCTGCGCGATGATGATGGGGCCATGGTCGGGGTTCACGAACCAATCCAGCATCAGGGTCACTTTGTCCGCCGCCATCAGCGGCGCGGCGATCAGCGACAGGGCCGAGGCCAAGGCAGTGTTGCGGATAAACTGTTTCATCAGAGCGTTTCCTTAGGAGTAAAACTTGCAAAAGTGGTGGGTCGGACCGTGGCCAGAGCCGACGGTCAGCTGATCGGCCTGGGCAATGGCCTGGGCGACATAGGATTTCGCGGCCTGCACGGCCTCGGGCAGCGGCTGGCCTTGGGCGATCTGCGCCGCCAGCGCCGACGACAGCGTGCAGCCGGTGCCATGGGTGTTTTTGGTCTGGGTACGCGCGGCCTCGAACCAATGCACGTCATCCGCCGTCACCAGCGCATCGGGGCTGTCGTCTTGTTCCAGATGCCCACCCTTCATCAGCACCGCACGCGGGCCAAGCGCGCACAGCGCACGGCCCTGCGACACCATCTCGTCACGGGTGGTGGCAGGTTCCAGACCCAGCAGATGGGCGGCTTCGGGCAGGTTCGGGGTCAGCACATGCGCCAGCGGCAGCAGCGCGCTGCGCAGGGTCTCAATCGCGTCATCGGCCAGCAGCGGCGCGCCGCCTTTGGCGATCATCACGGGGTCCAACACGATCGGCACATTCTTGTGGGGCTGCAGCGCGTTTGCCACGGCCTGTGCAATTTCAGCAGTGGCGATCATGCCGATTTTCACACCATCGACGCGCACATCGTCAAACACGGTCTTGATCTGGTTTTCCACGAAATCGCCCGGCACCAGCTGAATGCCGGTCACCCCTTGGGTGTTCTGCGCCGTCAGCGCCGTGATTGCCGCCATGGCAAAGGCGCCATTGGCCGAAATCGACTTCAGATCCGCCTGAATACCCGCCCCGCCCGACGGGTCAGAGCCTGCAATGGAAAGGACATTGGCGATCATTTTACCGCTCCCGTTTGGTACTGGAAAACCAACACGGAAGGGATCGCGGCGCGCACAAAGACAAGCGGCTGATCTGGCTTCACGGTCTCGGTCTCCGACCGGCGGTAAAAAGGCAGATTGCGACCTTGCGCTGATACCTTCCCTCCGCCAGCATTATCTGGTTCAGGTTCAAAGGGTACGTCTCAGCCCATCTGGGCGCCCCCGGTTCTGACCGTCATAGGGGCGCAAAGACGTTCGGTCAACGTTTGAGAAACCAGATCCCCACCAGATCCCCAAACGCAAACAGAGGGGCCAGGGCCCCTCTGCGTGTCGTTTTTTGGCATTTGCGGGCTAAGCCCTTAGAAATCCCAATCTTCGTCTTCAGTCGCGACGGCCTTGCCGATCACATAAGAAGACCCAGAGCCAGAGAAGAAGTCGTGGTTTTCGCTGTCAGGGCTGAGGGCTGCAAGGATCGCCGGGTTCACCTCAGAGACTTCTGCCGGGAACAGCGCCTCGAACCCAAGGTTCTGCAGCGCCTTGTTCGCGTTGTAGTGCAGGAAAACTTTGACGTCTTCAGTCAGGCCGATGCCGTCATACAGTTCCTCGGTGTACTGGTTTTCGATCTCGTAGAGTTCGAACAGCAACGAGAAGGCATAGTCCTTCAGCTCCTGCTGGCGGTCTTCGCTCAGCTGCTCATAGGCGCGCTGGAACTTGTAGCCGATGTAATAGCCGTGCACCGCCTCGTCGCGGATGATGAGACGGATCAGGTCGGCAGTGTTGGTCAGCTTGGCGCGGCTGGACCAGTACATCGGCAGGTAGAAGCCCGAATAGAACAGGAAGCTTTCCAGGAACACGCTGGCAATCTTGCGCTTCAGCGGGTCATTGCCCGGCGCATAGGTGTCCAGAATCGCCTTGGCTTTGGCCTGCAGATGCGGGTTTTCTTCCGACCAGCGGAAGGCCTCGTCGATTTCCTTGGTCGAACACAGCGTCGAGAAGATCGAGGAATAGCTGCGCGCGTGCACCGCTTCCATAAACGCAATATTGGTCAGAACCGCCTCTTCATGCGGGGTCACCGCATCGGGCATCAGCGCCGGGGCACCAACGGTGTTCTGGATGGTGTCCAAAAGCGTCAGACCGGTGAAAACCCGGATCGTCAGCTCTTTTTCGTCATCCTTCAGGGTGGCCCAGCTTTGGATGTCGTTAGACAGCGGCACCTTTTCCGGCAGCCAGAAGTTCACCGTCAGGCGGTTCCAGACCTCGAGGTCTTTTTCGTCCTGCAGGCGGTTCCAGTTGATCGCGCGCGGGATCTTTGTCTCAGTCACGTCTTTCATGATCTCTTTCCTTCGAGCAATCAGGCCTTAGAGGGAGCAGGACACGCAGCCCTGAACCTCGGTGCCCTCAAGGGCCTCCTGGCGCAGACGCACATAGTAGATGGTCTTGATGCCCTTTTTCCAAGCATAGATCTGGGCGCGGTTGATGTCACGAGTCGTGGCCTCGGCCGGGAAGAACAGGGTCAGCGACAGGCCCTGATCCACGTGTTCGGTCGCCGCCGCATAGGTGTCGATCAGCGCCTCGGGGCCGATCTCGTAGGCATCGCGGTAATACTCCAGGTTCTCGTTCGACATAAAGGCAGCCGGGTAATACACGCGGCCGATTTTGCCTTCCTTGCGGATCTCGATCTTGGACACGATCGGGTGGATCGAGGAGGTGGAGTTGTTGATGTAGGAAATCGAACCGGTCGGCGGCACCGCCTGCAGGTTGCGGTTATAAAGACCGTGCTTCATCACATCGGCCTTCAGCGCCTCCCAATCGTCACGGGTCGGCAGGTCGTGGCCTTCAAACAGCTTTGCGACCACATCGCTTTCCGGCAGCCAGTCGCGGGTGGTGTATTTGTCGAAGAAAATGCCCGAGGCATAGTCGGACTTGTCGAAATCAACAAAGGTCTTGCCGTGTTCTTTGGCCAGCTCGCAGGACGTCTTGATCGCGTGATAAGCAATGGCTGCAAAGTAGACAGAGGTGAACTCCACCCCGTCTGCGCTGCCGTAATGGATGTGCTCACGCGCCAGGAACCCGTGCAGGTTCATCTGGCCCAGACCAATCGCGCGGCTTTCGTCGTTGCCCTTGCGCACGGAAGGAACCGAGTCGATGGCGGACATTTCAGACACAGCCGTCAGCGCCCGGATCGCGGCGCCTACGGTGCGGCTCAGGTCGTTGCCGTCCATGGTTTTGGCGATGTTCAGCGAACCCAGATTGCAGGAAATGTCGTTGCCCATTTCCGCATAACCCAGGTCTTCGTTGAACTTGGACGCAGTGTTCACCTGCAGGATTTCCGAACACAGGTTCGACATGTTGATGCGGCCGTCGATCGGGTTCATCCGGTTCACGGTGTCTTCAAACATCACATAAGGATAGCCAGATTCAAACTGGATCTCGGCGATGGTCTGGAAGAACTCACGCGCATTGACCTTGGACTTGCGGATGCGCTTGTCGTCGACCATTTCGTCGTATTTCTCGGTGACGGAAATCTCCGAGAACGGCACGCCATAGACCTTCTCCACATCATGCGGAGAGAACAGGTACATGTCGGCGTTTTTCTTTGCCAGCTCGAACGTGATGTCGGGAATGACAACGCCCAAGGACAGGGTCTTGATGCGGATCTTCTCGTCTGCGTTTTCACGCTTGGTGTCGAGGAACCGCATAATGTCGGGGTGGTGGGCGTTCAGATAAACCGCACCGGCGCCCTGACGCGCGCCCAGCTGGTTTGCATAAGAAAAGCTGTCTTCCAGCAGTTTCATCACGGGGATCACGCCCGAGGACTGGTTCTCAATGCCTTTGATCGGCGCGCCGTGCTCGCGGATGTTGGTCAGCAGAAGCGCCACACCACCGCCGCGCTTGGACAGCTGCAGGGCAGAGTTGATGCCGCGGCCGATGCTTTCCATGTTGTCTTCCAGACGCAAGAGGAAGCACGAGATCAGCTCGCCACGGGATTTCTTACCGGCGTTCAGGAAGGTCGGCGTTGCAGGCTGGAAACGACCCTCAAGGATCTCTTCCATAAAGGCCATCGCCTGTGTCTCGTCGCCGCGCGCCAGCGTCAGCGCGGTCATCACCACGCGGTCCTCGTAGCGTTCGAGGAAGCGTTTCCCGTCGCGGGTCTTCAGCGTGTAAGAGGTGTAGTATTTGAACGCGCCGAGGAAGGTCGGGAAGCGGAATTTCTTGGCATAGGCCGCGTCCCAGATGGCGCGCTGGAAGTTCATGGAATACTGATCCAGAACCTCTTCTTCGTAATAGCCTTCGCTCACCAGATAGCGCAGCTTTTCATCCAGCGAGTGAAAGAACACGGTGTTCTGATTCACGTGCTGCAGGAAATACTGCCGCGCCGCCATACGGTCGGCATCAAAGCGAATGTTCCCATCCGCATCATACAGGTTCAGCATCGCATTGAGCGCGTGATAGTCGAGACCGTTCAGATCGCTGTCGAGCATAGCTCTCTCTCCAGTTTTGCCAGCCCT
This sequence comes from Tritonibacter multivorans, assembly GCF_001458415.1. GTDB lineage: Bacteria > Pseudomonadota > Alphaproteobacteria > Rhodobacterales > Rhodobacteraceae > Epibacterium > Epibacterium multivorans. Next base: position 71,907 of record NZ_CYSD01000020.1, on the reverse strand, counting down.
TCCCGGGTGCGGGCAATGTCAGTGTCGGTTCCCGCCAGCTCGAAGGTATAGAGCAGCGGCACTTTGCATTTATCTGCAACGATGCGGCCGGCAAGGGCATAGGTCGCACCAAAATTTCGATTGCCGGTGGCGATGACACCCACAAGGGCCTCGCGGTTGGCTGGGACGTTCAGGAAACGGATCACCTGTTTGGGCACAGCACCCTTCCCTTCGCCATCTGCATATGTGGGGCAGATCAGAACAAAGGGCCCACCCTGCGGGGCGAGCTCTTCTTCCAGTTCGATGGGAATGCGGTGAGCGGTCCGGTCCAGACGTTCGACAAACCGATGGGTATTGCCCGAGCGCGAGGAGAAATAGACCAGCTCCAATGTGGTGGCCGCCGCCGTGCTATGTCCGCCCCCCAAGGCGTCCACAGCGCACATGGCTTAGGACGCCAGTCGCGCGATCATGTCAGGACGGAAGCCGGACCAGTGGTCTTCGCCTGCGATCACAACGGGGGCCTGACGGTAGCCCAGCTCGGTGACGCGTGTCATTGCGTTCGCGTCCTCGGTGAGGTCGACGACGTCATAAGCGATCCCCTTTGCATCCATGGCGCGGGTGGTTGCGGTGCACTGCACACATGCGGGTTTCGAATACACGATGACGCTCATTGGTCCTCTATCCTTTGTCTTGGGGTAAGGGCACCGTTCCGACAGAAGAGCAGCCTTCTTGCCGAACCCAGATCCCCGAACCCACCGTTCGTGGTTATTCCATGCTTGCGGCAGGTCTCCTGACTCGTGGCTTCACGCGCCGCCGACCTTCCCAGGACCCTTGTCCCAGTGGCTTTTCCGGCATTGCTCACCACTAACAGTTGCGGGGGCAGCGCCGGATTTTCACCGGCTTCCCTCTCAGCTCCCAGGGCATCCCGGAAGAACCGAAGCACCACTATATAGACGCATTGATGGCAAAATTGTCAACATATAGTTACCAACAGAAGCGCCGCTTACCTGTGGACAATTTCACCCTGGCGCAGATGCCGCGCCGCAAGACGTCCGGCAATACGCGGATGGCAGATTGGGTGCAAGCCCCGCCCTCAACCGCCATGTATCAGGGGTATTGCGGCCTTGTCTGCGCCGCATTCCTTACACCTTAAGATGGGGTCTTCGGCGCAATTCTGCAACCTGCTCCGCCCAAAGGTCCGTCGGCCGATGCACAAAAAAGAGCCGCACAATCGTTCAAAACGACGGTGCGACTCGAATCGTCCACGGCAGATTTCAGCACTCAGCTGGCCAGCGCGTGATCCTCCAGCACCAGCTCTGCCCCACGCGCCGCCAGCATCATGGTCGGCGCATTGGTATTGCCAGAGGTCACATTCGGGAAGGCCGAGGCATCAATCACCCGCAGCCCCCGCACCCCATGCACCCGCAGACGCGAATCCAGAACAGAATCGCGGGCCGTCTGGCCCATACGCGCGGTGCAGGACGCGTGGAAAACCGACCCGGACCGCGCGCGGAAGTTTTCCAGCAGCGCATCGTCATCCATTGGCACAATATCCGGGCTGCGCCGCTCGGTGGTCACGGCCTGCATCGACGGCGTCATGGCCATCTGCTGCAACAGGTGGCTCGATTTGATCGCAATGGCGCGGTCTTCCTCGGTGGCCAGCGAATTAGGCTGAATAACCGGCGCTTCCCGCGGATCGGCGGATTGGATCGAAATCTCGCCCCGGCTGGTCGGACGGCAAGGCTGCATGCACAAAAGGAACCCATTGCCCTTGTCGATATGCGGCTTGCCACCCGGTGTGGTGTAGTAGGATGCGGGATTGGCATAGACCTGCACATCCGGTTGCGCCGCGCCTTCGGTGCGGACAAAGCCACTGGTCTGGTTCACCGGAACGCTCAGCGGCCCACCACGCGTGAGCGCATAGCGCAGCGCCGCCAGCCCCTGCCCCCACAGCGATCCCAGCTTGGCGTTCAGGGTCTTCTCGTTGGCCCAGTAGAAATGACAGACCGCCAGATGGTCCTGCAGACCGCGCCCAACCTGGCTCAGGTCTTGGACCACCTCAATCCCCTTGGCTTTCAGCAGGTCCGACGGGCCAATGCCCGACAGTTGCAGCAGCTGCGGCGAATTGATCGCGCCTGCGGACAGGATCACCTCGCGGCCCGCGCGGGCCTCGACCTGCGCGCCCCGCTGGGTAAAGCGGACACCGGTCGCCGCACCGTTTTCGGTCAGCACCTTTTCGACCAGCGCGCCTTTGGCCACGGTCAGATTCTTGCGCTTCAGCGCCGGGCGCAGGAAAGCATCCGCCGACGACCAGCGCATCCCGTTTTTCACGGTCGATCGCACATAGCCCAGGCCTTCGCCCGGCACGAGGTTGCTGCCCTGCGGCGCGGCACCGTTCATATCTTCCAGCACACGCCAGCCCATATCTTCAGCCGCGCTCAGGAAATGTTCGCTAAAGGGGTTCATCTCGTGGGTCAGGTCGCTGACGTGGATTGGGCCCTTGCCCCGCAGGCGGCGGCTGCCGTCCTCTGCCGGTTCGTCCGTGGTTTCCAGCGCATCATAGGTGGCGCGCACATTGTCCCAGTTCCAGCCCGTCGCACCCGCAGCTTCCCAGTCATCAAAGTCATGCGGCAGACCGCGCACGTATGCCATCGCATTGATCGAGCTGGACCCGCCAATCACCTTGCCGCGCGGCCAATAGGCCTCGCGCCCTTTCAGGCCCGGATCCGAGGCGGCGTTATAGCGCCAGTTTACCTTGGGGTCGGAAAAGGTCATCCCATAGCCCAGCGGCACCTTGATCCAGGGGTGCAGATCGCTGCCGCCTGCCTCGATCAGCAGCACCTCAAACCGGCCATTTGCGGACAGTCGGTCGGCCAGAACGCAGCCGGCGGAACCGGCGCCAATGATGATGAAATCGTATGTCTGTGTCATGAGGGATGCTGCCTTTGGGAAACACCCCAGATTTCTGCTTTTTGCAGGGGTTGTTCAAACAATGCTTTTTGACCCTAAGACCTAAATCTGATTAGGTCTTACCTATGAAAGACCTGCCCCATGTCACCTGGCTGCGCGCCTTTGAGGCCGCCGCCCGCCATTCAAGCTTCGCCACAGCCGCAGATGAGCTGGGGCTGACCTCGGCCGCCGTCAGCCAACAGATCCGCCATCTGGAAAAACATCTGGACACGCAGCTTTTCCGCCGCCTGCCGCGCGGCGTGCAGCTGACCGAAAACGGCGTCGCCTACAGTCAGGTGGTGCGCAAATCCTTTGAAGATATGGCGATTGCCACCAGCGGTCTGTTCGGCAAAGGGCGGAAGCGGCTGGTGCGGGTGCGGGCCTCGATCTCCTTTGCGGCACTGGTGATTGCCCCCCGCCTGAGCGAATTTAAAGCGCAGCACCCCGACATTCAGGTGCAGATGACCACCTCGGTCTGGGCGGATCGCTTTGATGATGAGGCACTGGATGTGGACATTCGCTATGGTCAGGGCGATTGGGCAGACGGCCATGTGGTGCATCTCGGGCACGAGTTCGCAATCCCCGTCTGCCGTGCGGATTACGCCGCCCGATTTGGGACCGAGCCCACGCTTGAGGATCTGACCACCAGCGATGTGGTGCAGATCATTGGATCAGAAACCGACTGGAGCCGCCTTGCCGAACTGCACGAGCTGGATCTGGTGCCCGGCCCTGACTGGTTCAAAGTCGACAGCTCTATGATCGCGCTGCAGATCGTTGCCGCCGAACGCGGGCTGACCATGGTGCTGGAAAGCTTTGCCCGCCCGTTTCTGGACCAAGGGCGTGTGGTGGCCCCAACCACCCTGCGCCTGCCCAAACGCCGCGCGCATTATGTTGTGCTGAGCGAGCGCTCCAGTCAGACCGAAGAGGTCCGCCAGTTCTGCAATTGGGTCCAGACGCTGGTCTGACCTGACGCCCGTCCAGCCCCCAAAACACCAGCCCCAATAAAAAAGGCCGCGACGGTGTCCCTACGCGGCCTCTGTTCTTTATGTCGTTCGACTTAGAAATGCGCAGACTTCGTGGTCGACGGCGCCTGCAGCGGCGGCGCGAATTTGGTCAGGTTGATGCCTTCAACAGCGGCCTTGTACTCTTCCAGCGTCGGCGTGCGGCCCAGAATGGCGGCCAGCACCACAAGCGGGGTAGAGCCGAGCAGGCTTTCGCCTTTCTTCTCGGGCAGATCCCCCACAACGCGGCCCTGGAACAGGCGGGTCGAGGTGGCAAGAACCGTATCACCCTTGGCCGCTTTTTCCTGGTTGCCCATGCAGAGGCTGCAACCCGGACGCTCGAGATAGAGAATGTTCTCATACTCGGTACGGGCCTGAGTTTTCGGGAACATGTCATCAAAGGTGAAGCCAGAGTAGCGCTGCAGGATGTCCCAGTCGCCCTCTTCTTTCAGCTCATCAATGATGTTGTAGGTCGGCGCAGCCACAACCAGCGGTGCTTTGAACTCGACTTTGCCATTCAGCTTTTCGAGGTTCTTCAGCATCTGCGCGACGATCTTGATGTCACCCTTGTGCACCATGCAGGAGCCCACAAAGCCCAGATCAACCTTCTTCTCGGCCTTGTAGTAAGACACAGGGCGGATGGTGTCGTGGGTATAGCGCTTGGACACGTCTTCGTTGTTGACGTCCGGGTCAGCGATCATCGGCTCAACGATTTCGTCCAGATCAACAACCACTTCGGCAAAGTATTTGGCGTTGGCATCCGGCACCAGCGCTGTTTTCTCACCAGACTGGATTTCGGCAATGCGTGCATCTGCTTTGTCGATCAGACCCTGCAGCGTGCCAGCGGCGTTTTCCATGCCTTTGTCGATCATGATCTGAATACGGCTCTTGGCCAGTTCCAGAGACCCGATCAGCGTTTCATCGTTGGAAATACAGACAGAGGCTTTCGCCTTCATTTCTGCGGTCCAGTCGGTGAAGGTGAAGGCCTGATCCGCCAGCAGGGTGCCGATGTGAACTTCGATGACGCGGCCCTGGAAGACGTTGTCGCCGTGTTGCTTCAGCATCTGCGCTTGGGTGGCGTGCACCACATCGCGGAAATCCATGTGCTCTGCCATTTGGCCCTTGAAGGTCACTTTGACAGATTCCGGGATCGGCATCGCCGCTTCACCGGTTGCCAGTGCCAGTGCCACAGTGCCAGAGTCCGCACCAAAGGCCACGCCTTTGGACATGCGGGTGTGGCTGTCGCCGCCCACAATGATGTCCCAGTCATCCACGGTGATGTCGTTCAGCACCTTGTGGATCACGTCGGTCATGGAATGGTATTCGCCCTTCGGGTCACGCGCGGTGACGAGGCCGAAATCATTCATGAACTTCATCAGTTTCGGGATATTGGCCTGTGCCTTCTTGTCCCAAACAGACGCGGTGTGACAGCCGGACTGATAGCCCACGTCCACGGACGGGGAGATCACGGTCGCCGCCATCGCCTCGAGTTCCTGCGCGGTCATCGGGCCGGTGGTGTCTTGCGAGCCAACAACGTTCACTTTGACGCGCACATCAGAGCCCGCGTGCAGGGTCACGCCCGGGGTGGTGCCCAGCGCATTGCGGTTGAAGATCTTTTCAACGGCGGTCAGGCCTTGGCCTTCCACGGAGACTTCTTTGGACGGCGCGTAGGCGGATTTCAGGTCCTGACCCAATGCGGCGGCAGCAAATGTCTGCAGTTTCTTACCAAAGACCACAGCGTAAGAGCCGCCGGCCTTCATGAACTCGACCTTTTGCGGGGTGAAGGCAGCAGAGACGTCTTTCAACACGTTGCCGTCTGCATCCAGCAGGGTTTTGTCTTTGGTGTTGATGGTCAGCACGGTGCCGGTGGCAACAGAATAGGCCTCTTCCAGAACCGCTTCGCCGTCTTCATCCACAACCACATTGCCGTCCGCATCGGTCTTTTTGACCCAGTTGTCCAGATCGATACCGATGCCGCCGGTCACGCCAACGGTGGTCAGGAAGATCGGCGAAATGCCGTTTGTGCCCGCAACAACAGGCGCGATATTGACGAAGGGAACGTAAGGCGATGCTTTCTTACCGGTCCACAGTGCGACGTTGTTCACGCCGGACATACGGGACGAGCCCACACCCATGGTGCCTTTTTCCGCAATCAGCATGACGCGCGCATCAGGGTGCTGTTTCTGCAGCTCTTGGATGGCAACCTGATCTTCCGGAGAGCACATGCATTTGCCATGCAGTTCGCGGTCCGCGCGGGAGTGCGCTTCGGCACCCGGCGACAGCAGATCGGTTGAAATATCACCAATGCCAGCGATAAAGGTGACAACTTTGATTTCTTCTTCGACCTCGGGCAGCTTGGTGAAGAATTCTGCCTTGGCGTAGCTTTCCAGCAGCTCCTTGGCAATTGCGTTGCCGGCTTTGTAGGCCGCGTCCAGGCGGTCGGTGTCGGCCTCATAGAGGAAGACTTGGGTCTTCAGAACCTCGGCTGCGCTGGCAGCAGTTGCCGCATCATCGCCCAGCGCCAGATCCAAGAGAACCTCAACCGAGGGGCCGCCCTTCATGTGGGACAGCAGCTCGAACGCAAAGGTCGGGGTGATTTCCGCAACTTCTTCTGCGCCCAGAATGATCTCTTTCAGGAACTTCGCCTTTACACCCGCCGCGCTCGTGGTGCCGGGCAGCGTGTTGTAGATGAAGAAGTTCAAGGACGCTTCGCGCTCTGCGTTGCCGGTGTCCTTGATCTGGGCGATCAGCTCGCTGACCAGAGCAGCATCTTCAATCGGCTTTGCGTGAAGCCCCTGCTCTTTGCGTGTTTCGATTTCTGCTAGGTAGTCAGTATACAATGTCATGACGGCCTCGAAAGTTTAGCGTGAACACAGCTTGAACGCGGCGGGACAGAGGAGGTCTGGCGAGTCAGGGCCAAGCTATTTGTATGCCGTAGTATGCCAAACCGGAAGGAGAGGCAATATCTTCGCGCTCAAGATTATACGTTTAACCGCCTTGCTGAAACCCTACCGTTGGGACGGCGGTGTAATTTTGCGCGCGCTGGCGGAACCTTATCGGTAAAATCCGCCAAATCCGCCCCACAGAGCGACCAAAAGGTGGCGACACAGCTGGATCAAAGCGCATTCGAAACGTAGGAACAGTCATCAGCAAGCTTACGTTCTGCTGCGCTCGGGGCCATCTTCTGCGCGGCGCAGAGCGCCCCATCGGCTTTGTGAGACCGGGAAGGACACGACCACTCGAAGGATCCATGCTCTGCTTGCCCAGACAGCAAGGCAGCCTCTGCGCTGACACAGACTGACATAGAAAAGCAAACTGGACATTCATTCCACATATTGGAAATGTGCGTCGCTGGATGAGATTTGTAAGATGCGGCCCTTAGGCCTGTTCTGTCGTGCTTACCCCGGAGGGAGGACAGTGGCGGACCGAGGAGGATTCGAACCCCCGACCCCTTGATTCGTAGTCAAGTACTCTATCCAGCTGAGCTATCGGTCCACTGTGGAGCCGGTGTCTAAGGCTAGTCCGGAGGAGTCGCAACCCCCAAAACGCAGTTTTCTGTAGTTTCTCGAAGATAAATTCCAAATCCCCCGCAAACCCCTTATTTTTATGGCTCCGCGCATTTGTCTTTTCTTCAAGCCTCAGAGCGTGCCGTCGCCTTTGGGCAGGCAGACCTCAAACACCGTGCCCTCAGCCCCCGTACAGCCCAGCGCCAGCGACCCGCCGTGGCCGCGCGCCAGCTCTGCCGCGATGGCCAGCCCCAGACCAGAGCCCCCTTTGCGCGCGCCCCCCTGAAACGGGGTGAACAGATTATCCTGTGCTTTCTTCGGCAGGCCCGGCCCATTGTCGGTGACCAAAATCCACCAGGCGCTGTCGTCTTCGCGCAAGGACACCGCAATGCGCCCCTCTTTGCCCGTTGCCGCTATGGCTTGCCGGGCATTGCGCACAAGATTCATCACAATGCGGAAGATCTGTTCCTTGTCGCCGCGCAGGGTCGATCCGGCAGGCACCTGATTGAGGATCTCAACGGGCGCATCTTTGGCGGCCAGTGTTTCGCTTTCGGCGATGTCATCAATGACCTCATGCAAGGCCACCAAAGAGAAGGTCGGCGCGGGTTCTTCGGCGCGGCCAAAGGCCAGCGTGCCCTCGCACAGCGACACCGCGCGGGTGATGGAATTCACCAGCTTCGGCGCCAGCCGCCGCACCAGCGGGTCCTCGGACATTTCAATGCGGTCGGTGAACAGCTGGGCCGAGGTCAGGATATTGCGCAGGTCATGGCTGATCTTGGCCACGGCTCCGCCCAGCTGCGCCAGACGTTCTTTTTGTTTGAGCGCCTGAGTCAGTTCGGTCTGCAGGCTCAGCAGTGCCTCTTCGGCTTCGCGCAGCTCGCGCACGCCTGCATTGGGAGTGATGATCCCACGGGCGTCTTCGGGCGCGCGGGCATAGCGCTGCATATGGCCCACCACGCCTTTGATTGGTTTTACCAGCACCATTCGCACCGCCCCAAACAGCAACAGCGCCGTCAGGACCGAGATCACCGCCGAGAGGAACAGAATACGCAGACCATAATCGATCATCGCCGCCCTCAGCGGGCCGGTTTCCATTGTGACCTCGATCAACAGACCCGCCTCGCGTACCGGTGCGCCAATCACCCGGATCACCTGCTCTTCGGGCGTGACCAGCCGCATCATCGCATCGCGGATCAGCATCATGGCGCTGCCCATACGCAAGTCAAACGTGTCCCCAATGGGTTTCGGGATGGGCGAGGACAGCACCAGCTGGCGCATCTCATCGCGGCGCAAGACCACGTTAAAGACGCCCGCATTGGCCAGAAGCTCGGCTTCCAGCTCGGTCTCCAACATGTCATCCGCCAGCAGGGCCAGCGACGCAAGCTGCGCCCGTTCCAGCCGGTTGTTGAGGTAATCCAGCCGGAACCGCGACACCGAAGGCACAAAGATCAGGATCTCGGCCAACATCACGAAAACCGTGGTCAGAATCAGGAAACGGCCCGAAAGCGTGTTCAGCATGTGGCGTCGCCCCCTCTAGGGCAGCCACTTCTGAACAAAGCGTACCACCCGTTTGACCCGGTCACTCTCAAAGAGCCTAGGCGTGAAATACGCGCCCGCAACCCGTTTGTTAAGCTCTGCTATGGTCGGATATGGCGCAACCATGCCGGCAATTTGTCCCATCTTCAAGCGGTTGGCGATGGCAAGGGACCAGGTGGCGATCAATTCCCCCGCCTGATGGCCCACAATCGTTGCCCCCACGGGGCGTCCTTTGACCACCATCACCTTAATAAACCCGCGCGTCTGGCGTGTCGCAATGGCGCGGTCATTATGGGAATAATCAAAGCGCGCGATCTCCAGCGCATCGCCATGCGCATCGCGGGCTTCTGCCTCGGTCAGGCCAACCTGTGCCAGTTCCGGGTCGGTATAGGTGGCACGGGGGATATGGGCGGTCTTGGCCTTGGCGGGCAGGCCAAACAGGATCGACCGGATAATGACACCCGCATGATAGCCCGCCATATGGGTGAACTGCCCCTGCCCTGCCACATCGCCAATGGCATAGACGCGGGAATTGGAGGTGCGCAGGCTGGCATCGACCCGAATGCCCTGCGGCGTGGTCTCCACCCCCGCGCGGCTCAGGTCCAGCCCTTCGGTATTGGGGGCACGGCCCACGGCGACCAGCAGATGACTGCCCCGAAGGGCTTCGCCGTCGCGGGTCTGCACAATAATATCGTCGCCCTCCTGGCGCACCTCATCGGCAAAGGTCTTCTCGCGGATCGATATGCCTTCGCCGCGCAGCGCCTCGATGACAAGGCTTGCAGCTTCCGGGTCATCCCGGCCCAGCGCTTTGTCGGCCTCGATCACCGTGACCTCGGACCCCAAACGCCGATGCGCCTGCGCCATCTCCATGCCAATGGGGCCGCCACCAATGATCAGCAGGTGTTTGGGCTGTTCGCGCAGCTCCCACAGGGTTTCATTGGTGAGGTAATCCACCTCTGCCAGCCCTTTGATCGGCGGCACAAAGGCATGCGATCCGGTGGCAATAACAATGCGGCGCGCGGTGATGCGGTAATTCCCGGCCTCCACCTCGCGGTCCGAGACAAACTTGCCCATCTCGCGGATGACCCGCACACCAAAGCCTTCAAACCGTTCCTGACTGTCCACCGGCGCAATGGTGTCGATCACGTTCTGCACATGGTCCTTGGCCCCGGCGTAATCCACCTGCGGCGCGCCATCGGCCACACCATAGGCCGCAGAATGCCCCTGCGCATGGGCCATATGGCCGCTCGCCAGCAGCGCTTTGGAGGGCACACATCCATAGTTCAGGCAGTCGCCGCCCATTTTATGCCCTTCCAGCAGGACAACATCCGCCCCCATCTGGCTGGCCCCCGCCGCAAAGGACAACCCGCCCGAGCCCGCACCAATGACCAGCACATCACATTTGATCGCCTCCATGGCTTATGCCTCCTTCTGGCCGCGCAGGGCCTTGATAATGATCGGCAGCACCGCCAGCGCACAAAGGCCAAGGATCGGACCCATCACATGGGGCTCCCACAGAAGGCTTAGGTCAGGGCTTTCGCCGCGGGCAAAGACCTCGCCCAAGCCCACACCAATCCAGGTAAAGACAATCGCGCCGGGGATGATCCCCACAGCCGTGGTCCAGAGGAAATTCAGCGGCTTCACGCCCACCAGCGCAGGCAGCAGGTTGGCCACAAAGAACGGCACCGCCGGCACCAGACGCAAGAGCAGCAGAACTTCGATTTCATTGTTGCGCAACGCCTCGCGCAGGGACTGAATGCGCCCCTCGGCGGTCTCCATCCGGTTGGCTAGGGTCTGACCCAGCCCCAGACGCGCGGCGGTAAAGATGGCAAAGGCCCCGATCGTCGCCGCCGTCACATTAAAGAAGGTGCCCATGCCCAGACCAAACAGGAACCCGCCGGTCATTGACGCCACCGCCGCGCCGGGCAGGGAAAACGCCACCATCACCACATAGATCGCCACAAACACCGCCGCGATCCCGACATAGTTCTGATCGCGGAACGCAATCAGCCATTCGCGATTGTCGCGCAGGGTCTCAAAGGACAGAAGATCCCCCAATGTGAAGGCCCCCACCACGGCAACAGCGGCAATCGCCACCAGCGGCAGATGCCGCATCAGGGATTTTGGCGGGGTCTGGCTTTCGGGCAGATCGCTCATATCATATGTCCTTATCAACGGGGCCTCAGCGCGGGAGAGGGGCGTTTCTGTGTGCTACCTTGAAAATGGGACCGGGGCGAGCGCTTGCCCCCTGCCCTCACGCGGCCTTGAAGCAGGCGCCGGTTTTCGTGAAGATCGCAGGCGATTCTGTCACATTCGGGCACATTCCCCCCGGTTTTGTTGCAAAACCCCTGTGCCGCGCGGGTCTGACACCGGTTTGGCCAAAGTTTTTTGACAGAAATATTGCAGGTTTGCCCGAAATCGCGGGTCAGGGGTTTGACAGTCCGGGGAATGGGTCTTATGCACCGGGCTTCGAGATAGACCCTCTGGGTAGCGATTCCGCACACCCAGATGACGTAACACAACCAAACTGGAGACCGGAGCGATGAAACGCACCTATCAGCCTTCGAACCTGGTTCGCAAACGCCGCCACGGCTTCCGTGCGCGCATGGCAACCAAAGCTGGCCGCAAAATCCTGAACGCACGCCGCGCACGTGGCCGTAAGTCCCTGAGCGCGTAATATACGCCTGCTCGGACTAACGTTCGGAACTTATCATGAAACCGCCGGAGGGTCCCATGGACGGCAAAGCCGCAACCGGGAGCACCCCTCCGGCGGTTTCTGATTCCACTTACGTGGAAAAACCCCGCGACGCCAAATATGTCGCCGCAAAACGTCTGCAACGCGCGCCTAAAGTGCGCGGCGGCGTTGAACTTCTGACCAAACGCTCCGAATTCCTAGCCTGTGCGCGCGCCCGCAAACAGGGGGTGAAGTCGATGATGGTGCAGGGCCGCGACCGCGGCGATGATGCGCCGTTGCGGGTTGGATTTACCTGCTCCAAAAAGGTTGGCAATGCAGTGGCCCGCGCCCGCGCCAAACGCCGGATGCGTGAAGTGGCGCGTCTGGTGCTGCCGACCCATGGCAAACCCGGCTGGGACTATGTGCTGATCGGCCGCGCTGAACAGACCGACACCCGCGACTTTGAAGCGCTGCAGCAGGATCTGATCTTTGCCCTGAGAAAGATCCATTCGGGCACCACATCAAGACCCCCCAAAAAACCGGGCCGCAAGTAGCACCCGGCACAGCGCAGGTGCTCCCGCCCGTCGTCTGATCCTCTGACGAGGATCGCCGCCCGTTGGGCCAAGCGCCGCTGGCGCGGCGCGGTTGCGTCTGTGGTCCACGCTTGCCCCAAGAGCCCCCGCGTCTTATGTGGAACAGCATGACACCGCTGGCCTATTTCTTTTCGCTCCCTGTGCGCGCCTATCGGCTGATCTTCAGCCCCTGGGTGGGGCACAACTGCCGCTTTCAACCCACATGCTCCGCCTATTCGCTGGAAGCGCTGGAGCGTCATGGGGCGATCAAAGGCGTCTGGCTGACCCTGCGCCGCCTCGGCCGTTGTCACCCGCTGGGCAGCTCTGGCTATGATCCCGTCCCCGGCGCCGACCCTGAACACGACCGCGCAAAACGGGCAGGGAAAACACGCCCAAACGGTGATGCCCCCCCGAAGGAAGGCCCGAAGACAGGCCCGCAGACAGGCCCGAAGAAACACAAAGGCTGCGGTTGCTGCTAGGCGCTGTTGCCTCGCCCGTGCTTTCCGTGCAGCCTGCGGCAAAGGAAAACCGGGGGCAGACATGCTGAAACATCTGAAAGTCGCAAGCGTATTGGCCTGTTTGGGGGGCTTTTCCTTAGGGACGCTGCCTGCCCTAGCGGAAGACCAAAGCGAGACCGACGCTTTTGTTGAGGCCAATATCCTCGGCATTTTTTACCACGAGCTGGGTCACGCCCTGATCGACATCGAAGGCCTGCCGATCTTTGGTCAGGAAGAAGACGCCGCCGATGTGGCCTCGATCTTTCTGATTGATGCCCTCTTCGAGGAAGAGGCCGCGCAGGAGATGGCCTGGCACGCCGCCCTTGGCTTCTGGGCCGAAGCCGAGACCCACGGCCACACCGACATTCCCTGGTGGGACGTCCACGGCCCCGACGCCCAGCGCTTTTACAATACCGTCTGCCTGTTCTACGGCGCCGATCCCGAGGCGCGCGCCGATTTTGCCCGCAACCTCGACCTGCCCGAAGACCGCGCAGACACCTGTCCGGAGGAATTTGATCAGGCCAATCACAGCTGGGGCGCGGTTCTGGACGACATTGGCGAACGCGGTGCGGGCAACAGCCTGACCTTCACCGGCGCCCGCGATGAGGACGCTTCGCTTGCGGAACAGCTGCTGGCCGAGGAGGTCGATTTCCTGAATGAAAACCTGACCCTGCAGGATAGCCTCACCGTGACGGTCGAAAGCTGCGGCGAGGCCAATGCCTTTTATGACCCCAACACCACTGAGGTCATCTTCTGCACAGAGTTCGAAGACCACCTGTACAGCCTTGCACAAGACCTCTAGCCAGCGCGCGCAGGCTGGGGTAAGGGGCGGCCATGCTTGATGATGATCTGGACGATATCCACCCGCTGTTTCAAGGCGCGCCGAGCTCTACCGAGTTCAAGAAGCTGCGCAAACGCATCGTACGCTACACGCGCGAGGCGGTGGAACAGTACGGCATGGTGGAAAAGACCGAAGACGGCAAGCCGCCCAAATGGCTGGTCTGCCTGTCGGGGGGCAAGGACAGCTATACCCTGCTGGCGGTTCTTTATGAACTGAAGTGGCGTGGCCTGCTGCCGGTGGATCTCGTGGCTTGCAATCTGGATCAGGGCCAGCCCGGATTCCCGGCGACGGTACTGCCGGAATTCCTTGAAAAGATGGGCGTTCCACATCGCATCGAATATCAGGACACCTATTCCATTGTGATGGACAAGGTCCCACAGGGGCGCACCTATTGCGCGCTCTGCTCGCGTCTGCGCCGTGGCAATCTGTATCGGATTGCGCGCGAAGAGGGCTGCTCGGCTGTGGTGCTGGGCCATCACCGCGACGACATTCTGGAAACCTTCTTCATGAACCTGTTTCACGGCGGCCGTCTGGCCACCATGCCGCCGAAACTTGTTAACGAAGAGGGCGATCTGTTCGTTTTGCGCCCGCTTGCGCATGTTGCAGAGGCAGATTGCGAAAAATTCGCCAAATCTATGAATTACCCGATCATTCCCTGTGACCTGTGCGGCAGTCAGGATGGGCTGCAACGCCAGCAGGTAAAGCAAATTCTGGATGGATGGGAATCAAACAGCCCCGGTCGACGCCAGGTGATGTTCCGCGCGCTTATGAATGCGCGCCCCTCGCATCTTCTGGACCCGAAACTGTTCGACTTCGCAAATCTGGCGCGAAAAAACAGCGACGACCCCACAGAATCCGAAGAAATCCCCCTAATCCGTTAACTCTCCGGTCAGACCCAGCCCCTAGGGTAACCCTCAAGCCAAATTCGGCGAAGGGAAAGGTCCGACATGAAATACCCGAGCACTCGTTTTCTGCAGCGCATCAAAACTTTGATGTCGCAGGCCGTGTTCGGCCCAGCTGCCTTGGCTTTCCTGCCGGCGCTGACATTGGGGACTTTCTGGCTCGGGGGCGAGGTCGCGCTGATCGCTGCCGCCCTTGGCCTGCCTATTCTGGTGGTCGTCCTTCCGCATCTGCTGCACAATGGCGGCAGCGGTGGGCCCAAACAGCTGACCGATCTGCCCGGCTTGGACCGGTTTAAGGGGGCGTCTGCCGACACCTTCGAACAGACTCGCGACAATACGATGAAGTCCGCGATGCTGATGCTGGAAATCGATGAGTTTGACGATTTCCTTGATCTGCACGGCGCTGCCGCTGCGGATGCGGTTCTGCAACGCTGCGGTGACCGGATTGTCTCCACCCTGCGCCAACGCGACGTTGTGGCCCGTGTTGACAAAAACCGCTTTGCGGTCTGCCTGCACCCGGTGCTGCAGTTGGATCTGGAACTGGCCATTCAGATGGCGGGCCGCCTTCAGGCCGCGCTGGAAGAGCCGATCTCGATTGATGGCACCTCTGTCTTTATCACCACGTCAACCGGCATCTGCCTGCGCCACCGTGCGCCGGGCGACACGGTGGAGGACTGGCAGAACGCAACCGAAGCCGCCCTGCAGGAGGCCAAGGCCGTGGGCCCGGCGGGTGTGCGTGTCTTCAGCGGGGCCGCCACCCCGCAATCCACCGGCAAGGACCTGCGCGCAGAGGTGGCTCAGGCGCTCGACAGCGGCATGATCCAGGCCTGGTTCCAGCCGCAGGTCTGCACCGACACAGGCCGTGTTTCAGGGTTCGAGGCGCTGGCCCGCTGGGCCCACCCGGTCAAAGGTCTGGTGCCGCCATCGACGTTCCTGCCCGCACTGGAAGAATCTGGCCTGATGCAGAAGCTCAGCTGCCATATGGTGACCCAGTCGCTGACCGCGCTGAAGTCCTGGGATGCTGCCGGTCTGGATGTGCCCTGCGTTGGCGTCAACTTTGCCACCGACGAACTGCGCGATCCGGGGCTTGTGGACCGCATCCGCAATGAACTCGACCGGTTTGACCTGACCCCCGACCGCCTGTCGGTGGAGATTCTGGAAACCGTGATGACCGATCAGCCCGACGATATGATCACCCGCAATATCACCGCACTTGGTGAACTGGGCTGCCGCATTGATCTCGATGATTTTGGCACCGGCCATGCCTCCATTGCCTCGGTCCGTCGCTTCCGCGTCAGCCGCATCAAGATCGACCGTTCTTTTGTGGCCAAGGCCGACCATGACCCCGACCAGCAAAAACTGATCGCCGCAATCCTGACCATGGCCGAACGTCTGGATCTGGACACCCTGGCCGAAGGCGTTGAAACCGTGGGCGAACATGCGCTTCTCGCGCAGCTGGGCTGCGGCCATGTGCAGGGCTTTGGCATTGGCCGCCCCATGCCCTTTGACCAGACCATCGACTGGACTGTCGCCCATGAGGCCAAGCTTCAGGATGCCCCGGCCATTGGCTCGCGCAGCTCCTGATCGCGCCCTTTTCCGCACAGTCCCGACCCAGTCCCTACCTTGGCCCTGCCCGCGCGGCCGTTCAAAATAAACGGAAACCGCCCCCCTTCAGACCAGATCCGCCCCCTTTTCCCTTGACCTTTGGGGCTGAGGTCTGTTGAACCACCCTGTCATTGCATGCACGAGGTGGCTGTCCAGATGGACGATCAGAATAGAAATCTTCTTCTCGCAACAGTGCTGAGCGGCGTAGTGCTGCTGGGCTGGTCTTATTTCTTCCCGGCTCCCGAGCCGGTCGAGGCGCCCGAAGCCGTTGCAACCGAAACCGCGCTGAACGCGCCCGCAACCGCGCCGCAAGCGCTGGCTGCCGGTGACGCAACCGCGCCCCAATCGGAAACATCCGAGGCCCCGCGTCTGGCGATCGAGACCCCGCGTGTTGAGGGCTCCATTTCCCTCAAAGGCGGTCGCATCGACGACCTGCGCCTGAAAGACTACCGCGAGACGCTGGACGAGGAATCCCCCATCGTCACCATGCTGCGCCCCGCAGGCGAAGCTGACGCCTATTACACGCTTTATGGCTGGGCCCCCGGCGCCGGTCTGGGTCTCGATGATGTGCCGAGCGCAAACACCATCTGGTCCGCACCCGCAGAGGCGACCCTGACCCCCGACAGCCCTGTCACCCTTAGCTGGGACAATGGCAAAGGCCTGACCTTTACCCGCACGGTGTCCATCGACGACAACTACATGTTCAACGTCACCCAGAGCGTCCAGAACGGCTCTGGCGCGACGGTGGCGCTGGCGCCTTACGGCACCATTGCCCGTCATGGTGAGCCCAGCGATCTGATGAACTTCTTCGTCCTGCACGAAGGCGTTGTGGGCATGGCGGATGGCGAACTGGCCGAGATGGATTATGGCGACATGACCGATTTCGACCCGGATCCGCGCGACGGCTCCCAGTCTGAAATCACCGCTGTCACCGAACATGGCTGGATCGGCTTCACCGACCACTATTGGATGTCGACGCTGATCCCCGCCGAAGGCCAGCCCTTCCGCGCCATTGCCAAATATGACGCGCGCCGCGACATCTATCAGACCGACACCGTGCTGCCGACCATGACGCTGGCCGCTGGTGAGACCGCTGAGGTCACCACCCAGCTGTTCGCCGGTGCCAAGGAATGGGCGACCATCCGCAACTATGAACGCGGTGGGATCTATGGCTTCCTCGACTCCATCGACTGGGGCTGGTTCTTCTTCCTGACCAAACCGATCTTTGCGGCGCTGCACTACATCAACGCCTATATCGGCAATATGGGTCTGGCGATCATTGGTCTGACCATCCTGATCAAGCTGCTTGTCTTCCCGCTGGCCTATAAATCTTATGCCTCCATGGCGAAGATGAAAGAACTCCAGCCAGAGATGGAAAAACTGCGTGAACGTGCAGGCGATGACCGCCAGCAGATGCAGAAAGAGATGATGGAGCTGTACAAGCGCGAGAAGGTCAACCCGGCCGCGGGCTGTCTGCCGATCCTGATCCAGATCCCGATCTTTTTCTCGCTCTACAAGGTGATCTTTGTCACGCTGGAGCTGCGCCATGCGCCGTTCTTCGGCCCGTTCCAGGATCTCTCGGCCCCGGACCCGACCTCGCTGTTCAACCTGTTCGGCCTGCTGCCGTGGGGCGCGCCCGCACCGGAAAGCATCCTTGCGCTGGCCTTCATTGGCATTATGCCGATCCTTCTCGGGATCTCCATGTGGCTGCAGCAAAAGCTGAACCCGGCGCCCACCGATGAAACACAGGCGATGATCTTTGCCTGGATGCCGTGGGTCTTCATGTTCATGCTGGGCAGCTTTGCCTCTGGCCTCGTGGTCTACTGGATCTGCAACAACGTGATCACCTTTGCCCAGCAATATCTGATCATGCGCAGCCATGGCTACACGCCGGATATCTTCGGCAACATCAAGGCAAGCTTCCAGAAGAAGCCCAAAACCGAAGAAAAGTAAGTCTCCCTGCCGTGATGACACAACAAACGCCGGGCCACGTGCCCGGCGTTTTCCTTTTTGATTGTTTGCCGCGACCGCGCGGTGTTATGACCCGTTAAAACGAGAGTACGTGATGCAGATTCAATTCCCCCTCGCAGAAGAGCCCGATGACCTGTCCAAAGAGGCAGGCCGCAAGCTGTTTGCCCGCGAATCGGAGTTCGTCAAAGGTGTGGTCGCCATGTCCGGCCTGCCCGACGCCGACCGGATCGAGGTCTGCTTTGCCGGCCGCTCGAACGTTGGCAAATCCTCCCTGATCAATGCGCTGACCGGCACCAAAGGTCTGGCGCGCGCGTCGAACACGCCGGGCCGCACGCAGGAAATCAACTATTTCACCCAAGGCCCCGACCTCTATCTGGTTGACCTTCCGGGCTATGGCTATGCCAATGCGCCGCTGGCGGTGGTGGAGAAATGGCAGCGCCTGCTGAAACAGTATCTGTCCGGCCGCCAGACCCTGCGCCGTGCTTTCGTGCTGATCGACAGCCGCCACGGGGTGAAAAAGGTCGATGAGGAGATCATGAAGCTCCTCGACAGCTCGGCTGTGACGTTTCAGTGCGTGATGACCAAGGCGGACAAGGTCAAAGCCGCCGAACGCCAGAAGGTCATCGACCAGGTGCGCGCCGCCCTGTCGAAGCACCCCGCAGCCTATCCCGAGATCGTCCTGACCTCCTCAGAAAAAGGCGACGGCGTTGCCACCCTGCGCGCCATTATCAACGGTTTGCGCGAGGAATAATTTGAAGCGTCTTGCCGCATACTGCCTGCTTCTGGCGACACTGGCCGCGGGGATGATCCCCGCAGGCTGGATGCCAGCCCAGACAGACGGCAAGATGCTTTTGGTTCTCTGTACCACAGACGGGGTGCAGGAAACCTGGGTCGACATTGACGCCAGCGACGAACACGCCCCCATGGGCGAGCAGATGGAGGACCGTAGCTGTCCTTTTGCCGCACCGGTCCATGTCGCCCTTCTGCCCAGCGCAGAAATCCCCCTGCCCCGTATGCCCGCCCTTGCGGCCCAATGGGCACAGATGGGGTTCACCCATCACACGGCAGGCTTTCACTGGCGCTATGACGCGCGCGGCCCGCCCGCCTTCTCCTGATCTGAAACAACACACCCTGATTTGACCGGCCCAAAGGGACCGGACCCTGTTTCTATGGAGACTTCCATTATGGCACTCAGCCACTCTTCTGAGGCTGCGCCCGCAACGCGCGCGCAGGCCCCTTCTCAACAGACCACAGACCTCAATACCCGCACCGCCGCACAGAAGTTCTATTTCGCCGCCTGGCGCTGGCATTTCTATGCAGGGCTCTATGTCATCCCCTTCATGATCATGCTTGCGGTGACCGGCATGATGATGATGCTTCTGACCCAGTATCAGGGGCGCGACGGTGAAAAGATCCGCATCGAACAGGGCGAGACCCCGCTGCGGGTTGAGGCCCAGATGGAAGCCGCCCTTGCCGCACAACCTGGCACAATTGTTGAATGGATCGGCCCCAAAGGTGACGATCTGGCCACCGTTTTCCGCATCGCCCCCGAAGAAGGTGGCAACCGCCTTGTGGCGATGAACCCCTACACCGGCGACATCGTGAAGATCTGGGACCGCCGCACCGGCTGGTATGACTGGGCCGACAATATGCATGGATCGCTGTTGATCGGTGACACCGGCGACCGGCTGATCGAAATCGCTGCAGGCCTGTCGATCGTACTGGTCCTGACCGGCCTTTACATCTGGTGGCCCCGTGGCAACTGGACCGCCGCGCTAATCCCCAATCTGCGCGCCAAGGGGCGTGCCCTCTGGAAAAGCCTGCATGCGGTGATCGGCTTCTGGATGTCGGCTCTGCTGATCGTCTTCCTGATCTCTGGCCTCGCCTGGGCTGGGATCTGGGGCGGTAAATTCGTCCAGGCCTGGTCCACCTTCCCGGCGCAGAAATGGGACAATGTGCCCCTGTCTGATGTCACCCACCACGAAGCCCTGAACCATGGCCACACCAATGATGTGCCCTGGGCGCTGGAGCAGACCCTGATGCCAGAAAGCGGCTCTGCTGCGGGTCTGACCGGTGTTCCTGCGCAGACCTCTGTGACCTTGGAGAGTGTCATCATTCTGGGCCGCCACCTCGGCATGGAGGGTCGGTTCCGCGTCGGTTTCCCCCGTGGTGACACAGGCGTCTGGACCATCAACCGCGACAGCATGTCCTCCGACAGCACGGACCCCTTTGTCGATCGGACCATCCATATCGACCAATACAGCGGTCGGATTCTGGCGGATGTGAAATACGAAGACTACTCTTGGGCGGGCAAATCCATGGCCGTGGGCATTCCCTTCCACATGGGCCTGATGGGCACGTGGAATTTCATTTTGAACATGGCCTTCTGCCTCAGCGTGATTTTCCTGTCCGTCTCTGGCGTGGTCATGTGGCTCAAACGCCGCCCCGCACGCGCAGGCCGTCTGGCGGCCCCGCCGGTGCCTGCGGAACTGCCGTTCTGGAAAGGCGCTGTGGTCATTGGCTTGTTCTGTTCGCTGGCCTTCCCGCTGGTCGGGCTGACACTGCTGGCGGTCCTTGCGTTTGACCTGCTGGTCCTTGGGCATATTCCCGCCCTGAAGCGCGCCTTCAGCTAAAAACAAAAGGGAGGCGGCCCGCATTCCGGGCCCCTCCCTTCCTCTGGCCGCCCCCTCTCCGGGCAGCACGCAGGCAGCCGTGCCCCGCACGCCCCCTCAGACGTGCTGCGCCCCATTCACCTCGATCTCAGCGCCCGAGATATAGGAGCTCTGCTCCGAGCACAGGAAATAGATCGCGTCAGCCACCTCGCTTGGCTGTCCCAGCCGTCGCATGGGCAGCTTCTCCACGATCTTCTCGGTGCCGGGTGACAGGATCGCGGTTTCCACCTCTCCCGGCGCGATCGCATTCACCCGCACGCCCAGCGGGCCAAAGTCATGGGCCATCTCGCGCGTCAATGCGGCCAGCGCCGCCTTGGAGGTCGCATAGGCTGCCCCTGCAAATGGATGCACCCGGCTGCCCGCGATCGAGGTCACATTGACGACCGACCCCTTGGCCGCCGCCAGCTCGTCCTTCAGGCCCCGCGCCAGCACGACAGAGGCAAAGAAATTCACATGAAACACCCGCCCCCAGTCGATCAGATCGGTGGTCAGTGTGCTGAGACGTTCGCCCTCGGGGCCTTTGGGCGAAATGCCCGCATTGTTGACCAGCGCGTCCAGCTTGCCGTCCAGACGCTCTTGAATTTCCCCGACCGCATTGATGGTGTCCGCCGGGTCGCCCAGATCCAGCTGCACGTGATCATCCTTGCCGCCGCCCCAGGGGCATTCCTCGGGGAAAGGCTGGCGCGAACAGGTGATCACCCGCCAGCCCTCGGCGTGGAATTTGCGCACGGTGGCATGGCCAATGCCCCGGCTTGCGCCCGTCAGCAGCAGCGTCTTGGGCCGCTCTGTCTTTGGGCGTGCAGCAGTGGCGTCATCGGCGGCAGCGTGATGCGGGCATGTGCCCTCTGTGGTGGTCATATCGGCCTCTTTGACATGGGGTGCAGCAGGCATCCAGCGCTTCCTCAAGGGGATTCGCACGGCCCGTTGCCCGCAACCCTATCAGCCTATTCCGGCGCTGCAATCCGCCCAGATAGCCCCCGTGCAATGCCCCGTGCATTTTGGAAAGCCTGCGCTTTCTTTGCGGCTGCATCTTGGCATATCTGGCCGTTTCGGGTAGGACAGCCGCCAAATTGCACGCGCCCGCCCTTGACCGCCGCCGCAGAAGGTTGCATCAGCGCGCTTCTTCAGGACAAATCGCAGGATGAAAACCCAAGACATGAACCGTGACTGGATCGCCACCGCCGAAACCCTTTCCTCTGCCCTGCCGTATATGCAGCGCTATGATGACGCCGTTGTTGTTATCAAGCTTGGCGGCCATGCCATGGGCAGCGACGCGGCCATGGAAAGCTTTGCCCGCGATGTGGTGCTGCTGCGACAGGTGGGCGTGAACCCGGTGATCGTCCACGGCGGCGGCCCGATGATCAATGCCATGCTCGACAAGCTGGCGATCAAGTCCGAATTTGTGAACGGCAAGCGCGTCACCGATGCGGCCACCATGGAAGTGGTGGAAATGGTTCTGTCCGGTGTCGTCAACAAACGCATTGTGCAGGCGATCAACGCGCAGGGCGGCAAGGCCGTGGGCCTGTCGGGCAAGGATGCAGGGCTGATTACCTGCGACCAGACCAACCCCGACCTCGGGTTCGTGGGCACGCCCGCCAAGATCGACACCAAAGTTTTGGCGACGCTGTTTGAAAACGAAATGATCCCGGTCATTGCCCCCATTGGCGCAGGCCCCAAGGGCGAAACCTTCAACATCAACGGCGACACGGCCGCCGGTGCCATTGCCGGTGCGCTGAAAGCCGACCGCCTGCTGCTGCTGACCGATGTTGCGGGCGTCAAGAACAACGACGGCGAAGTGGTCACCGAGCTGAGCGCCGCAGATGTCGAGGCCATGACCCAAGACGGCGTGATCGCTGGCGGCATGATCCCCAAGACGGAGACCGCGCTCAAGGCCGTGCGCGACGGCGTGCGCGCTGCGATCATTGTGGATGGGCGCGTGGCCAATGCGGTTCTGCTGGAACTGTTCACCGATCACGGTGCGGGCTCCATGATCCGCGACTGACCCGATCCACTCAACACAGCTTAAAGTTGAACCGCCTTTCAGCCCCTTCGGGGGCTGTTTTGCGTTTTAGGGCAGGTTTGCCCGTCCCAAAGGCATGGCACGATCTCGCAATTGTGGATTGATCTTTACCCACCAGCCTCCTTAGACTGACCGCATGGAGGAGCTGTCACGGTACTTTGAGATCGAGCGGCGCGCAGAAGCTCTGGGGCTTTGCGTGATGGGGGCTGTTGTGGCTTCCGATCTTGACCCGCAGCCCCCTCACAACCATGGCGCGATTTCCCAAGATTGTTCCGGCCCGCTGATCCTTTTGGGCACGGCGCCATCGTTTTGGCCGCAGCTGCGAAACAGCCCGGAATTTGCCGACGGTGCCGCCGACCCAATCGATCGCTGGTCCACCCGCGTCTTGACCGCTCTGGCCACCGATCTTGGGGCCCGCGCACGCTTTCCCTTTGGGGGGCCGCCCTATGAACCTTTCATCGCTTGGGCCCATCGTTCGGGGCGGTTTTTCACATCGCCGTCGCAAATGATGGTGCATGATCAACACGGTAT
Organism: Tritonibacter multivorans; assembly: GCF_001458415.1. GTDB lineage: Bacteria > Pseudomonadota > Alphaproteobacteria > Rhodobacterales > Rhodobacteraceae > Epibacterium > Epibacterium multivorans. The sequence goes on along the minus strand of NZ_CYSD01000020.1, from coordinate 48,651 downwards.
GATGATTTCCCTGCGCGGGGCGCTCGAATTTGAAGATGACTTTGCAACCCCAACCCCGGCCCGCACAGCGCCGCCCTGCGACAGCTGTGAAAGCCGCGCCTGCCTGTCGGCCTGCCCGGTCGGGGCCATGCCCGAGGGCGGTCCCTATAATGTCGCGGCCTGTGGCACCCGTCTTGCGCAGCCCGCAGGCGCTCCCTGCCTGTCCGGCGGCTGCTTGGCCCGACGTGCCTGCCCGCTCAGTGCAGGCGCCCAGCGCGACCCCGGCCAGAACGCCCACCACATGCAGGCTTTCTTTGCCAACCTGTGCCCCTCAACGCCAACCATAAAGACCCCCGCCTGAACCAAAACCACATACCATAAGAAGCGAGCGCCCATGTCCTTGACCCTGATCCTGACCCGCCACGCAAAATCTGACTGGAGCACCCAGACCCCTTCAGATCATGCCCGCCCGCTGAATGCCCGTGGCCGCAAATCGGCCGGCGTTCTGGGCGACTGGATCCGCGCCCTGCCCGCAGGCCAGCGCCCGCAGCAGGCGCTGTCCTCCTCGGCGGCCCGGACCCGCGAAACACTGGCGCTGATGGAACTGTCGATTGCCGAGACCTTCACCGAACGGCTTTATCTGGCCACGCCCGAGGTCATGCTGCGCGCCCTACAGGAAGCCGAAGCCGAACGGGTTCTGATGTTGGGTCATAATCCCGGCATTGCCGAATTTGCCCATCAGCTGGTGGATCACACACCAGACCACGCAAGGTTCGAGGACTACCCGACCGGCGCGACCACCCTGATCCAGTTCGAGATCTGCAAATGGTCCGACCTGCGCCTTGGCACAGGCCGGGTTCTGGATTTTGTGGTCCCGCGCGAACTGTTGGCGGAACCCGTCTAACCGCTTTTAGAACCGTTTATTTCTTGCCGACGGTCCCGCCCAATTCTTCCAGCGCATCGTGATTCACAAGGGTCCAGGGCAGCCCCTGATTGCGGAAGATGCGCTTACCTTTATTGGGATAATCCGCCACGTCGTGGTCCAGCCGCTGGCCCACCACAATACAGCGCAGAACGTCACTGCCGGTGTTCTTCATCGTATGCGCCAGCCCGCCCGCCCGGTAGCCAATGAAATCGCCAGGCCCAATGGCATGGGTCTCGTCACCAATCACCACCTCGCCAGAACCAGACAGAACAAAGGTGCATTCGTCCTCGTGGTGGTGCACATGGTATTCGGTGCTCTCGAACCCCGGCTGCACCTCAATAAGATGAAACCCAAGGCCCGTCAGGCCCGTCATATCCCCAAGCGAGATATTGGCGCGCTTGGCACCATCATTCAGAAAATGGGTTTTGGCTGTGCCTTCAGCAGCCGCAATCTCGGCTGCGGTCACAATGTATCGCTCGTCACTCACGGTGAAGCTCCCAGTTGATTTCAACCCAGAGCATAGCAGGAAGCCAGGCGCGAAGCCCAGCTTCCCTGCGCTGACATTATTGCGCGATCAGGCGGCGGGTCTCGGTGATCTTCAGCGCCGCCTGCGCCGCCTCGCGGCCCTTCTGGACGAAATGGTCGCGGTAGATCGCAATGTGATGCGCGGTCTCTTGGAAGTGATGCGGGGTCAGCGACACCGACAGAACCGGCACGTCACTGTCCAGCCCCGCGCGCATCAGGCCATCGACCACGGCTTGGGCCACAAAGTCATGGCGATAGATGCCACCATCCACCACCAGCGCCGCTGCGGCCACAGCTGCATAGCGGCCAGAGCGCGCCAGATCGCGCGCCATCAGCGGCATTTCAAAGGCGCCGGGGACGTCAAAGACATCAATCTGATCGGCCGGGATCAGCTCCTGAAAGCCAACCAGCGCCTGATCGACAATATCGGCATGCCAGCCGGCTTTGATGAATGCGTATCGGGTTTGTGTCATCGGTAATCTCCTGTGCATGTGACACGACACCCAAGGCGATTACACGCGGGCCCATGCGTCCGGTCCAAAGAACCAGTTGCCTGCGCCGCGCGCTGTCTCTCTTCCATCCGGACTGTTACCGTCGGCTCAGGAGTTGCACCTGATCTGCTGACCCCCGGGCAGTGCCCGAGGCGCTCGCGGGCTTACATTGCTGCTTACCGCCGGTGGGGAATTTCGCCCCGCCCTGAGAACGCCTCCTTCTGGCAGCGCTGCGCGGGTGGAACAAGTCTGGATGCGACCAAAAAAGAAAAAGGCCGGACAAAACCGGCCTTTTCGTTGCGTCTTTTTCAGGAGCCTAAATCAGGGACCGCCTTAGTGGCCCAGAATCTGGCTCAGGAACTGCTGGGTGCGTTCGGACTGCGGGTTGTTGAAGAACTCTTCCGGTTCGTTCTGCTCCACAATCTGACCGTCCGCCATGAAGATCACGCGGTTTGCCACCTGACGGGCAAAGCCCATCTCGTGGGTCACGCACAGCATGGTCATGCCCTCTTCCGCCAGTTCGATCATGGTGTCGAGCACCTCTTTGATCATCTCCGGATCCAGCGCCGAGGTCGGTTCATCAAACAGCATAATGCGCGGCATCATGCACAGGGACCGCGCGATCGCCACACGCTGCTGCTGACCACCGGACAGCATGCCCGGATATTTATGCGCCTGATCGGGGATCTTCACCTTCTCAAGGAAATGCATCGCGCGTTCTTCGGCTTCTTTCTTGGGAACCTTACGGACCCAGATCGGCGCCAGCGTGCAGTTTTCCAGAATGGTCAGATGCGGGAACAGGTTGAAGTGCTGAAAGCACATGCCAACCTCGGACCGGATCTTGTCGATGTTTTTCAGGTCCGAGGTCAGCTCGGTCCCATCAACAATGATCTGCCCCTGCTGGTGTTCTTCCAGCGCGTTCAAGCAGCGGATCAGGGTGGATTTACCGGACCCGGACGGGCCCGCAATCACGATCCGCTCGCCGCGATTGACGGTCAGGTTGATATCCCGCAGCACGTGGAACGATCCGTACCACTTGTTCATGCCAGAGATTTGGATCGCGACCTCATCCGAGACCTGCATCTTGGAGCGGTCGATTTCGCGTTCGATTGCCAGTTCAGACATATCTTGAACTCCTTAGTGGTGATCGGTGGCGAGACGACGCTCCAGCCACTGAGAATATTGAGAGATGCCGTAGCAGACGACGAAGAACAGCAAGGCCGCAAAGCCCCAAAGCTCCCAGTAGACGCCATTCCATTCAGCAGACCCGCCCAGGATCGGGCCACGGATCATGCCGACCAGATCAAAGAGCGAGATCACGGAAACCAGCGTGGTGTCTTTGAACAGACCCACAGCAACGTTCACGATGCCCGGAATAGAGATCTTCAGTGCCTGCGGCAGGATGATCAGGCGCATGGCCTGCGGGTAATCCAGACCCAGACTGTCAGCTGCCTCGTACTGCCCCTTTGGCAAAGCGGCCAGACCACCCCGGATCACCTCGGCCACATAGGCCGCAGAGAACAGGGTCATCATGATCACAACGCGCACAAACAGGTCGACGTTTGCATCCGGCGGGAAGAAGTAGCTCAGCATCACGGACGCCACAAACAACAGCGTGATCAGCGGCACGCCCCGGACGAACTCAATGAAGATCACGCACATGCCCTTGATCAGCGGCATGTTCGACTGACGGCCCAGCGCCAGGGCAATGCCCAGCGGGATCGACAGCGACACACAGGTGACGCCCAGCATCATGTTCAGCATAAAGCCACCAAGGTCACGCGACGGGACATGTTCCAGCCATGCGCCCTCATTGGCCCCATCAGGGATCAGCATCGTGCCAATGATCCAGACCGCAAAGGCCGCAACGATGGCGCCGATAAACCCAAGGGCAAAGTTGTTCTTGCCGTAAGCGCCAAACACAAACGCCGCAGCCGCACAGCCCAAAAAGGCCACGATCGGCGCCATAATGGTGCCACCCCAGATCAGCCAGAAGGCGACAAAGGGATAGGCCACGGTGAACGCCAGCATCTTGCGCGGCAGGTCAAAGAACAGCACCGGAGCAATGGCGATCAACATGAACACAAAGGCCAGTGTCGGACGCCAGTATTGGTCGCTGGGATAGTTGAAGCCAAACAGCAGCTGGTTCCAGCGCTCGGTCAGGACCGAGAAACAGGCCCCAAAGCGGCCCTCCAGAACCTCGCGACATTCAGTCAGGCTCGACGTGGTCCAGACCCCGTTCAAAACCCACGGCAGGAAGGTGCTCAGGATCACATAGATCAGATAGAGCGACACCAGCGTCAGGAGGCTGCTCTGCCAGTTGGAGAACAGGTTCTCGCGCAGCCATTTGACCACGCCCGTCTGGTTGGCAGGCGGCGGCGACGGCGGGATGCTTTCGGTGGCGACGAAGGCGACGGAATTTTGTTCGCTCATCTCAGCGCTCCTTCAGCTTCACGGATGCGTTGTAGAAGTTCATCACCAGCGATGTGACCAGTGACACGGTGAGGTAGAACGCCATCAGCAAAAGCACGCACTCAATCGCCCGGCCGGTCTGGTTCAGCGTAATGCCACCCAGGGTCGCGGTAATGTCCGCATAGCCCACAACAATCGCCAGAGAGGAGTTCTTGGTGATGTTCAGGTAATGCGAGATCAGCGGCGGAATGATCACCCGCAGCGCCTGCGGCAGAACCACCAGGTTCATCACGCGGCTTGGGCGCAGACCCAGCGCTGCGGCGGCCTCGGTCTGGCCCTTGGACACAGCCTGAATACCGGCACGGACGTTTTCCGCAATGAAAGCCCCGGTGTAAATCGACAGCGCGAACCACAGTGCGATCAGCGGACCGCCGACCTTGATACCGCCTTTGAAGTTAAACCCCTTGAGCGCAGGCAGTTCCCACGCCAGTCCCAGGACGAACATCAAGACGATCAGCGGCACAAACCAGACCGCCAGGAGCGGCAGCAGGGTTTTCGGACGCTCGCCGGTGGCTTCCTGTTTGGCAGCGGCCCAGCGGTTGATCGCACGCGCACCAAAGAAAGACCCGATCAGCCCCGCAATCACCAACAGCCAATTGCCCTGGGCGCTGGCAAAGAGGCCATGCTCAAAGTACGGCATCGGAATGTAGACGCCGCGGTTGGTGAAGGCGAACATGTCCAACAGCATCGAGGCCGTGGCATCGTCGCCCCGGAACGCGCGCGGTGCGGGCATGACAGCGGTCATGATGGTGAAGATGATGATGATCCAGATCAGCACCGGAATGTTCCGGAAGATCTCGACGTAGACAGCCATCAGCTTGGAAATCAGCCAGTTCTTCGACAGGCGCAGAACACCGGCAACCACCCCGAAGATGGTGGCGGTGATACAGGCCAGGAAGGCGACCAGCAGTGTGTTCAGCGCGCCCACAAGGGCGGCACGGCCGTGGCTGGATTGGCTGCTATATTCAACCAGACGCTGGTTGATATCGTAACCAGCCGGGTTCTGGAAGAACGCAAAAGAGATGTTCAGACCTGCTTCTTCCAAGTTGGTCAGCAGGTTGGACCCCAGATAAAAGATCGACAGCGCAACCAGTATGGCCGCAATGGCCTGGAAGGTCAGTGATCTGTAGCGGGTGTCGTTGAACAGCATGGACAGCCGAAAGTTGTCTTTCGGCGGGTCGGTCAAAGTCGACATATAAGATTATCCCCGTGGTCTGTCGCGCGGATCTTGGTGAGGTTTGCCCCACTCTGCACGGCGCGCAGCACTTACTTGCAGAAAGGGCGCGGTGTGAAACCGCGCCCTTCCCCGAAGGTCAAATTAACGGAACGGCGGAGCGTAGAGCAGACCACCTTCGGTCCACTGTGCGTTCAGGCCGCGTGCCAGACCAACCGGTGTGTCGACACCGATGTTCTTGGCAAAGATCTCACCGTAGTTGCCGGAGACCATGATCGCGCGCTTGGCCCATTCTGCGTCCAGACCCAGCATCTCGCCCAGGGTGCCTTCGGTCCCCAGCAGGCGGTTGATTTCCGGGTTACCGGTGCCCGAAGACAGCTCAGCAACATTTGCAGAGGTCACGCCCAGCTCTTCAGCTGCGATCAGCGCGTTCAGAGTCCAGCGGACAATGTCGCCCCACTCTGCGTCGCCATGACGGACCAGCGGGCCCAGCGGCTCTTTGGAAACGATTTCCGGCAGAACAACATGCGCGCCCGGATCGTCGAAGGTCGCGCGGGTTGCGGCCAGACCAGATGCGTCGGTGGTGTAGGTGTCACATGCACCGGCCAGATACTGCTGCTGCGCCTCAGAATCGGTTTCGATCGGAACCGGCTCGTAAGAGATGTTGTTGGCGCGGAAGAAGTCCGCCAGGTTCAGCTCGGTGGTGGTGCCGGTCTGGATACAAACGGTTGCACCGTCCAGTTCCTTCGCAGAGGACACGCCCAGATCTTTGGGAACCATGAAGCCTTGACCGTCGTAGTAGTTCACGCCGGTGAATTCGAACTTCAGGTCAACATCGCGCGAGAAGGTCCAAGTGGTGTTACGCGCCAGAACGTCGATCTCGCCGGAAGCCAGCGCGGTGAAGCGGGTCTTACCGGTGGTGGAGATGAACTCGACCTTGGAGCTGTCGCCCAGAACCGCAGCTGCGATCGCGCGGCAAACAGCCACGTCAAAGCCTTGCCATTCGCCGTTTGCATCAGGGGATGCAAACCCGACCAGGCCGGTGTTGACGCCGCACTGCAGTTTGTCGCGTGCTTTTACATCGTCCAGGGTGCCAGCCGCAGCTGCACCAGCGGACAGGGTCGCAACGGTCAGCGCGCCCAGAATGTAGGATTTCTTCATTTTTACCTCTTCCTGTGGTCCCACCTGTATCGGTGGTGATTTTCCCCTTCGCCCCTGACTTGCCTGCAATTGCCCGGTGTTGGGGTTTCAGCGAAGCAAGCACATTTGCGACAGGATGCGGCGTGATTGAGCCAAGCCGCGAGGGAAGTCTGAGCGCATTCTCCCGGAAAGGTCAAGGGCAGCATCACTGGAAATGATGCTGCCCTCACAAAGTTTGATCAGATTTTGGGATCCAATCTCATGCCCGATTTTTTTTGCAAGAACCTTCTCCTTTTCAGCGTGTTAGCGCCAAGCATTCGAAGATTCTTGCGCAGGGCTATTCAGAACAGCTGCGGAAGAAGGCCACTGCATGGGCGAAACTCTTTTTCTTTTCACCCTCCATGCTGCGCGCTTCTTCATCAATGCCCCACTGTTCTTCCTGCCAACGTTCGTCCAAACGGGAAGCTTCCCACAGCGCATCAACTTCCAGATGATCAAGTGCCGCTGCAAAACCAAGAATCAGTGATCCGGAAATCCCAACGAGGTCATGAAAGGCCGCCAGTTCAAAGGCGGTGAACCCGTGGACCCGCTTTCGCAAAGCTGCAAGAGCCGCCGCGTCCTGACCTTCGTGCAGAATGCCGGTGCGCGGCTCCAGCCGTGCGCCCAGCGCCTCTGCCCCCCAGTCCAGCAGCGGGTCCCAGACCTCGGCCTGACGGGCCACCAGCCCTTCGGGGCCATCGGCGCGGTAACACAGAAGGTCACTGTCGCCATATTCGGCCAGCATGTCGGCGACCTCGGCAAACTGCACCGTCACCTTGTCGATCGACGCATTGGCCGATCGGGTAAACGGCATGGTCAGCGGGTCCACGCCCTCGTCCTGCGCGTCCCATTCTGCGGCAATGGCCTCGGCCATTTTGCGGGTCGGCACCACCAGTGCGGATTTCGCAGGCGTCTTGACCTTGCGCCCATCCAGCGCCACGGCAAAGCCGCGCGCCTCTTCCACCACAGAGACTTCTTTCCAGAACCGTTTCTGTTTCCACTCGCTCATGTCGTCAGTCTTTCCATATATCGTTCAACAGCGGCAGCAGCGCGCTGTAGTCAGAGATCAGATAGTCGCCGTCCAAACGCCCCGACGGGTGATAGCCCCAGTCGACGCCAATGGTGGTGACACCGGCGGCCCGGCCCATTTGCATGTCAAAGGTGGTGTCGCCAATCATCACGCAGTGTTCGGGCTGCACGCCGGTCTCTGTCAGCGCTGTCAGCACCATGCTGGGATGCGGTTTCGACGGGTGATGATCCGCCACCTGCCGGGTCACAAACATATGCAGCCCATGCCCGTCGATCAGCCCATCAAGCCCGCGCTGGGATTTGCCCGTGGCCACCCCCAGCAGAAATTCCGGCACGCTGTGCAGCGCCTCCAGACAGGCCCGCGCACCGGGATAAAGCGGTGAATGATCCGGCCCCATGCGTTCCCGCGTGGCCTTGTAAGCAATCTTGTAACCTTCGACGATCTGCGCCTGCACGGCCTCGGACTGCGCGGGCGCAAGTTGCGCCAGCGCCTGTGGCAAGGACAGGCCCACAATCGACAGGATCTCCTCCCGTGTGGGCGCTATCACGCCTTCGGCCGCAAACGCCTGCGCCATACAGGCGACAATGGTGCCCTGGCTGTCCACCAGGGTGCCATCGACGTCAAACAGAACCAGCTTCAGCGGCGTGCCCGTCATGCCAAGCCCCCGCGCTGGTTAGAACAGGGTTTCAAACGGGTCGTCGGCGGCCATGCAGGGCTCCCAGCCAAAGGTGTCCCAGCTTTCTTTCATATGGCTCGGCAGCTCGGCCTCCACGGTGATGACCTTCTGTGTCACCGGATGCTGGAACTGCAGACGGCGCGCGTGCAGGTGCAGTTTCTTGGAGATAATCCCGCCAATCTGCGCGCCCCAGCCATCGCCAAGGTTTTCCTGACCCGAGCCACCATATTTGCCGTCGCCAATGATCGGATGACCCAGCCCCGCCATATGCGCCCGCAGCTGGTGGGTGCGGCCGGTGATCGGCTCCATCGCAACCCAGCTGGCGCGGCTCGCCACACGGTAGAGGGTCGCGTAATAGGTATGCGCCCGTTTTGCACCGGGCGTGTCGCGGATCTCATCGGGGTGCACGGCGATCATCTTCTCGCCCTCGCCCGATTTGCCGTGACCACCAGCCTTGACCAGACCGGTCTTGATCTCACCCAGATAGGGCGTCGGCACACCCGCCACCAAGGCCCAGTAGATCTTGCGGGTGTCTTTGTGACGGAAGGCCGCGGTCAGCCCTTGGGCTGCCTTGCGGGTGCGCGCCAGCACCAGAACGCCGGATGTGTCCTTGTCCAGACGGTGCACCAGACGCGGTTTTTCTTCCGCATCAAACTGCAAGGCCGCCGACAGGCCATCGACATGTTTGGTGGTGCCGGATCCGCCCTGCACCGCCAGACCCGCCGGTTTGTTGATCGCGATCACATCGTCATCTTTATAGATCACCGCGTCGCGCATCATCTTTGCATCCGCGTCCGAGATCTTCATCTCGCGCGGCTCTGCCGGTTTCAGATCCGTTGCAGGCAGCGGCGGCACGCGCACGACCTGTCCGGTTTCCACACGGGTGTTGGCCTTCACCCGGCCCCCGTCCACGCGCAGTTCGCCTTTGCGGCACATCTTTTCAACACGCCCCTGATTCACATGGGGAAACAGCCGCCGCAGCCACCGGTCCAGGCGCTGGCCGCCATCGTCTTCGGTGACGGTAATCATTTGCACGCCGCTCATAGCAGGACTCCTCTGGCAGCCATCAACCCCAAGGCCAGCCCACCAACGGACAGGCCCACAGACAGGGCAACATATAGAAGCGCGGGGGCAATGTCACCGCGCTCCATCAAGGTCATGGTCTCAAGCGAAAAGGCCGAAAAGGTGGTGAACCCACCCAGGATCCCGGTCATCACAAAAGGCGACAGATGGGTCAGACCGCGTTGCGCCGCCACCACCACAAAGACGCCCATCAGGAACGAGCCGAGGATATTGCACCCCAGCACCGCCACGGGAAACGGCCCCGCCCCCAGCGCGCGCAGCACGCCAACACCGGCGAGGTATCGCAGGCTTGCGCCAATCGCGCCGCCAAGGGCCACTTGAAGAACAGACATAAACATATGCCGCCCTTCGCCCGCCGGGGGGAAGATGTCAAGCGTGCCGGGCCGTTGGCACCTCTTATGCAGGGCGGCGCTGCAGTTTCTGCAAAGCTTCCAGTGGGTGGACGGGTTGCCCTTTGCCCCGCCGCGCCTAGTGTTTTTGGGAAACCAAAGGAAGCCCACATGCCACAACCGCGCCTCAGCCGCCGCCAGATTCTCGCCGGGATGGCGACCCTGCCCGCCTTTCCGTCCCTGGCGCAGGCCAATGGGACGCCGCAGCTGCTGCGCCTGATGCCCTCAACACAGCAGATCGCGCCCGAGGGCTATCCTGCCACTGATCTTTGGACCATCAATGGCCGCCTGCCCGGTGAGGCCCTGCATGCGGCCCAAGGGGACCGGCTGCGGGTCACGGTCCAGAACGACCTGCCTCAGCCCAGCGCGCTGCACTGGCATGGCATCCGGATCCAGAACACGATGGACGGCGTGCCCGGCATCACGCAGGACCCGATCGCCCCCGGCGCGCGCTTTGACTATGATTTCGCCCTGCCCGACGCGGGCACCTATTGGTATCACTCCCACGCGCAGGCGATCGAGCAGGTCGAACGCGGCCTCCAAGGGCCGCTGATTGTCAATGAGGCCGAAGCCCCGGATGTGGATCAGGACCTGACCCTAATGCTCGACGACATGCGCCTGACCCGCGAGGCCGCGATTTCCGAGGGCTTCGACAATGGCCACGACCTGTCGCACGGCGGGCGCTTGGGCAATGTGCTGCTGACCAATGGCACGATGCAGGCCGCCTATCCGGTCCAACAAGGCAACCGCCTGCGCCTGCGCCTCATCAACAGCGCCAATGCGCGGATTTTCACGCTGGGGCTGCAAGGGCTGCGCGGCTGGATCATGGCGCTGGATGGGATGCCGTTACCTGCGCCGCAGAACCTACCTGACCGCATCACGCTCGCCCCGGCGCAACGCGTTGACCTGTTTGTCGATGTGACCGCCGCCGCAGGCGAAGATGCCTTTCTGATCCATTTCGACCGCGACGGCGGGTTTGAGCAGGCGCGTTTTCTGGTCTCGGGCGCAGGCACAGCGCGCCCCGCGCCGCCCCCTCTGCCGCCAAACCCCGACTTCCCGATTGACCTGACACAGGCTCGCAACGTCGATCTGACCATGGAAGGTGGCGCCATGGCTTGGCTGCAAAAGGCACAGCTGGATGGCGTCGCACTCGACGGGCGGGCCTTGGCGCAAATCGGCAAGTTCTGGGCCTTCAACGGCCATGTGGGCCGCCCCGCCGAGCCGCTGGTCACCGCCAACCTTGGCGAAACCATCCGCGTGACCCTGCGCAACACCACCCGTTGGCCGCATGCGATGCATCTGCACGGCATGCATTTTGCCGAGGTGCTGCCGGATGGCCAGCTTGGCCCCCTGCGCGATACGCTGTTGATGCAACCGGGGGACACCCGCGACATCGCCTTTCAGGCCCATAACCCCGGCGACTGGCTGTTTCACTGCCATATGCTGGGCCACCATATGGCCGGCATGGGCACATGGGTGCGGGTGTTGGGATAGGCCCTAGCCGCCCCGCTGCGCGCGCAGTTTGGCGAAATACTCGACGCGTTTTTTCAAATCCCGCTCAAACCCGCGTTCCACCGGATCATATAGCGTCGGCCGTTCGATCCCATCCGGGAAGTAATTCTGGCCCGAAAACCCATCTTCCGCGTTGTGGTCGTAATCATAGCCCGTGCCATAGCCCTGATCCTCCATCAGCTTGGTCGGCGCATTGAGGATATGTTTGGGCGGCATCAGCGACCCGGTCTGTTTTGCCAACCGCCGCGCCGCCTTATAGGCCATGTAGCCCGCATTGGTTTTCGGCGCGAGCGCCAGATAGATCACCGCCTGCGCCAGCGCGAGTTCCCCTTCGGGGCTGCCAAGGCGTTCATAGGTCTCCCAGGCCTGCAGGCAGATCGCCTGCGCCTGCGGGTCGGCCAGCGCGATGTCTTCCACCGCCATCCGCGTCAAGCGCCGCGCCAGATAGCGGGGGTCTTCGCCGCCCTCCAACATCCGCGCATACCAATACAGCGCTGCATCCGGGTCTGATCCGCGCACGGATTTATGCAGCGCCGAAATCAGGTTATAATGCTCATCCCCGGACTTGTCGTATTTCGCGGCGCGTTTCATCAACCGCGTCGACAGCGCCTCGCGGCCCAGGGGGTCACTGACACGCCACGCCGCAACCTGTTCGATCAGGTTCAAGAGCGCCCGCCCATCGCCATCGGCCATTTCCTGAAGTGCGGATCGCGCATCGGGCGTCAGCGGCAGCGCCCGGCCCAGTTCGGCCTCTGCGCGCGCGGTCAACCGTTCTAGATCATCGTCTGACAGGCGTTCCAGCACCAGCACCTGCGAGCGGGACAGCACCGCGGCGTTCAGTTCAAAACTGGGGTTCTCTGTTGTGGCGCCAACGAGCAAAATCGTGCCGTCTTCCATATGCGGCAGAAACCCGTCCTGCTGCGCTTTGTTGAAACGGTGGATCTCGTCCACAAACAGCAGCGTGCCCTGCCCGGTCTGGCGGCGTACCTTGGCGGCTTCAAAGACCTTTTTCAGATCCGGCACGCCGGTAAAGATGGCAGAGATCTGCACAAAATGCAGGTCCGTTTCCTGCGCCAGCAGCCGCGCAATGGTGGTCTTGCCCACCCCCGGCGGCCCCCAGAAAATCAGCGATGACAGCGACCCCGCGGCCAGCATGACACCCAGCGGCGCCTCTGGCCCCAGCACCTGTTCCTGCCCGATCACCTCGCCCAGGGACTGCGGCCGCAACCGGTCCGCCAGCGGGCGCGGTGCTGCGCGGCCCGGATCCGGCGTGTCGATCCCTTTGGGCGCGCCGCTATCGAAGAGATCCGCCATCAGAGCCGGAACCGCAATTGCACGTGACGCCCACGGCGCTGCACGTCCAGACGGACCCACCGGCCCGCTTCCGCCAGGAAATCCGGCAGATCCTCGGCCCGTTCCAGCGTGGCGCGATTGACCGCCAAAATCACATCGCCGGGCTGCACCCCCACCCGCGCGGCCACAGGGCCGGGGTCGGTGACAACCACGCCTTTGGTGTCCAGCGGCAACTGCATCTGCGACACCAGCTTGGGCGTCAGATCGGCCACGGTCAGCCCCGGCAACGCGGCGCGATCATTCAGCGTTAGCGTGCGCAGCTCATCCCCGCCCGGTGCGACCTGCAGCGGAATGTCATGAGTGCTCACCTTGCCTGCGCGCAGGCGCGTGACCTCAGCCGTATTGCCCAATCCCGCCACCGTCAGGCGAAACACCATTTCCGCCGGAGACGTCACCGACAACCCATCCACGGCCAGCACCACATCCCCGACGCGAAAGCCTGCCTCGGCAAAGGGGCTTTGGTCATGAAGCTCGGAAATCAGCATACCATCGGCGCGCTCTAGCCCCAGGGCTTCCGCCAGATCATAATCCACGCTTTGCCCGCTCATGCCCGCCCAGGGGCGTTGGAATTCCTCGGTGCCCACCTCGGCTTGTCGCAAAAATTCAGAGACCAAATTCGCCGGAATCGCAAAGCCAATGCCATTGGACCCGCCGGATCGGCTGAGGATACGGGTGTTGATCCCGATCAGATCGCCCCGAATATCAATCAGCGCACCGCCCGAATTGCCGGGGTTGATCGGCGCGTCGGTCTGGATGAAATACCCAAACCCCTGCCCGCCGCCGGAGCCAGTGCGCGCCAACCCGGAGATAATCCCCGACGACACGGTCTGCCCCACCCCAAAGGGGTTGCCAATCGCAAGCGCCAGCTCTCCGACCTCGACGCGGTCACTGTCGCGCAGGTGCAGAAACGGCAGGTCTTCGGCCCCTTCCAGCCGCAGCAGCGCCAGATCGCTGTCCTTGTCGGCCAGGATCACCTCGGCCCGGTATTCGCGGCGTTCATTGGTGACCACGCGAATGTCGGTGGCCATGCCAACCACATGGTAATTCGACACCACCAGCCCGTCCGCCGACAGGATCACACCAGAGCCGAGCGAGTTCTGAACCCGCGGCCGTGGCTGGGTCAGGCCGCGGAAAAATTCGTCAAAGAAGGGATCGCCCGCAAAAGGGCTGCGGGTCTGCCCCTGACGCACGATCTTGGCGTAGATGTTCACAACCGCAGGGGCAGATTGTTTGACCACCGGGGCAAACCCCATGGCGATCTCGGCCTGCGACTGCGGCACGCGGGTTTCAGCCAGCGCAAGGGTCGGCAACATCAGTGAAACGGCTAAGAACAGGGCGCGCAGCATCAATTGTGATTCCTCTTTGGTGCAAAGAGGATATGCGAAGCCAAAGCCCCTAATGCAAGCCAAAGCGCACACCAAAAGCAAAGCGCACCCCGCAGGGTGCGCTCCTCGTCTGAGGCCGCACAACGTGAGGAGCGCGCGACCGCCAAGACTTGCGCGCCCCCTCGGGGAGGAATGGGGCGCGCAAAACCTAATGAACCGGGCAGCCTTAACCTGCAAGACGGGCGCTGGCGGTGCGGCGGGTTTCCACCGCTTCGGCCAGTTTGCGCAGCTGCACCACGGTGTCGTCCCAGCCGATGCAGCCATCGGTGACGGACTGGCCGTAGGTCAGTTTCGACAGGTCACCGTCTTTGGGCAGATCCTGACGGCCCGCAACAATGTGGCTCTCGATCATAATGCCGGTGATGCGGCCATCGCCCACGGCGATCTGGCCTGCGACATCTGCCAGCACCTCGGGCTGTTTCTCCGGATCCTTGCCAGAGTTCGCGTGGCTTGCGTCAATCATCACCTGACCGCGGATGCCGTCTTTTTCCGCCGTGCGGCAGGCCTTGTCGACACTGTCCGCGTCAAAGTTGGTGCCGCCACCGCCACGCAGGATAATGTGGCAATCCGGGTTGCCGGAGGTATGGGCAATCGCCGCCAGACCGGATTTCGCCATCGCCATGAAATGATGCGGCGTCGCGGCTGAACGCACCGCATCAATGGCGATCTGCACATTGCCACGGGTGCCGTTCTTGAACCCCACCGGGCAGGACAGGCCCGAGGCCATCTCGCGGTGGATCTGGCTTTCGGTGGTGCGTGCGCCAATCGCCGCCCAGGACACCAGATCATCCAGGTACTGCGGCACAGCGGTGTCGAGGAATTCGGTGCCCACCGGCAGGCCCATTTCATTCACCTGCAGACACAGCTGGCGCGCCTTGGACAGGCCCTTATTGATGCGGAACGACCCATCCAGATCCGGGTCATTGATCAGACCCTTCCAGCCCGCAATGGTGCGCGGTTTTTCAAAGTAGACGCGCATGACGATTTCCAGCCGGTCGCCCAGTTCCGCGCGCAGCGGCGCGAGGCGGCGGGCATAATCCATCGCGGCCTCTGGGTCATGGACCGAACAGGGCCCCACGACCACCACCAGACGGTCGTCGCGGCCGTGCAGAATGTCCTGAATGCGCGCGCGCGCCTCCAGCACGGTTTTGCGCGCCGCATCGGTAAGCGGATGCTTCACCTCGAGCGCTTCGGGGCAGATCAGTTCCTGCATGTCGTTGATCCGGATGTCCTGAGTTTGCTTGGTCATTTTCGGTGTCCTGTCAGTGTTTAATCTGTGTCAGGCCCCGTCTTGATCCTCAGGCGTGAGATACAAAAAAACCGCCCGGGATCCTGGGGCGGTTGGTATCTGGTGTCTGTTGTCGCTCTTTCTTTACAGCGCGACTGACCCTCCGACCGCCTGATGGCTCGGATAATAAAAATACCAGAATGCGGCATAGGATTGAGGGCGGGTCATGTTCATGTGACGGACGCTAACGGAGATTCGGAAAACTGTCGATCCCCTATTTTCACCCCTTGCTTGTGTTTTTTTCTAGGCTCCGGCAGGGGGTGTGCCTACATGGGAAAGACCACCCAACGGAGGCCCCCATGGCGGAACAGGCAAAATTCCTCAGCGGCAATTTATTCCGCCATATCACCGTGATGTCCTTCACCGCCTCGCTTGGTTTGATGGCGGTTTTTGCGGTGGATTTCGTCGATATGATCTTCATCTCCATGTTGGGGAAGGACGAATTGGCCGCGGCTGTCGGCTATGCGGCGGCGATTTTGTTTTTCACCACCTCGTTCAATATTGGCGTGGCCATTGCGGCCGGCGCGCTGGTCGCCCGCGCGCTTGGCGCGGGCAATGCAGCGCAAGCGCAGGCGCGGGCGTCCCATGCGCTGCTGGCGGGCGGTCTTGCCTGCGCAGGCTTTGTGGTGCTCATTTGGCTGTCCTTGGAGACGCTTGTATCACTGGTCGGGGCCTCCGGGCGCCCCCATGACCTGGCGGTGCATTACCTGCAGATCATTGTCCCCAGCCTGCCGTTCCTGCTGATCGGCATGGCGGGGGGGGCGATCCTGCGCGCCCATGGCGATGCCCGACGCGCGATGATGGCCACCATCGCAGGCGGTCTGGTCAATGCGGTGCTGGACCCGATCCTGATTTTTGGACTGGATCTGGAACTGACCGGGGCAGCGCTGGCCTCGGTCGCGGCACGGATCGCGATGGCCTATTTTGCTCTGGCGCCGATCTTTCGCCATCACGGCGGTCTGCGCTGGCCGCGGCCGCTTGCCTTTCTGCGGGATCTGCCCCCGATTGCCGCCATCGCGCTGCCCGCCATTCTGACGCAGCTGGCCACCCCTGTGGGCCAAGCCTATGTCACCCGCGCCATGGCCGAATTCGGCGAAGAGGCGGTCGCCGGCATGGCCATTGTCGGCCGTATGACGCCGCTGGCCTTTGCCACGATTTTCGCGCTCTCTGGGGCGATTGGACCCATTGTCGGGCAGAACTTCGGGGCCGGACAGCTGCCCCGCGTGCGCCAGACCCTGCGGGATTCGCTGATCTTTACCGGGCTGTTTGTTGTCGCCATGGCGCTGCTGCTGTTTTTGCTGCGCGATCATGTCATTGCGCTGTTCAACGCCACAGGCGACGCGCAGACGCTGATCTACCTGTTCTGCGGACCGCTGGCGCTGATGTTCTTTTTCAACGGGGCGCTGTTTGTCGCCAACGCCTGTTTCAACAACCTTGGACGGCCGTTTTATTCCACATGGCTGAACTGGGGCCGACATACGGTGGGGACGATCCCCTTTGTGTGGGTGGGTGCGCAGCTCTGGGGGGCGCCGGGGGCCTTGGTGGGGCAGGCTCTGGGCGGGTTGATCTTTGGGCTTCTGGCGGTCTGGCTGGCCCTGCGCCTGATCGACCAGACCGAAACCACCCCGGTCGTCGCCACCCCCGGTCTGTTCCAGCGACAGGCGCGTCAGGTGGTGCTGTTCTTCAACCGGCGCTAAGTGCGGCTGTCTTCTTCGCCCGAAGGCGTCGCACGCCCATAGCCGGGACGCCCGGTGCCCGACTGCGCCACGTCAAAGTTCCATACGATACAGAAGTTCGTCACCATCGCGCCGAGGAACGACCACAGCAGCTGATCCGCGCTCAGCACCAGCGCCGAGACTGCAAAGACACAGGCGTCAACACAGACCTGAAACCAGCCCGCCTTAAAGCCGGTGCGCTGTTCGATAAGGATGCCCAAGATCGTCATCCCCCCGGCCGAGGCATTGTGCCGGAAAATCGCGATCAGCCCGGCCCCCGAACAGATCCCGCCCAATAGTGCCGCCAACCATGTGTCCAGCCGCGCAAAGGACAGGAATTGCGGCAGCACCTGCGAACAGACCGAAATCCCCAGGACCACCGCCACCGTGCGCAGCGCAAAAACCGCGCCCCGGCGACGCCAGGCGAGGATCAGAAACGGCACGCCAATCACAAAGAAGATCGGGCCAAAGCCAAAAGGCAGCACATAAGACAACAAGAGCGCCAGCCCCGCCGTCTGCCCGGTCACCAGCCCCGCCGCCTTCAGAAACACCACCCCAAGGCTGCACATCAGCACGCCAAAGACGAGCCCCTGAAGATCAAAAAGCGAAAGAGGTTTCATGAGGGTCTGCCCAATAGGATCCGATTTTTGGCCACCATAGACGCTATGGCCACAAGCGCAATTCACTTGACCATTGACCGCGCCTCACGCGCCCCTCACCGCAATGTGACAAAGGGCACGGGCCCGATGCTGTACCACAGACGTTGGGATGGATGTCACGCCCCCAGGAGGGGGGCCGCAAAAGGATAGGTTTATGCTGTTCGACATCTGGCGCAGTTTCCGCGCAATGCCCCTCTGGGTGCAAATCTGGGTCGCTTTTGTGCTGGCGCCCGCCAATATTGCCGCTTTGGCCTTTCTGGATCAGCCCGGCGCGCCCCTTGTCGGCCTCTTGGCCATTGGCGGCATGATCCCCAATTTACCGATCATTTTTTACGAACGCGGGTTTTCCAAGCTGATGGCCCTGCCCCATATTCTGATCTGGACCCCGCTTTGTGTCGTGATCCTGTCGCAGCTCTCAGGCGGAACCAGCGGGGCTTATGCGACTTTCCTGATGGCGCTCTTGGTGATTGATCTGATGTCGCTCGGCTTTGACTACCCGGATTTTGTCAAATGGCTGCGGGGGGATCGCGCCATCGCCGCCTGAGCGCGCCACGCGCTCTTTGCTGCCCGTGCGCGCCACGCGCGCATTGCTTCCCGTGCCGCTTTGACGGATGTCAAAGTTCCACACGAGGATCAGGTTCATGATCCCCGCCGCCAGAAAGGACCACAGCACCTGCATAGGCGCCAGCACCAGACAGGTGCAGGCAAAGATCACCGCATCCACAGCCAGCTGCACCCAACCCGCCTTGATGCCATAGCGCTGCTCGATCACCAGCGACAGGATCGACAGGCTACCGGCCGAGGCATTGTGCCGGAACACCGCCAGCACCCCAATACCGCAGCAGATCCCGCCAAGGATCGCCGCCGCCCAAGGCGCAGGCGTGCGGATGTCCACCAGCCAGTGCAGCGCCTCCACGGTCAGGGAAATGCCAACCACCACCGCCAGCGTGCGCAGGGTAAACGCCGCCCCGCGCTGCCCCCAGGCCAGCACCAGGAAGGGCACTGCGGTGGCAAAAAAGATGCTGCCAAAGTCGAACGGCAGCACATAGGACAACAACAGCGACAGCCCCGCCGCCTGCCCGGTCACCAGACCCGCCGATTGCAGGAACAGAATGCCAAGGCTGATCAGCACCACGCCAATCGCCAGACCCTGCAGGTCAAACAGGCGCACATGCCGCCCAAAGAAGGAGGAGATCACAGACATCGAACAGAGACCTTTTACAAAACGCCGAACGGTGGCGCGTGAGGAGGAGGATAATAGGTCAACAATTATGACCTCTTTTAGGATCCAATTCCTTCAGGCGCAAGGTCTGGCCGCGTAAATTCCGCCAAAGCGGCTGGGCCGTGCTGCTCAATTCAGCAGACTGGCGGCCATAGGTCAGGTCGGCTAAAGAGAAGCCATGAATGATACCCTGCCCCCCTGCCCCGAATGCGGCTCTGTCTATGCCTACGAGATGGACAGCCTGCTGAACTGCCCCGAATGCGGCCACACCTGGTCGGCCGAGGACTCCGCCGCACCGATGATCCGCGATGCAGTAGGAAATGTGCTGGCGGACGGGGATACCGTCACGGTCATTAAGGACCTGAAGGTCAAGGGCACCTCGTCGACGGTCAAGGTTGGCACCAAGGTCCGCGGCATCCGTCTGGTCGAGGGCGATCACGACATCGACTGCAAAGTGCCGGGGATCGGCCCCATGGGCCTCAAGAGCCAGTTTGTGAAGAAAGTGTCGGAGTAAAGACACCGACGGGGGCGCTTCGGCGCCCTTTTTTGTGTCCGACCTGTGTTCTACTAAGGACAGCGCCCGAGCCTGGATGGGGGCGAAGCGCCCTCCCGGGGGGAGGGTCGGGCGCGGTCCGGCCTGTGGCCAGACTAGGGGCTGAAATCGACAAGCCGCTTTGAAAATTTAGTCTAGCACCCTTTTGCAACTCCGGAGTAGCTTGGCTCCGAAACATCCCTCGTTTGTTTTGAGGCCTTTGATGGACTTCCTAAAGAGATTTTGGATTTGGTTTCTAATAACAGCCGTTATCGCCGCTTTTTCTTTCGGCATCGGACTTTTTGTGGGCACTGGATTGGGCGACCTAAATGCCGAAATCGACTTTTGCTCGGATTCCACATCGTCCCGCTTCATTGCTAACTATGAAGCGCGAAAACAGGCCTGCCGCTAAAGCGCGCTGAGCTTCCCCCCAAAGAAAAACCCCCGCCCTGTTGCCAGAGCGGGGGTCAGTCTCAACCCAGTTCAGGGCTGAAAATATTATTCTTCGCCAGCAACTTCGATTTCTGCTGCAACGCGTGCTTTGTCAGCTGCGCCTTTTGCGGCAGTGTCGCGGTCGACGAATTCGATGATCGCCATCGGCGCCATGTCACCATAACGGAAACCGGCTTTCAGGATGCGAACGTAGCCGCCCTGACGGTCCTTGTAGCGCGGGCCCAGAACGTCGAACAGTTTCGCAACATACTGGTCCTGCTTCAGCTTGGACGCTGCTTGACGACGGGCGTGCAGATCGCCGCGTTTCGCCAGGGTGATCATCTTTTCGATGATCGGGCGCAGTTCTTTTGCCTTGGGCAGGGTGGTTTTGATCTGTTCGTGTTCGATCAGGGAGCCGGCCATGTTGGAGAACAGGGCTTTACGGTGCTCGTGAGTACGGTTCAGGCGGCGATAGCCACGTGCGTGACGCATGATTTCAGTCCTTCATATTGCGTTTTTGCTTTGTCAGGTCGGCAATGCGTGTTGCCAACTCACCTTGGGGCGGAAAGCCCAGACGTTCCCCGGCCAAACCCGGGAATTGTTTGGGGAGGGCCTTGGCCCTCCCCTTCAAAGATCAACTCAGAAGCTGTCTTCGAATTTCTTGGCCAGATCTTCGATGTTCTCTGGCGGCCAGTCTTCGACATCCATGCCGAGGTGCAGGCCCATGCCGGAGAGCACTTCTTTGATCTCGTTCAGCGACTTGCGGCCGAAGTTCGGGGTGCGCAGCATCTCGGCTTCGGTTTTCTGGATCAGATCGCCAATATACACGATATTGTCGTTCTTCAGGCAGTTTGCAGAACGCACGGACAGTTCCAGTTCGTCCACTTTCTTCAAGAGAAGCGGGTTGAACTCCAGACCGTCGTCTTCATCCGCACGGCCAGCCGATTCCGGCTCGTCGAAGTTCACGAAGATGGACAGCTGGTCCTGCAGGATGCGTGCGGCAAAGGCCAGCGCGTCCTCGGGGGTCACGGAACCGTCGGTCTCTACTTTCAGGGTCAGTTTGTCATAGTCCAGAACCTGGCCCTCACGGGTGGGCTGAACGTCGTAAGACACTTTTTTGACCGGCGAGTAGATCGCGTCGATCGGAATGAGGCCGATGGGGGCATCTTCCGGTTTGTTCTTGTCGGCGGACACATAGCCCTTGCCGGTGTTCACGGTCAGTTCCATGAACAGGTCTGCACCATCGTCGAGGTGGCAGATCACGTGCTCGCGGTTCAGAACCTCGATGCCAGCGGTTTCGGAGATGTCGCCTGCGGTGACAACTGCCGGGCCTTTTGCATTGATCGAAAGACGCTTGGGGCCTTCGACTTCCATGCGCAGGGCAACCTGCTTCAGGTTCAGGATGATGTCGGTGACATCTTCACGTACGCCTGCAACAGAGGAGAACTCGTGCAGGACGTTGTCGATCTGCACGGAGGTGATTGCGGCACCTTGCAGAGAGCTCATCAGGATGCGGCGCAGGGCGTTGCCCAGCGTCAGACCAAAACCGCGCTCCAGCGGTTCTGCAACCAAAGTCGCCTGACGTGCCGGGTCGTTGCCCGGTTTGACCTCAAGCTGTGTGGGCTTGATAAGTTCTGCCCAATTCTTGTGGATCATGCCTTCCCTCCATTCCTGTCTGTACCCCATGTCCAAAAGGTGCAGACTCCCGAGGTTTCAAATGACGCATTAGGGCCCTGCACATGGCAAGGCCCCAAAAGTTTTTCAAATCGCTTAGACGCGACGACGCTTCGGCGGGCGGCAGCCGTTGTGTGCGATCGGGGTCACATCACGGATCTGAGTGATGTTGAAGCCGATTGCGGCCAGCGCGCGCAGTGCGGATTCACGGCCGGAACCGGGACCTTGCACTTCGACCTCAAGGGTCTTAACGCCGTGTTCTTGCGCTTTTTTACCAGCATCTTCCGCAGCCATCTGTGCAGCATAGGGCGTGGACTTACGAGAGCCCTTGAAGCCCATGGTGCCAGCAGAGGACCATGCGATAGCATTACCCTGAACGTCAGAGATCAGGATTTTGGTGTTGTTGAACGAAGAGTTCACGTGGGCAACGCCCGATGCGATATTCTTACGCTCTTTTTTCTTAGTACGAGTCTTATCACGTGCCATCTGTCAGGACCCCCTTACTTCTTCTTACCAGCGATAGGTTTCGCCGGGCCCTTGCGGGTACGAGCATTGGTGTGGGTACGCTGACCGCGAACCGGCAGGTTGCGACGGTGGCGCAGGCCACGGTAGCAGCCCAGGTCCATCAGGCGCTTGATGTTCATCTGCACTTCACGACGCAGGTCACCTTCAACGGTGTAGGTTGCGTCGATGTGCTCGCGGATGGCCAGAACTTCAGCATCGGACAGTTCGTTCACACGACGGGTTTCGTCGATGTTCACTGCTGCGCAGATTTCTTTTGCGGAAGCCGGACCAATACCGGTGATATATGTGAGGGCGATAGGTACCCGCTTTGCAGTCGGGATGTTTACGCCGGCAATACGTGCCACGTGTCACTTTCCTTTTCGTTGCGGTTCCGTAATACCAGAACCTTTTTTCACAACGCCGGGCTTCTGCAAAAGCATCAGGCCGACATCATCGAGGTGTTCAGATCAGGCAAACGAATCTGCCCGTCTGGAATCATTCCCAGCAGGGATGTTGGTTCCTATGGGCTGACCGGCTGTCAGTCAAGCCCTCTTGATGCAGATGTCAAGGTGCTTTGTCCAGACCGCATGGCTGCCGCCCGGAAAAGATTCGGTTTCACTGCAACTGTGCCATTGGAACATGCGATTTTCTGGTCTCATTGTTTACAGACTGCTCAAGGAATGAGCATCTCCTTCAAAAAACAAATTAAATCACAAGCCGTGGATTACAGGCCGTTTTTTGCCGATGCTGAGAAATATTATTGAATAATCACCCGTTACCGGCGCAATCTTATGCCATGCGGGACTTATCCCCAAGATATTACGTGCGCTTACTAGCAGCTTTAACGGGAAAATTACTCGCCCTAAGCGTGAACATGGGTAGTCTGACCGACATAACAACAAACAAAACCGACTTTGGCTGACGCCAGCTACCCAACACGGAAATGAAACGCGCTATGCTCATTCGATATATGTTCAAGGCTCGGGCGACGCATCCCGCCTTTACCTACCATGACCTCGACATTCTCCGCGCGGGATTGGCCCGCAATGCAGAACGTCAGATTTCCAGCCTGCTGCTGCGCAGCAACCGCGAGTATTTTCAGGTCCTCGAAGGCCCAGAAAGCGAAGTGCGGGATCTGGTGGCCAAGATCGCCCGGGATCCGCGCGTCTTTGCCTTTGAAGAGCTGCTGAGCCACCCGATCCGCCAGCGCCAGTTTGATCACGCGCCGATGGACATTCATATGCTGGGCCAGGACGACCACGCACTGCATAGGCGTCTCAGCCAGCTTGACGCCAACGCACCGGACGCGCTGAAGCTGTCTGTCCTGCGCGAGGTGGCAACCCTGCTGCATGGAAAAATGGCCGCCGTCGCCTGAGCCAGCCCCCTCCCCGGAAACCGTCAAACAACCGGTCCCCGAAACCGAAACGGGGCTGCCCGTAAAAAGGCAGCCCCGTTTGAATTCTGTCAAGACGGCAGGGTATCCCCTGCCCGCTGTCCTTAATCGCCCAAGATCCAGGCAATAGAGCTGCGCACCTCTTCGATGGCCGCCAGACCATCCAGACGCTGCAGGTTGCCCTTGGCATAGTAGTAGCCGATCAGCGGCGAGGTCTTTTTGTAGTATTCGCCAAGACGGATACGCACGCTGTCCTCGTTGTCGTCGGCGCGCACGGGCTTGCCCGCAGCGGCGGCCTCGGCGGCGCGGTTGACGATACGCTTCACCAGCGTTTCGTCATCCACCTGCATCTCGATCACATAGTCGAGCTTCAGGTCCATTTCTTTCAGCAGCTTCTCCAGCGCGTCCGCCTGCGGCAGGGTGCGGGGGAAGCCGTCAAAGATGAACCCACCCTCAGAGCCCTGCTGGAGCTTTTCGCGGATCAGACCAATCACGATCTGGTCGGTGACCAGCTTGCCCTCTGCCATAATGGCGGCGACCTTTTTGCCCATCTCAGTGCCAGAGGCCTGAGCTTCGCGCAGCATGTCACCCGTGGACAGTTGGGTCATATTGCGGGACTCGACCAGATGGCTGGCCTGCGTCCCCTTACCCGCACCGGGCGGGCCGAGAAGAATAATGTTGGTCATCGACGAGAAGGTCCCCGTTTCGCACGTTTCTTGTTACGGCCACGCAGCTGGCTCTTTTCAATGAGGCCCTCATACTGATGCGCAAGCAGGTGGCTTTGCACTTGCTGGATCGTATCCATGGTCACAGAGACCACGATGAGGACAGAAGTACCGCCAAAATAGACCGGGAATGCAAATTGGCCACGCAAAATCTCCGGAAGGAGACAAACTGCCGCAAGGTAGGCAGAGCCAAGCACCAGCACGCGGTTCACCACATACTCGATATATTCCTCGGTTTTCTTACCAGGGCGGATACCGGGCACAAAGCCGTTCTGGTTCTTCAGGTTCTTCGCCACGTCCTCGGGCTTGAAGGCCACGTTGAAGGTGTAGAAGTAGGCAAAGAACACAATCATCGCGATGAAGAACAAGAGGTACAGCGGCTGACCGGGACCAAAGTTCGCCAGAATCCAGCTCATCACCGGGTTGGCAGCAGAGCCTGTGGAGAAGGTCGAAATGGTGGTCGGCAGCAGCAGCAGGGACGATGCAAAGATCGCCGGGATGACGCCTGCGGGGTTCACTTTCACCGGCAGGTGAGAGGAGCCACCGTCATACATCTTCATGCCCACCTGACGGCGGGGATATTGGATATGGATCTTGCGCAGCGCGCGTTCCATGAACACGACGAACATGATGGTGCCAACCACCATGGCGATCACGAACAGGATCACCGGAATGCTGATCGCGCCAGAGCGGCCAGAGGCCAGGAACTGCGCCATGGCAGCCGGAACCTCGGCAATAATGCCGACGAAGATGATCAGAGAGATACCATTGCCGATGCCGCGCTGGGTGATCTGTTCGCCCAGCCACATCAGGAACATGGTGCCCCCCACCAGGGTGATCATGCAGGAGGCAATAAAGAACCAGCCCGCCTGATCGACAGCGACCATATCGCCGTTCACAAGGCCCACGGCCAGACCATAGGACTGGACGGTTGCCAGCGCCACGGTGCCATAGCGGGTGTACTGGTTGATCTTCTTACGGCCCTGCTCGCCCTCTTTTTTGAGCTGTTCGAGCGCCGGGACCATAGAGGTCAGCAGCTGGATGATAATGGAGGCCGAGATATAGGGCATAATACCCAGGGCAAAAATGCCCATACGACCAAGGGCGCCGCCGGTAAACATCGACACCATGCCGCCAATGCCCTGACCTGCGCTCTCCATGAATTCGCGCAACGCTGATGCATCAATGCCCGGCACGGGGATAAACGTGCCCAGCCGGTAAACAATCAAAAGCATGATTGTAAAGAGGATGCGGTTGCGCAGATCGGTGGCCTTGCCGAGCGCCGCCCAGCTGGTGTTGGCCGCCATCTGTTCTGCTGCTGATACCATAAATTCCGTCTCTTTTAGCGAAAACGCCGCCCGAAGCCGTTTTCCGGCTTGGGCGGCGTCATTGGAAAACTGAGTTCTATGTAAGCGGGATTGTTCCCGCTCACAAGCTGTTACTCAGCTGCGGCCTCTACGGCCACAGTCAGCGCGCCGCCTGCTTTGGCAACGGCTTCGACTGCGGATTTAGAAGCACCGGTTACTGCGATGGTCGCTTTGGCGGTGAATTCGCCTTTTGCCAGAACGCGGATGCCGTCCAGCTTGCGACGTACCAGACCGGAAGCAACCAGGCTGTCTTCGGTGATGGAGCTTGCGTCCAGTTTGCCGGCGTCGATGAACTTCTGGATCAGGCCCAGGTTCACAACTGCAAATTTCTTTGCGTTCGGCTTGTTGAAGCCGCGCTTCGGCAGACGTTGGTAC
The DNA here is from genome assembly GCF_001458415.1 of Tritonibacter multivorans. Classification (GTDB taxonomy): domain Bacteria; phylum Pseudomonadota; class Alphaproteobacteria; order Rhodobacterales; family Rhodobacteraceae; genus Epibacterium; species Epibacterium multivorans. Next base: position 22,592 of record NZ_CYSD01000020.1, on the reverse strand, counting down.
AGGGGCATTTGGCCGCCCTCGTAACCATTGATGGCTACACCGGAACGGGACTTCTGACCTTTGATACCACGGCCACCCATTTTACCTTTGCCGGAACCCGGACCACGGCCAACGCGGGTACGTTTCGGTGCGGCGCCGGGATTGTCGCGCAGTTCATTGAGTTTCATATCGCTTCTCCTTAGCCGGAAGTGACCCCATGAAGCGAAGAGGGTCAGACACGGCATTTCTTGGTTTTGACTACCGATCACAAGATGTGATTCTGGCGGCAGGCGGACTGCCACCGGGGGCGTATACGCCTGTTGGGAGTTTGGATCAAGGCTATTGACTTTCCAAAAGAACAGAACGCATTCTCGCCCGAATTATAACTATGAATTTTTGAAAAAATTATGGGCAGTCTACAAACCTTTCACGAGATATGGGGCCACGAAGACGACAAGCCGGCACCAATCACAGCAGAGAACCTACAAGCTGTCGAAACACGGCTGGGGATCGCACTGCCGCAGGATTACCGAACTCAAATCCTTGGCTTCGGGATACCGAACACCACATCCAAACTTTGGGAATGGCTCGACAACAACAAGGGCATTGGGGAGACATGGTCACTCGCGCGGCCGCGGCCCCATCTGATGGAGTTCTATACCCCCGAAAAAATGTTAAATACGCTGAACTTACGGCTGGTGCGAATGCCCGCAAGCCTCCTGCCCTTTGCCCGCGACAGTCAAGGCAATCAGATCTGCTTTGATCTCGGTGATCTTACCCCTCCTTCCAGCAGAAACGCCGGGGTGTATGTTTGGGACCATGCCACAAATCACACTTGGAAGCTGTCGCGATCTTTTGATGCATTTGTGCGTTTGTACTTGCCTAAAAAGAACACTTTTCGGCCAGCCAAGGCCCTTGCCCTGCCGGTTGCTGATCGTGCAATGCTGATACCCAAGTCGAGCCAATAAAAAGGCGGCGCCGCCATGTGCGGGGGGCCGGGGGTTTTACGCCCCGGTGGTCAGATCTCTGATTCCTTGCCTGAGGGCGTCACCCGTCAGGCCCAAGTCGCAGCCGCAGGCGTCACCCCGCAGGCTTTGGTCATGTGGGTCGGGGTGCCAGACCCGGCCCGGTGATTGCAATCGCAGACCACCTTAGGGGGCCGGGTTTGAGATTGTCTGAGGCGGGCGGTCGCGGGGGGCGCAACGCCCTGCGCGTCAGCCCTTGAGGCAGAGCGCCTCCCACTGGGTCAGAAACGCCATAATCTCGAGCGAATCCTGAATGCGCGGGCTGGGGCGGCTGGCCTCGCGGTTGCCTGCGGCGACATTGGCTTCGACCATGGCGACCTGATGATAGAAATCATCCTGACCGGTGTTGACCACGATCTCTTCACCTTCGCCTTTATAGGGCTGCCAGAGGATGCGATTGTCGCCCGCATTGGGGCGCCAGGGGTTGGTCAGGAACTTGAGCGTGCCGCATTCCCCGGCAATCACAAACTCATGCGCCATACCATAGCTGTCGGTGGAGTGCAGGTTGACCAGCACATCGCCAATCTTTGCGGTCACTGCGGCATCGACCAAGGTGCCGTGATCCGGTTCGGTCACACCAAAACCGCCGAGGCGCGCGGAGGCAAAGGCCCCCTCGCCCTCCATCACCTGCACCACCAGATGCGCCAGCGATGCGGGGTAGCAGCCAAGATTATAGATGGTGCCCCGCCCAAGCGGATTGGTGACATTGGAAATTGCTGCCGAATAAAACCCGTGGATCGACCGCAGTTTGCCCAGTCGTCCATCCGTCAGCACCTCGGTCAGACGCTGATAGAGCGGATGGGCCAGATACATGAAGCCTTCGACAAAGAACGTGTCATGCGCACGCACCGCCGCGACCAGTTCGGCGGCCTGATCCATTGTTGTGGTCAGGGATTTTTCGCTTAGCACCGGCTTGCCTGCGGCGGCGGCCTGTGCGGTCAGGGTGTGATGCACGTGGTTGGGCAGACCGATATAGACAATGTCGACCTCAGGATCGGCCAGCGCGTCCTCATAGCCGATCGAGGTCTTGGGAATGTCGAATTTCGCCTGAAAGTCCGCCACCCGGTCCGCATTGCGGCCGGCAATGGTCAACAGCTCTGATCTCGGATGGGCCTGAATGGCCTGCGCCACCGTTTGAGAGATAAACCCGGTGCCCAAAATTGCCCAGCGTGCCATGCGTTGCGTTCCTTCAGAAATGTCAGGACGCAAAGGTCTAGCGCAGGGATCTGCAGGGGGCCAGACAAAAGAAAACGCCCCGCCCAGGGAGGAGGAGGGGCGAGGCGTTCTCTGGTTCGGGTTGCGACCCTCAGGGAGGAGAAAAAGGTCGCGGAACCCAAAGGGTGTATTCTTGTTATTACGCGCCGTAGACGTGGGCGCGGGCAATGTCGGCTATGTCCGCACGGGCGATGCCGATGTCGGAGAGGTCGCGATCAGACAGCGCGTCCAGTTCACCGAAAGTCTTGCGGTAGTCGTTGTACAGAGCCCAGTTTTCCTGTGCGGTTGCAACCACGGCACGCAGGCGTGCGATCAGGGAAGCGTTCTGGGCGGTATAGGCGATGTTTGCCATGGGTGTTTTCCTTATCTTTCAGCCGGGACAGATTTCCGCGGCTCTCTGTTGTTGTCTCTTGTTCTGACACTTCCGAAGATAAGGCAGCGTGATGGCGCTAACAACGCACAGTTCGGAACAGCCGTTATGCATCAAATGCATGGGGCCTTGCCCAAAGGTTAATCAGCCCTCCCGCCGTACGCTGGGGCGGATTGGCAGGCCCCAGATGGGACGAGGATCACGGGTTTTCCCGGCGGCATTGCGCCATTTTCGACATGTCTTGCCCCGAAACCTCGGGTCGCACGCAATTCTAATAAGACGCCGCGCGCGCAGGGCGCTCGGTTAACTTCTGGGAAAGGGGGCGGATGGATGTTGGCGCTGCAATATTTCAGTCCTTCCTCCCTAATTTCCAGGAGACCTCCTATGAAAAAACTGGCCCTTGCGCTGTCGCTCGCTGTGTCCACCCTGCTCCCCCTTGCTCAGACCGCCCATGCCGCAGGTACGGTGCGGATCAGTTCAATGGAAGGGTTTGCCCCCTTTAACTACACCAATGAGGCAGGCACCTACGTCGGTCTGGATACCGCCGTTGTGGATGCCGTGTTTGAGGCGCTTGGCGTGTCCGTAGAACACGCGCCGCGCCCGTGGAAGCGCGCACTGGCGGAATTTGAACATGGCGACACCGATGTTCTGTTCCAGTTCAAACACAACGACACACGCGACGCCAAATGGCATATTGTGCGCCTTCGCTCCAACAACCAGGCCTATTTTGTCACCGCCGGTTCGGACGTTCAGGACATCACATCGCTCGAGGATCTGAGCGGGCTGACTGTCGGTGTGATGGCGGGCTTCAGCTACAATGACGCCTTTGATGCGGCCAGCAATTTCAAAAAGGCCGCCGCCCCCTCGCTGGAGGCCAATATCAAAAAGCTGAAGGCAGGCCGCGTGGATGTGGTGATCGCCAATGAGGCCGTGTTTGACCATACCGCTCGCACGCTGGGCCTGTCGGACGCTTTCCGCACAATGCCCACCCCGGCGACCAAGGGCGCACGCTACATCGGGTTCCAGAAAACCCCTGAAGGCATCGCGCTGGGGGACAAATTCAAAGCCAAGCTGGAAGAGATGCAATCCAGCGGCGCCGTGGACGATATTGTCGCAAACGCCTCCTGATCTGCCCCCGTGATCCAAACAAAAACGCCCCGGACCTGTCCGGGGCGTTTCAGTATCGGTTGGGACACCGGATTACGGTTTGGCGATGTGCCACACGCCTTTGACGCCATCGCCCGAGGTTTCTCCCGGCGCAGTGTCCTTGAACCACAGGTACAGCGGCTGGCCTTTATAGGCGATCTGCTCGGTGCCGTCGGTGCGTTTGATCAGGTCAAAGCCCTCGGGCAGCTTTGCCCCCTCTTCTAATGCCAGCGGCGGCCAGGCGACGGCGCATTTGTCATAGCAGGCGGATTGACCGGCGCTGTCCTTGTCGAAGGTGTAAAGCGTCATGTCGTGGCCGTCGGTCAGGTAGCCGTCAGCGGAGGTTTTCACCGGCGCATGGGCGTGGCCTGCGGCCTGAGCGGCAACAGCGGCGGTGGCAATGGCGGCAGAGAGGGCAAGAATGCGGATCATGTCTGTTTCCTTTGGTTTAAATCTGAGTGCCGCACCCGAAGCTTTGCGTGGTGCAGTCAAATAGGAAACACGGGGCGCGCGAGGTTTATTCGCGCTTAGGGTGATTTTTTTTGCAAATATATGCGCCAAACGAAAACGCCCCGCAGTGTCCTGCGGGGCGTTTCCGAATAGTCGGTCAAAAGAGGCTTAGTCGCGCTCTTCGACGATCTCTACCAGATGCGGGATCTTGCGGATCATGCCGCGAACGGAAGGGGTGTCTTCCAGCTCACGGGTTTTGTGCATCTTGTTCAGGCCCAGGCCAACGAGGGTTGCGCGCTGGTCTGCGGGACGGCGGATCGGGGAGCCGATCTGCTTGACGACGATGGTTTTAGCCATGGATCAGGTTCCTTACGCTTCTGCTTCCGCAGCTGCTTCGTCCCGCTTGGGCAGGATGTCAGCAACTTTTTTACCACGACGCTGAGCAACAGCGCGGGGGCTCTGCTCTTTTTTCAGACCGTCGATGGTTGCGCGGATCATGTTGTAGGGGTTCTGGGTCCCGATGGACTTGGAAACAACGTCTTTCACGCCCAGCATTTCGAACACGGCACGCATCGGACCACCGGCGATGATACCAGTACCTTCCGGTGCGGTGCGCATCACAACTTTGCCGGCACCGTGGTGGCCGTGCATGTCGTGGTGCAGGGTGCGGCCTTCTTTCAGCTGCACGCGGATCATCTGACGCTTTGCTTGCTCGGTGGCTTTGCGGATGGCCTCGGGGACCTCTTTCGCTTTACCTTTACCGAAGCCAACGCGGCCTTTTTGGTCGCCTACGACAACCAGGGCTGCGAAACCAAAGCGCTTACCGCCTTTAACGGTTTTGGAGACGCGGTTGATCGCGACCAGACGGTCTGCGAATTCCGGGGTCTCTTCCTCGCGACGGCCTTTGCCGCGACGGTTTTCACGTTCTGCCATTTGGCTTTCCTTTCAGAACGATAGGGGCTTTTGGCCCCCATATATCCAATCCTGGTGAGGGTTTGCCCCCTCCCGGATCATCGGGCCTATGTTGCCATAGACCACATTATCAAGGGTGGGCGCCCCAAGGCTGGGACGCCCAAGATCCTTAGATCTTCAGACCACCTTCACGCGCAGCGTCGGCCAGAGCCTTCACTTTGCCGTGGAAGAGGAAGCCGCCGCGATCGAAGTATGCTGCTTCGACGCCAGCTGCCTTGGCACGTTCGGCAATCACCGCGCCGACCTTGGTCGCCGCTTCGATGTTGTTTTTGCCGACAAAGCCCAGATCCTTCTCGAGGGTCGAGGCCGCTGCCAGAGTCACGCCACGCACGTCGTCGATCAACTGAACAGAGATGTTCTTGTTCGAGCGGTGAACGGACAGACGCGGACGGCCTGCGTTCACTTTGCGGAGCTTGTTCCGGACGCGCAGGCGGCGCTTCAGAAACAGGGTACGTTTGCTGTTTGCCATTGTGTTCGTCCTTACTTCTTCTTGCCTTCTTTGCGGAAGATGAATTCGCCTTTGTAGCGGATCCCTTTGCCCTTGTAGGGCTCGGGACGGCGCCAATCGCGGATTTTCGCCGCAACTTCGCCAACCGCTTGAGCGTCTGCACCTTCCACAATGATTTCGGTCGGCTTCGGAGCGGTGATGGTGACACCTTCCGGAGCAGTGAAATCAACGTCGTGGCTGTAGCCGAGGTTCAGCTTCAGGGTGTTGCCCTGCATCTGAGCACGGTAACCAACACCTTGGATTTCAAGTTCTTTCTTGAAACCACCGGTGACACCTTGAACCATGTTCGCAACCATGGTGCGGGACATGCCCCACTGCTGGCGCGCGCGCTTGGATTTGCCGCGCGGCTCAACTTTTACCAGGTTGTCTTCAACGGTCAGAGTGACGTCGTCAGTTGCGGTGAAGGTCTGGGCGCCTTTCGGGCCCTTTACTTCGATGGACTGGCCGGAAACCGCAGCGGTAACACCGCTGGGCAGTTCGACCGGTTTTTTACCAATACGAGACATAGTGCGTAGGCCTCCTTAGAAGACGGTGCAGAGCACTTCGCCGCCAACGTTGGCAGCACGTGCTTTTGCGTCCGACATCACACCCTTGGGGGTGGAGACAATCGACACGCCCAGGCCCTGACGGACGGAGGGGATGTCATTTACGCCCATGTAAACGCGACGACCGGGTTTGGAAACCCGCTTCACTTCGCGGATAACCGGCTCGCCTTCGTAGTACTTCAGCGAGATTTCAATCGCCGGGTGGCCATTGGCGTCGGTGGATTTTTCGTAGCCGCGGATGTAGCCCTCGTCCTCGAGCACGTCCAGAACCCAGGCACGCAGCTTGGAAGCCGGTGTGGATACGGTGGACTTGCCGCGCATCTGAGAGTTGCGGATACGGGTGAGCATATCGCCGATAGGATCGTTCATATCAGTCTCTCCTTACCAGCTCGATTTCACCATACCGGGGATCTGGCCGTTGGAGCCCAGTTCCCGCAGCGCGATACGGCTGATCTTCAGCTTACGGTAGTAAGCGTGAGGACGGCCGGTCAGCTGGCAACGGTTGTGCAGACGGGTTGCCGACGAGTTACGCGGCAGTTTCGCCAGTTTCAGACGCGCTTTGAAGCGCTCTTCCATCGGGCGAGATTCGTCGTTTGCGATTTCTTTCAGCTCGGCGCGCTTGGCAGCGTATTTTGCAACCAGACGCTCGCGCTTCTTCTCGCGTTCGATCATGCTTTTCTTAGCCATGGTCTCTTCCTTCCCGCGATCAGCTGTTGAAGGGCATGTTGAAAGCTTTCAACAGTGCCTTAGCTTCAGCGTCGGTGTTTGCGTTGGTGGCAATTACGATGTCCATGCCCCAGGCTTCGTCGATCTTGTCGAAGTCGATTTCCGGGAACACCATGTGCTCTTTCAGACCCATGGCATAGTTGCCACGACCGTCGAAAGAAGTGCCAGAGACGCCACGGAAGTCGCGGATGCGGGGCATCGCGATGGTGATCAGACGATCGAGGAATTCGAACATCCGGTCGCCGCGCAGGGTCACTTTTGCACCCATCGGCATGCCTTCACGAACGCGGAAGCCAGCGATGGAGTTCTTTGCAACGGTGGTCAGAGCTTTCTGGCCCGCGATTGCGGTCAGGTCAGCCTGAGCAGACTTCGCTTTTTTGCTGTCTTTGACAGCCGCGCGGCCACAACCGATGTTGAGAACGATTTTCTCCAGCTTGGGGATCATCATCTCGTTTTTGTAGCCGAATTCCTCTTTCAGAGCACCACGGATGGTGTCTTTGTAGAGGGTCTTCAGACGCGGGGTGTAGGTTGCGTTATCCAGCATCAGACAGTCTCCCCGGTGGTCTTAGCGAAGCGCACTTTCTTGCCGTCTTCCTCGCGGAAGCCAACGCGGGTGGCTTTGCCTTTGGAGTCCAGCAGTGCCAGGTTCGACAGGTCGATCGGCAGAGCTTTGGGCAGACGGCCACCTTGGGCAGTCTGGGACTGACGGGTGTGGCGGATCGCCATGTTCACACCATCAACAACGGCTTTACCGGCTTTGGGGTCAACGGAGGCAATGGTGCCTTCTTTGCCCTTATCGCGGCCGGACAGAACTACAACTTTGTCGCCTTTACGGAGTTTAGCAGCCATAATTACAGCACCTCCGGAGCCAGAGAGATGATCTTCATGAAGTTTTTCGCGCGCAGTTCGCGAACAACCGGGCCGAAGATACGGGTGCCGACCGGCTCGCCGCTGTTGTTCAGGATAACAGCTGCGTTGCGGTCAAAACGGATTGCGGTGCCGTCTTCACGACGGACCTCTTTGGCGGTGCGCACGACGACGGCCTTACGGACGTCACCCTTTTTAACGCGACCGCGCGGGATGGCTTCTTTAACCGAGACAACGATAACGTCGCCTACGGAAGCGTATTTACGCTTGGAGCCACCCAGAACCTTGATGCACTGAACTCGGCGAGCGCCGGAGTTGTCAGCAACATCCAGATTTGTTTGCATCTGGATCATGTGGTTTCTCCCGACCTATGGGGCAGCGATGCGTTGCTGTGATCCCCCAGGGTTTCGACTGTGCTAAAAAGCCTAGTCGCCAGGAGCCTGAAAATCAGGCTCTTAGGCTTCCAGAACTTCCCAGCGTTTCGTTTTCGATTTCGGCGCGCATTCGATGATGCGTACAGAGTCGCCGACCTTGAAAGCGTTCTTTTCATCGTGAGCCCGGTATTTTTTGGACTTACGGATGGTTTTCTTCAGAACCGGGTGCGTGAAGCGACGTTCAACGGACACGGTTACGGTCTGTGCGTTTGCGTCGGAGGTCACGACGCCAGACAGGATACGTTTGGGCATTCGAGTAGCTCCTTATTCAGCCGCTGCTGCGGCTTTTTCGTTCAGGATGGTGTTCACACGGGCTGCGTTACGGCGCGCGTTGCGCACAGCAGCAGTGTTTTCCAGCTGACCGGTTGCCTGCTGAAAACGCAGGTTGAAGCTCTCTTTTTTCATGGAAGCAAGCAGCTCGCGGAGTTCATCCACGGTCTTCTCGCGAAGATCATTGGCGTTCATCGCCTTTGTTCCTTTTCCTTGGCACCAGAAGGCCCCTTATGACGGGTCACCTTGTGATCTGGTGGGTTATGTAACACGTGATCCCGAACAAGTCGGAAGCACGAAAAAAAATCATCGCCCAAAGGGATTCGCATGGCGAGTCCCAAGAGCGATGGGTTCCTTTAAGGGAAATTGCAAGCGGGGGCAAGGGAAAGTTGGCGTTGCGGAGAGGGGTCAAGTTTTTGCAAGTCGCCGCAAGACTCGCTTATACTTCTGAATAAAATCATCAGGTTTAGCTTCCACGCCATAGAAAAGTGTCGAATCCACCCCATCGTCATGTGACAAGCCCGCCTGCATTCTAACAGAACGAACTAGCTTCTTGCCAACAGTCCTTGAAGGAAAGTAGGGAATGTTGGCCACCTTTTTGGCCTCTCGGGCCGACACTTCTTTTAAACCAAACCACCCCTTCTTCGTCACAACTGTTTCGTACTTCACGACATCAACAGTATTGTTTTTATGGTTTTCGAAGTAGACATCGTGCGCCCGAAGAACCCTTTCAAATTCAGGGTACGACAGCGACCTTTCGCTCTTTTCGATGCGCCGAGTACGTCTTCGAATCCACGAGGCCATCTCTGATACTTCAGCATCAGAGTTATCATGATAAAGCGCCTTCTTTTTCTTCGGCAAAATGGAATGGTTAGCAACTCGGATCATGAAGGAATACAACACATCTTGGCTTGCACGATCGGTAAAAGTGTACCCATTTCGATCCAAGTGGCACATGAGCGCAACCAATGCCGTTCGCTTGTTGCCGTTGTGAAACGCGTGATTACAGCATACGCCGTAGCAAAGAGTAGCCGCGTTTTCGATAGGGTCGGCATACTTTAATGTGTCCCCCATACCGACTAGTTGTCGAGACAACGCTGAGTTCAAAAGGCCTTCATTTTTCACTCCCGGCGGAGAAATTGGGTCTTCCGACTCAATTGCGTCGTCTACCAAGCGTTCGTGGATTTCCATCACGTCCAACAATTCAAGCGTCTTAAGTTGTGACAAAAGTTCTCCTAGCCAACGGCAATAGTTCAATCAATGCTGCAAGCTATCGTACAAAGTCACAAAAAATTCAATCACATAAGATGGGATACCTCTTATTGCAGAACAGCGGTCTCCCACCCTTCTCCTGTTCTTCAATGCACCCCGTCAAAGAAGGCAATCGTCTCGCCGATCAGCGCGTCGAGCGTGGTGGACTCGCCAAAGATATTGAACACATGGTCCATATCCGCGGCCCACAGGCGTTCGGTGCCAGTGTGGGCCTCGATGTATTTCGGCCCGTTTTCCGGCAGCACGGCGGTGTCTTTGTCGCCTTGGGCCACCAACAGCGGGCCGGGATAGGCGGCGATCTCGGCCATGGGGTCAAAGGTGGCGACCTGATCGAAGAACGCGCCCTTCAGGTCCAGCTCTGCCCCCCACGGCAGGGTGAAGCCCAGGGTGGCATCTGCCTCGGCGGCGATGGCAGCTTCTACCGCCTCGGTTCCCAGAAGGTCGCTGAAGGTCTGCATCGGCGTGCCCACCGCGTTCCACAGCGCCACCGCGCGCGGGGTGCCAGAACGGCCCGCCACGGCTGAGGCCACCAGCCCGCCCTGGCTCCAGCCGATCACATAGATTTTTTCGCCCTGCACAGCCGCTGAGGTCGCCAGATACTCCAGCGCGGCAAGGCCATCGGCGATCTGGCCTTCGAACGTTGTGTCGGCAAAGGTCAGATCCGCAAGGCTTTCGCCCGATCCACGGAAATCAATCCGAAGCGAGGCATAGCCCGCATCGGCCAGTTTCGCGGCCGTATGGCCAAAGACGCCTGCGGGCACATGGTCGCTGGCCAATTCGTCACGCGCGCCGGTGAAGCCATGCAGCATCAGGACCACAGGCGCCGGGGCACCATCTGGGCGCATGAGCGTGCCCACGACCTCTTGCCCGCCGGACATAAGCGTGACGACCTCTTGCCGCCCGTCTGCGCATGCCACCGATGCTGTTCCCAGACCCAACACGGCCAATACTCCTGCAATTCGCATCTCTAAGACCCCCATTCCAAAGACCCGCCAGAATGCTGCGCGGTTTTGGACAAGCGATCAAGAGGGGCGTCAGATGGGGCGGAATGCAGCCGATCGCTACTAAGCGGGGCAAGGTCAATGGCGGTGCGGGGTCGCTTGGGCTCCGCCCGTTCGCCCCTCAATCGCTCCCCCGGAGCGATTGCCGCTTCGCGGCGCTGCTGGGGCTCCGCCCGTTCGCGAGCGAAACGCTCCCCCGGAGCGTTTCCGGGAAGCTCGCTCACTCCCACCGATAATTGAACGAAACAGAAATACGTTCTTCTTCGGCCATATTGAGCGGCACCTCGTGGCGGATGAAGCTTTCCCACAAGAGGACATCACCGACCTTGGGCGATTGATAAACAAAGGTCCGCAGTTCTTGGCGGCAGTCAGAATTGCGCGGCGGATGCGCCATCATCATCGCGTGGCGCGGATCTTCCAGCTTCAGCGCGGATGCGCCTTCCGGCATGGAGACATAGGTGGTGCCGGAAATCACCGAATGCGGGTGAATATGGCTGGCGTGGGTGCCGCCTTCGGGCAGGATATTGATCCACAGATCCTCGAGCACCAGCTTGCGGCCATCGAGGTTCAGTTCCAGATCCTCGGCAAAGGCGGCAACATGGGCGTCCAGACTGTCGACCAGATCCTTGAAGATCGGAAACCGCCACGGCAGATCGGTGAGCGAGGCATAGGACGTATAGCCGGGATAGCCGTGCTCCTCGCACCAGTCCTGGCCTGCCTCGTCATCCTCGGCAATGGCAATGCAGGAGTTCTCCATCTCCTGCGCATCGATTTTAGGGCCGTGCTCTGACAGGGAGGCACGATAAAGGCGGGTCACGAAGAGGGAATCAATCTGGGCCATAAAGGCGTTCTAGCGCAGGGCTGCCCCATAAGCGATCCCTCTTGCCGCCCCGCTCAGCCCCAGCAAAACGGGGGCCATCTTCCGACAGCCCCCGCTGATGTTTCAGGTCAACGGATCAGTCCGCAGCCGCAGACACCGCTTCCTTCATCGCATCCTCGCCCTTTTTCCAAAGGTTGCCCTGCCACAGCTCCTCAAGGCCGGTTTCACCCGAGGCCCCTTTGGTGGTCAGATAGTCAAAATAGGACGTCGGCTTGTGACCGGTGATATTATAGAAATCCGGGCTGCTGCGGGTGTAGAAGCCATTGGTCAGATACTCAAAGAATTCGGCGCGTGTGGCGCCAAAGTCGGCTTCGAACTGGGTCATGGATTGGGGGCGGTATTCAATGTCCTGCCCCATCGCGCGGCCCAGATCGGCCGCGATTTCCGCCATCGACTGCGGCACCGGGCCGGTGATGTCGTAGAATTTGTTGCCGTGACGCACGGGCCCTTCGGTCAGGACCACGGCGGCTGCTTCGGCGATGTCGCGGGTGGCCACAAAGGAATTGCGGATATTGCCCAGTGGATTGCTGAACCAGCCCTCGTCGCGGATGGTGTCGCAATCAGTTTTCAGCAGGTGGTTCATAAAGAAGTTATTGCGCAGCGCGGTCACCGTGAGGCCCGCATCAATCAGCGCCTTTTCGCCCCACCAGTAGTGCTGCAGCATCAGCGGGATCGCCGCCCCCTCGCGCGAGGCATGGGTGTCCGCCTCATAGGACGCAGTATTGGTATCCGCCCCCATGCAGCTGACGCGCACCACATGTTTGATCTGCGCAGTGCGATTGCCCAGTTCCTTGCAGAAAGCCAGATGCCCTTCCAGCATCGGATCGAGAGAGGCCGAATAGATTGCACTGACCCCGTCCAGCGCTGCATCCCATGTCGTGGCATCCGAGAGGTCAAATTTCACCACCTCATCCGCCCCAAGCGCCTTGAGGAGGTCCACTTTGCTGTCGCTGAAGTAACAGGCGCGCACGGTGAAGGTGCCGGCCTGCGACAGGCGCGCGACCAGTTCCCGGCCAATACGGCCAGTGGCGGATGTCACCAGAACGGTTTCTTTGGTCATTGTCGAAATCCTCTCCTCAGAGCTCAGTCTTGGCCCTGCCCTAACAGCCAAGCGGCCCCTCTTCCCAAACCATTTGCGACAGAAAACCGAGGGAAATGCCCGCAAGACCAAAAAACCCCCGCCGGTTGCCGGGCGGGGGCTTTGTGGCACCTCGGAAAACCGGGATGCGGATCAAAGGCGCGGATCAGTTGTATTTGGCCTGGATGTCCGCCTGAGTGCCATCGTCGATCATCGACTGCAGCGCCGCCTGCAGGCTGGCGACCACGGCCGAATCGGTGGATTTGCTGCAGGCCACCGACATAATGGTCTCTGACAGGACCAGCACCTCTTCAATCTCGACACCCGCCGCGATCGAGGCCTCAAAGAAAGACTGCGAGGTGACCATCAGATCAATACGACCCGCGAGCAGCTTCTTGATCGTGGTTTCCGGGGTCGGCGACAGGTCCACTTTGCCAAAGCCGTTTTCTTCCAGAACACCGACGGTGTAGTCGCCGGTCTGTGTACCAGTGCGCAGTGCCGCAGCTGCGGCCACATCCGCCACAGCCACATCGCTGCCCTTGGCTTTGACCAGCACAGTGCGATCCGCAGCAAGCGGTTCGACCCATTGGAAGTTCGGATCGCGTTCGGCCGTGTGGGTGGTGGAGAACACGCAGGTGTCGGGCTTCTTTTCCGCCAGATTGATCGCACGGGACCACTGGGTCAGCTCCATATCGTAAGCCACGCCCGCACGGGACATCATTTCAACCACCTGATCGGCGCCAAGGCCAACGATCTGGCCGCCCTGTTCAAAGTTCAGCGGCGCGTAGTCTTCGGTCAAGAGCTTCAGCTCCACGGCAGAAGCAGAAGTGGCCAGTGCGATCACACAGGCGGCAGAGGCAACACAGGATTTCAGAGCTGCAAAGGTCTTCATTGTTTTGAACTTCCCTAAGGTCATTGATGGCCCGGAGATTGGATCCGAAACCCTAAGGGAAGGTTGCGAATTCCGAAAAATCAAAACGGGATCGTTAAACTTGGAAGCTTTGCGCCCTGAACTGCCGGCCACGTTTCCAACAGTTGCTTTCAATACTGACGCAGCTCGATAGAGGGCCCAAGAAATGTTTAAAGCTCATTATAATGTCTCGTGCGGGAACGCAGGAACCAACTGCAACGCAGAATTCACTGTTCAGAGGATGGAATGAAAAAAGAATACACTGACAATATTATTGAACATGCTTTCTACGGGATCGAGGAGAATATACCTGCTGATCGAACGGTTGTTGTGACCTTGCGGGACCTGATGAAGGTTCATGCAGCCCTTCAGGAATTGAACCAATTCTTCCATCAACCCAGCCACATGCAAACACTCGAAGACGTTGAGACCTATTTGGGCTCTCTTGAGACCAATGGCGCCTTCAAACTTATAACTATGGCGCGTTGCGACATCATGGGGAATATGTTGCCAGATGACTTGGACGCTTTGGTTGATCAGGGCGTTTTCGATCCACCGAACGCCCCCTACTATTTTGAAGACAAGGGCTGATTTCAGCTAGTCTCGAAGGCCGCGTTTAATCTCAGGCCACATCGTGAAATCGCAAAGTATAGTGAACGTGTAAGCTGTGCGACAGGCTCACGCCCCCCCGCGACCCTCACTTCATCTTTTCCAAAATATCCCGGGGGTTTGGGGGCTGGCCCCCAACCACGACGCCCTCACAAAAGAAAACCCCCGCCAGTTGCCTGACGGGGGTCTTTATTTTTTCCGAAAAGCTGGGATTACCAGTCTTCGCGCACCACAACGCGGGTTTTCACCGGCAGTTTCATGGCAGCGAGACGCAGCGCTTCACGGGCGATATCTTCGGCAACGCCGTCGATTTCGAACATGACGCGGCCCGGCTTCACTTTGCAGGCCCAAAAGTCCACGGAACCTTTACCTTTACCCATACGAACTTCGACGGGCTTGGAGGTTACGGGAACGTCAGGGAAGATACGGATCCATACGCGGCCCTGACGCTTCATGTGACGCGTCATTGCACGACGTGCAGCTTCGATCTGACGGGCAGTCACACGCTCGGGTGTGGTTGCCTTGAGGCCGTAGGTGCCAAAGTTCAGATCAGAGCCACCTTTGGCTTCGCCCTTGATCCGGCCTTTGAACATCTTACGGAATTTAGTGCGCTTTGGCTGAAGCATGTCGCGTTCTCCTTAGCGGTCGCCACGACGGTTGCCGCCTGCACCGCGAGGTGCCGGGCCGTCTTGGACTTCCTGGGATTTGCGGTCACGCGCTTGCGGATCATTTTCCATGATCTCGCCTTTGAAGATCCATGTCTTGATCCCGATGATACCATAGGGGGTCATGGCTTCAGAGTGCGCGTAGTCGATGTCGGCGCGCAGGGTGTGCAGGGGCACACGACCTTCGCGGTACCATTCGGTACGAGCGATTTCAGCGCCACCCAGACGGCCTGCGATGTTCACCCGGATACCCTGGGCGCCCATGCGCATTGCGTTCTGAACGGCACGCTTCATCGCACGACGGAAGGAAACACGGCGTTCCAGCTGCTGAGCAATGGACTCACCAACCAGCTGTGCGTCCAGTTCCGGCTTGCGGACTTCGACGATGTTCAGGTGCAGCTCGGAGGTGGTCATCGCAGCGACTTTCTTGCGCAGAACTTCAATGTCTGCACCTTTCTTGCCGATGATGACGCCCGGACGCGCGGTGTGAATGGTCACACGGCACTTCTTGTGGGGGCGTTCGATGATCACACGGGCGATGCCCGCTTGCTTGCACTCGTCCTTGATGAACTCGCGGATCTTGATGTCCTCAAGCAGCAGGTCACCATAGTCTTTGGTGTCTGCGTACCAGCGGCTGTCCCAAGTGCGGTTGATCTGCAGGCGCATGCCAACCGGATTGACCTTATGTCCCATTAGGCTTGCTCCTCGACTTGACGCACCGTGATGGTGAGCTCAGAGAACGGTTTCAGGATCTTGCCGAAACGGCCACGTGCCCGCGGACGACCGCGTTTCATGACCATGTTCTTGCCAACCCATGCCTCGGCGACGATCAGAGAATCGACGTCCAGGTTGTGGTTGTTTTCGGCGTTCGCGATGGCGGACTGAAGGCACTTCTTCACGTCCTGAGCAATCCGCTTGTTGGAGAAAGTCAGGTCGGTCAGAGCCTTCTCAACTTTCTTGCCACGGATCATCTGAGCCACCAGGTTCAGTTTCTGCGGGGAGGTCCGGAGCATGCGCACTTTGGCCATTGCTTCGTTGTCTGCCACGCGGCGGGGATTCTTTTCCTTACCCATGACTTACTTCCGCTTCGCTTTTTTGTCTGCTGCGTGACCGTAATAGGTCCGAGTCGGTGCATACTCACCGAACTTCTGACCGATCATGTCCTCAGAGACGTTGACGGGAATGTGCTTCTGGCCGTTGTACACACCAAAGGTCAGACCCACGAACTGGGGCAGAATGGTGGAACGACGGGACCAGATTTTGATCACTTCGTTTTTGCCAGATTCGCGAACAGCTTCGGCTTTTTTCAGCACGTAAGCGTCAACGAAAGGGCCTTTCCATACAGAGCGAGACATAGATTAACGCCCTTTCTTCTTGGCGTGACGCGAGCGGATGATGAGCTTTTGCGACGCTTTGTTGGTATTGCGGGTGCGCTTACCTTTGGTCGGTTTACCCCAGGGGGTTACCGGGTGACGACCACCAGAGGTACGACCTTCACCACCACCGTGCGGGTGATCGATCGGGTTCATAACCACACCACGAACGGACGGACGCTTGCCTTTGTGGCGCATACGACCGGCTTTACCGTAGTTCTGGTTGGAGTTGTCCGGGTTGGAAACCGCACCAACGGTGGCGATGCATTCCTGACGGACCATGCGCAGTTCGCCCGAGGACAGGCGGATCTGAGCGTAGCCACCGTCACGACCAACGAACTGAGCATAAGTACCAGCGGCACGAGCGATCTGGCCGCCTTTGCCCGGTTTCAGTTCGATGTTGTGTACGATGGTACCGATCGGCATGCCCGAGAACGGCATTGCGTTGCCCGGTTTGATGTCGGCCTTTGCGGAGGCGATGACCTGATCACCAACTGCCAGACGCTGCGGAGCGAGGATGTAAGCCTGCTCGCCATCGTCATACTTTACCAGTGCGATAAAGGCAGTACGGTTGGGGTCATATTCAATGCGCTCGACGGTCGCGGCGACATCAAATTTGTTCCGTTTGAAGTCAACGATCCGGTAAAGACGCTTTGCGCCACCACCACGGCGGCGAGAAGTGATCCGTCCGGTGTTGTTCCGGCCGCCCGATTTGGTCAGACCCTCAGTGAGAGACTTGACCGGACGCCCTTTCCAAAGCTCCGAACGGTCGATCAGAACCAGCCCACGCTGGCCCGGCGTAGTCGGCTTATACGACTTAAGTGCCATGCTTTCTGTCTTCCGTTTAGCGTGCGAGCCCTTAGGTTTTTGTCTTTGGACCCGCTATGTGAAAGCCCCCTGCCCCGCGCCATCCCGGTGTTCTGGGTGTTGACGTAGTCGGTTCAGGTGACCGATTTGATAGGGCCCCGAAGGTCCCTCATTTCCAAAAATCATGAGCCCCGGAACGAATCCGAGGCTGCAAGATGCGCGGGACATATCAGAGTCGCGGGGGGGAGGCAATGGAGTGTTTGAAACCACCAAGACAAATCGGCTTGTTATGCCAGAAAAATATCTAAGGCTCTCCTACTAGAAAATTCTCGGCATCCGCAAAGTAGCAAGTTTTACTTGAGAACTTCGGAAGCGCCAGAACACCCTGTTTGCTTTTTAATTTCATGGATTCTGCGTTGACACCAACTGGACAGGGCGGAATGGAAACGGCTCTGTATCCCTTTCTTGCCACACACTGCGCACGCGCCTTCGCTCTCAAGCTACTATTGACATCGATCGTATAAGTGTCGCCACCAATTGTCTGGCCGCCATAGGAATTGCAGGAAACGTAGTATCCTGAACCGCTGCAGTAAGTATTCACAGGAGTAGTGTAAGCAGGTGTTGTTCGGACTTGCAGATTCTGAGGCACTCGCTGCGAAGCCTCGATCTGGCAATCAAGAACGTCTCTGTCAATTTCGTCGGATGTGGCGCCATTCTTGTAATGGTCAAAGACCAATGGCTTTCGAGCTTCGTACAGTTGAGCAGGCGATCGCTGCACATCACATGCACTCAACATGCCTGCAGCAAGACAAACTAAAAAAATCGAAAGCTTCAATTTAGCTTCTCCCAAATACTAAAAATATTAGTTTCCAACAACATGGTCACAAAAAACCACTGGCATGCAACCCTTAGCGGATCTGTAAACGAATTTCCACATTTGACATCAACTTCAGGCAAAGGCGCGTCGCCCCCCCCAGACTCAGCTTCTCTGCCCTCTGTGGCTTACGTTTCGCGTGGCTAAACGCCGAAATAAACACGCAAAAGCCCCCCGCAGTTGGCGAGGGGCTTTCTCAATTCTCAAGCACCACCAGACGTGCCGGTGGCCATCACCTAGGGATCCTTAGATCAGTTCCAGGTTGATCGCGCTTTCGCGGCCGTCACGGCCCGCTTGCAGCTCGTAGTTTACTTTCTGATTGTCCGCCAGGCCGGTCAGGCCGGAACGCTCAACCGCAGAGATGTGAACAAAGACGTCTTTGCCGCCATCTTCGGGAGCAATAAAGCCAAAACCTTTGGTAGAGTTGAACCATTTCACGGTGCCAGTAGCCATTCCGCAATTCCTTTTGTTGAGAGCTGTCCGCAGGATGCGACAGCTGGGGCCGCGTCGTGGCAACATCGAGATCCGTTGACGTGAAGGCCAGAAAAGAATCGAGAAACGGTAACGTAGCATCCATGACATGAAGCTATTCCCCCGCCGGGTCAATGACATTCCCATCAACAATTGAAAAGGACGCCAAAATGGTCGCCTCTGCCACACTGACGTGGCGACCGCAGCCGCCCGCGTACTGTCCAGAGGCGGGCCAGACGCGGCCCATAGATCGGCCAGGGATCGGCCAGAGACGGGCCAAGAGTAGGCAGGCGCAGGTCACGCGGGAGAAACCCCGTGCCTACTGTGACGCGGTCGCTGACGCCTCCGTATAGGCGCCTGCCAGCGGGTCCATGGTCTGCGGCCCCTCACGGACCGAATTCTGAACCCGGCCACAGCCCAGCAAGGCCGTCGAGACCACAACCACCAAAATCACCGAAGACGCCGTTTTCCACATAAGCCCACCCCATCGTTAACAAACCTTAACACAGCCCAAAGCCGGGCCCTCGTGACTATAGCATAAAGCGGCGGGTACAGTGGCACGGACATGAAAAAAGCCCCCCGCGAAGTGCGAGGGGCTTTCTTAAATTGTCAGAGAGGCAAATCTCAGAGACCGGTGGTCACGTCGATTGTGTTGCCTTCTTCCAGGGTCACATAGGCTTTTTTCACGTCGCGGCGCTTACCCAGCGTGCCGCGGAAACGCTTCACTTTACCTTTGGTGACGGTGGTGTTGACCGCTTTGACCTTCACACCAAAGAGCGCTTCAACAGCTTCTTTGATCTGGGGTTTGTTGGAGTCGATCGCAACTTCGAAAACCACGGCGCCATTTTCAGATGCCATTGTGGATTTCTCGGTGATGATCGGCTTGCGGATCACGTCGTAGTGTTCTGCCTTCGCGCTCATTTCAGGCGAGCCTCCAGTGCTTCGACACCTGCTTTGGTGATCACCAGGGTGTCACGCTTCAGGATGTCATAGACGTTTGCGCCCATTGTCGGCAGGATATCCAGACCTTCAATATTTTTGGACGCTTTGAGGAAGTCAGCGTTCACGGATGCACCGTCGATGATCAGCGCGCGTTTCCAGCCCAGGTTTTTCACCTGTTTGGCCAGAGCAGCGGTTTTGCCTTCGGCAGCTGCGTCTTCGATGATGACCAGTTCACCCGCTTTAGCTTTTGCGGACAGCGCGTGGCGCAGGCCCAGCTTGCGGAACTTCTTCGGCAGGTCGTGGCCGTGCGAACGCGGGGTCGGACCTTTGTAGATACCACCTTTACGGAAGATCGGCGCGTTACGGTCACCGTGACGTGCGCCACCGGTGCCTTTTTGGCGATAAATCTTCTTGGTCGAGTAGGAGGTCTCGGAGCGGGTCAGAACCTTGTGGGTGCCGGCTTGTGCGTTGTTACGCTGCCAACGGACCACACGGTGCAGGATGTCCGCACGCGGCTCCAGGCCGAACAGCTCTTCAGAGAGTTCGATGTCGCCTGCAACGCCGCCGTCCAGTTTGATCACGTCAAGTTTCATGCTTCACCACCTTCCGCGGCTACTTCCGCAGTTTTCACGGCAGCCGGGAACGGCAGACCTTCGGGAGCTTTCTTCTTCACGGCGTCTTTGACGGTAACCCAGCCGGATTTCGGACCAGGTACGGCGCCTTTGATGAAGACCAGACCGCGTTCGGCGTCGGTTTTCACGACTTCCAGGTTCTGGGTGGTTACACGGGCTGCACCCATGTGACCGGCCATCTTCTTACCTTTGAAGACGCGACCCGGATCCTGACACTGACCGGTGGAACCGTGGGAGCGGTGAGAGATCGACACACCGTGGGTAGCGCGCAGACCACCGAAGTTGTGACGCTTCATTGCACCCGCGAAACCTTTACCAATGGAGGTACCGGTGACGTCCACTTTCTGACCTGCCAGGAAGTGTTCGGCAGAGATTTCTGCACCAACTTCGATCAGGCCTTCAGCGGGAACGCGGAATTCGACCAGCTTACGCTTGGGCTCAACTTTTGCGGCTGCAAAGTGACCGCGCAGTGCCTGAGACACGCGCTTTACTTTTGCGGAACCGGCGCCGAGCTGAACAGCGGTGTAGCCGTCCTTTTCCTCGGTGCGCTGAGCGACAACCTGCAGGCCGTCCAGCGAAAGAACGGTCACAGGGATCTGCTTGCCGTCTTCCAGGAACAAGCGGGTCATGCCCACTTTTTTTGCGATAATACCAGAGCGCATTTTCATTACCCTCCGATCTTACGACTGCAGCTTGATTTCGACGTCAACACCAGCGGCCAGGTCGAGCTTCATCAGCGCATCCACGGTCTGGGGTGTCGGGTCGACGATGTCGAGCATACGCTTGTGCGTACGGATCTCGAACTGATCGCGAGATTTCTTGTCAACGTGGGGGCCACGCAGAACGGTGAATTTTTCGATCTTGTTCGGAAGCGGGATCGGGCCACGAACCTGCGCGCCGGTGCGCTTTGCAGTGTTCACGATTTCCTGAGTGCTTGCGTCCAGCACACGGTAATCGAAAGCCTTCAGCCGAATGCGAATGTTTTGACTTTGCATTTCGTCAGCCTTTTATCGGCGTTAAGGTTGAGAGGAAGGCACCGTGACCACCACGAACCCTCATCGAACCCAAAAGGCGGGAATCACCCCGCCTTCGTCCCGCATCGCGGGATGGCGCTATCTACGCCTTATTCGGGGGTCTGGCAAGGGGGAAAGGCGGAACCAAGCCATGCAAAAAAAAAGCTTGTTTCTTTGCAGGCCCCCGTCGACACTTAAAGAAAACAGGATTTTCTTTGCATGTCGGAACGTTCATTAAAACAAACTTACAATATCCCTTCGCTTCCACCCAACTACAACTTCGACACCCTGCCAATTTTGAAGGCGCTGAACGCTGCGACGCGAGCGCTAGCGGAAGTCAAAGGGCGAGCCCCTGTCATACCCAATCAAGGCATTCTAATCGATACTCTGTCACTGCAAGAAGCAAAAGAGAGCTCGGAAATCGAAAACATCGTGACCACCAACGACGAGTTGTTCCGTGGCAGTGCGGATCGCGACACAGCCCTTAGCGGTCCCTCCAAAGAAGTGGCCGTATATCGGGACGCGCTTCGGCTCGGTTTCGAACATCTTTGTGAGAACGGTTTACTGACGAACAGGACGTTAATTGAGATGTTTCGCCTTTTGAAGAACCGCAGCGACGGCTTTCGGAAGTTGCCTGGCACCGGTCTTCAGAATAACTCTGGGGAAATTGTATACGTGCCGACGCAGGAAGCCGATCTTATAGACGCTCAAATGGCTGAACTAGAGATCTTCATCAATTCACCTTCTGAGCTCGACCCGCTAATAAGCATGGCAATCATTCACCATCAATTTGAAAGCATCCACCCGTTCCCGGACGGAAACGGGCGATTGGGGAGAATGCTCAACGTGCTCTACCTCACAAAGGAAGGGCTACTAGGGATACCAATCCTCTATATGAGCCGTGGTATAAACGAAACAAAATCAGACTATTATCGCCTCTTACAAGAAGTACGCGACACCGGGAATTGGGAAGACTGGGTCGTTTACATGCTCAATATTGTTACTCGCACGGCAAAACTGACTTTGGATCTGATAGAAGGCATCAGAATCGAGATGGCATTTTTCAAGGATCACATCCGAAGCGAACATCGAAAAATCTATTCTCAAGATCTTATCAACAACTTATTCCGCCATCCCTACACACGAATAGAATTCGTAATGGATGAGCTGGGCGTTTCAAGGCCCACAGCGACGAGTTACCTGGAAAAGCTCAGTGCCGACGAAAAGCTTCCACTGATGAAAATCGTAGAGGGCAGAAATAATTACTATGTGAACGTCGCCCTAGTCGAGCTACTTTCTGGAGAAAGCGATTAAACACGCAAAAAGGGCGCCCCGCGGGACGCCCTTTCTTTACTTGCCAGCGTGTTGCTGTCGGGACATTCGCGCCTGCCCTGAACCGGACTGTGGCGCAAATACCCTGTCGCAACCTCTAAGATCACTCGGTGATCTTGGAGACAACGCCCGCGCCAACGGTGCGGCCGCCTTCGCGGATCGCGAAGCGCAGACCGTCTTCCATTGCGATCGGTGCGATCAGTTCAACGTCGAACTTCAGGTTGTC
>NZ_CYSD01000019.1 GCF_001458415.1 Tritonibacter multivorans | reverse complement strand
GGACAACATGATTGTGCATCAACCGTGCGGCAACGGGCATTTAGCAAGCTAAATGCCCTGCCTGCCGCCCGACAGCGCCTGCTCCGCAGACGCGTCGTTGAGGTTTTTCCTCGGTTTGGTGGCAATAGCACAAGTGAAACACCCGGTCCCATCCCGAACCCGGAAGTTAAGCACTGTTGCGCCGATGGTACTGCATCTTAAGGTGTGGGAGAGTAGGGCACCGCCAAACCTAGAAAAAACCTCAAAACAAAATCTCTATAACGATAAAAAACACTCCCCCAAAACGCTAACGCGAAAAAAGGGAAAACGTCCTCAAGTAGCCGGTAGGCGGTAGGACATAAAAAAGTCCTCAAACAGCCAAGACGCAAGAGGACAAACAAAACTCCGCGGGATGGAGCAGCCAGGTAGCTCGTCAGGCTCATAACCTGAAGGTCGTAGGTTCAAATCCTACTCCCGCAACCAAATCCACAAACAACAAAAAGATCGCGCTAATCGGCTATGCGGTCCTCGAGTGATAACTCTCTTGCGCGCCAAGCTGCATCGGGCCGCGTTGTTGTGATGCGCGCGCCAAGTTTTTTCTTGGTTTAGGGCTCCTGCCACATGCGATCTCTTTTGTCGTTGCCGACGGCGGGTGCATCCCATTCCGATTGACGATCACAGGGCAGAACGTCGATTGCGCAAACGTTTAGGAGCCGGCGCAGCGCTGTGTGCTCTGGTCATGCTTTCCGGTCCCGATTTCAGCATTAGCAGTTTGTTCTCTGTTTTCGGGCACAGTGGGGCGGTTTCAAAATGTCCGTCCACATGTGACTGGGGTTTGGTGCGGGCGATCCGGCGAGCTGTAGATGAGCGAACAGATATACACTTACTGTGCTGTGAACCGCCTTTGCGTCTTGCGTGGGCTTAGGCCGCTGCGCGGGGTGTGCTGAGGTGCGCTTATGACTGTCTATAGCGTCACAACGGCCAATTGGAATTCAGCCGCATTCTGGTCTTCGATCAGCGAATCCGGCACTGGCCACACGTTGGACTTTTCGGGGCTGCCCGATACCTATTCTGTGGCCGTTGCGGACAATTCCAACGTGATTGCCATCACCGATGGAACGACGCTTTTTAATATTGGTGAAGATGGCAATACCAATACCGACGCCAATTTCAGCACGCCCACATTGCTGAGCTTTTTTAACGTTCTGACCGGCTCTGACGGCGATGACACCATGGATGGCGGCGCAGGCGGCGACACCATTTCTGGTGGGGATGGAGATGACTCTATCCATGGCGACACCGATGGGCTGTATCTGGCGGATGATGCGGTCGGCTATGACCTGAGCGGGATTGAGTTTTCCTATGCCACCGGCGCCAATATTGGTGACATGGCTGATGGCGGCACCGGCCATGTGGCGGATGTGAATTCGTCGCAGGTCTCTGACCTGATGCTGTATTTGGACGACACCACAACGCTGGTGGCGGGGGACATTGTCGACATCAGCTTTGTTGATGAAAATGGCGACATTGTCATTATCAACAATGGTGTGGTGGGCCAGTCTGCCTTTGGCGATGGCACGGCGGGCAGCGGTATCTTTACAGTGACCGGCACCGATGGCGACGGCAATGCGATCGCTGTCATGGCGATGTTTAATGAAAACGACGGCTCAGCTGCGGATGAGATCCTTGCGGGGGAATCTTTCTTCGACACAGACACGGACCCGCTGATCACCGATGGCACCGATGCAGAGCTGGACCCGACCCTGGCGGTGTCGCTTGATGACAGCATCGATGGTGGTGCAGGCAATGATACCCTGCGGGGCGGCACTGGCAATGACACGCTGGATGGCGGCGCGGATGACGATGTGCTGTATGGCCGCTATGGCGATGACAGCATGGTCGGCGGCACAGGTGACGACACGCTGGATGGCGGGCATGACAATGACACGCTGATCGGCGGGGATGGCTCTGACTATCTGTCAGGCGATTACGGCGATGACAGCGTGGTTGGCGGGATTGGCGATGACACGCTACAGGGGTCGTTTGGGGATGACACGCTGGAAGGGGGCACCGGGGCGGATTACCTCTATGGCAGCTATGGCGTGGACAGCATCGAAGGCGGCGATGGCGATGACACCATTGGCGCGGGTCGCAATGACGGCGACTATGTGGATGCGGGGTCTGGCTCGGACTCGATCTTCTACGAAAGCAGCATGGGTGATGACACCATCTATGGCGGCGAAGGCGGCACGGATGAAGATACGCTGGGGGCTTCGACCTACCTGTCCAGCGGGGCAACCGTTACCTACAGCGGCGATGAAGAAGGCACGTTGGTTGTCAGTGGCGACACGCTCAGCTTTTACGAGATCGAACATCAAGACCTGACCAAAGTTGCTGACAGCGTCGATGCAACAGCCGACAGCTCGGGGTCTGGGTTTCTGGGAAATGCCGGGGATGACACGATCTTTGCGGGGGCCGGGGCGGACACCATTTATGGCGGGGCTGACAATGACAGCCTTGATGGCGGTGACGGTGCGGATAGCATTGAGGGTGGAACCGGCGATGACACAATAGTTGGCGGTAGCGGAGCCGACACGCTGACGGGGGGGCTCGGCCTGGACAGTCTCACCGGGGGCGCGGGGTTTGATGAGTTTGTGCTGACCACCTCTGGTGGGGCCGATACGATTTCGGATTTCGATACCGCAGATACGGACATCGACGGGTTTTATAATGACCAGATTGATGTGTCGGACCTGTCGGGCGGCACGGGCGCGGGTGGCGCGGTGCGGGCCTTTGATGTGGTGGTCACTGATGACGGCAGCGGCAATGCGCTGCTGACCTTCCCCGAAGGCGAAACGCTGGTGCTCGAAGGGGTGGCACCGGGGCAGATCAACACCGCGCCGCAGATGTATGCGGCGGGCATCCCCTGTTTTACGCCGGGCATTCAAATCGCCACCGCGCGCGGGTTGGTCCCGGCCGAGCAGATCCGGGTGGGCGATCTGCTGCAAACAGCGGACAATGGCTATCAGCCGGTGATCTGGACCGGGGCGCGCTATGTCGGCGCGGCAGAACTGGCCGCGCGGCCGGAATTGCGCCCGGTGTTGTTGCAGGCAGGCGGGCTCTTGGGCAATGAACGTGACCTTCTGGTGTCGCCGCAACACCGTTTCCTTGTGGGGCACAGCGCAGCGGGCCGCGCGCTTTTGGGCGAAGAACAGTTCCTGCGTGCCAAGTTCATGCCTGAACTGCGCCAGTCTCGCGCGCGCATTGCGCAGGGGGTGTCCTCGGTGCGCTATATTCACATTATGACCGAGGCGCATCAGGTGATCTTTGCCGATGGGGTCGCGACCGAAACCTTCTGGCCCGGGCCACAAGCAGTGCTGGGGCTGACGGCGGCGGACCGCCGCGAACTGTTCACCCTGTTCCCGTCCCTGCGTGCCCTGACCGCGGTGCCGCAGCCGCGCCGAGCGGGTTTTGTGCGGGACCAATATGGCCATCTGGCCCGGCAGGAGGTGACCCGCAGCGGCACCCTGTCCACGCTTCAGGCGCTTGGCTAAGCCACCGGTCACGCGGGCGCGACGTACGGAAACCAGTTTCACCCAACGCCGCAGAGCGTTATGGTCGCCTTCGGAACACTATCCCGGATGCTCAGGGGGCAGACAATGCTGGCAGGCAAACGCATTCTTCTCATTATTGGCGGCGGCATTGCGGCCTATAAGTCGCTGGAGCTGATCCGGCGCTTGCAGGACAAGGGCGCATCGGTGACCCCGGTTCTGACCCGCGCGGGCGAAGAATTTGTCACCCCCTTGTCGGTCTCTGCATTGGCCGGAGAGGCCGTGCACCGCGATCTGTTTGACCTGACCACCGAGGCCGAGATGGGCCATATCCAGCTGTCGCGTTCCGCGGATCTGGTGGTGGTGGCACCGGCCACGGCCGATCTGATGGCCAAAATGGCGCAGGGGCTGGCCAATGATCTGGCCTCTACACTGCTGCTGGCGACGGACACGCAGGTGATGGTTGCGCCTGCGATGAACGTGCGCATGTGGGATCACCCGGCCACTCAGCGCAATCTGGCAACCCTGCGCGCTGATGGCGTTAAGGTCATTGGTCCGAACGAGGGCTCTATGGCCTGCGGTGAATTTGGCCCCGGTCGCCTGTCCGAACCAGATGAGATTGTCGCTGCGATCGAGACAGAGCTGTCCGATGGGCCGCTGACGGGCAAACGCGTTCTGGTGACCTCGGGGCCGACCCATGAACCGATTGACCCGGTGCGCTATATCGCCAACCGGTCGTCCGGGGCGCAGGGGGTGGCGCTGGCCCGTGCCTTGGCGTCGCGCGGGGCAGAGGTGGTTTTTGTCACGGGCCCGGCAAGCGTTGCGCCGCCCGCAGGCGTTGCGGTCGTCCCTGTGGAGACCGCCTGCGACATGCTGGCGGCGGTTGAAGCCGCGCTGCCAGTGGATGCGGCGATCTTTGCCGCCGCCGTGGCCGACTGGCGCGTTACCTCGGCCTCTGATCGCAAGCTGAAGAAGTCCAAAGATGGGCTGCCCGTGCTGGAATTTGCCGAAAATCCCGACATATTGAAGGCGGTTTCCAACCTCGAACAGGGCCGCCCGTCCTTGGTTGTGGGCTTTGCCGCTGAAACCAATGACGTGCTGGACAACGCCACCGCCAAACGGCTGCGCAAAGGCTGCGACTGGATCGTTGCCAATGATGTCTCTGAAGGCACCGGCATTATGGGCGGATCTGAGAATGCGGTGACGCTGATTTCGGAGGCGGGCGCGGAAAGTTGGCCACGCATGGCCAAATCCGAGGTCGCAGCGCAGCTGGCGGACCGTATTGCCACCGAACTAAGCGGCTCCTAAGCCGCTGGATTGACCATCTTCTCTTGCAAGGGGCTGGTCTTGGCGCAAAATCTGATTACTCTGGTCCTGCTAGACGTCACACGTCAGCGGTGCGCAGCAAAAGCGCGCGCATAGAGGGCAGGAGAAACACCAGGCATGTCCATTCGCCAAGAGCTGAAGGCACGCAGCCGTGCACGCCATGAAGACACCGAAGCCCTGTTCTGGGGGGATGCGGGCTTTGCGGATGCGCAGGCCTATGCCCGGTATCTTCGGGCCATGGCGCATGTGCATGGATCGCTGGGGCTGGCTGCGGCGGCCCTGCGGGGCGATTTGGCCGAGACGCGGCATCATCGCGACGCGCTGGTCGCACTCTCACGAGATCTGGGGCAGGCGCTGCCCGCAGTCTCCCCACGGTCGCTTGCCTCTGAAAGCGAGGCCTGGGGGGTGAGCTATGCGCTGCTGGGGTCTTGCCTTGGGGCTCAGGTTCTGTCCCGCAGCCTGTCCACGCTGCCCTGGGGCGCGGCGGCCGCGACGACCTATTTGGCCCATGCCGGAGGCTTTGCAAAATCCGGGGCTCTGAAACAGTTTTTTGGTGCACTTGATGCGGCTGCGCCTGATGCGGAACAGGCAACGCAGGGTGCGCATCTGGTGTTTGATACGCTGAGCGAGGCCGCTTTGGCGGGGCGGGCGGCAGCTAAGACAGGAGAGATGGCGCAATGAGCCAGAGTGATCCCCCCCTCCTGAGTGACGCAGCCGCGCTTGAGGAGGCCCTGCATAAATGTGCAAGCGAACCAGTGCATATACCGGAGCTCGTGCAGCCTTTAGGCGGGCTTTTGGCCTTGGAGCGCAAGGCCCATACGGTTGGCTATGTGAGCGAAAATCTTGCGAGCATTCTGGGCGCGGCTTTCGCGCCGTCTGTGGTGCTGGGGCAGGGGGCAGAAGACGTGCTGCCAGCGGGTCTTCTGACCGCGCTTCTTTCGGCCGACGCGCGTGCTGGGCTCGAAACCCGCCGCTGTGGTCTGGGCCGTTTTGAAATCGCCGACCACCCCCTTGAGGTCGCAGCCTATGCCAGCGGCGATTATGTGGTGCTGGAGCTGGAACCGGTTCAAGACATTGAGGACCCCCAGCCCGAAGCTGGACTTGGTGATGCGCTGCTTGATCTGGATGCGACCTGCGCGCTGGCAGAGGACGAAGACAGCATGTGGGTGCGTCTGGTTGACCTGCTGCAAGAGCTCTCGGGCTATGATCGGGTGCTGGCCTACCGGTTTGACGAAGACTTCAACGGTGCGGTGATCGCCGAATGTTGCGCACCGGATATGGAGCCCCTGTTGGGCCTGCGGTTCCCCCATTGGGACATCCCGCCTCAGGCCCGGAAGATTATGGAAACGGTGCCCCTGCGCTTTATCGCGGATGTGGATGCAGAGCCGTCGCCGATTTTGGCGGCAGGCGCGGATCTGCCGCCGCTTGATATGTCGCAGGGGCATCTGCGCGGGGTTTCACCGGTGCATCTGCAATACCTGCGCAACCTTAGCAGCCGGGCGACGCTGACCCTGTCGGTGCTGCAGGACGGGCGGCTTTGGGGGATGGTGTCGTTCCATCACCGCAGCCCCCGCGCCCCCAGTGCAGAGCTGCGCGCGCTGCTGACCCACATGGCGCCTCTGATCACGGCACGACTGGGGCTCTTGGCGCGGGCAGATGCCCTGCGGGTGGCAGCACAAGTAGAGGATCTGTGTGAAATCACCCATCGCGAGCTGGCTGTGCCGGGACCGGCAGAGGCCGCCTTTGCCCGGCTGGCGCCGCAGATTTTGGCGCATCTCGAAGCCGATGGGCTGGTCCTTCGGGCCGGAGAAGAGACCTTTAGCTTTGGGCAGGTGCCCGGTCCTCGTGCGGTTGGGATGCTGGTGGTCGAAGCCATGACGCAGCAGGACAATACCCTTGTCACGCAGGAAATGCTGTCTGCAGTGCCGGGGCTGCCACAGGGCGACGGCGACCCGGTGGGCGCTGTCGTTTTGGGGCTGGCGCGGGATAAGGCCCTTGCCGTGTTCCGCCGTCCGATCTCGCAGCAGGTCGCCTGGGCGGGCGCACCGCAAAAAACGCTGGATCAGGACGAGGATGGCCCACGACTGAGTCCAAGGGGATCCTTCACGGCGTATCTGGAAGAAGTCGAAGGCC
This sequence comes from Tritonibacter multivorans, assembly GCF_001458415.1. GTDB lineage: Bacteria > Pseudomonadota > Alphaproteobacteria > Rhodobacterales > Rhodobacteraceae > Epibacterium > Epibacterium multivorans. Next base: position 58,405 of record NZ_CYSD01000019.1, on the reverse strand, counting down.
AATCGCAGGTCTGGTCTGACATGGATATCCGCTTTGCCCGCTCGCTGGCGCGCAGCTGCCTGTCGGCGTTTGAATTCCGCGCAGCGGCTGTTGCCTTTGGCGAGCAGCAGTTCCTGATGATGAACGAACTGAACCACCGGGTGAAAAACCTGCTGTCGCTGATGGCGCGGCTGGCGCGCGGCGGGCGGCGCGACAATAAGACCATCGACAGCTATGCCGCATCACAAGAGGCGCGGATTGCCACGCTGGCGCGGGCCTATGATGCCTATGGGCAGGGGTTGGGGGACACCGAACGCTGGGTGCCTTTGGCCGATGTGCTGGCGGCGGAATTCCGCGCCGGTGAGGCCGTGTCGCTGCCCCATGGTGCGGTCGAACTGCGCAGCAATACCGTCCCACTTCTGGCGATGGTGCTGCACGAACTGGCGTCGAATGCCCGCAGCCATGGGGCGCTGTCGCAAAACGGCGAGGTCATGATTGGTCTGGTGGAACGCGACGGCCACTGGCGGCTTTTGTGGCAGGAAAACGGAGGCCCCGCGGTGCCTGCGACCCCCGAGCCGGGCTTTGGCCTGACCCTGATCCGCGAGGCCATCCCCTTTGAACTGGGCGGCAAAGCCGAGGTGACATTTGCGCGTGATGGGGTGCGTGCTGTGCTGGAGATCCCAAGCGCGGCGTTGCGTCCGATCGACGGCGCGTCTGCTGAAGCCACCCCGGCGCCGCCCCGGCAGAGCGCCCCGACAGAGTCGGTGTCGATCCCCGGATTGCTGCAGCAAGGGAAAGCCAAATGTCTGCTGCTTGAGGATAATTTTGTAATTTCAATGACACTTTCGGCAAGCCTGCGCGATATTGGCTGCCAAAGTGTGGCAGCCCATTCCAATGTCGGCGATGCGTTGAAGTATCTGCAGGATCACACACCCGATTTCGCCTGTCTGGACATCAACCTTGGCGCGCGACAAGGCAGTTCCATCCCTGTGGCCGATCAGCTGACAGCCTTGGGCGTGCCTTTTGTGTTTGTCACTGGCTATGGCGAGCTGAACCAGCTGCCACCGCGCCTGTCTGATCGTCCGGTTCTGGGCAAACCTTTCACCGAAGCCGAATTGCAGGCCGCGATTTCTGGGCTTTTGACCGCGAAGGGCTAAATCGCACTCAGGCCTCTGCGTTTGCGCGGGAATTGTGCTGAGCGGGGGGATCCTGTATGCGCAAGGCCGACGAAATTCGTGGTCCCAGCCCGGACCCCCCAGAGGAGAGCCCAAATGCTGCCAGCCACCCCTGCAATCGAACTCAAGGTGCTGGACGCACGCCTGAACGACTGGGGCTTGCCCGGCTATCAGAGCGATATGGCCGCTGCCGTTGACCTGTTCGCCTGCATTGACGACGCCATCGAGATCGCGCCGCAAGCGCCCGCAACGCTGGTGCCCTCGGGGCTCGCGTTGGGGATGGGCAATGCCCATATGGCGGCGCTGATCATGCCGCGCTCGGGGCTGGGCCATAAGAAGGGTCTGGTCATGGGCAATACTGTCGGTTTGATCGACGCGGACTATATGGGGCAGGTGTTTATCTCTGTCTGGAACCGAAATCCGGTCGGATCTGATGCGATTGTTATTGAACCGGGCGAACGCATTGCCCAGATGATGTTTGTCCCCGTTGTGCGCCCGCAAGTGAATGTCGTGGAAGAGTTTTCCGAACAGACCGCGCGTGGGGCGGGGGGCTTTGGGTCCACTGGCACCACTCAGACGTAACAAAACACCCGCAGGAGAGCCCGCGCCATGATCCAGATCCTTGCCCTTGCTGCCCTGATCTGGTGGGGTGGTCAGCTGTTGCGGTTCACGCGCCCGCTCCGCCTGTCGCTGTTGGCAGTGCTCTACCTTGCGGTGCTGCTGATCCATCTGACACTTCCTGATGGCGCGCCGCTGCGCGAAGCCACCGGGGGCTCGGCCGCGACCTGGCTGATCTTGGCGGGTGTTGCGGGGCTTATTGCGGGCTATGCCAGCCTGCTGCGCCGCCTGCGGGCCCGCGCCCAGCCCCCTGAAGACACCACTATGACAGAGGATACCCCCTTGTTCACTGAAACCGAGCTCAACCGCTATGCCCGCCACATCGTTCTGCGCGAAGTGGGGGGGCTGGGTCAGAAGCGCCTGAAAGAGGCGCGGGTGCTGGTCATTGGGGCCGGGGGGCTTGGCGCACCGGCGCTACAGTATTTGGCGGCGGCTGGCGTCGGTACAATTGGTGTCATTGACGATGACATTGTGGAAAACGCCAACCTGCAGCGACAGGTCATTCACACCGATGCCGCCATTGGCACGCCCAAGGTGTTCTCGGCCAAGGCGGCCATGGAGGCGCAAAACCCCTATGTCACCGTGCGCCCCTATCACCGCCGTCTGGACGGCGAAATCGCCGCAGAGCTGTTTGCCGACTACGACCTGATCCTGGACGGCACCGATAATTTCGACACGCGTTATCTGGCCAATGCGGCGGCGGTGACGCGGGGCGTGCCGCTGATCTCCGGTGCGCTCAGCCAATGGGAGGGGCAAATTTCGGTCTTTCATCCGGCCGAAGGGGCGCCCTGTTACGAATGTATCTTTCCGGAAGCGCCTGCACCGGGGCTGGCGCCCAGCTGTTCTGAGGCCGGTGTGATTGGCCCGCTTCCGGGTGTGATTGGTGCGATGATGGCGGTAGAGGCGATCAAGGTCATCACCGGTGCTGGTGCCCCTCTGCGGGGGGAAATGCTGATCTATGACGCCCTCTATGGAGAGACCCGCAAAATCGCGCTGAAACCCCGTGGCGACTGTCCTGTCTGTGGGTCCCACAGTACTAAGGACGGGGCTGAAGACGGGGCTGAGGACAGGGCTGGGGCGGTCGCAGGGGGCATGGCGGGGGCTTGACCCCGCGTCCCCTTGGCTCCATTCCCAAATAATAGCTTCCGAAGGAGTGCCCGCATGAAGACCCTCGTGAAAACCGCCTTGTTCGCCGTGGCCAGCCTTGCCCCTGCAACGCTGAGTACCGCTGCCTTTGCCGCTGACCTGCCGGATCTGGGCGGGCGCGAAGTGGTGATGGCCTCGGAAAACACCTATCCGCCGCTGCAGTTCATCGACACATCCGGTGCCGCCGTGGGCTGGGAATATGACGCCGTGGCAGAGATCGCGTCGCGGATCAATATCACTGTGGTCTACGAGAACACGTCATGGGATGCGATGATCCCTGCCATCACCGCCGCGCAGTATGATGTGGCGATGAACGGCATCACCATTCGCGATGACCGCAAAGAGCAGGTCGATTTCTCGCGCTCCTACCTGACCTCGCAGATGCGGATGATTGTGGCCGGTGACGAGACCCGCTTTGACGACGCCGCGGGTTTTGCCGCTGACCCGGATCTGCTGGCCGCGGCGCAGCCCGGCACGACGCCGTTTTACGTGACCGTCTATGACGTGCTGGACGGGGATGAGGCCAACCCGCGCATCAAACTGTTTGAAACCTTTGGCGCTTCGCTGCAGGCGCTGCGCGTGGGCGATGTGGATCTGGCCCTGTCAGACAGCACCGCAGCCAATGGGTTTGTCGCCGCCTCGGGGGGGGCACTGAAGATCATTGGTGACCCGCTCGGCACCGAAGATTTTGGCTTCATCTTCCCCAAAGGATCGGATCTGGTGGCGGCTTTTGATGCAGCCCTTGACGCGATGGAGGCCGATGGCACGCTCGCGGCGCTCAATAAGAAGTGGTTCCTAGATTACAAAATGGGCCAGTAACGCGCTAAGACGTCACCATAGACCCCGGCCTCTGCGCAGACAGCGGCCGGGGTTTTGCTGTTCCAGAATGGGCGGCCAGAGGATGAGGCAATGAGCAATCGCAACCGACCCGGCGAGAAAGAGGATTTCCCCTGGTGGCTTTTGGCCGCGGCAGGGATGGGCGTTTATCTGGCCGTGCAGGTTTGGCAAAGCCCGCTTTACAGCCAGATCATGGGCACCTTGACCCAGGGGATCGGGGTGACGGTGATGGTCACGCTGATCAGCTTTGTGCTGGCCTCGACCCTTGGGTTGGGGCTGGCTTTGGGCGAACGGTCGCGCTGGCTGGTGCTTCGCCAAATCTGCCGGTTCTATATCGAGATCATCCGCGGCGTGCCGATCATAGTGCTCCTTTTATATGTGGCCTTTGTGCTGGCCCCGGCGCTGGTGGATTTGCGCAATTGGCTGGCGGCGTTTTTTGAGGTGGACCCCGTTCGCAGCCGGGCGTTTCCCTTGATGTGGCGGGCAGTGATGGCGCTGATGATCGCCTACTCCGCATTCATAGCCGAGATTTTCCGCGCTGGTCTTGATGCGGTGCCTGAGGGCCAGGTGGAGGCTGCCAAGGCGCTGGGCCTGTCCGGCTGGCAGCGGTTCCGGCTGGTGGTGTTCCCGCAGGCGATCCGCACCATTCTGCCGCCCTTGGGCAATGATTTTGTGGCGCTGGTCAAGGACAGCTCGCTGGTGTCGGTCCTTGGGGTGCTGGACGTCACACAGCTTGGCAAGGTGATGGCGGCCAGCAATTTTCGCTATTTTGAGACCTACAATATGGTGGCGCTGGTCTATCTGATCATGACGGTGACCCTGTCGCTGCTGCTGCGTCGGTTGGAACAGCATCTGCGCCGACGCCACGAAACCTGATCCACCTTAGCAAACCTCACGTTCTGCGGTGGTCGCGCGCGCCGAAGGCGCGCGCGCTTGCGCCCTGCGCCGATCATCAAAGATGATCGGCGCACAGCCGCCGGGGGGCCGCGTGCGCTGCGCGCCCGTGGCCGAGGCCAGACGCGATGCATTCTTTCTTTTCAGACGATTGCAGCAGGGCGAGGGGCGCACTAGGTTCAATCCAAAGGAGATTGCACATGACCAACCCGCTTTTGGCATCCTGGGACACGCCTTTTGGCATCGCGCCCTTTGACCAGATTTCCGACGAGGATTTTGCCCCTGCACTGGACGCCGCGCTGGCCGCGCATAAGGCGCAGATTGACGCCATTGCAGAGAGCTCCGAAGCCCCCACATTTGCCACTGTGATCGAGGCGCTGGAGGCGCCCTGTGTGCCGCTCGAACAGGTGCTGTCGGTGTTTTATTCTGTGGCAGGCGCAGACAGCAATGACGCGCGCGAGGCGTTGCAGCGGGAATTCTCGCCGAAACTTGCCGCGCATTTTTCCGCCATCACCGCCAACAAGGCTCTTTATGGAAAGGTCAAAGCGGTCTGGGACGCCCGCGACAGCCTTGATCTGACCGACGAACAGGCCCGGGTTCTTATGCTGACCCATCGCGGCTTTGTCCGCGGCGGCGCGGCGCTGGAAGGTGCGGCCGACGCGCGGATGCAGGAGATCAAATCCCGTCTTGCCACGCTCGGCACCGAGTTCACCCAGAACCTTCTCGCTGATGAGCGCACGTGGTTTATGGCGTTGTCAGAAGACGACCTTGAAGGGTTGCCGGATTTTGTGGTGTCCTCGGCGCGCACGGCCGGCAAAGAGAAGGGGGCAGACGGTCCTGTGGTCACCCTGGCACGGTCGTTGGTGACACCGTTTCTGCAGTTCTCACCGCGCCGCGATCTGCGCCAGAAAGCCCATGAGGCCTGGGCCGCGCGTGGCGCCAATGGTGGTGAGACCGACAACCGCGCCATCGCCGCCGAGATCCTGGCGTTGCGCGAAGAACGCGCCAAGCTGCTGGGCTATGAGAATTTCGCGGCCTACAAACTGGAGACCGAAATGGCCGGTACGCCCGAGGCGGTGCGCGATTTGCTGATGCAGGTCTGGACGCCCGCCAAGGCGCAGGCCGACCGCGACGCAGGCATTCTTGCTGCCATGATGCATGAGGATGGCATCAATGGCGATTTGCAACCCTGGGATTGGCATTATTACTCCGAGAAACGCCGCAAGGTGGAACATGATCTGGATGAGGCAGAACTGAAGCCCTATCTGCAGCTGGATCAGATGATCGAGGCGTCGTTTGCCTGCGCCAATCGCCTGTTCGGGCTGGAGTTCGCGCCGCTGGATGTGCCGCTTTATCATGCTGATTGCCGGGCTTGGGAAGTCACCCGCGGCGGCGAGCACGTGGCTGTTTTCATCGGCGATTACTTCGCACGCGGCTCCAAACGGTCGGGCGCGTGGTGTTCGGCCATGCGGGCGCAGGCCAAGTTCCCCAAGCGCCAGACGCCTGTGGTCATCAATGTTTGCAACTTTGCCAAGGGTGATCCTGCGCTGCTGAGTTGGGATGACGCGCGCACGCTGTTCCACGAGTTCGGCCATGCGCTGCATCAGATGCTGTCGAATGTGACCTATGAAAGCGTGTCCGGCACATCCGTGGCGCGCGATTTTGTGGAGCTGCCCAGCCAGTTGTATGAACATTGGCTCGAGGTGCCTGAAGTGCTGGAGGAATTCGCGCTTCACTCCGATACGGGCGCGCCGATGCCTGCGGATATGCTGAAAAAGGTGCTGGGGGCGGCGACCTATGACATGGGGTTTGCCACCGTGGAATATGTGGCCTCCGCGCTTGTGGATCTGGCGTTTCATGATGGGCCCGCCCCCAAGGATCCGATGGCCAAACAGGCCGAGGTGCTGAGCCAGATTGCCATGCCAAGCGCAATCATTATGCGCCATGCGACACCGCATTTTGCCCATGTCTTTGCAGGCGACGGCTATTCCAGCGGCTACTACAGCTATATGTGGTCCGAAGTTATGGACGCCGATGCCTTTGCCGCCTTTGAAGAAGCGGGCAGTGCCTTTGATGCAGGCCGTGCCAAGGCGCTGGAAGACCACATCCTGTCCAAAGGCGGATCTGTGGATGCAGCGGACCTCTACACTGCGTTCCGGGGACGTCTGCCGGGCGTTGAGGCCCTGCTGAAGGGGCGCGGGCTGGCCGCTGAGTAAAAACTGCGCAAGACAATGCGCTCCCCGGATCGGGGAGCGCAGCCTCCGGCGGGAGTATTTCTGGCCAAAAGAAACAGTTGATTTCCGCAAGGCGACGCTTGTCTTGTGGATGGTTTTTTAAGCTTGTTCTGAGACGGTTGTTTCGTGTTTTTTCCAGTTTCAGAGGGTTGAGCGATATGGACGGCTCTGGTGCAGATTCTGGGGTTTCGACCCGGATGTATGTGGCAACGGATGTTGCGCATATTGTGATGTTCCATCCCGACGATCTTGAGCATGCGGGCGCGTGGCCCTTGGGCTGGTACGGCGAACGCTTTGTTTACCCAGTAGAAAGCGCGGCTGGACGGTTGGTGGCCTGGGGAACCACATCAGATGGCGGCTTTGATCTGCGGGTGACCCATGCTCCGCTTTGTACTCGGGAAGAGCGGTATGCCGGACCGCGCTGGCAGTTTCCCTATACCGTGCGCCATGGCCGCGTTTATTTCGACAATACCGATGGTTTGCCGGGACAGGAACAGATGGCCGATGTCCGCAACACGGAGAGCTGCTCAGTGGCCCTGCCAAATGGCGACTATGTGGTCACGGTCACGGCAATTGAAGGCGCGGCGGAACCTGAAAGCGCGGCTGGGGGCGCGGCGGCTCTGCCCGCCTATGTCGTTCAGTTTTCACCAAAAACCGGCCCAGCGGTGCCACCTGCACAGTTCCCGCCGCAATTGCCCTGCAGGCGGGATATGGTGGGGCAGGATGCGTGTCGGCGTGAAACCACCCGCCCCGCGGTGGAAGAGGTCGATTTCACCCGCCGCTACCCGGCCTTTGTGTCGACCAATGTGGCGCGCGCTGGAGGAAGCTTCACCTCTGCCGGGGAAGCGCCGCTCTGGACGGCGGTTTCGGATCGGGGGGGGCGCTTTGCGCTATATGATGCGCCCTTTGTGGTCGCCGCCCATCTTGTGCCGGGCGCGCCTGCGATCCTTGCGCAATGTACCGGCAGCCATGGCACGCCGGGCGCGCCACGGTCGTATACCTTTCGGGCGAAGACGGCGGTGCGTATTGCGGCCGTGGATGGTTCGATCTTTGAAGGGGTGTATGAAAAACCGCGCTGGAGCGGGCTGTTTCGCAGGCAGCAGCTTCTGAAACCCGAGGGGGCCTTGGATGCGGTCCGCATCGTTCCGGTTGCCCAGATCGAAGACAGTGCGGAGGTTGTGACCCTGGAGGACGTCAGAGATCAGGTGTTGGCCGATCTCAACGGGCAGGGGCCTTTGTCACAGAAACTGGGTGGGCAGGCGACGTTTGAAGCCCTGCGCGTGGTGGCAATGGACCGTGGGGATGCTCTGGCAAACTGGCTGCTGGATGTCTTGCCCCTGAATGCCGCGGATCGTCTGGGGGTTAGCGTTCTGCCCCCGCATGCAAAGCTGGCGGCGGTGGCGGAGGCTTATGATGCGCTGTGCCTGTGACCGGTCCGTGAACCGCCCGTGACCATGGCAGCCTGTCCCCGAAGCCAAATCAGCTTCGGGGCAAAGATCCAGTTCAATAGCCGCGTGTGCGATCGACCAGATGGTGCAAGGGCGCGCCGGCCTCTGCGCGATGGATGTTTTCGGCAATAACACCAGCGGCCGTGCTGGCGCGTGTGGCTGCGGCAATATGAGGGGTGACTGTGACATTGGGGTGGGCCCAATAGGGGTTCTCTGCGGGCAGGGGTTCAACCCGGAACACATCCAATGTTGCATGGGCGATCTGGCCGCTGTCCAATGCGGCCAGCAGGGCTGTGTCATCAATCAGCGGACCACGTCCGGGATTGAGGATGCAGGCCCCTTTGGGCATCAAGGCCAGTGTCTCCGCGTTCAGAACATGTGTTGTTGCGGCGGTGTCAGGCAGAAGCAGGGTCAGGATCTCGGAACGGCGCAGCGTGGCGTGCAGGCCCGCGTCACCGTGGTGGCAGGTCAGCCCCTCGATCTGTTTTTCCGTGCGCGACCAGCCATGCACATTGAACCCCAGCTGCGCCAGCGCCTGACCACAGGCCGCCCCCAACGCGCCAAGGCCAAGGATGCCAATATGGCGGTCTTGTGCCAGCGGCGGGGCGACTGGGTCCCAGGTTGTTTGATTGGCCAGATTGGCATCAATCCCAAGGTGATAGCGCAGCACATGGCCGGTGACCCATTCCACCATGGCCTGTGTCAGGCCGGGATCCACCATGCGGCACAGGGGCTGGGTCAGGGTTTCATTGGTGACGATCTGTTCCACCCCAGCCCAGAGGCTCAGCACCGCTTTGCAGCGGGTGTAGGGGGTGAAATCCTGCAGGTCCCCGTTGGGCGCATAGACGATATAGTCGACCTCTGCAGGTGCGAAATCCTGGCGCAGCTCCACCTCCAGACCGGCCGCGTCAAAGGCGGAGCGCAGATGCGGGGCAAATTCGTCCCAGCGGGCGGGCAGGGCGGCAAAGAGAACATTGATCATGTGGCGAACACTCCGTCCATATTGGCAAAGCCTTTGATTTCAATCGGATTGCCCGCGGGGTCGTGGAAGAACATGGTGCTTTGTTCGCCCGGCTCCCCTTTGAAGCGGGTGAAGGGTGCAAGCGTGAAATCGACCCCGGCGGCGGTCAGACGTTCGGCCAGCGCCTCCCAGTCGGCCTGCGGCAGGATCACCCCAAGATGCGGCATTGGCACCATGTGATCGCCCACTTTGCCGGTGTTGGCGGTGGCAAAAACCGGCCCGAGGTGAAGCGAGATCTGGTGGCCGAAGAAGTTGAAATCAACCCAAGTGTCGGTGCTGCGGCCTTCGACACAGCCCAGCGTCTGCCCGTAAAAGCTGCGCGCGGCGGCGAGGTCGTCAACGTGATAGGCGAGGTGAAAAATGCTCATGAGGTCAAATCCTGTGGCGGTTTCACCCTTAGGGATAGCCAGCAGATTGCACAAAGGGTAACTTGTTTTTCTGTGTTCAGACATAAGGAAACCTATGGATACGCAGTTTCTCTCTTCCCTATTGGCGGTGCTGGACGAAGGCTCGATCGCGGCGGCGGCGCGGCGCGAGGGGGTGACGGCCTCGGCCGTGTCGCAGCGGGTAAGCGCCCTTGAGGCGCAACTGGGTGTGGATCTGTTGCGCCGCGCTGGGCGGGTGATGCAGGCGACGCCGGAATGCCGGGCGCTGTTACCACGGATGCGGCAGATGGTGGCGTTAGAACGGGATCTGCGCGCGACCCTGCGGGGGGCAACGCTCGCTGGGCGCCTGCGGCTGGGGGCGGTGTCGACTGCGATGGGCGACCATGCGGCGGGCGTTTTGCGCCAGCTGCGCCAAGCTGCGCCCGAGGTGACGCTGGAGCTGGTGCCGGGCACCTCTGAGGCGCTTTATGAGATGATGGAGCGGGACGGGCTGGACGCCGCTGTGCTGGTCGCGCCGCCCTTTGAACTGCCCAAATCGCTGGCCTTCTTCCCGGTCGAGGATCAGCCCATTGGCCTGTTGCGCGGGCGCGACGCCGTCGGTGATTTGCCCTATCTTCTGTATTCTCGCGCAGCCTGGGGCGGGGCGCTGTGCTGGCAGGCCTTGGCCCAACAGGATCCCACGCCCGAGGTGCTGGCAGAAATGGACGCGCTGGAGGTCATGGCGCAGATGGTGGAAGACGGCGTGGCCCAAGCGGTGCTGCCACGTTGGCGGGGGGTGTCGCGCTATCCGGGGTTGGCCTTCACACCACTTGCTGGCGCCACGCGCCGTATTGGGCTGTTGGTGCACCAGCGCGACGCAGAGGGGGCTGTGGTCGGGTTGCTCAAAGAGGCGCTTACCCCGTAGCGCCCGGTCTTAACGCGCGCCTTAGCGGGGGCGGTGGACATTGGCGCTTTGGACCATGCCAAAGGCCGCCAGCAACACCAGCATTGCAGATCCACCGTAAGACACCAGCGGCAGCGGCACACCAACCACCGGGGCCATGCCCATGACCATCGACATATTTACCGCAAAGAACAGGAAGAAGTTCACCGCGATTCCCATCGTCACCAGCGAGGCAAAGCGATCCTTGGTGGCCAGTGCCGTGACCATGCAGAACAGGATGATCAGCAGGTAGAGGCACAGCAGGGTGATACCGCCAATAAAGCCGAACTCTTCGGCCAGTGAGGTAAAGATAAAGTCGGTGTGCTTTTCGGGCAGGAAGCTCAGCCGGGACTGGGTGCCCTGCATGAACCCGCGTCCATTCCAGCCGCCTGACCCTAGCGCGATTTTGGATTGGGTGATGTGATAGCCCGCCCCCAGCGTGTCTTGGCTGGGGTCAATAAAGGTATCGATCCGGCGGAACTGGTAATCCTTGATCAGCTGCCACGACGTGCCCCGGCTTTCGAACACCGTCACAACCAGCGCCACACCCGAGGCAATGACAAAAGCGAAATAGCCCCAGTGCACACCGGCCAGGAACATCACCACGCCGCCCGCAGTCAGCAGCAGGATCGAGGTGCCAAGGTCCGGCTGTTTGAGGACCAGTAAGGTCGGCGCGACAATGATCAGCACCGGCAGGAGCACCCAAAGCGGGCGCGAAGTCTTGGCCTTGGGCAGCCAGTCGTAATAGGCGGCAAGCAGCATTACGAGGGTGACTTTCATCACCTCGGACGGTTGCAACTGCATAAAGCCAAGGTCGATCCAACGCTGTGCGCCCATGCCGACGGTGCCAACAAATTCGACCGCGATCAGCAATGCAAACGCACCAAGGTAGGCCAGCGCCGAGACATTGCGCCAGAACCAGATGGGGATCATGGCAATGGCCAGCATAACCCCCAGACCCATCAGAAAGCGCTTCAGCTGCGGCTCCATCCAGCGGGACATATCGCCGCCCGACACGGAATAGAGCATCAGGAACCCGACACTGGCAGCGGCCGAAATCAGCAGCAGCAGGGGCCAGTTCAGATACAGGATCTTGCGCAGACCGGTTGGGGCGGATTGGGCGTTGTACTCAAGATAGCTCATGCCTGATCGTTCCCATCCGTATCCCGGCGCTTCAGGCGTTCAGTTTCCAGCCGCTCCTGCTGTTCCTTGATCTTGCTGCGTTGGCTTTTGGGATAGGCCGACAGGGGCGGCGCCCCGTCGTAAAGCGCCTGCAGCATGACATCGCGGGCAATCGGCGCTGCCGCTTTGGAGCCGCCGCCGCCGTGTTCGACGACAACAGCAACCGCGTATTTGGGATTGTCAAACGGTGCAAAGCCCACAAACAGCGCGTGGTCGCGGCGCTCCCATGGCAGGTCTTCGTTGCGGATCACGCCCGCAGCCCGTTCGGCCGCCGTAATGTTGCGGACCTGAGAGGTGCCGGTCTTGCCCGCCATGCGCATGCCATCGGCAATGATACGCGACCGATACGCGGTGCCGCGCCGGTCGTTTGACACCGAATACATGGCTTTCTGGACCGCCCGCAGGTGGGTCTCTTTCAGGCCCAGATCCTCGCCTGCGCCGCTGGGTTCTTCGATGCCATCAATGGATTTGATCAGGCGTGGGGTCACCGACCGGCCCGTGGCCAGCCGTGCGCTCATCACAGCCAATTGCAGGGGCGACGCCAGCATATACCCCTGACCGATTGAGGCGTTCACCGTGTCACCGATCAGCCAGTCCTGGCCATAGCGCTGTTCTTTCCAGGCCCGGTTCGGCGTGAGGCCCGAGGCGACTGCCGACATGGGCAGGTCGTGGCGCATGCCCAGACCCAGCCGGTTCGCCATCTCGGAAATCTTGTCGATCCCCACTTTCACCGCAAGGTCATAGTAATACACATCGCAGGAGTGCTTCAGGCTGTCTTCGAGGTTCATATGACCGTGGCCCGCGCGTTTCCAGCAGTGGAACCGACGGCCGCCGACCTCCAAATGGCCGGGGCAATAGGCGGTGTCCTCAAAGCCGACAACGCCTTCTTCCAGACCCGCCAGCGCGGTGACCATTTTGAAGGTCGAGCCCGGCGGGTAGGTGCCCTGTACGGTTTTATTGGACAGGGGGCGATAGGTGTTGCCGGTCAGGTCGCGGTAGTCGCCCACCGAAATCCCGCGCACAAAGAGGTTGGGGTCAAAACTCGGCGCGGAGGCAATGGCCCGAATGTCGCCGTTGTCCACATCGATGATCACGGCAGCCGCACTTTCTTCGCCCAGACGCGCCTGCACGTAAGACTGCAGTTCCGCGTCGACCGTCAGCTGCAGATCCGCGCCCGCTTCGCCTTCCTGACGGCCAAGTTCGCGCATGACCCGGCCAAAGGCGTTGACCTCGACCTGTTTCGTGCCTGCCTTGCCACGCAGGGTTTCTTCGCGTTTGGATTCCAGCCCGACCTTGCCGAACTGGAACCGCGGGGTCAGCAGGATCGGGTCAGGATCGTCCATTTTCGACAGGTCATAATCGGACACCGGGCCAACATAGCCGATCACATGGGCAAAATCTTCGTGTTGCGGATAGTCGCGGGTCAGGCCGACCTCGGGCGCGATGCCGGGCAGGGCGGGCGCATTGGCGGCCACGCGTGCGACGTCTTCCCAGGCCACCTGATCCGACAGTGTCACCCGGTGGAACCGTTTGGAGTTTTTGATGTCTTTCAGCGCCTCTTCGACATCTTCGTCCGAAATGTCGATCACCTCGCGCAGATTGGCGATGGCCTCTTCGATATTGCCTGCGTTTTCCGGCACGATAACAATGCGGTAGGAGGGCGAATTTTGCGCAATGGTGATGCCATTGCGGTCAAAGATCCGCCCCCGCGCGGGCGGTAGCAGTTCAAAGTTGATGCGGTTTTCTTCGGCCAGCAGCCGGAACTCATCGGCCTGATCCACCTGCAAATAGCGCATACGCGCCGCCAGACCGCCGGCAAAGGCCAGCTGCAACCCGCCCAGCAGCAGCGTGCGGCGGGTCAGGGTGCGGTGGGTGGAGTCGAGCTCTTTTGGATTGCGCTTCAACTGCGGGCTCCCATGGCCTCGATCTCGGCGGGCGTCAGACGGCGCACACCCAAGAGGCTCTGGCTGATGAGGACAACAAAGGGGTAGGCGATCAGGGTCATGATACCTTGCACCAAGATGGGCGCAAGGTTGGCCTGTTCAACCCCGAGGACCCCAAGGATCATCCGGTTCATCAGGGTGATGATGGTCAGGGTGATGGCCACGGTGGTCCATTCGCCCAAGAAAGGGGTTTCGTGCTGGGGGGGCATGCGCACCTTGAGGAATTCACAGGCCAAAAGCACCAACAGCGCCCAAAGGCCGGGCGGGCGCTGCAACAGCAGATCCCCCATCAGCATGACGGCGGCAATCAGCAGCGCGGGCACAAATTCAGGGCGGCGCAGCGCCCAGGCCAGACACAGGGCGGCAAGGAAATCGGGGGGCGGCCAGCGCACGGGCAGGGTGTTAAGCGGCAGGAGGTGGAAGAACACCACCAACAGCGCGACACCCGCAAACCCCAGCCGCATCAGCCATATTGCCGTGGGCGAGGTCTTAGCCATTGTCGCCAGCCCCCGCAGTGCCCGAAGTGTTGCGTGCAGGCAGGTCACGACCGCGCAGGAAATCTTCGGGCCGTGTGGTGGGACGCAGGCGCGGCGTCAGCTCTTCGGAAAACGGTGTGATCAGCTGGCCCGGATCCTCGATCCCTTCGGTGCCGTGATGGCGCAGCACGCGCAGGAACTCCAGCCGCTCGTAGTCGGCGGACAGGCGCACCCGCAGACGGCCGCTGCGGTCTTCGGCCACTTGCCCGATCAACAGACCGGCGGGAAACACGGACCCATCACCCGAGGTGATCACCCGGTCACCGGGGCGTACCAGTTCGGGGTTTTCGACAAATTCCAGCGTCGGCGCGGCAGAGTTGTCGCCGCTGACCAGCGTGGTTTGGCCCGAGGGCTGAATGGTGGCAGGCACGGTGCTGGCCGCATCGGTCAACAGAACCACCCGCGCGGTGGTGCGCCCGGTGCCGGAAATGCGGCCCACAAGGCCAATCCCGTCCATCGCGGCCCAGCCGTCCTGAATGCCATCCTGCGCGCCGACGTTCAGCAGCACGGATTGCCGGAAGGGCGACCCGCTGTCGGCCATCACCACCCCGGTCACATAGGTGAGTTTCGGGTCCAGACGCACATTGTTCAGATCCAGAAGCCGGGCGTTTTCCTGCTCCAACTGCAAAGCGGCCTCTTTCCAGGCCCGCATCTGGCGCAGTTCAGAGCGCAGCTCGCGGTTCTGTTCTGCCAGCGCATGATAGCTTTGGAAATCGCGGATCAGGTTGATGGTGCCGTTCACGGGCACCATGGCCCATTGCATTGAAGGCACCATGCGGTCCACCACCTGCGCGCGGAACCGTTCAACGCGCGGGCTGTCAATGCGCCACACGAGGAAAATCGCCCCAAGGCAAATCACCAGCACCGCGAGCAGCAGGCGCTTCAGCGGACCCGAATACTCGTCACGCTCCTTGGCCAAGGCGTCCTTTCCTGAACCAGAGCCCCGCGCAGCGCAGGGCCGGGTTCATCAGCTTTCGTAGTCGATGGCGTGGGCCAGTTTCTTCTCGAACTCCAGCGCCTTGCCGGTGCCAAGCGCCACACAGTTGAGGCTCTCGTCCGCGATAGAAACCGCAAGGCCGGTCTGCTCGCGCAGGGCAAGATCCAGATCGCCCAAGAGCGCTCCACCGCCGGTCAGCATGACGCCCCGGTCCACGATATCTGCGGCCAGATCCGGCGGCGTGGTCTCCAGCGCGGTCATCACCGCCTCGCAGATCTGCTGCACCGGTTCGGCCAGGGCTTCAGCGACCTGAGCCTGCGAAATCTCGATCTCTTTCGGGACACCGTTCAACAGGTCGCGACCGCGGATCTGCATCGACTGGCCGCGGCCATCGTCGGGCATGCGCGCGGTGCCGATGGAGGTCTTGATACGCTCTGCCGTGGCTTCCCCGATCAGCAGGTTCTGCTGGCGGCGCAGGTAGGAAATGATTGCCTCGTCCATACGGTCGCCCCCGACGCGGACAGAGCGGGCGTACACAATATCGCCCAGCGACAGAACCGCGACCTCGGTGGTGCCGCCGCCGATGTCCACAACCATGTTGCCGGTCGGGTCGGTGATCGGCATGCCCGCGCCAATGGCGGCAGCGATCGGTTCTGCGATCAGACCCGCGCGGCGCGCCCCTGCGGCCAGAACCGACGAGCGGATCGCGCGTTTTTCAACGGGCGTCGCGCCGTGGGGCACACAGACGATGACTTTGGGTTTGGAGAACGTCGACCGCTTGTGCACCTTGCGGATGAAGTGTTTGATCATCTCTTCGGCGGTGTCAAAGTCGGCAATCACCCCTTCGCGCATCGGGCGGATCGCCTCGATAGACCCCGGCGTCCGGCCCAGCATCAGTTTCGCGTCTTCGCCCACGGCGAGCACTTTTTTCACGCCATCTTTGACGTGATAGGCGACAACGGACGGCTCCGACAGAATGACACCTCGACCTTTGACGTAAACCAGCGTGTTAGCGGTGCCGAGGTCAATGGCCATGTCCGAAGTGAACAGACCGCCGAGATTTCCGAAAAGCGACATATATGAAGGATCCTGTCAGAACTGCCTTATTGGCCAATGCGACTCTAGGATAAGAGCCACCGGTTAGAGATCTTATAAGCAGCCATGGGTTAGCGCGAAAGGGTGGATTGCGCGGCATCTTTCCCTTTTGCGGTGCTGAATCTGTGCAAAGGCGCAAGATTTGGGCAAACTCCCGCCGGTGAGCGCATCGCTTTGCGGACCGATTGACCGTTTCCCATGGGAGACAAACGGGCTAAGGAGGGCACATGCTGTCCTATCAACATATCTTTCATGCTGGCAACTTGGCCGATGTTCAGAAACATGCGCTTCTGGCCTGGATGCTGGCGTATCTCACGCGCAAAGACAAACCGCTGAGCTATTTGGAAACGCACGCCGGGCGCGGGCTTTATGACCTTGCGTCAGAAGAAGCCGTCAAAACCGGCGAGGCCGCTTCGGGGATCGAAGCCGTGCGGGAGTGGTTTGGTGCCGATCACCCCTATGCCAAAGTGGTCGCTGAAATGCGCGCACGCCACGGTGAGGCGGCCTATGCGGGGTCTCCTTTGCTGGCCGCTGAAATGCTGCGCGCCTGTGATTCCATGCATCTGGCCGAACTGCACCCGCAGGAATGTGCCGCCCTGCACGACGCGATGCAGACCCTGCCAAAGGGGCGCGGTGCGCGTATTCACCAGCAGGACGGTTTTGCCCTCGCGCAGTCCCTTGTGCCCCCGGAACCACGCCGGGGGCTGTTGCTGATTGACCCTTCTTACGAGATCAAAGACGATTACGTCCAGATCCCCAAGACGATCGGCAAACTGCATCGCAAATGGAACGTTGGGGTGATTGCGCTGTGGTATCCGATCCTGACCAATGGTGCGCATGAACCAATGCTGGCGGCACTTGAGGCGCAGAACCTGGCTGGGGCTGAACGGCACGAGGTGCGTTTTCCCCCGGCGCGCGACGGCCACCGGATGGTGGGATCGGGCATGTTTGTGGTCAATGCGCCCTTTGGTCTGAAGGACGAGGCGCAGGCGCTGGCGGCGCGTTTCGCGGCGCTAAGGTAGGGGTAGGAGTAGGGGGCGCTGCCCCCGGCCTGCGGCCTCCCCCGGGATATTTTTGAAAAGATGAACGGGCTGTGCTGGCCTATGGGGTGGCGGCGATTTTGGCATCCGCCGCTTCCCAAGCATGGATCCAGTCCCAGCCGCCAAGCGCCTCGATTAGGGGGGCGAGCTCTGCTTCAAATGGGCGCCATTTCTCCAGCCCCTTTTGATTGATGCCCGCGCGCAGCTGTACCACGGAGGCCGTGCGTACCGCGTCGCTGCGGGTTTCGGGAGACAGGCAGCTGGTTTGCCAGTCTGCCCCGATGTGGTCGAGGACGGCGCGCATCTGTACCTCGGGCTGCTGGACCAGCGCGCGATAGCTCTGCTGGCGCAGCCGTGGCCCCAGCTTGGCCACGCAGTCGTCCACAACCGCATAATTGGCGCGAATATAATGGCCGATCCAGTTTAGCTGTTTGCTGAAGCCATGGCCGGTCCGAAACGCATTTGAGATCAGCGAAAGCCCCACATCGAGCGGATGGCGCCGCACAAAGACAAAGCGCGCTTCGGGCAGGGCCAGTCCCGCAAGGGCCATGTCAAAAACATTGCCGGGCATTTTGTCGACAACCCAGTGGGGGCGGCTGGCCCCGGGGGATTGCGGCGGCAGGCTGCTGTTTTCGCGGTAGAGAAGTGCAATACGGTCCAGAACCTGCTGACGTGGCCCGTCCGGCAGTGCGCCCCACCAAGCCCAGGGATCGTGGCCAGATAAGGACAATTGCTGTTGCAGGGCCGCTTTCAATCCGGCGCTGGCCTGTGTCAGGGCCATGCTTTCCCCAACCGTCGCAATGTCGCTGTGTCCCAGCGCCATGCTTTCCAAGAGGGTGCTGCCAGAGCGCGGCAGGCTGGTGATAAAAACAGGTATGGGGTGGTCCCGCGGGGGCGGAGGTCCGGCATCCACTGCGGCGGGCAAGTGTTTGATGTGGCTTGCGACCAAAGCGTCGAAACTGGCCGGAGCATAGGAGCCGGGAGTGGCGTCTTTGGACGCCAGAAAATGCGCCATTGCGGCAGCGGGGTCAGAGGTGAATTTGATCCGCCCCAGCGTGTTCTGTGCGGTGACAAACTCTGGCGCTGGCAGGCCGGGGCGGGCGGCAAGCCGTTCGATGGTTTTGGCCTCGGCGCTGTTTGGGGCAATCCCCTCCACCCTTTCTAGTGCCGAAAGGAATTGCAGGTTGTTCGGTGTAAGCTGAAGAGCGGCACGAAAGTCCCGCGCGGCGTCTTGTTTCTGCCCTATCGACAAATGCCGCGCCGCACGTTTGCCAAGTAGTGCTGCGTTTTCTGGCCATAGGGTGACCATTACATCCATGATCTCCATCGCGCGGGCCAAATTGCCAAGCTCCCAATAACAGGTGGCCGCCATGTCCAGAGGCGCGGTCTGGTCGGGGTGTTCGGCGATCATCGGCTGCAGCAGCACCAGCGCACGTCTGAAGGCGCGCGCGTCAAAGGCCGACTTTGCCAGCGCAAGGTCCGCCGCATAAAGGGATAGGGCCGCATTGTCGGTGATGGGCGTGTTGGCAGAGGGGCGCTGGCGTTTGGTCATCAAAGAGGAGCCGTTGGCAGTGGGTATTTCCACAACCATAGCCGCCAATTCCTTTCCAAATCGGCAAGGAGCCCACCCAGTGGTTTTGGTGTTTGCTGGACACAAAAGAGGCGCAGACTGGTGCCTGCGCCTCTTTGATGTGTCATCTTGATCTGCGGACGATCAGTGCACGTCCTTATAGGAAATCTCGCGGGCATCGACGCCTTCGCCCACCTTGCCCCGGCGTACGATCAGACGGTTCAGCGCGTGGATATAGGCCTTGGCCGAGGCCACAACCGTATCGGTATTGGCGCTTTCGCCGGTGGCAATATTGCCCTCTTCTTCCAGGCGCACGGTGACGGTCGCCTGCGCATCGGTGCCTGCGGTCACCGCGTGCACCTGATAGAGCTGCAGGCGCGCCGTGCTTTCGTGGATCTTGCGGATCGCCTTGAAAGTTGCATCGACCGGGCCGTCGCCTTCGGAGGTGGCGGTGATGTCTTGGCCATCCACTTCCATCTCAACCGTGGCTTCTGCCGGGCCGCCGGTGCCGCAGGTGACTTTCATCGACACCAGCTGCAGCGCATCATCTTCGCCGCCTTCGCCAACGCGCATCAGCGCGACGATATCGTCGTCAAAGACCTCTTTTTTGCGGTCGGCCAGTTCTTTGAAGCGGACAAACAGATCCTTCAGCTGGTTGTCACCGATCTCGTAGCCCAGCTGCGCAAGCTTGTCGCGCAGCGCCGCACGGCCCGAGTGTTTGCCCAGGGGCAGCGAAGTGCCCGACAGGCCCACATCTTCGGGGCGCATGATTTCAAAGGTTTCTTTGTTCTTCAGCATGCCATCCTGGTGGATGCCCGACTCATGCGCGAAGGCGTTTTTGCCCACAATCGCCTTGTTCGGCTGCACCACGAAACCCGACACGGTCGAGACACGGCGCGAGATATGCATGATCTTCTGCGTGTCGATGCCGGTGTGGAAGGGCATAATGTCATTGCGCACCTTGAGCGCCATAACGACCTCTTCCAGCGCGGTATTGCCCGCGCGTTCGCCCAGACCATTGATGGTACATTCGATCTGACGCGCGCCGCCCGCTACCGCGGCCAGCGCATTGGCGGTCGCCATGCCAAGGTCATTGTGGCAGTGGGTGGCAAAGATCACATCATCGGCACCCGGCACGGTCTCGATCAGGCGTTTGATCAGATCGGCGCTTTCCACCGGCGCGGTATAGCCCACGGTGTCGGGGATATTGATGGTGGTGGCGCCTGCTTTGATCGCGATCTCGATCACGCGGCACAGGTAATCCCATTCGGTCCGGGTGGCATCCATTGGCGACCATTGCACATTGTCTACGAGGTTGCGCGCATGGGTCACGGTGTCGTGGATCTTTTCGGCCATCTCGTCCATCGACAGGTTCGGAATGGCGCGGTGCAGCGGCGAGGTGCCGATAAAGGTGTGGATGCGCGGGCGGGCCGATTTGCGCACGGCCTCGGCGCAGCGGTCGATGTCTTTGAAATTCGCACGCGCCAGACCACAAATGGTGGAGTTCTTGGAACGCTCGGCGATCTCGGACACCGCGCGGAAGTCGCCTTCAGAGGCGATGGGGAAACCTGCCTCAATAATGTCGACGCCCATGTCATCCAGCAGCTCTGCAATCTCGAGCTTTTCGTCATGGGTCATGGTGGCGCCGGGGCTTTGTTCACCATCGCGCAGGGTGGTGTCGAAGATCAGGACGCGATCTTTGTCGGTAGCAGTGGTCATGTCTGTAAACTTTCTTGCTCTGTCATCAAAGCCACCCGTTTGGGTACGCATCTTGTTGGGGGCTTGAAAAATGGGGTCCAGTCCTTGGCGCGCATGCACATCCTCTGAGCGGGCGCGCCGGATGGCACGCTCAGAGGCGGACTAGGAGCAGTAGGCCACGCAGAGCCGCGCCACGGGTGGTGGCGTCCAGAGAAAGGATATCTGCGTTCATGGTCATGGGGCGTTTTTATACAGGCCAAGCCGTGAATGGAAAGAGGAATTTTTTCCCCAAGGCAGGGGCGGGGATTAGACGGGGCTCACCCTCGCCAGAAGGCCAGCCAGCGCGCGGTGGTGTCAGGCCGCAGTTTGGCGGCGTCCAGAGCGTCCTGCGCAAGCCGGGGCAGGGCACGTGCCAGCCTGTCGCGCGGGGCGAGGGAGGCCTCTAGGTGATCCAGCGCAATATTGGCCCAGACATCGCGGCCATCGTCCGTGGGTGCGGCAAAAGCACAGAGATAAGCGTGGTAGCCCGCAGTCGTGCCAAGGCCGAAACCGCGTCGCATCGCCCCCAGTTTCGCCCGCAGTCGCAGGCCAAAGGGGCTGGGGGGCATTTTCACTTCCGGCAGTCGCGACGCCAGCGCGCAGTTCACCGGCTGACCGGCAGGGAACATCGACCGTTGCATCCCGTGATAGACATGGCGGATGGGGTGACGGCGTCCGGTGTAAAGCGTGACAAGGGCGTCAGCGACATCAGGTCGGCCCAAGGACGCGATGCGCTGAATCAGGTCGAAATGTTCGAAATTTGATCTTTCTGAGGTATTGATTCCTATGGAAGAGTTGTTTTTGTTGAGAAATGAAAAGTACCCCCGCGAGGGGTCAAGGCCCAATACCCCTAGATCATAGGCCGGGGCGTCGGCTGCGGGTCTGGTGCCGCTGTGTGCGATGATGTGGTCGACAAAGGTCTCGTACCCCGCTTGGGAGGACAGCAGGCCGGTCTCGGACTGCACCAACGGGCGATCCGTCAGACCGTCAAACAGACGCGCAGGCGGCGATTTGAAGACGCTGGCGGTTGCGACCATCACGAAGGGGGCCGCAAGGTGATCGGCCACCATCCGGAGCCCGCCGCAAAGGCCGGGGTCGGTGTCGTGGATCAGATGGTGGACCGGCAGATCGCTGCGCTGATTGGCGGCGTCACAGAACAGCAGGATCTGAACCGGCGCAGCGCCCTCGACCTCCAGCCCCTGTTTCAGGGCGGACAGCACGGCAAAGGACAGTTCGCCCTGTTGGCGCGTGGCAGCAGCGCCCGTGCCAAATACTGTGAAAACCAGCCAAGCCATCGACGCCTGCGATGACTTATTCGCTGGTCGGCTGTTCAGGCGCCTGCTCACCGGCCCGGCCCGAGGTCAACGCCCCATCGTCCCAGAGCCCAGAGGCCTCCTGACCGCTGGCATAGCGCATGGTGCCCGGACCCTGACGTTTGGAATCAACAAAGGTGCCGGTGTAGACGTCACCATTGGCATAGCGCGCCACGCCTTCGCCGCTGATCTTGCCTTCGCGCCATTCGCCTTCATAGACGAACCCGTCGGGCATGGTCACTTTGCCCTGACCCTGACGTTGACCTGCGGCGAACTGGCCTTCGTAGACAGAGCCATCCGCATAAACCACCTTGGCGCTGCCCTCGCGCAGCCCGGCTTTCCAATTGCCTTCGTATTGGTAGCCATCCGCATAGGTCATGATCCCAAAGCCATCGAATTTCGCGCCTTTGAAGTCCCCGGAGTAGGTGACGCCATTGGGATAGGTGGCAACGCCAGTGCCATCGATCATGCCGGCTTTCCACTGGCCCTCGTAGGTGCCGCCATCGGCATAGGTGATGCGGCCCACGCCATGCGACAGGTCATCCTGAAATTCACCCTCGTAGATCGAACCATTGGCATAGGTCACTTCGCCCTTGCCGTGGATTTGCCCGGCCTTCCATTCCCCGTGGTAGACATAGCCGTCAGCGCCGCGAAAGGTGCCCATGCCTTCGCGCAGGCCATCCATGAATTCGCCCTCGTAGACATCGCCATTGGCATAGGCCAGACGTCCCTGTCCCTGCCTGCGACCATCCACCAGCGGGCCATCATAGATATCGCCATTGGGCTGTGTCAGGCGACCGGTTCCGGTCATCTGGCCCTCGGTCCAATCGCCCTCATAGACCAGCCCATCCGGCAGGGTCAGCTTGCCCTTGCCGTGCAGTTTGCCGCCCTTTATCGCGCCCTCATAGACCGCGCCAGTGCCATAGGTGATGCGGGCGTTGCCCTCTTTGCGTCCCTCGACCCAGTCGCCGTCATAGGAATAGCCGCCCGGCATCATCATCACGCCGCGCCCATGCTGGCGGGCGTTCAGGAACTGCCCGTCGTAGCGCACGCCATTGGCATAGATCGCCACACCCTGGCCGTTGATTTCGCCATCGGACCATTCGCCCTCGTAGGTGCCACCATCGGTATAGGTGATCTTGCCGATGCCTTCGGGTTTGCCTTTGGCAAATTCACCCTCATAGACCGATCCATTGACAAAGCGCGCCACACCCTGACCGCGGATTTCGCCTTCGACCCATTCGCCGGAATATTCATAGCCATCGGGCAGCCGGTAGGTGCCCTGCCCATGCTGCAAGCCGCCTTTGAATGTGCCCTCATAGACGCCGCCAACTTCGTCCTGCTTGCTGGAAATCTGGCTGCTTTGGGCAAAGGCCGGCGCGGCCACAAGAGGCAGCTGCACCAGGGCGAAGCTTGCGGTCAGCAAAAGAGCAGGGTGGATGCGGGGCATGACGTACCTCTTGTCGCAAAATTGGGCCGTGTGTGTGGCCGCGTGCCAAATGGGTAGCGGTTTGCCCAGACCCTAAGCGAGCACAGCCCGCCCCGCAACGGTTTTGCCGGTGCTTTCCTGCGCGTGCGCAACGGGTTGCTGCCCGGTACAGCGCGTCGCGGGGCCTTTGGGCTGGCCCTTCGCGCCGGTTGCAGGTAAGGGCTTTGGACAGACATTGGACGAAATCTGCGAGCAGGGGATCCTTTCCATGAGCTTCACGGGCGACCGTTTTCGCGTGACACTGGCACAGTTGAACCCGACAGTGGGCGATCTGGACGGCAATGCCGCCAAGGCGCGCGCGGCATGGGAGCAAGGCCGCGAGGCCGGGGCCAATCTTGTGGCGCTGCCGGAGATGTTCATCACCGGTTACAATACGCAGGATCTGGTGATGAAGCCCGCCTTCCACCGCGCGGCCATGGCTGCGGTGGAAGCCCTCGCGGTGGAGGTCGCCGAAGGCCCAGCGCTTGCCATTGGGTGTCCCTGGGCCGAAGATGGCAAGCTTTTTAACGCCTATCTGATCCTGAAGGATGGCAATATCGCCTCCAAGGTGCTGAAGCATCACCTGCCGAATGAAACCGTCTTTGACGAGGTGCGGATCTTTGATGCAGGCCCTCTGGGTGGTCCCTACAGCGTTGGCAATACCCGCATCGGATCGCCCATCTGCGAGGATGGCTGGCACGAAGACGTGGCCGAGACGCTGGAAGAAACCGGGGCAGAGTTCCTGCTGATCCCTAATGGGTCGCCCTATTTCCGCAATAAGATGGAAGTGCGCCAAAACCATATGGTCGCCCGCTGCATCGAGACAGGCCTGCCGGTGATCTACCTCAATATGGTCGGCGGTCAGGACGATCAGGTCTTTGACGGCGGCAGCTTTGCCCTGAACCCTGGTGGCGCGCTGGCCTTGCAGATGCCGGTGTTCGACGAATGCGTCACCCATGTGGATCTGGAAAACCCGGGCGATGGCTGGCGCATTGTTGAGGGTGAAAAGGCGCCCATCCCGGATGAATGGGAACAGGACTATCACACCATGGTGCTGTCCTTGCGCGATTACATGCGCAAGACCGGCTTCAAGAAGGTGCTGCTTGGCCTGTCGGGCGGGGTGGATTCGGCCATTGTTGCCACCATCGCCGTGGATGCGCTGGGTGCGGAAAACGTCCGCTGCGTGATGCTGCCTTCGGAATACACCTCTCAGGAATCGCTTGAGGATGCCGAGGCCGTGGCAGAGGCGCTGGGCGTGCATTACGACTATGTCCCGATTTCCGAAGGTCGCGCGGCCATCACCAATACGCTGGCGCCGCTGTTTGCGGGTCTCGATGAAGGGCTGACCGAAGAAAACATCCAGTCCCGCCTGCGCGGCCTCTTGTTGATGGCGATGTCCAACAAATTTGGTGAAATACTGCTGACCACCGGCAATAAATCCGAGGTCGCCGTGGGCTATGCCACCATCTATGGCGATATGAACGGCGGCTATAATCCGATCAAGGATCTCTATAAAACGCGGGTGTTTGAAACCTGCCGCTGGCGCAATGCCAATCACCGCGCGTGGATGATGGGCCCGGACGGCGAAGTGATCCGCCCCAATGTTATCGACAAGCCGCCAAGTGCGGAGCTGC
The DNA here is from genome assembly GCF_001458415.1 of Tritonibacter multivorans. GTDB lineage: Bacteria > Pseudomonadota > Alphaproteobacteria > Rhodobacterales > Rhodobacteraceae > Epibacterium > Epibacterium multivorans. The sequence goes on along the minus strand of NZ_CYSD01000019.1, from coordinate 33,290 downwards.
GCGAGGATCAGAAAGACAGCGATTCCCTGCCGGATTACCCGGAACTTGATGCCATTCTGGACATTCTGGTCGACCAAGAGGGGGCCATTGCAGATTGTGTCGAAGCGGGCTTTGACCGGGATGTGGCCAAACGGGTGGAACACCTGCTGTATATCAGCGAATACAAGCGCTTTCAGTCCGCCCCTGGCGCGCGTCTGACGCCACGGGCGTTCTGGCTGGACCGCCGTTACCCGATCGCCAACCGCTGGCGCGATCCCTCCTGATTGGCCGGATCTGGCATCAATCAGGGCGTCAACTGAGGCGCGAATAACACAGGCGCGGGCCATTGGCCCTTGCCTCCGTTTGCCAGCTAGCCGCGCCTTCGGGGGCACTCTAGAACGGGGGCATGTCTGCACCCGCGCTGCCCCAATTTGATGCGGATCGCACCCTGCCTGCTGAGGTCGATGTTGTTGTCATCGGCGGCGGCATTATTGGCGCGACTACCGCTCTGGAACTGGCCGAGAGAGGCCACTCTGTCCTTTTGTGTGAAAAGGGCCAGCTGGCGGGCGAACAATCGTCGCGCAATTGGGGCTGGGTGCGGCTGAGCCAGCGTGACCCGCGTGAACTGGCGCTGATGATGCAGGCCTTTCCTCTGTGGGAAGGCCTGGAGGCGCGCACCGGCCAGCGCACAGGCTATACCACCTCTGGCATTGTCTACACCGCCCGCACGGCGCGGCGCGAAGCACAGCTTGAACGCTGGTCACAGCATCTGCGGGATCTGGACCTGCCGGGCGGGATGCTGCGCGGGCAGGGGCTGGACGCCCTGCTGCCGGGCTATGGCGGCCGCCTGCGATCCGGGTTCCATACCCCTTTTGATGGCCGGGCAGAGCCGCAATGGGCCACCCATGCCATTGCCACCGGCGCGCAGGCGGCGGGGGCCACGATTGTCACCGGCTGCGCCGTGCGGCGCCTGGATGTCGAAGGCGGCGCGATCTCGGGTGTGGTGACGGAAAAAGGCCGCGTGCGGGCGACCGCTGTTGTGGTGGCGGGCGGCGCGTGGTCGCGCCTGTTCCTGCGCAATGAAGGGATATTTCTGCCGCAGCTGAAGGTTCTGAACTCGGTCATGCGCCTGTCAGGGGTCGATGGCATCCCCGACACCACCGTCTGGTCGCGTGGCTTTTCGATCCGCAAACGCGCGGATGGTGGCTTTACCGTCGCCGGGGGCGGCAATAATGTTGTGGATCTGGTGCCGGATCTGCTGCGCCTTGGACCACGGTTCCTGCCCGCCTATCTGCGGGATATGGGCAATGTCCGTCTGCGTATGGGCGACCGCTGGGGCGATGAGGTCGCCGACAGCTATGGCTGGGGGGCGCAGGACCGGTCGCCTTTTGAACGCACCCGCGTTCTGGACCCAAAACCCTGGCCCACCGCGATCCGCAAGGCCCTTGCGGCCGCGCGCGATGCTTTCCCGGTGCTGGAGCAGGCCGATGTGACCCAAAGCTGGGGCGGGCTCATTGATGTGACCCCGGATGAAATCCCGGTGATCTCCGAGGTGCCAACCCTGCCGGGGCTGTTTGTGTCCACGGGCTATTCCGGCCATGGCTTTGGCATTGGGCCTGCCGCAGGCAAACTGACCGCCGATCTGGTGACCGGCGACCCTGCCATTGTGGATCCCACACCGTTTGCCCTGTCACGGTTCACCCGCAAGGGGCGGCGTGCCGCGCCAGAGGCTGTGGCCCAGCCCGCCAGCTGATCTTTACAGCTGATAGCTGACCGGCACATAGCGGAAGCCGTCGCCGCGTGTTTCCACAAACCCCGCCGCCGGGAAAGGCATATGATAGCCAATCATCGGCAGCCGGTCAGCGGCCAGCATGCCCAGCATCTCACGCCGCGCGGCGGTGGCCGCTGCCTTGTCCATGTCAAAGCGCACCTCCCATTCGGGACGGGCAAAGCTGAACACATAGTGGTTGGCCAGATCCGCAATCAGCACCATCTGCGCGCCATTGCTTTCCAGCATGTAATTCATATGCCCCGGCGTGTGGCCATAGGCAGGCATCGCAGTCACGCCAGAGATGACCGCGCCGCCGCCATCAATAAAGCTCATCTTTTCCGCCAGCGGGGTGACGTTCTTGGCCACCAGATCACCAACCCTGTTCCCGGCCTCCATGGCAGCCCAGAAATCATACTCGCGCGCAGCTGTGACATAGCGGGCATTGGCGAAGGTGGGGCGGCCATCTTCGCTCATCATGCCGCCAATATGGTCAGGGTGCATATGGGTGAGGACCACCACATCCACGTCCTCCGGCGTCCTGCCCGCATCCGCCAGCGCCGCGGTGATGGATCCGGCATTAAGCCCAGTATCAAACAGGATGGTTTCGGAAGATGGTGTGGTGACCAACGTGGGCGTGAAGTAAAACTGCCCCGCATCCGGCGAGACAAAGTTCTCCTCCGCCACGCGGGTCCAGTCGGCATCCGCCGCGCCGCCGCCAAAGATCTCCTTCATACCATCCCGAGCGACGCTGCCGGACAGCAGTGTTGTGACGGTGAAATCGCCAATCTGAAAAGCGCGGGCTTTGGACGGTGCCGCAGGGGCTGCGGCCTGAACTGGGGTGGCAATGGTTGCAGTCACGGTCGCGGCCAAGGTTGCGGACAGGGGCGCGGCTGCGGCTCCGGCAAGGGCCGCGCGGCGGCTCAGTTTTAGGGACATTTGGACCTCCTGATGAACGTCTGTTCTATCCAGATCGAGCTAGCCCAGTGCAGAGGCAAGGCGAGGGGACTTCACGAATTGTTTTCCGCCGCGCCCTACAAAGGGGGCTCTGCCGATGTTCTGCGGGCGGGGTTTCATCTTTTTCCAAATATCCCCGCCGGAGGCCGCGCCCGTCAGGGCGCGCTCTTTGCCCCGCCAAACTGGACAAACCGCCCCCCATGTGAGACAGACCGATCAACAGGAGATAGTTGATGACCACCACCCGTTTTGCTCCGTCGCCCACCGGATATATTCACGTGGGCAACCTGCGCACCGCGCTGATGAATTACCTGATCGCCCGCAAGGCGGGCGGCACCTTCATCCTGCGCATTGACGACACCGACCCAGAACGCTCGAAAGAAGAATACGTCGATGCGATCAAGGAAGATCTGGAATGGCTGGGTCTGACCTGGGACAAAGTGGAACGCCAGTCCGAACGTCTGGATCTTTATGCTGAAGCCGCCGACAAGCTGCGCGAGATCGGCCGCTTCTACGAGGCGTTCGAGACGCCCACTGAACTGGACCTCAAGCGCAAGAAACAGCTGAACATGGGCAAGCCGCCGGTCTATGACCGGGCAGCGCTGGCGCTGTCGGACGCAGAAAAAGACGCGCTGCGCGCCGAACGCGGCGATGGCGTCTGGCGCTTCAAGCTGGACCACGAACGGATTGAGTGGACCGACGGCATCCTTGGCGACATCTCCATCGATGCGGCCTCGGTTTCCGATCCGGTGCTGATCCGCGGCGACGGTCAGGTGCTCTATACCATCGCCTCTGTGGTCGATGACACCGATATGGGCGTGACAAATGTTGTGCGCGGCTCGGACCACGTCACCAACACTGCAACCCAGATCCAGATCATCAACGCGCTGGGCGGCAACTGCCCCGATTTCGCGCATCACTCGCTGCTGACCGGCCCTCAGGGCGAGGCGCTGTCCAAACGTCTGGGCACCTTGGCGCTGCGTGATCTGCGCGAAGCAGGTGTGAAACCAATGGCGCTGCTGTCGCTGATGGCGCGTCTGGGCTCCTCTGATCCGGTGGAACTGCGCTCTGAAATGTCCGAGCTGATCGAAGGTTTCGACATTTCCCGCTTTGGCTCTGCGCCGACCAAATTTGACAGCAATGACCTCTACCCGCTGACCGCCCGCTATCTGCAGGGTCTGGACGTTGCGGACGTCAAAGGTGAACTGGACGCAATTGGCGTGCCTGCTGACAAGCAGGGGGCCTTCTGGTCCATGGCCAAGGAAAACATCTCCACCCTCAAGGATCTGGGCAAATGGTGGGATCTCTGCGTCAATGGGTCCGATCCGCTGATCGCAGATGAGGACAAGGACTTCATCGCGGAAGCCATGGCGATGCTGCCCGAAGGCCCTTATGACGGTGACAGCTGGAAGGCTTGGACAACCGCCGTCAAGGACGCCACCGGTCGCAAAGGCAAAGGCCTGTTTATGCCGCTGCGCAAGGCGGTAACCGGCATGGAGCGCGGCCCCGACATGGGTGTGCTGCTGTCCCTGATGCAGGTGGTGCGCGCGCGCGGCTAAGGCGCGAGCGAAAACAGCAATCAAAGACGGCATCCCTCGGGGTGCCGTTTTCGTTTGCCCCTCTTTGAAGGAAAAACTGCGGCGATTTGATGCATGTCAAATCAGGCTTTTGTGATCCGTGCCATAGCAGACCCATCGAAACCCAGATGGAGGCATGGATCATGCGCATTACCAAACGGACCAATATCGCCGTCAGACTGCTGATGTTCTGTGCCACGCACCGGGATCGACTGGTGACCAAATCGCAGGTGGCCGAGGTCTGCAATATCTCGGAAAACCATCTGGCACAGGTTGTGAACCAGCTGAGCCAGCTTGGTTACGTCACCACGCAGCGCGGCCGCAATGGCGGGTTGATCCTGCGCCGGGATCCAAAGGAAATCGTCATTGGCGATGTCTTTCGTGATGTCGAAGGTGACTTGCCGATGGTCGAATGTTTTGCCGACGTGGACAACACCTGCCCGCTGACCGATGCCTGCCGCCTGCGCGCGGCGCTGACCCGCGCTGCCGAGGCCTTTTACAGGGCATTGGATGATGTGACGCTCGAAAGCCTGATCTGCGACAATGTCGAGTTGGAAAAGATCCTGAACCCGGTCAGTTGCGGTGCCGCGGCCCGCTAGTCGCGTGCCCTGAGGACGCGGGTTGGTTTCGCCGCCAAAGGCCCCCAGGCAAAGGCCAGCCCGGCCAGCAGGGTGACCAGCACACCGCCCGAGATCACCATCAGCACATTGGGCCAGATCACCACAAAGTCGGCCTCGAACATAAATGTGTTCACCGCCCAGGCGCCGACAATGCCCGCAACCAGCGCAACAACGCCCGCCGCCAGCCCCAACAGGGCCGATCGCAGGGCAAAACTGCGCAGGATCTGGGCACGTTCGGCCCCCAGCGCTTTCAGCACAGCTGCCTCGTACCGCCGTGCGGGTTCTGCCGCCGCGGCGGTGCCTAACAGCACCAGAAACCCGGTCAGCAGTGTTGCCGCCGCCCCATAGGCCGTGGCGCGGGCCAATTGGCCAAGGATTTCAGACACGCGGTCAATCGCGTCCCGGACGCGGATGGCGGTGATATTGGGCATGGCCCGCGCCAGATCACGCAGGATTGCGGCCTCTGCCTCGGGCTGTGCGTAGACACTGGCGATATAGCTGTGTGGCGCGCCCGCCAGCGCGGCCTCGTTCATCACCAGAATGAAGCCCATGCCCGCGTTTGAAAAATCCACCTCGCGGAAGGATGTGACGGTGCCGGTGATGTCCCGGCCCAGCACGTTTACGGTCATGCTGTCGCCCAGCCTCAGGCCCATTTCCTCGGCCTCTTCAGCGGCAAAGGAAATCTGCGGTTCCCCGACATAATCCGGCCCCCACCATTCGCCTGCTGTGACAGTGGTGTTTGCAGGTTTCGCGCCCGCATAGGTCACCCCCCGGTCGCCGCGAATGACCCAGTGGTCGCCTGCAACCTCGGTTGCGGGTTGGCCATTGATGCGGGTGATCACCCCGCGCAGCATCGGCGCGCTTTCGACGCGGGACACGGCGGCGTCGCCTTCGGTGCGGGCCAGAAAACCGGGCATCTGGTCGCGCTGAATGTCGACAAAGAAATAGGATGGCGCCACGTCCGGCAGGTTACCGGCAATGGCACGGCGCATATTACCGTCGATCTGGCCAATGGCAGCCAGCACAGTCAGCCCCAGACCCAGGGCCAGCACGGCGGGTGCAGCCCCATCGCGCCCCGATGCAATCGCGGCGAGCGCCCACCGCAGGGCCGGGCGACCGCGCGCCCAGCGGTTTGCCACCCGTGACAGCCGCGACAGCAGCAAGGCCGCGACCAGCAGAACGGCCAACGCCCCGGTCAGACCGCCCAGCGTCCAGAGCGTCAGCAAAGGCGAGCCGCTGAACAGCGCGGCAGAGCCGACCAGAACAGCCAGTAGCACAGCAGTGGCCACCAGAAAGCGGGGCGCAGGCACATGGAAGCCACCGGTGCGGGCCTCGCGGAACAGGGTGGCTGCACGTACACGCTCTGCCCCCGCCAGCGGCCAGAGGGTGAACAGCAGGGCTGTCAGCACACCGTACAAAGCGGCCTCGGCCAGTACGGAAGGGTAGACGGAGAACACCGCCGGAAACGGCAGCTGCGCGGCGATCAGCGGACCCAGAAGCACGGGCCCCAGTCCCCCGAGCAGAAGCCCCAGCGCAATGCCTGCAAGCGACAGCGCGCCGACCTGCAGGAAGTACGTCAGGAAAATCACCCGGCGTTCCGCCCCCAGCGTGCGCAGGGTGGCAATGGTCGCGGTCTTGCCCGCCAGATAAGCGCGCACAGCGGTCGAGACCCCAACGCCGCCCACAGCCAGCCCCGACAGGCCGACCAGAACCAGAAACCCGCCCAGCTGTTCCACAAACCGGGCAATCCCGGGCGCGCCATTGCGCGCATCGCGCCAGCGCAGACCCGCATCGGCGAATTGCGCTTTGGCAGCGCGTTCCAGTGCCGCAAGATTGGCACTCGCGGGCAATTCCAGCCGGTATTTGGTGGAAAACAGCGTCCCCGGTGCCAGCAGCCCCGAGGTCGCCAGCGCCTCGGTCCGCACCAGCGTGCGGGGGCCAATGGCAAAACCGGATCCGGCCGCATCGGCCTCCCATGTCAGGATTGCCGACAGGGTGAAGGCCTGATCGCCCAGGCGGAAGCTGTCGCCCACTGCAAGGCCCAACCGGTCGGCCAGAACCCGCTCCATCACGCCCTGATGACCGGCGAGGGCGTCAGGCAGCGCCAGGGGCGGATCAAGCCGGATTTCACCACGCAGGGGGTAGAGGTCATCGACCGCCTTCACCTGCGTCAGGGCACGTTCTTCGCCGACGACAGCCATAGAGCGGAACTCCACGACCTCGGACAAGCGGGTGGCGTGGGAGGCAAGCCAGGCGCGTTCTTCGTCGCTGGCAAAGCGGTAGGTCAGCGTCGCTTCGGCGTCGCCGCCCAGAAGGCTTGCGCCTTCGCGGGCCAGACCGGCCTCGATTGAGGCGCGGATCGATCCGATGGCGGCAATGACGCCCACGCCAAGCGCAAGACAGGCCAGAAACAGACGGAACCCGCGCAGGCCGCCCCGCAATTCGCGCAGGGCAAAGGTCCAGGCCAGCGCCAGATGCGCGCGGAAATGTGCGTTCATTCGGCGGCCTCTTGCGCGCTGTCTTCGGGTTGAATGCGCCCGTCCCGCAAGGCGATCACCCGGTCACAGCGCGCGGCCAGTTCCGGGGCGTGGGTCACCATCACCAGCGTCGCCCCATGGCGGTCGCGCAGCGAAAACAGCAGGTCCATGACGGCGGCGCCATTGGTCTGATCCAGATTGCCCGTGGGTTCATCCGCCAAAATCAGCGCCGGGCGCGGGGCCAGCGCGCGCGCCAGCGCGACGCGCTGCTGTTCGCCGCCCGACATCTGCGCAGGCAGGTGATCGGCGCGATGAGCGAGGCCCACGGCCTCCAGCTCTGCCTTGGCACGTTGAAAGGCGTCCCGTGCTCCCATCAGTTCCAGCGGGGTGGCCACGTTTTCAAGGGCGGTCATGGTTGGGATGAGGTGGAAGCTTTGGAACACCACGCCCATATGCGCGCGGCGAAACCGCGCCAGCGCGTCCTCGCCCATTGCGGTGAGATCCTGCCCTAGCGCGGTGATCCTGCCTGCGGTTGCCTGCTCCAGCCCGCCCATCAACATCAACAACGACGATTTCCCCGACCCGGACGGCCCCACCAGCGCCAATGTTTCGCCTTTGCGCACCTCCAACGAGATATCATGCAGGATCTCCACCGGGCCGCTATTGCCATCCAATGTCAAAACCGCATCTTGGAGTGTCAGGAGCGCGTCCCCATCTTGGGGATGTTGGGCAGGGGTCATGAACACGGGCCTCCGGCTAAATCTTTGAATGGATATGGAGTTGCACAGGCCATGCGCAAGCAGATTGGTGCATTTTTATTGAGTGTTGGGCTGCTGGCGGGCGGATCTGTCGCAGCTGAGACCGGATCTGCACCGCTGCAGATCACCGCGTTTGGCGACAGTCTGGTGCAGGGCTATGGGTTGCCGCAGGGCGAAGGGCTGGTGCCGCAGCTCGAGGCGTGGCTGCGCGCGGAAGGGGCCGATGTCACCGTGACCAATGCCGGGGTTTCTGGCGACACCACAGCCGGAGGGGCGGCACGGGTTGCCTGGACCCTGTCAGAGCAGACGGATGTTCTGGTTGTGTTGCTGGGGGGCAATGACCTTTTGCGGGGGCTGCCGCCAGAGCAAAGCCGCGCAAACCTGCACCAGATCCTGTCGACGGCCACGCAGCAGGGCGTGACGCCTGTGCTGATCGGCATGAAGGCCCCGTTGAACTATGGTGCCGGGTACAAGACGTCCTTTGATGCCATCTACACGGATTTGGCAGCAGAATTTGATGCCCCGCTTGTTGAGGATGCCTTTGCCGGGATGCGCCTTCAGGCTGGTGAGGATCCGCAGGGCTGGCGCGCCTTTATGCAGGCGGATGGCATCCATCCAAATCGCGACGGGGTGGCGGCAAATATCGCGGTGATTGGGCCGGTTGTGCTGGATATGGTGGACAGGTTGGCTGCAGCGAGGCGCGTGGACTAGGCGTGGACTAGGGTGATTGCATCGGCAGTCCGCATTTCATCGGCTCGGTGGCGCACCAATGCCCCGTATCAGGGTCCCGTAACAGGGCCCCGTATTTAGGCAACGTCGATGTGGAAATCGCTTTTTCGCGCGCGACCTTCGCGGGACATTTGGCGATCAAACTCTGCGTCGATGTCGGTCGGGGCGTCCCAATGCCCCCCCCGCGCATAGAGCCCCAGAATGGTCAGCATCGTGAATGCCGCGCCGGAGAAGGCATAAATGAGGAAACAGAAAAACAGCGGAACGCCCAAAAGCGTGTAGGCCAGAACGGCGGTTGCGAGGCCGAAAATCGTGCCGAATGTCAAACCTACGAATGCCATAACGCGTCTCCTCCTCCGTCGACATTTGATCCCGATACGCTTTCAGCCCGCTGTCCTATCAGCCCTCCCTCTCGCCAATTTCAGGGCGAAAAAGGGCTTCATATTGCGGATCTGACGGCTCTTCCTACAAGACGTTGCGCTGGCGAGGTCCCATGCTGAACAGGTCCTTACGCAGCCATCCTAGCATTAACACTACACTCACTTCTCCTAAGAAGTTGGAAAAGTTAACGTAATGGTTAAGCAACCGTTGCTGAAATATGAATAAAACCACCAAAAATGAGAGGGTTGGCGGAAACGCGCCAAGTCATAAAATATTCGTTAAATTGTTTCGTTAACGGAAACAGGGCAGCCCTAAGGCCGCCCCGTTTGAGTGATTGTTTATTTATTAGGCACTGTTAGCGCGCAAATTTCTTGTGCTTGAGACGCTTGGGCTCCAAGGCATCAGGACCGAGTCGGCGCTTTTTATCCTCTTCATAGTCCTCAAAGTTGCCCTCGAACCATTCCACATGCGCGTCGCCCTCAAAGGCCAGAATATGGGTACAGATCCGGTCAAGGAAGAAACGGTCGTGCGAAATGACCACGGCGCAGCCCGCGAAATCCACCAGCGCGTCCTCGAGTGCCCGCAGGGTTTCGACGTCCAGATCGTTGGTCGGTTCGTCGAGCAGCAGGACGTTGCCGCCTTCTTTCAGTAGACGCGCCATGTGGACGCGGTTGCGCTCACCACCGGACAGCAGGTTCAGCTTCTTCTGCTGGTCGCCGCCTTTGAAGTTGAACGAAGAACAATAGGCGCGAGAATTCACCTGCGCATCGCCGAGTTCGATGATTTCCGCGCCGCCAGAGATCGCTTCCCAGACGGTGTCGCCATCGTTCAGGTCATCGCGGGACTGGTCCACATAGGACAGTTTCACGGTGTCACCATAGGTGACAGAGCCCTCATCCGGCTGTTCCTGACCGGTCAGCATTTTGAACAGGGTCGATTTACCGGCGCCGTTGGGGCCGATCACACCGACAATACCCCCCGGCGGCAGGGAGAAGTTCAGACCTTCAACCAGCTGCTTGTCGCCATAGTGTTTGGAGAGGTTCTCGACCTCGATTACCTTGCCCCCCAGACGCGGGCCATTGGGGATGACGATCTGCGCGCGGCCGACCTTTTCACGCTCGGACTGAGAGGCCAGATCGTTATAGGCGGCAATACGGGCTTTGGATTTCGCCTGACGGGCTTTCTGGCCCTGACGCATCCATTCCAGTTCGCGCTCCAGCGTTTTTTGCTTGGCTTTGTCTTCGCGGGCTTCCTGCTCCAGACGTTTGGCTTTCTGTTCCAGCCAGCTGGAGTAGTTGCCTTCGTAGGGAATGCCACGGCCCCGGTCCAGTTCGAGGATCCAGCCGGTGATGTCATCGAGGAAATACCGGTCGTGGGTCACACAGAGGATGGTGCCCTTGTAGTCGATCAGGTGCTGCTGCAGCCAGGCGATGGTTTCGGCGTCCAGGTGGTTGGTCGGTTCGTCGAGCAGCAGCATGTCAGGCGCTTCAAGGAGCAGCTTGCACAGGGCCACGCGGCGTTTTTCACCACCCGACAGATCCTTGATCTGCGCGTCATCCGGCGGGCAGCGCAGCGCTTCCATCGAGACGTCGATCTGGCTGTCCAGATCCCACAGGTTGTCGGCGTCGATGGCGTCCTGCAGGGTCGTCATCTCTTCCATCAGCTCGTCGGTGTAGTTCTCGGCCATCTCAACCGCGATCTGGTTGAAACGGTCCACCTGCGCCTTTTTGTCGGCCACGCCCAGCATGACGTTTTCACGCACGGTGAGGCTCTCATCCAGTTGCGGCTCCTGCGGCAGGTAGCCGACCTTGGCGCCTTTGGCGGCCCAGGCCTCACCGGTGAAGTCCTTGTCCATGCCGGCCATGATCTTCATCAGCGTGGACTTACCGGCGCCGTTGACGCCGACCACACCGATTTTCACGCCGGGCAGGAAGGACAGGTGAATGTTTTCAAAGCATTTCTTGCCACCAGGATAGGTCTTGGAGACCCCTTCCATGTGGTAGACATATTGATAGGAAGCCATTGTGAGCGCTCCGTCACTAGGGGAAACTGGTTGGCGGAGGTGATAACCCAAGCGCGGGCGGGGGGCAATTGGGGTTGTTGATGACACCGAACAGACTTCAGCCGTTTGGGTAGGCGTTGGTGTGCTTCATGAAAGATATCGCGGACCGCAATCGGCCAGGATATGTGCTATCCGTTGGTTGCCACTATTATCATACCATTTGGTCAGTTTTTTGTCTATTTTAAACTTTTTGATTACGACGCATGATCTTTTTGCAGTTTGGTTTGTTTGTGTTTGAATTCTTGGATGTGTGTTTTTTGTTAATGGGTGATGAAATGAAGGTTTCTCTATTTCTGTGTGTGACGGTGTTCTTTTCCGGGTGTGCGGTGTTCACCGAGAGAAAAGCAAATCCAGTAATTGTAAATAGAACGTCCAGCGAAGGTAAGTTTGTCGAAACACTTTCCACCACAGCTGAGCGTCGTTTGGTTCTGATTAAACATCTTGGAACCGATGAAATTGCAAAAATTAAGGCACAGGACCCCGATGCTTTTGTGTCCGACACTGTTTTCTGCGCCGAACCATCCCCAGATTCACTTGAAGCCGTGGCGGCAAGCTTTGGCGGCAACGCCTCCAATACCAGTGGACAAGTGTCGCAAGAGGTCGCTTTTGAAAAATCCTTGGTCACTTCAGCCGCGCTTGCGACCAAACGGTCACAAGGGTTGCAGTTCTATCGTGATACCATTTTTGGCCTGTGCCAGGCACGCATGAATGGGTTTATGGGAAACAGGGAATTGGCAACTCAGCTAAAGTTTGCTCGTATGGAGGCCGCTTCAATGATAAAAGAAGAATTGAAGACCTCAGGGTTTAATTCCGCGCCGCAGGTGAATGTGTCTATCGCGCCTTCTAAAAAAGAACCGTGATGGCGGCTTCGTACAGCTTTGGGGTGTGAAATGCCTTCGGTGCTGGAAGGCTGTGTTTTGGGGTGTTTTGTTTCGAACGACGGTGTCATGTCACGGCTTTCTCAAAGAAATAATCCGGATAGGGATCCTCATTAAACCGCTCGATCTCGGTCCAGCCAGTGGCCTGATACAGCGCTACCGCTTCGGGCAGGGCGGAATTTGTATCCAGTCGCAACAAGCCGATCCCCAGATCCCGCGCCGCGTCCTCAACCGAACCCATCAGACGCCGCGCCAGCCCCATGCCGCGCGCGGCGGGGGAAATCCACAGGCGCTTGATCTCTCCGTATCCCTTGTCCGTGCCCTTGAGGCCGACACAGCCCAGCGGCAACCCGTCAGACAGCGCCAGCAGGAAGGTGCCGCGTGGGGGGCGCATATCATCCGCTTCGGGATCTGCCGAGAGCGACACATCAAACCCCTGATCAAACCGCGCCGCGAGCTCATTATAGTAGGCCTCCAGACAGCTGACGGATCGGGGATCCGTGGGATCGGCGACCGCAATCTCGACCTCATCACGCCCCAGCGCCGAGGCAATCAGATCCATCGCCGCCAAAAGCGCCTCGGGGCGGGGGTGGCGGTCCAGCAGCACCTGCGCCTGTGTGTTCGACAGCGCCTCATAGGCGGTAAATTCCGTGACCCCTGCCGGTGTCAGCTGGGCCCGGCGGCGGCGGCCGTCGGTGGGGGCGGGGACCAGATCCAGCAGCCCGTCTTTTTGCAGCCCCGCGAGATAGCGGCTGAGCACTGTTTTGTCCAACCCAAGGTAGCGGCGCAGGGCCTCCAGATCGCTGTGGCCCGCGCCAATGGCGTTTAGCACCCGCGCCGGGCCAAGCGGGCGGCCGCGCCCCAGAAAGCTGTGGTCCAATACGCCTGTTTCACGGGTAACAGCGCGGTTGAAGCGGCGAATGCGGGAAATGGCGTCAAAGCTCATGTGGGCGGCCTTTGGTTGGCGTTGGTCAACTATTTGCGATGGGTTTTTGCGATGATAGTTGATGAATGTCAACCATCGCAAGGAAGTGACGGGACGGCGCACGCAAGCCATTGATTTCCCCGCCCTGCTATGTGCATCAGGGAGCCGATGACCAGAATCCCTTCTTTCGACCGCCCCTTTGTTGCGCCGGGGATGACTGTGGGCCTTTTGGGGGGGTCTTTTGACCCGCCGCATGATGGCCACGTGCAGATCAGCCGTGCGGCGATGAAACGGTTTGGTCTGGATCAGATGTGGTGGCTTGTCAGCCCGGGCAACCCGCTGAAGGAACATGCGCCCGCAAGCCTTGCGCGGCGGATGTCTGCGGCGGGCGAGATCATGCAGCACCCCCGCGTGCAGATCTCGGATATCGAAGGGCGGCTGGGCACGCGCTATACGGCGCAGACGCTGCGGCATCTGCGCAAACTGTACCCCAATGTGCGCTTTGTCTGGCTCATGGGGGCGGATAATCTTGCGCATTTCCACCGCTGGAAAGACTGGCAGCAGATCCTTGAGACGGTGCCCGTAGGGATTTTGGCCCGTCCGGGAGAACGGATTTCGGCGCGGTTGTCGCCTGCGGCACGGATTTACGCACCCTACAGGCTGTCAGGCGGGCAAAGTCAGGCGCTGGCACAGGCCAAGGCCCCAGCCTGGTGTTTTATCAATGTGCCGATGAACAAGGCGAGCAGCAGCGAGATCCGCGCGGCCGGTGATTGGACCACAAAGCCCGAGGCGTGATCGCTTCGGCAACTATTTGCAGAAAACTGTGGACAGGGCCGCATTCGCTGTGGAAATCCGTTTGCGCAATCGCAGGGTTTTTGTTTCAACCTGACTGACATGATTTCACGCCGTCTCTTCCTTTCCGCCGCTCTCGGAGCTCTTGGCACTGCCGCGCAGGCACAGACCGAGGGGCTGTTGCCTTTCACCGGGCCAGACAGCGCACCGCGTCCCAAAATGCGCCCCGTCACCGGCACCACGCCCGGTGAGCGTGGGCTGGAGGCGATCCTGCGCGCGGCTAATGTCAGCGGTGAGACCCATTTTGCTGTGGCGGATGCGGCGACCGGCAGTGTTTTGGAACAGCGCGACGGTGACATTGGTCTGCCGCCTGCCAGCGTGACCAAAGCGCTGACCGCGCTGTATGCGCTGGATGTGCTGGGCCCCAGCCACCGCTTCCGCACGCGTCTGTTGACCACGGGGCCTGTGACCGCAGGTGTTTTGCAAGGCGATCTGATCCTGGCGGGTGGCGGTGATCCGACCATGGACAGTGACCATCTGGCTGCATTGGCCGACGACCTGAAGGCCGCAGGGGTGGTCGAAGTGCGCGGGCGGTTCCTCGTCTGGGACCGGGCGCTGCCTTACGTGCCAACCATCGATCCCGGTCAGCCGGATTATCTGGGCTACAGCCCGGCGATCTCGGGGCTGGCGCTGAATTTCAACCGGGTGCATTTTGAATGGAAACGGGCAGGCCAAGGGTGGAACACCACCCTGCAGGCACGGACCGCGCACCGTCGCCCGGATGTGACCATGGCGCGGATGAAAATCGTCGACCGGTCCGCCCCGGTCTTTGCCTATCTGCACGAACGCGGCGTGGACAGCTGGTCGGTGGCGCGTGCGGCGCTGGGCAAAGAGGGCGCGCGCTGGTTGCCGGTGCGCCGTCCCGGTCTGTATGCGGCGGATGTGTTCCGCACCATCGCGCGCGACAAAGGATTGCGGCTGGGGGTGCCAGAGTTTCTGGATCAGGCCCCAGAAGGCACGCCTATTGCGCAGCATTCCAGCGAACCGCTGACGAAGCTGCTGAAGGATATGTTGAAATATTCCAATAACCTGATGGCCGAGATGATCGGCCTGGCCGCAACCGCGCGGATCGGTGGGGATATGACCAATCTGGCGTCTTCCGCCCGACAGATGAGCGAATGGGCGCGGGTTAAATACGGCATGACCAGCAGCCTTTTGGTCGACCATTCGGGCTTGGGCGAAGATTCCCGCCTGTCTGCAACCGATCTGGTGCGGGCGCTGTCGGCAGCGCATGGCATGGGGCAGCTGAAGCCTTTGCTGAAGCAGGTCCACCTCAAAGACAGCAAAGGCCGCCCGCTTTATGATCACCCGGTAAAGGTGATGGCAAAGACCGGCACGCTGAACTTTGTCTCTGGCCTTGGGGGCTTTGTCACCACGGCGGATGGGCGCGAACTGGTGTTTGCGATTTTCTCTGCGGATTTGGACAAACGCGCGGGAATCGCGCGCAGCCAGCGCGAACGCCCCCGCGGCGCCAAGAGCTGGAACGCAAGGGCCAAGCGTCTGCAGCTGCAATTGATTGAACGTTGGGCCCATTTGCACAGCGCCTAGCGGCAGCGGAATCGGCGACATAGGCCAGAGCTGCATTGTTCACCTCGGCTGCGGCAAGTCTCTGAAACAGATGATGTAATTTTCACCATCTGAATGGGTCCGGCAGAGGTTTGTCTGGTTTTTGATAAGCCCAGATTGCTTTTTGGGTCGGTCCAGTTTTACTCCCCCATTGCCAGAGCGCCCCTTCGGGGGCCACGCTACCTTCAGGCCTGAGTACAGAAATTCAAAAAACAGGGCCTCTACGAACAAGAACGGGACATCCACTCCCGCGCAAAAGTTCAACAAGGAGGAAGATCCATGTCATTGAAGACCAAGCTGGCGCTCGCCACTGCTGCCGCTGCCCTTCTGGGCGCAACCTCGGCGCAAGCGCTTGATGAAATTACCGTCGCCTATTTCCTCGAATGGCCGATGCCGTTCCAGTACGGCAAAGCCAACGGCATCTATGACGAAGCGCTGGGCGTGAAGGTCAACTGGGTGTCCTTCGACACCGGGACCGCAATGTCTGCGGCGATGGCCTCGGGCGATGTACAGATCGCGGTCAGCCAGGGTGTGCCGCCCTTCGTGGTTGCGGCCTCTGCGGGTCAGAACCTGCAGATCGTCGATGTCGCGGTGAGCTATTCGGAGAACGACAACTGTGTCGTGGCCACCGCGCTGGAAATCGACAAAACCACTGCTGCTGATCTGGCAGGCAAGAAAGTCGCCGTGCCGATCGGCACCGCCGCGCATTATGGTTTCCTGTCGCAGATGAACCACTTTGGTGTCGACGTGGGCTCCCTTGAGGTTGTCGACATGGCGCCGCCGGATGGCGCGGTTGCGCTGAGCCAGGGCAATGTCGACATGGCCTGTGGCTATGGCGGTGGTCTGCGTCGCATGAAAGAGCACGGCAATGTGCTGCTGACCGGCGCCGAAAAAGAAGAGCTGGGCATTCTGGTGTTTGACGTGACCTCCACCACCGAAGACTTCGCAGCCGCCGAAGGCGAACTGCTGAGCGACTTCTTGAAGGTCACCGCAGACATGAACGCCATGTGGAACGCGGGCGACAAAACCGCAGAGATGCTGCCGGTGATCGCCAAGGACGCAGGCATGTCCGAAGCGGACGCCGCTGCATCGCTGGCCACTTTCACCTTCCCGTCGGTCGAAGAGCAGCTGAGCGCAAAATGGCTCGGTGGTGGCGCACAGGCCTTTATGGGCGGCGTGGCTGACGTGTTCAAAGGTGCGGGCTCCATCCCGTCGACGCTCGACTCCTATGAGGGGGCGGTGGACGCCTCTTTCCTGCAGTCTGCAAGCGAATAACGCAGGCTGACCAAAAGGGGAGGCGCCGGTCTGTCCGGGCCTCCCGCTTCTTCACAAAACGAACTCACACGAACGAGGGGGGCTCATGACCGGCCTTTCGATCGAAAATATTTCTATGCGCTTTGACTTGCCTGACGGCGGTCATGTGCAGGCCCTGAAGGATGTGTCCCTACATCTGAAGAAGGGCGAGTTGATGAGCGTCCTGGGCCCCTCGGGCTGCGGTAAGACCACATTGCTGAACATTGTGGCAGGCTTCCTTGCGCCAACTGGCGGGGCCATCCAGATGAACGGCCATCAGGTCGTCGGCCCCGACGCAGAACGTGGCATGGTGTTCCAGAAGGGCGCCCTGTTTGAATGGATGAGCGTGCGCCAGAACGTCGAGTTCGGCCCCCGTATGAAAGGCGTCCCTGCAAAGGAACGTCAGCAAAGCTCGGACCACCTGCTGGAAATTGTTGGTTTGCAGGACTTTAAGGACAAGGCGGTCTACGAATTGTCCGGTGGTATGCAGCAGCGTGTCGCGCTGGCCCGCTGTCTGGCCAACGACCCGGATGTGATCCTGATGGACGAACCCTTGGGCGCGCTGGATGCGCTGACCCGCGAGAAAATGCAGGGTCTGGTGCTGAAGCTGTGGAAAGAGACCGGCAAGACCGTGATCCTGATCACCCACTCGGTAGAAGAGGCGCTGCTCTTGGGCGAACGTCTGCTGGTCATGGCGCCGCGTCCGGGCCGCATTCACCGCGAATACAACCTCCCCTTTGCCGAGCAGGGGGTGAATATGGACCTGCGCGAGGTGAAAAAGAATCCCGAGTTTGGCAAAACCCGCGATGAAATCCTGTCGATGATCTGGGAAATGGAAGAAGAGATCATGGGCCGAGCGGAGGGCGCGGCATGACCGGTTTTATGATCCTTCTGGCCTATGCGGCGCTGTTCTTTGGCGCCTATCTGGTGGTCAACTTTATCCAGACGCGTCGCGCGTCCGGGGTGAACTATACCTCGCTGAAAACGGTGACCTTTGGCGACGAAAGCGCCATTACCCCGAACCGCGCGGCGTCGGTGATTTCGGTTCTGGTGATTTTCCTGATCTGGGGCGCGTTCACGGGCTCCAAAGTGGTGCCGGTCCATGTGCCGGGCCCGTTTGAAGGTGACACCAGCTTTACCTACACCGCCACCGATGCCGGTGGTCAGACGGCGGATGCCACTGTGCATGTGCGTGTCCATGCCTTCGGCGAAGATGCCGAGGTGCCCGAGGTGGGCGCAGCCAGTGGCTTTGCGCAGGATGATGCGGCCAAAGTGGCGGCCTATCGGTCGGTGCTGATCAAGGCGGCGGGCAATGACGGCGAAGGCGTCACGGTCACCGCTGTGGAAGGTCAGGCGCTTGTGCCGGGCGAAACGGTCAAAGTGCCCAATGGCGCGGTGACCATGTCGCGCCGTGGCTCGCTCAGCTTTGCGCCTGCCAAAGGCTTCCAGATGGAGCCGATCTGGCTGCCGTCGCCCGAAGCTGTGGTGTCCCGCTTTATTGAAATCGCAACCGAGGGCTATCAGAACTTCACCCTCTGGCAGCACCTTGGCTCTTCGCTGCTGCGGGTTCTGGCGGGTTTTGCGCTGGGCTCTCTGATCGGTATTCCGCTTGGCTATGCCATGGGTCTGTCCTCCTGGGTGCGCGGTTGGTTTGATCCGATCGTGGAATTCATGCGCCCGGTGCCGCCGCTGGCGCTGATCCCGCTGGTCATCATCTGGTTCGGCATCTGGGAAACCGGCAAGGTGGTCCTGCTGTTCCTTGCGGCGCTGTGGATCATGACCATTGCGGCGCGTGCGGGTGTGTCTGGTGTGAACATCACCAAGGTCCACGCCGCTTACTCGCTGGGCGCAAGCAAGGCGCAGATCCTGCGCTATGTCATCGTGCCGAACTCTCTGCCGGAGATCTTCACCGGTGCGCGGGTTGCGATGGGCGTCTGTTGGGGCACTGTGGTTGCGGCCGAACTGGTTGCGGCACAGAAGGGCGCGGGCATGATGATCATTGCCGCCTCCAAGTTCCAGCTGACCGATATTGTGATCATGGGCATCATCCTGATTGGTGTGATCGGCTATGGCATCGACATCCTGATGCGCCGCGCCGAGACCTATCTGGTGCCGTGGAAAGGCCGCTCCTGATTGGACCGGCAGCAAAATGCAAAAGGCCGCAGCACAGCGCTGCGGCCTTTTTTTGTTTCAGGGCAGGTATCTACTGCGCCTATCTACTGCGCCGCATCAAGAATGGCCTGTGCAGAAAAATCATAGGCCCCGTCAGGGGATGCAAAGCGGGTAAAGTCGATCTTCTGCCAGTCGCCATCGCCCAGACGGTCGAGGAACAGATCAACATTTGCGCCGGTCACCGCCGACATCGGGAAATCGACCGCGCCCAGGCTGTCAGTCCCGGCCAGATCATTCAGCAGCACAACCGACCAGGCGCCTGCAAAGAAATGACCGCCATGGGTCATGGTCATACGCCCGTCTTGCACCGCCTCGAGCGCGGGGCGCGACCAGTTCAGACCGGCAAAAAACACGTCCTGTCCGGCCTGCAGCCCAGCGGCCTCGGCCTCGGACTGGGCCGCAAAGGAGATCGGGTCATTGGCGCTCCAGATGGCGTCAGCGCGGTTCTTCTGCAGGAATTTGCGGGTGCGGTTGGCGGCCTCTTCGGCATCCCAGTTCACCGACATGGCGCGCACCAGCGAAACATCTGCCGCCTCTTCAATGGCGCGTTCCATGCCCGCCGTGCGCTCCACCGCGGCCGGGGTGGCCAGATCGCCAAGCAGCGCCATGATCTGCACACCGTCCTCGTCCTTGCCCGCCGCACGCGCCGCTTGGATCAGGGATTTCGCCATCTCATAGCCTGCGATTTCATTGTCGGGGCTAAGGCCGCCCACCAGATTGTCGGTGTTGAGGCCTTTCCGTTCGGCCTCGCTCAGCTGATTGAGCAGGAACATCACCTTGATGCCTGCCTGGCTGAGGGTGGCATAGGCCTTTTTGCCCTGTTTGATCTCGTTCACGATGATCACGTAATCGGGCGGGGTGGGGCGGCTGGCGAGATCCTTGGCCGCCGTCTGCATGGCCGCGCGGTCGCGATTGGTGTGGATGATTTCAAGCCCGTGGCCAAAATCATCCGCAGCGGCCTGCATGGTGCCGCTGACATTGCCCCAGAACCCGGTGTCACCGCCGGGATTGATAAAGGCGATATTGATTGCCATGGCTTGGGTTGCGAAAAGAAAGCTCCCTGCGACAGACGCAAGGATGCGGGCGGTGAAAGCACCGCGCAATTGAGTATTCATGTGGAAATCACTCCTACCTGATCCACTGGACACCACAGGGATGTCTCCTCTGTGTGGCAGCATAAAAGCAGGATCAAAATAAGGAGTCGTAAACGCGCAAATGGCTGTCGTTATGCGTCACATCAAAGTGGCGCAAAAGGGAGGGGCAGATCCCGCGCCTCCCCGGGGGCCGTGACATGACCTTTCGACATATTGCCAGACCCTGTGATCAGACCATGTGACGCGCGCGGGCCCCGCGTTCGATGGCGGCTGCGTGCAGGCGGTCGATGTTCAGCTCGTAGCGGATTTCTTCCAGCAGGCGCAGCTCGGTCTCGGCCAGTGATCCGTCGGCGGCGGCCACATCGCAGGCCAGCGCATATGCGGTCTCGCTCAGGCGCGCGGGCAGCACGTCGCGCACCACGCCAAACAGCGCGTCGAGCCCATCTTCCTGCTCAAAGAAATCATAGACCATCTGGCTGACCATATTGGTGCGGTCGGCGTCATATTCGGCAAAGACCGGCAGCATGTTTACGGCGTTTTGAATTTTCACCAGTTCCGCGGTGCGGATGGTCTCGTCCGAGGCGGAGACCGCCACCATCAGGGCGACCAGGCAATCCTGCGGGGTCAAGAGCTGGTTGGTCTCTTCGCTCATCGGGGTATTCCTCACTGCTTTCGCGACCTCTTGGTCTGTCGCACCGAACATAGGCGCAGCCGGGCCCGCCTTCAACACAAGCGATGGTGCCGTCCCGAATTTTCACGCAGCGGATGAATGGGTTGTGAAGTAGCCTTTGCCCCAGTAAGTCATTGCGGTTAAGAGAGGCACGGACGATGGCCGGAGCCGAGAGAGCAATATGACCAAGCAAGTGATCTGCATCAATTGGGGCACCAGATACGGCGCTGCTTATATCAACCGCCTGTATGGGATGGTTGCGCGCAATATCACCCCGCCGTTCCGCTTTGTCTGCTTCACCGATGTGACCGAAGGCGTGCATGAGGCGGTGGAGTGCAAACCCCTGCCAGACCTGCGCGGCGCCCATCCCGAACGCACCATTGGCAAATGGGGCAAGTCGCGGCTTTGGGAAACCGGGCTTGGCGGGCTCGAGGGGCCGGTGCTGTTTATTGACCTTGATGTGGCCATTGTCAGCTCGCTTGATCCGTTTTTTGACTTTGGTGACCCGGATGATGTCGTGCTGGCGCATAATGCGGCCAAGCCGTTTCACCGGCTGGGTCAGACGTCGCTTTATCGCTTCCCGGTGGGGAAACTAGCGCCGATCCTCGAAATCTATGCCGCCGATCCACAGGGCGTGGCGGATAAGTACCGGTTCGAGCAGCATTTTGTGACCAAGAACGCCCCCGGCGGGATCAAGTTCTGGCCGCGCGCCTGGGTGCGCCATTTCCGCATCCAATGCCTGCCCCGGTTCCCGATGAACTATTTCGTGACGCCAAAGCGCCCCGGTGGCGACGCAAAAGTGGTCATCTTTGCGGGCTCCCTTAACCCGACCGATGCCATTGCCGGGCGCTGGCACAAGGACGAAGCCGTTGTCGGTCCCTGGGCACATATCAAACGCTGCTGGAAGGCACGGGCAAAGTTTTCGGCCTATCGACGCTATCTGCGCCCGGCGCGCTGGATCGAAGAGGTCTGGCGCGAATAAACCTGCGCGCTTGGTTGTGGCCCACGTTGCGCTTTCCGACCCGTCCAAAGACCGCGCCATGTTGACTCTGACGTCCCCGATACCATAGAGGGATGCGTCGGCGCGCGCCGTTGTGCGCGCCCTTATTCCTATCACCCAAAGACACCGCCCGGAGTACACCCATGTCTGATCTGCGCGAAGAAGCTCTGAAGAGCAAAGCCTGGCCGTTTGAAGAAGCACGTCGCATCGCCAAACGTTACGCCAAAGGCGCGCCGGAGAAGGGCTATGTGCTGTTTGAAACGGGCTATGGCCCCTCGGGCCTGCCGCATATCGGCACTTTTGGCGAAGTGGCGCGGACCACGATGGTCAAGCGCGCCTTCGAGGAGATCTCGGACATTCCGACCAAGCTGATCTGCTTCTCCGATGACCTCGATGGTCTGCGCAAGGTGCCGTCGAATGTGCCGAACCCTGAAGCGCTGGAAGAACACCTGCAGCGCCCGCTGACCTCGGTGCCGGATCCCTTTGGCACCCATGACAGCTTTGGTGAGCACAACAACGCCATGCTGCGCCGGTTCCTGGATACCTTTGGGTTCGAGTATGAGTTCTATTCCGCCAAGGAATTCTACAAATCCGGCCAGTTCGACGCGATCCTGAAGCTCGCCGTCGACCGCTATGACGAGATCATGAAGATCATGCTGAAGTCCCTGCGCGAAGAGCGCGCGGCGACTTATTCGATCTTCCTGCCGATCCACCCGGAAACCGGCCGCGTGCTGTACGTGCCGATGAAAAAGGTCTGCGCCGAAACCTATACCGTCACCTTTGACGATGAGGACGGCAATGAGCTGACCCTTCCCGTGACCGGCGGCAATGTGAAACTGCAGTGGAAGCCGGACTTTGGCGCGCGTTGGGCGGCCCTTGGCGTTGATTTCGAGATGTATGGCAAGGAACATGCCACCAACGAGAAGATCTATGACGCGATCTGCCGCGCCCTTGGTGGCCGTCAGCCCGAGCATTTCTCCTATGAGCTGTTCTTGGATGAGAACGGCCAGAAGATCTCCAAATCTTCGGGCAATGGCGTGTCGATTGACGAATGGTTGACCTATGCCTCGACCGAGAGCCTGTCGTACTTCATGTACCAGAAGCCCAAAACCGCCAAGCGGATGCATTTCGATGTGATCCCCAAGGCGGTGGATGAATACCACCAGCAGCTGCGCGCCTATGCGGGCCAAGACGCCAAAGCGCGCCTGAACAACCCGGTCTGGCACATTCACGGCGGGAACGTGCCTGCATCGGATATGGTGGTGCCCTTCTCCATGCTGCTGAACCTGGCGTCTGCCTCCAGTGCTGAGGACAAGGCAACCATGTGGGGTTTCATCAACAAATACGCGCCTGATGCGACGGCTGAGAGCCATCCGGGGATGGACAAGGCCGCAGGCTTTGCCGTGGCGTATTTCAACGACAAGGTCAAACCGACCAAAACCTTCCGCGCACCGAGTGATCAGGAGCGCGCTGCACTTGCCGATCTGGCAGATGCGCTGCGCAGCCCCGAGGCCGCGCTGGCCGCGATTGCCAAGAAGAACGAAATCGTCGGCAATGAAGACCCGCTGCCCGAGGCGGATTTTGCCTCCGAGGAATTCCTGCAGTCCGTCGTCTTTGCCATTGGCAAGATCCACGGGTTCGAGCCGCTGCGCGCCTGGTTCACCGCGATCTATGAGGTGCTCTTGGGGGCGTCCCAAGGCCCGCGGTTTGGTGGCTTTATCGCGCTTTATGGCGTGGACGAAACCATCAATCTGATCGAGAAAGGTCTGGCGGGCGAGCTGGGCTAAGGCTGGCTGCGAAAGATTTTTGAGAGGGGCTCCCAACTGGGGGCCCCTTTTTGTGGTGGCCGGGGCAGGGGGCAGCCGAGAAAGGTCAGCTCCGGGCTCACCAAAGCAAAGCTTGCGAAGTCCCCCATCGCCTGATCCCCTGCTTGCCGGACCGTCAGCCAGCGGCAAGCCCAATGACGGTTTCCACGCCTGATCGGCGCGGAGCCTCCGCAATTGCGCTGGCAGCTGTCTTCCTCGTCCGGCCTTTGGGGCGCAGGCGATGGGCGGCTCCGAAGCAAAGCTTTTGACCGGGTCACCTTGCGCGCTAGGTCGCAAGAGAGGCGACAGGAGGATTGCAGGATGTGGGCATGGCTGCGGATATCTGTGTTGGCGTTGGTTCTGGCTGGGCCAGTGAGCGCGCAGCGGGCGCCGATTGTGGATGTGATTGACGCGCAGATCGCCGCGTTTCTGCGGGATGATTTCAACCGCGCATTCACCTTTGCCTCGCCCAATATTCAGGGGCTGTTTGGCAGCCCGGAACGTTTTGGTCTGATGGTGCGTGAAGGCTACCCGATGGTCTGGCGCCCGGCCGAGGTCACTTATGGCCCGTTACGTGAAGTGGCGGGCAACCTGTGGCAACGGGTCGAGGTTCTGGATCAGGCGGGGCGGTTGCATCTGCTGGACTATCAGATGGTGGAAACCCCTGAGGGCTGGAAAATCAACGCGGTACAGCTGCTGCGCCCGCCGGAAGCCAATGTGTGAACCGGACGTGTTGCGCCCCCAGCGTCCGGTCTGATCGGCTGCATTTAAGACGCGGTTGGTAGCTTCTTTCCCGATCCGAACGCGGGAAAGGGGTTCTCTGATGAACAAGGCAATTACTGAGGGTCTGCAACTGATGCCGCCTGCCTTTGAGGCAGGCCTTGGCGTATGGTCGCGCGGCGACGGCACGCCCGGCTCTGATACCTATGCGGGGGCGGCAGATGCAGCGCTGGTGACAGGCGACAGCGACTTTGGCAGCTGTCTTGAGCTGCAAAAAACCGAAAGCACCCAGCGCCTGCGCTTTATGGGGCAGACCCCGATCGAGCCCGGTTGTTATCTGCAGATCCGTGTGCGCCTGAAGGCGATGAGTGGCGCATTGCCCACTGTGCGGGTGGCGGGGTTCGCCGCCACTAGCGCAGGTGATGCGCTGTCGGGGGTGGTAACCACCGGGGCAGGGGTGACGCTATCGGCCTATGGCCGGGTGGAAGAGGTCACCGCCATTGTCGGCGTTGGCACCCGTGGTGGAGTGGACATGCCCTGGGGGCTGGACGCGGAATACGGGCATTTTGGTCTGGATCTGAGCGGCCCTTCGGGCGGTGTGGTGCGGATTGAGGATATAGAGATCCGGGATGTGACCTCGGTCTTTGTGCGGGACATGCTGAGCCTTGTGGATGTGCGCGATTTCGGCGCATTGGGGGATGGCAGCACCGATGATCACGCCGCGTTCGAGGCCGCAGATGATGCCGCCGACGGGCGCCGCATTCTGGTGCCTGCGGGCACGTATCGGATCAATGACACGCTGTCCTTGGCCCATGAGGTGATTTTTGAAGGCAGGCTGTCGATGCCCACCGATGCGATCCTCTTGCTGACCAAGGATTTTTCCTTCCCGCCTTATGCGGCGGCCTTTGACAGCGAGGAAGAGGCGTTCAAGAAGGCGTTTCAGGCGCTGATCAACAATGTCGACCACGCCACGCTGGATCTGGGCGGGCGGATGATCGCGGTGACCGCGCCAATAGATATGCAGGCCGCCGTGCCCAATCGCACGAGTTACGCCACCCGCCGGATCATCCGCAACGGGCAGTTCAACGCGCAGGCCGGATCGGCCTGGGACACCGAGGTCGTCACCCAGCGCGCCACCTATTCGGCCAGCAACAACCGCAGCCTGACAAACGTGCAGAACATTTCGTCTGTGCAGGTGGGGGCGCGTGTGTCCGGCGCGGGCGTGGGGCGCGAGATTTATGTGAAGTCCAAGAACACTGCGACCAGCGAAATCACCCTCTCAGCGCCGCTGTATGACGCCGAGGGCACCCAGAATTTCACCTTCACGCTGAACAAATACATGCTGGATTTCACCGGGTTTTCCTCGATGGAGAAATTCGGGATTTCGGGCGTGGAGTTCCAGTGCAATGGCGAAGCAAGTGCCGTGAAACTGCCGCCTGCGGGCAAGGTGTTTGTCTTTGACGACTGCTTCTTCACCAAACCCAAGGACCGGGCGATCACCTCGATCGGGACGGGCTGTCAGGGGATGTTGGTGGACAATTGCCAGTTTCTGTCGGACGAGGACCCGCTGGATGTGTCGGACCGCACCTCCATTGCGATCAATGTGAACGGCAATGATGTAAAGCTGCGCCACAATCGCGCCACGCGGTTCCGGCACTGGGCGATACTGTCGGGGCAGAACCACACCATCACCGGCAACCATTTCTTCCAGGGCGACAGTGTTGCGGCGGGGGTGCGCTCGGCGGGCATTGTGCTGACGCAGACCTTCTGTTCCACCACGATCAGTGACAATTACATCGACAATTGTTTTGTCGAATGGAGCAACGAGTATGACGCGACACCGGATTTCGATGCTGGGTTCTCCTTCTCGGCCTTGTCGGTTGCCAACAATGTGTTCCTGTCGGGCGATGTGGCACCGTGGTTCAGCTATCTTGTGATCCGCCCCTATGGCACGGGCCATTTCCTCAATGGCCTCAGCGTGGTGGGCAATAAATTCCGCTCGCTGGGGGACAATATTGACCGGGCCGAGCGGGTCGATACTTCTTTTGCCGCCCTTGATTTCAACCGCACGCGGGATGTGTTTTTTGAGGGCAATACCTTCCACAATGTATCGGCCAATGTGATGAACCCCTTGCGGATCAACCACGATCAGAGCTCCAAATCTGCGACCTGGCGCATTGGCACGGACAATCGCCTGCCGTTTCAAGGCTGGGCGCGCGGTGTCGATGCGGTGATGGGCAAAAATGCTATTCGCAACACCAGCGGGGCGGCGGTCTATCACATGCCCTATGCAGATACCGAGCAGGGCACGGGGCGCGACGAGATCGATTTGAAATGGCCCGAGGCCGTGGATGGCGAGGTCACCCTCACCATCCGTATGGATCGCTAAAGGCCCAGATCGGCGGGGCTGAGGTGAAACGCCTTGCCAAACCCGCCGTTCAGAAACGCACCCGTGACGGTGATCTTCAGGAAGTGGAAATCGCCGAACCCAACATAAAGCTTGGCCTTGGGATGGTCGCGCAGGTAATGCGCGGCCATCTCTGTATGGGCGTTTGTGTTGTTGGGCAGGATCTCGGCCCGCCCCTGCAGGGTCAGGCGCGGATGGGTCAGCGGGTCGCCTTTGTCGCCCGGCTCCCCGACCATCAGGGCACAGTCCGGACGCGCCATGAGCGCCTGCGTGTGGCTGGCGAGCGTTGACACCAGCGAAACCGGTGCGCCCGCGGGCGACAGGCCAAAGGCCACCCGGCTGAGCGTCGGGCAACCCGCGTCATCCGTCACCGCAAGGGCTGCAAAGCGGGCGTCTTGCATCAATTGGCGCGCTAGGCTGCGGGCCTCATTATCGGTGGGGCGGATGGGGGAGGTCATCGGCGGCGCTGTCTTTCAGAAAATCCGGGTCTCAGAAATCCTGCCACAGGCCAAAGCGAATGCCCAGCACCTGATCCTCACCTTGCGTTCTGCGCCATTCCAGACCGCCGAGCCATGTCCGTTTTGCCCGCCGCGACAGGCGCAGGGAGGGCAAGAGGGCGAAGGTGCCTGCGCCGTCGTCGGGGCGGTGCAATTCGATCTGAAACATCGGCGCAAGGCGCCGCCCTTTGGGCGGGCTCAGGCCAAGGGTGGCATCCAGCTTCCAGGCTTTGCTGTATCCGCCACTGCGGCTTTCGCGGGTCAGATCCGCGGTGACCCAGCCAGACCGTGCGCCCAGCTGCACTCCGCGCCCAACCGACAGCCCATAGCGCTGCATCACCAGCCAGTGTCCCGCGTCGCGGTTTGCCCCAACAGCCAGCTCTGTGGCGATCTGCCAGCCGCTGTCCGCCTGTCGCAGGGGCAGCCGCACAAACCCCAGCGCATGGGCCGATCCGCGGCTTGTATCATTTATGTCCAAACCCAGCGTCAGCCGTTCAGACAGCCCATAGGTGCCATAAAACCCCAGCTCGCGCCCCTGCGTGGGCCGATAGCGCAGGTCCAGTGCCGCAAAGCCCGTCTTGGGTCGCTGCATCCAGGCACCCGCGTCCACCGGGCGGCCTGCGCCAAGGGTCCACATCAGGGCCAAGAGCCCCAGAGCCAGCCTGTGCTGCCGCATTGCGCCTGCCTTTGCCTCTGCCCCGCGCCCACCCGCATAGGTTGAGCCTAGGGCAAAAGACCATCGACTTTCAAGCGTTTGCGGTTACGCTGGAGCAGAGGAGCCAGCGACAGGAGGAGCCAGCCATGCCGAAAATCGAACTTTCCACCGAGGTCCAGACCGTCATCACCACCTTTGAGGTCACGCCCGGAACCTGTCAGGACGTGCTTGAACTGTTGCAGGATGCGATCTCCGACTTTGTGTCGAAGCAGCCGGGCTTTATTGCGGCGGGGCTGCATGTGAACGACGCCCAGTGCCGGATCGCCAATTACAGCCAATGGGCGCGGCGCGAGGATTTCCTGGCCATGCTGCGCAGTGCGGAGATGCGCGAGCGCAGCCGCAAGATCAATGAAATGTGCAAAAGCTTTGAGCCCGTCTTGTATGACGTGGCAGCGGTCTACTGATCCTCTGTGCGGCGCGCGCCCCGTTATTTCGGGGGGTGCGCCGCGCGGCATTGTTCGGTCACGCTGTCGTGGCGCGGTTGCAGCGCCGCGCGTTCGCGGCTCAGGCGTTTCAGCCGCTCGCGTTCTGAGGGCACAGAGATCACCACCGGGGTTTCAATCTCGCGGTAATACGTCTCGGGGCAGAGGCGGTAGCCAATGATTTTCCCATCCTTATAGCGCGGGCAGTGCTCCCAAACCGTTTCCGGAACGGTCTGTGTGTGGATCGCGTAGCCGCGGTCGATATTGCCCTCGGTCGTCTCGATCTGTGCGCTCAGCCGCAGATAGTCGCCGCTGTTCTGTTTGACACAACGATCATAGGGCGAGGCGCAGGCGGCCAGGAGGGGCAGGGCGAGAAGGGCAAAGGGACGCATACGCATGAGGCGGGACCAACTGATGAGGGTTCAATAGGTATATAGGTCGCGCAGAGGGCGGTGTTATTCAATAGCGGTCACGTTTTTGAAGGCCACCCCGTCCGTGCAGAGCACGGACTGCGCCCGACCTCCCCCACGGGAGGGCGCATTCGCTTCCTCCCGAGGTCGGGCGCATTTTCCGCCCTACATGACAACGGCGCCAAGTTGCCCGAAAACAAAAAAAACAAGACAGTACGCTGAAAAAGTCAATGCTTGCTTCTGTGTTCGAGCAAGGTTAGCCATGTCCTTTAGATTTTGTTCGATACGGTAGTCATTTTCCTCGGCTTGCGATGAAATGGCATCGTAGAAGGTGTCGTTTTCATCTATGTGCCCTACCCAATCCTTCCAGTTGTGGCCGCGCACATAAAATCTTCTTGGGCTACCTGATTTAACGGACAGCACGAAACAGAAAACGAACCCCACACAGCTTAGGAATGCGACAGGTGGGCTAGGGCAAATTCCAGACAGCGTCACGACCACAGTAGCTAAACCAATATTTGCAGCGGCCATTGCCATCGCCCTCTGGTCCGAATTGTTCGCCAAAGAGATGAAATCTTCCAATTGCAACTCGGTTTGCCTCAGTGCTTCACAAGCAATTTTTAGTTTTGTATCGTCGTGGAAAGATAACGATTTAGGAATTTCAATGGCCAAGCGTCCAGCTCCTCCACCAACACGTGGAATAATGAATGACAATAAAGGTGCACCGAAACCTGCACCGCGTCCTACACCACCGCCCAAATCAACAAAAAAATAGCTTTTGGGAATAGCGTTGGAGGGGTTATCTGCCCCTTCGCTTCACATTACCCCCACGTTGGCCTGCTCGTCCAGCGGTTGAGCGGCCCCTTGACTTCACGGCGGCCTCGGAGGCGGCCTCTACCGCCGATTGCCGGGCCAGCGGGTCGTCGCTTACGGCGAGGTCCACGGCCTCCAGCCGTTTGACCTCGTCGCGCAGGCGGGCGGCTTCCTCGAACTCCAGATTCTCGGCAGCTTTGCGCATTTCTTCCTTGAGGCCGTTCAGATGCGCCTCCAGATTTGCGCCATGCATCGGCTTGTCGACGGTGGCGGTGACGCGGTTCATGTCCACGTCGCCCTCGTAAAGGCCCGCCAGCACGTCTTCGACGTTTTTCTGCACCGTCTCGGGCGTGATGCCGTGTTCAAGGTTATAGGCCATCTGCTTTTCGCGGCGGCGGTTGGTTTCATCCATCGCGCGTTCCATCGACCCGGTGATCTTGTCGGCATACATGATGACGCGGCCTTCGGCGTTGCGCGCGGCGCGGCCGATGGTCTGCACCAGCGAGGTCTCGGACCGCAAGAAGCCTTCTTTGTCCGCGTCCAAAATGGCGACCAGCCCGCATTCGGGGATGTCGAGCCCCTCGCGCAACAGGTTGATGCCCACGAGCACGTCGAAGGCCCCAAGGCGCAGGTCGCGCAGGATCTCGATCCGCTCCAGCGTGTCGATGTCGCTGTGCATGTAGCGCACCTTGATGCCCTGTTCATGCAGGTATTCGGTCAGGTCTTCGGCCATGCGTTTGGTCAGAACGGTGGCCAACGTGCGGAAGCCCTTGGCGCTGACCTGGCGGATTTCGTCCAAGAGATCATCAACCTGCATGGCGACGGGGCGGATTTCGACCTCGGGGTCCAAGAGCCCTGTAGGGCGAATGACCTGTTCGGCAAAGACACCGCCGGATTGTTCCAGCTCCCAGGCTGCGGGCGTCGCGGAGACAAAGACCGACTGGGGCCGCATGGCGTCCCATTCCTCGAACTTCAGCGGGCGGTTGTCCATGCAGGAGGGCAGGCGGAAGCCGTGTTCGGCCAGCGTGAATTTGCGCCGGTGGTCGCCCCGGTACATGCCACCGATCTGCGGCACCGAGACATGACTTTCGTCAGCAAAAACAATGGCATCGTCGGGGATGAATTCAAACAGGGTGGGGGGCGGCTCTCCCGGTGCGCGGCCGGTGAGGTAGCGCGAATAGTTCTCGATCCCGTTGCAATGGCCGGTGGCCTCCAGCATTTCAATGTCGAAATTGGTGCGCTGTTCGAGGCGCTGCGCCTCGAGCAGTTTGCCTTCGCCGGTCAGCTGATCCAGCCGCTGGCGCAGTTCGTTTTTGATGTGGATCACCGCCTGTTTCAGGGTCGGCTTGGGGGTCACGTAGTGGCTGTTGGCGTAGACACGGATCTTCTCGAAACTGCCAGTGCGTTCGCCGGTGAGCGGGTCGAATTCGGTGATCTGCTCCAGCTCTTCGCCAAAGAACGACAGCTTCCAGGCGCGGTCCTCAAGGTGGGCGGGGAAGATTTCGAGCGTGTCGCCGCGCACCCGGAAGGAGCCACGCTGAAACGCCTGATCGTTGCGTTTGTACTGCTGGGCCACCAGATCGGCCATGATCTGGCGCTGGTCATAGTCCTGGCCCACGATCAGATCCTGCGTCATGGCCGAGTAGGTTTCGACCGAACCAATGCCGTAAATACAGGAGACCGAGGCGATAATGATCACATCGTCACGTTCCAACAGCGCCCGCGTCGCCGAGTGGCGCATGCGGTCGATCTGTTCGTTAATCTGGCTTTCTTTTTCGATGTATGTGTCGCTGCGCGGAACGTAAGCCTCGGGCTGGTAATAGTCGTAGAAAGACACAAAATACTCGACAGAGTTTTCGGGGAAGAAGCCCTTGAATTCACCGTAAAGCTGCGCAGCGAGGGTTTTATTGGGCGCAAGGATGATCGCCGGGCGTTGGGTTTCCTCGATGATCTTGGCCATGGTGAAGGTCTTGCCGGTGCCGGTCGCCCCCAACAGCACCTGATCCCGTTCGCCGTCCCGCACACCCTGTGACAGCTCTGCAATGGCCGTCGGCTGATCGCCTGCGGGGCTGAATTTTGTGTGCATTGTGAAAGCTTTACCGCCCTCGAGCTTTTCACGGCGTTCAGGCGCGCGGTCCGCCATCATGGGCAGGGAATTGTCGGAATTGGCATAGGGCATGGGCGGGTTCCTTGTCAGCCGTCCGTCAGCATTTGATCTGTTTTTGTTCTGTTTCAAGAGGCCTGTCAAACATCCTGTCAAATGTGCATGTCGCGCAACGGTCGGGTAACCCTTTAAAGGCACTCTATTTGTGGCCTTGCCGCTTGCCCGTGATGGGGGATAAAAGGCAGGGGATAGATTCACCTCGTGGAGAGAGACATGCGCGCACGCATCTACCGTCCGGCCCGTAATGCTATGACTTCTGGCATGGCAAAGACCCGTAAATGGGTGCTGGAATTCGCACAGGAGAGCGCGCGCGAAGTGGACCCGCTGATGGGGTGGACCTCTTCCACCGACACGCAAAGCCAAGTGCGCCTGAAGTTCGCCACCAAGGAAGAGGCGCTGGAATATGCCTCTGCCCATGGGATTGACGCGCAGCTCACCGAACCCAAATCCCGCGCGGCCAATATCCGCGCCGGTGGCTACGGCGAAAACTTTGCCACCAACCGCCGCAGCCCCTGGACGCACTGAGCGTGTAAATCGGGGTAAAGTTGTCTCGAAATCGGGGCAAAGATTTCGCGAAGCTTTGGTTTGATCAAGATATAGAGCGCCTTTCGGCGCTCTATCCATATGTGGTATCGGGTGAATTCGGGAAAACCCGATACCTCACTGGTGCGCGGGCCTATTTCCACTTCAGGAGTGCTTCAGCCTGACTGAGCACGGTACTGATCGCCACTGGAGCGAGATCTGGTGGATAGCCGAACTTTTTCAAAATACGGCGGACCAAAACTCGCAACTTGGCGCGTGCGCTTTCCTTCAGGTGCCAGTCAACGGTGACGTTTTGTTGGAGCTGCTCAACCAAAACGTGGGCGATTTTCCGAAGCTCTTCGTTTCCCAGAACCTCCACAGCGCTGTGGTTTTGCGAAAGGGCGTCATAGAAAGCCAACTCTTCTTCGCTCAAGCCAAGGTCATCTCCTCGTTGGACTGACGCATTTAAGTCCTTGGCCATATTGATAAGCTCTTGGATCATCTCAAGACTCGTGATTGCGTTGGCGTGGTAACGCGCCACGGCCGCTTCCAGACGTTCTGAGAAGGCTTTGGCCTCTACGACGTTCCTTTTCTGTCGGGCTTTAATTTCACCCGCAAGTAGCTTTCTGAGCGCATCTAGAGCGAGGTTTTTTTGCTTGATGTTCTGAATTTCGGAAAGGAATTCTTCGGAGAGAACAGAGATCTCGGGGCTTTTCATTCCCGCCGCGGCAAGCACATCAATTATGTTTGCGTCCGCAATAGCATCTGAAATAAGTTGCCCGACAGCGAACTCCCTTTCGCGTTTACTCATTCTGGACCTGTCACGGTTTGATGCCGCTCCTTTGATAGCATTTATTGCAACAAAGGAGACGAACTATGGGATTGAAACGGACGGATGAGTTCCGGGCTGACGCGGTGCGGATCGCGCTCACGAGTGGGCTGACACGCAAACAAGTGGCCTCAGATTTGGGTGTTGGCTTATCGACATTGAACAAATGGGTCACCGCGCATCGGGACACCGATGTGGTGTCCGACAAAGATCTGGATCTTGCTCGTG